>NZ_JAGDDZ010000003.1:0-446008 GCF_049132005.1 Aurantimonas sp. NFXS3
CCGAAAGGACAGTCGACGGGCTATGGGATGCAGTCGGCGCCGTCATCCCGCTCTTCAAGCCAGACGAATGCGCCAACTATTTCGCCGCTGCCGGCTATGAACCGGAATAGGCCGGATCTGCTCTAGCTTGCAGTCTTGAGAGCGGCCGACCCAAAGTGGCAGGATATGCGCCTGCGTCGCCATGAGCGGCAATCCCCGCCGGAGGAGTCGAGCTTTCAAGGACTGTACTTGACGTTGATGGGCTTGACGCTCTTGGGAGGAACTTTTGAGATGGCGGATAGAGGCCGTTGCCCCGGCCGCAATGACCGGAGGCAGCGCCGTCGTAAATATGAACCCCGGTGCATAGGATCGCACCGCATCAACAAGCTTGCGAGATCCCGCGATGTAGCCGCCCATGACACCAAAGCCTTTCGCTAGAGTGCCTTCGATGACATCAAGCCGTTCCATCTGTCCGTCACGCTCGGCTATTCCGCCGCCGCGTGCCCCGTACATCCCAACCGCGTGAACTTCATCGATATAGGTCATCGCGTCGTAACGTTCGGCGAGGTCGCAGATCGCCTCAATCGGCGCAATATCGCCATCCATCGAGTAGACGCTCTCGAAAACAATCAGCTTGGCACGCTTCCCCGCAGCCCTGAGCAGTTGTTCGAGATGACCAAGATCATTGTGACGAAAGATAATTTTTTCCTGGCCGGAATGGCGCACCCCCTCGATCATAGAGTTGTGGTTGCCTGCATCGGAAAAGATCAGGCAGTCGGGAATCAACCTAGCGATCGTGGCAATTCCTGCCTGGTTTGAGATGTAGCCAGAGGTAAAAACAAGCGCAGCCTCCTTTCGATGAAGGTCGGCTATCTCAGCTTCCAGCTCTACTAAATAGTGGCTATTCCCGGATATGTTCCTTGTACCGCCGGCGCCTGCACCTGAACGCTCGAGTGTCGCCTGCATTGCGGCAATAACCTTCGGGTGCTGTCCCATGCCGAGATAATCGTTAGAGCACCAGACGGCGACCTCCCGCGCCGCTCCATCATGACGCCAAGTGGCTAAAGGAAAGCGACCGGCGTGTCGCTCAACATTCGTAAAAATGCGGTAACGCTGCTCCTTCTCCAAGACGGAGACTGCATGATCGAAAAACTCTTCATAATTTGTCGCCGGCGCTTTCGAACGTTGTACGCAAAAAAAATCGGAGCCAGAGACAGTGCAATCCGTTGATCCATGAATCATCTTGAGCCCCTCTCGCAAGCAATGTCGCATTGCATGCCTTCAATGCATTTCAGAACGATAACAAATACAAGAAGAGGGATCTGTAGACCTTGGTCCGACCGAAACATCGGACGTAGGTCTGGCGCAACATTTCAGAGAATACTACCTACGGACTGCAGAGTGCCTGATGGGGGAAGCGTTTGAACGGAATGTCGCTAGGCGGATAACCCCGGCGGGGCTGGATACCAAATCGTACCGTGAAGTAGCCAAGCGCTACCAGCTGCGCCTCTACGTGACGAACCCGGCGATCCACGATCCGACCGGCGCGACGCTGAGCCCCCGGTTCGCTCATCAGCTCCTGACGGTAATTGCATACGATATCACGATCATCGAGGAAGATTCCTTCACTAGTTTCGGACGGTGCTCGGGGCCGACGAGTTCATCCGTTGATCCCTGCCCCACGTCCTGCCGCGCGGCTTCCATCGTATCCGGCACTACGGCCTGCTTGCCGGCTCCATCCGCAGGTTCAGCCTCGCACTTGCCCGTGAACTCCAGGACGTCGCCGCCCCCCCCCAATGACGACACACCAGGTGAGCCGGACCACTTCCGGCCGCCATGCCGCTGCTGCAGTGACGTATGATTGTCATTGAGACGTTCGAACGATGCAGGCAGCCGCGCGGGCCGCCGGAGATGTCGGCGACGAACCGGGAGAACATTCCATGACCCGGCATGGCAGGGTTGAGCCTACAGCCGCGGGCGCTCAGTCGTCGGCTACGGATCTGCGCGTGTCCATCGCGATCGGCCAGGCTGACAGGTCCGCGACAAGCCACGCATCGGATCGACAAAGCCACGTGGAGGCGCAACGAAGCGGCCTGTCCGCATGGATCGCGCCGCTCCCCTGCGGCGATTGCGCCATGGCCGATACCAGCCTCAGATCGAAATCCCATAGCCTTCGGTTGTGGCGCGCGGGTTCCTTCCTCTGGGACTTTCGTACCCCTGCTGGGCTCGAAGCCCTTCACTCGAGCGGTACGACAGCTATCTGCCATACCGTCCAGAAAGCTGCCGGTCGGCTTTCGGCCCGAAGCTGCCCCCGTTGATGGCCGTTGCCCGCGCATACCGGAAGCCCCACGAGAACGGGCCCGGCCTTGCGGCCGGACCCGTCTGTCTCAGTGTCGAAGCGTCTGGTCCTATCGGAAGAGCGACAGCAGCGACTGCGAGGAATTGTTGGCGATGGACAGGGCTTGGACGCCCAGCTGCTGCTGGGTCTGCAGCGCCTTCAGGCGGGTCGACTCTTCGGTCATGTCCGCATCCACCAGCGTACCGACGCCCTTCTCGATGGAATCGCGCAGGTTCGAGACGAACTCCGACTGGATATCCATGCGGCTCTTGGCGGCGCCGAGGTTGGAAGCGGCGGTGGTCATCTTGCCGAGCGCAGTCTCGACATTGGTGATCATCTTGCTGAGCACGTCATCGACCGAGAGGTAGTTGGGCTGGCCAGCGACAGCCTCGCCCGTGGCGGCGTTCACCTTCGCCTGGTTCAGCGCCGTGGTCGAGATATCCAGGCCGGAGACGTTGAGGATCAACTGATCTCCCAACGTCGCTTCATTGCCGTCATTGTCCAGGATCGTCGTGCCCAGGGTGCGGACGTCGAGGATGCCGTTCTTGTAGAGGGTCGCCGGGACAGCACTCGAATTGTCACCGAAGAGCTTGAGCCCTGACGTGTCGATGTCGATGGTGCCGACGCTGACGGCCCCGGCCGACGAGCGGTTGAAGGAGGCGACGACGCTCTTCGAGGTGCCTTCGACGTCGTTGAAGCTCAGCCAGTTCTCGCCGGAGAAGGAGGCCGAGGTGGCGATCGAGGCCAGCTGCTTCTGCAGCTCGCCGATCTCCGACTGGATCTTGTTGCGGTCGACGCCGGGCTCCTTGGCCGCGACCAGCTTGACCTTGATCTCGTCGACCACGTCGATGGCGGCGTTCATGCCGGTATAGGCGGTGTCGACCTTGGCCTGGCCGAGGCCGAGGGCGTCCTCGACGGCGCCCAGCGCCTTGTTGTCGGACCGCATCGTGGTCGCGATCGACCAGTAGGCGGCATTGTCGGAGGCTGCGCCCACCCGGTAACCGGTCGAGATCCGGTTCTGGGTCTGGTCGAGGTTGCTGTTGATCATCGACAGGCTCTGCAGCGCCGTCATGGCCGATGTATTGGTATTGATCGAGGTCATCTGTTCGAAGTCCCATACGCATAACAGGTTTGAAGGGACATTCCGGCTCCCCGGAAAGACAGGACGACATCATGTCTGCGAGATGACTTTCTCTCCCGCCCTGTCTTGAACTATAAGTGCGCCTTAGATTATATCCGACGTGCTAATTTTCATGGTTACCAAGACCTTATATAACTTAGCCGTGCACCGATCGCGCATTGCAACCCGCCGCCCGCGAGGCCGCCTCGCGCGCGGCGCGGCGGCGGTTACGGCCCCCGGTTCTTCCGATCGAATTCCGCGAACAGCCCCTCAGACGGACCGCGTGATGCCGCCGTCGACGCGCAAATTCTGGCCGGTGATGTAGCCGCCGCCCTCCGAGACGAGGAACGCCACCGTCGCGGCAATCTCGGCGCTGGTGCCGTAGCGGCCCATCGGCACGCGCTGGCGGCGCGCGTCGGTCTCCGGCAGGCTGTCGATGAAGCCCGGCAGGACGTTGTTCATGCGCACATTGTCGGCGGCGTAGCGGTCGGCGAAGAGCTTGGCGAAGCCGGCCAGCCCGGCCCGGAAGACGCCGGAGGTCGGGAACACCGGATCCGGCTCGAAGGCCGCGAAGGTCGAGATGTTGACGATGGCGCCGGCCTTCTGGGCGACCATGATCGGCGTCACCAGCCGGATCGGCCGGACCGCGCCGAGGAAATACACCTCCATGCCCTCGTGCCAGTCGTCGTCGGTGAGATCCAGCACCGGCCCGCGCGGGCCGTGGCCGGCGCTGTTGACCAGCGCGTCGATGCGGCCCCAGCGATCCATCGTCCCGTCGACCAGCCGCTGCAAATCGTCCGGCGAGCGGTTCGACCCGGTCACGCCGAAGCCGCCCAGTTCCTCGGCCAGCGCCGCGCCCTTGCCGGAGGACGACAGGATCGCGACGCGAAAACCATCCGCCGCCAGGCGTCGCGCCGTCGCCGCACCCATGCCGCTGCCACCGGCCGTGACGATCGCTACCTTCTGGGTCATCTGGATGCCTTTCCGTTCGGCCCGCGCCGGGCGGCGGGGCTTCGATCGGGCAATTCTGGCACCGCCCTCCGATCGGGACTATGCAGAAGTTCGACCGCCACACTGCAGGAAATCTACTGGATGCACGGACGCTCTCTCCGCCTGCCGCCGCTGAACGGCCTGCGCGCCTTCGCGGTCGCCGCCCGCCATGGCAATTTCCGGCTGGCGGCCGAGGAGCTCCGCGTCTCGCAGGGCGCCGTCGCCCAGCAGGTGCGCGGGCTCGAAGCCGAACTCGGCCTGTCGCTGTTCGACCGCCTGCCGCGCGGCCTGGCGCTGACCGACCAGGGCCGGGCCTATGCCGCCCAGCTCGGACGGGCCTTCGAGTTGATGGCCGACGCGACGGCCGCCCTCAAATCGGCGCCGCGCCATCTGACCATCAGCGTCACGCCGACCTTCGCGGCGAAATGGCTGATCCCGCGCCTGCCGGATTTCGCGGTCGCCCATCCCGACATCGAGTTGCGGATTTCCGCCTCGGACCGCCTCGCGAACTTCCAGTCCGACGGCGTCGATCTCGCCGTGCGGCAGGGGCGCCCGCCCTTCGGGCCGGGCCTGCGCGCCGATCCGCTGTTCGCCCAGGAGATCGTCGCGGTCTGTGCCCTGGCCTTGGCGACGGCGCTGGCCGCGTCTTCCGGCACCGCACCGCTCGACGGAATGGTGCTGCTCGACGACGCCCATGATCTGTGGCCGCAATTCGCCGACACGATCCTGCGAACCCGCCTGCCCGACACTGCCCGGCACGTACGCTTCAACCAGACCGCCCTGGCTATCGACGCCGCCATCGCCGGACAGGGCGTCGCCCTCGCCAGCCGCTTCCTGGTCGCGCAGGATCTGGCCGCCGGGCGCCTTGTCCTCGCCGTGCCGCAATCGCTGCGCGGCGACAGCGATTTCCACGTCGTCACGCCGCGCGCCCGCCAGCCGGCGGCGGTCGAAGAGGTCCGCGCCTGGCTGCTGCGGCAGCGCGCCGCGTAGACGCCGGCACGCCGCCGCAATTTGCCCCGTTCGCCCGGCTTCCAACCCCGGGGGCCGGTCCCTATATGTTCCGCCATGGCTTCCAGATCCCGCACCACCCGCTCGCGTCCCGCCTCCGACACCGCCGAGGACGAGGCGCCCTTCGATCCGGGCGCGCCGGCGCGGCGCGGCGGCTTCGCGGAAGCCCCGCAGGCCGATTTCGCGGCGGCGCAGGAATTTGCCGGGCCGGTCTCCGGCTGGGCCGACGAGATCGCTCAGGGGCTGGAGACCACGGCCGAGCATGTCGCCGACGGCGAAGCACCCGCCGAGCCCGAGCCCGCGAAGGCCAAGGCGAAGCCCGCCGCCAAGTCCGGCAAGACGGCGGCCAACGCCGGCGCGCGGCCCGGCAAGACGTCGCGCGGCACCTCGATGGGCGGCACCAGCGATCCCAAGCAGCGCGCCGCCGCCGGGCTCAATCCGGTCGCCGGCATGGATCTCAGCCTCGAGGACGCCAAGGGCCTGCCCGAGGGCGGCGTCACCGCCACGGTCGACGCCCTCACCAAGCTGATCTCCGAGGGCAATCCGCTGCTGAAGAACGGCGAGATCTGGGTGCCCCACCGCCCGGCCCGGCCCGACAAGTCCGAGGGCGGCGTGCCGTTCCGCATCGCCTCGGACTACACGCCCCAGGGCGACCAGCCGACCGCCATCGCCGACCTCGTCTCCGGCATCACAGACCAGGACCAGACCCAGGTGCTGCTCGGCGTCACCGGCTCGGGCAAGACCTTCAGCGTCGCCAATGTCATCGAGAAGACCCAGCGCCCGGCGCTGATCCTTGCCCCCAACAAGACCCTGGCGGCGCAGCTCTACGGCGAGTTCAAGGCGTTCTTCCCGGACAATGCCGTCGAGTATTTCGTCTCCTATTACGATTATTACCAGCCGGAAGCCTACGTGCCGCGCTCCGACACCTTCATCGAGAAGGAATCCTCGATCAACGAGCAGATCGACCGGATGCGCCACGCCGCCACCCGCGCCCTCCTGGAGCGCGACGACGTCATCATCGTCGCCTCGGTCTCCTGCATCTACGGTATCGGCTCGGTCGAGACCTACACGGCGATGACGTTCCAGATGTCGATCGGCGACCGGCTCGACCAGCGCCAGCTCCTCGCCGACCTGGTCGCCCAGCAGTACAAGCGCCGCGACATGGATTTCCAGCGCGGCTCCTTCCGGGTGCGCGGCGACACGATCGAGATCTTCCCGGCCCATCTGGAAGACCGGGCCTGGCGCATCTCGCTGTTCGGCGACGAGATCGAGTCGATCCAGGAGTTCGACCCGCTGACCGGCCAGAAGACCGACGACCTCAAGTCGGTGAAGATCTACGCCAACTCCCACTATGTCACGCCGCGGCCGACGCTGAACCAGGCCGTGCGCCTCATCAAGGAGGAGCTGCGCCACCGCCTCGTCGAGCTGGAAAAGGCCGGCCGCCTGCTGGAAGCCCAGCGGCTCGAGCAGCGTACCCGCTTCGACATCGAGATGATCGAGGCCACCGGCTCGTGCCCCGGCATCGAGAACTATTCGCGCTACCTCACCGGCCGCCAGCCCGGCCACCCGCCGCCGACCCTGTTCGAATACCTGCCCGACAACGCCCTGGTCTTCATCGACGAGAGCCACGTCACCGTGCCGCAGATCGGCGCCATGTATCGCGGCGACTTCCGCCGCAAGGCGACGCTGGCCGAATACGGCTTCCGCCTGCCCTCCTGCATGGACAACCGGCCGCTGCGCTTCGAGGAGTGGAACGCCATGCGGCCGCAGACCGTCGCGGTCTCGGCCACCCCCGGCTCGTGGGAAATGGAGGAGGCCGGCGGCGTCTTCGCCGAACAGGTCATCCGCCCCACCGGCCTGATCGACCCGCCGGTGGAGATCCGCCCGGCCCGCAGCCAGGTCGACGACCTCGTCGGCGAGATCCGCGACACCGTCGACAAGGGCTACCGCGTCCTCGCCACGGTGCTGACCAAGCGCATGGCCGAGGACCTCACCGAATATCTCCACGAGCAGGGCATCCGCGTCCGCTACATGCATTCGGACATCGACACGCTGGAGCGCATCGAGATCATCCGCGATCTCCGCCTCGGCGCCTTCGACGTGCTGGTCGGCATCAACCTTTTGCGCGAGGGCCTCGACATTCCCGAATGCGGTCTCGTCGCCATTCTCGACGCCGACAAGGAGGGGTTCCTGCGCTCCGAGACCTCGCTGATCCAGACCATCGGCCGCGCCGCGCGCAATGTCGACGGCAAGGTCGTGCTCTATGCCGACCGCACCACCGGCTCGATGGAGCGGGCCATCGCCGAGACCAACCGGCGCCGCGAGAAGCAGGAGGCCTACAATGCCGATCACGGCATCACCCCGGCCTCGGTGAAGGCGCAGATCGCCGACATTCTCGACAGCTATTACGAAAAGGACCATGTGCGGGTCGATGTCGGCCCGGGCGCCAAGGAAGGCGCCATGGTCGGCAACAATCTCAAGAGCCATCTCGAGCATCTGGAAAAGCAGATGCGCGACGCCGCCGCCGATCTCGACTTCGAGACCGCCGCCCGGCTGCGCGACGAGATCAAGCGGCTGCAGGCCAAGGAGCTGGAATTCGGCGGCCTGCCCGGCGGCGATTCCGGCTCCGGCGGCAAGAAGGCCAAGGGCGGCGGCAATGTCATCGACGCCGCCGACCCCATGGCGATGGCCGCCGAACTGGAGGAGGAGGCGATCTCCCCGGTCACCGGCCGCTCCAAATACGGCCGCAAGACCAAGCGCGACCGCCAGCCTGCCGGCGGCGAACGCTTCGGCCCGCGCGGCGAACCGCTGAAACCCCGCGGCGAAGGCTCCGACCGCCGCCCGGCGCCGCTGGCCCGCCCGCCCAGGCCCGGCGACGCCGCCGCCTCCCCCGCCGGCCATGACGCCAGCGCGCCGACCGACGGCCCGTCGGGCCAGCCGGGCGGCGACACGACTGCCGGCTCGTATTTCCAGAAGCCGTCCCTCGACGACATGGGCCCGGGCACCGACACGGCGCGTCCCGACCGGCCGGGCCTGTTCCGCAAGAACTCGCTGGACGAAATGACCGTCGGTCGCACCGAAAAGCCGGTCGGCAAGCCCGCCCCGAAAAAGCCGGCGACCCGCAAGCCTACGGACACAGCCTCACCCGCGGCGGACACCGGCTCCGGCACGGGTCCGGGCATGGGCAGGGGCACGGGCCCCAACGCCCCTCATGGTGAGCCTGTCGAACCACGCACCACCTCAGGTGACGCCGCCCCCATCCGCCGCGAACGCATCGGCCGCGGCTCCTACGAGGACCCCGCCGACCAGAAGCGCAAGCGCCGGCCCGGCAAGACCGGCCGCCCGGGGCGGTAGGACGGCGACGGGCCCACGGCCCCCTGATCCCTCATCCTGAGCCTGTCGAAGGATCGGGGATCACACCTCCAGCCGAACACAGCGCCAAGCGCCCCTCGCCCTTCGACAGGCTCAGGATGAGGGGCTACTGCAAAGGAATGGGAGCGCCCCCCCTAGCCCCAGTCGCGGCGCATGGTGGCCATGCCGTTGCGGCGGCCGAGTTCCTCGTAGCCGGCGGCCTCGTAGACCCGCAAGGCCGGCTCGTTGTCGAGCTCGACCTTCAGCGTCACCGAGATGGCGCCGAGATCGCGGGCGGCCTGTTCGGCCAGCGCCGCCAGCTGCGCCCCGGCGCCGCCGCGGGCCGCCTCCTCGACGAAGACATAGACGAGGTGGCGCACCTCCGGCCCGATGCCGACCCGCAGGGCGAAGAAGCCGACCTCGCGGCCGGTCGCGTCGACCAGGTAGAAGGAGGCGTCGTCGGCCTCGTTCAGCCATTTCTCCCGCCATTCCAGCGGGTCGAACGGATGCTTGGCGTTGGGATTGACCAGGGCGAGGTCGTCGGCCTCGACCAGCAGCCGGGCGAGCGGTGCCAGGTCGAAGGGCGCATTGGCGCGAAGGGCAAGGTCGGACACGGGCGGCTCCATGGCGGTGTCGTCAGGGAAGTTGGGCGCGCCCCTCGCACGGACCAGCCGCCGTTTCAACCGCCTGAACGCCCGAAACCGGCCGCTCGAAGCGTCCCGGAAGCAGTCCCCCTCCGGCGTCATCCCCGGGGCCTGACCCGGGGACCCATGCCAAACCCTCACCACCGCCGCCAACGCTGACGACGGCACCACCGGCCGTCAGCGCGGAACGGCGCCGTCCATCATCGCGGCATTGTTCTCCCAGCGGGCGCTGCGCACCTCGTCGGACGGCGTCGCGCAGGCGCCCAGCATCAACAGGGCAAGAAGGGGAAGGAATTTCATCGGGTCGGCTCCTGAAGGAAAACTATCGGCAGAGTTCGGCGAGATGCCAGCCGCCGGCCGGACTCGCCACGTCGGCGATCTTCCAGCCGGCCGGTGTCTCGGTCACGGTCCAGACAATCGCCTGCGCCTGTCCGAAATTGCTGAACCGCGCCGTCACCTCCACCGCGTCATCGCCGGTCGGAGTACTTGCGAGCGTCAGCGTCTCGGTCACTTCGGTGTCGACGAAATCCTGCCCGTCGATGACGAAGGAGAAGTCGAGGCATCCGATGTCGCCACCGGCCGCCTCGGCTTCGTGCCGCTCCAGGGTCTCCCGCGCGGCGCCGGTGAAACGGTCCGACTCGCGCTCGGCGTCGAAGGGCGGCGTATAGAAGGCGCGCCCCGCCGCCTCGGCGCCGGGATCGGCGGCGGCGGGCAAGGCCGGGGCGAGGATTGTGAGCGCCGAGAGGAGGCGGAGGAAGCAGGCGGATGCGGTCATCGGGGCGGTCCGAAGGAGGAATGTCGCGCAATCTCGCCCGGCGCCCTGCCCCTGTCCAGCAGCATCGGCGGCGGCGCCCCGGTCAGTGCGGGTTCTGTCCCGGCACGATGCCGCCGGCCGGCGTGTCAGCCATCACCGAGGGCGTCACGCCGTTCACCAGCGGCTGAGCCGATGCCTTGCCGTAAACGCTGCCCACGCCGTAGAGCCACGGCAAGCCGGGGCTGTAGGGCCGCAGCACGACGCGCCCGTCCGGCAGCACGACACGGCGCGACTGCTGCTTCTCGCGCTCCGACAGGCGCACGCCCACCGGCTCCTGGGCGGCGGCCGGCAGCACCGGTGTCATGAGCGCGGTGGCAAGGAGAGCGGCAAGCATGCGGCGCATAGTGGGAGTCCTTCCTGTTTCGATACCGGCCACAACGCGCAAGCGGCCATCCGCGTTGCAGGCCATCAGTCGGAGATCTGCCCCGGCACGATCCCGCCCGACGGCGTCCCGCGATCGGCGGAGCTGTTGGCCGAGCGCGTGCCCTGACAGCCGGCCGCGACCAGAAGCACGCAGGCGGTGGTGATGGTAAGAATTCTTCGCATGACGGTCTCCGGCAGGTTGGATCTGCTCGCAGAACGGTCCGGCCCCGCCGGAGTTGCCGCGATGTGACGCACGCCTGCGTGAACGGCGCCCTCAGCGCTTGCGGGCGAGCACCAGATGTCCGGGCGCCGGTTCGCCCTCCTGCCGACGCACGACGATCGACGTCGCCTCCAGCGTCTCGAAGCCATGTGCCGCCAGCCGGTCGCGCACGTAGCTCTCCTTGTGGTGAAAGCGCTGGTGCGGCCCGACCATGAAGTCCCGTGCGCCAAAAGTCGCGTCCGGCATGGTCTCGGTCGAGAAGCCGAAGATGCCGCCGCCGCTCATTCGCGCCGAGGTCGCGGCAAACAGCGGATCGAGCCCGCCAAGATAGGGCAGCACGTCGGTCGCCACGACGAGATCGAAGGGCTCGGGCTCGTCGAATTCCGCCAGGAAGCCGACCGCCTCGCCGATATAGAGATGATCATAGACACCCTTGTCGAAGCAGGTCTCGATCATGCCTTCCGACAGATCGACGCCGATCAGCGTCGCAATCCGGTCCCGCAGCGCCTCGCCGGCCAGGCCCGTTCCGCAGCCGAGATCCAGCGCCCGCTCATAGGGTCCCGGCGCGACCGCCGCCAGCCGCTCGGCGATGAGGCCCGGCACGCCATAGCCGAGCTGGCGCACCAGGATGTCCTCGAAATCGTCGGCATGCTGGTCGAACAGCGTCGCCACATAGGCGTCGCCCGCCGAGGCCGGCGTCTCGCCCTCGCCCATCGCCGCCATCCGCACGGCGGCGCCGGCATGGTCGTCCGGATCGAGCGCCAGGCAGCGGCGATACGCGTCGGCCGCAGCAGTGCGGTCGCCGGCCTTCTCCAGCGCCAGCGCCTCTTCATAGGCTTCGGCCAGGGCCGCCTCGTCGATGGGGGTGTCGCTCATTGCCGCTCCTATGGGTGTCGCGGTGCCTCTTAGGGCAAAGTTGAGGCCGGCGACAGCCGACCCGCATGGCTCTGTGGATCAGACGGCGGCCGTGCCGCTGCCCAGTTCGTTCACGAGGGCCAGCGCCGCGGCGGCAATCCGCGCCGCCGGCATGCTGCAGAAGATCTCCGGCATCCCGTCGATCTCGTCGGCCTGCGCCGCCGCCTCGTCGCTCAGCGGCACATGGAAGAAGCCGAAATTGCGCACCCCGAGCGCATCGGCGTTGAAGGCCAAGCGGTAGAGCGTGTCGTTGCAGAGATAGCCGCCCGCATCCGACGACCATTCGAAGGACACGCTGGCGCCGCGCAGTGCCGATGTCACGGTCTCCCATGGCATCCGGCAGGCGAGCGCCTCCGGTCCGTCGAGCACCGCCGGCCCGGCGGGAAACGCGCCTGTCGCATCGGCCTGTCCGAGCTTGCGGCGGTTGCGGGCGACCCGTTCGATGCGCAGCCGCTCGGCCCGCTTGTGCAGACCGAACAGGACGACGCTGGTCGGTGCCAGGGTCTCGATCAGGGTTCGCAGGCGCGGCCAGCTCGTTTCCCACTCCACCGGCAGGACGGCGGCGCGAAACGCTTCACCGTGGCGCGGGTCGGATTCGAGGGTTCGCACCATCGCTTCCGTCGGATTGTGGGGCGCACCGGGGAAGGAGGAAAATCCGCAAACGAGTATTTTCATTTGAGATGAATGCCTTGGGAAGAGCCCGCCGATCGCGGCGTCGATCCGTCTTTACAGCGGGTTTTGGATGGTGGAAGCTGTATTGCCTGTCCCGAAATGGCACGCGACACGCGCCCTGAATACGTCGCTCGTCGGGCCGGAAACGGGATAGCAATGAAGGAGGCTTCGGGCAATCTCGCGAACAAGGGTCATGGACGAACTGCGTATCGGAGGCGCATCCTCCGGGTGGTCTGCGGTACAATTTCAGGCCACGATGTATCGGTTCCTTTCCTAGTCAAGACTTGCCTGCCACCGCCAAACGGCGACTCGTAATGCCAGGATAAGGGATACCGACGATGGCACAGACCGGTACGGTCAAGTTCTTCAATACCGAAAAGGGCTTCGGCTTCATTAAGCCCGACGATGGCGGCGCGGACATCTTCGTCCATATCTCCGCCGTTCAGGCCTCCGGCCTGCCGGGGCTCGAGGAGAACCAGAAGGTCTCCTACGACACCGAGCCGGACAAGCGCGGCAAGGGTCCGAAGGCCGTTAATCTCGCCGCAGACTGAACTCGTCTCACGGTAGTCGCGGTAGGCTTCCCCCTGCCGCCTCATCGTGAGACCTAGACTGGGAAAGCCCGTTACGCGTTTGCGCCGGGCTTTCCTTTCCAGGCACCAATCCTGTACCAGTTCGATACGGAAACGTCTGGCACGCCACGTGCAAGGCCACACCCGAACGCCAGCAAAAGGCGAAAACGGGAGTGCAATCCATGTCTCAACGCCACCGAGAGGCCCGCGCCAGATCCAGCCATATCGCTGTGATCGCCAGCCTCACCGCCATGTTCCTCGCAACAGCACCCGCCAGCGCCCAGACCTATCTCGATGGCGGCGGCGGCAGCAGTTCGCGACCGCAGTCCAGCGACCCGACAGGTGGCTTCCTCGACGGCGGCGGTCCCCTGCAGCCCCGGCGCGGAGTCCGGAACGGCCAGCGCCGCGACGGATTTCTCGACGATGGCGGGGGGATCGGCAGACGACCCGACATCGTCTTCAGGTCAGGCGGTGATCGCGAATTTCTGAGGGACGGCGGATCGATCCGCACGCCGGCCGATATCGTCTATTCCTACGAGCGGGAAGAGTTTCTCGAGGACGGTGGTTCGGTCGTCGTCGAACCGGACATCGTGATCGACGACCGGCGCCTGCGTCGCGGTCGCGGCTGGCGGGAGGTCGCGGCTCCAAGGACCGTCCAGCGCTCGTCCGGCTCGCTCACCGTCATCACCAGCGATCTCGGCGACCGCGGCTACGGCTCGACCACCCAGATGTCGGGAAAGAGCGCGAACCGGATGCGAACGAAAGCGAAGATCATCGATGTGGAGAGTGCGCGGCTCGACCGCCGGCCGATGCCGGCCTCCGGCGTGGAGGTGATGTATAAGATCGGCGGGCCGCAGATCATCCGGATCGCCCCCGGATATGGTCAGCGCGTCGCGGCGCTCGCAACGGGCAGCGCCGACGTGCCTCGGCCAACTGCGCGCCTCGAACCGGAACAGGTCGGGCGCGCCGCCCCCTGGACCCGCGGATGGCTCGACCGCTGCACGAGCGAGCATGAGAGCTTCGACCCCGACTACGGGACCTATGTCGACGCACAGGGTCAGTCGCAGTTCTGCGACTGACGGAGACGAGGAGCCAGGCTCCTCAGGTCAGGAACGGATTGCCGCGGCGCTCGTCGCCAAGGCGTCCGCCGGGCCCGTGGCCGCAGATGAAGCCGACATCGTCGCCGAGCGGAAGGACCTTGTCCTTGATCGAGGCGATCAGCGTCGCGTGGTCGCCGCCGGGCAGATCGGTACGGCCGATCGAGCCGGAGAACAGGACGTCGCCGGCGTGCAGGAACTTGGCGGCCCGGTTGTAGAAGACGACATGGCCCGGCGCATGTCCCGGCGTGTGCAGCACCTCGAAGCGATGGCCGGCAAAGGCGAGAGTCTCGCCCTCCTCCAGCCAGCGGTCCGGCGTGCAATCGCGCACCGCGCCCGGAATTCCGAACATCCGCGCCTGTTCCGACAGTCCGGCCAGGAGGAAGGCATCGGCCTTGTGCGGGCCGAGGATGTCGATGCCGAGGCGTTCCTTCAGCTCCATTGCCCCGCCGGCGTGGTCGATATGGCCGTGGGTCAGCCAGATCGCCTCGATGGCGATCCCGGCCTTCTCGATGGCCTCCACGATCCGGTCGACGTCACCGCCGGGATCGACCACGACGCCGACCTTGTCCTCGGCATCGAAGAGGATGCAGCAATTCTGTTGGAATGGCGTGACGGGAACGATCTGGGCGTTGAGTGTGGTCACGTGGGCCTCGGGCGTCGGTTGCTGTGGCCGGCTGTTAACGCGGGGCAGACGGCGGAGGCAAGCATGCGGCCGGCCGCAGCGAGTGCCGCGGCCGGAAAGCTGATGGTGTCAGCAGCGGGTATTCCGCCTATTCGGCGGCGGCACGCTGGGGCTGCACCACGGCGGTATAATCCTCAACCAGCCGGCGCGTCGTCTCGCCCGGCGTGAAGCGCCATTCGGCGATCTCGGACACCGGCGTGACCTCGGCGGCCGTGCCACAGAGGAAGCACTCGTCGAAATCAGCCAGTTCCTCGGGCATGATCGCCCGCTCGCGCACCTCGATGCCGCGGCGCTTGGCCAGTTCGATCACCGTGCGGCGGGTGATGCCGTTGAGGAAGCAGTCCGGCGTTGGCGTGTGGATGATGCCGTCCTTGACGAAGAAGACGTTGGCACCGGTCGCCTCGGCCACTTGGCCGCGCCAGTCCAGCATCAGCGCGTCGGCATAGCCCTTGGCCTCGGCCGCGTGCTTGGAGATGGTGCAGATCATGTAGAGGCCGGTCGCCTTGGCCTTCGACGGCGCGGTGCGCGGATCGGGACGGCGATACTCGGCCAGGTCCAGGCGGATGCCTTTCATCCGCTGCTCCGGATCGAAATAGCTCGGCCACTGCCAGATGGCGATCGCGACGTTGATCCGGTTCTTCTGCGCTGAGACGCCCATCATCTCGGACCCGCGGAAGGCGATCGGGCGGACATAGGCATCGGTGAAGCCCTGGCGCACCAGGAGTTCGTTCGTCGCCGCGTCGATCTCGTCGGCGCTGTAGGGAATCTCGAACCCGATCATGCGGCCCGAGGCGATCAGCCGCTCGGTGTGCTCGCGCAGCTTGAAGACCGTGCCACCATAGGCACGCTCGCCTTCGAACACGGCGCTTGCGTAGTGCAGACCATGGGTCAGAACGTGGATCTTAGCGTCTTTCCACGGCAGGAACTCGCCGTTGTACCAGATTTCGCCGTCAAGCTGGTCGAATGGAACACTGCTCATGGTTGTCGACGCCTGTCCCGGCGTCCTCCCTATCCGTGGTGTAACGGCGATCGGCTTCTGACCGATTCGTGGCTTGTCTGCCGACTGCGTCCGGTCTTCCCTGAAGCGGACAGCCCGAAGCCGACAATGGGCCGGGAGGGGAATGGTCGCAAGCGACGGTTTCCACTCTCGCAGGCAAGGTGTAACAATGGAACCAAATTACGTCAACACTGCTGACCTAAATTATGGATGCCGCCCTGACCTCCGATGATCGCGTGCCGGACGCCGAGGACGCGATCGTGCGAGAGCCGCTGCCAACACGGGGCGAGCTCGATTTTCGCATGATCGAGCTGCTTTTCTTCGCCTATCGGGAATTCACGACGGACGCGGACTCGATCCTGATGCGCTATGGTTTCGGCCGGGCCCATCACCGGGTGCTGCATTTCGTCAACCGCGATCCGGGGATGACCATCGCCGAGCTCCTCGATCTGCTCCAGATAACCAAGCAGTCGCTGTCGCGGGTGTTGCGCCAGTTGATCGATGGCGGCTTCGTGCGGCAGATGCCCGGCGTCGAGGATCGGCGCCAACGCTGTCTGTTCCCGACCGAACGCGGGCGCGAACTGACGCTGGAACTGTCGCGGGCGCAGGCGCGGCGCATCGAGGCGGCGCTGGGCAATACCTCGCCGGGCGATGCCGGACCGATCGGCGCCTTCCTGATGGAGATGGCCGACGATCGGCCGACGACGCGCGAGTGGTTCAGGAAAAAGGGCATCGACCGAAAGGAGCCACTATGAGCGAGATGACGGAGACGAAGGCGGTGCAACGGCAGGCCCCCTCGCCGCTCGGCGACGACGCACCCCATATCCTCGTCATCGACGACGATCGCCGGATCCGCTCGCTGCTGCTGCGGTTCCTCAGCGAACAGCAGTTCCGGGTCTCCGTGGCGGCGGATGCCGCCGAGGCGCGGCGGATCCTGGAAGGGCTCGACTTCGACCTTCTGGTCGTCGACGTGATGATGCCCGGCGAAAGCGGCATCGAGCTGGTCCGATCGCTGCGCAACAATCGGCAGGCACCGGTGCTGATGCTGACGGCGCGCTCGGAGACCGAGCATCGCATCGAGGGTCTGGAAGCCGGCGCCGACGATTATCTGGCCAAGCCTTTCGACCCGCGCGAATTGCTGCTGCGGGTCAACAATATCCTGCGGCGCGGCAGCCAGGCGCCGATCCAGAAGCTCGAGCATATCCGCTTCGGTCCCTTCACCTTCTCGCTTTCCCGCTGCGAACTGAAGCGTGGGGGCGAAATCATCCGGCTGACCGACCGCGAAAAGGCGATGATGTCGCAATTCGCCGGCAATCCAGGCGAGACGATCCCTCGGCAGGATCTCCTCGGTGACGAAACCGAGGTCGGCGAGCGTACGGTGGACGTCCAGATCAACCGCCTGCGACGCAAGATCGAGGGCGATCCGGCCAACCCGCTCTGGCTTCAGACCGTGCGCGGCATCGGCTATCGCCTGAACACGGACTGAGCAGGCATCATGTCGGTTCTCGGACGGCTCATGCAGCAACGGCCCCGGTGGAACCCGTTCCGCCGCGATGCGACGACTGCGCAGGAGACCGGCCGGAGCTGGCGCATCGGCCGGCTCCCGTCCCTCGACATCTGGCGGGGCCCCCTGCGGCCGATCCCGCGGATCATCCAGCGCTACATGCCGAAGGGGCTCTATGCGCGCTCGCTGATCATCATCATGGCGCCGGTCGTCCTTCTGCAGTGCGTCGTCACCGTCGTGTTCATGGAGCGTCACTGGCAGCTCGTCACCCAGCGCCTGTCGGAAGCGGTGGTGCAGGATATCGCCGCGATCACGGCGCTCGTTCAGACGCGGCCGCCCGGCTCGGACTACAGCGACATCATCCGCATCGCCCGCAACAATCTCGACCTCAACGTTTCGGTGCTGCCGGCCGAGCCGCTGCCGCCGCCTGCCCCGAAGCCGTTTTTCAATATCCTCGACGGCATCCTCAGCGAGGAACTGACCCGGCAGATCGGCCGCCCGTTCTGGATCGACACCGTCGGCAATTCCAAGATCGTCGAGATCCGCATCCGGCTGGACGACCGGGTGATGCGGATCTTCGCCACCCGCAACTCCGCCTATGCGTCCAACACGCACATCTTCCTCGTCTGGATGGTCGGCACATCGCTGGTGCTGATGATCATCGCGGTGCTGTTCCTGCGCAACCAGATCCGGCCGATCCAGACACTGGCTGCGGCGGCGGAGGGCTTCGGTCGCGGCCAGCCGATGCCGCCGGATTTCCGGCCCCGCGGTGCGTCGGAAGTCCGGCGCGCATCGCTCGCCTTCATCCAGATGCGCGACCGGATCGAACGGCAGATGGAACAGCGAACCGCCATGCTGACCGGCGTCAGCCACGACCTGCGGACGATTCTCACCCGCTTCCGGCTGCAGCTGGCGCTGCTCGGCGAAGGCGAGGACCAGGACGAACTCAACGCGGACGTCGACGAGATGCAGCGCATGCTGGAAGGCTATCTGGCCTTCGCCCGGAACGAGGCGGCCGAGGAGATCGGCGAACTCGATCTGGCCCCGATGCTGACCAAATTCCGCAACGAAGCCAAGCTCAAGGGCAAGCATCTGGAACTGGTGATCGACGGTGACCCGCGCATCGCGGTGCGACCGGATTCCTTCACACGCATGGTGACCAACATTGTCACCAACGCCATGCGTCACGGCGATCACGTCAAGGTCGCGGCGACCCACGAGGATCGCTGGCTGACCATCACGGTGGAGGACGACGGGCCGGGCATTGCCGCCGAACAGCGCGAGGAGGTGTTCAAGCCCTTCGTACGTCTCGACACCGCGCGCAACATCGACAGCGGCGGCACCGGACTGGGGCTTGCCATTGCCCGTGACATCGCCCGCAGTTTCGGCGGCGACATCCTCTTGTCAGATTCCAGGCTCGGCGGGCTGCGGGCACTGATCCGCGTCCCGGCCTGACCGATCGCCTCAGTAGACGCGGCCGCCCTCGGGGACCTGTTGGCTCGGGCCGATCAGCACGACCTCGCCATCGGCGTCCGGCACGCCGAGGGTGAGCACCTCTGACATCATCGGGCCAATCTGGCGCGGCGGGAAGTTGACGACCGCCAGCACCTGCCGGCCGACCAGTTCTGCGGGCTCGTAGTGCCGGGTGATCTGGGCCGAGGATTTCTTGCGCCCGAGCGGCGCCCCGAAATCGATCGTCAGCTTGATCGCCGGCTTGCGGGCCTCGGGGAACGGCGCCGCCTCGACGATGGTGCCGACACGAATGTCGACCTTCATGAAGTCGTCGAAGCCGATCTGCGCGGATGGCGTGTCGTCTTTCTGGGCGCTCACACGCTACTCCTTCGACAGAGCTTCGGCGCGGTCGCGCGCCGCTCGTACAGCCCGCTCCATCAGCGGGGCCAGCCCGTCCTCGGCCATCAGAACGTCGAGAGCCGCCTGTGTGGTGCCATTCGGCGACGTCACGTTCTGGCGGAGCGTCGCCGGCGTCTGGTCCGAGCGGATCATCAGTTCGCCGGCGCCGGCGACCGTATGGCGGGCCAGCCGCATGGCGAGATCGGCCGGCAGTCCGGCCGCCTTGCCCGCCTGCGCCAGGCATTCGGCCAGATGAAAGACGTAGGCCGGACCGCTGCCGGAGACCCCGGTCACGGCGTCGATCAGCGTTTCCGCCTCGACCCACTCTACCGGCCCGTTGGCCGACAACAGATCGTCGGCTGTCTCGCGACCTGCCGCATCGACCCGCTCATTGGCGAAAGCACCGGTCACGCCGCGGCCGATGAGCGCCGGCGTATTCGGCATGGCCCGCACCACCGGATGCGCGCCGAGCAGCGCCTCGATGGCGGCGATGGTCGTACCGGCGGCGATCGAAACCACGAGACTGTCCGATGTCAGCGCATCGCGCAGGTCCGGCAGCGCTGCGCCCATCATCTGCGGCTTCACAGCCAGCAGGGCGACGTCGAAGGTCTCCTGCGGCACGGACGTGGCGTGACGCACGCCGTAGCGTTCGATCAGCGGCCGCAGCGTATCGCCGACCTTCGGATCGACCACCAGCACCCGGGCCGGATCGAGACCCTTGTCCAGCCAGCCCCCGAGGAGAGCCGCCCCCATGTTGCCGCCGCCAAGGAGCAGGATGCGCTGGGCCGCCATTGCCATATCAGGCCTCGCCCTGGGTCTCGAAGAGCGCGCAAGCCAGCGCCTCCTGCGCCGTCTTGTCGGCCCAGATGACGAACTGGAACGCCTGATAGAACCGCTCGCAGCTTTCCAGAGCACTGGTCAGCATGCGCTCGGCCTGCTGGCTGGTCGGCTCCGCACCTCCGGACAAAAGCAGTGCATGGCGGAACATCACCGCATTCTCGTTCTGCCAAAGGTCGAAATGGCCGACCAGGAGCTTCTCGTTGATCGAAGCGAGGAGTTGCAGGACCTCGGCGCGGCGGTGCGCCGGAATGCGAAGATCGAACGCGCATCCCAGATGCAGCGCCTCGATATCCTCGACCCAGGAGAAGGAAACCGAATAGTCGGTCCAGACGCCTGCGACAGCGACCGCAAGCTCGTCGTCGCAGGAACGTTCGAATGCCCATTCCCGCGCAGACGCAACCCATTCGATCATGTCGACCGGATTGGATTGGCGCAGTGTGGCAAGTTCAGTCAATTGCATGGTGAGTCCCCGTATTCGCATCGGCGGGATCACCATTTGCCGCAACGGCTCCCACCGGGAGTGAGACACCGCTCCGTGTCGAATCACCCTTATGAATCAGCATATAGACGGGGAGTCGCCGGCTTAAGGGGATTAAGGAATTATTCACCACTCGGTGGATTCATGCGGGATCGCCGGCCGCCGGCGGCGAGTCTTAAGCGACTCTCGGCAAAGGCTTTTCGGGCGCATTGAGCAACGCCCGAAACCTGTTGATAGGCTGTGGAGAACTCGGCTGGACGCTCAGTTGGCGTCGCCGGTTCCGGCCATGCGGGCTTCCAGATCGGCAAGCCGCTTCTTCAGAGCCTCGTTTTCCGTGCGCGCCTTCACCGCCATGTCGCGGACCGCTTCGAACTCTTCGCGCTGCACGAGGTCCATCTGGTTCAGAAGCCGCTCGCCCTGCGCGCGGAAGACGGTCTCCATCTCGCGGCGCACGCCCTGCGCGGCACCTGCAGCATCGGTCATGACGCGGGCGAACTCGTCGAGCATCCGGTTGGGGCCTTGGCGGCCGGGGCCTGTCCTGGACATGAATGGGTCTCCGTTTTGCGCCATTGCGCGTTCTCTTCGGGGTTGAGGTAGAGAGCGCCGGGGACGATGGCAATGGCGACCGGGCGGGCTTGCGGCAGTGGAAGGCTGCCCGAACGGTCAGCCTTTCGGATGGCAGCGCACGCGAAGGTGAAGGCTCGAGGGCCACACAGGTGGGACAGCGTCGATCTCCGGGGCCGGCCACGCTTGACCCTGTGAAGGTCGCGGGCCAAGGTCGCGCCGCTCCTGCAAGGGCGCCAAGCGCCCGCTTTCTCCCAATGGCGGACCGATGCTCACCCTCCCCTATCTCGGTGTCCTGACCTATCCGCAGATCGATCCGATCTTCCTGGATCTCGGACTGATCCAGTTGCGCTGGTACGGCCTGTCCTATGTCGCGGGCATTCTCTGCGGATGGCTCTACGGTCGCCATCTGGCGGGCAACACGCGGCTCTGGCCGAATGGCGTCTCGCCGGTCACCAAGCTGCAGATCGACGATTTCATCCTCTACATCACGATCGGCATCGTGGTGGGAGGCCGCCTCGGCTCGGTATTCTTCTACGAATTCGAACGCTACGTCGCCGATCCCCTGGCGGTGTTCCGGGTCTGGGAAGGCGGCATGGCGTTCCATGGCGGCCTGATCGGCGTGGTGGTGGCGATCGCGGTGTTCTGTCGCGTCTACAAGGTGCCGCTGTTCAGCCTGATCGACATCGTCGCCGCCTCGGTGCCCTTCGGCCTGTTCTTCGGGCGCATCGCCAACTTCATCAACGGCGAATTGTGGGGCGCGCCCACCATGGTACCCTGGGCGATGGTCTTTCCCGATGCCGGCCCGATGCCGCGACACCCCAGCCAGCTCTACGAAGCGCTGCTGGAAGGTATTCTGCTGTTCATCGTGCTGCGGATCGCGACGCACCACTTCAAGATGCTCGGTCGTCCGCGCTTCGTCGGCGGCCTGTTCCTCTTCGGCTATGGCTGCTCGCGCATCTTCGTCGAGTTCTTCCGCATGCCGGATGTGCAACTCGGCTACCTCTATGGCGGCTGGTTCACCATGGGCATGCTGTTGTCGGTTCCGATGCTGATCATCGGCATCTGGGCCATGGCGACGGCCAGGCCCCGCGCCTACGAGCCCCAGCCGGTGGAGGACGATCAAGCGGGCGCCGCCCGGCCGTGAACGCGCTTGCCCGCAAGATTGCCGAACATGTCAGGGTCGAAGGTCCACTCGGCGTCGACCGCTACTGGAACTTCGCACTCTACGATCGCGAGCACGGCTATTATGCGCGTCGCGATCCGTTCGGCCGGGCCGGCGATTTCGTCACCGCGCCCGAGGTGAGCCAGATGTTCGGCGAACTTCTCGGTGCCTGGGTCGCCTCGGCCTGGACCGGTCTCGGTCGTCCAGACGCCTTTCTGCTGGTCGAATGCGGGCCCGGCCGCGGCACGATGATGGCCGACATGCTGCGCGCGCTGCGTTCCGTCGCCCCGGACTGCATGCGGGCGGCCGCTGTGCGGCTGGTGGAAACCAGCGACCGGCTCGCCGACGAGCAGATGCAGACGCTGGGACGCTTCGACCTGCCGATCCGCCGGGTGCGGCGCATCGAGGATCTGGAGCGACGACCGATGGTCGTCGTCGCCAACGAGCTGTTCGATGCGGTTGCGGTCCGCCAATATGTCTTCGACGGCAGCGACTGGCGCGAACGCTGCGTATCGACGACCGACAGCGGACGCTTCGAGTTCGTGCTGTGCGAAGCGCGCCCGCAGATTTCCGATGCCGTCCGGGCGATGGGGTTGGTGGAGCCCAAGGCCGGCGCGGTGCTGGAAGTCTCGCCAGCACGCGAACGGATTGCCGCGGCCCTGGCCGAGCGGCTGGCCACGGACGGCGGCGCGGGCCTCTTCATCGATTACGGTCATTCCCGCAGCGGTTACGGGGACACATTGCAGGCGATGCACGGCCATGCCTTCGCCGACCCGCTGGACCGCCCCGGCGAGAACGACATCACCAGCCATGTCGACTTCGACAGGATTGCCGCCCCGTTCCGCGCGAGCGGGCTTTACGTATCGCCGACGGTCACGCAAAGCGACTTCCTTCTAGCCCTCGGCCTTCTGGAACGGGCTGGCGCGCTCGGCGCTGCGCGTGACGAGAAGACGCGAACGGAAATCACCGGCGCCGTGCAGCGTCTGGCGGGAACGGGCCCCGGCGATATGGGCCAGATCTTCAAGGTTCTGTGCGCTGCCTCGCGCCCAATGAGACTGCCACCCTTCGGCCTGATCGAGGCCGGATTGCCGGACACAACCGACGGAACCGCCGCGGATTGACTTCGCCCTGCCCCTCGACCACGATCCCGCGCCATGTCCGACATTCGAAGCCGATCCGCGTCGCCGCTGCCTGATTCCGCCGTCGTCCGGTCGGACCGTCTGGCAGGACCAGACATCGCCCATGCCTTTTTCACCCGCAGCGGCGGGGTCTCGGAAGGGCTCTATGCCGGGCTCAATGTCGGGATCGGCTCGAACGACCGTCCCGAGGACGTTCTGGAAAACCGAGCCCGCGCGCTCGCCACTCTGGGCAGCGCAGATCTCGCGACACCCTGGCAGGTGCATTCGGCGGACGCCGTGGCGTTGGATGCTCCCTTCTCCGGCGACCGCCCGCGCGCCGATGGGATCGCGACGCGCCGCAAGGGCCTCGCCATCGGCGTCGTCACCGCCGACTGCGGGCCCGTCCTTTTCGCGGATACCGAGAACGGCGTGATCGGCGCGGCGCATGCCGGCTGGCGTGGCGCGCTGAACGGCGTCCTGGAAGCGACGGTCGCCGCCATGGAAGGGCTCGGTGCAAAGCGCAATTCCATCCGTGCCGTGCTCGGGCCGACGATCACGCAGCCCAATTACGAAGTCGGCCTCGAGATGGTGGCGGAGTTCCTCGACGCGGAGCCTGCACGCGAGCGGTTCTTCCAGCCCGGGCGCAGCGCCGACAAGCGTCAGTTCGACCTGCCGGGCTTCATCGTTGCTCGACTGCAAGCCAGCGGCGTCGAGGGCAGCTTCGTCGACCGTTGCACCTATGGCGAGCCGGACCGCTTCTTTTCCTTCCGGCGCACCACGCATCGCGGCGAGCCCGATTACGGCCGCCAGCTTTCTGCCATCGCCCTCGCGGAGTAACCTCGGATGCTGCATTTCTCACGCGACGAGTTCGACGCCCGCCGCGACCGGCTCATGCTGGAAATGGGCGAGCAGAAGCTCGACGCCCTGATGCTGTTCGCCCAGGAATCGATGTACTGGCTGACCGGCTACGACACCTTCGGCTTCTGTCACTTCCAGTGCCTGGTGGTGAAGGCCGATGGCGAGATGCAGCTTCTGACCCGCTCGGCCGACCTGCGGCAGGCGCGTCACACCTCGACGCTGGAATCGATCAGCATCTGGCGCGACCGGGGCAGCGCCGATCCGGTCATCGAACTGCGCGATATGCTCGACGACATGGGCCTTCTCGGTGCCCGCATCGGCGTCGAGTGGGCGACCCATGGCCTGACCGCAGCCAACGGCCAGATGGTACAGGAGCGGCTCGGCTCCTTCGCCACGCTGAAGGAGGCCTCCAACCTCGTGCCGTTGCTGCGCGCGGTCAAAACCCCTGCCGAGATCGAGACCGTGCGCGAGGCTGCACGGCTCGGTGACGAGGCGTTCGATGCCGCCCTGCCGTTGATCAGGGCGGGCGCCAACGAGGCCGACATCCTGGCGGCGCTTCAGGGAGAGGTGCTGCGCCAAGGCGGCGACTATCCGGCCAACCCGTTCATCGTCGGCTCCGGCCGCGATGCCCTGCTGTGCCGATACAAGTCGGGCCGCCGCATCCTCGACGACCAGGATCAGCTCACGCTGGAATGGGCCGGCGTCAAATCGCAGTACCACGCCGCCTTGATGAAGACGGTGATCGTCGGCCGCCCGAGCGAGCGCCATGTCGAACTGCACACGGCCGCGCGCGAGGCGCTGGATGCCGTCGAGGCGGCGATGGTTCCGGGCAGCAGCTTCGGCGACGTCTTCGATGCCCATGCGGCGGTGATGGAAGCCCATGAACTCGTCCGCCACCGCCTCAGCGCTTGCGGCTATTCGCTTGGGGCGCGCTACGCGCCGTCGTGGATGGACACGCCGATGTTCTATTCCGGCAGTCCGCAGCCGATCGTGCCGGATATGACCCTCTTCGCGCACATGATCATCATGGATTCCGACACCGATACCGCGATGACGCTCGGCCGGACCTACCTGACGACGACGAGCGCGCCCGAGCCATTGTCGCGGCTTTCTCTCGACCTGATTTCGGTCTGATTCAGGCGGCCGCCGTCGCCAGATTTAGGGCCTGCGCCTTGTGGCGCAGGGCTTTCGAAGAAAATCGACCGCCTTTTAACGTTATCTTGCGACTCACGGTCCACGATCCCGGTCGAACGCTGGCCGTCAGTCGCAAGGAACGAGCTCCGTGGAATCCAATCCCCGCCGCCGCGTGCCGATGATCGCCCTGACGCTCGGGATCTTCGGTCTCGGCACCAGCCTTTCCGGATGTACCGAGGCATCGATGGATTTCGGGCCCGACGGTCCGGTGCCGAGCGTCGGTATCGGATCCCTCGGCAGCGGGTCGATGAGCGCCTCCGTCCCGTCCCGGCAATTCGCCGCCGCGCCCCCACCGGCTGCCTCGAGCACCATGGGTTATCCGCAGCCGGCCATGTCGCAGCAGCAGCAGCCAATGAACCAGCAGGCCTATCCGCCGGTTCAGCAGCAGCCGGTGTCCTCCGCTCCGATCGCGCCCATTCAGCAGCAGGCAGCGCCGGCCCCGCAATCCGCCCAGCCTGTCGCGGCTGCCCCGACGACGTTGGCGGCAGCGCCCGCGCCGGCAGGTCCCGCCCCCGCATCCGTCAGCGCCAACCAGAGCGTTGGCGAAGTGCAGTTCCTGCCGCTTGTTGGCGCGCCCGAGGAAAAGGCGGTGCTTCTGGCGCGCGCCTTGTCGGAAAGCGCTGCAGCCAAGGGCGTCACCATCCGCCCGGCCGCCGAAGCACCGTCGAGCGTGCGCCTCAAGGGCTATTTCTCGGCGTTCAACGACGGGTCCTCCACCACCCTCGTCTATGTCTGGGACGTGCTCGATGAGAGCGACCGCCGTGTCCGGCGCATTCAGGGACAGGAAAGCGTGCCCGGCGCCGCCGCGGACCCTTGGGCCGCCATCGACCTGTCGACGCTCGCGGCCGTTGCCGACCGCACGCTGCAGGAAGCCGCGCAGGTCGCAACCGGCACCGGCTGAGCCTCATCGATGCCCCGAACTTATCCCGCATTGCGAAAGGCGGCGGGTTGAAGTTTCGCGCGATGTTGCTATGAGCCCCTGCATCGAACCGGAGGCGACGGGATGGCCCACCGAAGCGGCATAGCCAAGCCGTCCCGACCGGTACCCGCTATCGGAAAGAACGCGATGAAACTCTTCAGCGGCAACTCCAACCGCGTCCTCGCTCAATCCATCGGACGCTATCTGGAATTGCCACTCGGGGAGGCCATGGTCCGGCGCTTCGCCGACCAGGAAGTCTTCGTAGAGATCAAGG
Source organism: Aurantimonas sp. NFXS3 (assembly GCF_049132005.1). NCBI lineage: Bacteria > Pseudomonadati > Pseudomonadota > Alphaproteobacteria > Hyphomicrobiales > Aurantimonadaceae > Aurantimonas > Aurantimonas sp. NFXS3. The sequence continues at coordinate 26,528 of NZ_JAGDDZ010000003.1, forward strand.
AAAACGTCCGCGGCGAGGACGTCTTCATCGTCCAGTCGACGTCCTATCCGGCCAATGATCATCTGATGGAACTGCTCATCATGATCGACGCCATGCGCCGCGCCTCGGCCCGCCGCATCACCGCAGTGCTTCCCTATTTCGGCTATGCCCGGCAGGACCGCAAGGCCGGCGGGCGCACCCCGATCTCGGCCAAGCTGGTCGCCAATCTGATCACCGAGGCCGGCGCCGACCGCGTCATGACCCTCGACTTGCATGCCGGTCAGATCCAGGGCTTCTTCGATATCCCGACCGACAACCTCTTCGCCGTTCCGCTGATCGCGCGCGACGTGAAGGAGCATCAGGATCTGTCGAACCTGATGGTCATCTCGCCCGACGTCGGCGGCGTGGTCCGCGCCCGCGCGCTCGCCAAGCGTCTCGATGCGCCGCTGGCCATCGTCGACAAGCGCCGCGACCGCCCGGGCGAGTCGGAAGTCATGAACATCATCGGTGACGTCACCGGCCGCAACTGCATCCTGATCGACGACATCATCGATTCCGGCGGCACGCTCTGCAACGCGGCCGACGCGCTGGTACAGGCCGGCGCCAACAGCGCTTCGGCCTACATCACCCATGGCGTCCTGTCGGGCGGCGCGGTCTCGCGCATCACCGCGTCCAGCCTCAAGGAGCTGGTGATCACCGACTCGATCCAGCCGACCAAGGCGATCAACGAGGCGGCGAACATCCGCGTCGTCACCACCGCCAATCTTCTCGGTGAGGCGATCGCGCGCACGGCGTCCGAGGAATCGGTCTCGAGCCTGTTCGACTGAGCCGATCCGGGGCGGCCCGGTCGGCGCCGCTTCACGGCTGACCTTGCTGAAACGCTGGTGACCGGCCTCCCGCCGCGCTAGACTGTGCGTCTGGCCACACGGGCCATCGGACAGAAGCGATGTTCGCGCGACTGGGCAAGTTGGGCACGCAGGGAGTTGTGACGGCCGCCGTCGGTCTCGTCGCCATCCTGCTTGCGATCGGCTGGGTCACCCGCGAAACCGATGCGGACCGTCCCTACCTGACGATCGCCGGCTCGAGTTTCATCTTCAATTATCGCGAAGCCGAGGCCTTCTATGGCTTCACCGCGGTCGTGCAGCGACCGGTGAAGAGCTATTCGCGCATCGAGGCGGTGTTCGAGGAACCTGGCGGTGGCCCGCCGATCCCGGTCAGCGCGAAACTGACGGCCCGCACGACGCGCTACGGCCTGCGCACGCCGCCACTGCGTGGGATCGTCAAGGGTCGTCCCTACCGCGTCGTCGTGCGCCTGGTGCAGAACGGCGACGGGGCCGTGCTGTTCGAGGATAGCTTCACGGTCACCTCGCAGATGTCCGACGCGGTGATGCCGCCCGCACCACTCACCGTCGGGCCGGGCTATACGCGCAATCCTGATCTGCCGGATGGCTGGAAGGCTTCGCAGGCCGACAAGACTGACCGGGCCCGCCGTTAGGCCCGCCATTCACGGCGCTGTCTTGTCCATCCGCGCGCCTTGGGGTATAGGCACGGCGTCCGCGCAGACACCCTTGGAGGCAGCGCGGAGTTGAGCGGTCCCTCGCAGGTCCGCTCTTCGTCGTTTCAGGCAAACCGTCTGATCGACCACCTCACAGCACGAAGGACAAAGCCATGAGCGAGACCTTTACGGTCAAGGCCGAGGCGCGCGAGAAGGTCGGCAAGGGGGCCGCCAGACATCTTCGCCGCAACGGTATGATCCCCGCAGTCATCTACGGCGACAAGCAGGACCCGCTGCCGATCGCCATCCCCTACAAGGAAACCTTCCTGGCGCTCCACGCCGGCGGTTTCATGACCCACGTCGCGACCATCGAGGTCAACGGCCAGAAGATTTCGGTCCTGCCGAAGGACTATCAGCTGGAGCCGGTCCGCGACTTCCTGATGCATGTCGACTTCCTGCGCGTCTCCGAGAAGACCCGCGTGACGGTCAACATTCCCGTGCATTTCGAGAACGAGGAAGCATCCCCGGGTCTCAAGCGCGGCGGTGTCATCAACGTCGTCCGCCACGAGGTCGAGGTCCATGCCCCGGCCAGCGCGATTCCGGAGTACTTCACGCTCGACCTGACCGGTCTGGAAATCGGCGACTCGATCCACGCCTCGGCACTCACCCTGCCGAAGAACGTCGAAGTGACGATCACCGACCGCGACTTCACCATCGCGACGATCGCCGCCCCGGCCGCCCTGCGGTCCGAGGATGACGAGGCCACCGAGGTCGAGGCCGATGCGGTCGAGGCTACCGAGGTCAGCGAAGACGGGTCCGGCGAGGACAAGTAAGTCCCAGCCTCGGCTCAACGCCGAACGAAACAGAAAGGAGCCGGGCGATGTTGCTGATCGCAGGATTGGGCAATCCCGGCTCCCGTTATGCCGGCAATCGGCACAATATCGGGTTCATGGCGCTCGACGAGATCGCCCGCGACCCTGCCTTTTCCCCCTGGTCGAAGAAGTTCTCGGCGGAAATCTCCGAGGGCCAGATCGGCGGCGAGAAGGTCGTCCTCATCAAACCCCAGACCTTCATGAACGAGTCCGGCCGCTCGGTCGGCGACGCCGCGCGCTTTTTCAAGCTGGAGCCGTCGCAGATCGTCGTCATCCACGACGAGCTCGATCTGCCGCCCGGCAAGCTGCGGGTGAAGACGGGCGGCGGTAATGGCGGCCACAATGGCCTGCGTTCCATCGACGCTCATCTCGGCACCAAGGACTACCGCCGCGTGCGCATGGGCATCGGCCATCCGGGCAACAAGGATGCCGTCTCCCCTTATGTCCTCGGCGATTTCGCCAAGGTCGACCGCGAATGGCTGGAGCCGTTCATCGAAGCCGTCGCCCGGCATGTCGACAGTCTCGCCAAGGGCGAGGACGCGGTGTTCATGAACAAGGTCAGCCTTTCGACGAGCTCGAACGAGCCATCGGGCGCCAAGGGTGCGGCCAGCGCAAGCAAGCCCGCGGGCCCGCCCAAGGGGCGCAGCCACATTCGTCAGGCGCGCGGAGCGCCGCCGCCAGTGAAGGTGCCCGACAAGGGCCCGATGGCCGACATGCTGAAGCGGCTCTTCGGCAAGGACTGACCGTCGCCGCCTTCCCGGATGGCGCCAGAGTTGACCCCTCGCCGCGAAGGCTGCAAACAGCCCCCAAGATCGGCGCGATACGCGTCAGACACGACCATCTTCGAAGGACCACCCCATGGGTTTCAGATGCGGGATCGTCGGCCTGCCGAATGTCGGCAAGTCGACGCTGTTCAACGCTCTCACCAAGACTGCCGCCGCGGCCGCAGCCAATTATCCGTTCTGCACGATCGAGCCGAACACCGGCGACGTGCCGGTTCCCGATCCGCGGCTGAAGGACATCGCCGGCATCGCCAAGTCGGCGAACATCCTGCCGACGCGGATTACCTTCGTCGACATCGCCGGACTGGTGCGCGGCGCCTCCAAGGGCGAAGGCCTCGGCAACCAGTTCCTCGCCAACATCCGCGAAGTGGACGCTATCGTTCACGTGCTGCGCTGCTTCGAGGATGACGACGTCGTTCATGTCGAGGGTCGTGTCGATCCCGTCGCTGACGCCGAGACGGTCGAGACCGAGCTGATGCTCTCCGACCTCGAGAGCCTGGAGCGCCGCATCGTGGCGACCCGCAAGAAGGCGACCGGCAAAGACAAAGAAGCGATCCAGGCCCTCCCCGTTATGGAAGCGGCGCTGGCGAAGCTGCAGAACGGCGAGCCGGTCCGCGTGCTTCTGGCCGGGATGGATGCCGAGGAGCGCAGCGAACTGAAGACGTTGAACCTCCTGACTTCCAAGCCGGTCCTCTATGTCTGCAACGTCGCCGAGGACGATGCGGCGAGCGGCAACGCCCATTCGGAAGCCGTCGCGGCGATGGCCCAGAAGCAGGGCGCCAAGAGCGTCGTCATCTCGGCCGCCATCGAGGCGGAGATCGCGCAGCTTCCCGCCGAGGAAGTCGGCGACTATCTGGAGGCGATGGGCCTGACCGAGCCCGGCCTCGACCGGCTGATCCAGGCGGGCTACTCGCTGCTCGACCTGATCACCTACTTCACGGCAGGCCCGAAGGAGACCCGCGCCTGGACGGTCCGGCGCGGCGCCAAGGCTCCGCAGGCTGCTGGCGTGATCCATACCGATTTCGAGAAGGGTTTCATCCGGGCCCAGACCATCGCCTTCGACGACTTCGTCTCGCTCGGCGGCGAGGTCGCAGCCAAGGAAGCGGGCAAGGCCCGCGACGAAGGCAAGGAATACGTCGTCCAGGACGGCGACATCCTGATGTTCAAGTTCAACAACTGAGCTTGCGGGGGCTGGCGCAGAGCTGCGGCGGCCCCCACGGAATTCGGCGAAAGGAGGGAGAGCCTTTTCGCCACTGGGGAGGCCCAATGCGCACATACGAGGACTTCACGGAAGGGCTTGAGATCGATCTCGGCCCCTACCCCGTGACCCGGGACGAGGTGATCGAGTTCGCCCGCGAATTCGACCCGCAGCCCTTCCATCTCGATGAGGCGGCGGCGAAGGATACGCTTCTCGGCGGTCTGTCGGCCTCGGGCTGGCACAGCTGCGCCATGATGATGCGCATGATGGCCGACGCCTACATTCTCGATTCCTCGTCGCAGGGCTCGCCCGGCGTCGAGTACGTCCGGTGGAAGCGGCCGGTCCGGCCGGGCGACGTTCTTCGCGGCACTGCCCGCGTCGTGTCGCGCCGCCTGTCCTCCAAGCGTCCGACCCTCGGCATCCTCAAGATCACCACGGATCTGCGCAACCAGACCGGCGAAACGGTTCTGGAAAGCGCCTACACCCTGCTCGTTCTGACGCGGGAAGGCCTTGCCGCATGACCTTCTGGGACAGTCTGATCGTCGGCGAAGCCCGTGAGATGGGCTCGCACACCTTCCTCGCCGAGGACATCAAGCGCTTTGCGGCCAAATACGACCCGCAGGCCTTCCATCTCGACGCAAACGCAGCGAAGGCGTCCGTTCTCGGCGGCCTGTGCGCGTCCGGCTGGCACACCGCCGGCGTCTGCATGCGGCTGAATGTCGAAAGCCAGGTTGCGCTCGGCCGGGCATGGGTCGCCGCCGGCAACCAGCCGCCACGCATGGGCCCCTCCCCCGGCGTGAAGAACCTTGCCTGGCCGAAGCCGGTCTACGCCGGCGATACGGTGACCTTCACCCAGACGCTGACCGGCAAGCGGGCGTCTGCCAGCCGCAAGGGCTGGGGCGTCCTCGAGTTCACGACGCAAGGCGTCAATCAGCACGGCGACACCGTGTTCTCGTTCGACGGCGCTGCCTTCTGCGGAACCGACTGAGCATCGTCGCCCGTCGCGACCCGCGCGTAGCCTCGGTCATCACGCCAGACCGGGGCTGCGGACAGCAACCCAGCCGCTTCGTTCCGGATGCCGGAGCGGGGCCGCTGCGCTCGTACTTTTGACCTAAACCAATCAAAAATCTGCGATTACGCGCGCCGCTTTACGTTATGTTAGATGGCAACGGACATTGATGAGTGGATCAGTTCGTCAGCGGCACCCATCCATCATGTTCGACGCATCATCCGCCAAGCCTGCCCGGGAAGAGCCTCAAGGCCACGCCGCCGATCGTCTGCGCGGCGTCCAGCTGACGAGCATCCTCAAGACCACCCCGGTCATGATGTTCGGCAACGTGATGAACGCGATCATCATTCTGGGCATGTCATCCGGCGAGGCGTTTTCTCCCTGGGCGCTGATCTGGCTCCTGGGCCTGTCCTATATCGTTCTGGTCTCGATCCGCGCCTGGTCGCGCTTCCAGCGGCGTGCACCGCTGGTGTCGGCATCGAGCCGCGCCACCGCGCATGCCGTGCGGAACGCTTTCATCCTCGGCGCCTGGTGGGGTCTGGCGATCCTGACCTTCTATCCCTCCTCCGATGGTGATGCGAAGAGCGTCATCGCCGTGATCGCCATGGGAATGATCTGCGGCGGCGGCTTTGCGCTGTCCGCGCTGAAGCGAGCCCTGCAGGCCTTCATCATCCCGCTGTTCGTCGGATCGGCGGCCGCACTCGGCATCTCGCAGGGGACGAACGACTATTTCCTCCTGGCTCTGCTTTTGGGTTTCACCTTCATCGTCTATCGCGCGAGTTGCGCACGTGGCGAACTGTTGCAGGAGAATTTCGAAGGCCATCAGAAGCTCGCCGAACAATCCTCGATCATCGAGCTCCTCCTGCGCGAATTCGAGGAAGGCACGAGCGACTGGATCTGGCAGACGGATCACGACGGACAACTGGTGCGCGGCGGCGACCGATTCTCGCAGATCTTCGGTCGCGGGACCGACAGTCTGATATCGAACAGCGACCAGACCTTCGCGGGACAAGGCCTCGACCTGTCGCCCGTCGCCCAGCCGATGCTCGAACGCACCCCGTTCCGCGAGGCGATCATCGAGGTGCCCGGTCAGCAGGGGTCGGCATGGATCGCCATGACGGGCAAGCCGATCTTCGGCCATGATGGCGCCTTCACCGGCTATCGCGGGGTGGCGTCGGATATCACCGCGACCACGCATGCCGAGCGCCGGATCGCCTATCTCGCCCATCACGACAGCCTGACCGGCCTGGCCAACCGCAGCCGGTTTGCCGAAGAGATCGACCGCATCTGCGCGTCCCCGCCGCCACACGGCCCAACCTCCAGCCTGCTCTATCTCGACCTCGACAATTTCAAGCTGATCAACGATCGCAACGGTCACCTCACCGGCGACCAGCTCCTGCGGCAGGTCGCGGCCCGTTTGCTGCGCATCGTGGAGCCGGGCGACATGGTGGCGCGGATCGGCGGCGACGAGTTCGCCATCGTCGCCCACTCGGCGCCCGATACGGCCTCGGCCGACCGTCTGGCGGCAGCCATTCTGGCGTGCTTTGCCACGCCCTTCAGCCTGGGTGCCGAATTGGCCAATGTGGGCTGCTCGGTCGGCATCGCCTTTCCGGGGCTCGATGGCGCCAATCCCGACGATCTCCTGCGTAACGCCGACCTGGCGCTCTACGAGGCCAAGGCAGCCGGCAAGAACACGTTCTGCTTCTTCGAAAGCGAAATGGCACAGCGCCTGCGGGATCGGCACCGTCTCGAATACGATCTGCGATGCGCCGTCGAACGCAACGAACTGGTTCTCAACTATCAGCCGATCGTCGACAGCCGCACCCGCCAGACGCTCGGCTTCGAGGCCCTTGTCCGGTGGGAGCATCCCTTGCACGGGCGCGTCCAGCCCGACCATTTCATCCCGCTTGCCGAACAGACCGGCGCGATCTGCGGGATCGGGGCCTGGGTCCTGCGCGAAGCATGCCGCAACGCGGTCGCATGGGGCGATCGTCTGACCGTGGCGGTCAACGTCTCGGTCGACCAGTTCCGGCACGGCACGATCAAGGCGGATGTGGAAGACGCGCTCGCCAGTTCCGGCCTTGCGGCGCACCGGCTCGAACTGGAGATCACAGAGAGCCTCTTCATCGACGATCCCGAGACGGTCGTAGCCGTGCTGCATGGGCTGCGAGCGCTCGGCGTGCGGATCGCGCTCGACGACTTCGGAACCGGCTATTCCAGCCTCTCCTATCTGCGCAAATTCCCGTTCGACAAGCTGAAGATCGACCGGTCCTTCGTCAACGCGATCAAGGACGATCGGATTGCCCACGGAATCCTGGAAACGATCCTGGCGCTCGGCCGCGTGCTCAATCTCAGCGTGACGGCAGAAGGTGTCGAAAATGCCGAACAGATCGACATCCTCACCCGGATGACCTGCAACCAGTTCCAGGGCTATTATTTCAGCCGTCCGATGGAGGCCGCCGATCTCGGCGCCTACCTCCTGCGCGATTTCTGCGCCACGGCCGAGGCCAGCCGGGCGTCCAGCGCGGCTCTGGCGACCGCCTGACCGGCAAATCTGCCTGCCATTGCCGTCCGCGCCGTCAGTCGCCTTCGAATGCGATCAGCGTGCGCACTTCCACGCCGAGCGCTTCGAGCCGCTTGCGTCCGCCCAGATCGGGCAGATCGATGACGAAGCAGGCCGCGACGATCTCGGCGCCCAGTTCCCGCAGCAGCTTGACCGCGCCTTCCGCCGTGCCGCCCGTAGCAATCAGATCGTCGGTGAGCAGCACGCGCTGGCCCGGACGGACGGCATCCCGGTGCATCTCCATCTCGTCGACGCCGTATTCCAGGCTGTAGGCCACGCGGATCGTGTCGTGCGGCAGCTTGCCCTTCTTCCGGATCGGTACGAAGCCCGCGGAAAGCTGGTGGGCGAGCGCACCGCCGAGGATGAAGCCCCGCGCTTCAATGCCGGCCACGAGATCGACCTTTTCGTCCCGATGGCCATCGACCAGCGCATCGACGGCGCCGCGGAAGGCATCCGCGTCGGCTAGAAGCGTCGTGATGTCGCGGAACTGGATGCCGGGCTTGGGGTAGTCCGGGATGGTCCGGATCGCCGCGGTGAAGTCGAAGCCCTTGGCCATCGAAGCTGCCTTGCTCGTGCTCACGCGCCGTCCTCTCGTCCAATGGTCTGGATCACGTCGAATCCTTCAAACTGCGGATGCCCGTCATAGAGCGGGCGCGTACCGCCGGCCTTGCCGTGGGCGGCGCGGAACGCCTCGGATCGCGTCCAGGCTTCGAACGCACCATGATCGCGCCAGACGGTGTGCGAGGCATAGAGCGTGTGCTCTTCGCTGGCCGGGCCCTTCAGCATATGGAACTCGACGAAGCCCGGCACGTCCTGCAGCCGGGATTCCCGGTTGAGCCAGAGCGCTTCGAACTCCTGTTCGGCGCCCGGCAGCACCTTGAAGCGGTTCATCGCGATATACATGCAACGCGTCTCCTCGGCTGAAGTGGATCATGCGAACGGGTCGGCAGGCCACATGCTGCCCTTGCACCGGCGCAGGAAAAAGGGGGCCGTAGCCCCCTCGATTCCATCATCGTTCACGTCGTCGACGATCAGTGCGGCGTACCCGCCCATACCCGGCGCTTCACCAGGAACAGCATCGCGGCGAAGATGATCAGGAAGACCATCACGATGAGGCCGGTTGCCTTGCGCTCGACCATGTGCGGCTCGGCGGCCCACATCATGAAGGCGGTCACGTCGCGCGAATACTGATCGACGGTCTGGGGCGCCCCATCCGGATACTCGATCAGGTCGTCCGACAGCGGCGGCGGCATCGCCAGGGCGGGGCCCGAGATGAAGTACGGGTTGTAGTAGGTCCCCGGCTGGATCGTGATATCGGCCGGTGCCTCTTCGCCGTATCCGGTCAAGAGGGCATGGATGTAATCCGGACCGCCTTCGGCATACTGGGTGAAGATGTCGAACACGAAGGTCGGGAAACCCCGTTCGACGGCGCGCGCCTTGGCGAGCAGCGAGAAGTCTGGCGGATGAGCACCGCCATTGGCCGCAGCGGCGGCTGCCGGGTTCGGAAACGGCGCCGGGAAGTAATCCGACGGAATACCGGGCCGCTCGAACATCTCGCCGGAATCATCCGGGCCGTCCTGGACGGTGTATTCGGCGGCGAAGGCCTTCACCTGCGCTTCGCTGTAGCCGAGATCGGTCAGCGTGCGCATCGCCACGAGGTTCATCCCGTGACAGGAGGCGCAGACTTCCTTGTACACCTTTAGACCGCGCTGCAGCTGGCCGAGGTCGTAATGACCGAACGGGCCGGCAAAGCTCCAGCTCATCTCTTCCGGCTTGCGAAGCGGGTAATGCGGCGTTTCGCCGTGTCCCTCTTCGGCTGCGGCCTCGTGTTCCGCCTCGGTCTCGGCTGCACCTTCGGCCGCCGCACCCTCGGCTGCCGTGCCTTCGGCCTCGGCCTGAGCCTCGACCGCTTCCGGCTGTGCGTCCTGAGCCATCGCCACCGACATCGGAGCGGTGAAGACGCCGGCCGCGAGCAGGGCTGACAATAGTCTAATCATGGAATGTTCTCTCCGAAGCCGTCCGAGCTCAGCCTTTGGTCTCTGGTGAAGCAGTCGCGCCGGCCGGCCGACCGCTGCCGCCATGCTTGGCCAGCACGGCCTCCGTGATCGAGTTCGGCAGCTTCTTCGGCTTCTCCACGAGACCGAGGATCGGCAGGATGATCAGGAAGTGCGCGAAGTAGTAGATCGTGCCGATGAGGGCGAGCGTCGGGTAGATGCCCTCCGCCGGCTTCGCACCGAGCCAGCCCAGGAACACGCAGTCGAAGGCGAAGACCCAGAACAGCACCCGGTAGATGGGACGATAGGCCGCCGAGCGCACCCGCGAGGTATCGAGCCACGGCAGGAAGAACAGGACGATGATCGATCCGAACATCACCAGCACGCCGCCGAGCTTGGAATCGATCGGGCCGATGTTGAAGGTGATGGCGCGCAGCATCGCGTAGAACGGCAGGAAGTACCATTCCGGAACGATGTGAGCCGGCGTCTGAAGCGGGTTTGCCTCGATGTAGTTGTCGGGATGGCCGAGGAAGTTCGGCAGGTAGAAGACAAAATAGGCGAAGATCGCAAGGAACACGACCATCGCGAAGCCGTCCTTGACCGTGGCGTGCGGCGTGAACGGAACCGTGTCCTTCGACGACTTGACCTCGACGCCGGTCGGATTGGTCTGGCCGGTCACATGCAGCGCCCAGACGTGCAGGATAACGACGCCGGCGATCATGAAGGGCAGCAGGTAATGCAGCGAGAAGAAGCGGTTCAGCGTGGCGTTGTCCACTGAGAAGCCGCCAAGCAGCAGCTGCTGGATCGGCTCGCCGATCAGCGGGAAGGCGGTGAAGAAGCCGGTGATCACCGTGGCGCCCCAGAAGGACATCTGGCCCCAGGGCAGAACGTAGCCCATGAAAGCGGTCGCCATCATCAGGAGGAAGATGATCACGCCGAGGATCCAGAGCACCTCGCGCGGCTGCTTGTACGAGCCGTAATAGAGGCCGCGGAAGATGTGCAGATACACCGCAATGAAGAAGAACGACGCGCCGGTGGCGTGCATGTAGCGCAGCAGCCAGCCCCAGTTGACGTCACGCATGATCTTCTCGACCGACTCGAAGGCGATGCCCGAGGAGGCCGCATAGTGCATGGCCAGGACGACGCCGGTGAGGATCTGCGAGACCAGGAAGATCGCGAGGATTCCGCCGAAGGTGTAGGCGTAGTTCAGGTTGCGCGGCGTCGGATATGCCACGAAGGAATCGTAGACGAGGCGCGGTAGCGGCAGACGGGCGTCCAGCCACTGCATGACACCGCTCGACGGCACGTAGGAAGAATGACTGCTCATTATGGGTAACCTTCTCCCGGATCAGCCGATGCGGACGGTGGTGTCGGACGTGAACGTATAGGGCGGGATGTCCATGTTCGTCGGCGCCGGCCCCTGCCGGATGCGGCCGGCGGTGTCATAGGACGATCCGTGGCACGGGCAGAACCAGCCGTCGAACGGGCCGGAATTGCCGAGCGGGATACAGCCCAGATGCGTACAGACACCGACCATCACCAGCCAGGCTTCCTTGCCCTCCGTCGCACGGTTTTCGTCGGTCGCCGGCGCGTCACCCGAAAGGTTCGCGTTCCGGGCGATCGGATCCTTCAGCTCTTCGAGCGGAACCGCACGGGCCTCCTCGATCTCGGCTTCCGTACGCTGACGGATGAAGATCGGCTTGCCGCGCCACTTGGCGGTGATCGACTGGCCCACCTCGACCTGGCTGACATCGACGTCGATCTCGGCGAGAGCGAGCGTCGCGGCATCGGGGTTCATCTGGTCGATGAACGGCCAGGCCAACGCCGCCGCGCCGACTGCGCCGACCGCACCAGTGGCGATGTAGAGGAAATCCCGACGGCTGGGTTCGGTGGTTTCGTTGAGGCTCACGGCGGCTGCCACTCCTTGACTGATCGTGCGCGGATCGCCCCGCTTGTTGCGGATTCGACCCCGTGCGGCAAGAGGAGACATGACGCAATATCGCCACGCTCCTGACAGGATTACGATTTCGGGCGTTTCTATGCGCGAACCTTGGCGCTTGTCCAGACTGGAGGGCTCCAAGGTCCAAGTGTCGCTGTGCGATCACAAGCCTCAGGGCAGCCGGGTGGGTGCCGGCTGACCAGTCATGGCCCTCATGCGGGGGCGCGATCGGGCTCCTGAGGAACTGGTTCGGTCCTCGTGGCGTCGCCCGCATAGAGGAAGCCGCCGGACTGGCGTGCCCAAAGGCTTGCATACAGTCCCCCGCCGGCGATCAGCTCCGCATGGGTCCCCTCCTCCACGATCCGCCCTTCGTCGAGCACGATCAACCGGTCCATGGCGGCCAGCGTCGACAGGCGGTGGGCGATGGCGATCACGGTCTTGCCCTGCATCATGGCGGACAGATTGTCCTGGATGGCAGCCTCCACCTCCGAATCGAGCGCCGAGGTCGCCTCGTCGAGAACGAGGATCGGGGCGTCCTTGAGGAGGACGCGGGCAATGGCGATCCGCTGGCGCTGGCCACCCGAGAGCTTGATGCCCCGCTCACCCACATGGGCATCGTAGCCGCTGCGGCCCTTCGGGTCACGCAGGCCGGGAATGAACTCCTCGGCGCTGGCGCGCTCGGCCGCCGAGAGGATGTCGCCATCGTCGGCGCCGGGCCGGCCATAGGCGATGTTGTCGCGGATTGAGCGGTGCAGCAGCGACGTGTCCTGCGTCACCACGCCGACGGCGCCGCGCAGCGAGGCCTGGGTCACCGCGGCAATGTCCTGCCCGTCGACCAGGATGCGGCCGCCCTCGAGGTCGTAGAGCCGCAGCAGCAGGTTGACGAGCGTCGTCTTGCCGGCGCCGGAGCGGCCGACGAGCCCGACCTTCTCGCCCGCCCGGATCGTGAGCGACAGATCCTCGATGACCCCGCCACCCTTGCCATAGTGGAACGTCACGTTCTCGTAGCGGATCTCGCCGCGCGTCGCGGTCAGCGGCTGTGCGTCCGCACGGTCGACCAGCGCAGGCTGCGCGGTCACGGTGGCGACGGCGTCCTGGATGGTACCGTAATTGCGCACCAGACCGTTGATGTTGAACATCATCCAGCCCGACATCTGGTTGAGGCGCAGAACCAGGCCCAGCGCGATCGCAACGCCGCCGGTGGTGACGCTGCCCGCCTGCCAGCCGAGGATCGCGACCGCTCCGACACCGGTCATCATCAGGCCGTTGAGGACGGCGACCGCGGTGCGCACGCCGGTGAGCGCCCGGGTCATGCGTCGTACCGCGTCGACGAGATAACCAAAGCCGTCCTTCACGAAGGCATCCTCGCGCCGGGACGAGTCGAACAGCTTCACCGAGAGGATATTGGTGAAGCTGTCGACGACGCGGCCGGAAACGACCGACCGGGCCTCGGCGGCCGCCCGGCCGTTCTCGCGGATCTTCGGCAGGAGATTGCGGATGATCCAGACATAGCCGAGCGTCCACAGGCCCAGCACCATCGCCATTCGCCAGTCGATGGCGCCGAGGATGCTGACGGTCAGGATGATGAAGGTGACGAAGGACCAGAAGGTCTGGAGGATCGTCGTGATGAAGTCGCCCGTGGCCTGCCCGACCTGCTGGACCTTCTGCGACAGCCGTCCGGCGAAGTCGTTCTGGAAGAAGGTGTAGGTCTGCTCCATCAGCCGGCGATAGCTCTGCCATCGGACGCGATTGTAGAAGCTCGGCGAGATCACCTGCTCTTCCAGCACCGAGGAGGCAAACAGCACCAGCGCGCGGCCGATCAGCGTCAGGAAGGCGAGGATCGCCACCAGCCAGAAATTCTCCGACAGGAACGTCGCCGGCGTGGACCGCTCCATGGCGTCGATCAACCAGCCGACGCCGGTATAGAGCGCTGCTTCGATGCCCCCGGTCAGCCCGCCCGTGATCAGCAGGGCTCCTAGCGGCCATTTCGCCTGACGAGCGAAGTGCCAGATGAAGCGGTTGGTCTCCGACGGCAGCGGGGCCAGATGGCCGGTGCGATTGAGCCGCGCATCCTCGCGGTTCTCCCCCTGATCCTCGAAGGGATCGAGCAGCGTCTCGAAGCGCCGGAGAAAGCGGTCCATCATTCGGCGGCCCTTATGGTCGAGGCCGCATCCGCGTCGGGGTCACCGAGCAGGAAGCCGCCCGTCTGGCGGGTCCACAATTGCGCATAGAGGCCGCCCCGGTCGAGCAGTTCGGAATGGGTCCCCTCGTCGACGATGCGGCCCTGGTCAAGGACGATCAGCCGGTCGAGGGCCGCGATAGTCGAGAGGCGATGGGCGACCGCGATGACGGTTTTGCCTTCCATCAGACGGTAGAGATTGCCGGCGATCGCCGCCTCGACCTCGGAGTCCAGCGCCGAGGTGGCTTCGTCGAGCAGCAGGATCGGCGCGTCCTTCAGCATGACGCGGGCAATGGCGATGCGCTGGCGCTGGCCGCCCGAGAGCTTGACGCCCCGCTCGCCGACCTCCGCGTCGAGCCCGCTGCGTCCCTCGATGTCCCGAAGCTCGGCGATGAAGTCGGCCGCCTCGGCGCGTTCGATGGCGCGCAGAAGATCGGCCTCGCTGGCGTCGGGCCGCCCGTAGAGGATGTTGTCGCGGATCGAACGGTGCAGCAGCGAGGTGTCCTGCGTGACCATGCCGATCTGGCTGCGCAGCGATTCCTGCTTCACCGTCGCGATATCCTGCCCGTCGATCAGAACGCGGCCGGATTCCACGTCGTGGAAGCGCAGGAGAAGATTGAGGATGGTGGACTTGCCTGCCCCCGAACGCCCGACAAGGCCGACCTTCTCGCCCGGCCGCACGGTCAGCTCGAAATCCTGCAAGACGCCGTCGCCGCGGCCATAGTGGAAGGCGACGTTCTCGAAGGCGATCTCGCCGCGGTCGACGACCAGCGCGGGCGCGGTCTTGCGATCGGTAATGGCGTGCGGGATCGTGAAGGTGGACATGCCGTCGCGGATCGTGCCGATGTTCTCGAACAGCGCCGAAACCTCCCACATGATCCATTGCGACATGCCGTTGATCCGCAGAACGAGGCCGATCGCCGCGGCGATGGCGCCGACGCTGACCAGTTCGCCGAGCCACAGCCAGATCGACAGGGCGCCGACGGCGAAGAGCAGCAGCGAGTTCAGCGCGTAGAGCGAGACATAGAAGAGGTTCACCAGCCGCATCTGACCGTAGACCGTGCCGAGAAAGCCGCGCATGGAGCGCTGCGCGTAGTCGGCCTCGCGCCGGGTGTGGGCGAAGAGCTTGACGGTCGCGACATTGGCATAGGCGTCGACCACGCGGCCGGTCATCTCGGCACGGGCATCGGCCTGACTCTGCGAGACCCGGTCGAGGCGCGGGATGAAGTACCACAGGATCAGCGCGTAGATCGCGACCCAGGCGGCGAAGGGCAGAACCAGCTTCCAGTCGGCCGCCGCCACGAGGACGACGATGCCGGTGAAATAGACGACCACATAGAGGAAGACGTCGATCGACTTCATCACCGTCTCGCGCACGGCGAGCGCGGTCTGCATCAGCTTGGTGGAGATCCGTCCGGCGAATTCGTCCTGATAGAAGCCCATCGAATGGCCGAGCATCCAGCGATGCACCATCCAGCGGAAACGCATGGGAAAATTGGCGGCGAGGCCCTGGAAGGTAACGAGCCCTTCGAGAAAGACGAGGCCCGGAAGCAGCACCAGCACCACGGCCGCCATCAGCGCCAGCGTCAGGCCGTTCTCGGCCATGAAGGTCTCGCGCGAGACGCCCGAGAACCAGTCGACGATCTGGCCGAGGAAACCGAACAGCGAGACCTCGACGATCGAGATCAGCGAGGTCAGGATCGCGGTCGCAACGAGCAGCGGCCAGACGGGCTTGGCGTAGAACCAG
Organism: Aurantimonas sp. NFXS3; assembly: GCF_049132005.1. Taxonomy (NCBI): domain Bacteria; kingdom Pseudomonadati; phylum Pseudomonadota; class Alphaproteobacteria; order Hyphomicrobiales; family Aurantimonadaceae; genus Aurantimonas; species Aurantimonas sp. NFXS3. Next base: position 42,285 of record NZ_JAGDDZ010000003.1, read on the forward strand.
ACGAAACGGAACAGGCCGCCCTGCGGCGGCGTGGTCAGATCCCGCGGCGGGAACGGCTCCACCATCCTCTCGAACAACGAGAACATCAAAAAGGCTTTCCAATCGGTGTGTCGGGGCGGCTCCGCCGCTCCGGAAACACCCGAACGGCGGCGGAGCGGCGCTCCCGGATCCCGGCGACCATGCCGCGGGACATTGACTGCAGACTGTGTCGTCGTTGCGAAGGATGGCGCGCTCGCCCCCTGTCAGGAGCATCGCCGACATATTCGGGATATAGGAAGCCTGGCTGCGGAATCACGGGGCCGGACAGCGCAGGCGAGTGACAGCATCGTGAAACCAGACAGCACCGACACGCCATCCGAGAGCGGGCCGCAGATCTCGTTGGCGCTGTACCAGCCCGACATCGCCGGAAACACCGGCACGATCCTGCGGCTGGGCGCCTGTCTGGGACTGCCGGTCGAGATCATCGAACCGGCCGGCTTCGACTTGTCGGACCGGGCGCTGAAGCGTGCGGGGATGGATTACCTTGCCATGTCGCGGCTGGTCCGGCACGTCGATTTCGCCGCGTTCGACGCGGCGCGCCGCACGGCCGGACGGCGGATCGTGCTGTTCACCACCCGCAGCTCCGAAGTCTATACGGATTTCGCCTTCGCACCGGGAGACGTCGTGATGTTCGGTCGCGAGAGCGCCGGCGTCCCCGACGCCATCCATGCGATGGCGGACGCAAGGGTGACGATCCCGATGGATGGCGGTGGACGGTCGCTCAATCTGGCCGTCGCCGCCGGAATGGCGGCCGGTGAAGTTCTCCGACAGTTACGCTGGCAACAATAACTCAAGTCGGAATCGTCATCGTTAGCGTCCGATTAAGCAAATCCAAGCAATATGAGGAACCGACCTGCGAAAGGCACGTTGCCTGTCCAACGTTGGAAATTTGCTCTCTTCTACCTGAAAGGCCAATGAAATGAGTGAACTGGCCAGAACGCTTTCGAACAGACGGCGCCAGTCGGAGATCGCGCGTTTTCTTCAGAACACGCCGAGCTTCTCGGCGCCGACAGGGCTGCCACAGTCGATCCGCGAACAACTCGAGCGTCTGCAGGTTGCCGAAGCCAAGATGCCGCAGCCGGGCAGCAATCCGCGCTGATCGCGAAGCCGCGCCGTTCCAGGCGCGGCACTGTCGCTGATTCCTGATCGGCGAAGACAAACCGGCCTGCGTCGACGATGTTCCGCGGCCTTTCATCGCTCAACTCGCGCGATTTCTTTCCTCCCCCCCTTTTTCCGATGCCCCCATTCGTCCGCAGCGTCGTGTCGCCGGCTTGCAGGATGCGGTTTCTGCCGGATCTCCTTCCCACAACGCTTGGCGGAACGAAGATGGCTTCCCACATCGCCGATGTCGGACAGGCAGTACGCCTGAACCATCACCGGGCTTGCTGCCCTCGAATTTCGGGTTGAGACCGCATTGCCGATCGTCTGGGATATTGCCTACCTCGTTGCCGGTGCCGTCCTCCTGTTCGGTGGCGGCGAGTTCCTGGTTCGCGGCAGCGTCGCCATCGCCACCCGCTACGGAATCTCGAAACTGGTCGTCGGCCTGGTCATCGTGGGCTTCGGCACGTCGGCGCCGGAACTGCTGGTTTCCGTGCAGGCAGCGCTCTCCGGCTCGCCGGACATCTCGGTCGGCAACGTCGTCGGCTCCAACATCGCCAATGTCCTGCTGATCGTCGGCGCCGCCGGTCTCATCGCGCCGGTCGTCAACAGCGATCCGGCAATCCGGCGCGACCTGATCATGATGGTTGCGGCCTCGCTCATCGCCGTGGCGCTTTTCCTGACCGGCAGTATCGGCCGGCTGGCCGGCGCCGGCCTCCTCGCCGCTCTTGCCGTCTACCTCTTCACCACCTATGCGCTGGAGCAAAAGCGGCGGCGGCTTGCGAAAGGGTCGGACCGCGACGACGCAGACAGGGATGACGACGAAGAGGGTCTGGCGCTCCTGCCGGCGCTGCTCCGGGTGGTCGCCGGCATCGTGATGCTGGTGGTCGGGGCCCGGCTGATGGTCACGGGCGCGGTCGGCATCGCGCGTGACTTCGGCGTATCGGAAGCCGTGATCGGCGTGACCGTTGTCGCGATCGGAACGTCCCTTCCCGAACTGGCAACGGCGCTCATCGCCGGATGGAAGCGGCAGTCGCAGGTGGTTCTCGCCAACGTCGTTGGCTCGAACATCTTCAACATCCTGAGCATTCTCGGCGCGACCGCGGTGATCGCTCCGATCGCGGTGTCCGGCCGCTTCGCCATCTGGGACGGGCCGATCATGGCCGCGATCGCGGTGGCCATGCTGGTCTATCTCTTCGCGTTTCGCACCATCGGGCGCCCGATGGCGGCGGTCATGCTCGTCGCCTATGCCGGCTACATCGTGGTTCAGGCGGGGCTCTGAAACGCCGCGGCCGGAGATGCGCCGCGATCGGCCGTGCTTTCGCCGTCAGTCGGCGCTGGGCAGCCGGCGCATGGTGAACTCGATGTCGCCCTCCGGCAGGGCACGCCAGCTTTCCACCGACGTCCAGTAGGCCGCCTTGGGGTAGCGATCGAGCCATTCGCGCGCCTTGGTGCGCGCGGCGTCGCGCGGCAGGATGAAGGTCTCGCGCACGAAGCTGTCGCCTGCCGATCCCGCCATTCTGCTGGCATCGCGGCCGACGCCGCGTGAGCCGCGCGTCCGTTTGAGCTGGCGGGAAAGACCGCCAAGCGGCGGCGGTGTCAACCGGGACATGCTGGTCGTCTCTCGAACTTCCGATCGTCAGGACCCACAAGATAGCGGGCAGCGAACGCTTTTGCGAATCGCGCGATACCGGCACAACGGAGACCATCCGCCTCGTCACGAGGTTGGCATTTTGCGGTTCGGCTCCAGATGTCGTGCCTGTAAGACCGGCGGCGCATCGGTCGGAGAGACCGGCGCAAGTGCCAGACAGTCAGTGCGGGATGTCCCGCCAGCATCGAAAAGAGTGCGTCGCATGGAACGGCCGAATTTGCCCGAGGGGCTTCCCGAAGACATCGAAACCAAGAAGGCGACCGCCCAGGCCTGGTTCGAGGCCCTGCGCGACCGCATCTGCAAGGTATTCGAGGAGATCGAGGACGGTTTCGGCGAGGAGACCGGACTGGAGCCGGGCCGGTTCGAACAGACCGAATGGTCGCGCGAGAACGAAGGCGGTGGCGGCCTGATGTCGATGATGCATGGCCGCGTCTTCGAGAAGGTCGGCGTCCATACCTCGACGGTGCATGGCGAGTTCTCGCCCGAGTTCCGCAAGCAGATCCCCGGCGCCGAAGAGGACCCGACCTTCTGGGCCTCCGGCATTTCGCTGATTGCCCATATGCGCAATCCCAACGTGCCCGCCGTCCACATGAACACCCGCATGGTGGTGACGACCAGGCAGTGGTTCGGTGGCGGCGCCGACCTCACTCCGACGCTCGACCGGCGCAGGACCGACGACGACCGCGACACGCTCGCCTTCCACAAGGCCCTGCAGTTCGTGTGCGACCGCCATTCGGGCGTCGCCGACTACGCCAAGTTCAAGGAATGGTGCGACACCTATTTCTATCTGCCGCATCGCAACGAGGCGCGCGGCGTCGGCGGCATCTTCTATGACTGGCTGCACTCGTCCGACGATGCCGGTGGCTGGGACGCCGATTTCGCCTTCACCCGCGATGTCGGCAAGGCGTTTCTCGTCGTCTATCCGCACATCGTCCGGCAGAACGTCGTCCAGCCGTTCACCGAGGCCGATCGTGAAGAGCAGCTCATTCGCCGGGGTCGCTATGTGGAGTACAATCTGCTCTACGACCGGGGCACGCTGTTCGGCCTGAAGACCGGCGGCAACGTCAACTCGATCCTGTCGTCGATGCCGCCCGTGGTGAAATGGCCCTGACAGGCAGCGAAACTTTCCGTCGACCTTGAACCATTTAAAAGATCGGACGTTTTTCCTGCTCTAGTCGTGACGGATCAGGGAGGATCTCATGTATGAGCTGGATTGTTCAGGCGTAATTCCCGGTTGCCGGAGAGTCATTCGCGCCGAGTCCGAGGCGGAAGTCATCCGCAGGGCCATCGTTCAGGCCCGCCAGTTCGGCCTCGAGCACATCTCGCCGGCAATGCTGGATGCGATGCGGACCCGCACCCGCGAAGAGGCGAATATCCGTCGATCGACGATCGCGGCGTAGAAAAAGCGGGCGCGAGGCCCGCTTTTTTGTATCGGTGCGATGCTGCGGACCGAGTCAGACCCGTTCGAGCAGGCTCTCGCGCCCGAGAACGAAGCCGCTGCTCGCCCACAGCTTGCGCAGCCTGTCGAGGGTCTTGCCCATCTCCGGCCCCGGCGCGATACCGGCCGATTTCAGATCCTCGCCGCTGACCGGGAAGGCAGGTGGCGCGAAAGTGGCGACGATTTCCAGCTGGCTGGTTAGCCTGGCGATGGCGTCGAGCGTCTCGCGCGAGAATTCCGCCTTGCCGCGCGCCGATGCGACGGCCAGCCGCAGCCGGTCGGCGATGGCGGCCCGATCTCCGAAATACAGCCGGGAGCGAAAGGCGGAGTCGCTCTCTTCCGGTTTTGCCGGTTCGGCGATGGCGAAGCCGACGATGCGATCGCGATCGGCGTTGGACAGCTTCAACCGTTCCGCCATCTGGGTCAGGCGCGCCGGATCCGGCGGCACAATGGCTGCGAGCCGCAGCATCGGATCGGGTGCCCAGCCGAAGGCTCCCTCGCTCTCCACCAGCGAATGGATCGCGTCGATCCCCCAGCGCTCACTCTCCGGCAGTATGCGGGTCAGGACGCCGGTCTGGCGCATCCACAGCAGCGCACGCGACGGGTCCGGTGCCGCGAGGAGCTTCTTCAGCTCGGTCCAGACCCGTTCGACCGACAGTCCGTCGAGCCCCTCCTTCAGGCGCGTCGCAGCCCGTATGCCGGCGGCGTCCGGCCGGCCCTTCCCGTACCAGGCGAAGAAGCGGAAGAAGCGCAGGATGCGCAGATAATCCTCGCGGATCCGGGTCTCCGAATCGCCGATGAAGCGCAGCGTCTGGCTGCCGAGATCCTCGATGCCGCCGACGAGGTCGACGATGCTGCCGTCGGCACGGGCATAGAGCGCGTTGATCGTAAAGTCCCGGCGCTCGGCATCGGCTTTCCAGTCGCGGCCGAAATGCACGACCGCGTGGCGGCCATCGGTCTCGATATCGCGACGAAGGGTCGTGACCTCGTAGGCATGCTCGGGCGTCACGACGGTTACGGTGCCATGCTCGATCCCGGTCGGCACCGCGCGGAAGCCGGCCGCCTCGACGCGGCGCACCGTCTCGCCCGGCACCGTCGTCGTGGCGATGTCGATGTCGCTTACCGGATGGCCGAGCACGGAGTTGCGGACGGCGCCACCGACGATCCGCGCCTCCTCGCCATCGGCCGACAGGGTTGCCAGCAGCGTCTGCAGAGCCGGCGTCGTCAGCCAGTCTGCCTCGATCGTCGTGGCGGTCATGCGTAAAGTCCTTCGTACAATGTGCGGATGATGCCCGCGGTGACGCCCCATATGAAGCGCTCGCCGAAGGGCATCACATAGTAACGCCGCTCGATGCCCTGCCAGATGCGGCTTTCCTCGCGGTGGTTCGCTTCGCTCATCAGGAAGCCGAGCGGCACCTCGAAAACGTCCTGCACCTCGTCGGGATTGGCGACGAGGCTGAAACCCGGCCGCACGATCGCGACGACGGGGGTGATGCGGAAGCCTGTCGTGGTCAGGTAGCGCGGCAACCGGCCGACCGGTTCCACGTGGTGCGGATCGAGCGCGATCTCCTCGACGCTTTCCCGGATGGCGGCGGCTTCCGGCGACGCATCCTCCGGATCGACGGAGCCTCCCGGAAAGGCAATCTGGCCGGAATGCTTGCGCAGATGCGCGGTGCGGGTGGTCAGGATCACCGTCGCACCCTCGCCCCGGTCGACGATCGGCACCAGCACGGCGGCGTCCCGCGCCCGGTCGCGCTCCATCAGCTGGACGAGATCGGGGTTCAGCAGATGGTCGCCATATTCACGCGTCGGCGCGGCATCGCCGGCCCAGCCGCGCGCGGCGATCCGCGCCCGCAGATCGGTCGCGGTGAAGTCGTTGTAGCGCCCGGCAGGCGCGTCATCGGCGGCGCCCCGTCCGGTCGGGTCTGCGGCCAGCACGGTCAGGACCCGGCCTGCGATGCGGCTATGTCGAAGGTCGCGCCGCCGGAGCGCACGAACTGGCGTTCGCCGTCGGTCTCCACATGGTCGGCGAGATCGAAGGCCAGCGCCCGGGTCAGCCGCGCCTCCAGCCGGCCGCGCACCGTGACATAGGGGCGAAACTCGCCATTCGGACCGATGCTAAGGCGCAGGGGATTCTCCGGCCCTGCGGCGCAGACGTCGCCGACATCGGTGCGGAACGTCAGGAGCGGTTCACCGTCATGGATCTCGCGATTCATCTCCACGGCCTGGAAATGCGCGTCTTCGACGGTGATGCCGAGCTTTTCCACAGGGGTAACGAGATAGGTGCGCCCGTCGGCATCCTTGCGCAGAACGGTGGAGAACAGCCGCACCAGGGCCGGGCGACCGATCGGCGAGCAATTGTAGCTCCAGTGGCCATCGGCGTGGATCACCATGTCGATGTCGCCGCAGAACTCCGGTTCCCAGCGTTCCACCGGCGGGGCGCCCTTGCCTGCACGCTCGGCACGGGCGACAAGAGCCGCGAGGCTGGCGCCGGCATCGGTCGGCACGGTTCCTGTTGCGTCGTCCTGCGTGTCGCTGGGCTGGTGCGGCAATGGGTCCTCCGATCGGGATTCGTCTTATTTTGGCCGGCCTTCGCAGTCACGAAATAGTTGCTCCTCGCCAGCTTGCCAGGAGTCCCGGTGGCCGATTTGATGAGTGGAAGCGGCCGTGCGACGGCCATCGCACATCGACGCTGATCTGGCCATTTCCCTTCGATACCTGACGGAGACCGTCCCGATGACGATGATGAAGCCCGAGGAGGAGACCCTCAGCGAGGACGCCATCGTGGGGCTGGCGGAGACGGCACTGACCGACATCGCACGGGTTCGCGAATCCGTCGGGCGGGTCATCTTCGGCCAGGAAAGCGTCGTCGAGCAGAGCCTCATCGCGATCCTCTCCGGCGGGCATGCTCTGCTGGTCGGTGTTCCGGGCCTTGCCAAGACCAAGCTGGTCGACACGCTCGGGCTGTCGCTGGGCCTGGATGCCCGCCGCATCCAGTTCACGCCCGATCTGATGCCGTCCGACATCGTCGGCACCGAGGTGATGGACCAGGACGAGACCGGCCGCCGGTCGTTCCGCTATGTGAAGGGCCCGGTCTTCGCCCAGCTCCTGATGGCCGACGAGATCAACCGCGCCTCGCCGCGCACCCAGTCCGCGCTGCTCCAGTCGATGCAGGAATACCATGTGACCGTCGCCGGCGAGCGGCACGATCTGCCCAAGCCCTTCCATGTGCTGGCGACCCAGAACCCGCTGGAGCAGGAAGGCACCTATCCGCTGCCCGAAGCCCAGCTCGACCGCTTCCTGATGCAGGTCGATGTGTTCTATCCCGATCTGGAATCGGAACGCCGCATCCTGCTGGAGACCACGGGCGGCGCCGATCAGGTCGCCGAGCCGGTGATGACGTCGGACCGCCTGCGCGAGATCCAGACGCTGGTGCGCCGCATGCCGGTCGCCGAGAACGTCGTCGACGCGATCCTCCGGCTGGTGCGATCAGCCCGGCCGGGCAACGGCCACAAGGAGGCCGACGCCCACATCGCCTGGGGTCCCGGCCCGCGCGCCAGCCAGGCGCTGATGACCTGCGTGCGCGCCCGCGCTCTCTACGACGGGCGCTTCGCACCGTCGGTGGACGACGTGATGGCGCTGGCCGAGCCGATCCTGCAACATCGCATGGCGCTGAACTTCTCGGCCCGCGCCGAGGGCATGAATGTCCGCGACGTCATCGGCGCGCTGAAGCGCGACGCAGCGTAGGGTCAGGGTCCAGCATGCCGATCGGCTCCACCGTCGACCTCACCGCCGCACCGGACGCGCTGGCCCGTTCGCGTCAGCGTGCCGCTTTGATGCCCGACCTTCTGGTCGAGGCACGGCGCGTGGTGTCGACGGTCATCGCCGGCTGGCACGGCCGTCGGCGGCGCGGCGTCGGCGAGAATTTCTGGCAGTTCCGGCCCTTCGTGCAAGGCGAGCCGGTCTCGCGCATCGACTGGCGCCGCTCGGCCCGCGACGACCATGTCTATCTGCGCGACCGCGAGTGGGAAGCTGCCCAGACCGTGTGGCTGTGGGCCGACCCGTCGCCGTCCATGCGCTTCATGTCGAGTGCCGCCCAGGTCTCCAAGGAATCGCGCGCATTGGTCATCGTCCTGGCCCTTGCCGAGATCCTGTCGCGCTCGGGCGAGCGCATCGGCTATCCCGGCGTCGTCGATCCGATCTCCGCGCGCAATGCCGCCGAGCGGATCGCAGGTGCGCTGCTCTCCCGGCGACCCGACGATCCCTTCCCGCCGGACGACCGGCTCAAGCGTTTCACCGAACTGGTCATCGTCAGCGATCTTCTCGATCCGGTCGACGAGGTGGTGGCGCGCATCGACCAGCTCGGCCGGCGCGGCATTCGCGGCCACATCGTGATGATCTCCGATCCGGCGGAGGAGATGTTTCCCTATGCCGGCCGGACCGAATTCCGCGATCCCGAGACCGGCGCGACGCTGACGGCAGGACGTGCCGAGACCCTGCGCGAGGAATACGCCACCGTCTACCGGGCGCGCCGCGAGCACATCGCCGAGCATTGCCGCCGCCTTGGCTGGAGCTTCATACCCCACCGCACCGACCATCTGGCCTCCGAAGCCCTGGTGGCCGTCCACGGGCGGCTGAGCGGCGCACCGCAGGCCGTCGCGCCGCGCGTAGCGGGAGCCTCGGCTTGATCGGCGGGCTCGCCCTTTCGTTCGGTGCGCCACTGGTGCTGTTCGGGCTTCTGGCACTGCCGGCGATCTGGTGGCTCTTGAAGCTGACGCCGCCGCGGCCGCAGATGGAGACCTTTCCGCCGCTGCGCATCCTCGAACGGGTGCTCAAGCGCGAGGAGACGCCGTCGAAGAGCCCATGGTGGCTGACGTTGCTGCGCCTGCTGCTCGCCGCGCTGATCATCTTCGCCTTGGCCGCCCCGACCCTCAATCCGCGCGAGGGCCAGTTGACCGGCACCGGGCCGTTGGCGCTGCTGGTCGACAATGGCTGGGCCAGCGGCGGCGATTTCGATGTGCGGCGGACGGCTGCCGAAGGGCTGATCCGCGAAGCCGGCGAAGCTGGGCGCCCTGTCTCCCTCGCCTTCACGGCCGAGGGCCAGTCCGACGACGCGACCCCCGTCGAAGCCAACGCCGCGCTGGAGCGCCTCGCCGCGGCTTCACCGCGCCCCATCCCCGCCGACCGGGCAGCCGCAGCCGAGCGTATCGCGACCGCGCTTGCGGGCAACCGCGTCGGCTCGCTGGCCTTCGTCGCCGACGGTCTCGATGCCGAGGGAACCGACGCTGCCAGCCGCAGCCTTGCCGCCCTCGCCCCGTCGCAGGCCATCGTCTATGCGCCGGAGGTTGGCGGTCTCGTCGGCCTCACGGGCGCCGACAATTCGACGGAAGCGCTGGTCGTGCAGGCTGTCCGCCCCGGGGTGGCCGAACCGCGTAGCTTTGCCGTTCGCGCGATCGACGCGCAGGAGCGCGAGATCGGTCGCACGTCCCTCGATTTCGCAGCCGGGTCGGCCAGTGCCGAAGCCCGCTTCGCGATCCCCGTGGAACTGCGCAACGACATCGCGCGGCTGGAGGTCGAGGGCGCCGAGACCGCCGGCGCGGTTCGGCTGGTCGACGACAGCTTCCGGCGCCGCCGGGTCGCGCTGGTCTCGGGCGAATCCTCTGACCTCGCCCAGCCGCTGCTGTCGCCGCTCTACTACATCACCCGGGCGCTGGAGCCCTTTGCCGATCTCGTGCGACCGCAGAGCGCCAATCTCTCCGAGGCCATCCCGGCGCTGATCGCGCGGCGGCCCTCGGTCATCGTCCTTGCCGATATCGGCATTCTGCCCGACAATGCCCGCGAGGCGCTGCAGGGCTTCGTCGAGGATGGCGGCTATCTCCTGCGCTTTGCCGGCCCGCGCCTCGCCGCCGCGCCGGGCGACGACACGCTGGTGCCGGTGCGCCTGCGTACGGGCGAACGCCAGCTCGGCGGCGCCATGTCTTGGTCCGAGCCCCAGAAGATCGCGCCGATGCCCGACGACGAACCCTTTGCCGGGATCGCCGTGCCGGAAGACGTCACCGTGACCCGCCAGATCCTCGCCGAGCCGGCGGCGGATTTGTCCGAGCGGACATGGGCGAGCCTTGCCGACGGTACCCCGCTTGTGACCGCCGAGACGGTGGGGGCCGGCACCATCGTCCTCTTCCACGTCACCGCCGAGGCGACCTGGTCGAACCTGCCGATCTCCGGTGCCTTCGTGGAAATGCTGCGGCGGATCGTGACGCTGTCGCGGGCGGGTGCCGGCCCCAGCGAAGGCCGCACCGCCGCCGACAGCCTGCCGCCCTATCGCGTGCTCGACGGTCAGGGCCGCCTTACCAGCCCCGGAGCCGACGTCCAGCCGCTGCAGCCCGTCGCCAATGGCGACCAGCCGGTGACACGCGAAAACCCGCCGGGCCTCTATGGCAGCGAGGAAGGCTATCTCGCCCACAACCTCCTGCCGGCCGACGCCGAATTGCAGCCGCTGCCTGCGCTGGATCTCGGTGCGCCGGTCGAGGCGCGCGGCTATGGCGGCGAGAATGCCGTCGATCTGGCGCCCTGGCTGTTTGCCGCCGCCCTTGTCCTCTTCGCGCTCGACGCGCTGGCTCTGCTCTGGCTGAACGGTGCGGCGACCCGCATCGGCAACCGCTTTTCGCGCGGCCGTGCCGGCGCGCTCCCTTCGATCCTCGCGATTGCGGTGATCGGACTGGTCGCCACGGTCCCGGATGCCCGCGCACAGGAGCCGGCACCGACGCAATCCGGTCAGCCGGCAGCGGACGACGACGTCGATGTCGAACGGGCGATCCGGGCGACGGAGACGACGCATCTGGCCTATGTGCTGACCGGCGACGAAGCGACCGACGAGATCTCGCGCCAGGGCCTGTCCGGCCTGTCGCAATTCATCACCGCCAAGACGGCGCTGGAGCCAGGCGAGCCGATGGGCGTCGACATCGCCACCGACGAACTCGCCTTCTTCCCGATCATCTACTGGCCGATCGACGCCAGTGCACCGATGCCGAGCGAAACCGCAATCGGGCGCATGGATGCCTACATGAAGCAGGGAGGCACGGTGCTGTTCGACGTGGCCGACGATCCGATCTCCGGCCTGTCCGGCGGCAACGTCTCGGCAGGACAGCGCCGGCTGCGCGAGATCCTCGCCGATCTCGACGTGCCGCCGCTGGACCCGGTGCCGACCGACCACGTCCTGACCAAGGCGTTCTACATGCTGGACGACTTTCCCGGCCGCCACACCGGCTCCCAGCTCTGGGTGGAATCGCTGGTGCGCGACGGCGAAGGCGGCGCGCGGCCGGCGCGCGGCGGTGACGGCGTCTCCTCGATCATGATCACATCGAACGATTTCGCCAGCGCCTGGGCGGTCGACAGCCAGGGCCTGTTCCTGTTCCCGACGGATTCCGCCGATCCCGCGCAGCGCGAATATGCCTATAGGGCGGGCGTGAACATCGTGATGTACGTGCTGACCGGCAACTACAAGGCCGATCAGGTGCATGTGCCGGCGCTCCTGGAAAGGCTGGGCCAATGAACTGGTCGGTCGATTTCGCGCCGTTCTTTTCCTGGACGGTGATCGCCCTGCTCGCGGTCCCGGCGGTGCTGCTCGCGCTGGCGCTGGTGGTTGCGCGCATCCGCGGCGCGCTGGTGCGCATCCTCGCCATTGCGGCGCTGCTGCTCGCGATCATGAATCCGGTGGTGCTGCAGGAAGAGCGTGATCCGCTGAAGAGCGTCGTCGCCCTCGTGGTCGACCGCAGCCAGAGCCAGACCATAGGCGAGCGCAACGCCCAGGCCGACGCTACGGAAGCAGCGCTGAAGGAGGGCCTTGCCCGCTATCCCGAATTCGAAGTGCGCACCGTCGAGGCCCGCTCCGGCGCCTCACCCACCGACGGCGCCACCACGGCCCTGTTCGGCGCTCTCTCCGGCGCGCTCAAGGATGTCGCGCCGGCCCGCGTTGCCGGCGCCATCATGGTGACGGACGGCCAGATCCACGACATTCCGGCCGAAGCCCAGGCACTCGGCTTCGACGCGCCGGTGCATGGTCTGATCACCGGTCAGCCGGACGAATTCGACCGGCGCATCGAGATTACCACCAGCCCGCGCTTCGGCCTGGTCGACGAGGACCAGAGGCTGCGCTACCGCGTCCTGGAAGACGGCCCGGCCGCTTCCGACCGGCCGGTCGAGGTGCAGGTCTTCCTGAATGGCGACCTGATCTCCCGCGAGAGCGTGCGCCCCGGCGGCGATGGGGAGTTCGTCTTCCAGCTGCCGCGCGCCGGCAAGAACATCCTCGAACTCGTTGCCGCCCGTGACCCGAACGAGATCACCCCCGTCAATAACCGCGCGATCGCGGTAGTCGACGGTATCCGGGAGAACCTGCGCGTGCTGCTGGTCTCGGGCGAACCCCATGCCGGCGAACGGACCTGGCGCAATCTCCTGAAATCCGACGCCGCCGTCGATCTGGTGCATTTCACCATCCTGCGGCCGCCGGAAAAGCAGGACGGCACGCCGATCGACCAGCTGTCGCTCATCGCCTTCCCGACGCGCGAGCTCTTCGTCGAGAAGATCGACGATTTCGACCTGATCATCTTCGACCGCTATCAGGAGCGCGGCGTGCTGCCGTCGCTCTATTTCGACTACATCGCCCAGTATGTGCAGAATGGCGGCGCGATGCTGATCGCCTCCGGCCCGGAATATGCCAGCCAGGAGAGCGTCGCCCGCACGCCGCTGCAATCGATCCTGCCGGCCCTGCCCACGGGCGACATCGAACAGAGTGCCTTCCGGCCGCAGATCTCGGAGATCGGCCGCAAGCATCCGGTGACGCGCAACCTGCCCGGCTCGGCCAGCGAGCCGCCGGACTGGAGCCGCTGGTTCCGCTCGATCGACGTCAGCGAGCCGGAGGGCGAAACCGTGATGGACGGGCCGGACGGCAAGCCGCTCCTGGTGCTGGACCGGGTCGGCGAAGGCCGCATCGCGCTTCTCCTGTCCGATCAGGAATGGCTGTGGTCGCGCGGCTTCGAAGGCGGCGGTCCGCATGTCGCCCTGTTCCGCCGTCTCGCCCATTGGCTGATGAAGGAGCCGGAACTGGAGGAAGAAGCGCTGGACGCCGAGGCCCGCGGTTCCGACCTCGTCGTCACGCGCCAGACCATTGGCGATGCCCCCGGCCCTGCCACCGTCCTGACGCCATCGGGCGGAGCGGTGACGCTGCCGCTGAACGAGGTGGGTGCCGGCCGCTACGAAGGCGTGCTGGAGACCGAAGAACTCGGACTGTTCCAGGCGGCCAACGACGATCTGCGGGCGCTGGCCAATGTCGGTCCGGTCAATCCGCGCGAATATCGCGAAGCCATCTCCACCGGCGACAAGCTGCAGCCGCTTTCGGATGCCACCCGCGGCAGCGTGCGCCGGGTGGCCGACGGTGACGGCGAATTATCATTCCCGCGGGTCGTGCCGGTCAGCGGCCGCGCCAATGCCGACGGTCGCGACTGGATCGGCCTGAAGACCACCGACGAGACGGTGCTGCGCGGCGTCGACCGCACGCCTCTCTTCGCCGGCTTCCTTGGCCTTGCCGTGCTGCTCATGGCGCTGTCGGCGACCTGGTATCGCGAAGGGCGGTAAGACTGGCGCCTCTGTCGAGAGCCTTGCCTAACGCATCGGCACCTCTAGTGTGAGGAACACGTCGACACGCCGAACATGCTGGAGCCGCCATGTGGTCTCGCCTGCTTGCCACGGTCTTCGCGGTGCTTCTGCTGCAAGTCCAGACCGCCGCTGACGTCAAGGACAGGGTCGCGTCCCTCGCGCCGTCCGGGCTGGTGTTCGTGCTGGACGAAGACGGCAACGAGCTGCTCGCCCAGAACGCCGACAAGCCCTTCGTCCCTGCGTCGGTCGCCAAACTCGTCACGGCGTGGCTGGCGATGGAGGTTCTTGGCGGCGACTACCGCTTCAAGACGCAGTTCTATCTCGGCGACGACAGGGTCCTGTATGTGCGCGGCGGCGGCGACCCGTTCCTGGTCTCCGAGGAACTCGCCGTGCTCGCGCCGAAGCTCCTCGAGGAAACCGGCACGGAGCCCTTCACCGGCATCGTGGTCGATGCGAGCTACTATCCCGCCGAGCTTAGCATTCCGGGGATCGAGGCCACCGACGAAGCCTATGATGCGCTGAATTCGGCCCTCGCCGTCAACTTCAACACGATCAACGCCCGTCGCAACGGCCAGACGGTCCGGTCCGCCGAGGAGCAGACGCCGATCACGCCCCTCGCCATCAGCCAGTTCCGTGCGCGCGGCCCCAACGGCCGCAGCCGGATCAGCCTGACCCAGGAAGATCCGAGCATCGGCATCCGCTATGCCGGCGAGCTGCTTGCCGCCTTCATCGAGCGGTCCGGCGGCAGTATCGAGGGCGACATATCGCTCGGGCCGGCCCCCGCCGGGATGACACCGGTCTATGTGCACGAGCAGTCGCGCGATCTTGCTGAAATCCTGCGGCAAATGCTGATCGGCTCGAACAACTACATCGCCAACCAGGTCTTTCTGGAGATCGGCGCGCATCGCGAGGGCGGCCCGGTCAGCCTCGAGAAATCGATCCGTGTCGCGCGCGAGATCTTCGCCGCGCATAACGTACCCGACGCGATGCAACTGGTGGAAGGCTCGGGCATCAGCCGCGACAATAGCTTCACGGCGCGCGGCCTTGCCCGCGTGCTGGGCCATTTCGCCCCTCACGCCGAGCTCCTGCGCAAGACCCGCGCCGGCTCCCGCTACAAGACCGGCACCTTCTCGGGCGTCAGCACGCTGGCGGGCTTCGCCAGGACCGCAGGGCACGGCGACGTGCGGTTCGTGATCTCGCTGAACGGCGGCGGCAAGCTGCGCTTCCGCCTGCTCACCGCCATCGAACGCGGCTTCTGACAAAAGCCGGCTGTGCACTGAACGGCCCGATCGTGCGAGCGCTGCATTCGCGTGGGTAATGGACCAATCTGCCCCGACCGGAAGACGTGAACCGACCGGTCGGGGCGATCGCTGACGGGGAGACCGCCGATCTAAATCGAATCGGTCAGAAGCCTTCGAGGACGATCTTGCCCTTGGCCCGGCCGGTTTCGGACTTGCGGTGTGCTTCCTTCAGGGTCTCGGCATTGATCGGCGTCATCACCTCGCCCAGCGTCGTGCGGACCTTGCCGGTGTCGATCAGTTCGGCGACCTTGTCGAGCAGCTTGCCCTGTTCGTTCATGTCGGCGGTCTCGAACATCGATCGCGTGAACATGAACTCCCAGTGGGTGGAGACGGATTTCTGCTTGAACGCCGAGACATTCAGGGCCTCGGGGTCGTCGATCAGACCGAAATGTCCCTGCGGCGCGATCAGCTCGGCGATCGCGTCCAGATTGTCGGCGGTTCCGTTGGTCGAGAAGACGAAGCCGGGCGCACCGATGCCGAGGGCCCTGATCTCGTCGGCCAGCGACTTGCTGTGATCGATGACGTGGTGCGCGCCGAGATCCATGACCCAGTCGCGGGTTTCCGGACGCGAGGCCGTGGCGATGACCGTCATGTCGGTCAGGGCCCGAACCAGCTGAATGGCGATCGACGCGACACCGCCGGCGCCGCCGATGATCAGGATGGCGTTCGCCGAACCCGGCACCGGCCGGGTCAGGTCGAACCGGTCGAACAGCATTTCCCACGCCGTGATCGCGGTCAGCGGCAGCGCCGCCGCTTCGGCGTCGGAGAGCGAGGTCGGCTTGTGTCCGACGATGCGCTCGTCGACGAGATGGAACTGGCTGTTGGCCCCGGGACGCACCAGCGATCCGGCATAGTAGACGTCGTCGCCGACCTTGAAGCCCTCGACGGATTCGCCGGCCTCGACGACACGGCCCACCGCGTCCCAGCCCAGCACCTTCCACGCGCCGTCCGGATCGACATTTGCCCGGATCTTGTAGTCGACCGGATTGACCGAGATCGCACGCACCTCGACGAGAAGATCGCGGCCGGCCGGAACGGGGCGGTCGAGTTCCACGTAGACCAGCGCGTCCGGCCGATCGATCGTTCCGGCATTCTTGTACGCAATCGCTTCCATCATCCTGCTCCGTCACACCATCCGATTGAACAGGGCCGAAGATGTTCCTATGCTCGCATGAGAGCAATACGCACAAATGACGCCACTAGTATCAAGAAGGATACCACCATGGCGAAGATCCGGCATTCCCGGTTCGACTGCACGCCCGGCTGCTCCGTCGAGGCGGCCATCGGGCTGATCGACGGCAAGTGGAAGTCGGTGATCCTGTTCCATCTGCTGGACGGGACGTTGCGGTTCGGCGAACTGAAGCGGCATCTCGTCAGCATCACGCCGCGGACGCTGACGAACCAGCTGCGGGAGATGGAGGAAGACGGCCTCATCGACCGCAAGGTCTATGCGCAGGTGCCGCCGAAGGTCGAATACAGCCTGACGCCGCTCGGCCGCAGCATGGAGCCGATCCTGCGATCGCTGAAGCAGTGGGGCGACGCCAATATCGGCCTCTACGGCAAACCGCAGAAGCTGGAACCGCGCGCCGAACACGCGGCTGCGTGAACCGAGGCCGGCGGTACGCGGATCACGCGGCGGGGAGGCAGTCGACGGGCAATCGTCGGGTCGGACGGTGGCCTGCCTCGAAGCGGTTTGCGGACATGTCAGAGCATGGCGCCGCTGGCAGATCCCCGATCGCGCCTTCGGCTTGGGAGACGAACGCACTCGGCGATCACCGCGATCCCGTTTCGCGGTCTCTCACCTCTTCGACGCGGCAGACGGGGTCACGATCTTCAACCCTTGCATCGAGTCCGCCTCGACGTCGACGCTTCCGCTGACAACGCTCCCGTCCGGCCCCAGGGTCTCAAGGGTGTAGGTTCCGAGCGGAACGTCATCGAACTGGAAGTAGCCGGAATCGTTCGTCACGGCCTGCATGCAGGTGTCCGGCTCCGAACAGAGGCTGATGAGCTGATCGGCCAGCGCCTTCTCCCTGCCTGCGCGGCTTCTCGGCGCCCTGGGGGATGCGTCGTCGCCGGTATTGGCGGCCTCGCTCGCCACCAGATCGCCGAACAGGCCGCCGGCATGAACGGGTTTCATCGCGAGCGCGATCGCCAGGGCGGAAAGCGCCAGGCACAGCGCAATCGCTGATCGAGAAGTCCTGGTCTCAATCATCCGCGCGGCCTCCCGCTTCGCTGAGGATGATCTCCGATGCTCTTCCCCGGCGCACGGGCTCGAGGACCTGCTTGCCGTAGTCGATCGTGTCGATCCCGCTCAGCAGGGTCCCGCCATTGACCGGGATCATCTTGCTCTGGTGCCCATCGTAGGAGACGACGAAATAGTCGAAAAACCAGGGGGATTTGCCGTCGGGGTTGATCTTCCTGGGAACCGACGCCGTCCACCGCACCAACTGGGGGCCGACCGTGCCTTCCTGTCCCCATTGCCGCGGACTGATACTCATCCGGAAGGATCGCATGTCGAGCTCGTTCTCGGCGACGCCGCCGATCTCGACCGTGCCCTGCATCTTGACGATCTCGTAGCGGGGCGAGCTGATCGTCATGGGTTTCAGGAACAGGATCGCGATGAGGAAGATCACGACATAGCCGGCGACAGCGCCGCCGAGCTTGAAATTCACGCCGGCCAGCGCGCCACTCGCCTGTCCGGTGGACGGGACGGACCTGTAGAGCAGGATCGCCGGCACCAGCGGTGCCAGGATCGTCACCAATATCGCGACTATGTCGATCATGGCGGGCATTGCGTCGAACCTTCCGCATTCCCCTACGGAATTTTAGGACGGATTGCCGCTCGGCGCAATCCGGCGCTTGCCTGTGGTTCATCGAGCCTGCCGGACAGCGCTCAGAGGCGCCGCGCGCCGACATGTCCCGTCACCCCGCCGAGCGCACCGTCGACGAGCTCCAGGCCAAGGAGCCGGGCCAGATCGACGGGGCCCGGCATGATCACCGAGCCGCGCGGCAAGGGTCGATAGCCGAGCGGCGCGTAATAGGGCGGATCGCCGACGAGGATGATCGAGTTCTCGCCGGCCTCGCGGGCAGCCGTAGCGGCGCGCTGCATCAGCGCCTTGCCGACGCCACGGTTCTTGAAGGCCGGCCGGACCGCGAGCGGCCCCAGCATCAGCGACGGCGCGTTACCGATCGCGATCGGGGTCAGCCGGACCGAACCGATGATCGCCCCAC
Organism: Aurantimonas sp. NFXS3; assembly: GCF_049132005.1. Taxonomy (NCBI): domain Bacteria; kingdom Pseudomonadati; phylum Pseudomonadota; class Alphaproteobacteria; order Hyphomicrobiales; family Aurantimonadaceae; genus Aurantimonas; species Aurantimonas sp. NFXS3. The sequence goes on from NZ_JAGDDZ010000003.1 coordinate 60,694, forward strand.
CGTGCTCGGCGACGAAGGAGAGCGCCGGCGCATGGCGGGCCATCTCGCGAACACGCTCGGCGGCGCGGGTGAAGCGACCGGGGCCGAACGCCTCTGCGGCAATGGCATCGATGGCGGCATGGTGATCAGGATGTTCCGGCAGATACCGGACGTCGGAAAGGGCAAGCATGAGGGGCATTCCAGGTCGGGCGGGCGTCAGCGCCGCTCGCTGGGCTCCCATCGGCTGATCGGGATACCGGCAAACGACGACGGTCAGTGCGCGTGCGCGCAGATCCTGTGTCGTCGTCGGCGGATGATCATCGGAGCACTCCTCAAGTCCGGCAATCCGGTTAGCACTGCGATCCGGCAAGGTCCAGCCGGGCCCCTCCGGCCGATCGGTGCCGGAGCGTTGACGCTGCGTCGCGGCTGCCACAGGAACGCGCCGGGGCCACTTCGGTTAGTCTGACGAACCCGAACCGAAGGAGATCGCCAATGGGACTGCTCGTAGACGGCCAGTGGCAGGACAAATGGTACGATACGAAATCGACCGGCGGCAGCTTCCAGCGCTCGACCACGAGCTTTCGCGACTGGATCACCGCCGACGGATCGCCCGGCCCGGACGGCCAGACCGGCTACAAGGCCGAGCCCGGCCGCTACCATCTCTACGTCTCCCTCGCCTGCCCTTGGGCCCACCGCACGCTGATCGCCCGCAAGCTGAAGAAGCTGGAGGACGTCATCTCCCTGTCGGTGGTCGATTACCACATGGGCGAGGAAGGCTGGGTCTTTTCCGACCGTCCCGGGGCAATTCCCGATCCGATCTTCGGCAAGAAGCGGCTCTATGAAATCTACCTCGAAGCCGACCCGCACTACACCGGGCGGGTGACCGTGCCGGTCCTCTGGGACAAGCAGACCGGGACCATCGTCAACAATGAATCCTCGGAAATTCTGCGCATCCTGAACCGCGGCTTCGACGCCTATGGCGACGCCTCGGTCGACCTGTCACCCGACGATCTGCGCGACGACATCGACGCGATCAACGCGGATGTCTACGACCACGTCAACAACGGCGTCTATAAATGCGGTTTCGCGACGACGCAGCGGGCTTACGAGAAGCCCTTCGAACAGTTGTTCGATGCGCTCGACCGGCTCGAGGCGTTGCTGTCGAAGCAGCGCTACCTCGTCGCCAGCGCCGCACCGACCGAGGCGGACTGGCGGTTGTTCACGACGCTGATCCGCTTCGACCCGGTCTATTTCGGGCATTTCAAATGCAATCTTCAGCAGATCAGGGACTACCCGAACCTCTTCAAATACATGCTTGAACTCTATCAGGTTCCGGGTGTGGCCGAGACGGTCGATTTCGACCATATCAAGGGCCACTACTATTCCAGCCATGCAACGATCAATCCGACCGGCATCATCCCCGTCGGTCCGAAGCAGGATCTCACCGTGCCGCATGGGCGCGAGCGGCTGGCCGTTCACCAATAGGGATCGCGCGCCGTCTCGCCGGCCAGTTCGGCGAGACGGCGCCGGGTTGCGTTGGTGGTGCCATCCGGCAGCTCGCCTGGCGCGAAGAACCCCATCTCGGCGATCTCGGCGCCCGGCTTGTGGTTCGCCTCGCGCCGGAACGCGCCGCAGCGATAGAGCAGCACGTGGTCGCGGTTGGAGGCATTGCGGTTGAAATGGGCCGAGACCAGCTCCGGCTCGTCCAGAAGCACGATCCCCGCCTCCTCTCGCACCTCGCGCGTCATCGCCTCGGCTGCCGTCTCGCCGGGATCGACACCGCCGCCGGGCAGGTACCAGCCGGAGACATAGGTGTGTCGCACAAGGCAGATCCGCCCCGCGTCATCGAAGACGAAACCGCGGACGCCGAGGGTCATGGGCCGGGCCACCACATGCACGCCATGCAGGATGCGCACCATCAGTTTCTCGAAACGCATCGCCGTCCTTCGTTCGCCAACCCTAGCAATCCGTCTCTCCTCACCTAGGATGACAGGCATGTTTCGTCTTGCCCATCTCTCCGATATCCATCTCGGTCCATTGCCTGAATTGTCGATCCGCGAACTCGCGTCAAAGCGGGTGACCGGCTACGTCAACTGGCATCGCAATCGCCGAAGGGTGATGTTCGGCGACACGCTTGCCAACCTCATCCAGGACCTGCAGCAGGAAGCGCCGGACCACATCGCGGTCACCGGCGACCTGGTCAATCTGGCCACCAAGGTCGAGACCATGGCGGCCCGCATCTGGCTCGAGGAACTCGGCAAGCCGCACGACGTCTCCGTGGTGCCGGGCAACCACGACGCCTATGTCCCCGGCGCGCTGAAGCGGTCCTACCGGGAATGGTACGAGTACATGATCGGCGACAATCCGCTGAACGCCATCGGCAACTCGTTCCCCTATGTGCGGGTCCGTGGCCCCGTCGCGATCTTCGGCGTCTCGACCGCCGAAGCGACGGCACCGTTCTTCGCTACCGGCACGTTCCGCCGGCGCCAGGCAATGGCGCTGGCCAAGCAGCTCGAACACGCCGGCGCACATGGCCAGTTTCGCGTGGTGCTGATCCACCATCCGCCGATCTCCGGCTCGACGGCGTGGCACAAGCGGCTGATCGGCAAGCAGTTCTTCTCGAAGGTGATACACGAGATGGGCGCCGAGCTCGTGCTGCACGGCCACACCCATCTGGATACGCTGCACTGGCTGAAGGGGCCGCAGGGCATGGTGCCGGTGGTCGGCGTGCCGTCGGCAAGCCAGGCGCCCGGCAGCTCGCATCCGGCCTCGCGCTACAATCTGTTCGAGATCGATGGCGAGCCGGGAAAATGGTCGCTGATCCAGCGCGAACGCGGCGCCCGAGAAGAGCGTCCGGGCATCGGCTGGGTGCGCCAGCGCGAACTGCTCACGGAGGGGCGCGCCGTCAACACGACCTCGCGCGAGGATTCGCGGCCGGCGGCCTGATCAGCCGACGGAAACGCCGAGATAGGACGAGATCGCCAGCAGCAGGCCGGCACCGACGACGACACCGATCATCAGCCAGACGGCCGCGATGACGAAGTCGGTCGAACGCGAACGCTGCGGCTCGGGCTGGCGCAGCGGCGCCTCGTTGGTCCGGCGAACCGGATGCGCCGGCTTGGCGATCCGCTCGTTCAGTTCGTCGTTGACCGCGAAAGCCTTGTCGCGCTCCACGATCCGCTCGGCGACGTAGTCCGTCACCCGATCGGCGATGATTCGCGCTTCGGTGGATTCCACCAGCGTGACCCGGCCGAGGCGCGTTTCGCGGACGAGCCGATAGGTGCGCCGGTCGCGGGCCATGACGACATTGGCGGTGCCGTCGATCCACAGCCGCGCATGGGCGCCGCCCGACAGGGTGAAGTCGAACATGTCCTCGCCCGCCGGCAGTTCGTCGATCAGCGGCTGCAGCTCTTCCTGCAGGATTTCGAGCCGCGCACGATCGGCCTCACGGATATCGACGACGACGTCCGAACGCTGCGCGGCAGCGATCTTGGCCTGTCGCACGGCATCGGCCAGTCGCTTCGTCCCCATCAGGGTCGCGACATTGTCCTTGCCTTCGCCCATCGATCGTCGCCTCGAATCCAATTCGTTAACCGGGGGTTTATCATATTCGGATTCGCGATTGGAAGAAACTGCGTGCCGCTCCGGCTCAGGCGCCATCGACCTGCTCGATCGACGCCAGAATCGCGCTCTCGCAGGCGTCTTCCGCCTCCAGCATCAGCATGTGGCCGTGCCCGGCCAGCGCGGTCAGGGCGAAGCCCGGCGGCGCCTCGGCACCCTGCGCAAACGGTGTGACCGGATCCTCCGTGCCCCATACGAGCGAGATCGGCAGGCCGGTTGCGGCAATGGTCTCGAGCGGCAGAACGCCCTGCGTCCCGCCCCCGCCGCCATCCCTGGCCGTGAACAGGAGATCGAACATCTGCGCGACCGCGGCGCGATCCTCCGGCGTGCGGGCGGCGGCGATCGCGGCTGCCGTCTCGGTGTCCGGCTGCCAGCCCGGGGCGCCCATCGCGCCAAGCGACGTGCGGACTGCCTCAGCGCCCTCGGCCGTCATCACCGCTGCGATCAGGTCGCTGCCGATCTTGGGGCCGAATCCGCCCGGGGCGAGCAGCGTCAGCGAGGCTACGCGGTCCGGTGCGAACAGGCTGACGAGGCAGGCGATGGCGCCGCCCATCGAATGGCCGACGAGGTGGGCGGAGGCGATGCCACGCGCCTCCATCTCGGCGATCACGGCCCGCGCCGCCACCTTGGGCGGACCGAAGCCGGGATAGTCCCGCGACTGGCCGTGGCCCGGCAGGTCGAAGGCGAGAACCCGCCGCTGCGGAGTGGCGAGGCGCCGTTGCAGCGCCTCCCACACCGCCGCCCGACCGTCGAAGCCGTGCAGCAGCACGACGGGCCGCGCCGTGCCGCCGGCTTCGCCGCCCTGTTCGATGGCAAACAGGCGCGGTGCTTCGGCGTCGCTCATCAGCGTGTCGCCAGGAGGCGGTTCGCCGCGGCGACCAGCGCTTCGAGCGAAGCGGTGACGATGTTCTTTTTCATGCCGACGCCGAACAGCCGTCCGCCCTCGTGCTGCACTTCCATGTAGCAGATGGCGCCCGCGTCGGAGCCGGCCCCCAGCGAGTGTTCCGAATAGTCGAACACCGAGAACTCCAGGCCCAGATGGCGGCAGAGGGCGTTCACGAACCCGTCGATCGGCCCGGTTCCGATCCCCTCGATCGTTGTCTCCACGCCATTGTCGAGGATGGTCGCCTCGACGATCCGTTCGCCCTTCACATTCGCGCTCGGCCGGGTGGTGTGCTCGACGAACCGGATGCGACCGTCCGGCTGTTCCACATAGCGCTCGATGAAGCGCTCGTAGATGCGCTTGACGGGCAGTTCGCGGCCTTCCTCGTCGGTGATGTGCTGGATGTCCTCCCGGAACTCCACCTGCAGGTTGCGCGGCAGGTTGAGGCCGTAATCGGCCTGCAGCACATAGGCGATGCCGCCCTTGCCCGACTGCGAGTTGATGCGGATGATCGCCTCGTAGGACCTGCCGACATCCTTCGGATCGATCGGCAGATACGGGACTTCCCACAATTCCTTGTTGGCGACCTTGCGGGCCTTCATGCCCTTGTTGATCGCGTCCTGATGCGACCCGGAAAAGGCCGTGTAGACCAGTTCGCCCACATAGGGATGACGCTCGTGGATCGTCATCTGGTTGCAGTACTCGAAGATCTCCTTGATGTGGTTGATGTCGGAGACGTCGAGACCCGGATCCACACCTTGCGTGAACATGTTCAGCGCCAAAGTGACGAGATCGACATTGCCGGTGCGCTCGCCATTGCCGAACAGCGTGCCCTCGACCCGGTCCGCCCCGGCCATCAGGCCCAGTTCGGTGGCCGCGACCGCGGTGCCGCGGTCGTTGTGGGGATGCAGCGAGACGATCAGGCTGTCACGATTGTCGAGATTGCGGCACATCCACTCCATCTGGTCGGCATGGATGTTCGGCGTCGACATCTCGACCGTCGCCGGCAAGTTGAGGATCAACTTGTTCTCAGGCGTCGGCTGGACGATCTCGGCGACCGCGTTGCAGATCTCGACCGCGAAATCGAGCTCGGTCCCGGTGAAGCTTTCCGGCGAATACTGGAAGCGGTAGCCGCCGCCGGCCTTGGCCGCCATGTCGACGACCATCTTGGCGGCGTCGGTGGCGATCTCGCGAATGCCGGCGCGATCCTTCTGGAACACGACGCGGCGCTGCAATTCGCTGGTGGAATTGTAGAAATGCACGATCGGCCGGTGCGACCCTTCCAGCGACTCGAAGGTACGCGAGATCAACTCCGGCCGGCACTGCACCAGCACCTGCAACGACACGTCGTCGGGTGTCTCGCCCTCCTCGATGCACCAGCGCACGAAGTCGAAATCGGTCTGCGAGGCGGACGGGAAACCGATCTCGATCTCCTTGAAATTCATCGCCTTCAGGAGTGCGAAGAAGCGGGCCTTGCGGTCCTGCCCCATCGGATCGACCAGCGCCTGGTTACCGTCGCGCAGGTCCACCGAACACCAGATCGGCGGCTCGGTGATGGTCTTGGACGGCCATGTCCGGTCGGGCAGATCGACCTGGCCATAGGGCTGGTACTTGCGGGAGGCCGACGGCATCGTGCCGCGGCGCTCTGCCGTTTCGGGCGGCGCCTGCCGGACGTCTGCGGCCGGACGGGTGGCGGGTGTAACGGACATGGTCTTCGCACCTTGATCGCTGGGCGGATGACGGCTGCGGCGGCTTCGCGCGCATCTGGCCGGTCATCGGCAATTGGAACCGTCTTGTAAAGCGAGAGGGGCTGAGCGCGCGGGCCGGGTCGGACCACAGTGCCGGCTCGACCGCCGGACGCCCCCTTCAGGTCAACGGGTCCGACGGCCGCAGCTAAGAAGGAGAAGGCGTAGAAGCGAGAGCGGACGCACGGCGTCGCCGGCCCGGCTCGGGGCCGCGATCATGCCGAAGATGGATGGCGTCGCGTTCATGCGGCGAAGACTAGCCGCAAATCCGTCGATGGCAAGCCGAAAATGCAACAGTCGCGGCCGGCCCGGTCAGTCCGCCGGCGACGCCCCGAAGGCCGGCCGGGCTTCGAAGACGAGCGTCGCCACCGCGCCGCCGTCGTTCGACGTCTCGAAGCGCCCGCCGATCTGCTGGGTCAGAGAGGCGACGATGCGCATGCCGAGATTGCGGGACGCGGCAATGGAAAAGCCGTCCGGCCAGCCGGGCCCGTCGTCGGCGACCTGCAACCGCTGGGTCCAGCCCTCGCCCGCAGTGCCTGCCGCGTCCTCGCGGTGCAACGAGACCCGGATGGTGCCCGGCCGGCCGTCGGCGCAGCCATGCTCGATCGCGTTGGAGATCAGTTCGGTCACGATCAGCGCCAGCGGCACGGCCGTCTCGGCATCCACCTCGGTGGGCGCGACATCGGTCAGATAGGTGACGTTGGTCACCCCCGATGCCGCCAGGAGGTCAGGGCCGAGCTGCGCCAGATAGGGCGCCATGTCGAGGCTCTGGCGGCTCGGATCATGGAGCTGGCGCTGGATCTTAGAGACGAGGCCGATGCGGGCGGAGGCCTGCTGCAAAGCGGCGGTTGCCTCGGCGGAGGAGGACACGCGCGCCTGGGTGTTGAGGAGCGCCGACACGACAGCCAGATTGTTGGAGACCCGGTGCTGGAGCTCGCGGAACAGGAGGTCGCGCTCGTTGGCATAGCGGGCGGTCGCCTCCTTCTCGACGGTCAGCCGGTCGAGCGCGACGTGCATCCAGTGGATCAGCACGATGTCGACCGTCACGATGAAGACGTAGAAGACCAGCGCCAGCAGCGAACCGCCGGTGAGCAGGAAGGAATCGAAGGGCGGAATGAAGAAGTACCAGGCCGACAGGCCGCCAAGGAGACCGACCAGCGCTCCCGGCGCCGTGCCGGCGAGGAAGGTCGTGATGATGACGGCCGGGAAGAACGACAGATACGGGAAGCCGGCCGGCAATTGCTCGTCCAGCCCGTAGCGGACCCAGAAGGCGAGCCCGATCGCCACGATGGCGAAGACCCAGCGAAGCACCGGCCTCTCGCGCCAGGAGATGGCGGCGAGAAACGCCTGCACGCCGTTCAGGCCGGCGAGATTGGCCCTGCCGCGCGGCGCGCCGATGTCGACCCCCATGGTGATCCCCGTCCAGTTGCAGTGCGCCGCGAACCCGTCGCGACTCCAGCGTCCCCTCCGCCGCCAGCTATTGCCGCTGCGGCGGGAAATGGCAAGCAATCGCCGTTTGATTTCAAGGGGCTGCCCCTGATCTCAGAGCCATGGCGAGCCGGCGGGGTTAGAGAACCGGCACGCCCGTCTGCTTGGCCTCGCCTTCCGGCTCGACATGGATCGACACCCGGGCCCCGTCGAAGGCCACCTGCAGCGCATCCTCGATGCGATCGCAGATTTCATGGGCAATGCCGACGGTCATGGTTTCCGGTACGACCATGTGGAACTCGATGAAGATCGCCCGGCCGGCCAGCCGGGTCTTCAGATCGTGAACCTCGAGCGCTCCATCCGCATGCGAGGAGATGATGTCGCGGACGGTGGCCTCCTCCTCCGGGTCGATCGCACGGTCCATCAGCCCGGACAGCGAGCTCATGACAACGAGATACCCTTCGCGCAGGATATTCAGGGCGACGAGGGCCGCCATCAGCGGATCGAGGATCGTCCAGCCGGTGCTGGTGGCGATCAGCAAGCCGCCGATGACGCCGACGGAGGTCACCACGTCCGCCATGATGTGGCGTCCGTCCGCGGCAAGGGCGGGCGAGCGGCGGGCGGCGCCCTGGCGGATCAGATAGGTCGCCCAGACAGCATTGATGGTCGTTGCCGCGGCATTGATGGCGATGCCGATCAGCGGCTCCTCCATCGCCCGCGGCACCAGATAGGCCTGCCATGCCTCGCGCAGGATGAGCAGCGCCGCCAGAACGATCAACACGCCCTCGATCACCGCGGACAGATATTCCGCCTTGGTGTGACCGAAGGGGTGGTCGCTGTCGGCCGGCTTGTAGCTGAGCGTGACGGCCCAGAGCGCGATCAGGCCGGCGACGACGTTGACGATGGATTCCAGTGCGTCGGAGAACAGCGCGACCGACCCGGTCATCCGGTAAGCGGCGTATTTGATCGCGAGCACGATCACCGCCACGGCGACCGACGCCATGGCAATGCGCTTCACCAGCGGGGCACCAGCACCCGCCGCCATTTCCGACCCGCCGCTCACCGTGTCAGGCCGCCTGTTCGCGGGCCCGGCGCGGCAGTGCCGCGACGATGTTCTCGATCATCCGCATGCCGGCATCGCCGCCGAGGCTCATGATGCTCTCCGGATGAAACTGCACGGCCGATACCGGTTCGGTCCGGTGCTCGAAGGCCATGACGATGCCGTCCTCGGTCTCGGCCGTCACGTTGAAATCCTTGGGCAGGCGCACGGGATCGGCGAAGATCGAGTGGTAGCGCCCGACGGTGACCTCCGCCGGCAGGCCGGCGAAGATGATGCCAGGATCGGAAATGCGGATGCGCGACGGCTTGCCGTGCACCGGCATGTGCAGCGTCCGCAGTGTGCCGCCATAGGCTTCGGCCAGGGCCTGAAGGCCAAGGCAGACGCCGAAGATCGCCGCGCCGTGCTCGCGCGCCCGGGCAATGGTGCCCTTGCAGTCGAAGTCGGACGGATTGCCCGGTCCCGGCGACAGCACCACCAGATCCGGTGCGATCCGCTCGAAGATCTCCGCCGGCACCGGCGTGCGGACCGTCGAGACCTCGGCGCCGGTCTGGCGGAAATAATTCGCCAGCGTATGGACGAAGGAATCCTCGTGATCGACGAGGAGGATGCGCAGCCCCTCCCCCACCTTGGCGGAATCGCGCTTGGCGGCGGCCGGATCGGGCGCACCCGCCTCGCGGATGGCGCCGATCAGCGCCGAGGCCTTCAGTTCGGTCTCGGCCTCCTCGTCCTCGGGGTTCGAATCGTAGAGCAGCGTCGCGCCGGCCCGCACTTCCGCGATGCCGTCCTTCAGACGGATCGTGCGCAGGGTCAGGCCGGTATTCATGTCGCCGTTGAAATGCACCATGCCGACGGCGCCGCCATACCAGGCGCGCGGGCTCTTCTCGTTGTTCTCGATGAAGCGCATGGCCCACAGCTTGGGTGCGCCGGTCACGGTCACCGCCCAGGCATGGGAGAGGAAGGCGTCGAAGGCGTCCATGCCGTCGCGCAGCCGGCCCTCGATGTGATCGACCGTATGGATGAGGCGCGAATACATCTCGATCTGGCGCCGGCCGATCACCCGCACCGAGCCCGGGTCGCAGACCCGGCTCTTGTCGTTGCGGTCGACGTCGGAACACATGGTCAGCTCCGACTCGTCCTTCTTGGAGTTCAGGAGCTTCAGGATCTGCTCGGAATCGGCGATGGCGTCGTCACCGCGCTTGATCGTGCCGGAGATCGGGCAGGTCTCGACCCGGCGGCCGTTGACCCGCACGAACATCTCCGGCGAGGCGCCGATCAGGAACTCGTTCGAGCCGAGATTGACGAAGAACGAATAGGGCGACGGGTTCACCGCCTTGAGCCGGCGCGAGATTTCCGACGGCCGGTGTTCGGCGCGCTCGTAGAAGACCTGCCCGGGCACGACCTCGAAGAGATCGCCGCGCATGAACTTCTCCTTGGCGGAGCGCACGAGGTCGGCATATTCGCCAGGCTTGTGGTCGCCGCGGGGCGGGATCCGGTCCGAGGGCGCGAAGGGCGCATCCGGCCCGCCGCCCTCCAGACCCTCTGTCGAGGCGCCGTCCATGGCGAAGTCGTAGCGGGTCCGGAACGCCGAGGCCGAATAATGGTCGACCTCGAGCAGTTCGTCGGGCAGGTACAGCACCAGGTCGCGGCGCTCGGCATCGCGCTCCAGCACTTCCGGCACCGGCTCGAACTGATAGGCGAGATCGTAGCCGAAGGCGCCGTAGAGGCCGAGCTCGCGGCCCTCCTCGGAGCGGAACAGCGACACGATGGTCCGCAGCACCGAGAAGACGCTCGGCATGCGCGAACGCTCTTCCTCGGTCACCGCCGCGGTCGGCTCGATGATGGTCAGGTCGATGACGTCGTCACTACGCGTGCGGTTCGCGATGTCGCCATTGCCGGCCAGCGCCGCGTCGATGAAGCCAAGCAGCACACGGCCGCGCGGGTTCAGCGCCTCGATGCGCATGTCGCGCCTGTCCGACGAGATGACCAGCGGCGGATCGACGAAGGCGACGTCCTGGCGCGTGTAGCGGCCGGGATATTCGTAGTTGGAGAACAGGACCGCCCCGCGGCGGGTGTCGAGCCAGTCGAAATAGGGCTCGATCGCGCCCTCATACGCCACGGCCTGCCGGCTGCGGGTGATGGCGATGCCTCCGGCGGTCACATACCGTTCCCGTCCGTCTTCGGTCTGTTCGGTCACCATGAATCTTCTCCGGGTCTTGCGACAAGCTCGTTGCGGGTCTCGTGCCCGGACCCCCGGCGACATAGCAAAAAGGCCGCCGGATGATCCGAGGCGGCCTTGAGGTACTGATCACATGCGTGATGGTCCGGCCGCTATCAGCGAGCCCACCACCAGTTCTTTGCAGAGATCATCATGTCCATGGGAATCGGATAGACGACCCGGCCTCAAAGGGCAATGGGAAAGGCTGCTAGCCGGCGGCGCGATCGGTTCCGGCGATCTTCCGGAACCCTATGCGGCGTTGGCGAGAAGCTGATCCGGGCGGTTTGCGTCGGCAAGGAATCCCGCGAAGGGCTCGATCCCGAGGGGCCGCGAGATGTGGTAGCCCTGCACGAAGTCGATCGCCGGGCGGAAGGCGCGCAATTCCTCGAGCCGTTCGGCCGTCTCGATTCCCTCGACCACCATCATTCGGCCGGAGGAATGGATCATCTCCACGGCGTGATACAGCATCCGGGCCATCATGCTGTCGGCCGGCGCCATGGCAAAGGCACGGTCCAGCTTGACCCCGTCCACCGACAGCGCCGCCAGGTTCTGGATGTTCGAGTAGCCGCTGCCGAAATCGTCGATGTAGGTGCGGATGCCGGTATCGCGCAGCCTCTCGATCTCGCGGGGCGCCGTCTCCATGTCGATGGCGTCGCTTTCGACGAGTTCGATGATCACCCGGAAGCGCTCGGGCTCGGCGAGGAACGGTCCGAAGATGTCGCAGAGCACGGCACTGTCGAGATCGCGGGGGAAGACGTTGAACGTGACCTTCAGCAACAACCCCGCCGGCATCGCGGCGGAGAGTTCGCGGTGCGCCTTCTCGACCACCATCCGGGTGAACTGCCGGGTCAGGCCGTAGCGCTCGACCAGCGGAATGAAGCGGTCCGGATAGACGATCGTGTCGTCGATGTCGCGCCAGCGCGCCAGCACCTCGCAGCCGGCGATGCGGCCGGTCGCGAGCTCCATGATCGGCTGGTAGGCGCACACCACCGTCTCTGCGTCGAGATAGCGGCGAAAGCGGGCATCGAAGGCCCAGCGCCGGACGATCAGCGCGCGCGCCTGGATGGCGAGGACAGCGGACAGCAGCGCGGAGAAAAGGAGCGCCACGATGGCATAGGGCGCTCCGCGTGCGAGCAGGGAGATCAGCGAGGCCTGGGTGGCCACGCAGATCATTCCGTCGTCGCCGCAATCGATGCTGCGAACGGTGCCGGACAGCGGCGCGGTGCCGTCGATGGCGGCCTGGCGGTTGGCATCGAAGACGCCGTCGACGCCATCGAGGTGCCATCGACGACCGCTCGAAGCAGTTGCAACGGTCTCGAACTCCATCCATTGCGGGACCGCGTGCGGCACTTCGTCCTGGCGCACGACAATGGCGAAGTCGCCTTCCTGGACGATGCTCCCGAAGAGACCTTCGAAACCCGAGAAGGACAGGTCGCGCTGCATCCAGACGACGGTCTCCGCGCCGACCCGGATGTCCGGCTCTCCGAACCGCAGGGGCGTCTCGAACACCCCGATGCTGGCCGAGCAAAGCGCCGCGCCGTCAACGACGTAGAGGAACTCGTGGAAGCCGTCCGGAAGGAAGGCCACGCGGCGGAGCTGTTCCCGGAATTCGGCGCTGCAGGGCGCGGCCGTGACCTGCTTTTCCAGCTCGGCAAAGGTCGAGTCGAGATTCCGGCGGATCTGGGCGTAGGGCGCCAGCGCCACGCGGCTCTCGGCCCGCATCGACTGACGCGCCTCGTACAGAGCGAACACACCGGCCGCCCCGGTCAGGACAAGAAAGATCAAGCTCCCCACGACGATCGCGATGATCGTCTGCTGGCGACGGGAGATGAACAGACTGACAAGCTTCGCCATAGCGTTACGGCCTATTTTTCGGTCACCTCAGTGAATGGGAAAACCCTCTATGAGAGCTTAAGAAGCAGGCAGATGCCGCCGGTATCGCGAAGGTTTCGCGCGATGGCGAGCGCGCGACTTCCGCAACGGCTGCGCGCAATCGACCGCACCGGCCGACATTCCCCAAGCCGAAAGTTTCGGCTAGAGCGAGGTCATGGAAGAATTCGACTATATCGTCGCCGGGGCCGGTTCGGCCGGATGCGTCCTCGCCAACCGGCTCTCCGCCAATCCGCGCAATCGAGTGTTGCTTCTGGAGGGGGGCGGCAAGGACAACTGGATCTGGTTCCACATCCCGGTCGGCTATCTCTTCGCCATCGGCAATCCGCGCTCGGACTGGATGTTCAAGACGTCGGCCCAGGCCGGGCTGAACGGGCGAGCCCTCTCCTATCCGCGCGGCAAGACCCTCGGCGGATCGTCCGCGATCAACGCCATGATCTACATGCGCGGCCAGGCGGCGGACTACGACCATTGGCGCCAGCTCGGTCTCCAGGGATGGGGCTGGGACGACGTCCTGCCGCTGTTCAAGGCGATCGAGGACCATGCCGACGGTCCGAGCGAGTTTCACGGCGCCGGCGGCGAATGGCGGGTCGAGCATCCACGCATCCGCTGGGAGATCCTCGACCGGGTCCGGGACGCGGCGCATGCGGCAGGCGTGCCCAAGATCGACGACTTCAACACCGGCGACAACGAGGGCTCGGCCTATTTCCAGGTCAACCAGAAGGGCGGACGACGCTGGAGCGCAGCACGCGGCTTCCTCAAGCCGGTCCTGAAGCGACCCAATCTGAAGATCGTGACCGGCGTGATGATCGACCGGGTCACGGTCAAGGATGGGCGCGCCGTTTCGCTGCAATATCGCCGCGACGGCCAGACCTTCGAGGCGAAGGCGGCCGGCGAGATCGTGCTGTCGGCCGGCGCGGTCGGCACGCCGCTGATCCTCGAGCGGTCCGGCATCGGCGACACCGACCGCCTGCGGCCGCACGGCATCGCGCCGGTCCGGCATCTGCCCGGCGTCGGCGAGAATCTGCAGGACCATCTGCAGATCCGGCCGATCTACAAGGTCGACGGCATCAAGACGCTGAACAGCGAATACAAGAACCTCTTCCGCCGGGCGATGATGGGCGCGGACTACGCGCTGCGCCGCCGCGGGCCGATGACCATGGCGCCCAGCCAGGTCGGGGCCTTCGTCAAGTCACGCCCGGACCGGGCCACCGCCGATCTGGAATTCCACTTCCAGCCGCTCTCCCTCGACGACTGGGGCAAGGGCCTGCACCCGTTCTCGGCTTTCACCGCCAGCGTCTGCAATCTGCGCCCGACGAGCCGCGGCAGCGTTCATCTGACCGGCTCTCTGGTCGAGGACACGCCGGACATCTCGCCCAACTATCTCTCCACGGACGAGGACCGACAGGTCGCGGTGGACAGCCTGAAATGGGCCCGCCGGATTGTCGCCCAGTCGCCGCTCGCGCCTTACAAGCCGGAAGAATACAAGCCGGGTGCCCATGTGGTGTCGGACGACGACATGCTAGTGGCGGCAGGCGACCTCGGCACGACCATCTTCCACCCGGTGGGGACGGCGAAGATGGGCCCGGACGGCGATACCGGCGCCGTGGTCGACGAACGGCTGCAGGTGCGCGGCATCGAAGGGCTGCGGGTCGCCGACGCCTCGGTGATGCCGACCATCACCTCCGGCAACACCAACTCGCCGACGATCATGATCGCCGAAAAGGCCGCCCGGATGATCGTCGAGGATTCCCGCAGATGATTGCCGTAACACCGTCCGCTGGACCGCCCGTCATCTTCCTGTCACGGGTGGCGCTGTAGTCGCCCTGCCCGTGGGGCGCCGACCTTTCAGCGAACCCCGAACACGATCTGAGGAGACCGCCATGATCCGCAGCCTCGGCTTCGCCGCCGCCACTCTCGCCGCCATTCTCCTCTCCGGCACGGCCTTCGCCCAGTCCGGCAAGCTGGTGCTCTATACGAGTCAGCCGAACGAGGACGCCCAGGCGACCGTCGATGCCTTCAAGGCGAGGCATCCCGACGTGGACGTCGAATGGGTCCGCGACGGCACGACCAAGGTCATGGCCAAGCTGCAGGCCGAGTTCGCCGCCGGCAACCCGCAGCCGGACGTGCTGCTCATCGCCGACAGCGTGACCATGGAAGGCCTGAAGCGCGACGACCGGCTGATGCCCCATGCCGACGCCGACACGACCGGCTTCGCGGACGGCCTGTTCGACACCGACAAGACCTATTTCTCGACCAAGCTGATCACCACCGGCATCGTCAACAACACCCGTGCCGAGACCACGCCGTCCTCGTGGAAGGATCTGGCGGACCCGGCGCTTCAGGGCCAGACGACCATGCCGAGCCCGCTGACCTCGGGCGCTGCGCTGGTGCATCTGGCCACGCTCACCCAGAACCCCGATCTCGGCTGGGACTATATCGCGGCGCTCGCCGAAAACGGCGCCACGGCGTCCGGCGGCAATGGCGGCGTCCTGAAGGCGGTGGCCGGCGGCGAGAAGCCCTACGGCGTGATCGTCGACTTCCTGCCGATCCGGGAAGCCGCGAACGGTTCGCCGGTCAACTTCGTCTTCCCCGAGGAAGGCGTTTCCGCCGTCACCGAGCCGGTTGCGATCCTGAAGACCGCGCAGAACCCGGAGGCCGCCAAGGCCTTCGTCGATTTCGTCCTCAGCGAGGACGGTCAGAAGCTGGCGGCGAGCCAGGGTTATCTGCCGGCCCGCGACGGCGTCGAGGCGCCGGCCGGCTTCCCCGCCCGCGACGCGATCAAGCTGATGCCCTTCGATGCGGCCAAGGCGCTGGCCGACGAGGAGGCGAACAAGAAGCGTTTCGCCGAACTCTTCGGCGGCTGACCTCTGCCCGCCATCACTTCCATTGCCAGACGCTGGAACGGCGAGAGCATCACTCTCGCCGTTCTCGTCGTTTTCGTCGGCCTCATCAGCGTCCTGCCGGTCACGCGGCTTGTCGTCGAGGCCTTCGCGCCCGGCGGCACGCCCGACCTTGCCAATATCCGCTCCGTGCTCACCGCCGGCTCCACCTGGACAGCGGCCTGGCACTCGCTGGTCACGGCCACGCTCGGCACCGCGATTTCGCTCGTTCTCGGCACGCTCTTCGCGCTGATCGTCGCCCTCACCGATATCCGCGCCAAGGCGGCGCTGGTGTTCTGCTTCCTGCTGCCGCTGATGATCCCGCCGCAGGTGACGGCGCTGTCCTGGGCACAATTGTTCGGGCCGGCGAGCCCGCTCCTGATCACACTCGGTCTGGCGCCGCCGCTCGGCTCGCCAAACCCGATCTACAGCCCCGGCGGCATCGTCCTGCTACTCGGCATCCAGCATGCGCCGCTGGTGTTTCTCGCCGTGCGCGCCGGCCTGCGCGGCCTGCCGCGCGAGATGATCGAGGCAGCACGCGCCTGCGGCGCCGGCCGGCTGCGGGTCATGGCGACCATCGTCCTGCCGATGATGACCCCACCGCTGGTCGCCGGCGGCGCCCTCGCCTTCGTCTCGGCCGTCGGCAATTTCGGCATTCCGGCCCTGCTCGGCATTCCGGCCGGCTACACCGTTCTGCCGACCCTGATCTACCAGCGGCTGGCGAGCTTCGGCCCGTCGATCATCTCGGAGGTCGCGGTGCTGTCGATCGTCGTCGGCGCCCTCGCCTTCGTCGGCTTCGCGGTGCAGGCGCTGGTCATCGGCAAGCGCGACTATCGCACCGTCGGCGCCCCCGCGCAGGCATTGCGCTATGCCCTCGGCCGCTGGCGCGGGCCGATCGAGGCACTCGCCTGGGCGATCATCGTCGCCATTCTGGTGGTGCCGCTGATCGCGCTCCTCGCCACCTCGCTGGTCACGGCCTATGGCGTGCCGCTGACCGGCCAGACGGTGACTTTGTCCAACTACGCCGAGGTGCTGTTCCGGCAGGATTCCACCGTGCGCGCCTTCCGCAACTCGTTCCTCCTGGCGGCTGGCACCTCGCTGTTCCTTGTCGCGGTCTGCGTGCCCTTTGCGGCCTTCGTCGTGTGGCGCAAGAGCCTGCTTCTGGATGCCCTGGCGATGATGGCGGAACTGCCCTACGCCCTGCCCGGCATCGTGCTCGGCATTGCCGCGATCCTGATCTTCATCATGCCGCTGCCGGTGCTCGGCATCAGCCTCTACAACACGATCTGGATCATCTTCTTCGCCTATCTCGCGCGCTTCCTGACCCTGTCGCTGCGACCGGTCGTGGGGGCGGTTCAGCAGGTGGACCGGGCTCTGGAGGAAGCCGCGCGCATGACCGGCGCGCGCTATCTGTTCCGGCTGCGCACGGTGGTCTTCCCGCTGCTCGCGCCGGCCGCGGCGGCGGGTGCGATCCTCACCTTCATGACCAGCTTCAACGAACTGACCGTCTCGGCGCTGCTGTGGTCGGCCGGCAACGAGACGCTCGGCGTCGTGGTCTTCAATCTCGACGATTCCGGCGCGACGGTGCTGGCTTCGGCGGTGGCGGCGGTCACCGTGGTGGCCATTGTCGCGATCATGGGCGTGACGGCGCTGTTTGCGCGCCGCCTGCCGCGCGGCGTCCTGCCCTGGACGGACTGACCGGCCGACCGCCGGATCGCCGGATCAGGCCGCGCGTGCCGGCTTCACCACAGAGGCGTGACCGGACGGCAGCAGCCAGCCATCCTTCGCCCTGACCCGGATCGTGCTGCCGATGGCCGCCAGATGCGGGGCCCAGACCGGCAGCACGGTCTCGGGCGCCGCCTCCGGCGACACGTCGAGGATCACATGCGAGCCTTTGAAGGTTGCCTTGCGGACGGTCGCGGCAAAGCCGGCCCCCTCGGTCGGTTCCAGATGCTCCGGCCGCAGGCACAAAAGCGCGGTGGTGCCGGCCGCCGGCATGGCCTCCGGCTGGCACCGCACCGCCACCTCGCTGCCGAAGAGCTGGACGGCGATGCGGTCCGGCCCGAGCCCGCGCAGGATCCGGCCGTCGACGATCTGGCCGTTGCCGACGAACCGGGCCACCTGCTGCGAGCGCGGCTCGGCATACAGCGTCACCGGGTCTGCGACCTGCAGGATCCTGCCCGCTTCCATCACCGCCACCCGGTCGGCCATGGCCATCGCCTCGGCCTGGTCATGGGTGACATAGACCATGGTCGCGCCGGTGCGCTGGTGGAACTCGCGGAAGGTATCTTCCATCGAGGCGCGCAGATTGACGTCGAGATTGGCCAGCGGCTCGTCGAGCAGCACCACTGCCGGATCCATGGCGAGGCACCGCGCCAGCGCCACACGCTGGCGCTGTCCGCCGGACAGATCGGCGGGACGCCGCGCCTCGAAACCGGTCAAATCGACCGCCGCCAACGCCTCGGCGACCTTGCCGGCCCGCGCCGTTCCCTTCAGGCCGCGCACCCGCAGCGGATAGCCGACATTCTCGGCCACGCTCATATGCGGCCAGAGCGCATAGGACTGGAAGACGATGCCGACATTGCGGTCCTCCGGCGGCACGTGCCGGCCGTCGCCGGCCACCAGAGCCCCGTCGAAGCGGATCGCACCGCCGGACAGCGTGTCGAAGCCGGCGATCAGGCGAAGCAGGGTCGTCTTGCCGCAGCCCGACGCACCGAGCAGCGCGACGAACTCGCCCGCCCGGATCTCGAGGGAGACGTCGTCGACGGCCGCGGTCTCGCCGAAGCGTTTGGTGACGGCGGCGAGCGAGATGGCGGACATGCAAGGCTCATGGCTGGACTGCGGACGGCCGGAGAATAGTGCGGGCGGGCGCAAAGGGCGAGCCGCCGGCGCACCGGCTCGCGGAGCTACCCTCCTATGCGAAGGACGGCAACGCTGTCGTGACGGACGATCGCGAGACCGGCCCGTCCCTGTCGGCGATCAGAACAGCCCCTCGACCTCGCCATCGGCATTCAGCCGGATCGTCTCGGCAGCCGGCTTCGAGGGCAGCCCAGGCATGGTCATGATCTCCCCGCAGATGGCGACGACGAAGCCGGCGCCGGCGGACAGGCGCACTTCGCGGATGTGGACGGTGTGGCCGTCCGGGGCACCGCGCAGGGTCGGGTCGGTGGAGAAGGAATATTGCGTCTTGGCCATGCAGACCGGCAGGTCGCCATAGCCGGCCTCCTCCCAGGCGGTGAGCTGGTCGCGCACGCTCTTGTCGGCGGTCGCCTCGGCCCCGCGATAGATGCGCTTGACCACGGTCTCGATCTTGTCGAACAGGCTCATCTTATCGGGATAGAGCGGCGCGAATTGCGATGCACCACTGTCGGCCAGCGCGACGACCCGGTGCGCCAACTCCTCGATACCGGCCGAGCCGTCGGCCCAGTGGCGACAGACGATCGCCTCCTCGCCGAGTTCCGCGACATAGGCCTTTATGGCCGCGATCTCGGCGTCCGTGTCGGTCACGAAATGATTGATCGCCACGGTGGCGGGCACGCCGAACTGACGGATGTTCTCGATATGCCGGCCGAGATTGGCGCAGCCGCGCGTCACCGCTTCGACATCCTCGGTCCCGAGCGCGTCCTTGGCGACGCCGCCATTCATCTTCAGCGCCCGGACGGTGGCGACGATAACGGTCGCGGCCGGCTTCAGCCCGGCCTTGCGGCACTTGATGTCGAAGAACTTCTCGGCACCGAGATCGGCGCCGAAGCCGGCTTCGGTCACCACATAGTCGGCAAGTTTCAGCGCCGTCGTCGTGGCGACCACCGAATTGCAGCCATGGGCGATGTTGGCGAAGGGGCCGCCATGGACGAAGGCCGGGTTGTTCTCCAGCGTCTGGACGAGGTTGGGCTGCATGGCGTCCTTGAGAAGGACCGCCATGGCGCCGTCCGCCTTCAGGTCGCGCGCATAGACTGCGCTCTTGTCGCGGCGGTAGCCGACGATGATAGCGCCCAGGCGTTTTTCCAGATCGGCAAGGTCCTTGGCGAGGCACAGGATCGCCATGACCTCGGAGGCGACGGTGATGTCGAAGCCGGTCTCGCGCGGATATCCGTTGGCGACACCGCCGAGGGAAGCCACGATGCCGCGCAGCGCCCGGTCGTTCATGTCCATGACCCGGCGCCAGGTGACGCGGCGGGTGTCGATCTCCAGGGCATTGCCCCAGTAGATGTGGTTGTCGATCATCGCCGACAGGAGATTGTGGGCAGTGGTGATGGCGTGGAAATCGCCGGTGAAGTGGAGGTTCATGTCCTCCATCGGCACGATCTGCGCATAGCCGCCGCCGGCCGCACCGCCCTTCATGCCGAAATTGGGCCCGAGCGAGGCCTCGCGGATGCAGATCGCGGCGCGCTTGCCGATCCGGTTGAGGCCGTCGCCAAGCCCGACCGTGGTGGTGGTCTTGCCCTCGCCGGCCGGCGTCGGGTTGATCGCGGTGACGAGGATCAGCTTGCCGTCCGGCCGATCCTGCAGGGACTTGATGAACGGGGCGGAGATCTTCGCCTTGTCGTGGCCGTAGGGGACGATGTCCTCTTCCGCGATGCCTAGCTTGGCTGCGATCTCGCGGATCGGCTTCTTCGCCGCGGCACGCGCAATGGCGATGTCGGTTTTGATCTCGGCCAAGCCCGGTTCTCCCTGTCTGGTCTGCCTCGCAGGCGACCATAGGCAGCCTGACGCGCCAATGCCAATGCCTCTCCGCGTCAGGATTTCCTATCCCGCGATAAGCCGCACTTGGGTGCGGCGGCCGGACAGGAAGCCGGCTGACCGTGGCGGATGCCGGAAGGCTGAAACGGAAAGAGCCCGGCGCAGGCGCACCGGGCTCTTCATTCCATGATCACGATGGGCGGCGTTGGGAGGAGGAACACCGCACTCGGATCGGTATCGCGGCTGTGGTGTCGAACGAGCCCGTCAACAGGGAGGATGAAGGCGGGCTCCCCGTCCGTCCAATACCGCAATATCCAGACTGTAACCCAAGTCGCCGCAAGACGCTGTCACTATTTTGCTACGGACCGTGCCAAATTCGCACAGTTTATGCTGCAGGGAGACATGCCGCCATTGCGGCAAATGCCCGAACGGCGTGTAGGCGGCGGCGCCGCATCCAGCCCCAAAAGCCCGGGATTCCCGGCTGTTCGAGGCCGTGCAAGGCGCTGTCACGGCCGACAATAAGTCCTGCGAACTGTTGCGTTCACGGGCTACCGCGGCAATAACAATCGCCATCACATTCATGCAGCAGCGGGGCGTGCCCAGCGTCCCCGGCCTGCCGACCAGGAGACGATTCCCATGAAGCTTTCTCGAATGTTCGCAGCCGCCATGCTCGGCACCGCTTTCATCGGCACCCCGGCGCTCGCCCAGGAAGCGGAGTCCTGTTCGACGGTTCGCTTCTCCGATGTTGGCTGGACGGACATCACGGCGACGACCGCCGTCACGACGGAAATCCTCAAGGGCCTCGGCTACGACACCGACACCAAGGTCCTGTCGGTGCCGGTCACCTTCGCGTCCATGAAGAACGAGGACATCGACGTCTTCCTCGGCAACTGGATGCCCTCCATGCAGGCCGACATCGCGCCCTATCTCGAGGACGGATCGGTCGAGGACGTGAAGACCAACCTGACCGGCGCGAAATACACGCTGGCGGTGCCGCAGTACCTGTTCGACGAGGGGCTCAAGAGCTTCGCCGACATCGCCAAGTTCTCCGACCAGCTGGACGGCAAGATCTACGGCATCGAGCCGGGCAATGACGGCAACCGCCTGATCCTCGACATGATCGAGAAGGACGCCTTCGATCTCGGCGATTTCGACATCGTGGAATCCTCCGAGCAGGGCATGCTCAGCCAGGTCGCCCGCGCCACCCGCTCCGAAGACCCGATCGTCTTCCTCGGCTGGGCGCCGCATCCGATGAACAAGAACTTCGACCTGCAGTATCTCGCCGGCGGCGACGATTTCTTCGGCCCCGACTTCGGCGGCGCCACGGTCCACACCACCGTGCGCAAGGGCTATCTCGAAGAGTGCCCGAATGTCGGCGCGCTGCTGTCCGACCTCACCTTCTCGCTGGAGATGGAGAACGCCGTGATGGGCGCGATCCTCGACGATGGCGAGAAGCCGGAAGCGGCGGCCCAGGAATGGCTGAAGGCCAATCCCGACCAGATCGCCACCTGGCTCGAGGGCGTGAAGACCAAGGACGGCGAAGATGGCCTGCCGGCGGTCAAGGCCTATCTCGGTCTGTCGTAAGCCGCAGAACGCCTGACGCGGGCCGGCTGCGCCGGCCTTCCGTGGCATTGGCAGGCCGGGCCGCTCAAGTTCCGGACTGCCTCCCGCATGGGGCGCCCCATTTCTTCCCGGGCGCCGGGCCGAAACGGCCAGTCTCGCGCCGACATCCTGCCGTCATGGCGCTTCAGCCGCCGTGACGCGACCCTGAAGGACCCTATTGCCCGTGCAGTGGCTCGTAGATCATCCGCTCCCCATCGGCGATTACGCCGAAGCCTTCGTCGATTGGCTGACCGCCAATTTCACGTTCCTCTTCGACGCGATCCGCGACGGGCTGGGCGCCTTCATCGATGCCATCCTGTACATCCTGCAATGGCCGCATCCGCTGGTCGTCGTCGCGGTTTTCGCCGCCATTGCCTATGCCGCACGGCGCTCGATCCCGATCGTCATCTTCACGGTGGCCGGCCTGCTGCTGATCATCAATCTCGGCTTCTGGGAGGAGACGACGGAGACACTGGCGCTGGTGCTGGCCTCAACCGCCGTCTGCATGCTCATCGGCGTGCCGGTGGGCGTGGCGGCGGCCCGGCGCGAATGGCTCTACGCCATCCTGCGGCCGATCCTCGACCTGATGCAGACGATCCCGACCTTCGTCTATCTGATCCCGGCACTGATCCTGTTCGGCCTCGGCCTCGTGCCGGGCCTCGTAGCGACGGTGATCTTCGCCCTGCCCTCGCCGATCCGGCTGACGCGCCTCGGCATCGCCTCGACGCCGCGCCAGCTTCTCGAAGCGGGTGACGCCTTCGGTGCCACGCCGATGCAGCGCTTGATGACCATAGAGATCCCCTACGCCCTGCCGCAGATCATGGCCGGGCTGACCCAGACCATCATGCTGTCCCTGTCGATGGTGGTGATCGCCGCCCTCGTCGGCGCACCGGGCCTCGGCGTGCCGGTGCTGCGGGCCCTGAACACGATCAATATCGGCCAAGGCTTCGAGGCCGGGCTGGCGATCGTGCTCCTGGCGATCATCCTCGACCGCTTCTTCCGCATCGACGAGGAAGGCCGTTCATGAGCCCGATCGTATCCTTCCAGAACGTCTCGATCGTCTTCGGTCGCAATCCCGAGCAGGCGCTGCCGCTGGTCGATGCCGGCAAGAGCCGGGCCGAGATCCGCGACGAGACCGGCGTGACCCTCGGCGTCGCCGATGCCTCCCTCGACATCCAGGAAGGCGAGATCGCGGTGCTGATGGGCCTGTCGGGCTCCGGCAAGTCGACGCTCCTCCGTGCAGTCAACGGCCTTGCCCCGATCACCCGCGGCAAGGTGCTGATCGATACGGGCAAGGGCATCGTCGATCCGAAGGATTGCGGCGCCAAGCGGCTGCGGGATCTGCGCCGCCACGAAGTGGCGATGGTGTTCCAGCAATTCGCCCTGCTGCCCTGGCGCACGGTGGCCGACAATGTCGGCCTCGGGCTGGAGTTTTCCGGCGTGCCGCGCAGCCAGCGCCGCGAGCGCGTCGTCGAACAGCTCGAGCTTGTCGGCCTCGGCGACTGGGTGGACAGCCGCGTCGGCGAACTGTCGGGCGGCATGCAGCAACGCGTCGGCCTTGCCCGCGCCTTCGCCACCAACGCGCCGATCCTCCTGATGGACGAGCCGTTCTCGGCCCTCGATCCGCTGATCCGTTCGCGGCTGCAGGACGAGCTCCTGGAAATCCAGCAGCGGTTGAAGAAGACCATCATCTTCGTCAGCCACGATCTCGACGAGGCGTTCAAGATCGGCAATCGCATCGCGATCATGGAGGGCGGCCGCATCGTCCAGGTCGGCACCGCGCAGGACATCGTGCTGCGCCCGGCCGACGACTATGTCGCCGACTTCGTCGCCCACATGAACCCGCTCAACGTCCTGACGGCGGCCGACGTGATGAAGCCCTACGACCGCACGGGCGAGGCCAGCCCCGCCAATGTCGCGCAGATGGCCGAACCCGGCACGCCGCTGCAGAAGGTCATGTCTGCCGTGAGCCAGGGCAAGGGCACCGTGGTGGTCGCGCGCAAGGGCGAAATCCTCGGCCAGATCGGCCCGCAGGACATCGTCGACGCGCTGGAGCGGCATCAGGCCGGCTGATCACCGGCCTGCTCAGCATCACGGAAACGGATCGGCAGGTTCCTGCCCCGCCCCGCCCGATCAGGGCGGCGGAAGCCGGCCTTCGTCCACCGCGAAACAGGCGACCTTGGTCTCCCCGTGCTGGGTCAGCACCGGCAGCTCGGAGCGGCAGCGCTCGTTGGCGTAGGGACAGCGCGGATTGAACGAACAGCCCGGCGGAGGATCGAAGGGCGACGGCAATTCGCCCGACAGGCGGATACGCTCGCCGCGGTCGCTCGGCCGCGTCGCCGGCGTCGCAGACAGCAGCGCCCGCGTATAGGGATGCAGCGGGTTGGCGTAGAGCGCGTCGACCGGCGCGATCTCGACCGGGCGGCCGAGATACATCACCATCACCCGGTCGGCGACGTGCCGGACCACCGACAGATCGTGGCTGATGAAGATATAGGTGAGGCCGAGCCGTTCCTGCAGATCCGCCAGGAGGTTCAGGATCTGCGCCTGGATCGACACGTCGAGAGCCGAGACCGGCTCGTCGAGGACGAGGATCTTCGGCTCCAGGATGATCGCCCGGGCGATCGCGATGCGCTGCCGCTGGCCACCGGAGAACATGTGCGGATAGCGAGCGTAATGCTCCGGACGCAGCCCCACCTCGGCCAGGGCCGCCTCGGCCTTCCTGCGCCGCTCGGCCGACGACAGGTTGGTGTTGATCTTCAGCGGCTCCTCGATGATCGCCCCGACCTTCTGGCGCGGATTGAGCGCGCCATAGGGGTTCTGGAACACGATCTGCACGGTGGAGCGGAGCTTCTTGACGTCGCCCTTGTCCTTGCCGGACACGCGGACGCCATCGATGTCGAGCACGCCCTCGGACGGGGTCTCGATCATCGTCAGCATGCGCGCGAGGGTGGACTTGCCGCAGCCGGATTCGCCGACGATGGCGAGGGTCTCGCCCTCCTCGACGACGAAATTGGCCTCCTTCACCGCCCGAAGGTCGAGCGGCTTCTGGAACATGCCGCGCCGGACCTCGTAGGACTGGCTGAGATCGGTCGCGGTGACGATTGCGGTCATCGTGCGTCTCCCCGCAGATCCGTTGCGATATCGGCGGGGCGGCCCGCCCCCTCCTGGAAGCCACCATCCGGGCCGAAGCCGGCCGGCACGTCGCCCGGCGCGCGCGGATCGGCGCCCAGCGGATAATGGCAGAGCGCCTCGCCCAGCGCCGGCGGCTGGCGCGGCGGCACGACCGTGCGGCAGACATCGTCGGCCTTGGGGCAGCGCGGATTGAACAGGCAGCCATCCGGCCGGTCGCCTTGCCCCGGCACCACGCCCGGAATGGTCGGCAGGCGCGTGCCCGTCGCCCGCTCGGGAATCGCCGAGAGAAGGGCCGCCGTATAGGGGTGATGCGGTTCGTCGAAGAGGGTCGCCACCGGCTGACGCTCGACCTGCTGGCCGGCATATTGCACCACCACCCGCTCAGCGGTCTCGGCGATGACGCCCATGTCATGGGTGATCAGGATCATCGCCATGCCGTGCTGTTTCTGCAGGTCGAGCAGCAGATCGAGGATCTGCGCCTGGATGGTGACGTCGAGCGCGGTGGTCGGCTCGTCGGCGATCAGCAGCTTGGGATTGCAGGCGGTGGCCATGGCGATCATCACGCGCTGGCTCATGCCGCCCGACAGCTGGTGCGGGAAGGCCGTCAGCCGCCGCTCGGGTTCGGGAATGCCGACGAGTTGCAGCAGTTCGACGGCCCGCGCCTGCCGCGCCTTGCGGTCGAGATCGGTATGCGCCTTCAGCGCTTCCTTGATCTGGTAGCCGACATTGAAGCACGGATTGAGGCTGGCCACCGGCTCCTGGAAGATCATCGCGATGTCGCGGCCGATGATCTTGCGGCGCTCGCGGGCCGACATCGCCTGCATGTCGCGCCCCTCGAAGGAGATCTCGTCGGCGGTCACGGTGGCCGACGGCGGCAGCAGGCCCATCAGGCCGAGCATGGCCACGGATTTTCCGGAACCGGATTCACCGACGATGCCGAGCACCTCGCCGGAATCGATGACGAGATCGATGCCGTCGACCGCCTTGAACGGACCGGAGGCGGTGTCGAAGGTCACCGACAGATTGCGGATGGAAAGCAGGGGCATGACTGTCAGCTTCGCTTCATCTTCGGGTCCAGCGCATCGCGCAGGCCGTCGCCGACGAGATTGATCGCGAGCACCGTGATCAGGATGGCGAGGCCCGGGAAGGTCACCACCCACCAGGCGCGCAGGATGAACTCACGCGCCTCGGCCAGCATGGTGCCCCATTCGGGCGTCGGCGGCTGCGCGCCCATGCCGAGGAAGCCCAGCGCCGCGGCGTCGAGAATGGCGTTGGAGAAGGACAGGGTCGCCTGGACGATCAGGGGGCCGAGGCAGTTAGGCAGGATCGTCACCAGCATCAGCCGCAGCGGTCCGGCGCCGACGACGCGGGCGGCGGTCACGTATTCGCGCTGCTTCTCGGCCAGGACCGAGGCGCGCGTCAGGCGAACGAAATGCGGCTGCAGGACCAGCGAGATGGCGATCATCGCATTGGTCAGGCCCGGTCCGAGCACGGCCACGAGAACCAGCGCGAGGAGCAGCGACGGAAAGGCGAGGATGATGTCCATCACCCGCATGATCACCGTGTCGACCCAGCCGCCGACATAGCCGGCGATCAGTCCGACGGCGATGCCGACACTCACCGCGATGACCACGACCACGACGCCGATGAACAGCGAATAGCGCGAGCCGTAGATCAGCCGCGAGAGGATGTCGCGGCCGATGGCGTCGGTGCCGAGGAAATAGGCCCACTGGCCGCCTTCCTGCCAGGCCGGCGGCAGCAGCTGCGCGTTGGAATTCGTCAGCACGGCCGAATGGGGCGCCAGCAGCGGCGCCGCCAGGGCGATGAAGACGATCGTCAGGAACACGACGAGGCCGACCACCGCGCCCTTGTTCTCGGAGAAATAGAACCAGAACTCGGCCAGCATCTGCCGGCGCACGCTCTTGGCGGGCTTGCGGTCCGGAATGTCGGTGCCAATGCCTTCGGCGGCTTCCTGGGCTTCGATATGGCTCATCGCTCGCCTCCTACTTCGCCCGAACGCGGGGATTGATGACGCCGTACAGGAGATCGACGATCAAATTGACGAGCATGATCATCATGGCGATCAGCAACAGACCGCCCTGGACGACCGGGTAGTCGCGCCGGAAGACGCTGTCGACCATCCACTTGCCGATGCCTGGCCACGAAAAGATCGTCTCGGTGAGGATCGCGCCGGCCATGAGCACGCCGACCTGCAGGCCGATGGTGGTGACGACCGGGATCAGGGCGTTGCGCAGCGCATGGACACCGACCACGCGCTTGCGGGCGAGGCCCTTGGCGCGCGCGGTGCGGACATAGTCCTCTCCGAGAACCTCCAGCATGGCCGACCGGGTCTGGCGGGCAATGACCGCGAGCGGGATCGTCGCAAGGACGATCGACGGCAGGACGAGATGCGACAGCGCCGAGGTGAAGGCGCCCTTCTGACCCGACAGCAGCGAATCGATCAGCATGAAGCCGGTTTCGGCGGGGAAATAATAGAGCAGCGAGATGCGGCCCGAGACCGGCGTCCACTGCAGTGTGCCCGAGAACAGGATGATCAGCAGCAGGCCCCACCAGAAGATCGGCATGGAATAGCCGACGAGCGCCGCGCCCATGACGCTCTGGTCGAACCAGGAGCCGCGCTTCACCGCCGCGATCACGCCGGCCGGGATGCCGAGGCAGATGGCGATCACGATGGCGCAGAAGGACAGTTCGAGCGTTGCCGGGAACAGGGTGAAGAACTCGCTGGCCACACCGCGCTTGGTGACGATCGAGGTGCCGAAATCGCCCTGGAACAGGCCGAACAGATAATCGAAATACTGGACGAAGAGCGGCCGGTCGTAGCCGAGCTGCTGCATGATCGCCGCGTGGCGCTCGGGGTCCATGACCCGCTCGCCGGCCATCAGCGCCACGGGATCGCCCGGCAGAAGCCGGATGAAGGCGAAGGCGACGATCGAGACACCGATGAAGGTCGGGATCAGGACCAGTAGTCGGGAGAGAAGAAAGCGCTGCATATTG
This sequence comes from Aurantimonas sp. NFXS3, assembly GCF_049132005.1. Taxonomy (NCBI): domain Bacteria; kingdom Pseudomonadati; phylum Pseudomonadota; class Alphaproteobacteria; order Hyphomicrobiales; family Aurantimonadaceae; genus Aurantimonas; species Aurantimonas sp. NFXS3. The sequence goes on from NZ_JAGDDZ010000003.1 coordinate 88,829, forward strand.
GCTTGTCGCATGTTTTGGGTGAGGCCGGTAGCGGTCTCGCGGCAGCGTCCTACACCATCCCGGCACCAAAGCGAACCCGCAAAGGTCAGGAGTTCTGCGTCTTTTCAACCGCTTAGCGTTCCGCCACGGCATCGGCGACGGATGCCCGGCGCCCAACGCAAACGGGGCGGCTCTATGCCGCCCCGTTCCATGCTCGCAATGTCGCGCCGAAGTTACTCGGCGATGTCGACGCCGTCGAAGCGGTGATAGCCCAGCGGGTCCTGAACGAAGTTCTGGACCGACTTCTGCATCGGCATGAACACCGTCGAATGGTCGATGGTCATCCAGGGCGCCTCTTCCTTGAAGACCTTCTGCGCCTGCTTGTAGAGCTCGACGCGTTCGGCCTGGTCCGAGGTTTCCTTGGCCTTGCTGACCAGCGAATCGAACTCCTCGTTGCACCACTGGGCGCGGTTGTTGCCGCCGACGGCGTCGCAGCCGAGCAGCGTGTCGAGGAAGTTGTCCGGGTCGCCATTGTCGCCGGTCCAGCCCAGCATCACCGCACCGTCGCGGTCCGCGGCCTTCGACTTGTCCAGATACTCGCCCCACTCGTAGGAGACGATCTCCGACGTCACGCCGACCTTCTGCAGATCGGCCTGCATCAGCTCGGCCGCGCGGCGGGCGTTGAGCATGTAGGGACGGCTGACCGGCATCGCCCAGAGCTTCATCGAGAGGTCGGTGACGCCGGCCTCCTCGAGCATCTTCTTGGCGGCTTCCGGATCGTAGGTGTCGTCCTCGATGGTGTCGTCATAGGACCACATCGTCGGCGGGATCGGGTTCTTGGCGACGGTGGCGGCGCCCTGGAACACGGCGTCGACGATCGCCTGCTTGTTGACCGCCTTGTTCAGCGCCTTGCGGACCTCGACCTTGTCGAAGGGCGCCTGGGTGGTGTTGTAGGCGAGATAGGCGACGTTCAGGCCTTCCTGCTCGAGAACCGTCAGGTTCTCGTTTGCCTGCATCGACTCCACGTCGGCGGCGTTCGGATACGGCATGATGTGGCATTCGCCGGCCAGCAGCTTCTGGGCGCGGACCGAAGCGTCGGTGGTGATGGCGAAGACCAGGTCGTCGATCGGCTGCTTGCCGGCCCAGTAGTCCGGATGCGCGCCATAGCGGATCACGGCGTCGGGCTGGTAGGCGACGAACTGGAACGGACCGGTGCCCAGCGGCTGCTGGTTCAGCATGGCCATGTTGCCGTCAGCTTCCAGCTTGTCTGCATATTCCTTCGACATGATCGAGGCGAAGTCCATCGCCAGATCGGCCAGGAACGGCGCTTCGGGCCGGGTCAGCGTGAACTTGACGGTCAGGTCATCGACCTTCTCGATCGACTCGATCAGGTCCGGGAAGCCCATGCCGTTGGCATATTCCCAGCTGGCGCCGGTCACATACTGGTTCCACGGGTTGTCGGACTTCAGCTGACGCTCGAAGGAGTAGATCACGTCGTCGGCGTTGAGCGGCCGGGTCGGCGTGAAGAAGTCGGTGGTCTGGAACTGCGCGTCGGCGCGCAGCTTGAAGGTGTATTCCTTGCCGTCCTCGGAGACTTCCCAGGATTCGGCGAGGCCCGGCTCGATCTCGGTGGAGCCGTGCTTGAACTCGACGAGGCGGTTATAGACCGTGCGCGACGCCGCGTCGAAGGTGGTGCCGGCGGTGTAGAGCGCCGGATCGAAGCCCTCGGGCGACCCTTCCGAGCAATAGACGAGCGTCTTGGCCGATGCGGCCGAGCCGAGCGCCATGGTCAGCGCGGTCGCGGCCAGCAGCCGGGTTGCAAACTTCATGGATGACATCTCCCGAATAGCGATGCGGACGGAGAGTCCGCGGAGGCCGGCATCCCACAAGTTTTGCAAAAATCATGCAAGCGCAATTTTTGACCAGTTACTCAAAAACGATCTCGGGAGCCGGCGCCGCATGGGCGCCCAGTTCCAGGCGGGCCAGCGTGCGCGCGGCGATGTCCTTGTAGATGGCGGCATGCGGGCCGTCCGGATCCCCAGCGACGACCGGGTGGCCGCTGTCGGAGCTCTCGCGGATCGCCATCTCGATCGGCACTTCGCCGAGGAACGGCACGCCCAGCCGCTCGGCCTCGTCGCGGGCGCCGCCATGGCCGAAGATATCGTAGCGGTGGCCGGTATCGGGTGCGATGAAATAGCTCATGTTCTCGACGATGCCGAGCACGGGAACATCGACCTTCTGGAACATGGCGAGACCCTTGCGGGCGTCGATCAGGGCCAGGTCCTGCGGGGTCGAGACGATGACCGCGCCCGCCAGCGGCACGTTCTGCGCCATGGTGAGCTGCGCGTCGCCGGTGCCCGGCGGCATGTCGACGACCAGAATGTCGAGTTCGCCCCACTCCACCTCGCGCAGCATCTGGGTCAGCGCCGACATCACCATCGGCCCGCGCCAGATCATCGGCACTTCCTCGTCGACGAGGAAGCCCATGGACATCGCCTTCAGCCCGTAGGCCTCGAGCGGGATCATGGTGCGCCCACCGGAGGTGCGCGGCTTGCCTTTCAGATTGAGCAGACGCGGGATCGATGGGCCGTAGATGTCGGCGTCAAGAATGCCGACCTTCATGCCGACCGCAGCAAAGCCGAGGGCCAGATTGACCGCGGTCGTCGACTTGCCGACGCCGCCCTTGCCCGACGCGACGGCAACGATCCGGGCAATGCCGGGAATGCCGGGCTTCTGCGACGGCTGGCGCTGCGGGGCCGGCGACGATGGCGCCTCGCCCTGCCGGATCGCCTGCCCCGGACGGGCGGACGGCGCCGGCCGCTCGGGCGCCGAGCCGGCGGGGCGTTCGGCGGTCAGCGCGACCAGTGCGCTGGTAATCCCGTCGACGCCCGCAACGGCGCTTTCGATGCTGCGGCAGAACGGTTCGAAACGCTCCGCTTCGGTCGTGGGAACCGACAGCGAGAAGAACGCCTTGCCGTCGGCGATGAAGATGTCGGAGACCATGTCGCGCGAAACGACGTCGCCCTTGCCGTCCGGCGCGTCCATCGCTTTCAGGATGGTCCGGATGCGCGACTTCTGCGCTTCGCTCATTCTCGGCTCCTTCGGTCTGGCCGCGCCCGCCGATCCGCTTCTGCCTTGCCAGGCATTCAGCGGCCTATGCGGACGATGCCGGCGCGTTCGCCCCGGCTCGGCTTCGTGCTCGTGTGCTTGATGCTTCTGCGCTGATATCGTGCCTCGACGGCGATATCCAACCGGGGTGCCCGGACTTAATGCAACGCCGCCCATGTTGATGCGCATTGCCGCGCGCCGGGCTAGTCTGCCGGGATGACCGATCGCACCGCACCATCCGAGACCCCCGCCCCCCCTGCAGAACGGGACGCCGCGCCGGCGCCGCGCGTCGGCGGTTCCGCGCCCTCCGTCCTGCAGCCGGTGGATGATTCGGCCCGGCAACTGGCGCGGTCGCTGCTGCGCGGTGCACGGGACGGGATGCTGGCGGTGTTGCGTCCCGGCGACGGACATCCGGGGGCAAGTCTGGTTCTCGTTGCAACGGACTTCGAGGGACGCCCGCTCCTGCTCGTCTCCGCGCTGGCGCTGCATTCCGCGGCGCTCGACGCCGACCGGCGCTGTTCGCTGCTGGTGTCGCGCCCCGGGAAGGGCGATCCCCTCGCCCATCCCCGCCTTACGGTCTTTGCAACCGCCAGCGTGGTGGCGGCGGACGATCCCGAGCGGCAGGCGCTGCGGGACCGCTTCCTGGCGCGGCACCCGAAGGCAGCGCTCTACGCGGACTTCGCAGATTTCCGGATGATCCGGCTGGAGCCGGAGACAGCGTCGCTCAATGGCGGCTTCGCACGCGCCTTCGCCCTCGAACGGGGCGACCTCGTCGACCCGCCTGCGCCGGAACTCGCGGCAACGGCAATGCGCGCCCGCGACCACATGAACGACGACCACCGCGACGCCATCGACGCGCTGGCCGGGTCGGCGGGGCTTTCGGAAGACGGATGGCGCATCGCGACCATGGATCGCTTCGGGTTCGAAATCATTCGCGGAGATCGCCTGGCGCGGATCGAGTTCGGCTCCGATGCAGCCGCGCAAGGCTATCGCGACGCGTTCGTTTCGCTCGTTCGTGGCCAGGCGGACTGAACCCGATCGGCGCAGATCGGAAACGCGCTAGAGCCTGTATCCGTCCGGGCAGGATGAGCGGAACCGCAGATTGCTGTCACCACGTACGTAGATGCACTGGCCGGCGGCATTGGCGGCCTGGCCGATGACCCGGTCGCCCGGCTCCACCGCAACCTCGGGAAGGCGCCCGACGCGGTAGGGTGCATCTTCCGCGCCCTCCAAGCCGAACACTGCGCCGAAGACCGGCGGCAATCCCGTGCCGGAACATCCCGAGACGAGCAGCAGGCCGGCCATTCCAGCTCCACACGCAATGAGAGCTGGCGCGCGCCGCTTGCCCGGTGCCTGACGGCAATCCTTCGTCATGTGAGCCAGATTCCCCTGATCCGCGAATAGCTGTTCGTGCACCCAAACGAAAAACGGCCGCCGAGCGCAAGCTCGACGACCGTCATTCTCGTCAGCGGGTCGCGAGACCCGATGAAATCAATAGCCGTCCGGGCAGCGGTAGATGTTACCGTCCGAATAGCGGCAATAACCGTCGCGCTCTTCGGAGCGGCCAATCACGTTACCCGCGATGGCGCCACCGGCCGCGCCGATCGCGCCGCCAATCAGCGCGCCTTCGGCATTGCCGCTCACGCCCGCTCCGATCGCCGCGCCGCCGAGGCCGCCGAGCGCCGCACCGCCTGCAGTGTAGCGATCTTCGGTCGTGCAGCCTGCTGCCGCCAGGGTCAGTGCGGCGACAGCCGCGATCGAAAGCTTCTTGAACATATTTCCACCTCTCACAAACACATTCGTCCCACCACGGAACGCTACGCTATCGTTTTGGTTCCATCACCCGTGCACGATCGTATCCCCCGGCCGATCCGGCCGAACGATCCTTAGCGCGAGGCGACCATCTGCGGCTCGGCGTCGAAGGTGATCAGCAGCTGACCGTCCCGGCTGACCGCCCAGTCGATGGACGCGGACTGCTCGAAGACCTCTTCGTCGACAGCCTTGCAGGCGCCGTAGACCTTGCGCTGTTCCGAACCGCTCAGGCGGATCTGCAGACCCAGATCCTGCTGGCATTCGGCAACGGTTTCGTATGCGGGGACGGGAACCGGAATTTCCTTGCAGACGGAAGCATCGCCTGAACATCCGACCAGCAGCATGAAAGCAGCAACGTGTTCCATCGAACCTCTCCTTTGGCTCTACAACGGGCCTTCGGCAGAGAGGTTCCACAGCGGTAGGTTCGGATCGCGATTTTTCCGGAACTACATGATCACGGGGCCGTGTCCCGAAGCTTACGTTACGGCGGCCTTACGAAAACCGGCGTCAGGCGGAATCGCGCCGGCCGTTCGAGGTGATCTCGTACTGCGCCGCCGGAATAACCAGCGTGTAGCGGATCCCGTCGGGGAGATATTCCAGCCTCGCTTCGCCGCCGACGGCGTTCGGAACGATGCGCTCGAGCGTCGAGGTACCGAAGCGCGGATCGCGCTCCAGCCGCACCCGAGGCCCGTTGCGCTCCTGCCAGACGAAGACGATCACCTGATCGTCACCGCGCCAGTCGAAGCTGGCACGGATCGAGACCGAGCCGCCAGGAACCGACAGCGATCCGTAGGAGGCGGCATTCACCGCCAGTTCGTGCAGCGCCAGCCCGACATGGAGCGACGCCGTCGGCGACAGATAGACGTCGAGCGCGTCCACCGCGATCTGGTCCATTCCGTCCGGCGCATAGCGCTCGACCTGCATCCGCACGAGGCTCATCAAGTCGGCGCCGCGCCAGTCGGCGTCGGTGACGATGTCCTGCGAGGAGGCCAGCGACTGGATACGGCCGCGGAAGCGGACGAGGAACTCGGGGACGGTGACGGAATGGCGCGCGGTCTGGCTCGCCAGGCTCTGGATGATGGCCAGGAGATTCTTGGACCGGTGCGACAGCTCGCGCAGCAGCGTCTTGAGCGTGTCTTCGCGGCGTTTCTGCTCGGTGATCTCCACCGACGTGCCGATGATGCCGCAGACCTCGCCGGCTTCGTTCTCGTCGACGTCGATGCGGATGTCGAACCAGCGCACCGAGGCGCCTTTGATGGTCGACAGCTCGAACCGGGCCGGCTTGCGGGTGTCGATGACGTCCTGCTTGAGCTTTTCGGAGCGTTCGGCCGCGCCGGCCGGCAGGATGTCGCGATCGGCCATGCCCTCGACCGCCAGAGCAAGCCAGGACTCGCCGGCATTGTAGACCCACGCATAGCGCAGATCACAATCCTGGGCGAAGACGGACACCTCCGTATTCGCCAATGCCCGCAAGACCTTGTTCACCAACATCGTATGCTCAATCGACACGAATACAACGGAGCGCGTCCGCCACCATTCGGGTTGCCGCCTCGCCCTGCGAAACGACCGCCCTTCCTCGACGACGCCCTGCCCCGTCCGGACCGCGGCGACCGGCGCCCGGTGTCGGGCGATGCCACCGCGGCACCGCAAGCAAAGTGCTCCCGGCGGGTCGCGTCCGGCCCATCACGGGTCGACACGCACCGCGCCGGGGACAACAGGCGACGTCCGTCAGGCCGCCGCCTTCTTGTCGGTCTCGAAGAACAGCGCCTGGCTGATCAGCGCCTTGACCATGTCGGGATTGAACGGCTTGGTCACCAGGAAGGTCGGCTCCGGGCGTTCACCCGTCAGCAGCCGCTCCGGGAAGGCGGTGATGAAGATCACCGGCACCGACACCTTGTTCAGGATGTCGTTGACCGCGTCGATGCCCGAGCTGCCGTCGGCAAGCTGGATGTCGGCCAGCACCATGCCGGGCCGCTGCTTGTCGAACAGCTCGATCGCCTCCTTGTGGGTCCGGGCGATGCCCGTCACCGCATGACCGAGGCTTTCGACCATCTGCTCGATGTCCATCGCGATCAGCGGCTCGTCCTCGATGATCATGATCTCGGTCGAGACCTGGCGGCCGATATCGGTGCTGGCCTGATCGATCAGCTCGGAAAAGCGCGTCTCGTCGATGCTCAGGATCGTCGCGGCTTCCTCCGAGGTGAAGCCCTCGACGGCGACGAGCAGGAACGCCTGCCGCGGCAGCGGCGAGATCGCCTTCAGATTATGCGACGCCTTCTCTTCCCAGGCCGAGGTCGGGGCATCCTCGCGGATGTTCACTTCGACGGACTGCCAAAGGGAGGAAAACAGCTTGTAGAGCGAGATGCGCGGCGTCTGGTCGTCCGAGAACAGACTCGGATCGGCGATCAGCGCTTCCAGAACCGCAGCCACGTAAGCGTCGCCGCTCGCCTGCGAGCCACTCAAAGCCCGGGAATAGCGCCGAAGATACGGAATATGCGGCGCTATGCGGGATGACATCGACATATAAAAACCCCTCGAGTCGATCGAGACAAACACGTTCACAATGCGCTCGGAAACGTCCTTGTCGAAATAAAGTTCCGTGACCGGGAACCGGATCCGCCTCCCAGCCCTTTCAGATGGGATGTTGAAGTCGGATGGAAACCTCGGCGCTTGGATTCCAGGGCAAAAATCGCCTTGGACTTGAGGCGCCGATGTCTGCGTCTATATTCCGACCTCGACTGGAAGCAATGCGAGCTACGAATGCACACCATGCCGAACGCCAGACACGCGAATTCGAACAGAGCGCCGCGCTCCGGGACTGCCGTAACCGTGTTTCGAGACGCGTGATGGACGACCGGAAGAGCAAGGACGAGAGCATGCAGACTTCCCACGCACAGCGATCGGAGCGCTCGTCGGATAACGGCGTCCAGTCCGCCATCGGCAAGCGTCTGAAGGCCTATTACGACGATGTCGCGAGCGAGCCGGTCCCCGACCGCTTCCTGTCGCTGCTGGATGCGCTGGATGCCGCCGAGTCGTCGTCCAAGGCGGGCAGCAAGTAGGCTCCCATGACAGAACAGACGGATTTCCGTAGCGATCTGATCGCCATCATCCCGAATCTGCGTGCTTTCGCGGCGTCGCTCGCGGGGTCGTTCGACCGCGCCGACGACCTCGTGCAGGAGACCCTCGTTAAGGCGTGGGACAAGCAGCACACCTTCCAGCCCGGCACCAACCTCAAGGCCTGGCTGTTCACTATCCTGCGCAACGAGTTCTACACGCAGATGCGCAAGAAGGGCCGCGAGGTTCAGGATGTCGACGGGATCCACGCCATGCAGCTGGCGGGTCACCCCGAGCAGCACGGCCATCTGGACCTGCAGGATTTCCGCAAGGCGCTCGACATGCTGCCCGACGATCAGCGCGAAGCCCTGATCCTGATCGGCGCATCCGGCTTCTCCTATGAAGAAGCGGCCGAAATCTGCAAATGCGCCGTCGGCACCATCAAGAGCCGCGTGTCGCGGGCCCGGACCCGCATCGGCGAACTTCTCGGCATCGAGGGTGACGGCGAATACGGGCCGGACTCGATCTCCTCCCAGATCATCGGCGTCGCGCCCGCCGCCTGAGGCCACGTCAGCAAACAGCGCGGCGCCGCGCTGCATCGCGAGAAAACCCTCGCGAAACCGGGAACCCCAAGCCCTCGAAACAGTTTCAGTCAGAACCGGATCGCTCACCTCCAAATGGAGGAGACAACCGGATCGTCAGTTTCATTTCGAATGAGGTTCAGCATGGTTTCCGACACCACCCCCCACAATTTCCAGTCCGGCGGCACTCCGGGGGGCGCTTCCACCGCTGAGGACAAGGCGGATTTGGAAACCCAGATCGATCATCTCCGCAAGGATCTCGCCGGCGTGACCGATGCGTTGAAGTCGCTGGCCTCCAACCAGGCCGACGATGCCCGTCGCAACGTGTTCGCCCTGCGTGACGACGTGCGTGAGCGTGGCGAGCGCTACATCCAGCAGGCTCAAGACGCAGCGTCCGACCTCGAAGAGCAGCTGAGCGAGCGCGTCCGCGCCGAGCCGATCAAGAGCGTCCTGATCGCCGCGGCCGCCGGCTATCTCTACGCGCGCATCTTCCGCCGCTGATCATGCTCTCTCAGCTAGTTACGAAGCTGATCACCGGCGAGGCGGGCGTCTTCGTCGCGCGGATGAAGCGGGTCGTCGCGCTCTATGTCGTGATGGCCGTCTTCGCCCTCGGGATGGCGATGTCGCTGCTTCTGGCGCTGTTCGTCTACCTCGCCCAGATCTTCGGCCCGCTTCCGGCCGCACTCGGTTTCGCCGGCGTGTTCCTGGTGCTGGTGATCCTGACCTACATCGCGGTCATCATCGCCAGGCGTCCGCCGAAGAAGCGGGCGGACGACCGGCTACAGCGTGACATCGCATCCATCGCCGGTGTCGCCGCCGTCTCCAACCTGCCGCTGATCCTCGGCACGGTGAAGCGCAAGAAGAGCCTGCTCATCCTGCCCATGGTCGCCGCCGGCGGCTGGGGCGTGTGGCGGGCGATCGCCGCCTACAAACGCGACGGCCGCTACCACTGAGACGTTCGGCGCGCCCGCGGCCCGGTCGCGCCGAGCCCCGTGCTCATCGCGGTCCCGAACGAAACGAGGTGCTCCCATGACAGCTCCGACCATCGACCACGACACATGGATTCTCGTCGCCGACGGGCAGAAGGCTCTGTTCCTCTGCAACGAGGGCGACGACGAGCTTCGCAACTTCGCGGTTCGCCGCGTCGAGGAACAGGACAATCCGCCGGACCGCGAGCAGGGTACCGATCGCCCCGGGCGGATGGGCGACCAGGGATCGGCGCATCGCTCGTCGGTGGCGGAGACCGACTGGCATCAGCTTGCCGAAAACCGGTTCGCCAAGGACCTCAGCGATATCCTCTATCGCATGGCCCACAAGAACCGCTTCGAGAAGCTCGTCCTTGTCGCTCCCCCGAGGGTTCTCGGCGAACTGCGCCAGGAACTGCACAAGGAAGTCCAGGACCGGATCGTTGGTGAAGTGCCCAAGACGCTGACCAATCATCCGATCGACCGGATCGAGACGCTTCTCGCCGACTGACAACAATCGACGCCACCGGCCGCCCAGACGCGGCGGGGTCGTCCGGAGGAATCCATATGTCCAATATCGATCCCAATCGCGCCCGTCAGGGCGAAAAAGGCACACCGGTGCTGATGATCCTCGTCGCCGGCCTTGCCCTGTGCGCCGTGGTCTTTGCCGGTCTCGGCATCTACGCCTGGACGATGCCCGACGAGGATGTCGCAGTCCAAGGCGAGGCCATCGAAAAGCCGGCCGAGGCGCCGACGACGGATGGCAGCGGACTTGCAACGCCGCAGGATTCCGACACGGCCGCGCCCGAAGCCGAGAGCGCCCAGTAACGTCGCATATCGGCGTCCGTCATGGACGCCCAACACAGGGGAGAGGTGCCATGCCCGATCCGAACGAACATCCGCAGAGTGAAGTGATCGCGGTCGATCAGGAGCCCGGCGGCGACGCCGACCAGCCCGGCATTGCCCAGCCGATCTCGCAGGACGAGATCAGCGACCTGCTCAACAACACCCAGATGCCGATCGAGGAACGCGAAGCCCGCCTGCACGAGATCGCCCAGCGCCTCGGCACCCGCGAAAACATCGATCTCGCCGACGAGTTCGATCCGATGCGCGAGCAGGTCAACGAAGCGCTGAACATGCTGGCGAGCGGCGGCCACAGCTACGGCTCGCTCGATGCCGCAGGCTTCGATCCCGACGAGCGCTCGGATGCCCAGGCGCCGGACGACACCGGACCGTCCAAGGTCTGACACCGCGGATCGCCGCAGCCGCAGCGGCACGACAGCAGATTTGAGAAGGGGCGCAGCCGAGCTGCGCCCCTTCTTGCGTTGTCAGCGCAGATAGGTCGCGTCGCTCGGGGCGAGGACGTTCAGCCCCTTCGGGGTCAGCGTCACGGTCATTTCCGGCTCGATATCGACCAGTTCGCCGTCCCTGACCGCACGGTTGCGATGGTGGCGTCCCCGGTAGAAAATCCGGACCTCGTGCGCGGAGGTCACCTTCAGGCTCCGGTTCTGGCGCCAGGTTCCCAGCATGATGTCCACGGCGACCTTCAGGACCGAACGCAGGTCGCGGTCGATGCAGATATAGATGCCGAGCTCGCCGCCCCTGGGGTCGTCGGCATAGGGAATATGGCCGTCGCCGTAGAGATTGTTGGAGATGGCGATCGCCGGGCTGGCGATCCGCTGCATGACGCCGTCGATTTCGAGTTCCAGCTCGACCACCGGGAAGCGCCGCAGCGCCATGAACACGGCGCGGGTCGTCGCCATCATCTTGCCGAGGCGCGAGGCGTAGGAGATCTTCTTGCGCATGCGCACCATGCGGGCATGCAGGCCCACGGCATATTGGTGCACGAAGGGCGTGCCGTTAACCGAGGCGATGTCGACCGGCGTGATGACACCCGACGCGAGCGCGGCCACCGCCTGATCCAGCGGCAGCGGAATCTGCAGCGTGCGGGCGAAGAGGTTCATCGTGCCGGCCGGCAGGATCCCCAGTGCAATGCGCCCGTTCGCCAGCGCCGTTGCTGCCGCCGAGACGGTGCCGTCGCCACCACCGACGAGGAGAACGTCGATATCCTCGCGCTCGGCCGCCTTTCCGATGGCAGCGACAATCTCGTCCCCCGAGCAGTCGTCCACGGTCAGCTCGTGGCCGTGCATCCGGAACTCGTCCTGCATCAATGTCGTGAGTTGTCCGAGATCGGTTGTCTTCAGACTGCCGCCGTCGCGGTTGAGGAGAGCGAGAATCTTCATGGGGGGTGATCCGGAACGCGTATTGCGGGAGCCTGGGCAGCGGACGACTAACTAGGCCGCCCCTGTAGCATCGCCACGTCCGCCAGACACGACCAATCGCATACATCGATAGTTGCCGATCGGAACCACCGGGACGATGGGGCGTTCGCCCCCCATACAAACGCCAGGCGCCGGTTCCCCCGCGCCCTCACTAGGAGACTACAATGATCGAATGGATCGTCATTCTGCTCATCGTCGCCGCCGTCGCCAGCCTTCTGGGCTTTCGCGGCGTCGCCGGTGCCTCTGCCGGCATCGCGAAGATCCTGATCTTCATCGTGCTGGTGGGCCTGCTGCTCATGCTGCTGTTCGGCGTTCTGGTGTTTGCCTGAAGCAGGACACAAGCATGCATCCGGCGCAGTGCGGCTGCGCTGGATGGCAAAAAACAGGAAGAGAACCGGAACCTTACGGCCGCTCAGTTCTTCCTCTCCCAGATGCCGCGCGACACATGTTTTCCACGACACCATGCCGCGCGGCAGTCGCCTATCGGAAACAATAGACCAGGAGGTCTTATCATGATCCGCACGTTGCTTGCCACTACCGCTCTCGCATCCGTTATCGCAACGGGTGCCTATGCGCAGGACGCCGCCACGACCGCAGAGACCACGGCCCCGGCCAAGGTCGAAGCATCCGCCGATGCCAATGCGACCGCCACGGCCGCCCAGTCCGGCAATTATCTCCGCAATCTCTCCGCCGACCAGTATCTGGCGTCGGAGCTGAACGGCAAGACCATCTACGCGAGCGACGCCGAGGATGCAGAATCGATCGGCGAGATCGAGAACTTCCTGGTCGGCAGTGACGGCAAGGTCGTCGCAGCGGTCGTCGATGCGACCGTGAACGACGAATCGCGCCGCGTCGCCATTCCGTTCGACCAGATCTCCTGGTCCATGACGGATGAGGACGATGTCCGCGCCGTCCTGAGTGCCGGTGCCGATCAGCTGGCACAGGCTCCCGAGTTCACCATGCCGGACGAGCAGCAGGCTGCTGCAACCGACGCCGGCATGAGCGGCGACGCCATGGGTACGGGGACTGCTTCCACGCCGCAGACCGAGACGGCTGCCGCACCGGCGGCGCCGGTCGCAGCGGATGATGCCGCCGAGACCAACACGATGGCTGCCGGTTCTGCGACCTCGGAGACGGCTTCCCAGCCGGTCGAGACCGCTGCCGCCGGTCAGGGCGAGTATCCGAGCACCGTCGGTGCCGACCAGTATCTCAGCGAGAACCTCATCGGCGCGTCGGTCTATTCCGGCCCGGGTGAGGACGCGGAAAGCCTCGGCGACATCGGTGATCTCGTCGTCTCGTCGTCCGGTCAGGTCGAAGCAGGCGTCGTGGGCGTCGGTGGCTTCCTCGGCATCGGCGAGAAGGACGTCGCCGTTCCGTTCGACCGTCTCGAGATGACCCGCGCCGACGGTGACGAGGTTCGCATCGTAGCCTCCGCTACCCGCGAGGAACTCGAGCAGGCCTCCTCCTTCGAGGACGAGCGTCCGTCCGAGATGGCGGCCGAGAACGAAGGCGAAATGACGCCGACGGCCGAAGCTCCGACCGATGAGCCGACCGAGCGCGTTGCCGATGCGGCCGAGACCACCGAGCAGCCGGCCGACAACATGGCCGCGACGGACGGTGTCGTGACGGCGACCGGTACGGCAGCCGGCACGGGCATGGCGGCGAACTCCACCGCCGAGAACGACACGACCGCTTCGGTCGGTGGTTCGTCCGAGCGTTCGCAGATGACCCCGGTCACCGATTCGGCTCAGCTGACCGCCGACAACCTGATGGGCACGACCGTCTACGGTCCCGATGACTCCACCGTTGGCGACATCGGTGATATCGCCCTCAACGCCGAAGGTTCGGTCGACGCCGTGATCGTCGATGTCGGTGGCTTCCTGGGCATTGGCGAGAAGCCGGTGGCCGTGGCCATGGACAACCTGCAGTTCATGCAGGACGCCAACGGCTCGATGTATCTGTACACGCAGTTCACCGAGGAGCAGCTCGAGAACGCGCCGGAGTACAACGCCGACACCTACGCCGACAACCGCGAGACCATGCGGATCCAGAACGGCGGCATGATGGGTAACGACGCTTCGACGTCGGAGGCACCGGCCGTCGCAAACTAAGCGACATCCGACTGCACGCATCGAAGGGGCTCGCCGAAAGGCGGGCCCTTTTTCGTTGGGCGGTTCGGTGCGGGAATGGCCACCCGTGCCGAAGTGCCACGCTTGTGATCGTGTTGTTACGGCTGAATTACAGTTCGTAACAAATCCAGCCGCAAACCGCCGAAATCTCTCCTATACTGGCAGCATCGGCCAAGGCGGCCGGACCTCGCGCAATCCTTACGAGTACAAGCGATCCCATGGGTTTCCTGAAGCAGATCTTCGTCACGATCCTGGTGCTGGCCGTCGCGGGTGCGGCCTACATCAAGTTCGACCCGTCGGCGGGGCGTTCCCTGCTCGCCTCCGATCTGCCCCTGCCCGATCCGCTGCGCTCGGCCATTCTGTGGATCGCTCCCGAAGCCGGCGAACCCGCCCCGGAGATCGCCAGCGGCGAGGGTCAGCGCTCCGGCGGGCGTCGCCGCGGCGGTGGTGCGACGATGGTCGTTTCCGCCCCGGTGACGACGGGCTCCACGCGGACCCGCATGCGGTCCATCGGCACCGGCGAAGCCGCCCGTTCGGTGGTCGTCCATCCCGACAACACCGCCGGCATCATCGAGGAAGTCGTCGTCCAGTCTGCCGACATGGTGGAGGAAGGCACGGTCCTGGTCCGGCTGGAGCGGGCCAGCGAGGAACTCGCGGTCGATCGTGCCCGGCTTGCCCTCGAGGCAGCCGAAGACAAGGTCGCCCGCTTCGAGCGTCTGCAGAAGGCCAACACGCTCAGCGCCGTCGAGGTCACCGACGTGACCCGCGAACGCGACAATGCCAGGCTCGACCTGCGGTCCGCCGAGATCGCGCTCGGCAAGCGCGACATCCGCGCGCCGATCTCCGGCCGGGTCGGCATCATCGCCGTCGATCGCGGCGATCTGGTCTCCACCGATACGGTGATCGCCACCGTGGACGACCGCGAGCATCTGAAGGTCATCTTCTACACGCCGGAAAGCTTCGTGCAGCAGCTGGCCATCGGCACGCCGGTCGAGGCGGTGTCCACCGCCCGGCCCGACACGGTCTATGAGGGCGAGATCACCGCCATCGACAGCCGTCTCGACGAGGCGAGCCGGACCCTGCGCACCGAGGCCCGTATCGAGAACGGCTCCGACGACCTGCGTCCGGGCATGTCGTTCAGCGTGTCGCTGTCGCTGGAAGGCGAGACCTTCCTGTCGGTCGATCCGATTTCCGTCGTCTGGGAGCGTACCGGTCCGATCGTCTGGAAGATCGTCGACGGCAAGGCGCAGAAGGCATCGGTGCGGATCGTCGAGCGGACGATCGACCGCGTGCTCGTCGCCTCGGACGATCTGGCCGCCGGCGATTCCGTCGTCGTCGAGGGGCTCCAGTCGGTCCGCGAAGGCGGTGCCGTCGAAAGCATCAATGAGGCCTCTGCGCCGGACGGCGCCGCGCCTGCCGCGCCGGTCCCCTCCGCCAGCACCGCGCCGAAGTCCGGCGGCGACGACCGCGCAACGGCGCAGGGCCTCGTCGGCATTGCACAGGCCAACGCGGCCGAGCAGCCACAGGTCGGCGGTCAGGCTTCCGCCGGAGCCGCCCGCTGATGAGCACGCCGGCCATGCCTGACGGCATCACTGCCTTCACCAGCCTGTTCATCCGCCGGCCGGTGCTGACCATCGTGGTCAACCTGCTGATCGTGGTGGCGGGCCTCGCCGCCTTCGGCGCGATCGAAGTGCGCGAACTGCCGAATGTCGACCGCCCCGTCATCAGCGTGTCCATCGACTTCCCCGGCGCGTCTCCCGAAACCGTCGACCGGCAGATCACCAGCGAGATCGAAAGCGCCGTGGCGCGCGTTTCGGGCATCGCCTCGGTGTCGTCGAAGTCGGAATTCGGCGACAGCCGGGTGACCATCGAATTCACCGACACCACCGATCTGAACGTCGCCGCCAGCGACGTGCGCAACGCCGTCAGCCGCATCGCCAACAGCCTGCCTGAAGGCGCGGAGGAGCCGCGCATCGTCAAGGCCGACGCCGACGCCTCGGCGATCATGCGCCTGGCGGTCACCGCGCCCGGCCTGTCAATCGAGGACCTGACGACGCTGGTCGAGGACCGGATCGCCGATCAGCTCGCCGCCGTCGAGGGCGTTGCCGACCTTCAGATCTACGGCGAGCGCGAGAAGGTCATCTATGTCGACGTCGACCCGGACAAGCTGGCGACGCGTGGCCTGACGCTCGGCACCGTCTCGACGGCGCTGCAGAACGCCGCGCTCGACGTGCCGGCAGGATCGCTCGGCTCGCCCTCGCAGGACCTGATCGTGCGGGCCGACGCCAACGTGACCTCGCCGGAAGAGTTCGAGACCATCTTCCTCGATGACCGCACCCGCCTCGGCGATGTCGCCAGCGTGCGCTTCGGACCCGATGACGCCGCGTCCCAGCTGCGCCGCAACGGCGAGACCGGCGTCGGCATGGGCGTTGTGCGCCAGGCCGGGTCGAGCACGCTCGACATTTCCGACGGTATCCGCGCCGAGGTCGCCAATCTGAACGAGACCCTGCCCGACGGCGTCACCGTGCGCGTCACCAGCGACGACGCGACCTTCATCAACGGCGCCATCCACGAGGTCGAGATCGCCCTCGGCATCTCGGTCGCCGTGGTGATCTTCGTGATCTTCCTGTTCCTGCTGAATGTCCGCGCGACGATCATTCCGGCGGTCACGATGCCCATCGCGCTGATCGGCGTCGTCGCCTTCATCTATCTCGTCGGCTTCTCGATCAACATCCTGACGCTCCTGGCGCTGGT
The DNA here is from genome assembly GCF_049132005.1 of Aurantimonas sp. NFXS3. Taxonomy (NCBI): domain Bacteria; kingdom Pseudomonadati; phylum Pseudomonadota; class Alphaproteobacteria; order Hyphomicrobiales; family Aurantimonadaceae; genus Aurantimonas; species Aurantimonas sp. NFXS3. The sequence goes on from NZ_JAGDDZ010000003.1 coordinate 105,493, forward strand.
GCTGGCCACCGGCATGGTCGTCGACGACGCGATCATCGTTCTGGAAAACATCGTGCGCCAGCGCGACATGGGCGCGCGTCCGCAGGCGGCTGCCGTCCTTGGCACGCGCGAAGTGTTCTTCGCGGTCATCTCGACCACGGCGACGCTGGCGGCAGTGTTCGTGCCGATCTCCTTTTTGCCCGGCCAGGCCGGCGGCCTGTTCCGCGAATTCGGCTTTGTTCTGGCGATGGCGGTCGTGATCTCCTCCTTCATCGCCCTCACCCTCTGCCCAATGCTGGCGGCGTATTTCCTCAAGGCGCGGGAAGCCGAGCGTCGGCCCGGCCCTTTCCAGCGTTCGGTGCGCTGGTTCGGAGCGCGCCTCGCCGGCATGTATGCCGTCTCGCTGCGCTTCAGCCTCGCCTTCCCGCTGCTGATCGTCGTCGGCGCCGGTATCTTTTCCTTCGCGGCCTATCTCACCTTCCTGCAGATGCCGCAGGAGTTGACCCCGACCGAGGACCGCGGCGTCGTCCTGATGAGCATCAGCGCCCCGCAGGGCGCCAGCCTCGAATACACCAATGCCCAGCTTCGCCGGGTCGAGGACGTGGTCATTCCCTATGTGGAGAACGGCGAGGCGGACAACGTCTTCGCGATCTCCGGCCGCGGCTCGGCCAATTCAGCCTTCCTCGTCGTGTCGCTGAAGGACTGGGCGGTGCGGGCACGCAGCCAGCAGGAGATCGTCGCCGAGATCAACGGCAAGCTGCGCCGCATCACCGGCGTGCGGGCCTTTGCCATCCAGCCCAACTCGCTCGGCATTCGCGGCGGTGGCCGCGGCCTGCAGTTCGCCATCGCCGGCCAGAATTTCGAGGAGCTGGCGGAAAGCGCAGACGAACTGCTCGCGGCGATGCAGGCGGACGGTCGCTGGGGCGACGTGCGCCTGTCCGAGGACGCCACCCAGCCGCAATTGTCGGTGGTGATCGACCGCGCCCGGGCCTCCGACCTCGGCATCGACATCGACGGGCTGGCGACCGCCATGCAGGCGCTGCTCGACGGCCGCGAGATCGGCCAGACCTATGTCGAGGACAAGCAGATCCCGATCCGGCTGATCGCCAGCTCCGATCCGGTCAACGACCCCGACGACATGCGCAACATCTTCCTGAAGGCGAGCGACGGGCGGATCGTGCCCATGTCGACGGTGGCAAGCGTCGAGGAGAAACCGATCGCCCCGGCGCTGACCCGAGAGAACCGCTCGCGGGCCGTCTCGCTGTCGGCGCAGATCCCCGACAGCTACTCGATCCAGGAAGGCTGGACGGATCTGCAGGTCTTCGCCGAGGGGATCCTGCCGGCCGATCAGCGCCTCGTGCCGCTCGCAGAGGCCGCGACGCTGAACGAGACCAATAGCGGCCTCGCCCTCGTCTTCGGCTTCGCCATCGTCATCATCATCCTGGTGCTGGCGGCGCAGTTCGAGAGCTTCGTCTCGGCCTTCATCATCATCGCGACGGTGCCGCTGGGCATCGCCTGCGCGATCTTCGCGCTCGACTTCTTCGGCATGAGCCTCAATCTCTACAGCCAGATCGGCCTCGTGCTGCTGGTCGGGATCATGGCCAAGAACGGCATCCTGATCGTCGAGTTCGCCAATCAGCTGCGCGAGGAAGGCCTGTCGGTACGCGAGGCCGTGGAGCAGGCGGCGCTGATCCGGCTGCGGCCGGTGATGATGACCATGATCGCCACCGTCGTCGGCGGCGTGCCGCTGGTGCTGGCCTCGGGCGCCGGCGCCGAAGCGCGCGTGGCGCTCGGCTATGTCATCGTCGGCGGGCTCGGCCTTGCTACCTTCTCGACGCTCTATGTCACGCCGGTCGCCTATCTCATTCTCGGCCGGTTCTCGACCCCGAACGCCGAAAAGTCCGCCCGGCTGCAGCGCGACATCGCCGAGGCGGAAGCGGCGCAGCGCGAGCGGGGCCGAGACCGGGATGCGGGAACGGTGGCGCCGGCCGAATAGGCCGGCGGACGCTGCCCACAAGCAGACGCCGAACAGGCGAAAGGCCACTTCCCCCACCCGCCCATCCCCGCTAGAACGCGGCAATGGCACCCCCTCCCCTATTGCGCCTCGATGGCGTCCGCCTCACCTTCGGCGGCACGCCGCTCCTGACCGGCGTCGAGCTGAACGTCCTGCCCGGCGAGCGCATCGCGCTGGTCGGTCGCAACGGCTCGGGCAAGTCGACCCTGATGAAGATCGCCGCCGGACAGGTCGAGCCCGACGGCGGCGAAGTCTTCCTGAAGCCCGGCACGACCCTGCGCTACCTGCCGCAGGAGCCGGATTTCGGCGACTTCAAGACGGTCGGCGCCTATGTCGCCTCGGGTCTCGGCCCTGCCGACGATCCCTACCGTGTCACCATGTGCCTCGACGCCCTGGGCCTGACCGAGGACATGGAGCCGCATCACCTGTCGGGCGGCGAGGCCCGCCGCGCCGCTCTGGCGCGCACCCTGGCGCCCGAGCCGGACATCGTGCTGCTCGACGAGCCGACCAACCATCTCGACCTGCCGACCATCGAATGGCTGGAAGACGAAGTGCGGCAGATGAAGAGCGCCGTCGTCGTGATCAGCCATGACCGCCGCTTCCTCGAACGCGTCACCCGCTCCACCGTCTGGATCGACCGCGGCGCGGCCAAGCGCCTCGACCAGGGCTTCGGATCCTTCGAGGCGTGGCGCGACAAGGTGCTGGAAGAGGAAGAGCGCGACCTGCAGAAGCTCGACCGCAAGATCGTGCGCGAAGAGCACTGGCTGCGCTATGGCGTGAGCGCGCGGCGCACCCGCAACATGCGCCGGCTTGGCGCCCTCCACGATCTGCGCCAGCAGCGCCGCGACACCCGCCGCGCCATCGGCCAGGTGTCGATGGAGGCCAGCGCGACGCGCGAGAGCGGCAAGTTGGTCATCGAGGCCTTCAACGTGTCGAAGGCCTATGACGGCCGCACGCTGGTCGACGATTTTTCCACCCGCATCGCCCGGGGCGACCGGGTCGGCTTCGTCGGCCCGAACGGCGTCGGCAAGACGACGCTCCTGAAGATGCTGATCGGCGAGTTGAAGCCGGATTCCGGCCGGGTGAAGCTCGGCACCAATCTCGACCTCGCCTTCCTCGACCAGAAGCGCGCGGCCTTGGCCGACGATCTGTCGGTGCAGGACGCGATCACCGACGGCCGCGGCGACCAGGTGATGGTCAATGGCGAGCCGCGCCATGTGGTCGGCTATCTGCGCGACTTCCTGTTCACGCCCGAGCAGATCCGCACCCCGGCGGGCAAGCTCTCCGGCGGCGAACGGGCGCGCCTGCTGCTGGCCAAGACGCTGGCAACGCCGGCGAACTTCCTCGTCCTCGACGAGCCGACCAACGACCTCGACATGGAGACGCTGGATCTCCTCGAGGAACTGATCGCCAATTATCCCGGCACCGTGCTCCTCGTCAGCCATGACCGCGACTTCCTCGACCGCACTGTGACGAGCGTCATCTCGCCTGACGGCAACGGCCACTGGCTGGAATATGCCGGCGGCTACAGCGACATGGTCGCCCAGCGCCGCGACGCCGCCAAGGCCGCCGCCACCGCGGGCAAGCCGTCCGACAGGGGCAACGCGAAAGCCGGCTCCGGCAAGAGCGGCGGCGGCACGCCGGGCGCCTCCGGCGGCGGCGGCGGCAAGGGCGGATCGTCCAAGCTGTCATTCAAGCAGAAATTCGCGCTCGAGAACCTGCCCAAGGAGATCGCCAAGCTGGAAGCGGCGATTGCCAAGGCCGAAGCCGAGATCGCCGATCCCGCCCTGTTCACCAAGAACCCGGACCGCTTCGCCAAGCTGGCCGCTGGGATCGACAGGGACCGTGCGGCCCTCGCCAAGGCCGAGGACGACTGGCTGGAGCTGGAAATGGTCCGCGCCGAAGCGGAAGACTAGGACGGTCGCGCCTGCGGGTGCGCCTTCCGACCCGAAGGGGTCAGCCCGGTGCAACCTTCGTCTGCGACGAACAAGCGCCGGATGATATGGCGCAATGGGCGATGAAGCCCGTCTGAGCTTTGGGGTCTGGCGGAACGCAATGCCGCAGAAGGGCCCCCTATGGCCGTCGACACGCTGAATCCCATCGCCTCCGTCGAATCCAAGGGTGGGCGCGACATCGGCTTCGCCGTTGCCGTGGTCTTCGTCCTCACCGTCCTGTTCGTTCCGATTCCGGCCTTTCTCATCGACATGGGGCTGGCGCTGTCCATCGCCCTGTCGGTGCTGATCCTCATGGTCTCCCTGTGGATCCAGAAGCCGCTGGATTTCTCCGCCTTCCCGACCGTTCTCCTGCTCGCGACCATGCTGCGGCTGTCGCTGAACATCGCCACCACGCGCGTGATCCTGTCCGAGGGCCACCAGGGCGTGAACGCCGCCGGTCACGTCATCGGCGGCTTCTCGCAATTCGTCATGAGCGGCGACTTCTTCATCGGCATCGTGGTCTTCGTGATCCTGATCGTCGTGAACTTCATGGTCATCACAAAGGGCGCCACGCGTATCGCGGAAGTCGGCGCCCGCTTCACCCTCGACGCCATCCCCGGCAAGCAGATGGCGATCGACGCCGACATGTCGTCGGGCCTGATCGACGAGAAGCAGGCCCAGGCCCGCCGCAAGGAGCTGGAAGAGGAAAGCGCCTTCTTCGGCTCCATGGACGGTGCTTCGAAATTCGTGCGCGGCGACGCCATCGCCGGCCTGATTATCACCGCCGTCAACGTCTTCGGCGGCATCATCATCGGCATCACCCGCCACGACATGGATGCCGCCGGCGCCGCCGAGGTGTTCACCAAGCTGTCGGTCGGCGACGGCCTCGTCTCGCAGATCCCGGCGCTGATCGTCTCGCTGGCCGCCGGCCTCCTGGTGTCGAAGGGCGGCACCCGCGGTGCGGCCCAGACCGCCGTTCTCGGCCAGCTCGGCTTCTACCCGCGCGCCCTCGCTGTCGCCGCCGGCCTGATGGCGCTGCTGGCGCTGCTGCCGGGCCTGCCCTTCATTCCCTTCATGCTGCTGGCCGGGATCATGGCGTCGATCGCCTATCTCGTTCCCAAGCGCCGCAACGAGGAACTGCGCCAGGCCGCGGCGACGGTCGCCGAGGAGAAGCAGGTCGCCCAGAACGCCGAGCGCAACTCGGTCAAGGAATCGCTGAAGATCGTCGAGATCGAGCTGGTCTTCGGCAAGCAGACCTCGGCGCATCTCCTCCTGCAGCGCGACGAGATGGCCCACCGCGTCCAGAAGATGCGCCGCCGCTTCGCCGCGCGCTACGGCTTCGTGGTGCCCGAGATCAAGCTGTCCGACGATCTGGCGCTCGATCCGAAATCCTACGCCATCAAGATCCACGGCACGACCATCGCCACCCAGCCGCTGCGGCTCGGCGAGTCGATGATCGTCCTGGGCGACGCCGGCGCGCCCGACGTGCCGCATGACCTGACCAAGGAGCCGGCCTTCGGCATGCGCGCCGCCTGGGTCTCGGAGACCTTCGCCACGGAAGTGCGGCGCCAGGGCTTCGAGCCGATCGACACGCTGTCGATCGTCCTCACCCATCTGTCGGAGACGATCCGCAACAATCTGGCGCAGCTCCTGTCCTACAAGGACATGCGCACCCTGCTCGATCGCCTGGAGCCGGAATACAAGCGCCTGATCGACGAGATCATCCCGGCCAACATGTCCTATTCGGGCCTGCAGGCCGTGCTCAAGCTGCTGCTCGCCGAGCGCGTCTCGGTCCGCAACCTGAACCTCATCCTGGAGGCCATCGCCGAGATCGCGCCGCATGTGCGCCGGTCCGAGCAGATCGTCGAGCATGTGCGCATGCGCATGGCCCAGCAGATCTGCGGCGATCTCCTGCACAACGGCCAGCTCGGCGTCCTGCGCCTCGGCAACCAGTGGGACCTCGCTTTCCACCAGGCGCTGAAGCGCGACGCCAAGGGCGAGGTCGTCGAGTTCGACATCGACCCGCGCCTCGTCGAGCAGTTCGCCACCGAAGCCACCAAGGTCATCCGCGAAAAGATGGACCAGGGCGAGATGTTCGTGCTGGTCGCTGCGCCCGATGCCCGCCCGTATGTGCGCATGATGATCGAGCGCATCTTCGTCACCCTGCCGGTGCTCTCGCATCTCGAGATCGCACGCGGCGTGGATATCCGGGCGCTCGGTTCCATCTCATGAGCGTGGAACTGTCGGAACTCGTCTTTTCGCTGTTCCTGATCTTCTGCCGCTTCGGCTCCTGCCTTCTCTTGATGCCGGGCTTCTCGTCGTCGCGCGTGCCGCTGCAGGTGCGCCTGTTCCTGTCCCTCGCCGTCTCGGTGGCCCTGTCGCCGGCCCTCCTGCCGACATTGCAGCCGCTGGTCGCGGCGGCCGACGACAACGGCAAGGTGGCACTGATGATCTCCGAGATCCTCAACGGGCTGTTCATCGGCCTGCTCGGCCGCAGCTTCATGATCGCCCTGCAGTTCGCCGGCCATGTCATCGCCAATTCCATCGGCATGGGCATGCAGATGGGCGTGCCGATCGACGAGAGCGATCCGATGCCGGCCGTCGCCTCGCTGATCACGCTGACCGCGACGACGCTGATCTTCGTCCTCAACCTGCATGCCGAGATCGCCCGGGCGCTGGTCGCGTCCTACTCAGCCATGCCGGCCGCCGCCGGCTTCTCGATCCGCGGCAGCCTCGTCAACATCACCGACAATCTCGACGAGGCCTTCCTGCTCTGCCTGCGCATTTCCAGCCCGTTCGTGCTCTACGGCGTCGTCGTCAATTTCGCCATCGGCCTCGCCAACAAGCTGACGCCGACCATCCCGATCTACTTCATCTCGCTGCCCTTCGTCCTCGCCGGCGGCCTCGTGCTGCTCGGCTACACGATCAGCGATTTCCTCATCCTGTTCATGCAGGATTTCGAACGCTGGGTGCTGGTGGGATGAGCGACGACAGATCGCGCGTGCGTCGGCTCGACCGCATCCTCAAGGTCCAGGGCCAGAAGCGGCTCCTGGAGGAATGGCGCCTGTCGAACCTGCGCCAGGAGCGCGAGACCATCGACAAGGACGACGTCGCCCTGCTCGACAGTCTCGGCACGGAATCGCAGCTGCACGGCCTGTTCATCGAGGCCAAGGTCCGGAACCTGCGCCGCAACGAGGTGAAGCGCAGCGCCAATCTGGCCGACCAGAGTGCCACGGAACAGCGCATCACCACGACGCGCCGCGCCGAAAAGGGCGTCGAGAAGGTGCGCGACGACGCCCGGCGCAACCGCGATGCCGACGAGGAAACGCGCAGCCTCGAAAGCAGCGTCGAAGGGCATCTGGCCCGCCGTCACCCCAGCTTCGAATAAGCCTGCGCCGGTAGAAGCGGTTCGAACCTTCCCGTGTTTGAACCGCGAACCCGCCGATGACCAGCACCGCCAGCCTCCATGCTATCCTGCCCGCCGCCCAGACGGCGAGCGCCAGGACAGCACCTGCCCGCAAGAGCCCCGATGGCGGCAGCGAGACCTTCGTGGCGGCCCTCGATGCGGCCAAGACCAACAAGCCCGATGGTGGCAGCGCCCCCGCCGCCCCCATCGTTCCGCTCGTCAAGCACCGCTCCCGGGAGATCTCGCCGCTCGAACAGTTCGAGGGCTTCGTCCTGCGCAACTTCGTCGAATCCATGCTGCCGACCGAAGCCTCGAACTATTTCGGCGAAGGCACGGCCGGCGAAGTCTGGCGCTCGATGATGGCCGAGGAAATCGGCAACGAGCTGGCCAAGAACGGCGGCATCGGCATCGCCGATTCGATCCGCAGCCGCGAAACCACCAGCCTCGCCTCGGACAACGGCGCCGTGTCGGCGACCAGCGGCCTCGAGCGCATGCTGCGGCAGGCGGATCTGGCCCGCGCCGGCGCCATGCGCGACAACATCGCAGAATAGGAGTTGCACATCGTGGACCTCGCCCTCAGCAAAGCCGTCGACCGCCTGGAAGCGGTCCTCACCGCCGAAACCGGCGCCCTGGCCAGCGGCACGCCGATCGATCTCGGCGAGATCGCGGCCCGCAAGAACCAGAGCCTTCTGGAGTTCAGCCGCCTCAGCCGCCGCATGCCGGCGCGCGACGATGTCGAGCCGGAATTCGGCGACCGCCTGAAGCGTCTGGCCGGGCTTCTCGAGCAGAACCGCCGGACGCTGGAGCTCCACGTCACGGCCAGCCACGAAGTCTCCGAAATGATCTCGCGCTCCATGACCGAAGCGGAATCCGACGGCACCTATAGCGCCCAGATGGGCCGCCGGGCAGCCGCACGGTGATCAAGCTTCTCGCGGTCGGTCTGTGGGTTTGTGCCGTGACGCTCGGATCGAGCTACGTCATGGCGTCGATCAACTCCGCCCCGAGCGAGGTGGCGGAGCCGGACTATTTCGAAGGGCTCGACTACCGCAAGACCGAGAACATCACGATCCCGATGATCAAGGATTCGGCGATCCGGGGCTATATCCTGGCGCGCTTCGTCTACACGATCGACGGCAAGACGGTGGCCCAGCTCAAGGTGCCGCCGGACCCGTTCATCCTCGACGAGGCCTTCCGCCGGCTCTACACGACCGACGGCTTCGACTTCGACGAGCCGACGCGCTTCGACCTGAGTTCGCTGACCGACGGGATTCGCGACGCCGTGAACGCCCGCTACAGCGAGGAACTCGTCAAGGAGATCCTGGTCGACCAGTTCGACTACATCGCCAAGGACGACATCCGCAACGGACGGCCGGGGTAAGCACCCCGCGCCGTCATCCGGTGACGGCGTAGAAGCGTCCGGTGAGGCGGTGGACGTCGGCCCGCGTGCCGGCGCGCGGCGTGCCGACGAAGCGCACGCCGATCTCCGGTCCCCGCGACCAGATCACCAGCGCAAGGCGGAAGCTGTTGTCCGCCTCGTCATAGACCGCCAGCCGCCCGGGAACCCGGCCGGTGCCGAACCGCCGGATGCGGCAGCCGGTCTCCGACACGTCGATGGCGGTTCCGTCCTCGATGAACCGTCCGGCGACCGTGACGAGCTTGACCGGGCGCAGGCGCGTGCGGCGGCGCGATGCCATCCGGCTTTCGTGACTGTCGGGATTCGGGGGTCCGGCCATGCCCGATGATAGCCTGCACAAGCCGAACAAATCCTGAAGGCGCTGCCTGAGCCCGCCGCACCGGCGGCGCAGAAAGCATTAACCGTTCGATGCGATGTTGGATGGGCAATCCAGCTCCGGACCAGTTCCGGCGGCTGGCTCCCCGAAATCCAGCCTTCGTCGAGGTCGCCTTGTCCGCGTCAGGTTCCCCATCTTCCGACGCCGGTCGCAGGAAAGCTGCGGACGAATCCAGTTCCGACCGGATCGGGTTCCTCGGCGGCACGCTCTTTGCGCTGTCCATCCTCTTCTTCGGCGGCGTCAACGCCATCTCGTCGCTGGATCCGGGCTATTTCGACCGGCTGCTCTTGTCGGCGATGCGCGACGATGCGATCGACCCGATCGAGACCGGATCGACCGACAAGGGCGATGCGCCCGGCGTCGATGCCATGCCGGTGTCCACCGTGGTGCGGGCGGTGCCGCTGAAGCCCGAGGATTTCCAGATCATCATGGTCTTCCAGGCCGAGGCGCATCTGGCCTCGCCGGGCGAACTCTGGCGCGTACGCGTCGGCTCGCAGGTGCCCGGCCTCGGCCGCATCCTCGCCATCGAATCCGGCCGCAACGGCGGCAAGGTCAAGACCGAGAAGGCAACGCTGACGGGCGTCCTGAAATAGCTGCTGGCGTTTTGCCGCATAGGCTATGGATGCCTAGACTCAGCTATCCTGCTCCCGTCTATAGTTCGCGCTAACTCTAGTGCCCGGACGTTGTCTAAACCGGTGCGGAACCTCCGCACAATCATATGCGGGCCTTGCATTCCGAAACGCACCATTGCTACCTGAGGCTGACAGTCAGGCTAGCTTTTATTGCGAATCGCAATCTTAGGGTGTGCATCAAGCCACAAGCCGATCTAGGTCAGAGGAATACACGTGAAGACATTTGTAGTCGCGCTGTTGGCAATGGTTTTGGGCGTATCGGCAGCGAGTGCTCATGGGGGAGGATGCCGAAAGAGTTCGCCTCCCGGCGATTGCTGCCACATGGATCGAAGCGCAGGGTCGGTGCATTGCCACTGACCAAGTGCACTAGGTTCGCAGCTGTCCCCCTTTTCGGGGCGGCGGCGGCTGTAGCTGCAGTTTCTCCCGCCCTCGCATACTGTTTCGATCCGTCGGCGCCATACTGCGCATCCAGTTTCTCAGGCTTTTCCGACCAGTACGAATTTGATCGATGCAAGAATAAGATTGAAAGCTATCAGGCGGACGTAGAAAACTACATGTCGTGCCGAAACCGGGAAGCGCAACAGGGGATCGACGAGGCTTCACGCGACAAGCAGAGAGCGCTGGACACGTACAACGAAGCCGTCGAGAGTTTCAATCGACGAGCTCGCAGGTAGTTAAATCTATCGTCGCCGAAACTATCCGACGCGAGGGTTGGATGATCCTACAAGAATAGGACCTCATTCCGCAGCTGAGCGCCGTCTCCTACTTCTTTTCGAGCAGGACCTGGCCTTCCTTGCGCAGGCGGCCCTTCAGCTTCTCGGCGATGGCGGCGAGGAAGCTCGGCAGGTCGATCTCCAGATGCACCGACTCGTCGAGAACGTCGAGGCGGCCGGTGACGCGCTGGCCCATGACCCGCGCGGTGAAATCCAGATGGTCGCCCGTCCAGGTGTCCTCGAACTTGACCATGCCCCCCAGCATGTCCTGACGCACGCGGTCGAAACCGTCATCGATGCGCTGGCGCGCGGTCTCGCGGGTCAGCTTGTGCGGGATGTCCACCTTGATGGTCTCGGCCATGAATAGCTCCTCGTCTCGTTGCGCCTCATATGGCGACACAGCCGTCGCCAGACAACGGTCACGCCAGCCACCGGCTCCGGCGCCGTTCACGGGGACCCCGTGCCAGACGCCTTGAAACGCAAAAGGGGGCGGCCCGTAAGGCCACCCCCTGTCGATGTCGTCTGCCGTGCCGGCCCGCTCTTTCGAGGGGACGGCGGGCCGTGTCAGGCGTAGGTCGCCGAACGGTTCGAGGTGCCGCTGCGCCGCGGACGGCTGCTGCGACCACCGGGCTTGCCACCCTCGGTGCGCTGGCCACGGCCCTCGCCCGAACGCTGGCCGCCCGCTCCCTGGCCACCGCCACCACGGCGACCGGCGCCCTGGGGCTTGTTGCCGAAGCGCTTCGGGGCGCCGCGCGGCGGACGCTTCTCTTCCGGTGCGTTCAGGTCGACATGCGCCGAATAATCGGTCTGCTGCAGGTCGAAGTTCAGGCCGGTCAGACGCTCGATCTGGCGCAGCTTGGACCGCTCCGACGGATCGACCAGTGCGACCGCGATACCGGACTTGCCGGCGCGGGCCGTGCGGCCGATGCGGTGCACGTAGCTTTCCGGCTCTTCCGGCAGGTCGAAGTTCACGACATGGGAGATGTCGTCGACATGGATGCCGCGGGCCACGATGTCGGTGGCGACGAGCACGCTGACCGTGCCGGTCTGGAACTCGCCCAGCGCCTTCTGACGGGCGCCCTGGCTCTTGTTGCCGTGGATCGCGCGGGCGTCGATGCCGGCCTTCTCCAGATCGGCGGCGAGCTTGTTGGCGCCGTGCTTGGTGCGGGTGAAGATCACCGTCTTCTCGAAGTCCGGCTTGGCCAGATGCTCGATGAGCCAGAGCTTCTTGGCCTTCTGGGGGACCAGATAGACGCTCTGGTTGATCTTCTCGACGGTGACGACTTCCGGCGTCACTTCGACCCGAACCGGATTGGTCAGGATCTTGGCGGCCAGCTCTTCCATCGCACGCGGCATGGTGGCCGAGAACAGCAGCGACTGGCGGTCGGCCGGCAGCTGCGCGACGATGCGCATGACGTCCTTCACGAAGCCCATGTCGAGCATCCGGTCGGCCTCGTCGAGAACGACGTGGTGGACTTCGGACAGCGTCAGGGCACGCTGGTTCAACAGGTCGAGCAGACGGCCCGGCGTCGCGATGACGATGTCGACGCCGCGGCGCATCGCCTCGATCTGCGGACGGATCGAGACACCGCCGAAGATCACGTGATGGGTCAGCTTGGTGCCGGCGGTGTAGGATTTGACGTTGCCGGCGATCTGCGAGGCGAGCTCGCGGGTCGGGGTCAGGACGAGGACCTTCGGCGTCTTCGGAGCCGGGCGACCGCCCTTGGCGATCAGCGCGTCGATGACGGGCAGCGAGAAGGCCGCGGTCTTGCCGGTGCCGGTCTGGGCGATACCCAGAACGTCGCGGCCCTTCATGACCGCCGGAATCGCCTGGGCCTGGATCGGCGTCGGCTGGGTGATGTCGAGACGCGCAAGCGCGGAAAGAAGCGTGTCGGCGAGGCCGAACGCCTTGAAATCGGTATGGGTCAAGATATGCCTTGCGGAAGGCGGACACTGTCGGTCCGCTTGAGATGCCGATCGTCTTCGCGCTGGCGGACGGTTCGGCGGGCCGTGTCGGAACGCGGGACCCCGCAAGCTTCAGAAGCTGCGGGCCGGTCCGATGGCGCTGGCTAAGAATTCCGTCAGATGTCGGGAAACAAGCAGGCGCTGCGCGATCACGGCGTGCAGGCTCCATATCGGCGTTTAGGTGCGCCGCGTCAAGGCGTTTGTGCGCCGCCCCATGTCAGGTGCCGGGCCAAGGTGTCGGCGATGCGCTGAAACAGCCCCGCCTCCTCGACCGCCGTTTCGGCCACGAGCGGCACCTGCCGCAGGCTCTCGTCGCCCCGGCCGAACCGCACCCAGCCGAGCCGCTGGCCCTTGGCGACGGGCGCCACGAAGGGACCGTTCTCGACCACCTCGCGCTCGACGTCGGCCAGGCTGCCGCGCGGCACCAGCATACGCAGGTCCTCGGCCGCGGCCATGCCGACGGTCTCGGCGACGCCGCCTCGCACCTGCACGTTGCCGAGGGTTTCGCCCGCGGTCACCAGCACCACTTCCTCAAAGTCCTGCAGGCCGAAATTCATCAGCCGGCGGGCTTCGCTCGCCCGTTCGGCAGTCGAACTCATGCCGCTCATGGCGAGGACAATGCGCCGGCCGTCGCGTTCGGCGGAGGCGACCAGACCGTAGCCCGCAGCCGACGTATGGCCGGTCTTCAGGCCGTCGGCGCCCAGATCCAGGAGCGGATTGCGGTTCTGCTGCTTGATGCCGTTATAGGTGAAGCTCTCCTCGGCGAAGATCGGGTAATCCTCGGGAAATTCGCGGATGAGGTATGTGGCAAGGCGGGCGAGATCGCGCACGCTGACATGCTGCTCAGGGTCCGGCAGTCCATGCGGATTGGTGAAGTGGGAATGCGTCAGGCCGATCTTCTCGGCCTCGGCGTTCATCCGTCCCGCAAAGGCCTCGACCGAGCCGGACAGGCCTTCGGCGACGACGATCGTCGCGTCGTTGCCGGACTGGACGATGATGCCACGGATCAGATCCTCGACGGCGACCTCGGAATTCAGCGGCAGGAACATGGTCGAGCCGCCGGAGGATGCACCGCCGGTGCGCCAGGCATGTTCGGAGACGACGAAGCGGTCGTCGCGCTGCACCCTGCCCTGTTTCAGATCGTCGAACAGAACCGCGATGGTCATCAGCTTGGCGAGGCTGGCCGGTGGAATCTCGGTATCGGCGTCCTTTTCGTAAAGGACGCGGCCGGTGCCATAATCCACCAGGATGGCGGTCGGCGCGGTGGTCTCGAAGGCGGCGGCGGGCAGAGCGAACAGCGCAGCGAGCATTGCCAGCACGGCAAAGCCGCGACGCAGGCCGGCGCTAAGGGCGCCGCCGAGACGGCGCGGCATTCCATACGATGTCTGGTTTCGACTGGTCCTGAACGCCACCTGCCTGCCCTCTTTCCGTCTGCGACGCGGCCTTCCGGCCGGGCATCGCTCCTGTCACGCGGGGTCAACCTACAGGGTTTGACCGGTCTGCGTGAACAGGAAACGGTGAGTGACGGCACCAGTGCGCTCAGCGGAAGCCGTTCTCGATGCGCGAGTAGGATTCCTGGGTGAAGGCGTAGACCTGCGCACCGGTGAAGGAGGCGGTCAGCGCGATCACCACGAAGATCGCCAGGATCTTCGGGACGAAGGTCAGCGTGACCTCCTGGATCTGGGTGAGTGCCTGAAACAGTGCGATCAGGACACCCACGAACATGGCGGCGCCGACGGCCGGCCCGCAGGCGGCGACGATGGTCCAGACCGCGGACTGGACGATATCGAGTGCGTCCGCTTCGTTCATGTCTTCTACCCCACGGTGGTGCCGGAGATCAGCGGCAGGCTGTCGCCGCTCTCCAGGATGGCCTCGACGACACCATTGACCGCGCGTACCGCGGCAACCTTGCCGGACAGCGAGCCGTCCGCCGAGGTCGCCGTCTGACCGATCAGCGAGTTCGCCTGGGTCAGCGCGGAGACCGTCATCATCGAGTCCAGCTTCTTATTGGTCTGGATGGCTTGCTCGACGCTGGAGAAGGACGCGAACTGGGCGACATATTCGGTGGAATCCGTCGGGTTGAGCGGATCCTGATTGGACATCTCGGCGACCAGCAGCTTCAGGAAGGCGTCGTAATCCATCCCGGTCTGCTGGGTCGCGGCGCTGATGCCGTTCTGGGCCGCGGTGGCGCTGGTAGCGCCGACACCGGTCACGTTCATCGCATTCCTCCGGCGGCAAGCCGCAGTTCGGGTGTGTGGGGGACGACCGGCGCGCGCGCCTCGCCCTGCCCCTGGATGACGCCGTCCTCGATCGGGATCAGCGTCCGCAGTCCCTTGAGCGCCTCGAAATTGCGCTCGCGGCCGACCAGTTCCTTGATCTCGATGAGGCCCTCGATGATGTCGCGATTGCGGTAGGTGCCGATCATCGCCGCGTGGGTGGTGCCGAAGAGCTCGCGGGCGGCCTCGGCGCTGCCCGGCTCGATCAGCATCATCTGGACGATGAAGTAGAGCTGGCGCAGCGGGGTCGTGGCATCCTCGGCCTGCATCACATGGCTTTCGAGGAGGAAGGTCACGTCGTTGAGGAATTCCAGCGTGGTCTTGCGGTCGACCTTCAGGACGGCCCCGTTGACGAAGATCCGTTCACCTGCCCGCAGGGTGATGCGCAAACTTGCCATGGTTATTTCAAGCCTTCGCGGATGAGGGTCGTGATCTCGATGATGCCCTTGAAGTTCTCGGACTTGCCGAGACGGATGGCTTCGGCCTCGCGCATGATCCACAGGCCGATCGAGATCAGCTCGGCGCGCAGCGCCTCCGGCAGGCCGTTGTCGGCGCTGGCCAAATCCTCGATCACCAGCGCCCAGAGGCTGCGGGTGGTGTAGATCGCTTCGATCGCCGCACGCGAACGTGGCCCCTCGGCATCGGCTTTCTTCAGCTGCTCGATCGAATGATCGAGCGCCTGCCGCTCGCGCTCACGGGCATCGACTTCGATGTCCTGCGCCACTTCCGCGTATGAGAACTGATACATTCCATCCCCTTGTGATCGTCAGATCGGTTTGGCAGCGCCCCGGACCGACCCTTGCGACCTGTCGTTTTCATGTGCCCGGCCGACAGTCCCCGACGCCGGCCGATCGCTCGGTTGCCGGAGGATTTCGGGTCCGGCGCCCGCTGAAACTACAGGTAGTTCATGATGCTGAGCCGCGAGATGCGGGCGGTCAGCGCGTAGGAAGCCTCAAGCAGATTGGTCAGTGTGGTCACCCGCGTGGATGCCTCGTAGGCGTCGACATCCTCGAAGGAGGAGATCGACATGGTCAGGACGTTCTTGCGGGTTCCCAGCGTCTCGTTGGTGATCTCCAGCCGGCTCTGCTTGCCGCCGATCTCCGCCCGGATTTCGGTCAGCTGCGACAGGCCCAGGCTCAGAGTTTCCACTGCCCGGCTTGTGAGAAGCTGACGTTGCTCCTCGTCCATGGTCTTCGCGCCAAGATCGCTGATCATGACGTAGGCCTTCACGATGTTGCGGAAGGCTTCGTCGCTGGCCGGATAGGACACATCGAGGGTTTCGCTATCGCTGATCCGGTTGACCACCGGCGAAGGATCCGCCTTCGACCACATATCCCAGCCGGTGCCGTCGCTGGGCTCAGGGACCTTGAAGAGGTCGTTGAACGCGCCGTCGAGGAAGGCTTCCAGATCCACCGCGCTCGCCGGGGCTGCCGCGGTCAATGCGTCGTTCACGGCCTTCTTGGCGGTCGAATTGTCCTCGTAGCTGGAAGCGACACCGCCGCCGACCTTGCTGAAGGCGAGCGCCGGCTGGTCGGTCGCGGCACCCGAGAACAGGAAGCGCGAGCCCGAAGCGGCGTTGATCGCACCCATGAACTGCTGCAACCCCGCCTTGGCCTGCTGCACGCTGGCCGAGATGCCGGCATCGGCAGGGCCGTTCGAGATCAGCGACGCCAGAAGGTTCTCGCCGGTCTTGGCGATGGATTCCAGGGCCGTCTGCATGGTGTCGAAGCGCTGCCCGATGAGGGTGTTGGCTTCCTGGATCCGGATGGCGCTCTCGCGTTCGACGCGCAGCGACACGGTCTGGTTGGTGCGCGATCCGAGGGTAAGGCCGACATCGGCGAAGCGGCCGGTCGTGACCTCCTTCTGCGCGTTGCGCAGCTCATCCTGGATGCGGAAGACGGCGGAGCGCGGCGCCGACGAGAGCGAGAAGCTGGAGACGAGGAAGTTGCTCATCGATGGTCCGTTCAGGCGATCGCAAGGAGGGAGTCGATCATCTGACCGACCGTGGAAATCAGCTTGCTGGACGCCTGGTAGGAGCGCTCCAGGTCGAGCAGGCGCGTCATCTCGTCGTCGATGTTGATGCCGGTCGCGTCGGAGAGCGTCTCCTGGGTCCGCGAAAGCAGCACCGTCTGGTAGGACGAGGCGTCGTTCGCCGTGGCGCGGCGGCCCTCGAACCAGCCGATCGACGAGGCGGTGTATTCGGTCAGGGTCGCCGAACTGCCGGCGCCGAAGGCCGCATCGAAGCTGCGCGGCGTGGAGAAGCCGGCGATCAGGTCGTTCAGGCGGCCGGTGAAGCCGCTCGAGCCGTTGGCGTTGTAGCTGAAATACTGCTCGTTCGCGGTGCCGGCGAAGGCAATGCCGCCGTCGCGCAGACGGGCCGGCTCGCCGCCGGGCTTGGTCGGATCGACCCCGGCCGCGATCTGGATGGTGCCGGCAAGCCCCTTGGCGCCGGCCATGCTTGCCGGGATGGCATTGCTGCCGCCATCGGTGAAGAGGCCGGCATAGCTGCCGGGCATGTACCCGGGATCGCCGGCGGCCCGCTGATCGGTCTCGGCAAAGGCCTGGACCAGCGCATAGGCGATGCCGTCGAGCTGGCCCTGGAAGGTTGCGGCGGTCTCGTCGCGCAGGGTGATCAGGCCGTAGACGCTGCCGCCCTTGATCGGCATGGGCGAAGAGGCGCCGGCGACGACGACACCGTCGATCTTGAAGCTGTTGCCCGCCACGGTGGCGTCGTAGGCCGGCTGCGGCGTGAACTCGACCGACCGCGCGGTCTTGTCGAACATCGTGATGCCGGAGTCGGTGTAGAGGGCCATGTCGTTACCGGCCCGCACCTGCACGTTCAGGCCGACATAGCCCGACAGGGTGCGCACGATCTGGTCGCGCCGGTCGACGGCGTCGGTGACGTCCGAGCCGCTCGCGCTGCCGGCCATGATCTTGGCGTTCAGGGTACCGAACTCGCCGAGCAGGCGGTTCATGTCCTTGGCGGCGAGATCGAGCTGGTCGTCCGCGTCCTTGCGGGCGGACTGCACCGCGCTGGTGGCACGGTTGAGGCTCAGCGCCATGTCACGGGCGGCGTTCACCGCCGCCTCGGCGGTCTGGCCGTTCTCCGGGGAGACTGCGAACTGCGACAGCGCCGCCTTCAGCGACGACAGGGTCGCAGCCGGCGAGGTCGGTGAATCGACGTCGCCGATGACCTCGCGGATCCGGTTCAGCGACTCGGCGCTGACACTGGCCGAGCCGAGGGCGGAGTTGGTCGTGATCAGCGAGCGGAACAGGGCCTGGTCGCCCGACTGGGCGATCGACATGATCCGCACGCCGCCGGTCTGGCCGACGGTGAGGCCGGCATATTTCTTGGTCGCGTAGGGACTGTCCGCATTCGCGATGTTGCGCGACACGAGCGCCGACTGGCTGGCGACGCTCGAAAGCGACGCCGTTGCGTTGGAGAAGGCTGACAGAAGTGACATGATGAGGACTTATCCAGTGCGCAGCAAAGAGCGGGCTCGCGCCTATCGCTTCAGGTTCACGAGGACGTCGAGGATCTCGGCGCCGGTCTGGAAGACTTTCGAGTTCGCGCTGTAGCTGCGCTGGGACTCGATCATGCTGGTCAGTTCCGAGGCGAGGTCGACATTCGACTGCTCCAGACCGCTGGAGACCAGCGAGCCGTAGCCGTTGGTGCCTGGTCCACCGAGGGCCGCGACGCCCGACGAGGCGGTGGCGCTGTAGACGTTGCCGGCGGAGGCCTGAAGCTGGTCCGGGCTGGCGAAACGCGCGAGGTTCATCTCGTAGAGCGGGATCAACTGGCCGGTGTTCATGACGCCGCTCAGCGTGCCGTCGTCGGCAAAGGCAAAGCCCGTGAAGCTGCCGGGAGGGTTGCCGTTGGCGACCAGCTTGGCCGAAAAGTCGGTGGCATACTCGGTCAGCGACTCGAACTCGATGTCGATCGCGTCGCCGTTCACCGGGGTATAGGTCATGTTGGCCGGAGCGGCCGTCGGCCGACCGGTATTCGGGTCGAAGACAATTGTCGTCGGCGCTCCGCCGCCCACTGTGATGTCCCAAGTGTTAGCGCCGGTCTTTTCCATCTCGACCGGGACCTCGATCGCCTTACCGATCTTGTCATATACAACCATCGACGACTTCTTGGTGTCGCCGACAGCGGCTGATTCCGGGAACTGGATCGAGAAGGATCCGGCGTTCGTGGCCTGCGGGGCGACGATCGCGCCGACCGGGAGCTCGATTGGCGCGGCGGCGCCGCCACCGACGGGCGTGCCGGTCAAGCGGTAGCCGGCTGTATTGACCAGGAAGGTGGTCTCTTTGCCGCCGACGGTCTCGGTGCGCTGCACGAAGGAACCGGCGCGGGTATAGAATTCGCGGCCGGCCGTATCCTGCACGACGAAGAACCCGTCGCCCTGAATGGCGAGGTCCGAACCCGACGAGGTGGCGGCGATGCTGCCCTGCTGGCTGATCGACTGGCGAACCTGGGTCTTCACCGACCCCGGATTGTACTCGCCGCCGCCCTGGGCAAGGACGAGGGAGGCGAATTCGGTGGAATTGCGCTTGTAGCCGTTCGTGCTGGAGTTCGCGATGTTCTCCGACACGGTGGACAGCCGGTTGGCCTGTGCATTCATGCCGGACACGCTGGTCCTGAAGACACCGTTGATGCTCATTGCCTGGTACTCCGTGGCGTAGATCTCTCTTCCGCAATACGGAGTGAAGCTTGCGCCGAACTGTCAGGAACCAGCTTTTGCAGTATACCGGCGAAATAAAAGGCCCCGCCGAACTAACGGCGAGGCCTCTATTCTTAGGAACTTGTTAACCAGTTTGTGTCAGTCGACGCCGATGCCGTAGCCGAGATAGCGCTTCGAGGACACCGGATCGTAGCCGAGGCGCATCTTCAGCTTCTTGCGCAGCTTCGAGATGTGGCTCTCGATGACGTTCTCCTCGACGTTCTCGTCGAAGATGCCGTAGATCGCGCTGAACAGCTGCTGCTTGGAAACGCGGCGGCCGCGGTTGGCAACCAGATATTCCAGGATACGGCGCTCGCGGCGCGGCAGGGCCATCGGCTTGCCGGCGACTTCAGCGTCGCGGCCGTCCTGGTAGACGGAGATCTCTCCGACGACGGTGCGGGCGTCCTCGGTCTCGTTGCGGCGGCGGATGGCGCCGACCCGGGCGAGGATTTCCTTGACGTGGACCGGCTTGGCGACGACGTCATCGACGCCGGCGGCGAACAGGTCGAGCGTGCCATCCAGGTTGCGGCCTTCCGACAGCGCGATCATCGGCGCCTTGGAACGGGCCCGGATCAGTCGCGGGCAGATCGTGCGGTCATCGAAATCGCCGAGCAGGAAAGCCTCGACGGCCGACAGATCGGACTCCGGCGCGGTCTCGACCCAGTCGCGGAATTCGTCGGCCTTGAAGCCCGCTGCCGACACGCCTTCGCGACCGAACATGGACTCGTAGCCGTCCGTCACGAGTTCCCGGTTGTCCACTACAACGATCATTTCCGTCACCCTCGGTCCGCCGTTTGTCTGTGAACAGAGAGTTAAACTGACCCCGAACTTGCGCCTATCCTGAAATTTAGTGATCCGTTAACCATGCCGTTCATTTTCGGACTAAGTCACGAATCCGACTCACGAATTTTTTTCGTTAACGAAGTCTTAACGGCCCGATCGCCGCCATGATTGCGCCATGGTCGGCCAAACGCGTCGCCGCGATCTAGTCCAGTCGGACCGTGAGGTCTCAGAGATAAACGGAGGGATCGAGTTCGCGGCGGGGCGCGCCGGTCTCCTCGGCGGGCGTTGACGTCATGGCCTGCTCCGGTCGCCTCCCCCCCTGGCGCGCTGAACCCTCGCCGCCAGAGCTTGCGGCGCCGTCACGGGCCGCGCCATTCTGCGATTGACCCGTCGATGCCTGGCCATCGGCCTGACCCTGCGCATTGGCGATGCCGCCGCGCGGCGCGCCGGCGTCACGGACACCGATGCTGATCGCGGCTTCGTCGACCGAGAAACCAGCCTTGGTCAAAAGCTTGTTCAGGCCTTCGGCGTCGTCCTTGATGCGCAGTGCCGTGTCGGCTTCGCTGGCCACGATGTGGACCGCGAGCTTGCCGTCGATCAGACGCATGGTGACGTCGAGCTTGCCCAGCTGCTCGGGCTGAAGCTGGATCTGGATGGTCTTGAGCGCTGCACCGCCGGCCCGCATCTGCACGCGTGCGGCTTCGGCGGTATCACCCGTCGGCAGCGGCGAACCTGTGAGCGAGGTGGTCACGGCGTCGGCGACCTGCCGGCCAATGGTCGACGTCGCACCCGCAGCGGCCATACCGGTCGCCGCGGTTTCGCTCACCTTGACGCTCACGCCGGCCGCGCCGTTCCTGGTGCCGTCACTGTCGGCACGCGGATTGCGATCGAAGGCCGCGCGCTCGCCCCTCGGCTCGCTGCGGCCGCGACGTGTCTCGTTGCCTTCGCCAGCGGCAAAGACGTCGCCGGTTTCACCGTCGACAGCCGATCCGCCCTCGCCGTCCGGCGTCGCGCCGTTGCCGGCGCGCATGTCGACGGATGCCAGCAACTGGCGGATGTTCGTGGTGGCCGCGCCGCCCGGCTTGCCTGCGGCAATGGCTGATGCGCCAGCGGCGGTGGTCGCCGGTTCGAAATCAGTGCGCTGCGAGACGAGGTCGACCCGCGCACGCGCCTGTTCACCGGCGGTCTGCGCCGAGCTGGCACTCGCCGTTTTGTTGGCGCCAAGTGCCTCGCCTGTCGCTGCCGCGATCCGCGAAACGGTCTCGTCAGCATCGTTTGCGGCGAACCGGGCAAGGGGATTGGCAACCTTCTCGTCCTTGCCCATGGCCGTCCTGGCCAGAGCCGCATCAGTCGCGGAGCCCGCCTCGCCATCGGCCGCGTTGGCCATGGTCGCGGCGGTCGCGGTTCCAGAGCGCAGCAGGCGGTCCATGTCGGCGAGGATTGCGGCGAGACCGTTGTCGCGCGGCCGCCCGGCCGGTGCGGCGTCCGCGTCGCGGTCGCTGGCCTGCGTCGTCTCGGCGGCGTCCTCGGAGCCTTCAGCCCTAGTCTCGTCGGTCTCGGCCTCGCGGGTGTCCCGGCTCTCGCTGTCGGAACGCGAGGCCTTAGGAGCCTGCTCGGCATCCTTGACGAAGCTTTCGAAGGCATCGCGCGCCTCAGTGGCGCTTTCCGCGCCACGGCCGGTCGGCGCACGGGTCGCCGGAGCGCGCATTTCGACGGAGGTGCTGACGGATGCGGTCACGGCATGGCTCTCTTCAGGTCGCCGCGAACGGCGTCGAGGAGCGCGGCTCCCCGGGTAAGAACGGCGGATTGCTCGACGGGCGGCTGCGGACCGTAGCGTTCGGCGGGGTCGATATTGGCGGCCATCAGCGGCTTGCGCATCTCGCTGAGCACCTCGTAGGCGGCCTCGTGCAGCTTGCGATCGGCGGGATGGAGCGTGGCAACGTCGATTGCTTCCAGCGCGACACGCGCTTCGACCGGATTGCCCGTCGTCAGCGTGGCGGCGGTCTTGTAGAGCAGCGCGCGCTGGCTGTCGGCGGGAGCGGCATTGCCGTTCTCCAGCGCCTCGGTCGCCATTGCGGCGGCGAGCGGCAGATTGCCGCCGACGAGCGCGCGGCGCGCCACGGCGAGGAAGATCGCCAGCCGCTGGTCGTCCGGGATACGGGCGGTCGCGTTGTCGATCGTGGCGACCGTTGCGTCCTTGGTCTCCGGTGGCCGTGCCGCGTAGACCGCCGAGAAGCGGGCGCGGAAATTGCCGGCATAGGCGGAATCGGCGAAACGGTCGAAATATTGCCGCGCATAGCGATCGGCGGCCTTGTGGGAGCCGATGCCCTCGGCGAGCAGCACGCCCATTCGCAGCGCCGCCTCTTCCAGAAGCGTGCCGGGCGCCGCCAGCATGACCTGCTCCAACCGGTGCAGCGCATCGGCCGGGGCGTCCTTCTGCTGGAGCTGCGCGACCGCCAGGTTCAGTTGGGCCGCAAGGGCGGTGTCCATCTCCGATACGTCGATCGGCACCAGGGCCGCGCGGGCGTCCCGCGCACGGTTTTCGACATAGGCCAGGGCGCCGTCCAGCAGGGCCCGTTCGTCGCCATCGATGGTGGCAGTCGACAGGATGCCGCGCAGGACCGCAGGCGGCCCTCCGCTCAGGACGAACAGGGCTGCGGCGCGCAGGTTGCGCGGGTCGGTCCACACTTCGGGCGGCTGTTCGAGGAAGGTCGGTCCGTAGCGGCGCAGGAGCTGCGCCTGCACGCGGATCGCCGCGCCGTTGCCGCGGGCCACCTGGTCCTGCAGGAACTGCACCGAGCGCACGATCTCGTAGGGCATCGGGGCCCGTTCGCGCGGCCAGGGCCCGGTGCCGTCGCCGTTCTCGTCCTCATGCGCGTCGGCCTCGCCATCCGTCGCGACCTCCGCATGTTCGCTTGCGGCCTCGCCTGCATGGGCCTCGGGTTCGACCGCAGGACCGCCTTCGGAGCGGATCGCATCCTCACCGGCCTGGCGCACCCGCTCGGCGACGCTGGCCGGCTCCGATGCGCTCTCTCCGGCCGCCCATGCCACCGGCAAGGCGGTCGTCAGCATCAGGGCGCAGGCGATCACGCCCAGCCCCAGCCGGCGTTCGGTGGACAAGCAACCCATTCTCATTGCGCCGGCTCGGTCAGCAGGATCTCGATCCGGCGGTTCGCTGCCGCTTCCGGATCGTCGGCAATCTTCGGCGCGCGGTCGGCGACACCCTCGATCGCCTTGACGCGGTCCTCTTCCAGGCCGCCGCGGGCCAGCATGTAGTAGGCCATGTGGGCGCGGGCGGTGGACAGGCGCCAGTTGTCGTACTGGGCGCTGCGGAACGGCCGGGAGTCGGTATGGCCGCGGATGGAGACGTTGCCGGGCTGCTTCGACAGGACGGAGGCAATGCGCTCCATCATGGCGACGACCTGCGGCGTCGGCCGGGCCGATCCGACCTCGAACATGCCCGACATCATGTCGTCGGCGATCGAGATGGTCACGCCGCCTTCGCCTGGCACGACCTCGAAATTGGTCGGCAGGGGCTCGCCCTGGCGGGCAAATTCGGCGGCGATCTCGGCCTTGAGCTCGTCGGCCCGGTCGGCCTGCGCAACGGCTTCGCCATCCGCCGGCTCGGCGTCCGCATCGGCCTCGGCCAGCTCGGCCTCTCCGGCTTCAGGGGTCTCGGCTTCGGCCTCAGCCTTGGCCTCGGAGACCGCCTCGGCCTGCGTCTCCGCATCCACCGGCACCGGCTCGTCCGACATGTCGTTCGGCAGCACCGCGGTCTTGAACTCGCTCGGCGGCGCCTCGTCGATGACGGCCGCGCTTTCGGTGGCGTTCGGGGCGAGCTGCCAGGAGGCGGGATCGAACGGGTCGCGATAGGCGTCGCCGCCATTCAGGCCCGGCAGGCCCGTGCCATCCGGCTTGCCCTGCAATTCGCCCGTGGTCTCGGACGCGCCCTCGGCGGCGATCTCGGCGAGCACCGCATAGGGATCGCGGAACAGCGCTTCTTCCTCGCCGCCTTCCTGGTCGCCGGCCAGCGGCTTGCCGTGGGGATCGCCGTTGGTGTCGGCCTTGCTGATGCCGTTCTCGTTCTCGTCGCGCGAGGCGCCGTCGTCGGACTGCTCGACGCCGCGCGTCGCCGGCGACGCGTCGTTGAGACGGATCGGATTGAAATACTGGGCGACCTGCTTGCGCGTCGCCATGTCGGAGGCCTGGGTCAGCCACATCACCAGGAAGAAGGCCATCATTGCCGTCATGAAGTCGGCGAAGGCGATCTTCCAGACGCCGCCGTGATGGGCTTCCTCGCCGTTGCCGCCGCGGCGGCGCACGATAATGATTTCCTGACGGTCCAGATGCCCCGCCCCGGACTGATCGGTCACGCGAGCGCCTCTTCCAGTGCCGTGCGCCAGCCCATCAGTCGTGTCTCGACGACGGTCTGGTCGCATTCAATTTTCACCTCGACCATGTCGGGGTCGGGTTCACAAACGATGAAGGCCTTGCGCTTGCCGAGCGCCTGTTCCAGCGCTTCGAGCAGATCGGCCGGGCCGGTGACGCGGATGTTCAGGGCCTTGCCGTCGCCGATCAGCATGTGGACCGCGTCGGCCAGTTCCAGAACGGTCTGGCGCCGGCGCGCATCGAGCGCGATCGGCTTCAGGACGCTCGACAGCGACGCCCGCACGATGGTCTCGATCCGGTCGAGCCGATCGGTCAGGAGCGCGCCCATCTGCTCGCCCTCCTCGCCGGCCCATTCGCCGCGTGCCGCCTCGACGGCCGCAGCCTTCGCCGCTTCCGCCGTCTCGCGCGCCTCGTTCAGCGCCGCCGCGGCCTCGGCCTCGGCTTCTGCCCTGCCCTGCTGGATGCCCGCCTCACGGGCGGCCTCCAGCGGATCGAGTTCGCCCGACGGTGCCGCTGCCAGGTCCGGCAGACCGGCCTCGGCCTCGTCGCCGAAGCCATTCATCGCCGCATCGGGATCGAAGTCCGGCGCATCGAAGCTGCCGAGATCCGGCAAACCGCCGGCGGCGCCATCAGCCTCGTCGTCATCGAGGTCGAGCGCGGAGAAGTCCGGCAGCATGCCGGCCGGTGCCGGGGTCTCGCCATCGTCCTCGCCGGCGAACTGCGCGGCAAAGTCGATATCGGCTGCGCCGGTCTCGGCCTCGTCCTCTTCCTCGATCTCAATCTCGGGGATCGGCGAGGACTTGGTCTGGGCCGCGGGGCGCGCCTGGTTGGCGGCCACGAGCGCCAGCGGTTCGAAGACTGTCGCCTCGCGGGCCGGCGCCCCGGGGCGGTCCGGCATGTCGGTATCGGCGTCCAGCTCGGGCAGGTACTGAGCGAGAGAGATCATGGCTTAGGCCGCCTCTTTCTGGTTGAGCCACTGTTTCATGACGGTGGCGGCATGCTCTTCGTTGTGGTCCAGGAGCCGCTCGAGGCGGGCCCTCGGCGAATTGCCCACATTGAAGTTGAGGTCGTCGAGGAAGCCGATCTCGTTGCCCGAGCCGCCGGCCGGATCGGAATCGTAGTTCAGGTTCTCTAGGAGGCTTTCCGACAGGGCGCGGGCATCGTCGTCCAGCTCCGGCATCTCGTCGTCGTCCAGTGCGGCCAGGGTGGTCCCTTCGGCGGCCGGCATGGCGGCGATGGCGCGGACGGCCGGCTTGAGACCGAACCAGATCAGCATGATCGCCACGGCGAGGATGGTGAGAGCGTTGATGAGCGTGCCGGACTGGCGCATGAACATCTCGCCGAGGCTCGGGGCCGGGATCGGCTCGAGGGCGTCGTCGGAGGCGATGAAGTCGACGGCGGTCACCTCGATCTGGTCGCCGCGATCGGCCGAGAAGCCCGACGCCGAAGCGACCAGAGCCTTGATCTCGCCGATCCGCGCGTCGATCTGGGCGTCGGTCGGGTTCTCGCCGATGGCTTCGAGCACGCGCTTGCGGTCGACGACCACGGCCACCGACAGGCGCTCGACTTGGTAGCCGTCGCTGGTCGTGGAGATGGTCTTCTCGTTGATCTCGTAGTTGGTGAGTTCCTCGCGACGCTCGGTCTCTTCCGACGATTGCTCGCCGCCACCGCCGCCCGCCGGGGGCGCGTCGATTTCGCGGACATCCTGCTCGACGCCCACCGGGGTCTCGCTGGCGCGGTTGGCCGACTGGTTGTTCTCGCGGATGGTGCGGGTCGAGCGCTCGACCCGGCTTTCGGGATCGAAGATGCGCTCGCTGATCTGCTTGCGGTCCGTGTCGAGGCGGGCAACGACGCTGGTCTGGAAGTTGCCGATGCCGAGATAGGGCGCGAGCGTGCGGCGGATCGACTGCTCGATGTCCTTGGAGACGACGCTTTCGATGCCGAAGAGCTTGGTGGGCGCGGCCGAAACACCTTCGTCGCCGGACGCCAGCAGCGTGCCGTCGGCATTGAGGATGGTCACCTCTTCCGGCGTCATGGACGGGATCGCCGAGGCGACCAGCGAGCGGATCGCCTGGGCGGACCCGAAATCATTGCCGTTCTCGGTGCGCACGACGACGCTGGCCGAGGGCTTCTGCTGTTCACGGCGGAACGAGCCCTTGTCGGGCAGGACGATGTGGACGCGGGCGGCGCGCACGTTGCGCAGGGTCTGGATGGTGCGGGCGATCTCGCCTTCCAGGGCGCGAACCCGGGTGATCTCCTGCATGAAGGAGGTCAGGCCGATCGAGCCGAGATTGTCGAAGAGCTCGTAGCCGGCGTTCTCGGAACGCGGCAGGCCCTTTTCGGCGAGCAGCATGCGCGCCGGGGCCGTCTGCGAGAAGGGCGTCAGGATGGCGTCGCCCTTGGAATCTACGTCGAAGGGGATGCCCGCTTCGGTCAGGGCCGCGCCGATGCGTGTCACGTCGGTGCGGTCGAGCCCCGAATAGAGCGTCTCCATGTCGGGACGCGACAGGTAGTAGCTGCCCAGTCCGACCAGGGCGACGACGAGCAGTCCGACCAGGCCAAGTGCTCCGAGCCTGCGTGGACCGAGCGCGGTCAGATTCGTCAAAAGCTGCTGAGCTTTTCCGCCAACGGCAAGCGCCATGGATCTCTCTACCCTGCCTTAACTGTAACTGCGAAGTACGAGCGGACCATGCCGGTCGAAGCTTGCGCGAGACCACGGTTAATGAAGGGTTAACGCGAGAAACCTGTCGGTGAATGCAATCTGGGCGAGTGTCCGGCGCCGTGGAACGGAACGTCGGAGATGTCGGGGCCGGTCAGGACGCCTGGGAGAACAGTTCCATCTCGCCGTCGGAATCGTCCGACATTGCTGCGGCCATGCTGTGCGCGGAGGGGACGAGACGCAGCTTGAGATCGTTCAGGCGCACGGTCTCGAGCGCCGATTTCAGCGCGACTTCGTAGCTCTCCGGCAGTTCGTCCCGGGCCGCTTCGAGGAAGGTGGAGAGATTGCACAGCGTCTGCTGGGTGCGGTCGATGCGCTGCACGGCGCGCACATAGGCGGCGTCCTGCGTCGCGTGGTCCGGGCAGACGAGATCATGCATCGCCTCGGCATCCTTGGCGAGTTCCCGCAGCTCGAGGGAGAGGGTCCTGAAAAGGTCGGACAGGGAACTCATCGACATGGCGCTTCGCTTCGATCGCTAGAATTGAACGAGACAGTGGTTCGAGACGGCTCGCCAGAGTACGTCGCGATCCTTTCAGAAAAGTTCCACGTCGCCGATGGCATCGGGCTTGCGGACGGGACGGGCCACCGGGATCTGCGGCATCGCCGTCGGCGCGAACAGGATCTGCCGGGCCCGGCCGGAATGCGGCCAGTACTCGATGCGGCGTCCCGATTCCCCGCCCAGGCTGCCGCCCAGATAGGTGATCTTCTCCGTGCGCAGGAAGCGCTCGGCGAAGACGGCATTCTTGGAGCCGACATTCGACAGGCGATCGACGGTCTGGGCGCCGCCGAACAGCTTCGCCTCGAGATTCTCGCGACGCGCGCCCTGCTGCAGCAGCCCGTTGATCAGCAGTTCCATCAGATAGAGGCCGAAGCTCTCCGTCCGGCCGCTCTCCGAGTCGCCGGCGCCCGGCAACAGGAAGTGGTTCATGCCGCCGACCCCCGCCACCCGATCGTGGATGCAGGCCGCAACGCAGGAACCCAGCAGGGTCGTCAGGACCGTATCCGGTCCCGTCGCCACCCGGGCTTCGCCTTGCATGACATGGATGCGCTGCATTCCCGACCGGTTCAGCATCACTGAAGACGACCGACCACCGCTTCCATGGTCTTCTTAAGGACGGGGACCGTGATCGGCTTGGCGAGGAAGTTGTTGACGCCGAACTGGGCGGCACGCTGCACCAGCTCGCGGTCGCCCTGCCCCGTCAGGATGATGAAGGGCGTCTTCTTCGTCGGCGCATAGGAGCGTACGGCCTTCAGAAGCTGGATGCCGTCCAGCTTGGGCATGTTGAAATCCGAGATGATGATGTGGCACGGCGCCGTCATCATCGTCTGCAGCGCCTCTTCACCGTCGACGGCAAAGATGATCTGCTTGATTCCAAGTTGTTCCAACGCATCTCGTATCAGCATCCGGCTGGTACGATGATCGTCGACGATGAGAACTCTGATCCGGTCTGCGATGCTCATGGGGTCTATCCTTGTCGGATCCCTATTAAAGGGGAATTTTATGAAGAGATTCTCTCATCCGGATCGAATTTTGCGCTGACTTGAAACAATGTCGGATGAACATCAGTCCGTCAGGCAAATATTTGCCGTGTCACTCTGGCAAGAGGGACTCTCTTCTCCGCGGCGCCGATCTCGTAGGCCACGCGCGGCATGCCGTAGACGAGCGAACTCGCCTCATCCTGCGCCAGGGTGCGCGAGCCACCCTTGCGCATCTCCAGGAGCCCCTGCGCACCGTCGCGGCCCATGCCGGTCAGGATCACGCCGCTGGAGCGGCCCTTGAAGTTCTTGGCGATGGACGCGAACAGGACGTCCACCGAAGGTCGGTGCCCGGAAACCGGATCGTCGGCGACCAGCGAGATGTAAGGCTGCATCGACTTGCGCAGGACCATATGCCGGCCGCCACCGGGGGCCAGATAGATATGGCCCGGCCGCAAAACGTCGCCATCCTTGGCTTCGCTCACATGGGCCGGGCACAGGCGGTCGAGCCGGGCGGCGAAGGAACCGGTGAAGGCGGCAGGCAGATGCTGCACGATCAGCGTCGGCGGACAGTCGGCCGGGAACTCGGCCAGGACCTGGGTCAGCGCCTCGACGCCGCCGGTCGACGACCCGATGCCGATCAGCTCGGGCCCGGTCGGCGAGCAGGTGATCTCGTGCGGCGCGTGCGCCGACGGTGCAGTGCGGGTCGTCGGTGCCGCCACCCTGCCCCGACGCTTGACCAAACGGCCCTTGGCCTGCGCGGCTTCCTTGATCAGGCCCGGCAGGGTCTCGAAGGTATTGCTGCCGGCGCCGGGCTTGGCGATGCAGTCGAAGGCGCCGATCTCCAGCGCTTCGAGGGTCGCCGACGCGCCGGGCGCGGTGAGGTTCGACACCATGATCACCGGCGTCGGCCGCAGCTGCATGATCTTCTGCAGGAAGTCGATGCCGTTCATGTTGGGCATCTCGACGTCGAGCGTCACCACGTCGGGATCGAGCGCCTTCATCTTCTCGCGCGCCTCGAAGGGATTGGCGGCCTCGCCGACCACCTCGATGCCCGGATCGTTGCGCAGCACGTTGCGGATCAGGGCCCGCATGGTCATCGAATCGTCGACGATGAGAACGGTTGCGGGTGCCGTCATCGGTGCTCTGCTCCGTCCGGAATCACGAGGGTCGGATCCAGTGGACGAATCCGCAATCTGGTTCGGGTCGATGCGGTCCATCACGATCAGCCACCAGCCTTGCGATAGGAGGTATTGGATTCGTAGCTGAGCGTGTTGGACGCCGGTCCGGTGACCCGCTCGGAATGGCCGACATAGAGAAAGCCGTCCGGCAGGATGCGCTCGGCGAAGCGGTTCCACACCTTTTCGCGGGTCGTCTGGTCGAAATAGATGGTCACGTTCCGACAGAAGATCGCGTCGAACATGCCCTTCATCGGCCACTGGCCGATCAGGTTCAGTTCGCGAAAGGCGACGAGATCGCGCATCGTGTCGGCGACCTCGAAGGCCATCTCGTCGGTCGCGCCGCGCTTGCCGCCGGAGGCCCCGTGCACCGGGCGGAACCACCGCCGGCGCAGATCGGCCGGCACGTTCTGCAGGTCGCTCGACAGATAGATACCGGCGCGGCCCGTCGCCACGACGTTCGGGTCGATGTCGGAGGCCAGGATGCGCACGTCGTGATCGGCCGCATCCGGCATCATCGACAGGACGGTCATGGCGATCGAATAGGGTTCATGGCCGTTGGAGCAGCCTGCCGACCAGATGCGCACCCGCCCGCCCAGCTTGGCGCTCGCCAGGAGCGGCGGCAACAGGTTGTTGCGCAGATGGTCGAAGTGATGCTGCTCGCGGAAGAAATGCGTGACGTTGGTGGTCAGCGAAGCGAGCATCTTCATCCGCTCGTCGGCGCCACCCGCACCGGCGACATGCTCGCAATAGTCGCGGAAACTCTCCATGCCGAGGCTGCGCAGCCGCTTGGACAGCCGCGAATAGACCAGTGTCGCCTTGGAGGGCGACAGATGGATGCCCGCGTCATCGTAGAGAATGCGCGCGATATTGGTGAAATCCGCCTCGGTCATCGGGAACTCGCCCGCTCCGATCGACGCGGAATCGGCCCGCCGCCTGCCTACCGGCTTTTCCTGCTGATATCCGGCCGCCAAACGCCCCACTCCACTTCGGGCACGGGAACCGGGCATCCCATGCCCGGCTCCATCGCACCATTTCTGTCATCTTGTCTGCTGTTGCCTACCGTGCTGCGCCCGGCTCAGGCCGCGTCGCGCAGCTGCGGCAGCACGTTGTCGGTGGCGATCAGGGAGACCATGCGGCCTTCCAGCGCCATGACGCCGCGCACGAACTGCTTGGCGAACTCCGTCGCCATGTCCGGCGGCGGCTGCAGGGCGTCGTCGGTCACCGTCAGTATATCGGAGACCGCGTCCACCAGCAGGCCGAAGAGCTGCTGCTGCGAACGGGCCACGATGATGACGCTGCGCGCCGTCGGCTGCGTCTTCGGGAAGCCGAGACGGGCGGCCAGGTCGACGATCGGCAGAACCGCGCCGCGCAGGTTGATGACGCCGTTGACGTAGGACGGGGCGTGCGGGATCGGGGTCGCCGGGGTCCAGCCACGGATTTCGCGCACCGACATGATGTCGACGCAGAATTCCTGCTCGCCGATGCGGAAGGCGACGAGCTCGCGGCCATTGCCTTCACCGCGATTGTCGTTCTGGGCGGGCTTGCCGATCTGGTTGTGAGAAGTCGTCATCTATCCTACTCCGCGGCCTGTTGCATGGCGTTGCTGGCGAAGGCGATATCGCCCCGCGATGTCGCGACGACGGTATCGACGTCGAGAATGAGGGCGACACGACCGTCGCCGAGAATGGTGGCCGCGGCGATGCCGGGCACGTTGCCGTAATTGGTCTCGAGGCTCTTGATCACGACCTGGCGCTGCCCCTGGATGGCATCGACGAGGAGCGCCGAACGCAGCCCCTTCTCCGCCTCGACCAGGATCGCGACGCCGCCGGTGGCGTCCGTCGGCTGATCGGTGAAGCCGAGCTCCCGCCCGACATCGACCAGCGGCAGGAAGCTGTCGCGCACCTTCACCAGCCGGGCGTCGCCGCCGAAGCTCTTCACCTCTTCGGGCTTGGGCTGCAGCGTCTCGATGATCGCGGTCAGCGGCACGACCACGGTCTGGTCGCCGACCGAGACGATCATGCCGTCGAGGACGGCCAGCGTCAGCGGCAGGCTCATCGTGAAGATCGAGCCCTTGCCGGGTTCGGAGGTGATCGACACGCGGCCGCCGAGGGCCTGGATCGAACGCTTGACGACATCCATGCCGACGCCGCGGCCCGAAAGCTCCGACACCGAGGAGGCGGTCGAGAAGCCCGGCGCGAAGATCAGGTTGTCGATCTCCTCGTTGGTCAGGTTCGCATCCGCCGGGACGAGGCCCTTGCTGACGGCGATCTCCTGGACCTTCGGACGGTTGATGCCGGCGCCGTCATCGGTGATCTCGATGACGATGCGGCCCGAACGGTGCATCGCCGCGACCTTCACCACGCCTTCGGCGGGCTTGCCGGCCGCCAGTCGTACCTCGGGCTTCTCCAGGCCGTGGTCGATGGCGTTGCGCAGCATGTGGGTCAGCGGATCGGCGAGGCGCTCGATGACCGTCTTGTCGACTTCGGTCCACTCGCCTTCGGTGACGAGGCGCACGGTCTTGCCGGAGATCTCGGCGACTTCGCGGGCAAGCCGCGGCAGCCGCTGGAAGACCGACTTCACCGGCTGGGCGCGGATCGCCATGACGCTGTCCTGGATGCCGCGGGTGAGCTGCTCGAGTTCGTCGAGACCGACCGCCAGCTCCGAGGTGCGGGCAAGGCCCGCCTGATAGGCGCGCTGGGACAGCATGACCTGATGGATGACCAGCTCGCCGACGAGGTCGATCAGCCGGTCGACGCGCTCCAGGTCGACACGGATGGTCTGGGCGGCCGCGGTGGTCGCCGTGGCCGGCTTGCCGTCGGATTCGGGAGCCGCCTTGGCCTCGGAGGGCATCGCCTTCGGCACGGCGTTGGCGGCCGGAGCCGGTGCTGCTGCGGGAACGCTCGCCGGCTCGGGCGCGGCGGTCGCTGCGGGAGCGGCGGGCGTCTCGTCCTCGGCGACGGGTTCGGCGTCGGGCGCGGCTGCTTCCGGCGCGTCGGCGATCTCCTCAGGAGCCTCCGCCGGCACGTCGCCGCGGATGCGGGCCAGGATCTCGGCCAGATCGGAATCGAAGCCGCCGGCGTCGCCTTCCGGCTTGTCGGCCTCGATCGTCAGGTCGCAATCCCACTCGACGAATTCGAAGATCTCGCGCACGGCCTCTTCGGTCGCGGAGGTGCGCAGCTCGATGTTCCAAGTGAGATAGGCGCTCTCGGGATCGAGATCCTGCAGCTGCGGCAGCTCGCTGGTGTCGCAGGTTACCTCGGCCTCGCCGAGCTTGCAGAGATCGCGCAGGACGACCGCCGCCTCGTTGGCCTTGGAATAGAGACCTTCATGCGGCTTGAAGGAGATCTGGAAAACCGTCTCGCCGTCATCGTCCGCATCGTCGCCGCCGCCGAGAAGATCGTCGAGATCCACGGCGATCGGGACGAAGTCGAGATCGCCCATGCCCTGGTTGTCGTCCTCGCCGGCCGCATCCTCGGTCTCGACCGCGCCGCCGCCGACCAGTGCCTTAAGTTCGGCGGCCAGGCCGTCATTGCGGGCCGCGTCGGCCACGCCGCCGTCGCGGGCGACGGTGACGAGGTCGGCCAGGGCGTCGCCGGAACGCAGCATCACCTTGATGACCGTGTCCGTCGCTTCCAGCCGGTTGGAGCGCAGCTCGTCGAGGGTCGTCTCGAAGATGTGGGCAAAGCGCACCAGATCGTCGAGGCTGAAGGCGCCGGCGCCACCCTTGATCGAATGGACAGCCCGGAACACGGCGTTGACCGTATCGGAATCGGCCTCGCCATTCTCGATCGCCAGCAGCCCGGCTTCCAGCTCTGCAAGCTGCTCGGCACATTCCTCGAAGAATGTCTGCCGGATTTCGGCCATCGCGTCCATGTCGCTACCTTCTTGTTCCTGCTCGGACTGCTGTCTGCGTCGCGGTCACTGCGGCCCGCTCGGGCCGCGCGACCGCCGACAGGGCGCTCTGCCTAGGCGGCGACGCGGTTGATCGCGTCGACCAGCTTGACCGGGTCGAACGGCTTGACGATCCAGCCGGTCGCGCCCGCGGTGCGGGCCCGCTGCTTCTTCTCGGCATCGCTCTCCGTGGTCAGCACCAGGATCGGGATGGCGCGACGCCGGGGATCGACCCGCACTTCCTCGATGAACTGGAAGCCGTCCTTGCGGGGCATGTTGATGTCCGTGATGATGACATCCGGCTCGACTTCCATGCCTTCCAGGACCTCGATCCCTTGGGCGCCGTCTTCGGCCTGCACCACGATGAAGCCCTGCGACGACAGCGTCGCCCGCAGCATCTCGCGCATGGTGCGCGAGTCGTCGATCGTCAGAACTGTCCTGCTCATGCGAGGCTTCCCTTGTCGCTGATGTGCTCGGGCGACAGCCCGAGAAGTTCGAGGCCGCTCAAAAAGGCGTCCGAAGGTGTGTCGAGGTCGAACGGCGTGTCATCGACCTTCCAGGTCGCGGCTGCCGAGAGCAGGACCTGAACGCACTGGCCGCCGAGCCGGGTGACCTTGGAGGCGTCGACCTTGACCGGTCCGCCACGCAGGGCCAGGAGCTGTTCCGCCAGTGGCGCGGCTGCCTTGATGTCGAGAACTTCCGGCAAGCCGACGGATGTCGCCTTGCGGGTTGCGGGCTTCCGGGCCATCAGAACTCCTCCCAGCTATCTTCTTGAACCTGCGTGGCGCGGGCGGCGCCGCCCGAACCGGTGGTGCGCATCTGCGTCACGCCGCGGGACGGCGCATGGCGCTGCGGCTGCGTCCGGCCTTCGCTGCGGCGGGCACCGGCATTGCCGGCACTGGTGCTGAACTTGGCCATGGCATGGGCCAGCTCGTCGGTCTCGTTGGCCAGCGTCTGGCTGGCTGCCGTCGCCTCTTCCACCATCGCGGCGTTCTGCTGGGTCACCTTGTCCATCTGGTCGGCGGCACCCGAGACTTCGCGCAGGCTCGTCGCCTGTTCGCGGGCCGAGGAGGCAATGGTCGAGATGACCTCCGCCATGGCGCTGACCTCGGTGACGATCTCTTCCAGCGACTTGCCCGAGGCCGTGACCAGCTCGACGCCGGTGCCGACCTGCTCGCGGGACGTCGCGATCAGGGTCTTGATCTCCTTGGCCGCTTCCGCCGAGCGCTGGGCGAGCCCGCGCACTTCCTGGGCGACGACAGCAAAGCCCTTGCCCGCCTCGCCGGCCCGCGCCGCCTCGACGCCGGCATTCAGGGCGAGGAGGTTGGTCTGGAAGGCGATCTCGTCGATGACCGAGATGATCGAGTTGATCTTCTCCGAGGACTGCTCGATCTGGCCCATGGCCGCGACCGCCTTGCCGACGACCTCGCCGCCCTTCTGGGCCTTTTCGCGGGCACCGGACGCCACCTGCTGGGCCTTGCCGGCACCCTCGGCGGTCTCGTTGACGGCCTGGGTCACTTCGCCGAGCGCCGCGACGGTTTCCTCGAGGCTCGCCGCCTGCTGCTCGGTGCGGTGGGCGAGATCGTTAGAGGCCGTGTTGATCTCGCCGAGACCGGTGCGGATCGAGGCGATGGAGGTCACGACATGGCCGATCGCCTCTTCCAGCGAGGCGACGCTGGCGTTGAACTTGGCCCGGATCGGCTCGAATTCCTCGGCCACCCGGTCCTGCATGCGCACGGTGAGGTCACCGGCCGACAGGCGCTCGAAGCCCACTTCGACGACGCCGACAAAGGCCCGCAGATCCTCGGCCTTGGCGTTGTCGAGCGCGGCCTGACGCTTCTTGGCCTCGTCCTGGCTGATACGGGCGGCCTCGGCCGTTGCGGCGAGTTCGTCCCGCTCGATCGCGGCCTGCTTGAAGGTCTCGACAGCGCCGGCCATCTCGCCGACCTCGTCCTTGCGCTGCGCGCCAGGGACCGTGATGGTCTTGTCGCCATCGGCGAGCTTGCGCATCACGCCGGTCATCTGGACGATCGGAGTGGCGATCCCGCGGGACAGGGCCCAACCGAGACCGGCGGCAACCAGGATCAGCGCGCCCATGCCGGCCAGAAGAGCGCTCTCGGCGGCGACATTGGCAGCGGCTTCGGCGTTGCTGGCCGCGGCGACGCCGGCCGTCGTCGTCTCGCGGACGCCATCGAGAATGGTCTCGATCGGCTCGATGAACGCGTCAGCCTTGCCGGAATTGAACAGCGCCAGCGCCTGCGGATAGGTGAGTTCGTTGCCGGCATCGCGGATCACCGGGTCGGCGATCTCGGTCTGCCAAGCCTGCATCGCGGCAGACACCTGCGGCAATTGCGCGGCGATCGGGCTGCCGGCACCGGCGACCTCGCCGAGATATGCGACGTTCTTCTGGAAGGTCGCGTAATGCTCCTTCACCCGGCCGGAGAAATAGGTGTCGCGGGTGATCATGAAGCCGCGCAGCGAGTTTTCCTGGCGGGCCAGCGCGAAGCGCGCGTCGATCGCGGCGTTCGACAGCGCGACCTGATTGTTCTTGTCCTCGGCGGCCGTCTCGATCTTGACCATCGACTGGAACAGCAGCGCCCCCATGCAGGCGGCGATCACGACGAGGATCGCGAAGGCTGCTGCGATCTTCGTTGATATCTTCAGATTGGCCATTTGCATGATCGGGAACGTCCTTGGGCGGCGGCGACGGCTCCGGGCTTGCGGAACGACGCTGATGGGAAATTAGGGGAGCGATGGTTAACGGATTCTTATCGTCGGCCCGTCGAAGCTTGCGTCAGGGATGCGCTGCATCTTCGTTGCAGTCACCGCACCATCTGGTCTGAAATTGCTTTCATTTGTCTTGCGGATCGGACCACGACGTTCATTCTCGCAAAATTAAATCAGTAAGATTCTCTTGGGGTTGCCGCCAGCAAGCTAAGGTTGCCGTACAGTTCGTGGACCGATCTGTTCCGCTCCCTCCCCTCGCCCCGAACCGGACGCCGGACGCAAAACGGGCCCGGCCTTGCGGCCGGACCCGATCGGTCCCTTCGGACTGTGCGATCCGATTAACGGAAGAGCGACAGCACCGACTGCGAGGACGAGTTGGCGATCGAGAGCGCCTGGACGCCGAGCTGCTGCTGCGTCTGCAGCGCCTTCAGCCGGGTCGACTCCTCGGTCATGTCCGCATCGACCAGCGTGCCGACGCCCTTGTCGATGGAGTTCCGCAGGTTGGAGACGAACTCCGACTGGATATCCATGCGGCTCTTGGAGGCACCGAGATTGGAGGCCGCCGTGGTCATGTCCGAAAGGATCTTGTCGACGACCCGCACCATGGCGTTCACCTGTGCATCTGTTGTGGTGCTGGCCAGGGCAATCACCGTACCCGTGGCCGCAGTCGTTTGACCGACGACGTCGATCAGCCGGTAATTGTCCGGCGTCGCCGTCGGCGTCGCCAGCAGCTGGTCGGCATCGTAGTCCTTGGTCAAAAGACCCAGGGTCTCGTTGTCCGTGCCGATCAGCGTCATGCTGGAGACGTCCAGGCCGATGGTGCCGACCGAGACGTTGCCGCCGGAATCGCGGTTGAACGAGGCGACGACGTTCTTGGTGCCTGCAGCGGCCGCGGTCGAGTTCTGCAGCCAGTTCTCGCCCGAGAAGCTGGCCGAGGACGCGATGCTGGAGAGCTGGTTCTTCAGCTCGGTCAGTTCCGAGTTGATCTTGGTCTTGTCGACGCCCGGCTCGAGAGCCGCCAGCAGCTTGGACTTGATCTCGGAGGTGACGTCGATCGCCGCTTCCATGCCCGTATAGGCCACGTCGACCTTCGCCTGGCCGAGGCCGAGGGCGTCTTCGACGGCGCCGAGCGCCTTGTTGTCGGACCGCATCGTGGTCGCGATCGACCAGTAGGCGGCGTTGTCCGACGCCGCACCGACGCGGTAACCGGTCGAGATGCGGTTCTGGGTCTGGTCGAGGCTGCTGTTGATCGCCGACAGGCTCTGCAGAGCCGTCATCGCCGACGTATTGGTGTTGATGGAAGTCATTGTGTTGTCCCGTAACGCGGAATTTCAAACAGGGGACAGTCCGGATCGGCCGGCATAACGAAGCGGCATCATGCCCGTGACCGATGAACTCTTCACCGGTCACCTCGCTATGGGGCCACCATCGGCCGGCATCGACTACCGGCTACTTAAATTCATTGGTTAACGCGTGGGCAGGACCGGCCCGGATCGCAGTCATCCTCAACGAAGGATTAACAAGACCGTTCAAAGACGAGAAATAGACTGGCAGGCTTCCATGGGCAGACGCGAAAACGGGCCCGGCCTTGCGGCCGGACCCGTCTGTCTCAATATCGAGGTGTCGTGTCTTAGCGGAAGAGCGACAGCAGCGACTGCGAGGAGGAGTTGGCGATCGACAGCGCCTGGACGCCCAGCTGCTGCTGCGTCTGCAGCGCCTTCAGGCGGGTCGACTCTTCCGTCATGTCCGCATCCACCAGCGTGCCGACGCCCTTCTCGATGGAGTCGCGCAGGTTGGAGACGAACTCCGACTGGATGTCCATGCGGCTCTTGGCGGCACCAAGGTTCGAGGCAGCGGTGGTCATCGCACCGAGGGCCTCGTCCACGTCCGAGATCATCGTGGAGATGTTCGCGTCGGTGGTTGCACCGGTCAGCGTGAAGGTAGAGACGACCGTGCCACCCGTGCGGCCCGTGTCGAGAATGCCGGCCGCGCCGTTCGAATCGAACAGCTTCGTCTTCGACGTGTCGACGCCGATGGTGCCGACCGAGACGTTGCCGCCGGAATCTCGGTTGAACGACGCGACAACGGACTTCGTCGCCGTGTAGCCCGCAGCACCGCTGTTGACCGACAGCCAGTTCTCACCCGAGAACGACGCCGACGAGGCGATCGAGGTCAGCTGACCCTGCAGTTCCTTGATTTCCGAGTTGATCTTGGTCTTGTCGACACCCGGCTCGCGGGCGGCAACCAGCTTCGACTTGATCTCGTCGACGACGTCGATGGCGGCGGTCATGCCGGTATAGGCCGTATCGACCTTCGCCTGGCCGAGGCCGAGCGCGTCCTGAACGGCACCGAGGGCCTTGTTGTCGGACCGCATGGTGGTCGCGATCGACCAGTAGGCGGCGTTATCCGACGCCGCACCGACGCGGTAGCCGGTGGAAATGCGGTTCTGGGTCTGGTCGAGGCTGCTGTTGATCGCCGACAGGCTCTGCAGAGCGGTCATTGCCGACGTATTGGTGTTGATCGAGGTCATTGTGTTGTCCCGTAACGCGGAATTTCAAACAGGGGACAGTCCGGATCGGCCGGCATAACGAAGCGGCATCATGCCCGTGACCGATGAACGCTTCACCGGTCACCTCGCTATGGGGGCACCATCGGCCGGCATCGGCTACCGGCTACTTAAGCCAGATAGTTAACATCAGGTCCGGATCCGGCTTTGCTGCGGCATCCTGAATCAAGCTCTAATGAAACCTTCCGGATTTTCTGCATTACGCGCCCGGATCAACGCAAAAACGGGCCCGGCCTTGCGGCCGGACCCGTCTGTCTCAATATCGAGGTGTCGTGTCTTAGCGGAAGAGCGACAGCAGCGACTGCGAGGAGGAGTTGGCGATCGACAGCGCCTGGACGCCCAGCTGCTGCTGCGTCTGCAGCGCCTTCAGGCGGGTCGACTCTTCGGTCATGTCCGCATCGACCAGCGTGCCGACACCCTTCTCGATGGAATCGCGCAGGTTGGAGACGAACTCCGACTGGATATCCATGCGGCTCTTGGAGGCACCGAGGTTCGAACCGGCCGTGGTCATCGACTTCAGGGCCGTATCGACGGCCGAGATCATTCCGGTGAGGACCGTGTCGTCGACATCGGCCAGGGTGATGTCGAGGGTAGACACCGTGTAGGTGACGTTCACCGGCGTTCCAGCGCCGTTGGCCGTGGTGGTCTCCTTGTCGAGGATTCCATCGCCTGTTCCGACTGCCGCGACGTCGCGGAACAGCTTCACCGACGAGACGTCGATGTCGATCGTGCCGACGGACACCGTGCCGGCGGCCGAGCGGTTGAAGGACGCGACGACGCTCTTCGAGCCGGTGCCGCCATCGAACTTCAGCCAGTTCTCACCGGAGAAGGAGGCCGAGGTGGCGATCGAGCCGAGCTGGCCCTGAAGCTCCTTGAGCTCGGACTGGATCTTCGCCTTGTCGACGCCGGGTTCCTTGGCAGCGACGAGCTTGGCCTTCATTTCGTCGACGACGTCGATCGCGGCCTTCATGCCGGTATAGGCCGTGTCGACCTTCGCCTGGCCGAGGCCAAGCGCGTCTTCGACGGCGCCGAGGGCCTTGTTGTCCGAGCGCATCGTGGTCGCGATCGACCAGTAGGCGGCGTTGTCCGACGCTGCGCCGACGCGATAGCCAGTCGAGATGCGGTTCTGGGTCTGGTCGAGGCTGCTGTTGATCGCCGAGAGGCTCTGCAGCGCCGTCATCGCCGACGTATTGGTGTTGATGGAGGTCATGTTGGTGTCCCGTAACGCGGAATTTCAAACAGGGGACAGTCCGGATCGGCCGGTATAACGAAGCGGCATCATGCCCGTGACCGGTGATCTGTTCGCCGGTCACCTCGCTATGGGGGCACCATCGGCCGGCATCAGCTACCGGCTACTTAAAGTTGTTGGTTAACGACTTCAGCAGAGACCGCTTCGTGCGCCATCCTGAATGAATTGCTAAAGGTTGGGCGCCATATGCCCTCCCTCACGCGAAGACGGGCCCGGCCTTGCGGCCGAACCCGTCGATCTCAATGTCGAGGTGTCGTGTCTTAACGGAAGAGCGACAGCAGCGACTGCGAGGAGGAGTTGGCGATCGACAGCGCCTGGACGCCGAGCTGCTGCTGCGTCTGCAGGGCCTTCAGGCGGGTCGACTCTTCGGTCATGTCCGCATCCACCAGCGTGCCGACGCCCTTCTCGATGGAGTCGCGCAGGTTGGAGACGAACTCCGACTGGATATCCATGCGGCTCTTGGCAGCGCCGAGGTTCGAGGCAGCCGTCGTCATCAGCCCGATCGCTTCGTCGACGTCCGAGATCATCGTCGAGATCGCCGCGTCGGTGGTCGCGCCGGTCAGCGCCAGCGTCGACACTCTGGTGGTGCCGGTGCGTGGGCCGTCCAGGATACCGTTGGTATTGTCGGTATCGAACAGCTTCGTCTTGGTGGTGTCGATGCCGATGGTACCGACCGAGACCGTGCCGTCAGCGGCGCGGTTGAACGAGGCAACGACATTCTTGGTGCCGGCAGTGATGCCCGTGCCGATCGACAGCCAGTTCTCGCCCGAGAAGGAGGCGGAGGACGCGATCGAGGTCAGCTGACCCTGCAGTTCCTTGATTTCGGACTGGATCTTGGTCTTGTCGACACCCGGCTCGCGCGCGGCAACCAGCTTGGTCTTGATCTCGTCGACCACGTCGATGGCGGCGGTCATGCCGGTATAGGCCGTGTCGACCTTGGCCTGGCCGAGGCCGAGGGCGTCTTCGACGGCGCCGAGCGCCTTGTTGTCGGAGCGCATGGTCGTGGCGATCGACCAGTAGGCCGCGTTGTCGGACGCCGCACCGACGCGGTAGCCGGTCGAGATGCGGTTCTGGGTCTCGTCGAGGCTGTTGTTGATCGCCGACAGGCTCTGCAGAGCCGTCATTGCCGAAGTATTGGTATTGATCGAGGTCATTGTGTTGTCCCGTAACGCGGAATTTCAAACAGGGGACAGTCCGGGCCGGCCGGTATAACGAAGCGGCATCATGCCCGTGACCGGCGTTCCCTACGCCCGTCACCTCGCTATGACGCTACTTTGCGCCGCCGCCACCTACCCACTACTTAAATTTGATAGTTAACGACATGCTCCGAACTTCGCTTCAAAGTTCATCCTGAATCAAATGCTAAGAGTTGGACCAACCGCCCTGCCCCGAACGCAAAAACGGGCCCGGCCTTGCGGCCGGACCCGTTCGCTTCAGAATGGCTGCGTTCCGGATTAGCGGAACAGCGACATCAGCGACTGCGAGGACGAGTTGGCGATCGACAGGGCCTGGACGCCGAGCTGCTGCTGCGTCTGCAGCGCCTTCAGCCGGGTCGACTCTTCGGTCATGTCCGCATCGACCAGCGTGCCCACGCCTTTCTCGATGGAATCGCGCAGGTTGGAGACGAACTCCGACTGGATATCCATGCGGCTCTGGGCGGCACCGAGATTGGACGCGGCGGTGGTCATGCTCTTCAGCGCCGTGTCGACATTCGAGATCATCGCGTCGATGACGGTCTCGACGGTCTCGGCGGTCGTGTAGGCGCCATCGACCGCGGCCTGGTCGAGGACCGCCGTGCTGATGTCGATGTCCATGACGTTGCCGGCGATCTGCGTGGCATCATCACCGATCAGCGCATCCTTGTTGAGGATGCCGTCGTCGTCTGCCGGTGTCGGGACACCCGCACCATTGTTGCCGAGCAGCTTCACCGCCGATGCGTCGATGGCGATCGTCCCGACCGAGACGGCGCCGGCGCTGCTGCGGTTGAACGAGGCGACGACGTTCTTGGTGACGGCCGCACCGTCGAAATTCAGCCAGTTCTCGCCGGAGAACGAGGCCGATTCGGAGATCGACGTCAGCTGGTTCTTCAGTTCGGCAATCTCGGACTGGATCTTGTTGCGATCTACACCCGGCTCGCGCGCGGCAACCAGCTTGGTCTTGATCTCGTCGACAACGTCGATGGCGGCCTTCATGCCGGTATAGGCCGTGTCGACCTTCGCCTGGCCGAGACCGAGCGCGTCCTCGACGGCACCGAGCGCCTTGTTGTCCGAGCGCATCGTGGTGGCGATCGACCAGTAGGCGGCGTTGTCCGACGCCGCACCGACGCGGTAGCCGGTCGAGATGCGGTTCTGCGTCTCGTCGAGGTTGTTGTTGATCATCGACAGGCTCTGCAGAGCCGTCATCGCCGACACGTTGGTATTGATCGAGGTCATGATGTGTCCCGTAACGCGGAAAAATGAACAGGGGGACAGTCCGGGTTGGCCGGCATAACGAAACGGCATCATGCCTGTGGCCGGAACTCTGGCAGACCACTTCGCTATACCGTCAGGCTGTCAGCTTATCGCTACGTTTCGCTTAAGTAGAATGGTTAATGCTTTACTTCGGAGCGCTTCCTGCTGCCGCATGGGGAGATGGACAACGTCACGCAGGCGTCTTCCCGGGCCAAACGAAAACGGGCCCGGCCTTGCGGCCGGACCCGTCTGTCTCAATATCGAGGTGTCGTGTCTTAGCGGAAGAGCGACAGCAGCGACTGCGAGGAGGAGTTGGCGATCGACAGCGCCTGCACGCCCAGCTGCTGCTGCGTCTGCAGGGCCTTCAGGCGGGTCGATTCTTCGGTCATGTCCGCATCGACCAGCGTGCCGACGCCCTTCTCGATGGAATCGCGCAGGTTGGAGACGAACTCCGACTGGATGTCCATGCGGCTCTTGGCGGCACCAAGGTTCGAGGCACCGGTAGTCATCGACTGGATGGCACCGTCGACGGCCGAGATCATCTCGCTGATGTCGGTGTCGTCGATGTTCGCCGCGGTGATGTCGAGCGTGCTCACCGATACGGTGACAGCGCCGGCGCCCGTGGTGGTGAAGGCGGTGTTCAGGATGCCGTTGTTGGCACCGCCGCCGCCGACCGTGTCGTCACCGAACAGCTTCGTACCGCCGATAACGATGTCGATCGTGCCGACCGACACGGCACCGGCCGCGCTACGGTTGAACGATGCCACGACGCTCTTCGAGGTACCTGCGGCACCGTCGAAGGACAGCCAGTTCTCGCCC
This sequence comes from Aurantimonas sp. NFXS3, assembly GCF_049132005.1. Classification (NCBI taxonomy): domain Bacteria; kingdom Pseudomonadati; phylum Pseudomonadota; class Alphaproteobacteria; order Hyphomicrobiales; family Aurantimonadaceae; genus Aurantimonas; species Aurantimonas sp. NFXS3. Next base: position 149,176 of record NZ_JAGDDZ010000003.1, read on the forward strand.
GAGAAGGATGCCGAGGTCGCGATCGAGCTCAGCTGACCCTGCAGTTCCTTGAGTTCCGCCTGGATCTTCGACTTGTCGACGCCCGGCTCGCGCGCTGCGACGAGCTTCGACTTCATCTCATCGACGACGTCGATGGCGGCTTTCATGCCTGTGTAGGCGGTGTCGACCTTCGCCTGGCCGAGACCGAGCGCGTCCTCGACGGCGCCGAGGGCCTTGTTGTCGGACCGCATCGTGGTGGCGATCGACCAGTAGGCGGCGTTGTCCGACGCCGCACCAACGCGGAAGCCGGTCGAGATGCGGTTCTGGGTCTCGTCGAGATTGCTGTTGATCATCGACAGGCTCTGGAGAGCCGTCATTGCCGACACGTTGGTATTGATCGAGGTCATGTTGGTGTCCCGTAACGCGGAAAATGAACAGGGGGGACAGTCCGGGCTGGCCGGGATAGCGAAACGGCTTCATGCCCGTGGCCCAATCGGCCACCTCGCTATGCCCGCAACATGCCAGCGGCTGGCTACCAAGCGCCTAAAAAAAGTGGTTAACATATTCTTTTTGAAAACGAATTTGAAATCGTAGCGAGTTACAACCATCTTCCCGCCGATAGCCGTCATCCCGACCGGCCCCGTTGACCGCCCGTCCGCGCATGCAAAAACGGGCCCGGCCTTGCGGCCGGACCCGTCTGTCTCAGTGTCGAAGTGGCTGCTCTTAGCGGAAGAGCGACAGCAGCGACTGCGAGGAGGAGTTGGCGATCGACAGCGCCTGGACGCCCAGCTGCTGCTGGGTCTGCAGTGCCTTCAGGCGGGTCGACTCCTCGGTCATGTCCGCATCCACCAGCGTGCCGACACCCTTCTCGATGGAGTCACGCAGGTTGGAGACGAACTCCGACTGGATATCCATGCGGCTCTTGGCGGCACCAAGGTTCGAAGCGGCCGTCGTCATCCGCTGCAGGGCATCGTCGACACCGCTGATGTAGGAGTTCAGCGTCGTCACGTCGGCGGCAGCGTCCGTCAGGGCCGAGATGTCAAGGGTCGAGACCGTGAAGCCGCCGGCGGTCGTCTGGTTCGCCTGATAGACGCCGGTCGTCGACGAGTACACGCCATCGAGGATGCCCGTACCCGCGGTAGCAGCATCGGTAGCGGCGTCGAACAGCTTAGTCTTCGAGGTGTCGACCTCGATCGTGCCGACCGAGACGGCGCCTGCGCTGTCACGGTTGAAGGAGGCGACGACTGACTTGGTGGCGTTGGCCGGTGCCGTGGAATCGACCGACAGCCAGTTCTCGCCCGAGAAGGATGCCGAGGTCGCGATCGAGGTCAGCTGACCCTGCAACTCGGTGATTTCGGCCTGGATCTTGGTCTTGTCGACGCCCGGCTCGCGGGCCGCGACGAGCTTGGCCTTCATCTCGTCGACGACGTCGATGGCGGCCTTCATGCCGGTGTAGGCGGTATCGACCTTCGCCTGGCCGAGGCCGAGCGCGTCCTCGACGGCGCCGAGGGCCTTGTTGTCCGAGCGCATCGTGGTGGCGATCGACCAATAGGCGGCGTTGTCGGATGCCGCACCGACGCGGAAGCCGGTCGAGATGCGGTTCTGGGTCTCGTCGAGGTTGCTGTTGATCATCGAGAGGCTCTGGAGAGCCGTCATCGCCGACGTATTGGTGTTGATCGAGGTCATGATGGTGTCCCGTAACGCGGTAAAATGAACAGGGGGACAGTCCGGATCGGCCGGTATAACGAAACGGCATCATGCCCGTGGCCGAAGAACAAATGGCCACCTCGCTATAGGGACACTATGCCAGTAGCTGGCTACCAAGCACCTAAGGAAGGTGGTTAACGCTTTCTGTTTTCTACGAAATCCGATTGCATTCGGAAAGCCGCGATATCGGAACGAGAGGCGACCGATTCCCCTGCCTGCCCGAAGGACAACCGCCCCAGAACGTAAAGCGGGCCCGGCCTTGCGGCCGGACCCGTCTGTCTCAGTAGTGCTGTGTGATGTCTTAGCGGAAGAGCGCCAGCAGCGATTCCGAGGAGGAATTGGCGATGGACAGGGCCTGGACGCCGAGCTGCTGCTGCGTCTGCAGCGCCTTCAGCCGGGTCGACTCCTCGGTCATGTCCGCATCGACCAGCGTGCCGACGCCCTTCTCGATGGAGTCGCGCAGGGTCGAGACGAATTCCGACTGGATGTCGACGCGGTTCTTGGCGGCGCCGAGGTTCGAGGCGGCCGTCGTCATGGCCTGCAGCGCCTCGTCCACGTCCGAGATCATGGCGGAGACCTGAGGATCCGTCGTCGCAGCGGTGATCGTGAAGGTGGAGACGACGGTGCCGTTGGTGCGTCCCACGTCCAGAATGCCATCGGTGTTGTCGGTATCGAACAGCTTGGTCTTGGTGGTGTCGACGCCGATGGTGCTGACTGAAACCGAGGCGTCGGCCGCGCGGTTGAACGAGGACACGATCGTCTTGGTGCCGGCCACGATGCCGGTGCCGATCGACAGCCAGTTCTCGCCCGAGAAGGAGGCCGAGGTCGCGATCGAGGTGAGCTGGCCCTGCAACTCGGTGATTTCCGCCTGGATCTTGGTCTTGTCGACGCCCGGCTCGCGCGCGGCAACCAGCTTCGCCTTGATCTCGTCGACCACGTCGATGGCGGCCTTCATGCCGGTATAGGCGGTGTCCAGCTTGGCCTGGCCGAGGCCGAGCGCGTCCTCGACGGCGCCAAGCGCCTTGTTGTCCGATCGCATGGTCGTGGCGATCGACCAGTAGGCGGCGTTGTCGGACGCCGCGTTGACGCGGTAGCCGGTCGAGATGCGGCTCTGCGTCTCGTTGAGGTTGCTGTTGATCATCGACAGGCTCTGGAGAGCCGTCATTGCCGACACGTTGGTGTTGATCGAGGTCATGATGATGTCCCGTAACGCGGAAAACTGAATGGGGGGACAGTCCGGGTTGGCCGGCATAGCGAGACGGCATCATGCCCTACGTTCCCGACCTGCAAGGTGGAACGCATCGCTATGAGGACGACTATCGCGGCAGGCTCCTTCCGAGGCGTTAACGGTAACGCCCCGTTGTCTTTCATGGTTAACAGAGGCTTTCAGGCCGCCTCCCCTCGCCCGCCTGCGCCGTACTTCAGAACGCAAAAAGCCGCCCCAGGGGGCGGCTTTCGTTCGTCACGCCGGCGTACCGCGAGGGGCGCCGCCGAAATGTTGCTTCGATTAGTTCTGGAAGAGCTGCAGGATCGCCTGGCTCGAGGAATTGGCGATCGACAGCGCCTGCACGCCGAGCTGCTGCTGCGTCTGCAGTGCCTTCAGCCGGGTCGATTCCTCGGTCATGTCCGCATCCACCAGCGCGCCGATGCCCGACGAAATGGAGTCGGTCAGGCTGGAGACGAAGTTCTGCTGCAGCTCGATGCGTGACTTGGCCGCGCCGAGATTGGCGGCGACATTGGTCATGTCGGTCAGAATCTTGTCCACGACGCGAACCATGGCGTTCACTTCGGCCGGGGTCGTCGCGCTATCGAGTTCGATCACCGTACCGGCCGCGGCCGTGGTCTCGCCCGGCACGTCGATCAGCCGGTAGTTCACGGGAGTGCCGGTTGGCGTGGCGAGCAGCGCGTCGGAATCATAGGTCTTGGTCAGAACGCCGGTGGTCTCGTTGTCCGTTCCGATCAGGGTCATCGCCGACACGTCGACGGTGATCGTGCCGATCGAGACCGAGCCGGTGGAGTCGCGGTTGAAGGAGGCGACGATGTCCTTGGAGCCGGCGGCGGCCGCGGCGTCGTTCTGCAGCCAGTTCTCGCCGGAGAACGAGGCAGAGGACGCGATGCTCTGCAGCTGCTTCTTCAGCTCGCTGATTTCCGACTGGATCTTGGTCTTGTCGACACCCGGCTCGCTGGCCGCGACCAGCTTGGCCTTGATCTCGTCGACGACGTCGATGGCGCTTTCCAGCGCGGTGTAGGCGATGTCGACCTTGGCGGCGCCGAGACCCAGCGAGTCCTCGACTGCCGACAGGGCCTTGTTGTCCGAGCGCATGGTCGTGGCGATCGACCAATAGGCGGCATTGTCCTTGGCTTCGGCGACACGGTAGCCCGTCGAGATGCGGTTCTGGGTCGCATCCATCGACCGGTTGGTTGCCTGCAGCGTCTGCAAGGCCGCCATGGCCGCGATATTGGTATTGATGCTGGTCATGACACTCTACCCTCGGTGCTAACTTCGCCCGCATTCCGCTAAGGCGACGCACGGAGGCCCGCCTGCGCTCGCCCCCATTGGTCGTGAAGGTAGTTTGTTAACCTTAATGGGGAGTTAAGGCTGACGACGCGGCAGGCGGAACGCGCCCGGAAAATCGCGTCGTCAGAAGAAGGATCGGACCAGGGATCCGACCAGCATGTTCCAGCCGTCGATCAGGATGAAGAACAGGATCTTGAACGGCAGCGAGATGATTGTCGGCGGCAGCATCATCATGCCCATCGACATGGTCAGCGTGGCGACGATCATGTCGATCACCAGGAACGGCAGAACGATGAGGAAGCCGATCTCGAAACCGCGGCGCAGCTCGGAGATCATGAAGGCCGGGATCAGCTCCCGCAGATCGACATCACGTTCGTCGGCAGCGCCCTGCTCTTCCGGCTCGACCCGCTCGCGGCTGGTGGCCGCCGCGATGTCGCCGAACAAGGTCAGGTCTTCCGGCCGCACCTGCGTCAGCATGAAGTCCTTGAACGGCTCGCTGATCCGGTAGAACGCCTCTTCCTCGGTGATCTCGTTGTTCAGCAGCGGCTGCAGGCCGTCGTTCCAGGCCCGGTCGAAGGTCGGCGCCATGACGAAGAAGGTCATGAACAAGGACAGCGAGATCAGGATCAGGTTGGCCGGCGTCGTCTGCAGGCCGAGACCGGTGCGCAGGATCGACAGCGCGATGACGATGCGCGTGAAGGACGTGACCATGACCAGGAGGCCCGGCGCGATCGACAGGATGGTAACGATGCCGAAGAGCTGGACGATGCGGCCGGAGGCGGTCGAGTCGCCGGCCGGCAGGAGGCTGGCGAGATCGGGCAGTCCCGAGGTCTGGGCGGTCTGTGCGAGCGCCGGTCCGGCAAACAGCAGCGCCGCCAGAAAGAGGAGCGTTCTCATTCGGCGATCATCGTCTGGATGAGGTAGTCGACAACGGCGGGCGAGCGCAGCTTGGCGCGCTGGCGCAGATCCTCGCGCAGATGCATCAGGCCGCGGGTGCCCTCGACCTGGGACAATTGCACCGAGCGCAGGAAGGCCAGCGTGTCGGCCTCGATCTGGGCAGCCAGCACCTCGGGATCGGCCGAGCCGTCGTCGCGATAGACCAGGGCCGCCTCGACGCGGAGCCAGGTCTGGGGCGGCGAATAGATGTTGGTGAGGACCGGCTTGAGCGGCATCAGCTTGAGCGGCAGCTTGTCCGCGCTCTCGGCCAGATCGCCGGCCTCGATGTCGACGATCTCGGCGCCGGGCGCCTCGGCCGGCGCCGTCGTGGCCGCTGCGGGTTCCGGCGAAGCGAGCATCATGCCCAGCACCGCGCCGCCGCCGCCGCCCACGAGCGTCAGTATCGCCACTGCGATCGCCGTGGGGATCAGACCCCCTGCCTTTTCGGTCTCTTCGTCCGATGCGCCAATGCTGGCCATGCGCCGAACCCTTCCGCTGTTTCGTCGACGGACGGACCCTCATGGTCCAGCCCTGCCCGACGATCGAGCGTTAACGGTTCAGCCTGTCGCGAGACTTGCCTTGACGGCAGCGTCCCCTACTGGATGGCGACGGCGTCGTAGATCTGCTGCCCCCAGCCGGGTTGCTGGACATCGGTGATCCGCCCGCGGCCGCCGTAGGAAATCCGCGCCTCGGCGATCTTGTCGTAGTTGATCGTGTTGTCGGGCAGGATGTCGCGCGGCCGGATGATGCCGGCGATCGACAGCACGCGCACCTCGAAATTGACCCGCACTTCCTGCTGGCCCGAGATGAACAGATTGCCGTTCGGCAGCTTCTGGCCGACGACCGCTGCGACCGACAGGTCGATGTCCTCGGAGCGTTTGATCTTGCCCTTGCCGGTCATGTCGGAGCTGTTGTCCGAGCCGAGCTGGGCGCCCACCGTCGGCAGCGTGTACTGGCCGAGATTGCCGGCCAGATCGAGACCGGCGGCGATGCCGGACTTGCGCGAGCGTTCGGAATTGTTGTCGATCGAGGCCTGGTCGCGGATGCGGATCTTGACGGTGACGATGTCGCCTTCACTGAGGGCCCGCGGGTCCTGGTAGAAATCGGCCCGGGCGTCGGACCACAGCGAGTGCGACGTATGCGGCTTGCTGGCCGGGAAGGACGCCGGCTGGGCGATGATCGGCGGATATTCGTAGAGCCCTGCGCCGACCGGCGAGAGCGACGGCTCGCGCAGCGCGTCATTGCCGGCTGTCGAACAGCCGGCGAGTGCCGCGACGGCGAGAAGGATCAAGGGCTTCACGTGCGCTTCTCCGCAACCTGCTCGGCGCCCTGCGTGCTGCCTGCCGACGTCTTGGCGACGATGAGCGAGGCGATCTCGGCGGCCACCTTCGGTTCCATCTCGCTGAGGATGTCGCTCGCCAGGCGCGATTTCAGGCGCACCAGCACCGACGCGGCATCGCTGCGCGAGACGATCGCAAGCTGCGACGCGGCGGCGACGGAATCCATGTTGGTGTAGATGTCGACGACGATCTTGGAGGCGTCGTCGAGAAAGCGCTGACGCTCGGCGAGCCAGGCGTTGTAGTCCTCGCGCTTGGCCTGCAATTCGTCGATCTGCTCGGAGACCGCCGCTTCCAGTTCGGTCAGCTGCTTCTGCTCGAGGGCATAGCGCGCGTCCTGGGCCTTGTCGGCGATGCTCAGGCAATAGGCCTCGACCTCGGTCGAGGGCTTGGGCGGCGTGATCACCTCCCCCTTCGGCCCGACGACCCGCACTTCCTGCGGCGGCAGTTCGTCCGGCTGCACCGGCTTCTTGGCTTCGACCGCATGGGCGGTACCCGCGGCAAGGGAGACGGTCAGGAACAGGGCGAGGCACCGCCAGCGGGGATGGAAAGCCTGGATCATCATTGCACCACGAGTTCGGCCTGAAGGGCGCCGGCCGTCTTGATCGCCTGCAGGATCGCGATGATCCCGGTCGGCTTGAGTCCGATGCGGTTGAGACCGCGGACGACTGTTTCGAGATCCGCGCCGCCGACGAAGGCGAAATTGCCGCCATCCTCGCGAGCGTCGATGATGGTCTCCGACGTGACGACCGTCTGGCCGTCCGAGAGCGGGGCCGGCTGCGACACCGACGGCATCTCGCTGATCCGCACCGTCAGATTGCCGTGGGTCACGGCGACGAGGGAGATCTGCACGTCCTTGCCGATGATGACGGTGCCGGTGCGCTCGTCGATCACCACGCGTGCCGGCTGGTCCGGTGCGATCCGCAACTCGCCGATCTCGGCGATGAAGCGCGTGCTGGAGACCTCGGACGGGCGCTTGAGATGCACCGTGCGGAAATCCTCCTCGCGCGCCACGGGCTGGCCCCAGCGGCTGCGGGCATAATCGTTGATCACGTCGACGACGCGGATCGAGGTGCGGAAATCGGGATTGCGTAGCTCGATCGCCAGCTTGCCGTCGTCGTTGAAGCCGCCGGGCACCTCACGCTCGACCAGCGCGCCATTGGGCACGCGGCCGGTGGTCGGCACGCCCTGGGTCAGCTTCTCGCTGTCGCCTTCGGATGCGAAGCCGCTGACGGCGAGCGACCCCTGCGCAACCGCATAGATCTCGCCATCGGCGCCGTAGAGCGGCGTCATCACCAGCGTGCCGCCCATCAGCGAGGTGGCGTCGCCGAGCGAGGACACGGTCACGTCGATGCGCGAGCCGGTACCGATGAAGGCCGGCAGCTCGCTGGTCACGGTGACGGCGGCGACGTTCTTGCTGCGCGAATTCTGCGAGCGGATGTTGACGCCCATGCGGTCGAGCATCGACTGCATCGACTGTTCGGTGAAGGGCGAGTTACGCATGGAATCGCCGGTGCCCTGCAGGCCGATGACGAGACCGTAGCCGACGAGCTGGTTGGGGCGCACGCCGCGGATGTCGACGATGTCCTTGATGCGCACGCTGCCGCGGGCGCTCGCCGCATCGCCGATGACCGGCGCCGGCAGCGACGGCACGCCGCCGCCCGAGCCCGGATAATCGGCCGCCAGACTGCTGTTCACCAATGCGGCGACCAGGCCGGCGACGAGGATCAGACGCTTGCGGATCATCCCGATATCCTGATGCTGCCGTCCGCCGACACGATGCCGGAGACGATGATGCCGCTGTCGGCATTGCGGACGCGTATGGTCTCGCCGGCGCCAGCGGAGCGCAGCGCGGTGCCCTGGCCGGTGATGACGAGGCCCGCCTCGCTGTAGACGAGGGTGACGGCGGCTCCGGCGCGCACCAGATCCGGCTCCTTCAGGTCGGACAGGCGGATCGCCTTGCCCGGCAGAAGGGTGCGGCGGGCGACCCGACCGATCAGCGCGCTGTCATCGACGGCATAGAGCCCGATCTTGTCGTCCTTGACGTAGAAGGCCTTGTGGTTGAGCCCCGGCGCGGTGACGCTCTGGCCGGGATAGATGACCGTCGTGGGCACCGGCAGTTCGAGTTCGGCCGCCAGGGCACGAACCGGAACCGACAGGATGACGAGGGCCGCGAGCGCCAGCGCCACGGCGTAGAGTACGGCCATGACCCGGCCGGGATCGCGCGTACCGCCGCCCATGATTCAGCGAATCCCCTTCGAGACGACGCTCGCCATCTCGTCGGCGGCCGAGATCACCTTGGAGTTCATCTCGTAGGCGCGCTGGGCCGAGATCAGCTCGGAGATTTCCTTCACCGGATCGACGTTGGAATCTTCCAGATAGCCCTGCTGGATGGTGGCGTAGCCCTCGTCGCCCGGCACGCCGGCCGTCGGGGCACCCGATGCGATGGTCTCGCGGAACAGATTGCCGCCCTGCGCGGCAAGGCCGGCATTGTTGGCGAAGGTGGCGAGGGTCAGCTGGCCGAGCTCTTCCAGATCGGCGGCACCGCCGACGCGGGCGAAGACCTGGCCGCTCTCGTTGACGATGACCTCGCTGGTGTTGGCCGGCACGGTGATCGCCGGATCGACCAGCAGGCCGTCGAGGGTCACGAGCTGGCCGTCGCCATTGGTGTTGAAGGCACCGTCGCGGGTGTAGAGGATCTCGCCGCCCGGCCCCTGGACCTGGAACCAGCCTTCACCGTTCAGGGCGAGATCAAGCTTGTTGCCGGTCTGGTTGAGCGTGCCCTGGATATGAAGGTTGCGGATGGCCGCAAGCCGCGTACCGAGGCCGAGCTGGGCGCCCTCGGGCACCACGCCCTGTCCGCCGCGGGCTGCGACGCCCTGTGCGCGCTCGACCTGGTAGAGCAGATCGGTGAACTCGGCACGGGCCCGCTTGAAGCCGGTCGTGTTGATGTTCGCGATGTTGTTGGCAATGACCTCGACATTGGTCTGCTGCGCATTCATGCCGGTCGCGGCGATCGCAAGGGCTCGCATCGGATGCTTCCTTCAGGACGGTGTACCCGGTCCCCGTCGATACGGGGCGCCGTGGAAAGTTTCAGGTGGCGGAGACCGCCGGATCAGATCGCCATCCGCGACAGTTCCATGTAGGCGCTGACCGCCTTGTCGCGGATCGAGACTGCGGTCTGCAGCGTCCGCTCGGCTTCCATGACCGCCTCGACGACGGCCTGGGTGGTCGCCTGGCCGTTGATTCCCCGGATCGAGGTGGCCTCGGCGGACTGGACGGTGGTGACGGCGTCCTTGGCGATCTGCGACAGGACGGCGCTGAAATCGGCGCCGGCGCCCTGCGGGGTCGCGGTTGCGCCGGTGGTGGCGAGGCCGGCATCCACGCTGCCGGTCTGGATGCGGGGCAGGCTCGCTCCGATAGCAGGAATCATGGTCAGCTCCTCAGCAGGTCGATGGTCATGTTGATGATTTCACGCGCCTGCTTCACCACCTGGATATTGGCTTCGTAGGAGCGGTTGGCTTCGCGCATGTCGGCCATCTCGACCAGCATCCGCACATTCGGCATCTTCACGTAGCCGTCGGCATTGGCGGCCGGATTGCCGGGATCGCTTTCCAGGATGAACGGCGTGTCGTCGCGGCCGACCTTGTCGACCGAGACCATCTGGGCGCCCGAGACCCGGTCGAGCTCGCTCTGGAAGCTGACCATCTTGCGCTGATACGGGTCGCTGCCGGGCGTCGTGCCGGTGGTCTGCGCATTGGCGATGTTCTCGGAGACGATGCGCATGCGCGTCGACTGCGCCTGCAGGCCGCTGGCGGCGATCTTCAGAGACGAGAGCAGTGGATCGGCCATCGGATTATCCCTTCGCGGACATGATGAGCATGCGGTGGAACGACTTCACCACCGACGTGCCGAGGGCGTATTCGCGCGATACTTCGCCGGCCTTCAGCATTTCCTGCGGCAGGCTGACGGAGTTGCCCGAATGCTTGACGCTCCAGGGCATCTCGTTGACAACGTCGGAACTGCCGCCCGCACTGTCCATTGAGGCCAGATGCATGGACTGCGACCGCGACATGCGCAGCGCCGTGGCGTCGAGCGCCTCGGTGAAGGACGAGAGATCCTTGGAGGTGTAGCCGGGCGTGTCGACATTGGCGACGTTCTCGGCGACCACCGTCTGGCGCTGGGCCAGATAGGCGGTGCGCTGCGATGCGAGCCCGAAGATGTAGAGACTATCCATGACGATCCGCGCTGAAAACTTGCGACGGGTCCAGCCTTAGGACGAGGCGCTTGTCCGAAGCTTGATGGATCGGCAGGAACGACTTGGAATGAAACGGCAGGGGGAAAGTATTGCCCGCAGGAGGCCATAATCCCGCATCCGCGGCATGGCGCGCGGAGCGGGGCTGGTGCGGGACTTGCGGAGGGGGATCGGAGCGGTCCGCCGGACAGCCCGGATCAGGACGCGCGCGGCTTCAGATGCGCGTCGTGGATGGCGTTTTCCAGACGCTCGACGCCCTCGTCGGGGCAGGCCGGGCTGTCGAAGGAGATGTAGGTGATGTCGACGGCCGCGGTGGCGGCGCCCAGCTCGAGCTGGAAATGCGCGGTCACGCCGTCATAGACGAATTCCAGCGCCAGGCAGACGATCGGCACCGTGCCCCACGACACCCGGACATGGCCGGAATTGGCGAAGCGCAGGACACCCGGCTTGAGAAACAGCTCCGCCGAGGAGGTCACGATGTCGGACAGATTGCCGTAGCGCTCCAGTCGCAGGAAGGCGATGTAATCGACCACTTCGACCAGCCGCAGCTCGGCGGCGACTTCCTTGATGCCTTCGGCGAGCGCGCGCTCCCGGGACAAGGTCCTGTGCTTGCGAATATCCAGCATGGCTACGCTGTAGCAACTCCTACCTTGGATCCCGTGCGGGAGTGGAGGAAATAGATGATCTCAGCGATCGCCTTGAAGAACTGGGGCGGAATCATCTGATCGATTTCGACATGATCGTACATCGACCTTGCCAAGAGCTTGTCTTCGATTACCGGAACATCGTTGGCTTCGGCGATTTCACGAATTTTCAGCGCGACCAGATCGGCGCCCTTGGCGACGACCATCGGAGCGCCGCCCTCTTCGCGATTGTAGCGCAGCGCGATCGCGTAATGGGTCGGGTTGGCGATCACCAGGGTGGCCAGCGGCACGTCGGCCATCATGCGGCGGCGCACCCGGTCGCGACCGATCTGGCGCTGGCGCGCCTTGATCTGCGGGTCGCCCTCCGCCTGCTTGTTCTCGTCCTTGATTTCCTGCTTCGACATCATCAGGTCGCGGCGCCAGTGGAACCGGGTCATGGCCAGGTCGGCGGCGACGAGCACGATGGTGGCGATCGAGATGCCCGACAAGAGCTTCATCGCCATCTGCAGGATCAGCTCGGGCACCAGCACGGGGTCCGCGAACATGGCCTGCATCATCGTCGGGAAGCTCGACACGAGCAACATGCTGACGACGACGCCGATGGTGATGAACTTGAACACCGCCTTGCCGAACTCCGTCAGCCCGCGCAGGCCGAAAATGCGCGTGAAGCCGGATGCCGGCGACACGTTCGACCATTTCGGCCGAATGCGCTCGATATTGATCTGGGGCGGATTCTGCAGGACGGAAGAGATGACGCCGCCGGCGACGAAGAGCCCTGCGGCCGGCAGGATGAACCAGACGGCCTCGCGGGCCAGCATGTGCAGGACGTGTAGAGCATCGGCACTCGTATCCAAATCCCACTGGAGCGGGTTCTCGAACGTCGTCTGCAGCGACAGCAGGAGGCGCTGGACGCCCTCACGGGCCTGCAGCGCGATGAACGCCATGATGGCCAGAAGCGAGGCCAGAATAGGCGCTTCCCGCGAAACCGGAAGGTTGCCCTTCTCGACCGCGTCGCTGATCTTCTTCTCGGTCGGGAACTCTGTTTTTGAGGATTTGTCCTCGCTATCCGACACTGGCGATTAAGCTCCGCAGGTGTTGACGTTCAGTGAAGAGAACGGCTTTCCCGGCCGATGACGGGAAAGCCGTGGAGGACACGCGGCGCTTTCGCGCCGCTATGCTTCGGATTCGCCGTGCAGATCCAGCTTGCCCTGGCTCCACAGCTCGAGCGCCGTGCTGGCCACCTGGCGGCGGGCGCGATCGATGTCGGCCGCCGGCTTTTCGTCGCCGCGCTTGAACTCGGCCTCGACCATGCGCCGCGAACGGGCGCTGAGCGAGGACAGTGCGGCCTCCTTCAGCTCTTCGCTGGCGCTGACGAAGGCGGTGATGATCACCTCCGTGTCGATCGCATCGAACAGCACCATGCGGGCGCGCTTGTCGAGCGCCACGATGTCGTCGAAGGCGAAGAGCAGGTTGCGGAGCTTCTCGGCATCCTTCGGCGAGGTCTGGTCGAGCATCACGATCAGGTCGTCGGCATGGCTCTTCGACATGCGGTTGACGATGTCGGCGAGGATCGTGTGGCTGCTCTGCTGCTCGCCCCTGTCCGGCGACGCCAGATAGGCCTGCCGCAGATGGACCTCGAGCAGGCGCTGCACCGGCCGCGTCAGCGACTTCAGCGTTAGCACCCGGCGCATGACGTCATGCCGGAAGGCCGGATCGAACTCGCGGGCGACGGTCGCCGCCGTATCGGGCCGGATCTTCGACAGGAGCACGGCCACGACATGCGGGTGCTCGCGCGACAGCCGCGGCGCGAGGATCTCGCCCTGCAGCTCGGCGACCGAATCCCAGACATTGCGGGAATCGCGCTCGGCAGCCTTCGCGCCGTCGTCGCCTTCGCCGGGCGACACCGAGAAGATCGTCTCGAATTCTTCTTCCGACAGCGATTCCTTGAGCAGATTGGTCATCTGCTGGGATGGCGCGTCCAGCCCCGGCGCCTTCTTGAAGGCGTCCTGGAACTCGTCGACCAGCTCGGCGATCTGTTCGGGCGTGACCGATTGCAGACCGGCCGCGCTTTCCTTCAGAAGCTTGATTTCGCTGGCGGAGAAATGCTTGAGCAACCGGGACGTGCCGGGTGCTCCGAGGGTAAGGAGCAGAACAGCCACGCGGGCCTTGCCGCTTGCCGGCAGTTCCGGAACGTTATCCTGAAAAGCGGCGATCATCGACATGATCGTCAGGCTGCCCGCTGGTTCTTGGCGGCAATGCGCGCGCCCGGCTTGGCGACCTCGGTGAGGGTAACGCCGAAGCGCTGCTCCTCGTTGTCGAGGACGACGATCTCGCCGCGGGCGATGACACGACCGTTGATGATCACGTCGACCGGATCTCCGACCTTGCTCTCCAGCTTGACCACCGCGCCACGACCCAGGTCGAGCACTTCGGCGACGGTCATGCTGGTCGAGCCGAGCACGATGTGCATCGTGACCTGCAGATCCTTCACCAGGTCCAGATCCATCCGGCCGGTGCCCAGGTCAGCGCTGCTGGTGGCGAAGTTGTCGTCGGTCATGGCGTTTTCGTCCTTGGGTCTTCAGCCGTCCGCATCATGCGAGGGCCGTGTCACACGGGAGTGATCAATCCGATTTAACCGGCCAGACTGGCGTGAAGCCTGCGATCGGTCCATTCGCCTGCCGGCGGCAGGACGCGATGGACGCGGCTAGCCTCCGCACGGCGCGGCAGCGCGTCCGCCTCGGCGACCAGCCGGTCGAGCCGGTCGGTGGCGTCGTCGGCTTCGGCAATCCGGAATTCCAGGCGGCGCAGCGTCTCGACGCCCTCGTGCTTCAGCCCGACGACCACTTCGGCGGCGCGGGTGATCGAGGCATCGGCCTGAGCCAGCGAGGCGGAAAGCGCGCTTTCCGAGGAGCGCAGGGTCCGCAGCTCGCGCTGCATGCGGGTGCAGCGGAACGCCGTCACGACCAGCGCCACGACGAGAGCGAAATCAAGCAGATAGGATATCATCAATAAACTCCTCGGCGGGGTCGATGCGCTCTTCGATGCGGACGACGTAGGAATCGCGCGAGCGGCCCATATGGGCACGGAACAGCGGCTGGTCCTCGCATTCGATGGCGATCAGGCTGTTGGCGCTGACATCCAGCGGAATGGTGTCGCCAACGGCGAAGCCGGCTATCGTTCCCAGGTCGATCTTCTTCTTGGTGACGATGGCACTGAGACGAAGATCGCTCTTGGCGAAGCTTTCCTTGATGGCGTTCGACCAGCTTTCCTCGCGATCCGGCGGCGGCATCTTCGGCGGCTCGCGCAGGAAGCGGAGATGCGGCGCAAAGAGCGCGCCCGGCAGGGCGAAGGTGATCGTCGTCGACAGCGAGGCGACCGTCAGATCGAAGCGGAACAGGATGAACCGGTCGGTCTCGCCGGCCAGCTGCTCGCCGAGTTCGGCCGCGTTGATGATGTTGCCCACCGACAGACGCAACTCGCCGATCATCTCGAACACCGACAATGCGGAGTCGGCGATCGTCGCCAGCCCCAGCTTGACGATGCTGCGGTCAAGATCGGTCGGCGTGCGCGGCGGGGTTCCCGGCGGTGACGGCTCGGCGGCGAAGAGCGCGGAGATCAGGGCCTCCAGCGCCTCGTGGTCGAGCATCGCATAGCCGGGGCTGCGAAAACGCGGCGAAGACAATGGCGCGTACATGGTGCCGTCGTCTTCGGCCTCGTCGAGCTCGGGACCGAAATCCGACTCCACCTCGCGAAGCGTCAGGTCGAGGCTCGCGCCGGCGATCGCGGAGATCTTGGTCGCGGCCGAGGCGGCCCAGGTCTCGGCCATGTGCTTGAGGCGCGGCAGGCGCCGGGGTTCGAATTCGGCGGCATTGCGAAGGCGTTCGCCGACATCCGCACCGCTGATCTGTTCGGTCTGGCTCATCGGATCAGGCTCCACCGCCGATGGTCTCGGTCTCGACCTGGTCGATGGACGGGCGGTCATAGGCAGAGATGGTCTTGCGGCCGTATTCGAGGGCGACCTGCGGAATGGCGCCGTTCATGTAGGCGATCAGGGTGGAGCGCACGATGACGAAGACGCGGATGTTCTTCTCACGCACCGACTTCACCTTGGTGGCGACCGGGCCGACCACGCCATAGGAGAAGAAGATGCCGGCGAAGGTGCCGACGAGGGCGGCGCCGATCAGGTGGCCGAGCACTTCCGGCGACTGGTCGAGCGCGCCCATGGCCTTGATGACGCCGAGAACGGCGGCGACGATGCCCAGTGCCGGCAGGCCGTCGGCCATGTCCTGGAGGGCGTGTTTGGGCTTGAGCCGGTCCGAGGAGATCGTCTGGATCTCTTCTTCCATCAGCGCCTCGATCTCGTGCGGACGGGCGTTGCCGATGATGATGAGGCGGCAATAGTCGCAGATGAAGTGGACGAGCGACTCGTCCTTCATCAGCTCCGGATAGGCCTGGAAGATCGGCGACTCCTTCGGCTCGTCGATATGCGCCTCGACCTCGCCGCGCGACTTGGAGCGCATCTCGCGCATCAGCTGATGCAGGAGGGCCAGCACCTTCAGATAGTCGTTCTGCGTGGGCACCTTGTTGGCGAAGGCTTCCTTGACCGCCTTGCCGGTGTCCTTGACCACCTTGGTGGGGTTGGCGACCAGGAAGGTTCCGATCGAAGACCCGAGAATGATGACGTACTCGAACGGCTGCACGAGAACGCCGAGATGGCCACCCATGGCGACGAAGCCGCCGAGAAGGCAGCTCAAGGTGACGATCAGTCCGACTACAATGCCCATGCGGCCCCCGAATGCGAATGTTGCAGACCACCGGTAGGAAGTACCGCTTGTGCGAGCCTTGCCCCCGCACCAATCCGGCGGCGCTGGCGGGCGGATCGGGCTGGAACGACGCGTGGCGACAGGCTGGCGCAAGGGTGAGACCGGATTTTCACGGCATACATTCTTCTACCGGAGGCCCGTATGCCGGCCGCAACCAACCGATCGACCCTCAAGCGCCGCGATATGGCCGGCGCCATCGTCCGCATGGCCGGACGGGCCCGCATCGAGCGCGTTCTTGACCGGTCGGCCCTGTCCGCCGGTTCGGCCCCCACTTCCGGTCTCCTCCAAGACAGTCGGGATATCTGACGATGGAAACTGCTCTCCCAGTCGCCCTGTCGGCGCAGCTCGCCATGTCGAAGCGCCTCGACACCATTGCCCACAACGTCGCCAATTCGCGCACGACGGGCTTTCGCGCCGAGGAGATCAAGTTCGAGGAGCTGATCTCGCTCAGCGCGCCCGAGCCGGTCTCCTTCGCCTCCGAGGGCACCACCTATTTCTCCACCCGCTCCGGCGAGATGACCCAGACCGGCAACCCGCTGGACATGGCCGTGGACGGCGACGCCTTCTTCGCCTTCCAGGGACCGAACGGGCCGGTCTACACCCGCGACGGTCGCATGCGGATCAATGCCCAGGGCATGGTCGAGACGATCAGCGGCTATCCGCTCGTCGATGTCGGCGGCGCGCCGCTGCAGGTCGATCCGAATGCCGGCCCGGTGACCATCACCCGCGACGGCATGATCACCCAGAACGGCGCCCAGGCGGGTGCTGTCGGCCTGTTCCAGCTGCCGGCCGGCGCCAAGCTGACGCGCTTCGAGAATTCCGGCCTGATCCCGGATCGCGCCGCCGTGCCGATCGTCGAATTCGCCGATGTCGGTGTGATTCAGGGCTTCCAGGAAGGCTCGAACGTCAATCCGATGCTCGAGATCAGCCGGCTGATCTCGCTGCAGCGCGCCTTCGAGAACGCGTCCAACCTCGTGCAGAGCTCGGAGCGCACGCTGGATGACGCGGTCAAGACGCTCGGGACGAACTCGTGACGGCTGCGCCGACCTCCGGTTCCGGCCAGACCCGGCTCGACGATCATTGCCTGTCGATCACCGGCCACATCATCGACGTGTCGCCGCAGGCCTTCCGCGTCGCGGGCCTCTCGCCATTCGTGCGGCTGGGCGACCGCATCGCCTGCCCGGGCAATGATGGCGATGCGATCGGCGAAGTGGTGCGCATCGAGCAGGGCAGCCTGACCGTCAAACCCTTCGCCAACCGCTTCGTGCGCGGCGTCAAGGCGCCGGCCCGTCAGATCGGGCCCTTCATGGTCTCGCCCTCGCGCAGCTGGAAAGGCCGCGTTCTCGACGCCTTCGGCCGGCCGACCGACGGCAAGGGCCCGGTAACCGAAGGCGACGATCCGCGCCGCGCCGACGCGCCGCCGCTTCCCGCCATGCAGCGTGGCCGCACCGGCAAGCCCGTCGCCACGGGCGTGCGCGCCCTCGACATCTTCACGCCGCTCGTCCGCGGCCAGCGCATAGGCATCTTCGCCGGTTCCGGCGTCGGCAAGTCGACGCTGATGAGCATGCTGGCGCGCGCCAAGGGCTTCGACACCGTGGTGGTCGCCCTGGTCGGCGAGCGTGGCCGCGAAGTGCGCGAATTCCTCGAAGAGACCATGGCCGGCAATCTGTCCAAGGTCGTCACCATCGTCGCCACCGGCGACGAGAGCCCGATGATGCGGCGCCTGGCGCCGCGCACCGCCACCAGCGTCGCCGAATATTTCCGCGACCGGGGCGACAGCGTCCTCTTGATCGTCGACAGCGTCACCCGCCTCGCCCATGCCGCCCGCGACGTGGCCCTTGCCGCCGGCGAGCCGCCGGTTGCGCGCGGCTATCCGCCGAGCGTCTTCTCCGAACTGCCGCAGCTCCTGGAGCGCGCCGGACCGGGGCTCGAAGGCTCCGGCTCGATCACCGGCATCTTCTCGGTGCTGGTCGACGGCGACGATCACAACGATCCCATCGCCGACGCCATCCGCGGTACTCTGGACGGCCATATCGTGCTGGACCGCGCGATTGCCGAACAGGGCCGTTTCCCGGCGGTGGACGTCCTGAAATCGATCTCGCGCCTCGCCGACCGGGCCTGGAACCCGCAGGAGCGCGAGCTCGTCAGCCGCCTGCGCAGCATGATCTCGCGATACGAGGACACGCGGGATCTGCGTCTCCTCGGCGGTTATCAGCGGGGCAGCGACCAGACGCTGGACCAGGCCGTCGATCTGGTGCCGCATGTCTACGAGCATCTTGTCCAGCATCCGGAGGAAGGGCCCTGCAAGCAGCCCTTCGAGGATCTGAGCGCGCGGCTGAAGAAGAGCTTCCAGCCGCCCGCTCCGGTCGTGCCCGCAGGGCCGGGCAAGCCCGCCGTAGGCTGATCGGCACCCTTCTGTGACATTCAGCCATAGCTGAACGATTTGTCTTCGTTCAGTCTTGATTGAACGGCCCGGCGCACGTATCTGCGCCGGATGAACATCGTCCTCGATCACCAGTCCGTCCCGGCCGACGACGGCAGCGCCGTACGCGCGCATTTCGTCGACCGCATGGGCCACCATCTCGAAGTGGAAGGCCTGCCGCGGATTGCGGGCCGTCTGTTCGGCTATCTGATCCTTGCGCCCGAACCGGTGAGCTTCGGCGCGCTGGCCGAAACGCTCGGCGTCAGCCGCGGTTCGATCTCGACCAATGCCCGGCTCCTCGAAAGCAAGGGGCTGATCGAGCGGATGGCCGTGCCGGGCGAGCGCCAGGACTTCTTCCGCCTCGCCGAGCGCCCTTATGCGAACATGATGCGCGGCATCATCGCGCGGATGCAGGACATGCTCGCCACCCTTGCCGAGACCGCCGATGCCCTGCCCGGCGACGCCGCCGTCGAGCGTGCCCGGCTCGAGGAGGCACGCCAGTTCTTCGAAACGTCGGTCTCCGCCTTTGCCGACATCGCCGCGCGCCTGGCCGATCAGCCTGTGCCCGCGCAAACCCCGGACGACCGATGACCAGCACCGACGAAAACCGGACGCAGACACCGGCCGCCGACACCGCGCGCCCCGCCAGGGAACCAAGGTCCTATGCCGGCTGGCTGGCGACCCTCTTCGTTCTCGCCCTCGTGGCGTGGATGGGCTCAGGCTATCTCTACCCTGCCGAGGACACCGCCACGGCGCCGCAGGCGCGCCAGCAGCAGCCCTTCACCGTCGAGGCCTTCGCCTCGAACGCCACGGCGGTGACCCAGTTCGTCGCCGCCGAGGGTCAGGTCTCGCCCGACCGCATCACTCCGGTGCGCGCCAAGGTCGGCGGCACGGTGGAAGAGGTGCTCGTCGCCAAGGGCGATTTCCTCGAGGAAGGCACGCTGATCGCCCGGATCGCGCTCGACGATCGCAGCGCCCAGGTTGCCCAGGCCGAGGCCGAGCTGTCGCGCCGCCAGGGCGAGTACGACCGGGTCTCGGGCCTGGCCGATCGCGGCTATTCGACCGCCGCCGAAGTCGAGGCCGCGCAGGCCGAACTCGCCAGCGCCAAGGCGGCGCTTGCAGCGATCCGGCAGACCACCGGCGACACCGAGATCCGCGCGCCGATCACCGGCGTGCTCGACGCCTTCGACCTCGATCTCGGCGAATTCGTCGCCGCCAGCGCTGAGGTCGGCCAGCAGATCGACATCGATCCCCTGACCGTCGACGTGCAGATCGCCCAGCAGAATGTCGGCAAGGTCCGGGTCGGCCAGCCGGCCGCCGTCACCTTCATTACCGGCGAGGCGCGCGAGGGCACGGTGCGCTACATCGCGGCCAATGCCGATACCGCCACCCGGACCTTCCCGGTGGAGGTCGTGGTCGAAAATCCCGACCGCGACATCCCGGCCGGCATTTCGGCGCAGGTCCGCATCCCCACCGGCGAGACGCCGGCGCATTTCATCTCGGCGGCCCTCCTGGCGCTCGGCCCGGACGGCACGCTCGGCGTCAAGGCGGTCGGCGAAGATGACGTCGTCAGCTTCCACCCGATCGAACTGGTGCGCGCCGAGACCGACGGCATCTGGGTGAGCGGACTGCCGGACGAGCTGCGCATCATCTCGGTGGGCCAGGGCTTCGTCGCGGCCGGCGAGACCGTGCGCGTCGTGGCGCCCGAACCGGGTAAACCGGGTGAGCCGGACACCGCAGCAGATCCGCAGGTGGAGCTTCCCGAACCGGCCCCCGACATCGTCGGCGAAACCGCCAGCGAACAGGGAGAGGGCGACGGCGGGATCGTGGCGCAGGGCGATGCCGACGCCGACATGCCGGAGGCCGCGACCACCGAAGAGAGCACGGAGACCGCCGCCGAGATCGAAGCGTCGCTGGAGGCCCTGCCGGTGCGGGCGCTGCAGCAGCGGCTGGAAACGCTCGGCTATTCGCCCGGCACCGTCGATGGCGTTCTTGGCGCATCGACGCGTTCGGCGATCCGAGCCTATCAGCGCGACAACGGCATGGAGGTGACCGGCGAGGTGACGCCGGCGCTGGCGGGCGCCTTGCTTTTCGACGATGCCGCGGAGAGGGGCCAGTGAGAGCCCTTATCGACGCCGCCTTCGACCGGTCACGCACGGTCCTCCTGTTCCTCATCCTGGTGCTGATCGCCGGTATCGCCGGCTATCAGGCAATCCCGAAGGAATCCTCGCCCGACATCCCGATCCCGGTGATGTATGTCAGCGCGGTGCTGGAAGGCATCTCGCCGGAGGACAGCGAGCGCCTGCTGGTGCGGCCGCTGGAGACCGAACTGTCGTCCCTCTCCGGGCTCGACGAGATGGAGGCGCACGCCTCCGAGGGCTTCGCCTCGGTGCAGCTGAAATTCGAGGCGGGCTTCGACGCCGACGAGGCACTGACTGACGTCAAGGACGCCGTCGACCGCGCCAAGCCGAACATGCCGGCCGAGGTCGACGAGCCGGTGGTCACCGAGGTGAACACCTCGCTGTTCCCGATCCTGACCGTCGTCCTGTCGGGGCCGATCCCCGAACGCTCGCTGGTCAATATCGCCGGCGACCTCAAGGACGATCTGGAAGCCCTGTCGGGCGTTCTGGAGATCGACATCGGCGGCGAGCGCGAAGAGCTGATGGAGGTCCTGATCGACCCCACGGTCTTCGAGACCTACAATCTGTCCTTCGACGAACTGGTCAGCCAGATCAGCCGCAACAACCGGCTGATCGCCGCCGGCGCGCTCGACACCGGGGCCGGACGCATCGTCCTCAAGGTGCCCGGCCTGATCGAGGACGCGCAGGACGTGCTCGACCTGCCGATCAAGGTCGACGGCTCGACGGTTCTGACCTTCAAGGACGTCGCCATCGCGCGGCGCACCTTCGAGGACCCGGAGGGCTTTGCCCGCATCGACGGCGAACCGTCGCTGGCGCTGGAAGTGAAGAAGCGCTCCGGCGCCAACATCATCGAGACGGTGGACGCCGTGCGCGAGGTGGTCGCGCGCCAGAAGGAAGCCTGGCCCGAGACGGTGAGCGTGCGCTACCTGCAGGACGAGTCCGAGCAGGTGAAGACCATGCTCGGCGACCTGGAAAACAACGTCATCTCGGCCATCGTCCTGGTGATGATCGTCATCGTCGCGGCGCTCGGCTTCCGCACCTCGGTGCTGGTCGGCCTGTCGATCCCGGGCTCCTTCCTCGCCGGCATCGCGATCCTCTGGCTCGCCGGCTACACGATGAACATCATCGTCCTGTTCTCGCTGATCCTGGTGGTCGGCATGCTGGTCGACGGGGCCATCGTCACCACCGAGCTCGCCGACCGGCGGCTTCTGGAAGGCGCCTCCCCGCGCGAGGCCTATCGCCAGGCCGCCAAGCGCATGGCCTGGCCGATCATCGCCTCGACGGTCACGACGCTCGCTGTGTTCCTGCCGCTTCTGTTCTGGAGCGGGATCGTCGGCGAGTTCATGAAATTCCTGCCGATCACGGTGATGATCACCCTCGCCGCATCTTTGTTCATGGCGCTGGTCTTCATTCCCGTGCTCGGCGGCATGATCGGCAAGGCCCAGCCGATGCCGGCGCGCCAGCGCGCGGCCATCGAGGCCGCCGAGACCGGCGACATGTCGCAGATCGGCGGCTGGACCGGCACCTATCTGCGGGTCCTGCGCAGCGCCGTGAAGGCGCCCTTCGCCACGTTCGTCATCGCCACCGTCCTGCTCGTCGGCGCCTTCTACGGCTATTCGCAGCACGGCAAGGGCGTCGAGTTCTTCCCGTCGATCGAACCGGAATTCGCCCAGGTGCAGATCCGCGCCCGCGACAATTTCTCGATCTTCGAGCGCGACGCGCTGGTGCGCCGGGTCGAGAACCGGCTGCTCGGCATGGAGGAGGTGCAGACCGTCTATGCCCGCACGCTGAGCGAGGGCGGCGCCCGCCAGGTCGGGGCCGACGTCATCGGCACCGTCCAGCTCGAGCTCGACGAATGGGACGAGCGGCGCAAGGCGACGGCGATCTTCGACGACATCCGCGCAAGGGTCGCCGACATTCCCGGCATCACGGTCCAGGTGCAGCAGGAGCAGAACGGCCCGGCCAGCGGCAAGCCGGTCAATCTCAAGCTGCTCGGCCCGTCGCTGGACACGCTGGCCGATGGCATCGCCACGGCCCGCGGGCTGATGGAGGAGATCGGCGGCTTCACCAACGTCACCGACACGCGCCCCCTGCCCGGCGTCGAATGGCAGCTGCAGGTCAACCGCGAGGAGGCCGCGCGCTACGGCGCCGACGTCTCGCTGCTCGGCCAGGCCGTCCGGCTGCTGACCGCCGGGATCGAGGTTTCCAACTATCGGCCCGAGGATGCCGGCGGCGACGGCGAGGTGCCGATCCGCGTGCGCTTCCCGGCCGGCGACCGCACGCTGGAGCGGCTGCAGGATCTGCGGATCCCCACCGCGCAGGGGCTCGTGCCGATCCGCAACTTTGTCTCCTTCAAGCCGGCGCCCAAGGTCGGCACGATCATCCGCATCGACCAGCGCCGGGTCATGGCAGTGGAGGCGGACGTCGCCGAGGGGCTGCTGGTCAACGACCAGATCGTCGCCCTGCGGCAGGCGCTGGAACAGGCCAGCCTGCCGCCCGGCGTCGATTTCCGCTTCGGCGGCGAGGCGGAGGACCAGGCGGAAGCGATGAGCTTCCTCGCCGGCGCCTTCGGCGCGGCGATCTTCCTGATGTTCCTGGTGCTGGTGACCCAGTTCAACTCGATCTACCAGGCGATCCTGGTGATGAGTGCCATCGTGTTCTCGACGGCCGGAGTGTTCTACGGCCTGCTCCTCACCGGCCGCCCGTTCGGGGTGGTGATGGGGGGCATCGGCGTGATCGCGCTGGCCGGCATCGTGGTCAACAACAACATCGTCCTGATCGACACCTACAACGATCTGCGGCGCTCGGGTCAGCCGCCGCTGGAAGCGCTGTTGCGCACCGGCGCCCAGCGCCTGCGGCCGGTGTTCCTGACCTCGATCACCACCGTTCTCGGGCTGATGCCGATGGTGATCGGCGTCAATATCGACTTCGTCCACCGCACCATGGCGTTCGGCGCGCCCTCGACCCAGTGGTGGACAGAGCTGTCGAGCGCCATCGCCGGCGGGCTGACCTTCGCGACGGTGCTGACGCTGGTGCTGACCCCGGCCATGCTGATGCTGGGCGAATGCCTGGTCGCCTGGTTCAAGCGCAGGCGCGGCGAGGACGTGCCAAGCCCGCTCATCGGCGATCCGCTGGCAAAGCACGCGCCGGCGCCGGCAAGCGCCGCGCCCGCCCCCGCCTGACGGAACCGCACCGGTAGCGTCGCCGCGCGCGGTCGATCGACGCGGCTCCCAGCATGCAGAAAGGCCGGGGACATGCCCCGGCCTTTCGCTTGTCCGTACTGACCGGCAGGCGGTCAGTCCATCTCGGCAGCCTTGTCGGTGACGACGCTGGTCCAGGCGCCCTCGGGCTCCTTTGTGATCACCGGGTCGGAGCCGCCCGACATCAGGACGCCGACGGTGTTGTCAGCCGCCGCCGTGTCGAGCGCGCCGTCGTCACCGAGGAGCTTGGCGATCTCGCCCATCATGAAGGTCTGGTGCGCCATGGTCTGGGCACCGGTCATGTCGTTGTCGAGAACGATCTCGGCCGCCTCTTCCGGGTTTTCGGCCGCATAGGACCAGCCCTTCATCGACGCCTTCACGAAGCGGGCATAGGCGTCCACCATCTCCGGCTTCTGCAGATCCTCCTCGAGGACATAGAGGCCGTCCTCGAGCGTCGCGACGCCCTGGTCGGTGTAGTTGAACACCACCAGTTCCTCGGCCGGGATGCCGGCGTCCAGAACCTGGCCGTATTCGTTGTAGGTCATGGTTGAGATGCAGTCGGCCTGCTTCTGGATCAGCGGATCGACATTGAAGCCCTGCTTGATGACGGTGACGCCCTCGTCGCCGCCTTCGGTCGACAGGCCGAGCTGCGACATCCAGGACAGGAACGGATATTCGTTGCCCGAGAACCAGACGCCGAGGGTCTTGCCCTTGAAGTCGGCGGGCTTCTCGATGCCGGTCTCCTTGCGACAGGTCAGCATCATGCCCGAGCGCTCGAAGGGCTGGGCGATGTTGACCAGCGCGACGCCCTTTTCGCGGGCGGCCAGCGCCGACGGCATCCAGTCGACGACGATGTCGGCGCCGCCACCGGCCAGCACCTGGACCGGAGCGATGTCGGGTCCGCCCGGCTTGATGGTGACGTCGAGATCGGCCTCCTCGTAGAAGCCTTTCTCCTTGGCGACGTAATAGCCGGCGAACTGCGCCTGGGTGACCCATTTGAGCTGCAGCGTCAGCGCATCCTGCGCCATCGCGGGCATCGCCAGACCAAGACCTGCCAACGCCACCGTGGCGCCTGCCAGTAGCTTCCTCATGCGCATTCTCCTTTGCTGCTGCGTTGCGTCGCCGCCTAGCCCTTGCGGTAGGACGGATGCCAGAAAGTCGTGATCCGCTCGATAACGGACAGAATGCCATAGGTCAGCGAACCCGCGAGCGCGGCGACCGCGATCTCGGCCCAGACCATGTCGGTGTTCATCCGGCCGATCTCGGCCGAGATGCGAAAGCCCATGCCGACGATCGGCGTGCCGAAGAACTCCGCCACGATTGCACCGATCAGGGCGAGGGTCGAGTTGATCTTCAGCGCGTTGAAGATGAAGGGCATGGCCGCCGGCAGCCGCAGCTTCAGAAGGCTCTGCCAGGGGCCGGCGGCATAGGTGCGCATCAGGTCGCGCTCCATCGCCCCGGCCGCCGACAGGCCGGCGACGGTGTTCACCAGCATGGGGAAGAAGGTCATCACCACGACCACGGCGGCCTTGGACGGCCAGTCGAAGCCGAACCACATCACCATGATCGGCGCGACGCCGACGATGGGCAGCGCCGAGACGAGATTGCCGACCGGCAGAAGCCCGCGCTTCAAGAAGGACGAGCGATCGACCAGCACCGCGACGGCGAAACCGCTTGCACAGCCGATGACGTAGCCCGCCACCACCGCTTTCAGGAACGTCTGGACGAAGTCGACCCACAGGATCGGCAGCGAGTTGGCGATCCTGACACCGATGTCGGACGGGGCCGGCAGGAGCACGATCGGCACCTGCAGCGCCCGCACCACGAACTCCCAGAGGAACAGCAGCGAGACGCCGAAGACGACCGGGATGAGTACCTGGAGCGCGACGTGCCCCGCCCGCCCCCGCGGCTCGATCGCGGCGAGACTGACGGTCAGCCGCCAGGAGGCGGCCCAGAAGGCGAGGATCGCCAGGATCAGAAGCGGGCCACGCTGGTTCACGCCGAGCAGCGTCAGGGCGGCGATCGCCGCCATTGCCGCAAGGCCGCCGGTCAGGGCGATCGCGCCGGGACCGGGGCCGGCGCCGTTCCGCGCGGCGCTCATGGCCGGGCCCCCATGCGCTTGAGCGACGCCTTTTCGCCGAGCCCGATCAGCCAGACGAGGACGCCCGCCATGATCGCAGCGGCGACGAGCGCCGACCAGATCTGGATGGTCTGGCCATAATAGGAGCCGGCCAGAAGCCGCGCGCCGAGACCGGCGACCGCGCCGGTCGGCAGTTCGCCGACAATGGCCCCGACGAGAGCCGCTGCCACGGCCACCTTCATGGAGGTGAACAGGAACGGCATGGACGCCGGCCAGCGCAGCTTGACCAGCGTCTGGCGGCGGGTCGCCGAATAGGTGTGCATCAGATCGATCAGCATCGCGTCGGGCGAGCGCAGCCCCTTCACCATGCCGACCGCGACCGGGAAGAAGGACAGGTAGGTTGAAATGATCGCCTTGGGCAGAAGGCCGGTCACGCCGACCGAATTGAGGACGACGATCACCATCGGCGCGATGGCGAGGATCGGGATGGTCTGCGAGGCGATGATCCAGGGCATCAGGCTCTTGTCGAGCGTGCGCGAATTGAGGATGCCGACGGCCAGGAGCACGCCCAGCGCGGTGCCGATGAGGAAGCCGAGCAGCGTCGAGGAGAGCGTCACCCAGGCGTGGTAGAGCAGCGAACGCGGCGAGGACGGTTTCACCCCCACCGTCGAGTTCCAGATTTCCACGACGATCTGGTGCGGCGCCGGCAACACCGGCCGCTCCGCCGACCAGGTGGCGGCGACCGTGTCGAGGGCGCCATAGGCCTCGCCGGCGCGCTCCAGCTTCACCGTCTCGGTCGCCCAGTTCATCCCGATGGCGGCGAGATACCAGATGGCGAGGATCGCCAGGACGACGGTGAGAACCGGCACGGTCCGCCCGTCGCGCATGCGCCGGCCCAGCCGCCGCAGCGGACCAGCATAGCCGATGGCCGCGCCCGGCTCGGCGATGGGGGTCGACGGCGGCGTCATCGGCACCGCTCAGTCATAGCCGTGCCCTGCCCGCAGTCCCTCGCGCACCTGGTGGGCGATGGCGAGGAATTCCGGCGTGTCGCGGATGTCGAGGGGACGGTCCGGCCCGAGATCGCAGTCGATGATCTCGTGAATGCGACCCGGCCGCGGGCTCATCACCACGATCCGTGTCGACAGGAACACTGCCTCGGGGATCGAGTGCGTCACGAAGACGACAGTCTTCCGGGTCTTGGCCCAAAGCTTCAGCAGTTCCTCGTTGAGATGGTCGCGGACGATCTCGTCGAGCGCGCCGAAGGGTTCGTCCATCAGGAGGAGGTCCGGGTCGAAGCACAGGGCGCGGGCGATCGAGGCCCGCTGCTGCATGCCGCCGGACAATTGCCAGGGATATTTGCGGCCGAAGCCGGCAAGGCCGACCAGTTCGAGATTGGCGTCGATCCGGCGTTTCCGCTCGGCCCGGTCGAAGCCCATGATTTCCAGCGGCAGTGCGACGTTCTTCTCGATGGTGCGCCAGGGATAGAGCGCCGCGGCCTGGAAGACATAGCCATAGGCCCGCGCCTGGCGCGCCTGGTCGGGCGTCATGCCGTTGACCGAGATCGATCCGCCGGTCGGCTGCTCCAGGTCGGCGATGACCCTGAGCAGCGTGGTCTTGCCGCAGCCGGACGGCCCGATGAAGGAGACGAACTCGCCGCTGTTCACGGTGAGGTCGATGCCCTTCAGCGCATGGACCGGCGTGTCGGCGGTCTCGAAGACGAGGTCGAGATTGCGGGCTTCGATGACCGGCGCGGCGGCCGCGGCAGACGGCTCGGTCGATCGGGACGTGGTCTGGCTCAAACTGTCAGACCCCGCTCGCCGGAATGCCGGTGCGCTCGATCTTGCGCGGCGCGGTGAGTTCCTTCCAGGTCGACAGCGCCTTGGCGGCGGGCGCGCTGGCCGGACGCTCGACGAAGCGGCCATTGCCCTTTTCGGCCCGCACGTCGCCCTCCTTGAAGGCGAGGCGGCCGCGCGAGAGCGTCATCACCGGCAGGCCGGTCAGTTCGATGCCCTCGAAGACGTTGTATTCGATCACCGATTTCTGGGTCTTGGCCGAGATGGTCTTGGTGGCGGCCGGGTCGAAGATCACCAGATCGGCGTCGGCCCCGACGAGAATCGCGCCCTTCTTCGGATAGATGTTGAGGATCTTGGCGATGTTGGTGGACGTGACGGCGACGAACTCGTTCATCGTTAGCCGGCCGGTGCCGACGCCCTTTGTCCACAGGACCGCCAGCCGGTCTTCGAGGCCCCCGGTGCCGTTGGGGATCTTGGTGAAGTCGCCGAGCCCCATGCGCTTCTGCTCGTCGGTGAAGGCGCAATGGTCGGTGGCGACGACCTGCAAGGAGCCGGCCGCGAGGCCCGCCCAAAGCGAATCCTGGTTCTTCTTGTCGCGGAAGGGCGGCGACATCACCCGGCGGGCGGCGTGCTGCCAGTCGGGATGGAAATACTCGCTCTCGTCCAGCACCAGATGCTGGATCAGCGGCTCGCCATAGACCCGCATGCCCTTCTGGCGGGCCCGGCGGATCGCTTCATGGGCCTGTTCGCAGGAGGTGTGGACCACGTAGAGCGGGACGCCCGCCTGATCGGCGATCATGATGGCGCGGTTGACCGCCTCGCCCTCGACCTCGGGCGGGCGCGAATAGGCGTGGCCCTCCGGCCCGTTATTGCCCTCGGCGAGCAATTTCTGCTGCAGGAAGGCGACGACGTCGCCGTTCTCGGCATGGACCAGCGGCATGGCGCCGAGCTCGGCGCAGCGGGTGAAGGACGCGAACATCTCGTCGTCATTCACCATCAGCGCGCCCTTGTAGGCCATGAAGTGCTTGAAGGTGTTGATGCCGGCCTCGACCACCTTGGGCATCTCGTCGAAATATTTCTGGCCCCACCAGGTCACGCCCATGTGGAAGGAATAGTCGGTGCGGGCCGGACCGGCCTTCTGGAACCAGGTCTGCAGCGCGTCCAGCGGCCCCTGGTCGGGGGCAGGCAGGCAGAAATCGACGGTCATGGTGGTGCCGCCGGCCAGCGCCGCCGCCGAGCCGGAATCGAAATCGTCCGCCGAATGGGTGCCCATGAAGGGCATTTCCATATGGGTGTGGGGGTCGATGCCGCCGGGCATGACATAGGTGCCGGAGGCGTCGATCACCTCGTCGCCCGACAGGTCGGGACCGATCGCCGCGATGGTGTCGCCATCGATCAGGATGTCGGCCTTGTAGGTGAGATCGGCGGTTACGATCGTGCCGCCCTTGATGACGATGGTCATGGTGACTCCTGGCTGGACGATGGAAGATTGGAAGGCGCCGCGCCGACGACGCCTGCCAGTTGCAGGAAGATCATCAGGGCCCGGTCGACCTCAAGCATGCGGTCCGGGTCGACACTGCCGATCGGCGCATAGACCTTTTCGCGCGGATAGGTCTGGAGCTTGTCGACCATCAGCTGCGAACGCTCCCGCAATCCGTTCGACGGCGCCGGCTCTACGGGAATGCGGATAGAGATGTCCTTGCCAAGATCGGTGGTGAAGGGAACGACCGTGACGCTGCCAAGACGCTCGGCGAAATGGTCGGCGTGCACGACAACGGCCGGCCTGGCCTTGCCGTAGTCTCCGTTCCCCGAGACGAGCACGACATCCCCTCTCCTCATTGAGGAAGATCGTCCCACAGATCGGCGACCTCGTCCGACAGGCGATCGATCTCTCCCGACCGGCGATCCGCCGCATTGATCGCCCGGCAGTCCTTGTCCAACTGCGCCTGAAAGGCCAGATCGTTCCAGTTCGGCACCCACATTTCGACAGGCTGAAATCCGCGAGCCAGAAGATCGGCCCGTTCCGCTTCGGTCAGTTCCTTCGGCCTGCCCATGACGACCTCCTGGCGTTGCGCGATCCCGGTCCAGCCTACTCCACGATGCCCGCAGTCTCCACGACCGCGCGCATCAGGACGTTGGCGCCGGCCGTCGCCCATTCCTTGGAAATCTCTTCCGCCTCGTTGTGGGACAGGCCGTCGACACAGGGGCACATGACCATGGCGGTCGGCGCAACGCGGTTGATCCAGCAGGCGTCGTGGCCGGCCCCCGAGACGATGTTACGGTGGGAATAGCCGAGCGCCTCGGCGGCGTCGCGGATGGCCGTCACGCAGGTTTCGTCGAAGGTCACCGGATCGAAATGGCCGACCTCGTCGACGGACACGTCGATGTCGAGCGCGTCGGCGATCAGGTCGATGCCGTCCTCGATGCGCTCGCGCATCGTGTCGAGGGTGTCCTTGGACGGCGAGCGGATGTCGACGGTGAAGACGCAGCGGCCGGGAATGATGTTGCGGGAGTTCGGATGGACGTCGATCTGGCCGATCGTGCCGACGGCGTTCGGCTGGTAATCCATCGCCACCTCATGGACGAGCTCGATGACCCGCGCCATGCCGAGGCCGGCATTGCGCCGCTTGTACATCGGCGTCGAGCCGGTGTGGCTCTCCTTGCCGGTCAGGGTGACCTCCAGCCAGTAGAGCCCCTGTCCGTGGGTGACGACGCCAATGTCGATCCCCTCGTCCTCCAGAATCGGCCCCTGCTCGATGTGCAACTCGAAGAACGCCTTCATCTTGCGGCTGCCGACCGGCTCGTCGCCCTGCCACCCGATCCGCTCGAGTTCGGCGCCGAAGCTCTTGCCGGCGGCGTCCTTGCGGTCCTTGGCCCAGCTCTCTTCCAGAACGCCGGCGAAGACACCCGAGGCCAGCATGGCCGGGGCAAAGCGGGTGCCCTCCTCGTTCGTCCAGTTGGTGACGACGATCGGATGCCGAGTGCGGATATTGAGGTCGTTGAGGGTGCGCACCAGTTCGAGGCCGGCCAGCACGCCGAGGACGCCGTCGTACTTGCCGCCGGTCGGCTGGGTATCGAGATGACTGCCGACATAGACCGGCAGCGCCTCGGGATCGGTGCCTTCGCGGCGGGCGAACATGTTGCCCATCGTGTCGAGGCCCATGGTCAGTCCGGCCGCCTCGCACCATGCCTTAAAGAGCGACCGCCCCTCGGCGTCCTCGTCGGTCAGGGTCTGGCGGTTGTTTCCGCCGGCGATGCCCGGGCCGATCTTCGCCATCTCCATCAGCGAATCCCAGAGGCGGTCGCCGTCGATCTGGAGATTGGTGGCTGGGCTCATGGGGTCACTCTCTCGATCTGTTGCGGTGCCGTCAGGCGAGGGTCTTCAGAATGCCGCGCAGCGTCTCGACGATCTCGCCGATCTGGTCCTCGGAGATCATCAGCGGCGGCGACAGGGCGATGATATCGCCGGTCGTGCGGATCAGCAGCCCCTTTTCGTAGGCTTCCAGGAAGGCCGAGAAGGCCCGCTTGGTCGGCTCCCCGGCGATCGGCTCCAGCTCGATGGCGCCGATCAGGCCGATGGTGCGGATGTCGATCACATGGGGCTCGCCCTTCAGCGAATGGATCGCCTCGGCCCAGACCGGCTCCAGCGCCTTCGCCCGCTCGAACAGCCCGTCTTCCTTGTAGGTCTCCAGCGTTGCGAGACCCGCCGCCGCGGCGATCGGGTTGCCGGAATAGGTATAGCCGTGAGCGAACTCGATCAGATGCTCGGCGCCGCCCATGAAGGCGTCGTAGATCTCGTCCTTCACATAGACTGCGCCCATCGGGATGACGCCGTTGGTCAGGCCCTTGGCGGTGACCATGATGTCCGGTGTCACGCCGAAATAATCGGCGGCGAAGGCCGTGCCCATGCGCCCGTAGCCGGTGATCACCTCGTCGAAGATGAGCAGGATACCGTGCTGGTCGCAGATCTCGCGCAGCCGCTTCAGATAGCCCTTCGGCGGCGGCAGGACGCCGGTCGAACCGGCCACCGGCTCAACGATCACCGCCGCGATGGTGGAGGGATCGTGCAGGGTGGCGATGCGCAGGAGGTCGCCGGCCAGTTCGGCGCCATGCTCGGTCTCGCCGCTGGAATAGCCGTTGCGGACCGGATCGTGGGTGTGGCGCATGTGGTCGACGCCGGTCAGGAGCGTGCCGAACATCTTGCGGTTGCCGACAATGCCGCCGACCGAGATGCCGCCGAAATTGACCCCGTGATAGCCGCGCTCACGCCCGATCAGGCGGAAGCGGGCTCCATCGCCCTTCGCCCGGTGATAGGCGAGCGCGATCTTCAGCGCGGTCTCGACCGACTCGGAGCCGGAATTGGTGAAGAACACGTGGTCGAGGCCGGACGGCGCGATCGCGGCAAGGCGCGAGGCCAGTTCGAAGGCCTTCGGATGTCCCATCTGGAAGGCCGGCGCGTAGTCGAGCTCGGCCGCCTGCTTCTGGATCGCCTCGACGATCCGCGGCCGGCAATGGCCGGCATTGACGCACCACAGGCCGGCGGTGCCATCCAGTACCTGGCGCCCGTCGGACGTGGTGTAGTGCATGTCCTTGGCCGCGACGAACATGCGCGGCGTCTGCTTGAACTGCCGGTTCGCGGTGAACGGCATCCAGAAGGCTTCGAGATTGTTGGGCGCGATCGGTGCGTTCTCGTTCATCGGCTGCCGCCTCAATGGGACGGTTCCGAAGCCCGGATCGTCCGAAATCTTGACTAATTGGTCAAAAGCGAGGCTAGAAGGTCGTCAGGAACCGGTCAAGCGTCCTGCTGAAGATCTGCGCAGAATATCGCAGTGCAAAATAGGCGGGCAGACTCCGGTTTGGAGAGGGCGGAACGCGTGGACCAGACAGTCGAGCATTCCGGCACAGAGTTGCCGCATGGCGACCGCCAGCCGACCCGCATCCAGGCGATCAACCGCGAGATCATCCTGGACGCCGCGCTCGAAGTGTTTTCGGTCAACGGCTTCCGGGGATCGACCGTCGACCAGATCGCCGTGCGGGCGAAGATGTCGAAGCCGAATCTCCTCTATTATTTCCGCCGCAAGCAGGACATCTACCGGGCGGTGCTGGAGCACACGCTGGACGACTGGCTGGCGCCGCTGGAAGCGATGAACGCCGACGGCGACCCGATCGAGGAGCTGCGCCGCTACATCACCGCCAAGCTCGCCATGTCGGAAGACAATCCGGCCGCCTCGCGCCTGTTCGCCAACGAGGTCCTGGCCGGGGCCCCGGTGGTCGGCGACTTTCTCGCCACCCGGCTCAAGCAGCTCGTCGACGTGAAGGCGCGGGTCATTCGGGACTGGGTCGATCGTGGCCAGCTCGCACCGGTCGATCCGTACCATCTGATCTTCATGATCTGGGCGACGACCCAGCACTATGCCGATTTCGACGTGCAGATCCGCGCGATCGTCGGCCGTCAGGTCGATGCGCCCGGCTTCCGCGAGCAGACCGCGCAGGCCGTGCTGTCGGTCGTCCTCAACGGCATCCGGCCACGGGATTGACGTTCACTCGCGGTCGGACGGATTGCGCTCGCCCACCGCTCAGGCGGCGGTGGCCGCGGTGCTGCGCGGCTCGATCGCGTCCTGGGTCAGCGCCTCGAATTCATGCGGCCAGCGGTCGGCGATCTCGACCAGCATCTTCGGCAGGTCCGAAGCCGGGCGCGGCCGCGAGAAATAATAGCCCTGCATCTCGCGGCATCCCTCGGCGTAGAGAATGCGCATCTGCTCCGGCGTCTCGATACCCTCGGCGATGACCCGCATGTCGAGGGCGTTGGACAGGCCGATGACCGAACGCACGATGGCGATGTTCTCCGGCCGCGACATGTCGCGCACGAAGGACTGGTCGATCTTGATCTTGTCGAAGGGGAAGCGGTTCAGATAGCCGAGCGAGGAATAGCCGGTGCCGAAATCGTCCATCGAGATGGTCAGGCCCATCCGGCGGAATTCCGTCAGGATCGAGAGCACCTTGTCGCCCTCGTCGAGGAACAGGGATTCGGTGACCTCGATCTGCAGTCGCGACGGCTGCAGCCCGGACTTGGCCAGAACGCGCCGCACATCGGCGACGAGGGTCGGGCTCTTGAACTGCACCGCCGAAAGGTTGACCGAGATGGCGAGATCGCTGACCCAGCTCGACGCCTGCTCGCAGGCGGTTTCCAGCGCCCACAGGCCGATCTGGGTGATCAGGCCGGTTTCCTCGGCCAGCGGGATGAAGGTGGAGGGGCTGACACGGCCGCGTTCCGGGTGGTTCCAGCGCAGCAGAGCCTCGAAGCCGCTGATCGCGCGGCGCCCGGTATCGACGAAGGGCTGGTAGAACAGCTCGAACTGGCCCTCTTCGATCGCCTTCTGCAGGTCGATCTCCAGTTCGCGGCGCTGCTGCAGCTTCTGGCGCATGCTCGGCTGGAACATCCGGTAGCTGCTGCCGGCCGACTGCTTGGCCTGGTAGAGCGCGAGGTCGCAATTTTGCAGCGCGATCGCGGCGTCGAGATCCACGGGACGCTTGCCGCCTGCAACATAAAGGGCGCCGACGCTGCCAGAGGCGCTGATGTGGCGACCTTCGACCTCGAAGGGCTCGTCGAAGCTGGCGACCATCGAACGAGCCAGTTCCTCGGCATCGGCAGCGGATCGGCCACCGAGGAGGATGACGGCGAATTCGTTGCCGCCGAGGCGCGCGACCGTCGCCTTCGCGCCGGCCTTCTCGATCAGCCGCGCACCGCACTGGCGCAGGATGGCGTCACCGACGGGATGGCCATAGGTGTCGTTGATGGTCTTGAAGCCGCGAATGTCGATGACCGCGATGGTCAGCGCCTTGCGGCCCTTGCCGAGCGCCTCGTCGAGGATTTCGGCGAAGACGCCGCGATTGGGCAGTTCGGTCAGGGCGTCGTGGCCGGAGAGGTGCTGCAGGCGCCGGGCGATGGCCTCGCGCTCGGTGATGTCCTCGAAGGTGATCAGAAGGCCGTCGCCGGACATGCCGCGACGCTTCACTTCCATGATCTGCCCCTCGCCGACTTCCTGGACATGCGACGCCGTGTCGTTGGGCGCGACACGGCCGGTCAGCCGCGCATCGGTGAAGAAGTCGCGGGCGTTGGTGCCGGCCGGGTGGTCGCCGAAGAGTTCGGTGAAGGTCTCGTTGCACAGGATCATGCGCTTCTGGCCGTCCAGCATGCAGAGCGCCTGGGTCATGTTGTTGAGGGCCGCGGTCAGCTGGTCCTGCTGGGTGTTGAGCCGGCCGGCCATCAGGTCGACCTTGTCGAGCATCATCGTCTCGAGCTTCTCGCAATGCTCCTGCATCTGCCGCAGGGCATTCAGAACGTCGCGCACCTCGCTCGGGCCGCGGGCCTCGATCATGTCGCACTCGATACCGCTGGCCAGGTTGCGGGCAAGACCCGACACCCGGCGCAGCGAGGCGCCGACGGAGCGCGACAGGAAGACGGCAAAGCCCGCCATGCCGATGAGGATCGCGGCCAGGCCGGCGAAATTGCGCAACCGCGCGCTCTCGATGGCGCCGACCGCTTCGGCCTTGGTCTGCACCAGGTCGGCGTTCATCGCCGTGACCGCGCGGTCGAGAACCAGCGCAGTGCTGGCGATCTCGCGAGCCGCCATGCGGGCTGACATGTTGCCGCCGGAGGCTTCCAGCCGGCTCAACGGATACAGGAGCTCGGACAGGATGGCCTGAACCTCGGCGGAGCCGGACTGGGCGAGGGCTGTCTGCACGTCGGCCTTGATCGAGGAGATGGTGCGCATCGCCGGTTCCAGCCGGACCTGCGCGTCGTCGCCGCTGGCTGTCTCCTGCGTGCCGAGGCTCTCGGCCAATGCGACCGTCTTGCCCTTGGCGACCTGGAGCCGCCCGAGCGGATCGATCCCGCCGTCGTAGAAATTCTGCGCGAAACCGAGGGACACGGACTGGGAATGATAGGAAAAGGCCGCGAACAGGAGCGCCAGCACCGCGAAGATCGAACTGCCGATAATGAGACGCAAATGGATCGACATACAGCTCATTTCCCAATCGGCTGCCATTTCAGGCAACCGCATTCTCGACGCGCACGCAGCAGTTCTGACAGAAGAATGCTTCGGCTAGGTTACTTCACGGTTACGTGACGACGGGTCGCGCGAATTATTTTCGCCGGTTTTTCAACCTGTGGCTTTGGCTGCATACCGGCCGGCGCGGCGTCCGGAGAACAGGCAGCCGCCAAGAAAGCCGCCTTCGAGCGCATTGTATCCGTGGTAGCCGCCGCCGCCGAAGCCGGCGATCTCGCCAGCGGCATACAATCCCGGGATGGGCCGATCGTCCGCCGCGAGCACCCGGCCGTCCAGATCCGCATGAAGACCGCCGAGAGTCTTGCGCGTCAGGACGTTCAGGCGGACAGCGATCAGCGGTCCATGGGCGGGATCGAGGATCGCATGGGGCCTGGCGGTCCGGATCAGCCGGTCGCCCAGATACCGGCGGGCGCCGCGCAGCGCGATAATCTGCGCATCCTTGGAGAAGGGGTTGGCGATCTCGCGATCGCGCGCGACGATCTGCGCTTCCAGATGCGCCCGGTCGAGCCTCGGCTCGCCGGCAATCGCGTTCATGCCGTCGACCAGTTCGCCCAATGTGTCGGCAACGACGAAATCCTCGCCATGCCGCTTGAACGCCTCGACCGGTGGCGGTGCATTGCGGCCGCGCCGGTTGCGCAGCACGGCGCGCCAGTCCTTGCCGGTCATGTCCGGGTTCTGTTCGGACCCGGACAGCGCGAATTCCTTCTTGATGATCGACTGGGTTAGCACGAACCAGGAATGGCAATGGCCGGTCGACAGGATCCGCTTGAGGGTCGCCAGCGTGTCGAAACCCGGCAGTGCCGGCGGCTCCATGCGATTGCCGAGCGCATCGAACCACAGGGACGACGGGCCGGGCAGGATGCGGATGCCGTGCATCGGCCAGATCGGGTCGTGATTGGTGACACCCTCGGTATAGTGCCACATGCGGTCGCGGTTGATGACGCGGCCGCCGGCCGCCTCGGCGATCTCCAGCATGCGACCGTCGACATGGGCTGGAACGCCCGAGATCATCTTCTGCGGCGCCGGTCCGAGCCGCGCGACCGGCCAGTTGCGCCGTACCATCTCGTGATTGCCGCCGACCCCGCCGGCCGTCAGCAGGATCGCGCCGGCCTCGATCTCGAAATCGCCGATCACCGCGCGGGACGAGGTTTCTCCGCGGGCCGTCGTGGCCGGGGCGAGGATTTCGCCCGCAACGCCCGTCGCCGTGCCATCGACGATCCGCAATTCGCTGACCCGGTGGCGGCCTTTCAGGATGATGCGCCCGGCCGCCATGTGCGCGCGCACGCGCCGCTCGAAGGGCGCGAGCACACCGGGACCGGTACCCCAGGTGATGTGAAAGCGCGGCACGGAATTGCCATGGCCGGTGGCCAGGCTGCCGCCACGCTCGGCCCAGCCGACGACCGGAAACCAGCGCAGGCCCATCGCGTGCAGCCAGGGCCGCATCTCGCCGGCGGCGAACTCCACATAGGCCTCGGCGACGATGCGCGGCCAGTGGTCCTCTTCGCGGTCGAAGCCGGCCGAGCCCAGCCAGTCCTGCAGCGCCAGTTCGCGGCTGTCGCGAATGCCAAGGCGGCGCTGCTCGGGGGTGTCCACCATGAACAGGCCACCGAGCGACCAGAAGGCCTGCCCGCCGAGATGATCGGCGCTCTCCTGATCGACGACGACGACGCGGCGTCCGGCGTCGGCCAGTTCGCCCGCCGCCACCAGTCCGGCCAGACCGGCACCGACGACGACCGCATCGGTGCGTTCGCTCAAATCGGTCCCTCCTCCCGATGCTTCTCCCGATGCCGCCCTCCGTCAGCCAGGAGGTGCCTACGGCCGTCGCCTCCCGGCGACGCCGTGTTGCGTCACTCGGCGGCGTCGGGCAGCACCACCGGCTCGGCGGCGTGCTGCTGGCGCTCCTTCGCCATCGGATTGTTCGGATGGCTCGTCCAGTTGCCGTAGATGTCGGGGATCGGCCGCTTGGTGCGCGGATCGAAGCCGGTGATCCGCTCCATGGTGATGCAGTCCTCGACCGGGCAGACGTCGACGCACAGATTGCAGCCGACGCATTCCTCGTCGATCACCTCGAACTTGCGGATGCCGTCGACCATGCTGGTGATCGCCTGATGCGAGGTGTCCTCGCAGGCGATGTGGCAGCGCCCGCAGGAGATGCACTTGTCCTGGTCGATCCGCGCCTTGGTGACGTAGTTGAGGTTGAGATACTGCCAGTCGGTGACGTTGGGTGCGGCACGGCCGCGGAAATCCTCGATCGAGGCATAGCCCTTCTCGTCCATCCAGTCGGACAGGCCCGAGCTCATCTCCTTCACCACCTTGAAGCCGTAGGTCATCGCCGCCGTGCAGACCTGCACGGTGCCGCAGCCGAGCGCGATGAACTCCGCCGCGTCGCGCCAGGTGGTGATGCCGCCGATGCCCGACATGGGCATTCCGGCCGTCTCGGGATCGCGGGCGATCTCCGCCACCATGTTGAGCGCGATCGGCTTGACCGCCGGGCCGCAATAGCCGCCATGGCTGCCCTTGCCGTCGATGGTCGGGGTCGGGGCGAAATTGTCGAGGTCGATGGAG
Source organism: Aurantimonas sp. NFXS3 (assembly GCF_049132005.1). Classification (NCBI taxonomy): domain Bacteria; kingdom Pseudomonadati; phylum Pseudomonadota; class Alphaproteobacteria; order Hyphomicrobiales; family Aurantimonadaceae; genus Aurantimonas; species Aurantimonas sp. NFXS3. Next base: position 187,645 of record NZ_JAGDDZ010000003.1, read on the forward strand.
ACGATCGACGAGACGGTGTTGATCAGCGACACGGCGTCGGCGCCGCCCTTCCTGGCCGCCCGGGCCGGAAAGCGGATGTCGGTGATGTTCGGGGTCAGCTTGACGATGACCGGCAGCTTCGAGTGCTGCTTGCACCAGCGCGCGACCATCTCGATATATTCGGGCACCTGGCCGACCGCCGCGCCCATGCCGCGCTCGCTCATGCCGTGCGGGCAGCCGAAATTCAGCTCCACGCCGTCGGCGCCGGTCTCCTCGACGAGGCCGAGGATCTTCTGCCAAGGCGCCTCCTCGCAGGGCACCATCAGCGACACGATCATCGCCCGGTCGGGCCAGTTGCGCTTGACCCGGGCAATCTCCTCGAGGTTCGTATCGAGCGCCCGGTCGGTGATCAGCTCGATATTGTTCAGACCCAGCAGCCGCCGGTCGGGACCATAGATCGCGCCGTAGCGCGGGCCGTTGACATTGACCACCGGCGGGTCCTCGCCGAGGGTCTTCCAGACGACCCCGCCCCAGCCCTGCTCGAAGGCGCGCTGGACGTTGTATTCCTTGTCGGTCGGCGGCGCCGAGGCGAGCCAGAACGGGTTCGGCGAGGAGATGCCGAGGAAATTCGTCGCGAGATTGGCCATGGCTCGTTCTCCCTAGATCCGACCGGGGGTCAGTGCTCCGACCGCATCGGACATGACATCCGCGATCCGGGCGCCGAGCCCCTTCTCCGCCGCCAGCTCCGCATGGATGCTCTCGGCTGCGACCTTGCCGTCCTCGACCGCCACGACGGTGAGGTCCTCGCCCTCGAAGATGCAGTCGCCGCCAGCCCAGACGCCCTTGATCGAAGTGCGCCGCTCGGCATCGACGCGGATGCGGCCGCGCTCCAGCGCGATGCCGTCGCTCTCGTCGTCGAGACCGTCGGGCAGGAAGCTCTGGCCGATCGCCTTGAAGATCTGGTCGGCCTCGATGGTCACCGTCTCGCCGGTGCCCGTCAGCCGGCCGTCCTCGATGGTCGTGCGCTCCAGTTCAATGCCGCGGACATGGCCGCCCTCGGCGAGAATGCGCTTTGGCTGCAGATGGCAGCGGATCTGCACGCCGCGGGTCTGGGCGATCTCCTGCTCGTAGGCCGAGGCGTTCATGGCGTCCTGGCCCCGGCGATAGGCGATGGTCACCTCCTCCGCGCCGAGCGCCTTGGCCTGCACCGCCGCGTCGACGGCGGTCATGCCGCCGCCGATGACAACGACGCGGCGGCCGACCGGCAGGTTGGTGAGATCGGTGGTCTGGCGGAGATCCGCGATCCAGGCGACGGCGTCGGCCGAACCGCTGCTCGTCTCGCCCTCGGCCCCGAGCGCATTGACGCCGGCCAGCCCCAGCCCGAGGAAGACCGCATCATAGTCGCGGCGCAGATCGGCAAGATGGATGTCGCGACCGAGCGCCTTGCTGGTCTCCAGCGTGATGCCGCCGATGGACAGGATGAAGTCCACCTCGCGCTGGGCGAACTGTTCCGTCGCCTTGTAGGCGGCGATGCCATATTCGTTGAGGCCGCCGGGCTTGGGCCGTGCGTCATAGAGCGTGACGTTGTGCCCATGCAGGGCGAGCCGATGGGCGCAAGAGAGGCCCGCGGGACCGGCGCCGACTACGGCGATTGTCTTGCCGGTCGGTTCGGCGCGGGTGAAGGGATGCTCGCCCGTCTCCATCAGATGGTCGGTCGCATAACGCTGCAGGAGACCGATCTTCACCGGCTTGCCCTCGCCCACTTCGCGGACGCAGACCTCCTCGCACAGGGTCTCGGTCGGGCAGACCCGGGCGCACATACCACCGAGTATGTTCGACGAGAGGATGGTCTTGGCCGCGCCGGTCGGGTTGCCGGCCTGGATCTCGCGGATGAACAGCGGGATGTCGATCGACGTCGGACAGGCCGTCATGCACGGCGCGTCGTAGCAGAAATAGCAACGATCGGCCTCGACCAGCGCCTCGTGCTGCTCGAGCGGCGGATGGATGTCAGAGAAATTGCCCGCCAGCTTGTCGGAAGCGAGGCGCCCTGCGCCGATATCGGGCCGGAACGGTCGGGTTTCGTTCATGCGTCGCATCCCCCTCGAAACCTTCCAGGGAGCCGGCGACGGCGATCTTCCGGCCTTCGACGGCTCGTGGAAGATTAGAATGATGCCAGTTTTTCAAAAGGTCAAATTTTTTATCGTCTGGTCAAAAATTGACCCGATTGCCTCTCGGGCAACAGCGATTATTGCCGCCACTGCCTAGGCGGTAACCGCGATCCGATGCGCGCACCGAACGACACGCCGGTCCCACCGCGTGTCAGCGCTGCGCCTGGAAAGCCGAAGAGGATTGTGGCCAGGCCCTACTGGCCGGTGGCCGTCTGCAGCGTGCCGCCGAGATTGCGGCCCATATTGCCGACCTGCCGGCCGAACTCTTCGCGGCCGCGCTGGCTGATGAGCGCACCGGGGGCGGTGACCACCGCACCGGCCGCCGAGCCGACGGTCTGGGCCGTGCCGAGGGCCGCCGCGCCCAGGGTCTCGCCAAGAGAGATGCCCTCTTCGCCGATCGCCTGCCCGGCGATCAGCCGCTGGCCGATGAGCCGCACGATCTGCGGGCTCTCGGCGAATTTCGAATGATTGAGGGCCGAGCCCGACTGCAGCGCGGACAGGTCGATCACGTCGACGCCCTTGGCCTCGATGCCGCTGCGATACGGTTCCTGCGACACGTCGATGGCGCCGAGGCGCTGGACGCCGCCGGCCAGCCGCCGCGACACCTGCAGGGCGCGGTCGTCGGTCGAGGCGAAGATGGTCAGCTGCGTGCGCTCGGTGTCGATCTCGTCGAGCTGGTGGGAGAAGACATCGACGTCGAGATCGGGCGAGGCGAGGATCACGTTGCGGACCTTGGCCGGCAGCTTGCCGCGGCGGATCGACAGCTGCCGCAGCGCCTCCATGGTCAGCCAGCTTCCCATCGAATGGGCCATCACCGTGACATTGCGCACGCGCGGATCGTCGGCGGCCTTCTCGATGATCTCTTCCAGCGCGTTGCGCGAGAAATTGGCGCTCTCGCGGTCGTAGAGATAGTCGAAGACGCTGCCGTGGGACGGCCAGGAAAACAGGATCGGCGCCGCCGAGGCCGCCGTGTCATGGGCGATCTGGGCGAAGCGGAAGACCGATTCCTCATAGGTCGTGTTGAAGCCGTGGACGAAGATCAGGACGTCGCCCTGCTTGGTGCCGGCCACCCGGTCGAACCAGCGCTGCGCCGCCGCATCGTCCATCGGCGCCAGCTTCAGCACCGCGAATTCGGTCTGCGGATTGGCCGCGTTGGCGGTGGGATAGGTCAGTTCGCCTGCATTGCGATTGGCGGAGGGCGGGACCGAGACGACGATGTTGTCCACCGACAGGGTGCTGCCGCGATTGCCTGTATAGACGACGCCGGCGACCGGCGACGGCGCGCGCGTGGTGGCGACCAGCATGTCGACCGTGCTGGCGCCGGCGACGGTTCCGGCGATCGGCACCATCGTGCCCAGGGGCCGGCCCGCGCAGCCCGCCAATGCGATGAGCAGGCAGACAAGGAACGACAGGCCGGGGCGAGGAAGGCTGCAGGTCAGGATCGAAGCCTCCGATGGGCGCGGAACGGGACAGGCCGGCGGGCAATCCGCCTCGCTTAACATCACGGCGGCACGGCGGCCGACGGCCGGCATCGAAAAGCCGACGTTGCGTTGCCAGTGAACCGCGCCTTCGGCATAGCCGCTCCGGAGGCGAATCTCCAGACCGGGGGGCGTCCAGTATGGTGCCGCACTGTCGCTCGCGGAGCCGGCAAGACTGGTATCGCGGCGGTTTCCCCGGAATCCCGCCGGAGTTTCAGACAATTTTAACGATGCCGGCCGATGGGCCGCCGGGCACCGCGCCATCTGAACGCCCGGTTAAGAAATTTCGGCGATTTGTCGGGTTTGGGCGCAGGCGATGCTGGCTGTGCCCCGACACCCTGCCGAGGCTTGCCGCATGGCATTTCGACCCACCATCACGCGCACCCGGGCGACACTGGCGCTTCTTGCCCTGGTCACGGTGCTGGGCGCCTGCGCCGGCGGGCCGCGCCTGCGTCCGATGACGGAGCATGAATGCATGACGCGGGTGATGTATTTCGAATCCAACCGCAGCAGCGAAGAGGGCATGATCGCGGTCGGCACCGTGGTGATGAACCGTCTGGAGAGCGGCCGCTACCCCAAGACCGTCTGCGGCGTCGTCGGCCAGAAGAACCAGTTCGCGCCGGGCGTCCTCACGCGCTCGATGGAAAAGGGCAAGGATCTCGCGTCGCGGACCGCCACCAAGGTGCTGAACGGCGCCCGCCACCGCAATGTCGAGAAGGCGATGTTCTTCCACACCGCCGGCATGACCTTCCCCTACACCAACATGCATTACCTCGTCGAAGCGGGCGGCAACGTCTTCTACGAGAAACGCAAGAATGCCCGCCGGCTGAGCGACCCGCCGTTCCGCAATCCCGAGCCCTACGATCCCAGGCGCCCCGCTGCCCAGCCGTCCGCCATGGCAACCATGGCCGCGTCCCGGTCGGCGGGTTCCACCAGCGCCGCGCTGGAGCCGATCAGCATCGACGATCTGATCCGCGCCGACCGCTACTGATCGCCGCCTCGCTCGCCTTACCATGGCGCGCCTTTTCCGCGACGGCCCCTTTGCGTACGGATCGCGCATGGGCCATAGCGGGGCCTTGCGTATCCACAGGGGATGCGCAGCGCCTTCTGGAGATCAGCCGTGCCGACGATCCGCTTTTCCGCCAATCTCGGATTCCTGTGGCAAGAGCTTGCCCTGCCCGACGCCATCCGGCGCGCCAGAGACGCCGGCTTCGACGCGGTCGAGTGCCACTTCCCCTATGCGGTCGATCCGGCTGCCGTGAAGGCCGCCCTCGACGAGACCGGCCTGAAGATGCTCGGCCTCAACACCAGCCGCGGCGACCGCGAGAGTGATTTCGGCCTCGCCGCCCTGCCCGACCGCGTCGAGGAAGCCCGCGCCGCCATCGACCAGGCCGTCGATTATGCCAGGGCGATCGGCGCCGGCGCGGTGCACGTGATGGCCGGCAAGTCGCACGGTGTGGACGGCGCGCAGGCGACGTTCGAGGCCAATCTCGCCTATGCCTGCGAGGCCGCCGGCGACATGACGATCCTCATCGAGCCGATCAACCAGCGCGATGCGCCGGGCTATTTCCTGTCCTATCAGGCGCAGGCCGCCGAGATCATCGCGCGGGTCGGCAAGCCCAATCTGAAGATCATGTTCGACTGCTATCACGCGCAGATCATGGAGGGTGACCTCCTCAAGCGCTTCGAGCAGCATCTGCCGGTGATCGGCCATCTGCAGATCGCCGCCGTTCCCTCGCGCGGCGAGCCGGACGAGGGCGAGATCGCCTATGACCGCCTGCTGCCGGCCATGGCCGACCTCGGCTGGGACGGCCATGTCGGCGCGGAATACCGCCCGCGCACGACAACCGACGCCGGTCTCGGCTGGATGACCGCCTACAAGTCGCCGGCGCGCAGCTGACACCCAGAACCCAAATCACCCGGCTGCCGATTCATTCACCGCGTGATACCGCGTCACGGGTTGGAACCGGCGCCGGGTTAATGTATACATTGCGTCAGAGGCTGCCCGCGCTGCGGATGCAACCAGAGATCGACGTTCCGGAGACCCCATGACCAACGACATCAAAGCCGGCCCGCTGCGCTCGCGCGCGTGGTTCGACAATCCTTCCAATCCGGACATGACCGCGCTGTATCTCGAGCGCTATCTGAATTTCGGCCTCAGCCAGGAAGAGCTGCAGTCGGGCAAGCCGATCATCGGCATCGCCCAGACCGGCTCCGATCTCAGCCCCTGCAACCGCCATCATCTCGAACTCGCCAAGCGGGTGCGCGAGGGCATTCGCGAGGCCGGCGGCATCGCGCTCGAGTTCCCAGTCCATCCGATCCAGGAGACCGGCAAGCGCCCGACCGCAGGCCTCGACCGCAACCTTGCCTATCTCGGCCTCGTCGAGGTGCTCTACGGCTATCCGCTCGACGGCGTCGTGTTGACCATCGGCTGCGACAAGACCACACCCGCCATGCTGATGGGCGCGGCCACCGTCAACCTGCCGTCGATCGCGCTGTCGGTCGGCCCGATGCTGAACGGCTGGTTCCGCGGCGAGCGCACCGGTTCGGGCACGATCGTCTGGAAGGCCCGCGAGATGATGGCCGCCGGCGAGATCGACTATGCCGGCTTCGTCAAGCTGGTCGCCTCCTCGGCGCCGTCGACGGGCTATTGCAACACCATGGGCACGGCCTCGACGATGAACTCGCTGGCCGAGGCGCTGGGCATGCAGCTGCCAGGCTCGGCGGCCATCCCCGCCCCCTACCGCGACCGCCAGGAGGTCGCCTATCTGACCGGCAAGCGCATCGTCGAGATGGTCCATGAGGACCTGAAGCCGACCGACATCATGACCAAGGACGCGTTTATCAACGCGATCCGCGTCAATTCGGCCATCGGCGGCTCGACCAACGCGCCGATCCATCTGAACGGCCTCGCCCGTCACCTCGGCGTCGAGCTGACCATCGACGACTGGCAGACCTATGGCGAGGAAGTGCCGCTGCTGGTCAATCTGCAGCCGGCCGGCGAATATCTGGCGGAAGACTATTACCATGCCGGCGGCGTGCCGGCGGTGGTCAACCAGCTGATGGAACGGGGCCTGATCCACGAGGACGCCCCGACCGCCAACGGCAAGACCATCGGCGACAATTGCCGCGGCGCGATCATCGAGGACGAGAACGTCATCCGGCCGATCGACCGGCCGCTGATCGACCATGCCGGCTTCCGCGTCCTGAAGGGCAATCTCTTCGACTCCGCCATCATGAAGCTGTCGGTGATCTCCAAGGAGTTCCGCGACCGCTACCTCTCCAATGCCGACGACCCGATGGCCTTCGAGGGCAAGGCGATCGTCTTCGACGGCCCGGAGGACTACCACCACCGGATCGACGATCCGGCGACGGCGGTGGACGAGCGCTCGGTCCTGTTCATGCGCGGCGCCGGCCCGATCGGCTATCCGGGCGCGGCGGAAGTCGTGAACATGCGGGCTCCCGACTATCTCCTGAAGCGCGGCATCCACTCCCTGCCCTGCATCGGCGACGGCCGGCAGTCCGGCACGTCGGGCAGCCCGTCGATCCTCAACGCCTCGCCCGAGGCGGCGGCCGGCGGCGGTCTCGCCATCCTGAAGACCGGCGACATGGTCCGCATCGATCTGGGCCGGGGCACCGCCAACATCCTGATCTCCGACGAGGAACTCGCCGCGCGTCACAAGGCGCTCGAGGAAGCCGGCGGTTACGCCTACCCGGCGCACCAGACGCCGTGGCAGGAGATCCAGCGCGGCATCGTCTCGCAACTCTCCACCGGTGCGGTGCTGGAGCCGGCGATCTCGTATCAGCGCCTCGCCCAGGGCGGCATCGACGGCAAGTCTGCCCCGGTGCCGCGCGACAACCACTGATCTGACGGGGCGGACCGCGCATGACGCGGCCCGCCCTTTTCACACCATCGCCGCGCATCGCTTCGCGCACCGAGAGGAACGGGACAGAGCCATGACGAAACGCCTGGACGGCAAGACCGCCGTCTGCACCGCGGCCGGCCAGGGGATCGGCCGCCAGGTGGTCGAGACCTTCCTGAAGGAAGGCGCCACCGTCTATGCAAGCGATCGCGACGCGGAGAAGCTGGAGGGCCTCGACGCCTTCGGCCCGGTCCATACCGCCGCGCTGGACGTCACCGACGGCGAAGCGGTGAAGGCGTATCTCGCGGGCGTGCCGACCCCGGACATCCTGTTCAACTGCGCCGGCTACGTTCACCACGGCACCATTCTCGACTGCGACGACGCGGCCTGGGACTTCTCCTTCGATCTCAATGTCCGCTCGATGCACCGGATGATCGCCGGCCTGCTGCCGCGCATGCTCGAGGCGGGCGGCGGTTCGATCGTCAACATCTGCTCGGCCGCCGGCCCGGTCAAAGCCGCCCAGAACCGCTATGTCTACATGTCGACCAAGGCCGCGGTGGCGGGCCTCACACGCTCGGTCGCGGTCGACTTCGTCGGCAAGGGCATCCGCTGCAACGCCATCTGCCCCGGCACGATCGAATCCCCCTCGCTGGAGGAGCGGATCGCCGATCTCGGCAAGACCATCGGCGGCACCGACAAGGCCAAGGCGATGTTCATCGAGCGCCAGCCCATGGGCCGCCTCGGCAAGCCGTCGGAGATCGCCATGCTGGCGGTCTATCTCGCCTCGGACGAGAGCACCTTCACGACAGGAACAATGCAGGTGATCGACGGCGGCTGGACGCTCTAGGAGCGCAGCACACGCGACGACACCGAACGACAACAGGGAAGAGGACACGATGCGGATTCTGGTACTGGGCGCCGCCGGCATGGTCGGCCGGCAGCTGATCGAGGCAATCATCGCCGACGACACGCGCCTCGGCGACAAGGTCACGGAGATCGACGCCTTCGACGTCGTCAAGCCGGCCTTCGACAGCCAGGCCGGCGGCATCACCATCGAGTGCAGCGCCGGCAACATCGCCGACGAGGCGACGGTGCGCGCCCTGGTCGACAAGCGGCCGGACATGATCTTCCATCTCGCCGCGATCGTTTCCGGCGAGGCCGAGGCCGAGTTCGAGAAGGGCTACGCCATCAATCTCGACGGCACGCGCTATCTGCTCGAGGCGATCCGCCAGCAGGACGGCGTCTACCGGCCGCGTCTCGTCTTCACCTCCTCCATCGCCGTCTTCGGCGCGCCGTTCGAGGACCCGATCACCGACACCTTCCTGTCGGCCCCGCTGACCAGCTACGGCGCCCAGAAGGCGATCGGCGAGCTGCTGCTGTCGGATTACAGCCGCAAGGGCTTCGTCGACGGCGTCGGCATCCGCCTGCCGACCATCGTCGTGCGCCCGGGCAAGCCGAACAAGGCCGCGTCTGGGTTCTTCTCCGGCATCATCCGCGAGCCGCTGGCCGGCCACGAGGCGATCCTGCCGGTCGATGACAGCGTGCGCCACTGGGTTGCCAGCCCCGCCGCCGCGGTCGGCTTCCTGCTGCATGCCGCGACGATGGACACCGAGACGCTGGGCGCCCGCCGCTGCCTGACCATGCCGGGCCTGTCGATCACCATCGGCGAGATGATCGAGGCGCTGCGCGAGGTCGCCGGCGACGAGGCCGTCGCCCTGATCCGCCGCGAGCCGGACGCCACCATCGAGAAGATCGTCGCCGGCTGGCCGCGTGATTTCGACGCCTCGCGGGCGTCCGAGGTCGGCTTCGTCGCCGACGACAATTTCGCGGACATCATCCGCGCCCATATCGCCGACGAAGCGGCACGCAAAGCTGCAGCCTGACCGCCGCGCAGCGTCCCCGGCATTCGAGCAGGAGTGTACATGACGAACCGTCCCAGCATCGGTTTCATCGGCGTCGGCCTGATGGGCCACGGCATGGCCAAGAACATCGTCGAGGCCGGCTACACGCTGACCGTCCTCGCCCATCGCAACCGCGAGCCGATCGAGGATCTGAAGTCCCGCGGCGCCAGTGAGGCCGACAGCGTCGTCGGCGTTGCGAAGGCCGCCGAGATCATCTTCCTCTGCCTGCCGGGCAGTCCGCAGGTGGAAGCCGTCGTCGGCGAGATCCTCGCCGCGAACGGCGCCTGCAGGACGATCATCGATTGCTCGACCGCCAATCCGGTCTCGACGCGGGCGCTGGCCGAACGCTGCAGCGAGGCCGGCGTGACGCTGATCGACGCGCCGCTGTCGCGCACGCCGAAGGAAGCCTGGGAGGGCACGCTCGACACCATGGTCGGCGCGTCCGAGGCGGATTTCGAGCGGGTGAAGCCGCTTCTGGAGACCTGGGCCGGCAAGATCGTGCGGGTCGGCGACATCGGCGCCGGGCACACGATGAAGCTGCTCAACAACTTCGTCTCGCTCGGCTATGCGGCGCTCTATTCCGAAGCGCTGGCGATCGGCGCCAAGAACGGCATCGACGCCAAGACCTTCCACGGCGTGATCAGCGGCGGCCGGATGGATTCGGGCTTCTACCAGACTTTCATGAAATACGTGGTCGACCGCGATCGCGACGCCCACAAGTTCACGATCCGCAACGCCCACAAGGACATGCGCTACGTGGTGTCGATGGCCGACCAGAGCGGTATTGCCACGCATGTTTCGGCGTCGGTAAAGAACGGCCTCGCCACGGCCGAGGCGATCGGACGCGGCAGCGACTATCTGCCGATGCTGTCCGACATCGTCTTCGAGCTGAACGGGGTCGCAACGCCCGACGGCTCGAAGAGCTGACGAAGACGACCGGGAGAAGGATCCCCGGCAGATGAACAAGGGAGGCCGGCACTGACGAAACAGGATGCGACGAACGCACCCCATCGCCGTCCTCCCGCCAGCGGCTCGCGGCCCCGACCGAGCATGCAGGGCGTCGCCAAGATGGCGGCACGCGAGCGGGCCTATCACGAGCTGAAGTACCGGATCCTGGAGGGTCGGCTGCCGCCCGGCACGACGCTCCTGGAGACGGAGGTTGCCAATCTTCTGTCGCTCAGCCGCACGCCGATCCGCGAAGCGCTGATCCGCCTCGAGGAGGAAGGGCTGGTCGAGGTGAAGCCCCGGCACGGGGTCACCGTCCGTGCCCAGTCGCTCGACGATCTGGCGGAAATCTACGAGGTCTTCTCGGCGCTGGAGGTGCAGGCCGCGCGCCTTGCCGCCGTGCGCGGGCTCGAGCCGAGCGAGAGCGAGCGGCTGAAATCGCTGATGGACCAGATGGAGAAGGCGACGCGCAGCGACGACATTGAGCGCTGGTCGCAGTTCGACGACGCCTTCCATTCGGATATCGTCTCGCTGTGCGGCAATTCCCGCCTGCAGGCGACCCTGCGGCAATATTGGGAGCAGCAGTACCGGGCCCGCATGGCGATCATTCCGCTGCGCATCAAGCCGGTCCAGTCCGACCAGGAACACCGGCAGATCGTCCAGGCGATTCTCGACCGCGACAGCGAGGAAGCCGGGCGCCTACACCAGCTGCACCGCGACCGCACCGACCGGCAGGCGCTGGAACTGCTGCGCCGGCAGGCCGGCAAGCTCTAGCCCGCCGGGGCCCGCCCCGCAGCGCTTGCACTCGACGCTGGGGAAACCTCCAGGGCTCCGGACCCGGTTTGACGGCCGGAAGGCTTGACCTTGCGTGGCCTTGCCGCTAGTCACAATCGCAATTCTGGGCGTGGCACTGCCGCGCCTGTTTGTTTTCGCCCATTCAGTAACCGACTGACAAGAAGACGGTCCGGGTCCTGCGGGACACGAGAACCGATCGAACGAACGGAGCTAAAATGTTCGCAGTCATTAAGACCGGTGGCAAGCAGTACCGCGTTGTCCCCAACGACAAGTTCACCATCGAGCGTCTCCCGGGCGCCGCCGGTGATCTCGTGACCTTCAACGAGGTCCTGATGGTCGGTTCGACCATCGGTGCGCCGTTCGTTCAGGGCGCTGCCGTCACGGCCGAGATCGTCGAGCAGACCCGCGGCAAGAAGGTGATCTCCTTCAAGAAGCGTCGTCGCCAGAACTCCAAGCGTACCCGTGGCCACCGTCAGGACCTGACGATGATCCGCATCGCCGAGATCCTGACCGACGGCAAGGCCCCGTCGCAGACCGCCGCCGCGCCGAAGCCGGCCAAGGTCGCTGCGCCCAAGCCGTCCGCCGAGACGACCGACGCCACGCCGGACGTGCCGATGTTCACCGCCCCGACCGGCGGCGAGCAGGACAAGCTGACCAAGATCAAGGGCATCGGCCCGGTCGCCGAGAAGCAGCTCAACGAGCAGGGCATCACCACCTATGCCCAGATCGCGGCCCTGTCCGACGAGGACGTTGCCCGCATCGACGCGAACATGCCGTTCAGCGCCGCGCAGATCGAAGACTGGCGCGCCCAGGCCGGCGAACTGGCGAAGCAGTAATTCCGGGGCCATATCCCCCGCGAGCCCTGACAGGCAAGGAGACCTACGATGGCACATAAGAAAGCAGGCGGCTCTTCGCGCAACGGTCGCGATTCGGAGTCCAAGCGCCTTGGCGTGAAGAAGTTCGGTGGCGAGTCCGTCATTCCGGGCAACATCCTGATCCGTCAGCGCGGCACGCGCTGGCATCCGGGTGCCAATGTCGGCATGGGCAAGGACCATACCCTCTTCGCGAAGGCCGAAGGCAACGTGGCGTTCCAGCACAAGGCGAACGGTCGCACCTACGTGGCCGTCATGCCGAAAGCCGAAGCCGCCGAGTGACCGGAGCTTCAGAGCGCCGGCGTTCCACCGACCCGGCACTCTGAACCCTCCGAACGATCGGACCTTCAGAGCACGACAGGGGAGATGGACCGCCATCTCCCCTTTTCGCGTCTGGAAGGAACGATGCGATGCTTGAGGACACGACCGTCGAACGGGACGGCGAGACGATCGAGACCCGCAGGCTGCTGTTGCGGCCGCTGACGATGGACGATGCCGGCGCGCTGGCGAAGCTGATCAACGACCGCGAGATCGCCCGGATGCTGGCCCGTGTGCCGCATCCCTACGGTCTCGCCGACGCCCGCGCCTTCATCAGCGACCATGCACCGGAAACGGTCTTCGCGCTCTGCCTGAAGGATGGCGGCGACCTTGTCGGCTGCTGCAGCCTGAAGCCGGAGAAGGTGCCGGGCCGGTTCGACATCGGCTACTGGGTCGGCAGGCGGTTCTGGGGCAAGGGTCTTGCCACCGAGGCAGCGCAGGCCGTGATCGATTTCGGATTCGTCGCGCTGAAGGCCGACGCCATCGCCGTCGATTGCCGCGTCGTCAACGAGGCGTCGCGCCGGGTGATCCGCAAATGCGGCTTCCACTTCACCGGCAGCGGCCTCATCGACACGATCAGTTCCGGGCGCGTGGCCAGCGAGCATTTCGTCATGGACCGGCGGTGCTGGACGTCGCTCAAGGCATGGGGTCGGGCATGAGCCGCCGGTTGATCGTTGCGCGCAGGATCGGCGGCGCCCTCACCGGGGCGCTGCTGCTGGCCGGACTTGCGGCCTGCGGCGACGATCCTGCCGACGTGCCGCCCGCCTCCGTCGCCGACGGCCTGGCGCTGGAGGAGTTCTTCGCGGGGGCGTCCTATTCGAAGGGGTCGGTGACCACGGCGCTGTTCTTTACCGAGGACTTCACCGCGAACTTTTCCGGCACGCGCCAGGACGGGCGGCTGCAGCTCGACGAGCAGTTCAGCTTTCCCGACGGCGACCGGCTGCAGCGCTGGGACCTCGGCATGACCGGCCCTGGCCTCTACACAGGCACGGTGCGGACCGAGGGCGGCGACGGCGAAATGTCGCCGCCCGTGGCCGTCTCCGGCAGGCTCGCGCCGAACGGTGTCGTTCTCGACTATGACGGCTACGCGCCGGGCGGCGGCGACACGCTGCTGCACTTTCGCCACCGCATGACGCGACAGTCGGACGGAACGGTCGCCAACCAAGTCAGCGTGTCGAAATTCGGCGTACCGCTGGCCACGTCCGACGTGGTCTTCGCCAAGGACAAGGCTGCGCTCGACGCCCACTGACGGCCCGGGCCGACCGAGTCCGTCAACATGATCCTCCGGATCGCCCGCTTTGGCCGGCGATCCGTTCACAAGTCCCGACCGGCCCGCTAGAAGGGGCCGTCCGCCATACCGACCGCATGCTCAGGAGAGCACAGAGATGAAATTCCTCGACCAGGCCAAGGTCTATGTCCGATCCGGCGACGGCGGTGCCGGCTCGGTGTCGTTCCGCCGCGAGAAATACATCGAATTCGGCGGGCCGGACGGCGGCGATGGCGGCCGCGGCGGCGACGTCTGGGTGGAGGCCGTCGCCGGCCTCAACACGCTGATCGACTATCGCTACCAGCAGCATTTCAAGGCCAAGACCGGCGGCCACGGCATGGGCCGCAACCGCAATGGCGGCAAGGGCTCGGACATCACGCTGAAGGTGCCGGCCGGCACCCAGATCTTCGCCGAGGACAACGAGACGCTGCTGTTCGACCTGACCGATATCGGCGAGCGTCACTGCATCGCCGCCGGCGGCAATGGCGGCTTCGGCAACGCCTATTTCAAGACCTCGGTGAACCAGGCGCCGCGGCGCGCCAATCCCGGCCAGGAGGGCGAGGAGCTGACGATCTGGCTGCGGCTGAAGCTGATCGCCGATGTCGGCCTCGTCGGCCTGCCCAATGCCGGCAAGTCGACCTTCCTCGCTTCGGTGACGCGCGCCCGGCCGAAGATCGCCGACTACCCCTTCACCACGCTGCATCCCGGTCTCGGTGTCGCCAAGGTCGACGAGGCGGAATTCGTCATCGCCGACATTCCGGGCCTGATCGAGGGCGCCCATGAGGGCGTCGGCATCGGCGACCGCTTCCTCGGCCATGTCGAGCGCACCAGCGTGCTGCTGCATCTCGTCTCGTCCAGCGAGGACGACGTCGCCGGCGCCTACCGCACGGTGCGGCGCGAGCTCGAAGCCTATGAGCACGGCCTTGCGGACAAGCCCGAGCTCGTCGCCCTGTCGAAGGTCGACACGCTGACGCCGGAGGCGCGCGAGGAGAAGCTGGCGGAGCTGCAGGAGGCTATTGGCTACGCGCCGCTCGCCCTGTCGGCGGTCAGCCGCGAGGGCATGACCGAGGCGCTGCGCGAGCTGAAGAGCCGCATCAGCCGCCTCGCCCCCACGGAAGAGGAAGAGCCCGACCGCTTTGCCGTGGCCGCGGCCGAACGCGCCGAGGCGGAAGAGGCCGAGAAGAAGGACGCGGAGTGATGAGCAATCCCCTCCACGGCTACCGGCGGATCGTCATCAAGATCGGTTCGTCGCTGCTCGTGGACCGCGAACGCGGACTGAAGCGGACCTGGCTGGAATCGCTGGGCGAGGACATTGCGCGCCTCGTCGGCGAGGGCCGGGAAATTCTCGTCGTGTCGTCGGGCGCCATCGCGCTCGGCCGCAAGATCCTGAAGATGCCGCGCGGTCCGCTGCGGCTGGAGGAGAGCCAGGCCGCCGCCTCGGTGGGCCAGATCGCCCTGTCGCGCACCTATCTGGAGATCCTCGGCCGCCACGGCATCGAGACCGGGCAGATCCTCTTGACCCTCGGCGACACCGAAGAGCGGCGGCGCTATCTCAACGCACGCGCCACCATCGCGACGCTGCTGGCCCTCAAGGCCGTGCCGGTCATCAACGAGAACGACACCGTCGCCACCTCCGAGATCCGCTACGGCGACAATGACCGGCTGGCCGCCCGGGTCGCCACGATGATCGACGCCGACATGCTGGTCCTGTTGTCGGATGTCGACGGGCTCTACACGGCGCCGCCGCATCTCGACCCGAACGCCGAGCACATTCCCCTCGTCGATCAGATCACGCCGCAGATCGAGGCAATGGCGGGCTCCGCCGGTTCGGAACTGTCGCGCGGTGGCATGAAGACCAAGATCGACGCGGCGCGGATCGCGACCGGTTCCGGCACCGCCATGATCATCACGGCGGGCAACCGGCTCTATCCCCTGTCGGCCATCGAGACCGGCGAGCGCGCCACGCTGTTTCGCGCGGTCGATACGCCGGTCGGCGCACGCAAGCGCTGGATCGCCGGGCAGCTCCACGCCACCGGCCGTCTGTTTGTCGATGCCGGCGCCGTCAAGGCGCTGGTCGCAGGCCGCAGCCTGCTGCCGGCGGGCGTCAGCAAAGTCGAGGGCGAGTTTCGCAGGGGCGACACGGTGGCGGTGTACGACAACGCCCGCCGTGAGATCGCCCGTGGTCTGATCGCCTACGATTCCGACGAAGCGCGGCTGGTCGCCGGCCTGCGCTCCTCCGAAATCGGCGCTGCGCTGGGCTATGAGGGCCGCGCGGCGATGATCCATCGTGACGACCTCGCCGTCGATCCGGGCGCGGCGGAGACACCGGGCCAGCAGCTTACCTCGGCCTGAGACAGACGGCGCGAAGGCACGGCGAGAGCGCCTGCCCGTTGCTGCGACGCAGTACAGATTTCGGAGACCACACCCATGCGTGACAGCACCGAGACCGGATCGATCGACACGCTGATGGATGCCATTGGCAAGCGGGCCCGCGCAGCGGCGCGCCGCCTCGCCCTGGCGCCGGCGGAGACGAAGAACACGGCGCTTCAGGCGATGGCCGACGCGCTGGTCGCATCCACCGACACCATCCTCGCCGAGAATGCCGCCGATCTCGACCGCGCGGCGGAGGCCGGCATGGCCGTCTCCTTCGTCGACCGGCTGACGCTGACGCCCGACCGCATCACCGCAATGGCCGACGGCCTGCGCGCCATCGCCGCCCTGCCCGACCCGGTCGGCGCGACGGTCGCCGCCTGGGACCGGCCGAACGGCCTCTCGATCGAGCGCGTGCGCACGCCGCTCGGCGTCATCGGCGTCATCTATGAGAGCCGGCCGAACGTGACCGCCGATGCCGGGGCGCTCTGCCTGAAATCCGGCAATGCGGTGATCCTGCGCGGCGGCTCGGATTCGGTCCGCTCCTCGGCCGCGATCCACGCCGCGATGGTCGCGGGGCTCACCGCCGCCGGCCTGCCCGAGGATGCGATCCAGATCGTGCCGTCCACCGACCGCGCGGCTGTCGGCGCGATGCTGCGCGGCCTCGACGGCGCGATCGACGTCATCGTGCCGCGCGGCGGCCGTTCGCTGGTCGGCCGCGTCCAGGACGAGGCGCGGGTGCCGGTCTTCGCCCATCTCGAAGGGCTCTGCCACGTCTATGTCGACCGGGCGGCCAATCTCGACATGGCGCGGGACATCGTCGTCAATTCCAAGATGCGCCGCACCGGCATCTGCGGGTCCGCCGAAACCCTGCTGATCGACCGCGCCGCCGCCGACACGCATCTGCTGCCGCTGATGGAAGCGCTGCGCGAGGCCGGCTGCGAGATTCGCGCGACCGACGAGGTGCGCGAGCGTTACCCGACCGCCGAGCCGGCCAGCGACGCGGACTTCGTCACCGAATATCTCGACGCGATCATCTCCGTCGCACTGGTCGACGGCGTCGCTGGCGCGATCGACCATATTGAGAGCCATTCCTCGCATCACACCGAAGCAATCGTGACCGACGACGCGGCCACGGCGGAGACCTTCTTCGCCGGCATCGATTCGGCCATCCTCCTCCACAACGCCTCGACCCAGTTCGCCGACGGCGGCGAGTTCGGCATGGGCGCGGAGATCGGCATCGCCACCGGCAAGATGCATGCGCGCGGTCCGGTCGGCGTCGAGCAGTTGACCAGCTTCAACTATCGCGTCCGCGGCAACGGCCAGACGCGTCCGTGAGGCTGGGCGATACCGCCGCCGACGCTCTCAAGGGCGTCGATGCGGCGGCGCTGGCCATGCCACCGGCGCAGCCCGGCATGCGGATCGGCCTGTTCGGCGGCTCGTTCAACCCGCCGCATGAAGGCCATCTGCTGGTCGCCGAGACGGCCCGCCGGCGGCTCGGCCTCGATAAGGTCTGGTGGATGGTGACGCCGGGCAATCCGCTGAAGGATCACGGCAAGCTGCGGCCGATCGGCGAACGCCTCGCGGCGGTCCGGGAGCTGGCACCGGGTCCGCATTCGGTGCCCACCGCCTTCGAGGCGCGCCATCGCATCCGCTATTCGGCCGATACGGTCGCCTTGCTGCGGCGGCGCCATCCGGGCGTGCATTTCGTCTGGATCATGGGCGCCGACAGCCTCGCCAGCTTCCATCGCTGGCAGGACTGGCGGGAGATCGCGACCAGCCTGCCGATCGCCGTGGTCGACCGGCCCGGCTCGACCCTCTCCGTCCTCTCGGCGGTCACGCCGCAGGTGCTGTCCCGCTTCCGCCTGCCGGAGACGGCGGCCAGGGCCCTGCCCCTGCGTCGGCCGCCGGCCTGGGTGTTCCTGCACGGGCCGCGCTCGACCGTCTCCTCCACCTTGCTGCGGCGCCAGAACGGCGACTGAGCCGCCGTTGACGGGTCCGGTCAGGCGTCGAGCAGACCGTGACGCTCGCGCAGCAGGAAGCGGGCGTTGAGCAACAGCGCCGCGGTGGACAGGCCGAAGGCCAGCCCCCACCACAGGCCGACGCCGCCCCACCCCACCATGAAGGCGAGGACATAGGCCACCGGCATGCCGACCAGCCAATAGCTGAACAGCGCGATCAGCATCGGCGTGCGGGTATCCTTAACGCCGCGCAGGATGCCGGCAGCCACGACCTGCAGCGCATCGGCGATCTGGAAGAGCGCGGCGACCACCAGCAGGGGCACGCCATAGGCCAGCACCGCCTCGGCATTGGTGTTGCCCCGATCGAGATAGAGCCCGATCAGTTCCTGCGGCCAGAACCAGAACAGGCATGCGCCGCCGATCGAGATCAGCGTGCCGATGCCCAGCGCCACCGCCGACGCCCGGTCGAGATCGCGGCGGTCGCCGCGCCCGAAGGCGAGCCCGACCCGCACCGTCGCGGCGCTCGACAGGCCAAGCGGCACCATGAAGGCGATGGAGGCGATCTGCAGCGCAATGCCATGGGCGGCCAGCGGAATGGTGCCGAGCCAGCCCATCATGATCGAGGAGGCGACGAACAGCCCGACCTCGGCAATGATCGTCGCGCCGATCGGCCAGCCAAGCCGCAGCACCTCGAAGAAGTCCGGCCAGTCCGCCCGCCAGAAGCGGGCGTAGAGCTCGTAGCGCCGCAGGCTCGGCGCCAGCGCCGTATAGGCGACCAGCAGGCCGGTCATCAGGAGATTGCTGCCGAGCGTCGCCACCGCCGCCCCGACGATGCCGAGCGCCGGCGCGCCGAAATGGCCGAAGATCAGGAGATAGTTCAGCCCGGCATTGACCACGGCGCCGACGAGGATCACCGCCAGGACGAGATAGGCGCGGTTGACGACGGTCAGGTAGGAGCGGAGCCCCAGGACCAGCAGCGCCGGGAACATTGACCATTGGGCAACGCGCATATAGGCCCCGGCGAGGGCCGAGATCTCCGGGTCCTGGCCGAGCGCCACCAGGATCGCCTCGGTGTACCAGAGCGGCAGCATGACGAGCGCGCTGTAGAGCATCAGCACCCACAGCCCCATGCGGATCGAGCGGCGCACGTCGCGCACGTCGCCGCGGCCCTCGGCGCCGGCCGCCAGCGGCAGCACGGCCTGGGCGAAGCCGGCCCCGAAGATGAAGACGATGAAGAAGGTCTGGGTGGCCAGGACGCCGGCCGCCAATTCGGTGGCGCCGAGCCAGCCGATCATCACCGTGTCGGTGACGTTCATAGTCATCTGCGCCAGCTGCGCGCCGATCAGCGGCACCGCCAGAACGACCGTCGCGACCGCGTGCTTCAGCCATGACTGCACCGGCCCACGCCCATCGGCCCCGGGCAGTGGCAGCCTTTGCGCGCCGGACCGTTCTGAAACATTCGTCTGCATGACATCACCGCCTGATGCCGGTGGCCTAGAAGGGTGGGACGGGGAAGTCCAGCGACGCCGTGGCCGCTCGCCGGCCTCCGGCGACATGGCTGCCACGAGGGTGGCGCAGGGCTGGACCGTTTATCCCGGATGTCGACCTTCCAGCCGAGCCGTTCGGCTTTTCAGCGCCGCGGCTTTCCAGTAAGCAACGCTTAGCAAAGGCGTCGATCCCGTGAAATCCTTCAGTTCTCTCCTGACCGGCATCCTGTTGACGGTCCTTGCCGGCAGCGTCTTCGCGGGCATGGATTCCCTCGGCAAGCATCTGACGACGCTGGTGCCGGTGCTGCAGGTGATCTGGGGCCGCTATTTCTTCCAGACGCTGATCCTCGGCAGCTATCTCGGCGCCACCACCGGCACCGGCTTCCTGAAGGCCCGCCACCCCTATCTGCAGCTCGTGCGCGGCATGCTCCTCCTGGCGGCGACGATCTGCATGTACAACGCCCTTGCCCGCGTGCCGCTGGCCGATGCGACGGCCGTCCTGTTCTTCACCCCGATCGTCGTGACCATCCTGTCGGTCATCGTCCTGAAGGAGAGCATCGGCATCCACCGGATCGGCGCGATCATCGCCGGCTTCTGCGGCATGCTGCTGATCCTGCGGCCGGGCTTTGCCGGCATCGAACCGGCGCTGGGCTTCGCCCTGGCGGCATCGGGCTTCAACGCCTGCTACCTGTTGATGACCCGCCGCCTCGCCGGCACCGAGGACGCCGCCTCGACGCAGTTCAACACGACGGCGGCCGGTGCGGTCATCCTGACCCTCGTCATCATCCCCTTCTGGGAGACGCCGACCCCGGCAACGCTGGCGCTGCTCGTCCTCAGCGGCGTTGCCGGATCGATCGGCCATTTCACCCTCGTCACGGCCTTCTCCCACGCGCCGGCCTCGCTGCTGTCGCCCTTTCTCTATTCGCAGGTTCTGGTCGCCAGCATTCTCAGCGTGGTTCTGTTCGGCGACCCGTTGCAACCGCCGATGATCCTCGGCACCGTGATCCTAGTCGCCAGCGGTCTCTACATCTGGTGGCGCGAAAACCGCTGAACCGGCACGGTTCCGACGCCCGCCAGTGTCGCGCGCGATCGGCAGTTGCTTTTCGCAACCCGTTTCGATTGTATCCAATCATGCCCATGGAGCCTCGGGACCGGCCATGACCGGAAGTCGCCATCGCAATGCCAAGCAGCGGACCGTCGACCGCGTCTACGAGGACGTGCGGGCCGACATCATCCGCGGCCAGCACCCGCCCGGATCGCGGCTGACGGAGGAAATGCTGGCCGAGCGCTACGAGGTGAGCCGCACCCCGGTCCGGGCCGCCCTGCACAAGCTCGCCAGCGACGGCTTCGTCGACATGATCCCGCGGATCGGGGCGCTGATCAAAACCCGCTCGCAGGCCGAACTCGCCGAGATCTACGGCGTCCGCGCTCTGCTCGAAGGCACGGCCGCCGGCCTTGCGGCGACCCGGCGCAGCGAGGCCGACCTTGCCCGGCTGACGCATCTGGCCGAGGAAATGGAGCGGATCGTCGCCGATCGCGGCCAGATCGAGCGGCTGTCCCGGCTCAACCAGGAGTTCCACCAGGTGATCGCTGCGGCAAGCGGCAACAGCACGTTGGAGGAAGCGGCCCTCCGCCTGATGGGGATCGGCCTCCTGATCCACACCTATGGCAGTTTCCGCAGCCCGGACATCCGGCGTTCCCTCGCCGAGCATCGCGTCCTTATCGACGCATTGACCGCCGGCGACAGCGACTGGGCCACCGCGGTGATGCGCTCGCACATGCTGGCGACCCGGACGGCCCTGACGACGGCGCGTGATCCGGCCCCGGAAGCCTCCGAGACATCGCCACCGGCGCGCTAGCCGATCCCGGCCGAACGTGCCGCTTTCCGGTTCGTCGGGCTTCGCCGGCCGCCCCTTGGGTGCAGTGCAAGATTGACGCATTGGATACAATGGCGATAGCGTGCCGGCGCAAGCTCGGTTCGGGCTGGCGACGGCCGCGGTGGGACGCGGCCGTGGAGGACATGCCCGGGAGGATCGATGAAAGCGCTAGACGGAATCCGTGTGCTCGAAATGGGCCAGCTCATCGCCGGTCCCTTCTGCGGGCAGCTGCTGGCGGATTTCGGCGCCGAGGTCGTGAAGATCGAGCCGCCGCGCGTCGGCGACGCCATGCGCCAGTGGGGCCGCACCGATGCCGAGGGTCATCCGCTGTGGTGGCCGGTGATCGCGCGCAACAAGAAGTCGTTGACGCTGGACCTGCGCAAGCCGGAAGCGCAGGAGCTGGTCCGCGAACTCGTCGCGTCGACCGACATCATCGTCGAGAATTTCCGCGCCGGACGCATGGAGGCCTGGGGCCTCGACTACGAGACGCTGAAGGCGATCAATCCGCGCCTGATCATGGTCCGCATCACCGGCTTCGGCCAGACCGGCCCCTACAGCAACCGCGCCGGCTTCGCCGCCGTCTGCGAGGCGATGGGCGGCATGCGCTACATCGGCGGCTATCCCGACCGCCCGCCGGTGCGCATCGGCCTGTCGATCGGCGACACGCTGGCCGGCCAGAGCGGCTTCCAGGGCGCGCTCCTGGCGCTGCAGCACCGCCATGTCACCGGCGAAGGCCAGATGGTCGACGCCTCGATCTACGAGGCCGTCCTGTCGGTGATGGAGAGCGTCGTCACCGAATACGACCGCGGCGGCCATGTGCGCGAGCGCTCCGGCAGCTTCCTGCCGGGCATCGCGCCGTCCAACGCCTATCCCACCAAGGACGGCGACACGATCATCATCGGCGCCAATCAGGACAGCCTGTTCCGCCGGCTGACGGCCCTGATGGGCCAGCCGGAGCTCGCCGACGACGCGCGTTTCGCAAATCACCAGGCGCGCGGCCGCAACCAGGCGGAAATCGACGCGATCATCGGCGAATGGACGCAGACGCAGGAGGCGCATCCGCTGGTCGAGCTCCTCGCCGAGGCCGGCGTCCCGGCCGGCCTGACCTATCGCGCCCACGACATGCTGGAGGACCCGCACTTCATCGCGCGGGAATCGATCGTGCGGGTCGAGGACGAGACGCTGGGAGCGACCGCCATGCAGAATGTCTTCCCGCGCCTTTCCGCCTCGCCCGGCGCCGTCGAGCGGACCGGGCCGAAGCTCGGCGAACACACCCGGCCCGTGCTGCGCGAATGGCTGGACTACGACGACGCGCGGATCGACGCGCTGGAAGCTGCCGAAATCATCTAGGGACGCGACCGGACGCGCGACGCGGCAGGGAGCCGGGCGTCGCGCGAACCGGCCAGTGGGAGGAATGTCATTGCCACTCGAATTGCGGATGCGCGCGACGAAGGCTGATGCCGGCCGCCGGTCGGCCCCTGGTGCAGAGCGCACGCGGCGGCCCGCCGCGCATGGCATGGTGGCGCCGCGATGATCGAGCCCATCATCGTCGTCGTCATCCTTCTGGCGATGATCGCCATCGGGGCGCCGATCTTTCTCGCGCTGGGCGCTGCCGGCCTCACCGGCCTCTACATGGCGCGCGGGTCGATGGCCTTCTTCTTCGGCCCCACCTCGCTGTTCGGCCAGCTCAACAGCTTCGAATTGCTGGCGCTGCCGCTCTTCGTGCTGATGGGCAATTTCCTTGCGGCGACGCCCGTCGGCAAGAACCTCTTCCACGCCGCCGTCGTCTGGCTGCAATGGCTGCGCGGCGGACTGGCCATCGCCACCGTCGGCGCCTCGGCGGTCTTCGGCGCGGTCTCCGGCGTCTCCATCGCCGGCGTCGCGGCGGTCGGCTCCATCGCCGTGCCGGAAATGCTGGCGCGCGGCTACAGCCGCTCGATCGCCGCCGGCAGCGTCGTCAGCGCCGGGGCGCTGGCCATGCTGATCCCGCCCAGCGTGCCGCTGATCATCTACGGCGCGGTCTCCGGCGTCTCGGTGGCCGACCTGTTCATCGGCGGCATCGTGCCGGGCGTGGCCCTCGCCCTGGCGCTGTCGGTCTATCTCTACTTCCGGGTGCTGCTCAATCCGGCCGAAGCACCGCGCCAGGCTCATGTCGAATACAGCTGGGGCGACCGCCTGCGTGCCATCGGCGGCATCTGGCACGCCATCCTGCTGATCGCCGTCGTCCTCGGCACGATCTACACGGGCGTCGCCACTCCCTCGGAGGCCGCGGCCTTCGGTGCCGTCGGCGCCTTCCTGATCGCCGCCGTCATCTTCCGCAGTGTCGATGTCCGCGGCACGATGAAAGTGCTTGGCTCCAGCGCCCGCATCTCCGGCGCGATCCTGCTGATCATGGGCTGCGCCCGGATCTTCGGCGACTATCTCAATCTCGTGCGGGTGCCCGACGCGATCACCGGCCTTCTGATCGGCACCGAGCTGCCGCCGGAGGTCATCCTCGTCCTGATCATGCTGGCGCTTGTCGGCCTCGGCATGCTGGTCGATGCGGTGTCGCTGATCGTCGTCACCACGCCGATCCTGCTGCCGCTGATCACCACGCTCGGCTACGACCCGCTGTGGTTCGGCATCATCCTGGTGATGAACCTGGAGATCGCGGTCGTCACGCCGCCGGTCGGCCTCAACCTCTACACGCTCAAGGCGGTGGCCCCGATGCTGAAGATCGAGGAGATCGTCCGCAGCGTGGTGCCCTTCGTCATGGTGCAGTTCGTGATGCTCATCATCTTCGTGCTGTTCCCCGCCATCAGCCTCTGGCTGCCCAATCTCATGCGTTGAGTTTCATCAAGGGAGGAAAAGACATGACCATCGACAGACGCAGGCTCATCACCACCACGGGCGCCGTCGCGCTGGCTTCGGCACTGGGCCTTGGCACCACAAGGCAGGCCGCCGCGGCCCAGAAGCTGACCGGCGTCACCTACCTGCCACCGTCCTACGCCGATCTGGCCTATGGCTCGCAGGGCCTGGTCGACCGGATCAACGAGAAGGCCGGCGAGACCGTCGCCATCGACTTCTACGATTCCGGTCGCCTGCTGTCGGCCGACGAGCAGCTGCCGGCGCTGCGGTCGGGCACCATCGACTTCATGTTCCACACCACGTCCTACGTCACCCGTTCGCTGCCGATCCTCGGCATCACCGGGCTGCCGGGCGTCGTCGGCGACCTCGCCCGCAATCCCGACCGGCTGAAGCGCGGCTCGCCGCTGTTCCAGCTCATCCAGGACGAGCTGAAGAAGAACGGCCTCACCGTCCTCAGCCTGGGCGGCGGCATCATGGAGCCGGAATACATCTGGAGCACCAAGGACGCGCCGATCCGCAATCTCGACGACATTGAGGGCAAGAAGATCCGCGTCGTCTCCTTCGAGGCGACCAAGGCGATCGAGGATCTGGGCGGCGCTTCGGTGCGCATCCCCTCTTCCGAGCTCTATCTCGCCCTGCAGCGCGGCACGGTCGACGCAGCGGTCGCCAACATCTCGACGATCAACGGCCGCAGCATCCAGGAGCAGGTCGGCCACGTCTACCGCATGCCGCTCACCGGCTTCGCCATCGGCGTGTTCGTCCAGACCGATCGCTGGGAAGCGATGGACCAGGCGGTGCGCGACGCCTTCATGGACGGCGTCGAATGGTTCGACACCCACAGTGCCCAGGTCGCCAACACCGACTATTTCGAGCAGAAGTACTGGCCGGCCTTCCGTGAGCTCGGCATCGAGGAAATCGAGCCCGACGAGGCCGCCGTGGAGCGCTTCAACGAGATCAGCGCCAATGTCCGCGAGAGCTGGGTCTCCGAGGTCGGTGAAGAGGTCGGCCGCCGCGCCATTGCGCTCGCCCACGGCGAAGACGCGTAAGGGGAACCATGATGCTCGCCGTTCCGGTCAGGCTGTTCGAACATTTCGCCAGGCTTCTGCAGGTCCTGGGCCAGGTCGTGCTCGCCTTCATGGCGCTGACGATCACCTATGACGCGACGATGCGCTACATCTTCGCGGCGCCGACCTCCTGGAGCCTGGAGATCAACGCCTTCCTGGTCGTCTATCTGGCGGTCATGACGGCGGCGGACGTGCAGCGGCGCGGCGAGCATATCGGCATCACGCTCCTGCCCGACAGCATGGGCGACAACGGACGGCGCGTGCTGTCCGCCATCGTCGGCATCGTCGGCTGCGTGTTCTGCGCGATCATCACCTGG
Organism: Aurantimonas sp. NFXS3; assembly: GCF_049132005.1. NCBI lineage: Bacteria > Pseudomonadati > Pseudomonadota > Alphaproteobacteria > Hyphomicrobiales > Aurantimonadaceae > Aurantimonas > Aurantimonas sp. NFXS3. Next base: position 213,154 of record NZ_JAGDDZ010000003.1, read on the forward strand.
CGCGGCGGCCTCATGGCCTACGACGCCTGGGCCTATGGCGAACGCGTCTCGAGCGGCTTCGGCACGCCGATGTGGCTGCCCTACGGCATGCTGCCGATCGGCTTCGGCGCGCTCGGCCTGCAGTTCCTGATCAATACCCTGCAGGGCCCACCGCCCCGCTCGGACGTGATCCACCACGTCTGAGCCCGAAATGCCTGAGCGGCGGCGGTCTTCGAGCTGTCGCCGCTCAGGCCATCATGCCACGCGCGGCGACCGGCCAGACGGCCTCGACCCAGCCGTCCCGCACCCCGACATACCAGTCGTAGCGATCGACCGTCGGGTCGCAATGCCCCGGCACCAGCCGCAGGCGCTCGCCCACCGACAGCTTGGTGCCCGCGGAACAGGCCAGCTGGCCGTGCTCGTCGGACGCGCCGGCATAGGTCACACCGGGCCGTTCGTGGACCAGCGGCAGCCCGCTCTCGATGGCGATGCCCTTGTGGCCGCAATCCACCACCGCGACACCCTCGCGCGCCGAGCTCATCACGGTCGCCGCGACGAACAGCGACTGGCGAAAGTCCGGCGCCGGGCGATTGCGGCCGTAATCGGCATCCATGAAGGCATAGGAGCCGGCCTGCAATTCGGTGAAGACGCCGCTTGCCGCCTCCAGCTCGAAGGTGCCGGTGCCCGCGCCGGTCACCGCCGGGCAGGCGATCCCCTTCGCCGCAAGACCGTCGACGACCGCCCGGGCGGTATCGGCCACCGAAGCGATGGCGGCGCGGCGCGCATCGAGGTCGCGCAGATGCTGGGCGCCGCCGTGATAGGCCTGCAGGCCGCCGAAGATCAGCGCGTGACTGCTTGCGATACGTTCGGCCAGGGCGATAGCGGCGGCCGGCGAGCCGACCCCGGCGCGGTTGGCGCCGACATGGATCTCGACCAGCACGGTCAGCCGGCAACTGGCCGCTTCGGCGGCGGCCTCGATGAGGTCCACCACGCCCGCGTCGTCGGCGCAGAGCGCGATGTTCGTCATCTTCGACAGCGCCGCGACGCGCGCCAGCTTGCGCGGCGCGACGATCTCGTTGGTAATGAGGATGTCGGGAACGCCTGCCCAGGCGAGGATCTCGGCCTCGCCGACCTTCTGCACGCATTGCCCGACGGCCCCGCGCTGGGCCTGCCAATGGGCGATGACCGGTGACTTGTGGGTCTTGGCGTGGGGCCGCAGGCGGATGCCGGCCCTGGCCGCGAAGGCCGCCATGCGGTCGAGATTGTGTTCCAGCGCGTCGAGGTCGACGAGGAGCGCCGGGGTGTCGACATCCTCCTCGGCCATGCCCGGCTCGGCCGGCGGATTCTGCAGCATGCGCGGCGGTCCGTTCCTGTCATCGTCAGACGCCGGAAAGGCCGGCGTGCCTTTCCGGTATTGTCGACGCTCAGGTCGCGGCGGTCCAGTCCGTCAGGTCGAGCTGCACCTTCATCGCCCGGCTGCGGTCGCTGGCCAGATCGAAGGCTTCCACCGCCCGGCCCGCCGGCATCCGGTGGGTGATCAGCGGCGCCAGATCGACGAGCTGGCGCGAGACGAGATCTGCGGCCAGCGCGAATTCCGTGTCGAAGCGGAAGGAGCCGACCATCTCGATCTCCTTGGCGACCAGCGAGGCGAGCGGGAACTCGACCGGGCCGCCATTGCCGACGGCGACCAGCCGGCCGCGCGGCCGGACGCATTCGACGGCGGTGGTGACGGCCGCCGGGTTGCCCGAACATTCGAAGACCACGTCGATGCGGCCCTTGTCCGCCTTCAGCGCGTCGAGCCCGCTGCGGTCGCTGCCGAGATCGATCACCGTGTCGGCACCGAGCTTGCGGGCGGTCTCCAGCGGTTCGCCGACGACGTCGCATGCGGTGATGTGCGCCGCCCCGGCGCGGCGGGCCGCGGCCACCGCGAGGCAGCCGATCGGCCCGCAGCCGGAGACGAGCACGCTGGCGCCGAGCAGCGGACCGGCCTGACGCGCGGCGTGCAGGCAGACGGCGAAGGGCTCGGCCAGGGCGGCCAGGCCCGTATCGGTCGCCGCGCCCACCGGCACGGCCTGCGCCGCCGGCACCACCAGCACTTCGCGGAACATGCCCTCGACATGCGGGAAGCGCATGGCGCTGCCGCTGAACACCATGTCGAGACAGTGATTGCGCATGTCCCGGCGGCAGTATTCGCAGTTCTCGCAGGGCCGCGACGGATTGATCGCGATCCGGTCGCCGATGGCGAGGCCGGAGACGCCGGCGCCCAGTTCCTCGACGATGCCCGAGGCCTCGTGCCCGAGGATCATCGGCTCCTTGATGCGGATCGTGCCGAAGCCGCCATGGTGGTAGTAATGCAGGTCGGAACCGCAGATGCCGCCCGACTGGACGCGCAGCCGCACCTCGCCCGCCCCCGGCGCGCCCGGATCGGGGCGCTCCTCGATGCGGAGGTCGTGGGGGCCGTGTGCAACGATCGCTTTCATGGTGTCTCCAGCTTTCGCGGTCTTAGAGGACCGACAGCATGCCGCCGTCGACATAGATGATCTGGCCGTTGACGTAGTCGGAGGCCGAAGACGCCAGGAAGATCGCCGTTCCGACGAGTTCCTCAGGCTGGCCCCAGCGCCCGGCCGGCGTGCGGCTCTTCACCCAGTTGTCGAAATCCTTGTTGGCGACCAGCGCCTCGTTCATGTCGGTCAGCATGTAGCCGGGTCCGATGGCATTGGCCTGGATGCCGGACGCGGCCCATTCGGCGGCCATGCCCTGGGTCAGGAGCTTGATGCCGCCCTTGGCGACCGTATACGGGATCACCGTCGCACGGGCGAGCGCGCTGGTCAGCGAACCGATATTGATGATCTTGCCGCGGCCGCGCGGGACCATGCGGCGGGCGGCCTCGCGGCCGATCAGGAAGGCGCTGGTGAGATTGGTGTCGATCACCCGCTGCCAGTCGGCCAGGGCCAGTTCGAGCATCGGCTGGCGATGCTGGATGCCGGCATTGTTGATGACGATGTCGATCTCCAGGCCCTCGGCGTCGAACTTCTCGAAGGCGGCGACCACGGCGGCTTCGCCAGTGACGTCGAAGATCGCTTCATGGACGGTGTGGCCGGCGTCGCGCAGTTCCTTGGCGGCGGCAGCGACCGTCTCCGCGTTGCGCCCGTTCAGGATCACGACCGCGCCGGCCTCGGCCAGTCCCTGCGCCATCGCCTTGCCGAGGCCCCGCGAGGAGCCGGTGATCAGCGCCGTGCGGCCTGTCAGGTCGAAGGATGCGGTTTCGGTCATGGTGTCTTCCCCTCTAGATTTCACTGATGCGGCGCAGGAGATCGGTGCGCTCGAACACGTCGGATTTCAGCTCGACGCCGAGGCCCGGCCCCTCCATTGGGTAGACGTAGCCACCCTCGATTCTCGGCACCGCGGTCACGAGTTGCGTATACCAGCCGCGATAGAACGCCCTAACGGATTCCTGGATCAGCGTGTTGGGCTGGCTGAATGACATGTGGACGGCGGCGGCGAAGCCGACCGGGCCGATGCAGTCATGCGGCGCGAAAGGCCGGTGCCAGGTTTCGGCGAGCGCCGCGATCTTGCGGCCCTCGGTGAGGCCGCCGGACCAGCACAGATCGACCATTGCCACCGACAGCGCATCGCGGTCGAGCATGTCCTTGTAGGGCCAGCGCGAGCCGAGGGTCTCGGAGGCGCAGACCCAGACGTCGGTCGAGCGGGCATATTCGGCGAGCGCCTGCGGCGAGTTCATGCGGATCGGATCCTCGAACCACATCGGCTTGTAGGGCTCGAGTTCCCTCGCGATCATCTTGGCGGCCGGTAGGTTCCACAGCGAGTGGAACTCCACCATGATGTCGATCCTGTCGCCAACGGCCTTGCGGATCTTCTCGAAGGGTTCGAGCCCGCGCCGCATCTGCTCGGCGGTCAAATAGAGGCCGCCGGTCTCGTTGGCGATCGGGTCGAAGGGCCAGATCTTCATGGCGTCGATGCCGTTGTCGAGGAGGTCCTCAGCCAGCGCCCCGGCATCGGTCATGAAGGCGTCGAGGTCCTCGTAGGGACCGGACGTCTCGCCGAGATTCCAGTTCGAGACGGGTCGGATGTTGCTCGAGCTGACATAGCGGGTGCCGGCGCAGGTATTGTAGATGCGCAGACGTTCGCGGCACAGGCCGCCCAGCATCTGGTGCACCGGCTGGTCGCAGAGCTTGCCGAAGATGTCCCACAGCGCGATGTCGATCGCCGAGGCGGCGCGATACTCGACGCCGGTCGAGGATTGCGCCATCGGCAGATTGACCATCTCCTTCGACAGCGCCTCGATATGCAGCGGATTGCGGCCGATCAGGCGCCCGGCCAGCGTGTCGTGGATGTGGGCCGCGACGGCGCCGGCGCCGTAGAAGGTCTCGCCGAGCCCGATGATCCCCGCATCGGTGTGGACGCGCACCCAGAGGACATTGGCGAATTCCTCGGTCCGCAGCGTCTCGATGGCGGTGATCTTCATGCCGGCAGGTTCCCCCTTTGCGAATCCCCTCGCAAATCCCCGGCTCTTCTTCGGCGGGATGGACGGCCGCGGTCAAGGCATGCGCCTGTTGCGAAGCGTGTCACGCCGGGCGGATCGCGACGGTGCCATCACCGGCATCGGCGCTGGCGTCGATCGCCACGCCAGCACCGTCAGCGATGCCGGCGATGTCGCAGACGACGATGGGGCAGTCCCGCCCGTAAAGGGAGGCGGCGACCATCGCGCCGACGGTGAGGATCGGATCGGCGCGCGCCAGAAGCACGCCAAGCGGCCCGGTGCCACGCCGGATGGATTCGGCGAAGACGGAGGCGGAGGACGATGAGCCGCGACCGCTGTGCATGACCAGGATGCGCCCGGTGACGCTGGCACCGAGCGAGGGATGCGAATGATCGATGATGGCGCCAGTCTCCACGTCGATCCCGCCCCAGAAGCTGAGCGGTTCGGCAAGAACCAGTGCCGTCCCTTCCGCGCGGCCCGCGACGACGATCGTTCCCGTGCGCGTCATGTCCGCGTCCTCACGACCCTGCCGCTGGCGGCGGAGAGGATGCAGTCCTCCAGCGAGCCGAAGCCGACCGAGACGCCGATATTGCCGGGTGCGTAATGCGCCCATTTGCCGGAATTGGTCATCACCGCCCCGTCCATGTCGCGCAGGATCGCGGTGACATAGGTGCAGGTGTCGACGACCGGAACGAGGCCGGTGCCCTCCAGTCCCGCCAGCGCCGCGTCGCGGCGCAGCCCGTCCAGGGTCGCGCGGCTGGTGTTGACGTAGATCGGCAGGCCGCGGTCCGGCCGGATTCCGCGCAAGAGCGGCAGCAGCCGGTCCCATTCGCCGCGCGAGAAATGCGGCGTGCCGAGGCAGATCGCGTCGATCGGCGCGCCTTCCGGCACGGTGGACAGGCGGGCGAGAACGGCATCGACGGAGGCTGGGGTGATCGCAACGATGCGGTCCGGCTCGTGGCCACCGAAGGCGTCCGCCAGCGTCGGGGCTTCCGGCGTGATGGCGACCGCGTGGAACATGCCGACCGCACCGGCGGAGGCGGCGGCGGCGCCGAGCGCCTTCAGCTGGTCCTCGTCGCGCGGCGGCGGCAGGCCCTCGATCACCGGCACAAGCTCGCCGGAGGCCGCACCGATGATCAGCCCGACCGCAACATAGAGGGCATCGTCGGGCACCTGCGACGGAGCGAACCCCTTGAGGCGAAACAGCACCCGTCCGCGGCGTTGCTCTTCCAGATGCAGGCCATAGGCCGGGGCCCGGCCAGTGATCGCGCAGCACAAATCGATGAAGTCGCCATAGCGGTTGGTGCGCGCGCCGATCACCGAATTGGCGAAGACGATGGCATTGGATTCGCCCCAGGCCACCTGCTCGCCGAAGCGCGGCCGGAACAGGGTCTGATAGGGCGCGCAGGTGAAGGAGGCCTGGCAGCCCAGCGCCTCATGGGCCTGCATGAGCCGGCGCCGGGGCTGCCGCTCGCCGGCATCGAGGCGCACGAGCTCGGGATGGATGAGATCGAGCGAGCCGACATTGAGGGTGGTCGGCACTCTCACGCGGCCGCCCCCGGCCAGCAGCCTTTCGACGAAATCGAGGCTGACGGCGCCGTGATAGAGGCAGCCATCGACATGGGCGCCGGCAATGTCGAGCAGTGCCTCGGCGCCCACAGACCGGGCGAAGCCGGTGAGGATCTGCATGGCGAAGGCCGCGGCGGCGTCCGCCTCGCCGTTCAGCAGTGCGCGGTCATGGTCGGTGAGGTGCAGGGTCATCGCCCACCTCCCCGGGAAGCGTGGACCGCCGTGACGGCGCGGCCCATCCGGCGGCCCTTGCGGACATATCGCTTCGCCCCTCGTCCACAGGTCAGTCGCGCGGGATCGCCAGAGTTAAGGATCCGGTTACCGACCCCGTCGATATTGCGGCTCCGGATTCGCAAAGGAGAAACCATGAGTGACACGGCCATGATTGCGGGCGGACAGATCCGTTCGTTCGTCGAGCGCATCGAGCAGATCGAGAGCGAGATCCAGGACCTCAACGACGGCAAGAAGGAAGTCTTCGCCGAGGCCAAGGGTGAGGGTTTCGACGTCAAGGTGATCCGCGAGATCATCAAGCTGCGCAAGCAGGACAAGGATGAGCGGGACGAGCACGAGACGCTGCTCGAGCTCTACATGCGGGCGATGGAAGAAGCCCCGTCCGCCGTCGCCGCCTGAGCCGGCCAGAACCGATCATCGCAGACGGCGCCGCAACCGGGGCGCCGTCTTGCGTTTCAGGGCCGGCGCGCGGCACCGGCGCCGCCCTCACGCGGCGGCATAATCCAGGTCGCTGACATGCTCCAGCCAGTCGATGGCGACGCCGTCGAGCGCCTCCTGGATCGAGACATGGGTCATCATCGTGTCGGGACCGGCGCCGTGCCAGTGCTTCTCGCCCGGCGGGATCCAGATCACGTCGCCGGCGCGGATCGTCTCGACCGGCCCACCCTCGGTTTGGAACCGCCCGGCCCCCGCCGTCACATAGAGCGTCTGGCCTAGCGGATGGGTGTGCCAGGCGGTGCGCGCGCCGGGCTCGAAGGTCACCAGGTTGGAGCGCACGCGTGCCGGCTCCGGCGCCTCGATGATGGGGTCCTGCCAGACCGTGCCGGTGAAATAGCTGGCCGGCCCGCGCCGTGTCGGGACCGATCCCCCGCGCTTGATGTCCATGGTCGTCTCCTCCTCGCAGGATCGTCCGGTGCCCCGCGCCGAACGCACCATGGCATCGCCCGCGGCCCGATGCCAGCCACCCGGCGCACCGCGAAGGCCGGGCGCCGGCACGCGGCGAAACCCCATCGCAGCACGGCAATCCCGGACGCTGCATATGCGAACGATACCGGCAACCTTATCGCAACTGTATGTCCCTATGCTGGGTGTTTTCGTCGTGGCGACACATGGGAGACCCGGTGCAGATATTTACGAGGATCATGCGGTTTCGTCGCGAGGAGACCGGCAATGTCGCCGTGGTCTTCGGACTGACGCTGCCGGTCCTCGCGCTCTGCTTTGCGACCGCGGTGGACCTGTCGGGCATCTACGGCGCCAATCGCAGCCTGCAGCAGGCGGCCGACGTCGCCGCCCTCGCCGCCGGCCGGGAGTACGGCCGAACCCAGGACGCGGATTATCTCAAGAGCGTCTCGGAAGCCTTCTTCTTCCACAATGCCGGCGAGGAGACGCGCGGCACCACCCAGTTCAGCTATGACGGCGTGTTTCGCGAGGACGGCCTGACGATCCTCAAGGTCACCGCCCGGCGGCAATTGCCGACCTTCTTCGGCGATGCGCTGATGTGGGTCACCGGCGGCACGCTCGACTGGCGGCAGTTCCCGCTCTACGCCAAGAGCGAGATCGTCGTGCAGAACCGCTCGATCGAGCTGGCGCTGGTGCTCGACAATTCCGGCTCGATGCAGGACCGGCCACGCTCGGGCGGCACCAAGAGCAAGATCGACATCATCAAGGACGCCGCCGAGGACCTCGCCGAGCAGTTCCTGTCGGCCGACAAGGGCTTGACCGAAGAGTTTCCCGTCCAGTTCGCGGTCGTCCCGTTCTCCAGTTCGGTGAATGTCGGCCCGCAATACAAGAATGCCGACTGGATGGACACGCAGGGCCGCTCGCCGATCCATCACGAGAATCTCGACTGGGGCGGCTGGCTGTCCGGCGCGACCAGCGGCGGCTGGGAGTGGATACGGGACAGGGGCTGGGTCTACACCTCGCCCTCCAGTGGCACGCCCCTGGCGCGGTACAACGGGTCCTACTGGACGCGGATCACCACCGGCGAGCCGCTGACCCGGTTCTATGTCTACGACAATGCGCGCTACAAGAGCCAGTTCGGCACATGGCGGGGCTGCGTCGAGGCGCGGCCGAACGGGCTCGCCGCCACCGACACCGAGCCGGTCAGTTCCAAGCCGGAGACGCTGTTCGTGCCGACCTTCGCGCCGGACGAATACGACGATTCCGCCTATGGCTGGAACGACTATCTCGACAGCGGCAGCGGATCGCCCGACTCGGCCAAGGAGGCGATGGCCGAGCAGGCCAAGGTCGCCAAGTATTTCGACAGCGGCTACTCGATCACGACGCCGAGCAGCAATCGCAGCGACTGGGGCCCGAACTCCACCTGCGCGACGACGCCGATCACGCCGCTGACCAAGACGCTCAAGACAGTGACCGACGCCATCGACGTGATGGACGCCCAGGGCGCCACCAACATTCCGCACGGCCTGGCTTGGGGCTGGCGGCTGCTGACGGCGCGGCCGCCCTTCACCGAGGGCCGCAGCCACGACGAGCCCGACAATCTGAAGGTGCTGGTGCTGATGACCGACGGCAACAACACCTACAATCTGAACTCCGGCGGACGGCCGCTGGAGATCCGCGACTACAACCGCTCCACCTATGGCTCCTACGGCTATGGCGCGGCCTATTCCCATGGCAGCAGCACCCGCAAGCCCGGCCGCATCTACGACGGCACCACCGGCAACGCGAAGGACTACAGCGTCGACAGCTATGTCGCCGCCATGGACCAGAACGTCGCCAAGGTCTGCGAGAACGTGAAGGCCGATGGCCGCAAGCCCGGCGGCACGGACGGCATCCTGATCTTCACCATCGCCTTCGACCTGCGCGACGGCGAACCGGTGAAGAAGCTGATGGAGGACTGCGCCTCGAACGGCCTGATCGATGCCAGCGAGAAGCTCTATTACGACGCCCAGAGCCAGGAAGAGCTGGCCGCCGCCTTCCAGTCGATCACCGAACAGATTTCCAGCCTGCGCATCGCCCGCTGACGCGCGGGCACCACATGGATGCCGTGGCCCGGCCGTCCGGCAGTCGGACGATCCGCGTTCCAGCTGATCCAGCGCCGCGCGGATCGGCACCTCATCCGGCCCGCGCCATGATCGCGGACCTCATCGTTCCTCGCCCCGGAGGCATCGGCACATGCTCGCAACGTCCCTCGTCCTCCTGAGCTTCGGGCTCGCCCAGCCGGTTGTCGCGCCCGGACCGGTTCCGCTCGCGTCCGGCATCGCGACCAGCGTCGCCCCCGCCAGCGCGGCCCCGGCGGGCGAACCGGCCGGAGCATTCCGCCTCGTGCAGCATCGCGGCGACGGGCGTCGTCACCGGCGCGGTGGCGACCGAGGCGGCCGTGACGGGATCGACCGCGGCAGTCTCGACGCCGACCGGTATCTCTACGATTTCCGCGACGCGCCGCGCTGGCGCGCCGAGGAGCGCGCACGCCACGACGGCCGCGGACGCGATGGCCGGCGCGACGACAGGCGCCGGGATGGCGACCGGCATGATCGCGATCATCGCGATCGCGACGACCGGCATCGTGCGGACCATCGCGACCGGGACGAGGATCGGCGGGATTGGGGCTCGGACGGCGACTGGGACTATGGCCGCGGCTTCGACAATGACCGGACCCGCGACGACCAGCGCGGCGACAGCCGCTTTCGCGAACGGCGCGAGCGCTTCGAGGAACGCCGCAAGCGCTGGTAGCCTTTCGCCCGGCCGGCGTCAGTCCGGCCCCGACGCTCCGGCGAGACCGGTCTCGGCCAGGACAAAATCCGCCATGGCCGCGATGTCATCGAGGCCGAAGACCGGCAGCGCGCTGTCGGTCACCGGATGATCGGCGGCGATCGCCGCGATGCCTGGTGCGTAGTCCTGCATCGGCCGGCGATCGCGTGCCTCCTGTCGCCGGCACTCGATCTTGGGGTGCGGCTCGCGCTTGTAGCCCTCCACGAGAACCAGGTCACAGGGCGACAGCCGGGCGACGATGTCGGCAAGGCTCGGCTCTTGCGCGCCGCGCAATTCGTGCATCAGCGCCCAGCGTGTTCCCGAGACGATCGCCACCTCGCCAGCGCCGGCGCTGCGATGGCGGAAGGAATCGGTGCCCTCCCGATCGATCTCGAAGGCATGGTGGGCGTGCTTGACCGTCGCGACCCGGTAGCCGCGGGCGGTGATCTCGGTCACCAGCCGCTCCGTCAGGGTCGTCTTGCCGGAGTTCTTCCAGCCGGTGATGCCGAATATGCGCTGTTCCACCTGGCACCCGTCCCTTCGCTGCATCCTGCCCGCCCGGCGGGGTCCCTGCCCTTCTATGCGAGGAAGGAAAGCCCGGTCGAGATGCCATGCGTCCTGCCGGTTCGCAGCGCGTGCGACGGCGAAGAGACGTTGCCGCCGCTGGACGCTTGGCGATAGATGGAGCGATGTCCGATACCGCGCCCACCTATCTGACCACCCGCGAACTCGCCGATCTCATGCGCATCAAGGAGCGCAAGGTCTACGACCTGGCGGCCAGCGGCGAGGTGCCCTGCATCCGCGTGGTCGGCAAGCTGCTGTTTCCGCGCGAGGAGGTCGCCGCCTGGATGGCCGCCGCGCGCTCCGGGCCGGTGGCGACCGAAACCCGACTGCCGATGATCCTCGCCGGCAGTCACGATCCGCTGCTGGAATGGGCGCTGCGCCAGTCGGGCAGCGGACTGGCCGCCTTCTTCGACGGCAGCTCCGACGGCATCGGCCGGGTCGCGCGGCGCGAGGCGGCGGCCTGTGCCACCCATATTCGCGAAGCCGGTGGCGACTGGAATGTCGCCACGGTGCGCGACATGCTGGGCGACGCCCCGGTGGTGCTGATCGAATTCGCCCGCCGCCAATGCGGCCTGATCGTCGCCCCCGGCAATCCGCATGCGATCGAGGCGGTCACCGATCTGGCGCCGCTGCGCTTTGCGCGGCGGCAGCCCGGCGCCGGCGGCCAGAAGCTATTCGAGGCGCTGGCGATGGAAGCCGGGCTCGACCCGGCGGCGCTCGCCGGCCCGCCGGGCGTCGCCAAGACCGAGGACGACGTCGCCCGGCTGGTGCTGGACGGCAAGGCGGATGCGGGCTTCGGGCTGGCGGCGATGGCGGCCCAGTACCGACTCGGTTTCGTGCCGCTGGCCGAGGACCGCACCGATCTGCTGGTCTGGCGGCAGGCCTTCTTCGAGCCGCCGCTGCAGGCGCTGATGCGGTTCCTGCACACGCCCGAATTCCACGACAGGGCGGCCGAGATGAGCGGCTACGATGTCCGCGCGGCAGGCACGGTACATTACAACGCGCCCGGCCCCTGACCGGCAGCCGTGAAAGCGCGCCGGTGTCAGCTTCGATCGCCGGTCATGTCGGCATTCGGAAAGAACAGCTGCTGGCCATCGACCCTGTAGTTCGCGATGGCCGCCTGCCCCTCGTCTCCGGTCAGCCAGTCGATGAAGGCCTGCCCTGCTTCGGCCTTCACCGCCGGATGCCTGTCCGGGTTCACCAGGATCACGCCATACTGGTTGAACAGTTCCGGGTCGCCCTCGACGACGACCGTGTGATCGCCCTTGTTGCCGAAGGAAATCCAGGTCGCCCGGTCGGTCAGGACGTAGGCGCCCATGCCGATTCCGGTGTTAAGGGTGGCGCCCATGCCCGATCCGGTTTCGCGGTACCAGCTGCCGGAGGCGGCGGCGAGGTCGATCCCGGCGTCCTTCCAGAGGCGCAATTCGGCCTTGTGGGTGCCGCTGTCGTCGCCGCGCGAGGCGAAGGGCGCCTTGGCGGCCGCGATCTTCCCGAGCGCGGCCTCGGCGTCCTTCATGCCCGCGACACCGGCGGGATCGGCGGCGGGGCCGACGACGACGAAATCGTTGTACATGACGTCGAAGCGCTCGACACCGCCGCCGGCCGCGACGAACTTCTCCTCGGCGGGCCTGGCGTGAACGAGCAGCACGTCGCCGTCGCCATTCTCGGCGTTCTTGATCGCCTGGCCGGTGCCTACCGCGACAACGCGAACCTCGATGCCGGATTTTTCGATGAAGGCCGGCAGGATGGCGTCCAGCAGTCCGGAATTCTGGGTGGAGGTCGTCGACTGGACGACGATGAAGTTCTCCTCGGCCGTCGCCGGAGCGACCATGGCGCCCAGCGCCAGCGTGGCGGCGGCGATGGCCCCGATCAGTTGCGTCTTCATGCTTTCCCCTCCTTCGCCGCGAACGGCGTTACAGAACCAGCCCACCGGCGAGAAACTGCCGCGCCGGCTGTGAAACAGGCTCATCGAAAAACCGGTCGACCGGCGTCTGCTCGACGATGCGGCCGCCGTGAACGAACACGATCTCGGCGGCCAGACGCCGCGCCTGGCCGATGTCGTGGGTGACCATGACGATCTTGGTGCCGGCCGCCGCGACGCGGCGCAGCAGGCTCTCGATCGCCTGGGTCGCCCCCGGATCGAGGCTCGATGTCGGCTCGTCCATGAACAGGATGTCGGGCGCGGTCGAGATCGCACGGACCACCGCCAGACGCTGCTGCTCGCCGCCCGAAAGGGTGCGCGCCGGCTGGTTTGCGCGGGCCGCCAGATCGCCCATGGCCAGGAGCGCGGCGACGCGTTCGAGGCGCGCGATGCGTGGCATGCCATGGACCTTCAGCGCGTAGTCGACATTGGCGGCGACGGAGCGGCGCAGCAGCACCGGCCGCTGGAACACCATGGCCTGACGCCGGCGCACGGCCTTGTCGAGACCCTGGCCATTGTAGCGCAACTGCCCGGAGGCCGGCGTGATCAGCCCGTGCAGCAACCGCAGGAGCAGGCTCTTGCCGGCGCCGTTCGGCCCGAGAATCAGGGTCGGACCGCCGGCAGCAATGGTCAGTCCGGCAACGTCCAAGAGTGTCCGCCCGCCGGCCCGGAACACAAGGTTCTCGGCCTGCAGCGGCAGGACCGAGGCCTGGGTCGTGCCGGCGGCCGGGAGCGCTTGGACCGGTGACAGGTCGGCGTCGCTCCGCTCAAGGGCGATATCGTCACGCATGGGCGGCCTGCGGGCGGCCGGCGCCGATGAGCCCGACCGACGCGTTGATGGCGATGGCGATGATCAGCAGGATCGCGCCGAGGGCGAGGGCCAGCGAGAGATTGCCCTTCGAGGTTTCCAGCGCCACCGCCGTCGTCATCACCCGGGTCACGTGGTTGATGTTGCCGCCGACGATGATCACCGCGCCGACTTCCGCGATGGCCCGGCCGAAACCGGCCAGCAGCGCGGTGACGAGGCTGTGCCGCCCGTCCCAGAGCAGCGTCGGCACCGCCGCGAGACGCGAGACGCCGAAGGAGCGGAGCTGCTCGGAATATTCGGCGTCGAGATCCTCAACCACCTGGCGGGTCAAAGCGGCGATGATCGGCACCACCAGGACAACCTGCGCGATGATCATCGCGGTGGGCGTGTAGAGCAGCTGCAGCACGCCCAGCGGTCCGGCATTGGACAGCATCAGATAGACCAGCAGGCCGACCACGACCGGCGGCAGCCCCATCAGGGCGTTCAACAGCACGATGGCGACGCGTCGGAGCGGGAAACGGCCGACGGCGAGGAGCGCACCGAGCGGCATTCCGACCGCCGCGGCGATCAGAACAGCGGTCAGGGACACCCTGAGCGAGAGCAGGACGATGGCCAGCAATTCCGGATCACCGGACAGGATCAGATGACCTGCCAGTGCAAATGAGTTCGCGAAATCCTGCATTTTCTCCTGTTTCGTCCGCCTGCTTGCGTCGTCGTGGGAGATTATGCCCGGGAACGCCCTTTTCGTCCAGCTTAAGCAATCGTTACCGCATCTGCGTTGTATTCGAACGCAGTTGCGAGACGTGCCCCGGGAAGTCGTACGCAACGCAGAGTATATAAATATGAGTGAAACAGTCATGTTTAAGCAAGCCGCTCGGCGACATTGCCGCAGGGCCAGAAAACCGTTGTGAATCGGACGATTTGTTGCTCTACTGGAGTGGGAGAACAGCCTTGCAGAACCACAATCTCGCTGTAACGACGGAACCGGCCGAGGCCGAGGCCTTGCGCGCCAACCTCTACAGGTTGCTTGCGCGCCTTCTGGCGCGTCCGGCCGACGAGGCGTTGCTGGCGATGCTGCAGGGCCTGTCCGGCGATGACAGCCCGCTCGGCCGGGGCATCGGCGATCTCGCCGGCGAGGCGCGCGCGATTTCGCTCGCCGCAGCCCGCGAGGAATATCAGGAGCTGTTCATCGGTGTCGGGCGCGGCGAGCTCGTGCCCTACGGCTCCTACTACCTGACCGGATTTCTCAACGAAAAGCCGCTGGCGCGGCTGCGCTCCGACATGGTGCCGCTGGGCATCGCCCGCTCCGAGGACAGCCGCGATCCCGAGGATCACGCCGGCGCTCTGATGGAGATGATGGCCGGGCTGATCGAGGGCAGCTTCGGGCAGATCCAGCCGCTTGCCGTCCAGAAGGATTTCTTCCGCAAGCATGTCGGCTCCTGGGCCGGGCATTTCTTTGCGGATCTGGAGACCAACCGCACGGCGCGGCTCTACCGCCCGGTCGGCACGATCGGCCGGCAGTTCATGGCCATCGAGGAATCGGGCTTCGACATGTAGCCGCCCAACCCGCGGGGACGGCGGCACCCCGCAAAAGGAACGAGACCAGGGCACGGCCCTTCGACCACGGAGAAACGAGATGAGCGACAAGAGCACGGGAACGAAGGGCGGCACCCAGGCCGATCGCCGGGCTTTCCTGAAGTTCGCAGGGCTGGGCGGCGTGGCCGGCGGCGCCGCGCTGGTCACCGGCGCGCCCGCCGAAGCGGCGATCACCGAGGACGACACGACGGGCGCGGGCTACCGCGAAACCGATCATGTCAGGACATTCTACAAGTCGGCACGGTTCTAACCCACCCGCCAGTCAAACGGATCGCGGGCGGCCGCACATCAAGGATCGGAGGCAGATATGCTCAGGAAAAAGGCAAACGGCGCGGCGCGGAGCAACCGAATGGCGTCGGCGCTGTCGGAGCTGGGGACGGCCGCGGTTGATCGCCGGACCTTCCTGAAGCGCTCGGGCCTGACCATCGGTGGCGCCGCCGCCGTGGCGACGCTGTCCGGCGGCATGGTGCGCCGCGCCGAGGCCGCGGGCGAGACCGCGACCGGCGAGATGGAGATCCGCAAGTCGGTCTGCACTCATTGCTCGGTCGGCTGCACGGTGCTGGCGGAAGTGTCGAACGGCGTCTGGGTCGGCCAGGAGCCGGGCTTCGATTCCCCGTTCAATCTCGGTGCCCACTGCGCCAAGGGCGCCTCGGTGCGCGAGCACGCCCATGGCGAACGCCGCCTGAAATACCCGATGAAGCTCGTCGGCGGAAAATGGCAGCGCATCAGCTGGGACGAGGCGATCAACGAGATCGGCGACAAGATGCTGGAGGTCCGCGAGGCCGCCGGCCCCGATTCCGTCTACTGGCTCGGCTCGGCCAAGCATTCCAACGAACAGTCCTACCTGATCCGCAAGTTCGCCGCCTATTGGGGCACGAACAACATCGACCATCAGGCCCGGATCTGTCACTCCACCACGGTCGCAGGTGTTGCCAACACCTGGGGCTACGGCGCGATGACCAATTCCTACAACGACATCCACAATTCCCGGGCGATCTTCCTGATCGGCGGCAACCCGGCCGAGGCGCATCCGGTCTCGCTGCTGCATCTGTTGAAGGCCAAGGAAGAGAACAACGCCCCGCTGATCGTCTGCGACCCGCGCTTCACGCGCACCGCGGCCCATGCCGACGAGTATGTGCGGTTCCGGCCGGGCACCGACGTCGCGCTGATCTGGGGCATTCTCTACCACATCTTCGAGAATGGCTGGGAAGACAAGGAATTCATCAACAGCCGCGTCTGGGGCATGGACCAGATCCGCACCGAGGTCGCCCGCTGGACGCCCGAGGAGGTCGAGCGGGTCACGGGCGTTCCGGGCTCGCAGCTCCAGCGCGTCGCGCGGACCATGGCCGAGAGCCGTCCGGCGACGCTGATCTGGTGCATGGGCGGCACCCAGCACACCAACGGCAACAACAACACCCGCGCCTACTGCATCCTGCAGCTCGCCCTCGGCAACATGGGCAAAGCCGGCGGCGGCACCAACATCTTCCGCGGCCATGACAATGTGCAGGGCGCGACCGATCTGGGCGTCCTCGCCGACACGCTGCCGGGCTATTACGGCCTGACCGCCGGCTCCTGGGCGCACTGGGCCCGGGTCTGGGAAGAGGAACTCGACTGGCTCAAGGGCCGCTTTGCCGTGATGCCGGGCGCCGGCGACGAGGGCAAGGACCGCCTGATGATGAACGAGACCGGCATCCCGGTCTCGCGCTGGATCGACGGCGTTCTCGAGGCCAGGGAAAACCTGGAGCAGCCCGACAACACCAAGGTCATGGTGTTCTGGGGCCATGCGCCGAACTCGCAGACCCGCCTGCCGGAAATGCAGAAGGCGATGGGCATGCTGGAGATGCTGGTCGTCATCGACCCGTATCCGACCATGACCGCCGTCCTGCAGGACCGCACCGACGGGGTCTATCTGCTGCCGGCCTCCACGCAGTTCGAGACCTCCGGCTCGGTGACCGCGTCAAACCGGTCGCTGCAGTGGCGCGAGAAGGTGGTCGAGCCGCTGTTCGAATCCCTGCCCGACCACACGATCATGCACAAATTCGCCGAGAAGTTCGGCTTCGCGGACCGCATGTTCCGCAACATCGAGGTCAAGGACGGCGAGCCGGTCGTCGAGGACATCACCCGCGAGTTCAACCGCGGCATGTGGACCATCGGCTATACCGGCCAGTCGCCGGAGCGCCTCAAGTCGCACATGCAGAACCAGCACACCTTCGACCGCACCACGCTTCGCGGCGTCGGCGGCGCGCATGACGGCGAGTTCTACGGCATGCCCTGGCCGTGCTGGGGCACCGCCGAGATGAAGCACAGCGGCTCGGCCAATCTCTACGACACCTCGATCCCGGTGGCGCAGGGCGGCATGGGCTTCCGCGCCCGCTTCGGCGTCGAGCGTGACGGCGACAACCTTCTCGCCGAGGGCTCCTGGCCGGTCGGCTCGGAGATCGAGGACGGCTATCCCGAGTTCACCTTCGCCATGCTCAAGGAGCTCGGCTGGGACAAGGACCTGACGCCCTACGAGCGTCGCTACATCGATTATGTGGCCGGCTTCGCCGACCAGCGTCCGAGCCAGGGCGACGATGTCGGCGAGCAGTCGCAGACCGGCGAGATCGATTCCGACTACGACGAGAAGGTCGGCGGCGTGAACTGGAAGACCGACCTGTCGGGCGGCATCCAGCGCGTGGCGATCGCCCATGGCTGCGCCCCCTACGGCAACGCCAAGGCCCGCGCCGTGGTCTGGACCTTCCCCGATCCGGTGCCGATCCATCGCGAGCCGCTCTACACGCCGCGCCGCGATCTGGTGACGGATTATCCGACCTATGAGGACAAGACCTTCTGGCGCGTGCCGACGGCCTACGCCTCGATCCAGAAGAACGACTATTCCAAGGACTTCCCGATGATCATGACGTCCGGGCGTCTGGTGGAATACGAGGGCGGCGGCGACGAGACCCGCTCCAATCCGTGGCTCGCCGAGCTGCAGCAGGACATGTTCGTCGAGATCAACCCGTCGGACGCCAACGATCTCGGTCTTCGCGACCGCGACACGGTGTGGCTGCACAGCCCGGAAGGCGGCAAGATCCGCATCATGGCGATGGTCACCGAACGCGTCGGTCGCGGCGTGGTGTTCACGCCCTTCCACTTCGGCGGCTACTTCCAGGGCAACGACCTGCGCGGGAAATATCCCGATGGCGCCGACCCTTACGTGCTCGGCGAAGCCTGCAACACGGCACAGACATACGGCTACGATTCGGTGACGCAGATGCAGGAAACCAAGACCACGCTCTGCCGGATCGAACGGGCGTAAGGGAGGATCAGACCAATGGCACGAATGAAGTTCCTCTGCGACGCCGAGCGCTGCATCGAATGCAACGCCTGCGTGACCGCCTGCAAGAACGAGCACGAGGTTCCGTGGGGCGTGAACCGCCGGCGCGTCGTCACCATCAATGACGGCAAGCCAGGCGAGCGGTCGATCTCGGTCGCCTGCATGCACTGCTCCGACGCACCCTGCATGGCGGTCTGCCCGGTGGACTGCTTCTACCAGACCTCCGACGGCGTGGTTCTCCACTCCAAGGACCTGTGCATCGGCTGCGGCTATTGCTTCTACGCCTGCCCCTTCGGCGCACCGCAATATCCGCAGGCCTCGAATTTCGGTTCGCGCGGCAAGATGGACAAGTGCACCTTCTGCGCCGGCGGTCCGGAAGAGGACAATTCGGCGGTGGAGTTCCAGAAATACGGTCGCAACCGTCTGGCCGAGGGCAAGCTGCCGCTGTGCGCCGAGATGTGCTCGACCAAGGCGCTTCTCGCCGGCGACGGCGACACGGTGTCGTCGATCTACCGCGAGCGTGTCGTGGCCCGCGGCTTCGGCGCCGGCGCCTGGGGCTGGGGCACCGCCTACGACCAGAAGCTGGGCGGCTGATACAGCCGCGCATGCACTTCCGGCGGACGGCTCCGGCCGTCCGCCGCCCGACCATGACCGGTGGCGCACCGCGTTGCCCATTCCCGCCGCATCTTTCACCCGAACGGGGATAGAGGACATGCCTAGCCTCAGAGCGTCTCTCGCTGTCTTGTCACGCTCCGCCCCGCTACGGCGTCTTGCAGCTCTCGTGCCGGTCCTCGCCATCGCCGTCTTGATGCTGTTCGCCGCAGCCGGCACCGGCCAGGCTCAGAGCTCGGTCCGGCCGCCGGACAACGCCTCGCCGACCGGCGGCGCCGTCCCCGGCGACGCGCTCGGCACCACCTCTGACGCCGAAATCTGGCGGTCGGTGCGCCAGGGCATTTCCGGCGGCGTCTCGATCCCCGACAAGAAGGCCTCGGTGCTGGTGCAGTCCGAGGGCGAGTCCTGGCGCCTGCTGCGCAACGGTCCGATGTTCGACTATCTCGGACTGGCGATGATCGGCATGCTGGTCCTGCTCGCCGTCTTCTTCGCCGTTCGCGGCCGCATCCGCGTCCAGCACGGTCTTGCCGGCGTGACCATCAAGCGCTTCGGCCTGGTCGAGCGCACCGCCCATTGGGTGATGGCGCTGTCCTTCATCATCCTCGCCATCAGCGGGCTGAACATCTCCTATGGCCGCGAGCTGATCATGCCGCTGATCGGCAAGGAGCTCTTCGGCCCGATGTCCGGCTTCCTGAAGATGTCGCACAACTACGTGGCCTTCGCCTTCATGGCCGGGCTGGTGGTCGCCTTTGTCCTCTGGATCGTCCACAACCTCCCCTCGCGCGCCGACTTCGTCTGGCTGATGAAGGGCGGCGGCTTCTTTTCCAAGGGCGCGCATCCGCCGGCCTGGAAGTTCAACGCCGGACAGAAGGTCATCTTCTGGCTGGTGATGATCGGCGGCCTGTCGCTCAGCGTTTCGGGCTGGGCCCTGCTGTTCCCGTTCGAGCACGGCTTCTTCGGCGACACCTTTACCGCCCTTGCCGGCATCGGCCTCGACGTGCCGGCCTGGCTCGGCCTGCCGCAGCCGCCCTATTCGGTGATCCAGGAGCAGCAGTTCAACACCATCTGGCACGCCGTCATGGCGGTGTTCATGGTCTGCGTGATCTTCGGCCACATCTATATCGGCACGATCGGCATGGAAGGCGCCTTCGATGCGATGGGCAGCGGCGACGTCGACCTGAACTGGGCGCGCGAGCATCATGCGCTCTGGGTGGATGAGGTCCTGAAGAAGGACGGCCGCCCCGAGGCCGGGGCGCATCCCGCACCTGCGGAATAGCGGCCGGCGTGACGCGACCATGCGCCCCGCTTTGAGACTGGCGGCGCTCGCCGCCGCCGCCATCCTCGCGATGCTGTCGAACCCGGCCGGCGCAGAGGCGCTGCCGGAGCGGCTGGTCGGCCACGGCGGACCGGTGAAGGCGGTCGCGCTGTCCGACGACGGCACGCGCGCGCTGACCGCCTCCTTCGATTATTCGATCATCCTCTGGGACATGACCGGCCCGGACGGCACCGTCGCCGCCCGGCTCGCCGGCCACGACGCGGCGGTCAACGACGTCGCCTTCGTCCCCGGCACGGACAAGGCCGTCTCGGTCTCCGACGACGGCTCCTTCGCCATCTGGGATCTTGCGACCGGCGAGCTCGAACAGCGGATCACCGATACGCCGGTCAAGGTGCTCGACGTCGCCGTCAGCCCGGACGGCCGCTTTGCCGCCGCCGCGCGCTGGGACGGAACGGCGCGGATATTTGACATTGCGGAGGGTCGCGAGATCGCGCGCGCCGAGGGCCATCAGGGCAATGTCAACGCGGTCACCTTCGCGCTGGACGGACGGCAATTGTTAACCGCCGGCTATGACGGCGCGATCCGTGCGTGGCCGCTCGACGACGGCCGCATCGCCGGTTCGTCGCGTGTGCTCTACACCCATGGCTGGGGCGTCAACGTCATCACCCCCCTGCCCGGCGGCACCCTGCTCGCCTTCGGCAGCCAGAACGGTGTGACCGGTCTCGTCGACCTGCCGACGCTGGAAACCGTGGAACTCGCCGCGAAAGAGAATCCGGTGCTGTCGATCGCCGCGTCACCACGGGCCGGATGGTTCGCCACCGGCAGCGCCGACGGGCGCATCCGGGTCTTCGACATCGACACCGGCACGCTGGTCGAGGAATATGGCGACGTCTACGGCCCGGTCTGGGGCCTGTCCTTCACGCCGGACGGCAAGGAGCTCTACCGGGTCGGGCTCGACGATTTCGCCATCCGCTGGCAGGTCTCGCCGCGCCAGCGCATGGAGGCGATCCAGTCGGTCTATCCGCGGCGGTTCCAGGCGCATGGCACGGACGATCCCGGCGAAAGCGAGTTCCTGCGCAAATGCTCGGTCTGCCATACGCTGACGCCGGATGACGGCAACCGCGCCGGGCCGACGCTGTTCGGCCTGTTCGGACGCAAGGCCGGCACCGTCGAAGGCTATGCCTATTCGGAGGCGTTGACGGAATCGGATATCGTCTGGACCGAGGACACGGTATCACAGCTGTTCGACCATGGACCCGACGTCGTCACGCCGGGCACCAAGATGCCGGTGCAGCGCCTGAAGAGCGTCGAACGGCGCGATGCGCTGATCGCCTATCTGAAGCGGGCGACCGCAACCGACGCCGAAACGCCGCCGCCGAGCGGGCGACCGGCACCAGAACCGGGGGAGACCACACCACAATGAAGGCATTCCTGCTAAGCGTGGCCATCGTGCTGCTCATCGGGCTGGGCGTCGGCCTCCTGCTCAACACCGAGCTGGAACAATCGGCCAGCGAAGCCTATTCGACCGAGAACGTCCGGCTGCAATAGGCCCGATCGACCGCGCACGCACGCGTCGCGGGACGCGGCGGCACGGTGCCTTCACACGCCCGGTGAGAGACCGATCATCACGCGGAGCGCCGCCGGCGGCACCGCGACAGCAAGGAACAGGACCGATGAGCGAAGAAGCCTTCAACATGTCACTGCGCAAGTTTCTCAAGCAGGTCGGCGTGACCTCGCAGCGCGAGATCGAGGAACTGGTGCGCTCCGGCAAGGCCGGCTCGGGCCCCTTGAAGGTGCGCATGCATCTGACCGCCGAGGGTGAGCCGTTGGACCATGTCGTCGAGGGTGAAATCCAGCTGCCGTGACGCTCAGCCAGATCGACATCGCGCCCCTGGCGGACCCTGAATTCCCCCCCGCCTTCACCGGCCACCCGGTGGCTGCGGGCGTCGACCCCTTCGCGGCGGCGATCGATGCCGCGCGCGCGCAATCCCATGGCGCGGGCGATCTGTTCTGGAGCCGCGACACGGACTGTGCGGCGGCCGCGCTGATCCTGGAGCCGGACGTCGCGCTCGCCAAGGCCGCGCAGATGCTGCCGCTCCTGATGGTGGCGATCGGCGACGCGCTGGGCGGCATCGGACCGCCGAATCTGGCGCTGACCTTCCGCTGGCCCGGCACGATCCTGGCCAATGGCGCGACCGTCGGCGCCGCGCGCCTGCATGTTCCAGAACCGCGCGATCCAGACGGGATCCCCGACCACATGGTCGTCGGCTACGCGCTGACCATCGAGGCGTCGCGGAACGGCCCTGCCGAGCCGGGCCACGATCTGGCCGCGACCGCCCTGATGGAAGAAGGCTGCGGCGAACTCGACCGCACCCTCATCGTCGAGGCGGTGGCGCGGCATTTCCTGTCGTGGATCGACGGATGGACCCATGACGGGTTCCGTGCCGCGCATCAGAGCTGGACGTCCCGCGCCGATGCGATGGGCGAGACCGTGGACATCGTCCTCGGCGGCGTCCGGCATTCCGGCACCATGATCGGCCTCGACGACGCCGGCGGGGCCCTGTTGAAGACCGATGGGCGCACGGTGCTGCTGCCCCTGACCGATGCCGCAAGCGGAGCCGATTCCTGATGCAGATGCCTGCGAAACCCCTCGCGCCACAGGGCCGTGTCGTCTGGAAATCCGCCGGCCTGCATCTGACCCACAAGCTGGACAATGGCTGGCTCGCGGTCACACCGGATTTCCTGCGCGCCTACTACACCCGGCCGGAAATCCACCCGATCGAGGAAAGCTGCGACAACGAGCATCGCCTGTTCGAGCGGCTGATGGAGACGCCCGACGCGACGGTCACCGAGGCCGATCTGGCGGCGCTCGCCGATGCCGACACGGCCGACAATTACCGCATGCTGCTGGCCTATCGCGACCATCTCCTGCGGCACGGTTCCATCGAGGCCGGCTATCTCGCCCTGTTCCGTCCGGAGGCACCGCGCGTGCCGCCGGTCTTCATCGAACAGCTGGTGCACCTGATCCTCGGCGGGCTTCTGGCCGAGGAAACCGACCCCTTCGTTCTGCGCGCCGCCGAACTGTTCTTCCGCGACCAGATGGCGACGACGGGCGACGGCCAGCTGACGCTCGCCGACGCCGAAGTGGTCGAGATGTATTCCGAATCCGGTGGCCTTGGCGGGCTGGGCTCGCTTCTGGCCGAAGCCGGCACGCCGATGCGCGAAGTCTCGCTCGACGTGCTGAGCGAGGAGAATTGCGAGACCTATTGGGGCCGGGCCGACCAGTTCAATTTCGCCCTCGATTTCCGCTTCACCCAGCCGGGGCAGGATGCGCTGGCGCGGGTGATCGAGCGCTGGGTTGCGCATTTCCTGCACCTGCCGGTGCGGGTCCAGGCGATGCAGTCGATCACCGACCAGCACTGGTCCTGGCATGTCGGGCTTGATGCCGAGGCAACGCAGACCCTGAACGGGCTCTACGAGGGCGAAACGGTCGACGAGGACCGCATCGGCCGGATCGCCGCGCTGTTCCGCATGGAATTCAAGGACGACGACCGGATCCTGCCGACCATGCGGGGCAAGCCGGCCTATCTCGGCGTGGCGGTGAACCCCACCGGTCTCATCCGGCTGAAGCCCCAGAACCTTCTGACCAATCTGCCCCTCACCTCCGGCGTCCAATGATCAAGGAATCGACATGACGACTTCATCACACAGCGTCGCGAACTCGCCCTGGATGCGCCTCGTGGCGCTGGTCTTCGCGATCGCCCTCGCCGCCCTCGCCTTCCTCGTCTACATCCAGACCGAAGAATGGGTGGCCGGTGTCGAGGAGCGGGGCGAGGAGCTCGGCACGCTGCGGGTCGATCCCGACGTCGCGGCCTGCGTGGACAAGCGCTTCGCCGACATCGACGTCATGGTCCAGCAGGATCTGATCACCGCCGAAGCCGCCGAGAAGTCGCGCGCCGATGCGCGCTCCCTCTGCTACCAGCGCAACTGATCCTCAGTCGGTGGTGAGGAAGTCGTCGACCGTCAGGCCGCGTCGGCCGGCTTCCAGATAATCATCGGTGGTGCGGACCTTGGGCCGCTGGGCGATGGCGAAGGGGTCGCCGCCGTCGGCCGCCAGGGCTTCCAGCCGGCAGCTCTCGCACATGCTCAGAAGCGCCACCCGCTCCTCGGTCTGGAACATCCAGTGCTTGCCGCCGAGCGTTTCCCTGACCCGGTCGAGCATGCCGCGCGCGGCGAAGGGCTTGCCGCAACAGGTGCATTCGGCCGGTTCGTCCTCGTTCAGCGTCACCGGCTGCATCACCGTCGGCGCCAGATTGTAGCGCGGATCGAGCGTGATCGCGATTTCCGGACAGGTCGCGGCACAGATGCCGCACTGGACGCAGGCCGCCTCCACGAAGCGCAGTTCCGGCTTGCCCGGCGTGTCGCGCAGGGCGTCGGCCGGACAGGCCGAGACGCAGGCCATGCAGAGCGTGCAGCGTTCCTTGTCGACGAGAATATTGCCGTAGGGCGCCGATGACGGCAGGCGGATCAGATCGTCGGCCGGGCCTGAACCGGCGGCTGCGGCGATCGCGATGCCGGCGCGCGCCACCTCGCGCTTGCCGCCGACCGGCGCGAACGCCGTGCGGGCGATCTCGGCAGCCTCCTGCCGGTCATACAGCAGCGCCTCGACGATTTCCGGATCGCGCTCGGCGACGATCCGCACCCGGTCGGGCGCATGGCCGAGCCCGGCGAGCAGCGCCTCGGTCAGCGCGATTTCCTCGTGCAGCGCGTGCAGTTCGCCCGATTTGCGCGGATCGACCAGGACCGCCAGCGAGCGGAAGCCGGCGGCCAGCGCCGCGACGATCAGGTCGTGGCCCAGCGCCGTCGTCGAATGCATCTCCAGCGGAATGACGTTGGCCGGCAGGCCGCGACCGAAACGCGCCATGGCGTTGATCAGCGATGCGCCATGCTCGCGCTCATGCACCATCAGCACGGGCGCCTCGCCGCCGGCGGCCAGATAGGTGCGGGCCAGCGTCTGCACCCGTTCGATCGACTGGGCACGCGCCGGATAGTCGTAGGAGACCGCGCCGGTCGGGCAATGGGCGGCGCAATTGCCGCAGCCACCGCAGATCGCCGTGTCGATCAGGATGTTGTCGCCGTCGGGCGAGATCGCGCTGGGCGGGCAATTGTCGATGCACTTCGTGCAGCCGGTCTTCTTCGACCGCTCATGGGCGCAGATCGACGCGTCGTAGCTGACATAGATCGGCTTCTCGAACTCGCCCTCGTAGCCGCTGGCGTCGAAGACGCTCCGCATGACCGCCGCCGGATCGGCGGGATCGGCGCGGAAATAGCCGTCGCGACCGGTCGGGCGGGCAAAGAGCGGCGCGTTGCCGCTCATGTCGAAGAGGACGCTGCAGGACGATTTGGCGCCGTTGCGCGGCAGGGCGAATTGCGGCTCGCCGCGCGACGACGGCAGCATGGCGGCGTAATCGTCGACGACGATGTCGAAACCGCCGAGCGTGCCGGTGGCCGAAACCACCCGGCCGCGGAAGACCGGGAAGTCGAGCACTTCGGGCAGCAGGATGTCGTCGGCATCGGTCAAGAGCAGCGTGACCGACAGCGTGCGGTTGAGCAGCGTCGCGGCGTCCAGGGCCGCCTGCCCCCGGCCGGTCACCAGGCACAACCCGTCACTTTCGATGGCCCGCAGGCGCGCCGGCGCCACCGGCAGCGAGGCCGCGCCGATCAGCGCCGCCATCTTCGGCGCGATCGACGCCTTGTCGGCGGTCCATCCGGCCATTTCGCGAATGTTGACGAAGGCGGAAACCTCGCGCCCCTTCTCCTCGGCGATCTCGGCGAAGAGCGGGCTCTCCTGGGTACAGGCGACGACCACGGGCGCATCGCCCTCCATGGCGCCCTCGAAGGTGCCGATCTGGCTGCGGCACAGATGCGTGTGAACCGGCAGGTCCACGCCACCGAGGGCACGGCCGATCGCCCTGCCGTCCACCTGCATGGTCTTCTCGCAGTTGCAGACCAGAATCCGTTGGCTCGTCGCTCTCATGACTTCTCCCTTTGTCGATGAGGAATAACACGTTACGCTGTTTATGGCGGGTGAAAAACGAGCTCGCGGACTGCGAAAGGTGCGCCAATTTGGCCCGTGAACTGACGATCATGCTGGGTGTTCTGGCCGAGCGGCGCCGATCCGTCTCGCGCTGGGCGAAGGAGTACTGGATCCCGGTGGGAATCGCCCCGGCATCCGGCGGCCTGACCACCGGCGACGTGATGCTCAGCGACGACGAGCGGACGCGCTATTTCATGGGCGTGCATGCGCTCACCTGCCATGCGGCCGATACCGAGGCGTATGTGCACAATTTCAACAGCCAGGTGCCGGCGCTGTTCATCGTGCTGCGCCGCTCCCCGTCGGAAGATGGCCACCCGCTGCCGTGGTTCGTCCACAGCGTCACCGCCTCACCCTATCTCGCGCAGGATTACGACGACAGCGGCGAGGACATCGTCGAGCGCGTCCCGATGCCGCCGGACATCACCGAGACGCTCAAGGACTTCGTGAACCGCTATCACCAGGAAGAGGAGTTCAAGAAGCGCCAGCGCGACAAGCTGGATCTCGAGGACCACAAATTCGGCAAGGACCCGATCTTCCTGCAGCGCGAGAAGCCGGCCGGAGGCAATCTCGATGGCTGATGGCACGGGCGAAAACGACAGCTTCCTGTCGCGCTGGTCGCGCCGCAAGCGCGAGGTCGAGGCGGCCGAAGCCGCCGAGGCGGCGGACGCTCAGACGCCCGATGTCGTCGATCCCGAGGCCGTTGCCCGCGAGGCCGAGGAGCTGGAGCAGAACCGGCTCGCGGCGGAAGCGGTCGACATCGATTCCATGAAGGCCGGCGACGATTTCGGCCTGTTCATGAAGCGCGGCGTGCCGGAGCTTCTGCGCCGCAAGGCTTTGCGCAAGCTGTGGCGCTCCAATCCGGTCTTCGCCAATCTCGACGGTCTGAACGATTACGACGAGGATTTCCGCAATCCCGCGCACAATCGCTACACCTCGCTGTGGCAGCTCGGACGCGGCTTCCTGAGCACCGAGGAGCAGAGCACCCAACAGGCGACCGGCCGCCTGACCCGGCCCGAGCCCGAAGCGGATTCCGTGGCGGCGGAGGCGGAGGATCAGGGCGACGCGGACGCGGTCGCAGACAGTGCGGCAGATGCGCCCGTAGACGCCGCCGTCGACGAAGACTTGGGGGCCGAGCCGCAGACCGCCGTCGCCGAAGCGGGCCCGCAGGCTGCCGGCAACGACGGGCGGCTGATCACGGAGGAGACGGGCGTGTCGATCGCCGCCGTGCCGGAGCCCGAACCGGTCGAGCGAATCGAGAGCCGGGCACAGCCACAGCCGCAAGCGCGGCGCGTGTCGATCCGCCAGCGCCTGCAGGGTTAGGCCGGCGGCGAATCAGAGGTTCGGATCGGCCAGATGGTTGCGGAGCATCTCCTTGTAGGTGGCCGCCATCTCTTCGATGTAGACCTCGTGATCCTCCACTTCCCGCACCTTGTTGCCGACAAAGGCGTTGTAGCGGGCCGCGGCGTAGAGAAACGCCATGTGGATGTCAGTCGCCAGAACCTTCTGGTTGGCGCGGTTGGCCACGTCGATGAAGCGGTCCGCCAGCTTCAGGAAGGCGTCCGGATCGAGCGTCGGCGGCGTGCCTGCGGCGCGGCGCTGCTTGCGGTTTCCCTGGGATTCCAAGTCTTCGGGCCTCCGTTCGCGCTGTGAGGTCCGCGCCGATCCGCCCCGGGATCGCGATTGGCCAGGAGCGGCATTTGCCGTAAGAGACGCGGGACCCAATTCATAGCAGCGAGAGACCCTTTGGCAATCGACAAGGCAGACATCCTGGAGCAGCTCAAGCGGGTGAAGGGACCGGATCTCACCGGCAACATCGTCGATCTCGGGCTGGTCTCCGACATCTTCGTCGCCGACGGCAAGGTGTTCTTCTCTCTCACCATTCCGGCCGACCGCGCGGAAGAGCTGGAGCCGCTGCGCGCCGCCGCCGAGAAGGCCGCGTCCGGCGTTCCGGGCGTCGAGAAGGCAACCGTCGCGCTGACCGCTGAAGCGACCAAATCCTCGGCCCGTCCGGTCCGTCCGGCCCCGAGCCCGGCGCAGGCCGCTTCGGTGCCGCCGCCGATGGCTGCACGCGCACCGCAGCCTCCCAAAGCGCCCGAGAAGGCCGGCGTTCCGGGCATCGGCGCGATCATCGCGGTCGCCTCGGGCAAGGGCGGCGTCGGCAAGTCGACCACCTCCGTCAATCTCGCCCTCGGCCTGCAGGCGAACGGCCTGAAGGTCGGCATCATGGACGCCGACATCTACGGCCCGTCCATGCCGCGGCTCCTGCACATCTCCGGCCGTCCGCAGAACGTCTCGGGCCGGATCATCCGGCCGATGGAAGGCTACGGCCTGAAGGTCATGTCGATGGGCTTCCTCGTCGACGAGGAAACCCCGATGATCTGGCGCGGGCCAATGGTCATCTCGGCGCTAACGCAGATGCTGCGCGAGGTCGAATGGGGCGAACTCGACGTGCTCGTCGTCGACATGCCGCCGGGCACCGGCGACGCCCAGCTCACCATGGCGCAGAACGTGCCGCTGGCCGGTGCGGTCATCGTCTCGACGCCGCAGGACCTGGCGCTGATCGACGCCCGCAAGGGCCTCGCCATGTTCCGCAAGGTGGACGTGCCGATCCTCGGCATCGTCGAGAACATGAGCTATTTCGTCTGCCCCGATTGCGGCGGCCGGCACGACATCTTCGGCCATGGCGGCGCCCGCAAGGAAGCCGAGCGCATCGGCGTGCCCTTCCTCGGCGAAGTGCCGCTGGACATGCAGATCCGCTCGACCTCGGATGGCGGCACGCCCATCGTCATGTCCGAGCCGGACAGCGTGCACGCGAAGACCTATCGGGAGATCGCCCGGACCGCCTGGGAGCGGGTCGGCGAGGAACGCCGGATGGTCAGCGCGCCGTCGATCGTCTTCGAATAGGCGGCCGGTTCAGCAAGCGGCAGCCCGGTGATCAGCGCTCCGGGCCGCCGCCGATTGCCCAATCCCTGCCGGTTCAGAACAGGCTGGCATAGGGGATGAAACCGACCGTCTCGCCCGGCGCGACGGCGACGACATCCTCGCCCAGTTCGACCAGGCCGTCGGTGTCGACCAGCGAGGACAGGAGGCCCGCCCCCTCGCGCGGGAACTTCTGCACCTCCAGCGTGCCGTCGGCGGCGCGGCGGAGGCTCGCGCGGACATATTCGCGCCGGCCGAGCTTCTTCCTGTACGCAAAGGCCGCGCGCACCGGCGTTGCCACCGTCGCTTCGGGCTCCGCCCCGGCCAGCGCCAGGATCGCCGGGCGGGCAACATGGGCAAAGGTCACGAAGCTGGCCACCGGATTGCCCGGCAGGCCGATCAGCGGCGTGCCGTCGATCACCCCCATCGCCACCGGACGCCCCGGCTTGATGGCGATACGCCAGAACACCATCCGGCCCGTGCCCTCGACCGCGTCCTTGACGAAATCCGCCTCGCCCGTCGAGACGCCGCCCGAGGTCAGGACCAGATCGTGGTCCCTTGCCGCCGCGCGCAAGGTCGCAGAGATCACTTCGCGGTCGTCCGGCAGGATGTTGAGGTCCGAGACCGCGCAGCCGAGGCGCCGCAGCATCGCCATCAGCATGAAGCGGTTGGAATCGAAGAGCTGCGACGCGGCGCGTTCGGCGCCCGGCGCGACGATCTCGTTGCCTGTGGAAAAGATCGCCACCCGCACGGGGCGGCGAACCGTCAGCTCCACCTGCCCCAGCGCCGCAGCCATGGCGATGTCCTGCGGCCGCAGCCGGCGCCCCGAGCACAGCACAATGGCGCCCGTTGTCACATCCTCGCCGGCCGGCCGCATATTGGCCCCCGGCTTCAGGCCGGCAGGCAGCAGCACCGCCCCGTCGGGCTCGACGCGCACATCCTCCTGCATGAAGACGGTATCGGCGCCGCCCGGCATCGGCGCGCCGGTAAAGATGCGCGCGGCTTCGCCCGGCTGGACGGCCTCGGCGGAACGCGAGCCCGCCTGGACGCGGCCGCCAATGGCGAAGCGGAGCTCAGCCTCCTGCGGCAGATCGGCGCTGCGGATGGCGTAGCCGTCGACGGCGGAGTTGGCGAAAGGCGGCAGCGGCATCGGCGCGACGAGATCGGCGGCAAGGATGCGGCCATCGGCCTCGGCCAGCGGCACGGCCTCGATGCCGGCCAGCGGCTGCAACCGGGCGGCGATCAGCGACACGGTCTCGTCGACGGTCATCATCGGCCCGCCGAATGCGAAGCAATCGTCCGAAAGTTGCGCCATCCCCGCACCCGTTCATCGCATCGGCCGCCGCGGTGACCGCGCGACCGGTCCGGTCCCTATATGAGCGCCGGATCACATTCTACCCTTGCACGACACGCCGGACGCCCGCACACCATCGGATGCGCCGCCCATGCACCAGCCTATCGACAGGACCCCCATGTCAGACACCGACGATCGGCCGACCGTTGCGACCATCATGCCGGAGCCCGGCAATCCGCGCCTGACCGAGCGCGTTACCGGCCTCGACCAGACCGGGGCGCAGGTGGCGGTCTCGGTGCCGGTCGAGCGGGCGCTGACGCTCTATCTCAACGCCCAGGAGATCGTCACGATGATGACGATCAACGACTATCCGGAATATCTGGCGCTCGGCTATCTCCTCAACCAGAATATGCTGAAGCCCGACGATGTCGTCACCGGCGTCGACTATGACGACGATCTTGAGGTCGTGGTGGTGCGCACCGAGCGCGGCACCAATTACGAGGAGAAGCTGAAGAAGCGGACCCTGACCTCGGGCTGCGCGCAGGGCACGGCCTTCGGCGACCTGATGGAAGCGCTGGACGAGATCGAACTGCCGGCCGCCAGCCTGCACACGTCGTGGCTCTACGAACTGGCGAAGACGATCAACACCACCCCGTCGCTCTATCTGGAAGCCGGCGCCATCCATGGCTGCGTCCTCTGCGTGAAGGGCCGGCCGCTCTGCTACATGGAGGATGTCGGCCGCCACAACGCAGTCGACAAGATCGCCGGCTGGATGTTCCGCCACGGGGTCGATCCGGCCGACAAGATCCTCTACACGACCGGCCGCCTGACCTCGGAAATGACCATCAAGACCGTGCGGATGGGCATTCCCATCCTGGTGTCGCGGTCGGGCTTCACCGCCTGGGGCGTTGCGCTGGCGCGGCAGGTCGGGCTGACACTGATCGGCCGGGCCAAGGGCAAGCGCTTCGTGGCGCTGTCGGGTGCCGAGCGCATCGTCTTCGACCAGGATCTCGCGACGGTGGACGACGAACCGAAGCGCAGCAGACGCAAGGGCGCAGACCATGACAACTGACAATGCGGCGCCGGTCGGCGTGATCCTCGCAGGTGGCCTTGCCCGGCGCATGGGCGGCGGCGACAAGCCGATGCGGACCATCGCCGGCCGACCGATCCTCGCCCATGTGATCGAACGCTTCGCGCCGCAATGCGACGGGGTGATCCTCAACGCCAATGGCGATCCGGACCGGTTTTCCGGCTTCGCCCTGCCGGTGGTGCCGGACAATGTCGAGGGCCATCCCGGCCCCCTCGCCGGCATTCTCGCGGCGCTCGACTGGACGGCGGAACACCGGCCGGACGCGGAGTGGGTTGTCAGCGTCGCCGGCGACTGCCCGTTCCTGCCGCGCGATCTGGTGGCACGGCTCGGTGCCGCACGCGATGCCGAAGCCGCCGACCTTGCCGTCGCCGCGTCGGGCGAGCGCACCCATCCGCCCATCGGCCTGTGGAAGGTCGCCCTGCGCGGCGCCCTTCGCGAGGCGCTGGTCGGCGAGGAACTGCGCAAGATCGACCGCTGGACCGCGCGCTACAGGCTGGCGACCGTCTCTTGGCCGGCCGAACCGGTCGATCCGTTCTTCAATGCCAATACGGTCGAGGATCTCGCCGACGCCGAGGCGTTGGCGCGGCAGACCGCCGACTGAGGGTCAGGCCGGCCGGAAGCCGGCTTCCTCCAGCGCGTCCCGCGCCGCCGGCGAGGCGAGCGCGGCGAGAAACGCCTGCACCGCGGGCCGGTCCCGCCGCGCCGTCACCAGCGCGAAATCGTAGGCTTCCTCGGCCAACGGCAGGAAGCCGAGACCGGCCGCCTTCGCCACAGGCGCGATGGTCACGCCCCAGTCCGCCCGGCCCTGCACGACGGCCGCAGCGACCGCATTGTGGGATTTCGGCTGGTTCCAGTAGCCGTCCGGCCGTGCCGTGCCCAGCAGCCGGTCGATTAGGATGCGCGTGCCGGCGCCCTGGTTGCGGTTGACCATCAGGCAGTCCGGATCAGCCAGCGCCGCCGCAACCGCGTCGTCCGCCGAGCGGCCGGCAAAGCGCGGATCGCTCTCCCGGAAGACGATGCCCTGCATGCGCCGCCAGCCGGGCACGAGCTCCAGCCCCTCGGTCAGGAAGGGCTCATTGTAGCTGTCGCTGCGCGGGTCGAAGAGATGGATCGGCGCCAGATCGCATTCGCCGCGCTTGGCCGCCGCGAGCCCGCCCAGACTGCCGACGGCGAGCGTGCGCACGGCCCGCCCCTCGTCTGCCAGCGGCGCCAGCACCCGGTCGAGCCCGGTGCAATGGCTGCCGATGATGACGAGATCGGGAATGCGCAGCGACGGCGTGAACAGGGTGACGGACGCCTCGGTCCCGGCCGGCAGATGATCGGCCAGCGCCTCGATGCGCAGGAAGCCATCGGCCTGGGTGAAGGAGGTGATCGCACCCGAGCCCTTGCCGGTCGGATAGGCGATCAGCTCGCCCTCGCCCTGGACCAGCGAGACCATGGCGAATTCGGTGCGGCCGAGTTCGGAGGCTATGCGCAGCGGGACGCGCGCCGTCACCTGCGTCTCCGTCCGCGGCGGCAGGCCGCCCATGCGGCGCAGGACCGGCGCGACCATGTCGTGGAAGGTGAACATCGCGGAGGTCGGAAAACCCGGCAGGATGACCACCGGCTTGCCGTCGCAGACGGCGAGGCACAAGGGCTTGCCCGGCTTCAGCGCCACGCCGTGGGCGACGATGCCCGGCGCGCCGAGGCGGTCGATGATGCGGTGGCTGACATCGCCGGCCCCCTTGGAGGTGCCGCCCGACAGGACCACCATGTCACTGTCCGCCAGCGCTGCCCGCAGCACGGCCTCGAGCCCCGCCTCGTCGTCGGGAAAGGCGCCAAGACGCGCCACGTCGCCGCCATTCTCGCTGATCGCCGCCGCGACGATCGCACCATTGGTGTCGTAGACCGAGGCCGGCTTGAGCGGTTCGCCCGGCTGCACCAGTTCGTCGCCGGTCGACAGCACCGCGACGCGGACCCGGCGTGTCACCGGGATTTCGGCGATGCCGCAGGCGGCCAGCATGCCGATCTCGCGCGAGCCCATGACGGTGCCGGCGCGCAGCAGCAATTCGCCGGCGGCCATGTCCGAACCGGCATGGGAGACGAACTGGCCCGGCGCCGCCGGACGCCTGATCTCCACACCGCCGTCGCCGGCCGGTTCGGTATGCTCGACCATCACGACCGCGTCGGCGCCGCGCGGCACCACGCCGCCGGTGGCGATCGGCGTCGCCGTCCCCGGTGCGACCGGCAGGGTCGGCGCGACGCCGCAGGCCAGCGTTTCGGCATTCAGGGACAGCCGCACCGGCCGGCCCTGCCCGCTCGCCGCGACATCCGCGGCACGCAGGGCAAAGCCGTCGACATTCGCGCGGTCGAAGGGCGGCACGTCGATGGGCGACAGGATGTCGATCGCCGAGACGCGCCCCAGCGCGTCCGCGAGCGCGACGGTCTCGCGCGGCAGCGGCCGCGGAAACAGCGCCGCCTCGAAGCGCTGCAACGCCTCTTCCCGCGACAGGATCGACAGGAATTGCTGCTGGTCGAGGCCCGTCGTTGCCGTCTCGGTAGGCGCGTCGCGGGGATCGGTGGTCATGGCGCCTCGTTGAGGAGTGAGCCGGACAGCATGGTGCCGGCGGCATGGCCTTCGCTGGAGGCCGGCACAAGGCACCAGGCATCGGCGGCGGCCATCTCGGCGAGCGGCAGGGCGCCGCAAGCGAGCGGCGTCCAGTCATCGTCCGAGCGTTTCAGGAGAGCGAGTTCCATCATGCCGATGGCCGAGGATATCTTGTGGGTCAGCCGGCGCGCAACCATCGGCCGCGGACGGGCACCGGCAAGGCGCGCCAGCAGCGTCTCCCCGAGCGCAAGCCACACGGCCATGGCCTGATCCGGCTGTTTCGGCAGCGCCACGACCGGCACCGGGCCGATCCGACCAACGGCTGCGGTCCGGCCGGGGCGAAGCGCGAGCCCGTGGGCGTGAAGCGCGCCTGCGCGGGCAAGCGCCGCAGGCGTTGCGTCGTCGGGCCCGGCGCCGGTACCGCCGATAACGACCACCAGATCCGCCGCTCCCGTCATGGCGGCGGCGATGGAGGCCGCGTCGCGCTCGCTCGTTATCCGTATTGTCTCGGCTCCGGCCGCTACCGCCCGTGCGGCGATCAGATCGGCGGTCAATCCGATGCCCTCGCAGGAGAGATCAACGAGCCGCAGGCGCGGCCGACGGACGGGCAGGGTCGCAAGGCCGAGGGCCCGCGCGCAGGCGATATCGAACGCCGAAATGCGCTGCCCCGGCTGCAACAGGCCGGCACCCGCGGCGATATCGTCGCCGGCCCGCCGCACACCCTCGCCGGGAATGGCTTCGCAGGTCACCTGCGTGAAGGGGCCGTCCGCCTCGACCCATTCGGCGTCCACGACGCAGTCGCAGCCCTCCGGCATCGGCGCGCCGACTGCAATCCGGCTCGGCGGCACGGCCAGCATCGCCGGCGCATAGGACGACGCCCCGACGAGATCGGCGGAGGCCAGCGCCCAGCCATCCAGCGCGGCCTCGTCGCGGTCCGGCACGGCGTGCGCAGCCGACACCGCGTTGGCCGCGATCAGGCCGCAAGCATCGGCCAGCGCCGTGTCGAGGGGGGCAACGGCCTCCACGCCATCCAGCAGCCATGCCGTGACGGTCTCGACATCGGCCAGCGATCCGCCCGGTCCATGAACCGTCATGCGCCGTGACCGCAGGAGGCTGCGCGCAGGCCTGCCGGATCGCGACGGCCTGTCGGCTGGCCGTCAGACAAGCGAGCGCAGGCGCGCGCCGGCGTCGGGGTGTGGAGGGAGATCATCGGATATGGCACGTCGTTGTCATGTCGCGGCGGCAGCCGCCTGCGACGAGATTACCGTCTTTGCCGGGTCGGGCAAACCCGTGAACCAATAGAGGCCTTGCATCTCGCACTGCACAACAGGCGGTGCGCCCCTCCCTTGTTTCCGCTATGGCGGTCGTGCAGTCTCGTCCAAAACCCATTCACGCCGCTGCCCAGCATTCGTTGCGCGCGCGTCTGTCAGCCAAGCCAGGTGACGCATGACTCCAGAAACGACCGCCGCCCTTCGTGGCACCGGTGACCGTCAGGCCGTGCGGCAGCGCTACGGCGAGGACGAGGCCATCGTGGTGAAGGATCTGGCCGCCCGGATCAGCCTGAGCGAGGCCGACCGCGCAGCCATCAGCGCCGCCGGCGCCGACATCGTCCGGCGGGTGCGCCGCGAGACATCGCCCAGCATGATGGAGAGCTTCCTCGCCGAATACGGCCTGTCCACCGAGGAAGGCGTCGGGCTGATGTGTCTCGCCGAGGCGCTCCTGCGCGTGCCCGATGCCGAGACCGTCGACGAACTGATCCAGGACAAGATCGAGCCCTCCGACTGGGGCGCGCATCTCGGCCACTCGTCCTCCTCGCTGGTCAATGCCTCGACCTGGGCCCTGATGCTGACCGGGCGGATCCTCGACGACGATCCGAGCCGCCCCGCCGCGGCCCTGCGCGGTCTCGTGCGACGGGTCGGCGAGCCGGTCGTGCGCCGCGCTGTCGCCCAGTCCATGCGGCTTCTGGGACGGCAGTTCGTGCTCGGCCAGACCATCGAGGAAGGCATGCGCAATGCCCGCGAGCGCGAGCGCCAGGGCTATACCTATTCCTACGACATGCTCGGCGAGGCGGCCCGGACCGAGGCCGATGCGCTGCGCTACCTCAAATCCTATTCCGACGCGATCGCCTCCATCGCGAAGGCCGCCAAGGGCGACGTGCGCTCCAATCCCGGCATCTCGGTCAAGCTGTCGGCGCTGCATCCGCGCTACGAGACCACCCATCGCGACACGGTGATGGCGACGCTGGTGCCGCGAGCGCTGGAACTCGCCCGGCAGGCGGCGAAGGCCAATATCGGCTTCAACATCGACGCGGAGGAGCAGGACCGGCTGGACCTGTCGCTCGACATCATCGAGGCGGTGCTGTCGGATGAGAGCCTGAGGGGCTGGGATGGCTTCGGCGTCGTCGTCCAGGCCTATGGCCGTCGCGCCGTGCCGGTCATCGAATATCTCGACACGCTGGCGCGCCGGCTCGACCGGCGGATCATGGTGCGGCTGGTCAAGGGCGCCTACTGGGACACTGAGATCAAGCTCGCCCAGGAGATGGGCACGCACACCTTCCCGGTCTTCACCCGCAAGGTGAACACCGATCTCAGCTACATGGCCTGCGCCCAGATGCTGCTCGACCGGCGCGACCGCATCTACCCGCAATTCGCCACCCACAACGCCCACACCTGCGCCGCCATCCTGAAGATGGCCGGCAATGATCGCGACAGCTTCGAATTCCAGCGCCTGCACGGCATGGGCGAATCGCTGCACGACATCGTCCACCGCCAGAACGACACGCGCTGCCGCATCTATGCGCCGGTCGGGGCACATCGCGATCTCCTCGCCTATCTGGTGCGCCGGCTCCTGGAGAACGGCGCCAACAGCTCCTTCGTCAACCAGATCGTCAACGAGGCCATCGCGCCGGAAGACATCGCCCGCGACCCGCTGTCCGAGGTCGAGGCGCTGGGCGAGGCCATCGCCAACCCGACCATCCGCACACCCGCCGAACTCTTCGCGCCCGAACGGAGGAACTCGAAGGGCTTCCGGGTCAACGAGCCCGCCTCGATCACCCCGCTGATCGAGGCCCGGCAGGCCTTTGCCGACGCGGTCTGGACCGCCCGGCCGATGCTGGCCGACGATCTCCCGGTCTCCGGCGAAGGGCGCACGGCCACTTCGCCGGCCGATCCGGGCCGTATTGTCGGCACGGTGCATGAGGCGAGCGCCGAGGACGTCCACCGGGCGCTCGCCGCCGCCGAGGCGGGCTTTGCCGCCTGGTCGGCCGTTCCCGTGGCCGAGCGCGCGGCGATCCTGCGCGCCATCGCCGATCTCTACGAAGCCAACATCGCCGAGCTGACCGTGATCGCCACCCGCGAGGCCGGCAAGACGCTGTCCGACGGCATCGCCGAGATCCGCGAGGCGGTCGATTTCCTGCGCTACTATGCCGACGAGGCCGAGCGGCTGGAGATCGAGGAGCCCGGCACGCCGCGCGGCATCTTCGTCTGCATCAGCCCGTGGAACTTCCCGCTGGCGATCTTCACCGGCCAGATCGCCGCGGCGCTGGCCGCCGGCAACGCGGTCCTCGCCAAGCCGGCCGAGCAGACGCCGCTGATCGCCACCCGCGCGGTCGAGCTGATGCGCGAGGCCGGCCTTCCCGCCGCAGCGCTGCAATTGCTGCCCGGCGACGGTCCGAATGTCGGCGGCCCGCTGACCTCCGACAAGCGGATCGCCGGCGTCTGCTTCACCGGCTCCACCGAAGTGGCGCAGATCATCCACAAGGCACTGGCCGCCAATGCCGGCCCCGATGCGGTGCTGATCGCCGAGACCGGTGGACTGAACGCCATGATCGTCGATTCCACCGCGCTGACCGAACAGGCGGTGCGCGACATCCTGATCGCCTCCTTCCAGAGCGCCGGCCAGCGCTGCTCGGCGCTGCGCATGCTCTATGTGCAGGAGGACGCGCGCGACCGGCTGCTGCACATGCTGGAGGGGGCGATGGACGCCCTCGTCGTGGGCGATCCGTGGCGGATCGACACCGACGTCTCGCCCGTCATCGATGCCGACGCCCGCGACGACATCACCCGCTATGTCGCAAGCCGCAAAGCCGCCGGCCAGGTGCTGAAGACCCTGCCGGTACCGCAGGACGGCCTCTATGCCGCGCCCTCGGTGGTCAGCGTCGGCGGCATAGACGACCTGAAACGCGAGGTGTTCGGGCCGGTGCTGCATGTGGCGACCTTCAAGGCCCGCGAGATCGACAACGTCGTCGACGCCATCAATGCGCGCGGCTACGGCCTGACCTTCGGCCTGCACACCCGAATCGACGACCGGGTGCAGCAGATCGTCGAGCGCATCCAAGTCGGCAACACCTATGTGAACCGCAACCAGATCGGCGCCATCGTCGGCTCGCAGCCCTTCGGCGGTGAAGGCCTGTCGGGCACCGGGCCGAAAGCCGGCGGGCCGTTCTACGTCGCCCGCTTCCGCCGCACCGAGCCCGCCGAGGACCTGCCCGCACCCGCAGCACCGGAGATTCCCGCCGCGAAGATCGCCGAGGCCATCGCCGGGCTCGACGCCCGCAACTGGGCGGCCCGCGGCGACCGCGTGTCGGTGCTGCGCCGCGCGCTGTCCGGCAAGGGCGGCATCATCCGACGCGCCTGTTCGGCGGTCGGCGCCTTCGATCCGGGTCCCTTCACCCTGCCGGGCCCGACGGGCGAGAGCAACCGGCTGAGCCTCTATCCGAGGGGCACCGTCCTCTGTCTCGGCCCGACGGCGGAGATCGGCCTGGCGCAGGCCGTCCAGGCGCTGTCCGCCGGCTGTGCGGCCATCATCGTGGCGCCCGGCGCCGCGGCACTCGCCGGGCCGGTGATCGCCGCGGGTGCGCCCCTCGCCGTGTTCGACGGAACGCTGGCACCGGGAGACATCGAACATCGCGACGGCATCGACGTGGTCGCCGCCGCGGGCCGGTCGGACTGGACCCGCGCGCTGCGCAACGCGCTGGCCGCCCGCAAGGGCGCGATCATTCCGCTGGAGACCGCGATCATTGGGCCGAGCCGCTATGTCGTCGAACGGCATCTGTGCATCGACACGACGGCGGCCGGCGGCAATGCCAGCCTGCTCGCCGCGGCCGAATAGGTCTTTCGACGCAACCGGCGCGGCGACACCCCGTCGCCCGCCGCCCTATCTGCCGGAACGCCCCGCCCCCCCTGTCGGCGACAGGCAGTCTCCGGTGCCATGGAACGGCCTTCGGCCGTCAGACGAGGAAATGCCCGTGAACCAGTTTTCGCCCCTGCGCCGCGCCTCCGGGCGCCTGACCTTCCGTGCCGCCGATCGCGCGTCCCAGGCCATCGGCCGGGTTCTCGATCTCGACGAGGATGTCGCCGGCCGGATCTTCACCCGCTTCGATGCCGGGCGCGTCGTCGCCGAGGCCGAGGCGCTGGACCGGGACCCGGCGCGCCTCGCCGGGCCGCTGGCCGGCCTTCTCGTGGCGATCAAGGATCTCTTCGACGAGGAAGGCGAGGTCACGACCGCCGGCTCCGTCCACTTCGCCGGCAACACCCCGGCAACGCGCGATGCCGTCGCCGTGGCGCGGCTGCGGGCGGCCGGCGCCATCGGCTGCGGCCGCACCAACATGTCGGAATTCGCCTATTCCGGCGTCGGGCTGAACCCGCATTACGGCACGCCGGGCAACAGCCACGATGCCGAGCGCATTCCCGGCGGCTCGACCTCGGGCGGCGCGATCGCGGTTGCCTTCGGCATTGCCGATTTCGCGCTGGGTTCCGACACCGGCGGTTCGGTGCGCATCCCCGCCGCCTTCAATGCGCTGGCCGGCTTCAAGCCGACCCAGGCGGCCGTCCCGCTCGACGGCGCCTCGCCGCTGTCTGGCACCTATGACAGCGTCGGGCCGCTGGCGCTTGACATCGCCACCTGCGCGGCGGTCCACGCGGTGTTGTCCGGCGAAGATCGGCCGGCACCGTCCACAGGCGACAAGCCGCTGCGGCTCGGCGTGATGCGCACGCTCCTGACCGACAACATGGACAAGCAGGTCAAGGCCGATTTCGAGGCCGCGCTCAAGGCGCTGCGCGACGAAGGCATCGAACTGGTCGATGTGGAGCTGGCCGAGATCGCCCAGGCGGGCGCGGTGAACCGCATCCTCGTCGCCAGCGAAGCCCACGCCATCCATCGCGGCTATCTCGACGCGCTGGAGACGGCCGGCGATCCCCGCGTTCTCAAGCGC
Source organism: Aurantimonas sp. NFXS3 (assembly GCF_049132005.1). NCBI lineage: Bacteria > Pseudomonadati > Pseudomonadota > Alphaproteobacteria > Hyphomicrobiales > Aurantimonadaceae > Aurantimonas > Aurantimonas sp. NFXS3. The sequence goes on from NZ_JAGDDZ010000003.1 coordinate 253,436, forward strand.
ATCCGGGCCGCCGAGAGCTTCGGCTCCGGCGAGGCTGCAGCGGCCCGGCAGACCCGCGCCGAGGCGATCGTCGCCTTTGCCGATCTCGCCGACGGCTTCGACGCGATCATCGCGCCGACCGTTCCCATCGTGCCGCCGCTGATCGAGGAGGTCGAGGACGATTTCGACCGGCTCAACGCGCTGGTCCTGCGCAATCCGTCGACCATCAACTTCCTCGACGGCTGTGCCGCGACGGTGTCGATGCACCGCTCCGGCGAGTTGCCGACCGGCCTGATGATCTTCGCACCCGGCGGCCGCGACTGGCATGTGCTCGACGTGGCCGAAGAGGTCGAGGCCATCGTCGGCGACCGCTGAATTCGTCGCGGCGATCGGTTCGTTCCGGCCGGTCGCCGCGTCTTCAGTCGAGAACGTTGCGGATGGCGCGCAGGAAGATGCGCGCGCCGAGCCCGATCAGTTCGTCCGGGAAGTCGTATTGCGGCGTGTGCAGGCCGGGATGGCCTTCGCCCGATCCCAGCAGGAACATCGCCGAACGGGCCGTCGTGCCGAACCGTCCGAAATCCTCCGAGGCGCGCATGGGCAGAAGGCTGGTGTCGTGGGGCACGCCTTCCTCGTCGAGCGCCCGGCGCAGGATGGCGGTCGCCTCCCTGTCGTTGACGCAATGGGCGAAGATGTCGTCATAGCGGATCGCGACGCCGAGGCCGGACCGGCTTGCGGCGTCCCGCACCAGCGCCTCGGCGCGGGCGACCAGCTCGCCCATGCGGGCGTCGGTGAGGGTCCGCAGCGTCGCCCAGAGCTCGGCCGACCCCGGCGCGATGCCGGCTTCGCGTTCGCCCATCGACGCATGGGTGATCGTCACCAGCGAGAAATCCGCGTCGAGGTCGCCGCCGCGGCTGAGCGCCGTCAGGCCGGGCATGAGCTCGCATAGCGCGGTCATCGGCGAGCGCCCCTGATCGGGCGAGGAGGCATGGGCCGTGGTGCCCGACAGCGCGACCTGCAGGCTGCGCGAGGCACAGTTCGCCGGCCCCTCGATCAGCGCCCCCCGGCCGCGGGCGATGCCCGGCATGTTGTGCAGGGCGATGGCGATGTCCGGCGCGATGGCGTCGAAGGCCGGGTCGGCCAGCACTGCCGCCGCGCCGCTGCCGTCTTCCTCGGCCGGCTGGAACAGCAGGACCGCGCGCCCTTGGCCGGGACGTTGCCGGCCGAGCGCCAGCGCGACGCCGGCCAGCGTTGCCATATGGCCGTCATGGCCGCAGAGATGCGAGGTTCCCGGCCGCGTCGAGCGCCAGGCACGGTCCGACATCTGCTCAATCGGCAGGGCGTCCAGCTCGGCACGCACCATCAGCGTGGGGCCCGGCTCGCCACTGTCATAGACCGCGGCAACGCCGTGACCGCCAAGGCTCGTCACCAGCCTGTCGGGCTGGGTTTCGCCAAGGAAGGCGGCCACCCGGCGCGCCGTCTCGGCTTCCTCGCCGGAAACCTCCGGCGCCCGGTGCAGCGCGTGGCGCAGGTCGCGCAGCACGCCGAGATCGGCGGCGGACAGGAGCCGCTCGGCGGCGTTCTCCATCACCCGTCCCTCAGCCGTTGCGGGCGTTGCCGCGCAGGGTCGGCAGGCCGATGCCCGTCGCCCCGAAGCCACCGTCGACGCCGAGGATCTGGCCGGTGATGTAGCTCGCCCGTTCGCTGCAGAGGAAGAAGATCGCCTCGGCGATTTCCTCTTCGAGGCCGTAGCGGTTGAGCGGGACCGTGTCGTGGTAGTCGGCGCGGATGGCGGGGCTGTGCACGGCCTTGGCCATGGCCGTGTCGACCGGCCCGGGCGCCACCGCATTGACGCGGATGCCGAGCCCCGCCAGTTCCACCGCCTGCTGCTTGGTCAGATGGGCGAGACCGGCCTTGCTGGTGCCGTAGGCAACGCGCAACGTCGAGGCGCGCATGCCGGAGATCGACGTGATGTTGACGACGCTGCCGCCGCCGGTATTCGCCATAATCGGCGCGGCCTTCTGGGTGCACAGGAACGGGCCGCCGAGATTGACCGCCAGCGAACGCTGCCAGTCCTCGAAGGACGTCTCGAGCATCGGCTTGAAGACGGCGATGCCGGCATTGTTGACGAGGGAATCGAGCCGGCCGAAGCGCTGGATCACCGCGTCGAGCGCGGCGGCGACCGCATCGGGATCGGCGACATCGCAGGTCACGGCGAGCGTGCGGTCCAGCTGGCCGATCTCCGCGACCGCAGCCGCGAGCGTCTCGTCGTCGATGTCGAGCAGTGCGACCTGCCAGCCTTCGGCCAGGAACCGCCTGGCGGTCGCCAGCCCGATGCCGCGTCCCGCGCCCGTGATCAACGCGACCTTGTCCTGATGCTCCAACGCTCTGCCCTCCCCGGATGGAATTTCCAAGGCAGACATACCGTTGCGGCGCGTCCATGGCGAGGGTCGACGACGCCGCCCGGCCGAAGCCCGCACGCCGCCGCGCGGTTTGCGGCGTCAGCGGTCAGGAATGTTGGGGTGGGGAGAGGCCGCCTAGCGGCCCTGGGCCATCTGCTTGGGCCATTCGACGCGATCGCAGCCCCAGCCGGCGTCCTCGTGTTCGAGCCCGGCCTTGGCGTAGAGACTGTCGATGCTCTCGACGAGCGACTGCTCGATCGCTTCTGCTTCGGTGATGTGGCCGCGCTCCAAAGCGCTCACGATCTCGGATGCCAGCATGTCACGATCTTTCGTTTGTTACTCGTGTGCCAACGCGGCACATGCCGGCCGGTTCCGAAGAAATGCTCCGTTCGGTCATGTCGTGTGCCGCTGCGGCATCCGGCCGCGGCCGGCCCCGGTTCCGGCACTGACGGGCGAAGGCTTCAGCCAAGGCCGTAGGCCACCCCGTCGCGGCCCGGATCGGCGGCGCCCTCCAGCGTGCCGTCGGGGCGGATTCCCACGGCATGAACCCAGCCGATCGTATGTCCGTAGGGATTGCGGATCACCTCATAGCCCTCGCTCTCCAGTTCCCGGGCGACCGAGCGCCGGATGCGATTGGAGACGTCGATGGGGTTGCCGGTCGAGGAAAAGCGCGGCGCGGCCACCGCTTCGCCGACGGACATGCCGAAATCGACGACGTTGAGGATGGCCTGCAGGACGCCCATGACGATCTGGGTGCCACCCGGCGCCCCGAGCACCAGTTCGGGCCGGTCCCCATCGAAGACGATGGTCGGGCACATGGCACTGAAGCGCGACTTGCCGGGTGCGATGCTGCCGGCGCGGCCGGGGCGCGGGTCGAAGACGCCCATGCAGCCATTGTAGAGGAAGCCCAGCCCGTCGGTGATGACGCCCGAGGGCATGCCCAGCGAATGGGTCATGGAGACGCAATTGCCGTCGCCGTCGACCACCGACAGATGGGTCGTATTGACCGGCACCGCGTTCGGCGCCTGAAGCCGCGGCACCTCTGCGCGCACGCCGGCGCGGATCTCGCCCGCCAGTTCGCGCGCATAGGCCTTGTCGGTCAGATGCGCCAGCGGCACGTCGAGGAAGCGCGGATCGCCGACATGGCGGTCCTTGTCGATGGTGGCGCGCTTCATCGCCTCGCAGACGGTGCGGATGTAGTCCGGCGAGTTGTGCCCGAGCCCGGCGAGGTCGAAATTCTCCAGGATGTTCAACATCTCGACCAGCATCACGCCGCCGCCCGGCGGCTGATTGGTGGTGATGCGGCGGCCGCGATAGCTGGCGGTCAGCGGTGCGTTGCGCTGCGGGGCATAGTCGCTGAGATCGTCGCCCGACAGCAGCGCGCCGTTGGCGGCCATGTCGGCGGCGATGCGGGCGCCGATCTCGCCGGTATAGAAATCCTCGGCGCCGTGTTCGGCGATCCGCCGCAGGGTCGCGGCGTAGTCGGGATTGCGGATCGGCTCGCCGACCGTCAGCGGCGTGCCGTCGGGGCGGCAGTAGAGCGCGCGCCCGGTGGCGCTGAAGGCGAGGCGCTCGGCCGTCGCCGCGCGGCCCATCTTGGAGCCCTCCATGAAGAAGGTGTACATGGCCGGGCGCACGAAATAGCCGTTCTCAGCCCACTCGATCGCCGGCTGCAGGATGGTTTCCCAAGACAGGCGGCCATGGGCCCGGTGCACCTCCTCATAGGCGCGCAGGGCCGCCGGAACGCAGATCGCGCCATAGCCGAGATCGTTGACCCGGTCCTTCAGGACGAAGCCGAAGCCGTCGCGCGTCTCGCCCTCGACGCGGTCTTCCCACATGTCCGGGCGGGCAGCCTTCGGCGCCGGGGCATGGAAGTCGAGATATTCGTGCAGCCCCTTCCCCGGCATGTAGAGGCCGAGACTGCCGAAGCCGGCGATGCCGCACATCAGCGGATCGACGACCGTCTGGGCCAGCGCGCAGGCGATCGCCGCGTCGACGGCATTGCCGCCCTTCTCCAGCATCTCGATGCCGGATTCGGCCGCTTCGGGCTGCGGACAGACGACCATCGCCTGAGACTGCATGCTGTCGCTCCTGTCGGGGATCGGAAAGGTCAGAGACGCACGAGGTGGCGCGGCCGGCCCCATTCGCCGGCATCGGCGACCGCGCGGGAGACGTCCTCGCGCAGCATCAGCCCGTCGGCGACCAGCGCCTCCGCGGCCTGGCGGATCGCCGCCACATAGCCGTCGGCGGTGCCGTAGCGGGCGAGGACCGAGCGCCGGGGGTCGCCGGTCTGGCCGCGTTCGTCCTCGCTGTCGGGAAACGGAATGTAGCTGCCGGTGATGCCGACCATGGCACCATGGCCGACGTCGCGGCGGCGCACGCTCCAGCCGGTATAGGTGCCGAGCGGCGCCTGGACCATCGGCGCGCGGATGCCGGCGAGATCGTTGCCGTCGCCGTCGACGGCCGGCACCTGCACCGGGTAGCACTCGCCGGCCAGGATCTCCGGCGGCTCGTTGGCGATCATCCCGGCATCGATGTCGGGACCGAAGTCGAGCCGCTCCAGCTTGCTCGGGCCACGCGGCAGGGCGACGCCGGGGATATGCGGGAACGCCGCCCGCCACATGTCCTCGGCGACCAGCGTGCCGTCGGCGCGCGCCGGAATGCGGCTTGCCGGGGGCGGCGTGCCCTCGCTTGCCCATGCGTCGAGATTGTCGAGCCCGGCGCGAAACAGCATCGAGGTGGCGACGACGTTAAAGCATTCCTGCGCCAGCCCCTTGGCGGGCGCGGTAACGAGCGGCGAGGCGTAGTGCTGGGAGCTTGCCCACAGATACACCCGGACATTGTCGGGCTGGGCCAGGTCGCGGCCCTTGGTGTCGGTGTGCACCAGCGAGGCCCGGCGGTGCCAGTATTCGCAGGCGGTATCCGTATGGATGACCAGCGGATCGGTGTCCGGCCGCTTGAGGATGGCGTCCTCGCAGCCCGAATAGTGATCGGTGGACATCGCATAGGAGAAGGGAAAGCGATCGGCCGGCGAGAAATGGTTCTCGTGTTCCTGGCCCGGCAGCAGCACCAGATTGGCGAAGCGGTGGTTCATCCACATCTTGCCGGCACCGGCGACGTGCGGCATCACGCCGTCGAAGACCTTGCGGTTCCTCGCGTCGGCATTGAAGCCGAGATACAGGAAGTCGCGGATGCAGCGCCCGGTCTGGGAGCGGCCCCAGGCATAGGCCTTCTCGACGCCGACACCGTTGTCGCGCAGCGGATTGGCCTGCCCGCTGGCGGTCGTCTCCCCGTGCTTCAGGAAGCTGACGAAGTCCCGCACGGCAACATGGCCGACGCCGAGAACCAGCGGGTCGCGGGCCTCGTAGACGATCTCGTAGATCCAGCCGGTCTCGAAGCCATCCGGCAGGAAGACATGGCTGTCGGAGGCGATGATCGCCTCCTCCATGCCCTGATTGTCGACACCACCACCGCGCTCGGTGCGGGCAAACGCCCAGGCATCGGCCGGGATCTCCTCGCGCACGCTGTGGGCGTAGCGCCGGCGGGTCAGCCGCGGGGTGCGGGTGTCGAGCGAGACGGTGGGATAGCTGCGCGTCGAGACCAGCGAACTCAGCGGGAATACCCGCGTGCCGGGCTCCACCGCGATGAATTCCGAGCGGGTCCGGCCGGTGATCGAACGGCCGTTCTCGCTCGCCACCGGTGCGTCGAGCAGCATGCGGCCATTGCCCGGCAACAAATCGCCTTGCCAGGCGAGCCAGCCGACCGAATAGCCGCGCCGCATCAGGAAGCCGTTGCCGGCATCGGCGCGGCTGCGCGGGTCGTTGGTGGACGGCGCGTCATTGAAGAACTGCAGCGCGCGCTTGTTGCCGCGATTGCCGTAGTCGAAGAACAGCCGACGATTGCCGCGCGACAGATCGACCGGCTTGAGGATGCAGAAATCGGCCGCGAAGACGACGCGGCCCTCGGCATCGACGGGGGCAAGGCCGATATCTGTCACGACGCGCTGGGCCTCGGCCGCGGGATCGACCCGGAAGATCACCCGGCCGGACAGCCGCTCGTAGGGACCTGCGGCGCCGAAGCTCTCGCCCTCGGCGAACAGGCAGCGCTCGTCCAGCCGGTAATCGATCTCGGAATCCATATGCGGTCCCTTCAGCCTGCCGCGCGCGCGGGATGCGCCGCGGCGCCGAAATTGTTCGGGTGGTGACAGCGAAAGACCGGGTCGATGCCGGCAGGGTTCGGATCGACCTCGGCGCACAGCGCGTCGGCCTTGGGGCAGCGCGGATGGAAGGCGCAGCCGGAGGGCGGATTGACCGGGCTGGGGAACTCGGCCTCGAGCCCGAGTTCGGGCAGTCGGGCGCCGGCGCGCGGCGGCAGCACCGCCTTCAAGAGGGCATCGCTATAGGGATGGCAGGGCCGCTCGAAGATGGCGTCGGCGTCGCCGCGCTCGACGATCTGGCCGAGATACATCACCGCCACCTCGTCGGCGAGGTGGTGCACCACGGCCAGGTTGTGGCTGATCAGGATCATCGTCAGGTTCAGTTCCTGCTTCAGCCGGTGCAGCAGATTGAGGATCTGGCTCTGCACCGAGACGTCGAGGGCCGAGGTCGGCTCGTCGCAGATCAGGATTTCAGGCTCGCCGATCAGCGCCCGGGCGATCGCGACGCGCTGGCGCTGGCCGCCGGAGAGCTGGCTGGGATAGGCCTCGACCAGATGCCGCGGCAGTCCCACCTCGCCCGCCATTTCGTGGACGCGCGCGCGCCGCGAGGCAGCCGTCCCCTCGCCGCGCACCTTCAGCGGCGCGCCGATGATCGCCTCGACGGACATGCGCGGATTGAGCGAGGAATAGGGATCCTGGAACACCGGCTGGATCAGCCGGGCCCGAGCCAGACGCTCATAGTCCTGGATCGGCCGGCCGGAGACCAGCACGGTCCCCGCGGTCGGGTCCTCGATGCCGAGGAGGATGCGGGCGAGCGTGCTCTTGCCGCAGCCCGATTCCCCGACGAGGCCGAGCGTGCGGCCGCGGTCGACGCTGAGATCGATGCCGCGCAGGGCCCGCAGGGTTGCCTTCTTGCGGAAGGCGCCGCCGACGGCATAGTCGCGCGTGACGCCGCGCATGCTGAGAACGGTCTCGGTCATGAGCTTGCCTCCGACTGCCGTGTCCAGGCTTCGGGATCGCGTCCGCTGCCGTCGGCCGGCAGGACGCAGCGCATCAGATGGCCGCCGCCGGCATCGCGCAGCGCGATCGGCCCTTCGGCGCAGGGCGCATGGGCATAGGGACAGCGCTCCAGGAAGCCGCAGCGCGTCAGGTCGCCGGTCTGGCGCGGCACGACGCCCGGAATGAAACCCAGCGTCTCGCCGCGCCGGGTCTCGCCCGGCACCGGGATCGAGCGCATCAGGCCCTCGGTATAGGGGTGCAGCGGGCGGGCAAGCACCTCGTCGCAGGTCCCCGCCTCGACGACCTCGCCGCCATACATCACGACGATGCGGTCGGCCATGCCGGCAACCACGCCGAGATCGTGGGTGATCAGGATCAGGCCGATGCCGGTCTCGCGCTGGATGTCGCGCAACAGCCGCAGGATTTGGGCCTGGATGGTCACGTCGAGAGCCGTGGTGGGCTCGTCCGCGATGATCAGTTCGGGCTCGCACAGCAGCGCCATGGCGATCATCACGCGCTGGCGCAGGCCGCCGGAAAGCTGGTGCGGATACTGGGTCAGCCGCTCCTCGGGCGACGGAATGCCGACCTTGCGCAGGAGCTCCAGCGAGCGCTCGCGGGCGGCGCTGCGCGAGACCTTGCGGTGCTGCCTCAGGATCTCGGCCATCTGGTCGCCGATCCGGTAGCAGGGATCGAGGGCCGTCATCGGATCCTGGAAGATCATGGCGATGCGGTCGCCGCGCAGCTTGCGCCAGCGCCGCGGCGAGGCCTCGCTCAGGGATTCGCCGTTGAGGTCGATGCGCTCGGAGGTCAGCTTCGCCTGGCGCGGCAGGAGGCCCATGATGGCCAGCGCCGTCAGGCTCTTGCCGCAGCCGGATTCCCCGACGATGGCAACGGTCTCGCCCTTGGCGACGCTGATGTCGATGCCGCGGACAGGGCGCAGCACGGTGTCGCGGACGGGGATCTCGACTTTGAGGCCGGTCACTTCGAGGATGGGGGCGGTCATGCTCATGCCTTGCCCTCCGGCGTGGTGACATCGCGCAGGGCATCCCCGACGAGATTGATCGCGAAGATCAGCAGCACCAGCGCGGCACCCGGCACGGCGATCATCCAGGGGCGGAACAGGAGCTGGCTCTTGGCTTCGGCCACCATCAGCCCCCAGGACACGTTCGGCGGCTGGACGCCGAGGCCGAGGAAGGACAGCGCTGCCTCCAGGAGGATGGCGTGGGCCAGCTCGATCGAGGCGACGACGATCAGCGGCCCCATGATGTTGGGCAGGATCTCCCGGATCAGGATGCGGCTGGTGGAGCTGCCGATGGTGCGTGCCGAGGTGATGTATTCGCGCGAGGCCAGCTGCTGGGTGGCGCTGCGCATGACGATAGCGAAGCGATCCCAGAGCAGAAGCCCGATCACCATGACCAGCAGCGACAAAGAGCTGCCGACCAGCGCCACGACGACCAGCGCGACGAGGACGACCGGCAGCGTCAGGCGGATGGTGATGATGAAATTGACCACCAGATCGACCCAGCCGCCCCAGTAGCCGGCGGCGACGCCCATGGCGGTGCCGATGGTGCCGGAGATGAGAATGGTCAGGAAGCCGATCATCAGCGAGATGCGGGCGCCGAAGAGGAGCCGCGTGAGGTAGTCGCGGCCGAGCCCGTCGGTGCCCAGCGGATGCGCCCAGCTGCCGCCCTCGGCCCAGACCGGCGCGACGAAGCGTTGGCCGAGATCCTGGATCGACGGATCGTAGGGCGTCAGCCACGGCGCGAACATGGCGGCCAGGAAGATGACGAGGATGATCAGCCCGCCGACCCAGAAGCTGCCATGCCGGAGGGCGCGGCCGACGGCCACGCGGGTCGGCGAGACCGCGATCTGGAGAGGCGGAGCGTGGGTGACTGGGGGCATGGAACTCACGAGATGCGGATCCGCGGATCGAGGGCCGCGTTGAGGAGGTCGGCGACGAGGGTCAGGATCGCGTAGGCGACGGCGATCAGCAGCAGGATCGCCTGGATCACCTCGATGTCGGCGCGCTGGATGGACTCCCAGGCGAGATGGCCGATGCCCTTGAGGGAAAAGATCGTCTCGATGACGATCGAGCCGCCCAGCATGAAGCCGAGCTGGACCGCGGCGAGCGAGACCACCGGCACAATGGCGTGGCGCAGGCCATGGCGCACCACGACCCGCCAGGGCGTCAGGCCATAGGCGCGGGCCGTGCGCACATGGTCGGCCTGCATGACGTCGAGCATGCCGGAGCGGGTCAGGCGCATGATCGCCGGGGTGGCGTAATAGCCGAGCGCCACCGAGGGCATGATGAAATGCGCCCAGGTGGAATCGCCGGAGATCGGCAGCCAGCGCAGATAGACGCCGAAGAGATACATCAGGCCGAGCGCGAAGAGGAAGGACGGCAGCGCCTGGCCAGCGACCGCCAGCCACAGCGAGATGCGGTCGATCATTGTGTTGGGGCGCAGCGCCGCCAGGACGCCGAGCGGAATGGAGAGCGCCAGCGCGAAGGTCAGCGCCAGGACGCCCAGTGTTGCAGTGACCGGCACGTGCTCGGCCAGGACATCCACAACGTCCATGCGCAGGTAATAGGAGCGGCCGAAATCGCCCTGCAGGAGACGGCCGATCCAGTCGAGATATTGCAGGATCAGCGGGCGGTCGAAGCCGAAGAGTTCACGCACCGCCGCGATGTCGCTGGCCGAAGCCCCCTCGCCGGCCATCGCCGCCGCGGGATCGCCGGACATGTGGACGAGCAGGAAGGCGATCACCGAGGTGACAGCCACCACGAGAAACGTCACCAGCAGGCGTTTGAGAATGAAGAAGAGCATTGAGCCTCGGGTCGGTGGCCGGGGAGCCTGACGCTCCCCGGCGGACGCTGGTTATTTCCACTTGGCGAGATAGAAATGCGCCATCTCGTCGGGGGTCACCGGATAGTCCAGGTCCTTGTTGAAGGCGTAGGTCCGGCCATAGATGAAGAGCGGGATGTAATAGGCTTCATCCGCGATCTTCTTGAGCGCCTTGGAGTAGAGCGCCTTGCGGGCCTCGGTATCCGTGGTCGTCTCGGCTTCCGTCAGCCAGTCGCGCACTTCCTCGTCGCGGGCGTAGTCGTCCGGCCCGAACTGGAAGTAGTAGCCGGTCGAGGCCGAGGCATCGAGCATGCCGTTGGAGCCGAAGGTCAGATGCGCGATCTGGGTCTCGTCGCCGGCGATCAGCGGACGCAGGGCCCGCCACTGCAGGAACTGCAGGTCACCCTTGATGCCGACGGCGCGCAGATAGTTCAGCACCGCTTCCGAATAGGGCCGGTCGCGATAGGCGTGGAACGGAACCTCGAAGCCATCGGGGTAGCCCGCCTCGGCCAGCAGCGCCTTGGCCTTCTCCGGATCGTAGGGGTACTGGGTGACATCGGTCTCGCAGCCGAACTGCACCGACACGCACATGGATTTCTGCACCGTCGAGCCTTCGCCGACGAGGTTCTCGGTGATCGCCTCGCGGTCGATGGCATGGGCGATGGCCTGACGCACGCGGATGTCGGTCATCGGCGTCTCGCCGGTGCGGCCGGCGGCGTCCAGCGCCAGGAACGACATGCGCATGGTCGGCGCCGAGACGACGGTGAGGTTGTCCATGTCATTGAGCATGCCGGCATTCTCGGGCGGCACGCCCCAGATCCAGTCGACGCCGCCGGTGACGACCTCGGCGATCTGGGTCTCGGGGTCCTTGATGGTCCGGTAGATGATCTTGCCGATGGACGGCTTGCCCTTCGGGCTGCCCTCGAAATAATCCGGGTTGAGCTCCAGGGTCAGCGACTGGCCGGCCTGGTAGTCGGTCAGCTTGTAGGGCCCGGTGCAGACCGGGTTGACGGCGCCCCAGTCGCGGCGCGTCGTGCCGTCGGCACCCGGCACTTCCGGCGCGCTGTCGTAATGGCCGGCCGGATAGATCGGCGAGGTGCCGGACAGATATTCGAAGGCCGCCGGCGTCGGCGCCTTGGCATGGATGCGGACCTTGTGGTCGTCCACCACCTCGACATTGTCGATCCAGTCGACGATCACGCGGATCTTCATGTCGCTGTCGGGCGCCGCGACATGGTTCAGCGTGTCGGCCACGTCCTGGGCGTCGAAATCGGTGCCGTCGTGGAACTTGACGCCTTCGCGCAGGTCCATCTCCAGCGTCTTGTCGTCGACCCATTCCCAGCTCGTCGCCAGCAGCGGCTGGTACTCGTTGGTCTCCGGGTCGCGGTGGATCAGGCTGTCGCACTGGGCGTAGGCGGTGATCAGCGCCTCGCGCTGGTTGCCGTAATAGAGGTCGGGGGTATCCATCTCGGTGGATGTCGCCCAGACGAAGGTGTCGTTGTCTTTGCCGGCCAAGGCCGGCGAGGCCGCGAGCGTCATCGCGCAGGCGGCCATCAGGGTATTTCTCAGCGTCTTCATCGTGCTTCCCTCTCCTGGTTTCCTCATCGCGGCTGGCTCGCCGTCATCGGCAGTTCGACCAGCGACCCGCCGGTTCCGCCTCGAACGATCGTCAAAAGGGGCGGTCGCCCGTGCGGCAGCTGCACGTAATGATCGCAGTCCGCACCGGCGATCGAAAGGCGGATGCAGCTTCCGGCGCCGAACGTCCACGACGTCGGCAGCAGCGCGAAGCGCATCCGCGCCGGCTTGCCGGGCACCATCGGTACGGCGCTGGCCCGGCTGAAATCGCGATAGGGCCACGACCAGTCCTGATCGGCCGGCGCCGGCATCTCGTGCCGGTGCAGGGCCCGCAGCACCCCCTCGGTGACGTAGCGAACGGTGCCGTCGGCCTCGACCTCCGACAGATAGACGTGAATCACCGCGTCGCCCTCGCTGGACGCGATGGACAGGTCGACCACCGGATGGCCGGACATGCGCGCGGCGGCTTCGAGCGGCGCGCTGGTATAGGACTGCATCGCCGCGTCGCGGCCCTGCCAGTCGGCGTAATAATCGGTGGTGTTGAGGGCGGCGAGGCGCTCATGGCGCGTGTCGTTGCCGGTGCCGACGGTATAGTCCACCTGGTAGGCGTCCTCGCCGGCAACGCCCCTTGCGGAGGCCAGACGACCGCCCTCGTCCAGATGCAGGACCTGCCGCTGTTGATGCGGCGGCCATGCGTCGGCGGCCTGCCAGACTTCCTCGTGCATGGAGAAATAGTGGATCGGCGCCTCGTCCTTCAGCCCGGTGTCGAGGCCCATCAGATATTCGTCGAAGAACCGCAGCACTCCGGCCAGGACGTCGAAGTCCGGAGCGGTGTGATCCCGCCAGGGCGACACATTGGTGCGGGCGCCATGGTCCCACGGACCCAATAGCAGATGCTGCCGGCGATTGGGGAGCGACCGATAGCGGGCGATGGCGCCATTGGCGAAGCCGGCCCCGTCCATCCAGCCCGAAATCGAGTAGATCGCCACGTCCGGCGCGATGTCGGCGGCGTAATGGTAGGGGCTGAAGCAGTGCGCCCCGAAGGACGGATCGTAGGGCAGCCGGTCGTCGGCGAAGGGAAACTCGCCGATGAAGTCCGGCATGTGGAAATTGCCGAGATGTTCGCGCACCGCTGCACGGCAGAGCGTGCCGTCGCCGTCCTCGTCCACCGGCTGCGGACCGGCAAAGTCCGGATTGTCGAAATAGGGCTGGTTCGCCAGCACGTCGCGGCGGTCATGGTCGAGCCCGACCATGATGTCGTCGTAGCTCGCCGCCAGTTTGTTCAAGAGCACGCCACCCGGATAGAGGTGATCGACCCAGGTGTTCCAGACCGCGAAGAGCGGCGCGATCGCCTTCACCGCCGGATGGCCGGTACTGGCGAGGAAACAGGCGGCCGCGCCGAGATAGGAAATACCGGTCGAGCCGATGGTGCCGTCCGACCAGGGCTGGGCGACGATCCAGTCGGCGATCTCGCGGAAATCCTCGCGCTCGGCTGGGGAGCGGAAACTGTCGCGGGTGCCGAAGCTGGCGCCGGTGCCGCGCACGTCGACCACCACCACCGCATAGCCGCGCGGCACGAAGGCATCGCGGTAGCGCGCCGCGTTGGGGCTGGGCTCGGTGTCGGCGGAGGCCCCGTCCCGCAGCGCGAACCGGCGGTAATAGGGCGTCAGGATCAGGATGGTGGGAATGCGGTCCGGCCGTTCCGGCCCTTCCGGCAGGTAGATGTCGGCGGCGATCCGGCAGCCATCGCGCATCTCGATGTAGCAGGAGGCCGGCCGGGCCGGCAGCGCGAACTGCGCGGGGCGCTCGTCCCGATAGCGCGACGGCGGCTTTCGCCAGGCGTCACCTTTCGTATCGCTATCAGACATCGGAACTCCGTACGCGCCTCTCAGGGTGGTCAGCGTACGGGGCCTGTGCCATGCGTCAATTTCGATCTTCGCAAGATCTCATGCGCAAAGCGAATGGAGTGAACCGGTGAATCTGAAGGGTCTGGAAGCCTTGCGCGCCTTCATGGAGGGCGGTTCGCTGAACGGGGCCGCCGAACGTCTGCACCGCACGCAGCCGCAGGTCAGCCGGCTTCTGGCCGCGCTGGAGGACGAGGTCGGCTTCGCGCTGTTCACTCGCACGAAGCGCCGGCTGGTGCCAACCACCGAGGCGCGCGAATTCTACAGCCATGTGGAGCACGCGCTCTACAGCCTCGACGAAGCCATGCACGCGGCGCAGCGGGTCAAGGCGCGCCAGCGCCGGCATGTGCGCATCCTGACCGCCCCGAACATCACCGGCGCGCTTCTGGGGGATGCCATCGCGACGATGACGGCGGAAGACCCCGGCTTCACCGCCGCCATCGATTCGCGTTCGCGTCTCGACATCGAGAAATGGCTCGGCCGCGAGCAGTTCGATCTGGGCATCACCGTCCTGCCGATGGACAATGACGCCATCGACATCGAGCCGATCGCCTCGATCCGCGCCGTCGCCGTCATGCGCCACGATCACCCGCTGGCCGGGCGCCGCCGGATCCACGCCGAGGATCTGCGCGACCTGCCGCTGATCGCCAACGCGCCGCGTACCGTCATGCGGCAATCCCTGGACGCCGCGTTTCGCAAGATCGACGCCACGCCGACGATCCGGCTGGAAACACCGAACGGCATCGTCGCCTGCGAACTCGCCGGTCTCGGCGTCGGCGTCGCCGTCGCCGACGGCTTCGTCGCCCGCTCGAGCCTCAAGCCCGGCATGGTGATCCGCCCGTTCGAGCCGGCAATCGAACTGCATTACGTGTTCATCCTGCCGAAATGGCAGGCCCGCACGCCGACGATCAACCGGCTGACCTCGCTCGTGCGGTCCGCAGCGATCGAGGAAGCCGCGCTGGCCAACCAGCAATGGCTCGAATCCGAAGATAAGCCGGCCTGACGTTCATGCGCGGGGCGCAAGCTCACTTGTGTTTTTGGCATTTGACGCGGGAGCGCCCGGTGGCGAGGCTTCGCGCGAAGTCGAGGAGGAGATCTGCCCGTGAGTCGTGACGCCGCCATCGCCCTTGCCCAGGAATCGTTCGATTCCGGTCGTTTCCGCGCCGAACTCGCACGCCGCGTGGCCATGCCGACCGAGAGCCAGAACCCCGAGCGGCGGGCGGAACTGCTGCGCTATCTCGAAGAGGAGATGACCCCGGCGCTGGAGAAGCTCGGCTTCACCACCGAGATCGTCACCGACGACAGCGCGCCGGGCCCGTTCCTGATCGCCGAGCGGATTGAAGACCCGGCGCTGCCGACCGTCTTTGGCTACGGCCATGGCGACGTCATCCGCGGTCTCGATGCCGAATGGGAAGACGGCCTGTCGCCCTGGTCGGTGACCGATCGCGGCGATCGCTGGTACGGCCGCGGCGTCGTCGACAACAAGGGCCAGCACGGCATCAATCTCGCCGCGCTGGAAGCGGTGCTGGAAACCCGCGGCCGCCTCGGCTTCAACGCCAAATATCTGATCGAAATGGGCGAGGAAGTCGGCTCGCCCGGCCTGCATGCGGTTTGCGACACATATCGCGACCGGCTGAAAGCCGACGTCCTGATCGCGTCCGATGGTCCGCGCCTGACGGCCGACCGGCCCACAATCTTTCTCGGCTCACGCGGCGGCGTGAATTTCGACATCTGGATCGACGCCCGCGAGGGCGGCCGGCATTCGGGCAATTGGGGCGGCCTCCTCTCCAACCCGGCGGTGCAGCTCTCCCACGCCATCGCCAGCCTGGTGGGGCCGACCGGCCAGATCCGCATTCGCGAGATGGTGCCGACCCATGTGCCGGATGCGGTACGCCGGGTGCTGGCCGATTGCGACATCACCGCCGGCGAGGAAGGCAAGATCATCGAGCGGGACTGGGGCGAGCCGGGCCTGACGCCGTCGGAGCGGGTCTTCGGCTGGTGCGCCCTGGAAGTCCTGGCTTTCGAGGCCGGCAATCCGAAGACGCCGGTCAATGCCATCCCGCCGCGAGCCTGGGCCCGGATGCAGCTGCGCTACGTCGTCGGCATCGATCCGCAGGCGGTGATGCCGGCGATCCGCCGCCATCTCGACCGGCAGGGCCTCGGCATGGTGCAGATCGGCCTGACCAGCGACGGCATCTTCAAGGCGACGCGCCTCGATCCCGACGACGCCTGGGTCGGCTGGGCAGTGGATTCCATCGCCAAGACGACCGGCGCCAGGCCGGCGATCCTGCCCAATCTCGGCGGCTCGCTGCCCAACGACGCCTTCTCCGAAGTCCTGGGCATGCGCACCATCTGGGTGCCGCATTCCTATCCGGGCTGTTCCCAGCATGCGCCCAACGAGCATGTGCCCACCGGCATCGTGCGCGAGGGCCTGGCGATGATGGCCGGTCTCTATTGGGACCTCGGCGAGAACGCACCCGCCGTCGAACGGTAGGACGTCACGAAAGAGGGCCGGGAGCCTGCTGCCCGGCCCTGCCTCCTTCGCATGTCAGCGCGGATACGGGGCGCTCAGCCCCATTTGGTCAGCGAAGCGGCCAGTTCGGGATGGTCCCGCGCCTTGTTGGCCAGCGACAGGCCCTCGGCCGCCGCGTCCCAGGCCTGGCGGATGGCGCGCACGCCGGCGGCCGGCCCCATCGGATGGCCATGGATGCCGCCACCGCCGAGATACATCAGGTCGAGCGTGCGGCCGGTGCGCTCATAGGTCTCGACCGCCTGCCCGCCCCACTGGCCCGAACAGACGACGGGCAGCGGCCGGTCGGCCTCGGAGAAGATCGGCGTCATGCAGTCTTCGAAGGAGCGCACGAAGCTCTCGTCCGGCTCCCAGTATTTCGCCTGGATGCCGTTGATCTGGAACTGGTCGACGCCGAGCAGCCGCCAGATCTTCTGATAGGCCCGGAATTCCAGACCCAGCCCCGGATGGCGGGTCAGGATGTCCCAGCCATTACGGTGGGCATGCAGGCACAGCGCCGAGCGCTTGCGCAGGAAGCTCATGCCGCCATAGCCGATGGAGTTGATGTTGACGACGGCGGCGTTGCCGCCGGCCTCGACCACGCGGTCATGGTTGCGCATCATCGTGTCGGGATCGGCCGACGAAATGCCGAAGGCGTACATCACCCGCTTGCCGGTCTTCTGCTCGTGATCCCGGATCACCGGCATGATGGCCGCGATGCGCTGCTCGAGCGGCGAATAGGCCGGGCTCATCAGCTTCTCGTCGTCCTTGATGAAATCGACGCCGGCGGCGCAGAGATCGGCGACGACCGCGGCGGTCTCGTCCGGCAGAAGCCCCAGCGACGGCTTGATGATCGAGGCGATCATCGGTCCCGCCTCCACGCCCATCAGCCGGCGCGAGCCGGCGATGCCGAATTGCGGCCCGGGATGGCACGCCCAGGCCTGCGGCAGGTCGATGTCCATCACGCGGATGCCGGTGACGCCCTTGACCGCGAAGACGCCGCCGATGGTGATCGTCATCAGCGCGGCGATGTCGGTGCCGACGGCCTCCAGCGGATAGGCAATGGTGACGTCGGCGCGGTGATACGGGCCCTGCCCTGCCGGATCGGGAATCGACGGGACGGCCAGCGGCTCGAGCGGCGTGACCTGCTCGACGCGGGCGGCGCAGCGGGCGCGCACGGCCTCGGTCTCTGTCGGCAGTTCGGTGAAGGTGCCGGTCGACTGGTCCGACGCGATCTTGGCGGCCATCGCCTCGACGTCGCCGGCGCATTCGATGCGATAGGTCACCCTGATCATGTCGTCCGCCATCGCATTATCCTTCTTGTCGCACGCCATCTCAAATACTCATCATACCTGTTGACATAGTAATGACGATCTCTCAAGCTTCGGGCCGATCTAGGGAGGAGGGCATCCGCACCGGGTGCCACGAATGATCGGGAGGAGCCTTTCATGCTGTTGAACCGTCGTATTCTCATTTCCGCGCTGGCTGGCGCTGCCAGCCTGATCGCGATGCCGGCATTCGCCCAGGACAAGGGCCTGATTGCCATCATCACGCCGAGCCATGACAACCCGTTCTTCAAGGCCGAGGCCGTCGGCGCCGAAAAGCGCGCCCAGGAACTCGGCTACGAGACCCTCGTCCTCGTCCATGACGACGACCCGAACAAGCAGTCGGAAATGTACGACACGGCGATCGCGCGCGGCGCCAAGGCGATCATTCTCGACAATGCCGGCGCCGACGCCTCCGTCGCGCCCGTACGCCGTGCCAAGGAAGCCGGCATCCCGTCCTTCCTGATCGACCGCGAGATCAAGGAAAGCGGCATCGCCGTCAGCCAGATCGTCTCCAACAATTACCAGGGCGCGCAGCTCGGTGCCGAGAAGTTCGTCGAGCTGATGGGCGAGGCAGGCAATTACGTCGAGCTGCTCGGCCGCGAAGCCGACACCAATGCCGGCATCCGGTCCTCGGGCTATCACGACATCATCGACCAGTATCCGGACATGAAGATGGTGGCGCAGCAGTCCGCCAACTGGTCGCAGACCGAAGCCTACGAGAAGATGGAGACCATCCTCCAGGCCAATCCGGACATCCAGGGCGTCATCTCCGGCAACGACACCATGGCGATGGGCGCCTGGGCTGCGCTGGAAGCGGCCGGCCGCACCGACGTCATCCTCGTCGGCTTCGACGGTTCCAACGACGTGCGCGACTCGATCAAGAAGGGCGGCATCAAGGCCACCGTGCTGCAGCCGGCCTATCGCCAGGCCCAGCTCGCCGTCGAGCAGGCCGACCAGTACCTGACCACGGGCTCCACCGGCCAGCCGGAGAAGCAGCTCATGGACTGCGTGCTGATCGACGAGAGCAACGCCGACAAGCTCGAGACCTTCGCGCTCGCCGACTGACGCTACTCGTCTCCCAAGACACGCTCGTGCCTGGCCATCGTGCCAGGCACATCACCGTTCAGGGGCAGGCCTGCCATGCGCAACAGAACCATCCGCACCACCATTCTCGCCGCCTCGGTCCTCTGCCTCTGCGGCTTCACCATCGTCTGGGAATCCGAGAAGACCGCCGGTGAAGGCGCCGCGGTCGCCGCGACCGACGAGACCCGCATGGCGGCCTATGCCGAAGAGGCATGGGAGCCGAAGGTCATGCCGGAGATCGCCAGCCACGTCGTGCCGCTGACCGATCTGCGCGCCGCCATGGCCAGCGATCCCGACGCCGCCGGCGAACAATACGGCTTTCCCCGCGACGGCGAGACCAGCCCGTGGAACTTCGCCGTCTCCGGCGAGGGCAAGATCGTCGAAGCCAAGCTGAAGAGCCGCGCGGCCAAGCTGCAGGTCGACACCGACGGCGACGGCAAGGGCGACGTCACGGTCCAGCTCGGACCGATCATCCGCGGCACGGCGCTGCGCGACGCCATGCCGTTCATCGTCTTCACCGATTTCCGCGACCAGATCGAATTCGCCAAGCTCGCCAATGCGCTGAACGCCGTCGCCCATTCGCGGCTGACGCTTCCCGAGGGCGACGTGGTCGGCCAGACCGCCCGTTTCGAGGGCGTCATCGCGCTGAAGGGCAACGCGCAATCGGTCGAGCTGGTCCCGACCCAGCTCCAGATCGGAGAGTGAGATGGCCGACGCTGCCCATCCGATCGGCCTGTCGATCCGCAACGGCCTGAAGGTCTATCCGGGCACGGTCGCCCTCAAGGACGTCGATTTCGACCTCTATATGGGCGCCGTGAACGTGCTGGTCGGCGAGAACGGCGCCGGCAAGTCGACGATGATGAAGGTCATCGCCGGCGTCGAGCAGCTGACCCAGGGCACCATCCTGATGGACGGCGAGGAACGGGTGTTCCGCTCGACCGACGAGGCCGCTCGCCACGGCATCGGCATCGTCTTCCAGGAGCTCAACCTCTTCCCCAACCTGTCGGTCAGCGACAACATCTTCATCGCGCGCGAAAAGACCCGTGCCGGCGTCGACATCGACATGGCCGCGCAGCGCGAGGAAACCCGCCGCCTCCTGCGCCGGCTGGAGCACGACATCGACCCCGACACGCTGGTCGGCGACCTCAAGGTCGGCCAGCAGCAGATCGTCGAGATCGCCAAGAGCCTGGCGCAGAACGCCCGCATCCTGATCCTCGACGAGCCGACCTCGGCGCTGTCGGCCTCCGAGGTGGAGATCCTGTTCCGGGTCATCGCCGATCTGAAGGCCAACGGCGTCGGTATCGTCTACATCTCGCACCGGCTGGAAGAGCTGATCCGCGTCGGCGACTACATCACGGTCCTTCGCGACGGCGCCATCACCGGCGCCCGCTCGATGGACGGCGTCGACGTGCCCTGGATCGTGCGCAACATGATCGGCGAGGCCTCGAAGGATTTCGCCAAGGAGGTCGAGCACGATTACGGCGCCGAGATCTTCCGGGCCGAGCATATCTCGCTGCCCAACAAGAGCGGCGGACTGGCCGTGGACGACGTCTCCTTCTCGCTGCGCGAGGGCGAGATCCTCGGCGTCTACGGCCTGATGGGCGCCGGGCGCTCGGAACTGCTCGAATGCATCATCGGGCAGCAGCGCGACTATGCCGGCTCCTTCTTCATGCGCGGCGAGCACCTGGCCAAGCGCGGCGTCTCCGACCGGATTGCCCGCGGCCTCGCCCTCATTCCCGAGGACCGCAAGCAGGACGGGCTCGTGCAGATCCTGTCGATCCGCGAGAACATGACGCTGTCCAGCCTCGGCGCCTTCACCCGCGGCATCCACATGTCGCTGAAGCGCGAGGCCGAGACCGTCGCCGACTTCATCCGCCGCATGACCATCAAGATCGCCTCCCCCGAGCACGAGGTCTCCTCGCTGTCGGGCGGCAACCAGCAGAAGGTCGTCATCTCCAAGGCGCTGATGACCGACCCGAAGATCCTGCTCATGGACGAGCCGTCCCGCGGCATCGACATCGGCGCCAAGGCCGAGGTGTTCCGCGTCATGCGCAAGCTGGCCGCCGACGGCCTCGGCATCGTCTTCGTCACCTCGGACCTCGAAGAGGTGATGTCGCTGTCCGACCGGATCCTGGTGATGTCGAACGGCCGGGTGACCGGCGAGTTCAGCAAGGACGAGGCGACCGAAACGGCGCTCGTCGAGGCTTCGGCAATGGGGCACGCCCCCGACCACGCACCCAGTTCCGCCTTCAAGGAGGCCTCGTGATGACCGCCCAGACCGCCACCGCCGTTCCCCGCCGGGAGATGGACAGCACCTCGATGCTGCTCGTCATCCTGAAGGCGCGCACCTTCATCGCGCTGATCCTCGTCTTCGTCTTCTTCGCCTTCGCCGCGCCGAACTTCCTGTCGACGGCGAACATGGTCATCATGTCGAAGCACGTCGCGCTCAACGCCTTCCTCGCCATCGGCATGACCTTCGTCATCGTCTCCGGCGGCATCGACCTGTCGGTGGGCTCGATCGTCGGCCTGTGCGGCATGGTCGCCGGCTGGCTGATCCTCAACGGCATCGATCTGGGGCTTGGCTGGTCGATCCAGTTCAACACGATCGAGATCTGCCTCCTGGTCATCGTCGTCGGCGTGGCCGTCGGGGCGATCAACGGGTTCCTCATAACCAAGCTCAACGTCGCGCCCTTCATCGCGACGCTGGGCACGCTCTATGTCGCCCGCGGTGCCGCCATGCTGTCCTCGGACGGCCGGACCTTCCCCAACCTCAACGGCAACGCCGAATACGGCTCGGACACCTTCCGGATGATCGGCGCCGGCGACTTCCTCGGCATTCCGATCTCCATCTGGATGCTGATCGCGGTGGGCTGCGTCGCCGCCTATATCGCCAAGCGCACGCCGCTCGGCCGCTACATCTATGCCGTCGGCGGCAACGAGAAGGCCGCGGCCCTGTCCGGCGTGAAGGTCAACCGGGTCAAGTATTTCGTCTACATGTTCTCGGGCTTCTGCGCCGCGCTGGTGGGCATCATCATCGCCTCGCAGCTCGTCGCCGCCCATCCGGCCACCGGTGACACCTTCGAGCTCAACGCCATCGCCGCGGCGGTGCTCGGCGGCACGTCCATGTCGGGCGGGCGCGGCAAGATCGGCGGCACCATCATCGGCGCCTTCGTCATCGGCGTCCTGTCGGACGGCCTCGTGATGATGGGCGTCTCGGCCTTCTGGCAGACCGTGATCAAGGGTCTCGTCATCATCGCCGCCGTGGTCATCGACCAGGCCCAGCAGCGCGTCCAGAGCCGCGTCGCCCTGCAGGCCCAGGCGGCCCTCGGCAAGTAAGGAGAGTACCCCATGAAAGGCGCATTGATCGGCTGCGGCTTCTTTGCACAGAACCAGCTGCATGCCTGGCGCGACATCGACGGCGCGGAGATCGTGGCGCTCTGCGACCGCGATCCCGAGCGGCTCGCCGCCACCGCCGAGACCTTCGGCATCGCCCGCACCTATACCGACGCGGCGGCAATGTTCGCGGCCGAGGAGTTGGACTTCGTCGACATCGCGACGACCGTCCAGAGCCACCGGCCGCTGGTCGAGATGGCTGCCGGCGCCGGCTGCCACGTCATCTGCCAGAAGCCCTTCGCCGAGACGATGGACGACGCCCGCGCCATGGTGGCCGCCGTCGAGGCCGCCGGCCGCACGCTGATGGTGCACGAGAACTTCCGCTGGCAGTCGGCCGTGCGCAAGGCCATCGAGACCGTACGCAGCGGCGCGATCGGCACGCCCTTCTTCGGCCGCGTCGCCTTCCGTTCGGGCTACGACGTCTATTCCGGCCAGCCCTATCTGGCCGAAGGCGAGCGCTTCATCATCGAGGATCTGGGCATCCACATCCTCGACATCTCGCGGGCGCTGTTCGGTGATGTCGAGCGTATCGCGGCGACCACGAAGCGGGTCAATCCGAAGATCAAGGGCGAGGACGTGGCCACCATGCTGCTCGCCCACGAAGGCGGCGTGACCTCCGTCGTCGACTGCTCCTATGCCACCCGCCGCACGCCGGAGACCTTTCCGCAGTCGCTGCTGGAGATCGACGGCACCGAGGGCACGCTGCGGCTCGACGCCGGCTACAGCCTGGTTGTCCAGACCGGTGGCGACGAGACCGTGACCGACGTGTCGCCGCCCGTCCTGCCCTGGGCCGAGCGTCCCTGGCATAACATCCAGGAGAGCGTGCGGATCATCCAGCAGCATTTCGTCGCCTGCATCGACGCCGGCACCCAGCCGGAAACCTCGGGCGCCGACAATCTGAAGACCCTGGCGCTGGTCCAGGCCGCCTACCGCTCGGCCGAGACCGGCGAGACGGTGAGGCTGTCCGACATATGAGCGATCCGGTCGAACTCTACGGCACGGACCAGCCGCTCGAAACGGCGCGTTCCGTCGAGCTCGGCCCCGTCGCCTTCGCCTTTCGCAACGGCGCGATCTCCCACCTGACCGTGGGAGGCCGCGAACTCCTGCGGCAGGTGGCGTTCCTCGCCCGCGACCGCGACTGGGGCACGCTGTTTCCCGAGATGGGTCCGGTACGCGAGAGCCGCGAGGGCGATGCGCTGGTGCTCCGCTGCGCCCTCGCCTTCACCAACCCGCCGGGACGGCTCGATGTGAACCTGACCATCCGCGTCCGGCCGGACGGGCTGGACTTCGAGGCGGTCGGCAAGGCGAGCGGCCGGTTCGAAACCAACCGCACCGGCTTCACGGTCCTCCACCCGATCACCGGCCAGGCCGGGGCACCCGTCACCGTCACCCATACCGACGGACAGGTCGAGGAGGGCCATTTCCCGCAGCGCATCGCGCCGTGGCAGCCCTTCATGGACATGGCCGGCATCACCCATCGGGTCGCGAGCAAGGAGTGCCGCTGCCGTTTCGAGGGCGATGCCTTCGAGATGGAGGATCAGCGCCAGTGGGGCGACGCCTCCTTCAAGACCTACAACCGGCCGATCGCCCTGCCCTGGCCCTACGACATCGCCGATGGCGAGGAACTGCGCCAGGCCGTGCGCCTGACATGGTCGGGCGTCCCGGCAGCCGCGCCGAAGACCGCCGCACCGCCGGCCGCCGGAACGACGTTCCCGCAGACGGCCATTCTTGTTACCGCCGACCATGCCCGTCGGGCCGTTACCAGTCTCGGCGATCTCGACGCGGTCCGGCCGCAGCGCCTGCTCTGCCATGTCGACGCCAGCCTCGGCGATGTCGCCGGGCAGTTCGTCGCCCACGCCGCCCTTCAGGCCGCCGCGCCCTCCCATGGTTTCGACCTGGAGATGATCGCCGATTTCGGCGGCGATGCGGATGTCGATCCGGACCCGATCCTCGCCGGCTATGCCGACGCCATGCGCGCTGCGGGCTTTGCGCCGGACAGCGTCATGGTCTGCCCGTCGGTCGACCGGCAATCGACGCCGCCCGGATCGGCCTGGCCGCCCTGCCCGCCGCTCGACGCGATCCATGCCGCCGCACGCCGCCGGTTCGACGTGCCCCTGATGGGCGGCGGCATGGCGAGCTTCTTTCCCGAGCTGAACCGCAAGCGCCCGCCGGTGGAGATGCTCGACTTCGTCGTTCATTCGCTGTGCCCGATCGTCCACGACGCCGGCGACCGCGCCGTGATGGAGACGCTCGAGGCCGTCGCCCACATCACCGCCTCGGCGCGGGCGATCATCGGCGATCGCGACTACCGCATCGGCCCGTCGACCATCGCGATGCGGCAGAACCCTTATGGCGCCCGCACCATTCCGAACCCGGATCGCCGCCGCGTCGCCATGGCCGACGACGATCCGCGCCATGCCGGCCGATTTGCCGCCGCCTATGCGGTGGGGCTCGCCACCGCGCTGGCCCCGGCGGGGATCTCGGTCTGGACGCCAGCCGAACTCTATGGACCGCGCGGCCTCTTCGCGCCGGACGGCAGCCGCCTGCCCCTGACCGAAGCGATCGCGGCGCTGGCGGCATGCGCCGGGATGGCGGTGGTGGCGAGCGAAGTGGACACACAACGCGCCCATCTTGCCCTGTCGGGCGCCGTGTTCGACGCAAACCTCACATTAGAACCCTTCGAAGACTTGCCACCTTTTGGTTGGAAGGTAAGAGACGACGTCGGCGCAACGCTGCGGCAGGGCGGCGCGACGAGATCGAAGAGGTAAAGCGGTGTTCCAGCTCGATTCAGGCCAGGAGGGCGAAAAGATCGTCCGGCGCAAGCTCTCGGATCAGGTGCTGGACAAATTGCGCCACATGATCCGGTCGCGCGAATTGCGCGCCGGCGACTACATGCCCTCCGAGCGCGCCCTGATGGAGCGCTTCGGCGTCGGCCGACCGGCGGTGCGCGAAGCGCTGCAATCGCTGCACAATGCCGGTCTGATCACCATCAGCCATGGCGAGCGCAGCCGGGTCAACGAGATCACTGCCGGCACGGTTCTCGACCAGACCGACGAGATTGCCCGCCTGCTGCTCAACGCGGTGCCGTCGAACCTGGAGCATCTGAAACAGGCGCGGCGCATGTTCGAGCTCGGCATCGTCCGAGTGGCCGCCGAGAACGCCACCGACGCCGATGTCGCAGAACTGCGCGAACTGGTGCAGCGCCAGCGCTCGCTCCTCGGTGGCGACCCGGTGCCGTTCATCGAGGTCGACATGGCGTTCCACACGCGCATCGCCGACATCGTCGCCAACCCGATCATCTCGGCCGTCTCGGTCGCCATGCTGCGCTGGCTGTTCCAGTACCACACCTCGCTGCTGCACTGGTCGAACAACGAGGAGATCACCCTGACCGAGCACGACTGCATCGTCGACGTGATCGCCGCGCACGATCCCGACAAGGCGGTGGAGACCATGCGCGGCCATCTCAACCGGTCGCTCGACTTCTACAGCTTCGGCGACGGCGGGACGCCGCCGCGCTGATCGCCCGGGCCCGGTGACTGGGGTTCAGCCGCGCGGGCCGCCGCCGTCCCTGATCCAGCCGAAGAAATCCTCCGAGCCCATCTGGCCGCCCTTCAGGGCAATCTGCAGCCCGTCATGGGCGCCCTTGCCATAGGCGGTGGACAGCGACGCGCCCGGAATCGTCGGCGCGCAGGCGACCAGCGCGTCGAGACCCAGTTGCCGCATGCCGTGACCCGACGTGTCGCCGCCCGAGATGACGGCGCGGCGGATCCCGGTCTCGCTCAGCGTCCGGTCGAGGATCCGGCCGAGGGCCTCACCGATGCGCCGGTTGGCGATCTCGATGGTCAGGCCGCTCTGCGAAACCGTCGACCGGAAGGCCGCGACCGCCTTGTCCTGGTTGCCGAGCGCCGAATGGACCAGCGGGCTGGCGCCATCTGCGGCCGCCTCGCAGGCCGCCGCGACGAGCCGGTCTTCCTCCGCCGCAAGGTCCGCCGGCGAACCGCAGACGCGCGTCGCGTCGAAGGGCAGCAGCGCAAAACCGTTGGCGGCGGCCCAGGTGAGCTGCGCGCCGGTCATCGGCGACACCGATCCCGAGATCACGGCGATCCGGTCGACGCGCCCGGCGCTGCCGGCCGGTTCGGCCGGGGCGATCAGGCCGATCTCCAGCCAGTGGCGCAGCAGCGCGAATTCGATGCCCTGGCTGCCGACCACGAAGCCGAGCCGGTCGCGGTTTTCCCACAGAAGCCGGCCTGCCGCCGTCTCGCTCGCCGGCTCCATCGAATCGATCGACAGGAGCCGCGCACCGTCGCGCAGGGCCGCCTCCAGCCGCGGCTGCGGGCCGGACCACAGTGCCTCCAGGTCGATCAGCGCCGAGGGCAGCGACGTCTGCTCGGCCAGATGCTTCAGGAGATCGGCCTCGTGCATCGGCGTGACCGGATGGTCCGACATCACCGGATGCCGGTCGAGCCGGTAGACGCCGTCGAAGGTGCCGGCGAAGAGATGGCCGAAGGCCTGGTAGCGGCGCATCTGCGGCGCGGCGGTCAGGATCGGCACCGCGTCGGCCGGACGAATGGCGAGGCCGAGATCGATCGCCTTGCCGATATTGCCGGTCTGCGGCGAGGAATCGAAGGTCGAGCAGACCTTGTAGTGCAGCAGCGGCGCGCCGAGATCGTGCAGGAACTGCAGCGGCGCCGGCATGTGCTCCGCCATCCACTCCGGGCCGTGGCTGCGCGCGGTGGACGCGATGCCGATCGCCCGGCAGGCGCTGAAGCGGGCAAGCAGTTCGGCGTCCGGCACGTCGCTGAACAGAACGGTCGGCACGCCCGCGAAGGCCAGCGCTTCCATCACGGCGGCCGATCCGGTGAAGTCGTCGCCGTACCACGTCACCCAAGGCGTGACGGGCTCTGTCTCTTGCATGAAGCTACCTCGAAGGCCCGTGGCGGGCGTTGACATTTCGGTCCTATTATTATCTCATCATACCAGTTTAGGAAAGGTCCCGTCGGACCTCGGAGGAGTGTAGGCAATGACCACTGTGGCGCTGTTCGGCGCAGGCGGCAAAATGGGTGTCCGTCTTTCCCGCAATCTGGCGAAATCGGATTTCGACGTCCGCCATATCGAGGTCGACCCGAAGGGCCAGGAGCGCCTGAAGGATGCGATCGGCGTCGATTGCGTCGACCAGGAGACCGGACTGGACGGCGCCGACGTGGTGATCCTCGCCGTACCGGACACGGTGATCGGCAAGGTCGCGTCACTGGTGGTTCCGAAGGTCGCGCCGGGCACCATCGTCGTCGTGCTCGATGCCGCGGCGCCCTTCGCCGGCCATCTCCCGGAGCGGGCCGACATCACCTATTTCGTCACCCATCCCTGCCATCCGCCGATCTTCCACAACGAAGAGACCGAGGCCGGCCGCAAGGACCATTTCGGCGGCGTCGCGGCCCAGCAGGGCGTCGTCAACGCGCTGATGCAGGGCCCGCAGGAGCATTACGAGATCGGCGACAAGGTCGCCCGCGCCATCTACGCGCCGGTGGCCCGCACCTACCAGGTGACCGTCGAGCAGATGGCCTATCTGGAGCCGGGCCTGTCGGAGACGGTCTGCGCCTCGCTGCTGGTGGTCATGCGCGAAGCCATGGACGAAGTGGTCAAGAAGGGCGTGCCGCATGATTGCGCCCGCGACTTCCTGCTCGGCCACATGAACATCCTCGGCGCGGTGATCTTCGACGAGGTCGACGGCGTGTTCTCCGACGCCTGCAACAAGGCCATCGAATTCGGCAAGCCGATGCTGATGCGCGACGACTGGAAGCGCGTCTTCGACCGCGACGAGATCGCCGCAAGCATCCAGCGCATCACCTGAGGCACGACGCTTCATCGACCTGACAGGAAACGGGCGCGTCGCAGGACGCGCCCGTTTCGTTTGTGATCGACGCTGCCCGCGCTTCGTCTGCCGTCTAGCCCGGCGGCATCTCGGCAAAGCTCTTCAGGCCCGGACCGACCCGGTCCCATTGCTGGGCGCGGGCCGCATAGGTCACCATGCCCGGATGGAAGCAGCTCGGGTCGTCGAGACTGCCGACATGGATCGCGATCATTTCGGGCATCGCCTCGAACGTCACGAAAACAGGCGAGCCGCAGATCGGGCAGAAGGCGTTGTGCTTGACGTTGCCGCTGTCACCGGCGACCGGCCAGGACTTCAGCTCACCCTGGACGATCAGGTCCTCGCGCCGGTCAAGAACCACGTAGGACGCATGGCCGGTGCCGCTGCGCTGCTGGCATTGGCGGCACTGGCAATGAAGCGCGGCGATCGGTACGCCGGCCTTTTCGTAGCGGATCGCGCCACAGGCGCATCCGCCGGTATAGGCTTCAGACATCTTCCGTATCCTCGAAAAGCGCAGCGCTCCGCGCCGCGTCAGGCGGCCCTCGCCCTGCCGGACAGATCGAAGCCCCGGCCCGTTTCCAGATAGGATTTCAGGCTGGACAGGACGAGCGGCCAACCCTTGCTGACCCCGGCGGCCATGCCGCTGCCGACCTGCAGGTCGTCATGGCTGACGCTCAGCCGGACGCCGTGATCGTTCGGCTCGATCTGGAATGTCACCCGGCTGTAGCTGTCCGGGTCGGATGCCTGGGACGCACCGGTCCAGGTCATGACCAGACGGTGCGGCGGCGCGCTCTCGACCACCTTGCCGACGATCTCCACCGGCCGCTCGTCATTGTCGCGGACATGCCGCCAGGTGGAACCCGGGGTCCATTCGGAGACATTCTCGTGGCCCCAGTAGAGCCGCGCGACATCCGGCCGGGTGATCGCCTCGAAAACCTTCTCCGGCGTCGAAGCGATGTAGGTAATGTAGACAAAACTGGTCCTGTCCTGCGTCATTTCCGTTCTCCTTCGAGTTCGTTCTTCAGGTCGTGCAACAGGGTGAGCCGGTGCGTTTCGAACTTGCGCACCCAGCGCTCGTAGATGTCGTGCAGCGGCACCGGATTGATGAAGTGCCGCTTCTCCCGCCCGCGTTTGACGGTGCTCACGAGATTGGCCGCCTCCAGGATTCCCAGATGCTGCGTGGCCGACTGGCGAGCCATCTCGAGATTCAGGCAGAGCTGCCCGAGGGTCTGGCCATTCTCTTCGCAAAGGCGGTCCAGCAGCTTTCGGCGGGTCGGATCGCCGAGCGCCTTGAAGACCTTGTCATCGTCCATCGATCTCATTTCCATGCTGACGGCCCATGATATGCAGTTTTTTACCTGCATGTAAAGACAGACAGGTTTTTACCTGCATATCGCGGCGCCGCGCCTTGTCGGGTGTGTCACGGAAAGGCAACGCTCGCAGCCATTCTGCGACCGGCAATGTCGCACGAGGCGGGGCGGCAACAGGTCCTGCCCGGTCGGCGTGAAGGGATTGGTGAACCGTCTTTGCCGAAATCGCCGTGCTTGTGGTACCGCTGCGCCAGATAGATCGAGGGCGCTTCACATTCGGCCCGGATCGGCAGACTGCGAGCAGCATGACCCCTCTCTGGCAATCCCTCTTCGCCAATCTGGCGCTTGTTTCGATTCTCGTGCTCGCGTGGGATTTCGTCACCGAATGGACGACCCGGCTGTCGCCGAAGATCCAGTCCCTGCTGCTCGGGCTGATTCTCGGCATTGGCGCCGTCGTCTCCATGGCCTCGGCGCAGCCGTTGATCGCCGGCTTCGTGATCGATCTGCGGGCGCCGCTGGTCGCCGCCGCCGGCTTCTTCGGCGGGCTGCCGGCGGTCATCATCGCCGGCGTCGCTGCCCTGTTCTACCGCGTGTATCTGGGTGGCGCGGGCGCCATGGCCGGCGTCGCGGACATCGTCATCACCATCGTCGTCGGACTGGCCGCCTATTGGTGGACACGCACGCGTCCGCGCACGATCAGCGTCATCCTGGTCTTCGGCCTGGCGGTGGCCTTCGGCCGGCTGGTGGCGTTCCTGGCGATCCCGGCCGATCTGCGGCTGTCGCTTCTCGCCCGCACCGGCGTACCCTTGCTGGTGCTGACCTTCATCAGCGCCGTGCTCATCGCCGTCGTCCTGCAATGGCAGGCACGCCGCCGCGAATTGTCGGCGACCAACGCCATCTACCGCGCCATGGTGCGGGAGCTTCCGGACTGCCTCAACGTGAAGGACGTCGACGGGCGGTTCATCGCCGCAAACCCGGCCACCGCCACGATGATGCGGGTTCGCGGTGCCGCCGACCTGATCGGCAAGACCGATTTCGATTTCTACCCGCCCGAACTGGCGACGCGCTTTCGGGCCGACGAGGTCGCCATGCTGGAGAGCGGAAAGGCGATCCGGACCGATCAGATGACCGTGTTCCCGGACGATTCCGAGGGCTGGCTCAACACGCTGAAGGCGCCGTTCCGCGATCATACGGGCCGGATCGTCGGCATCATCACCTATAATCGCGACGTCACCGAGCAGAAGCGCAATGCCGCGGTGAAGAACGAGTTCATCGCCACGATCAGCCACGAGCTGCGTACGCCGCTGACCTCGATCCGCGGCTCGCTCGGCCTGATCACCGCCGGTGTCACCGGCGAATTGCCGCCCAAGGCCGCCCACATGGTCGAGATCGCCCACAACAACAGCGAACGGCTGGTGCTGCTGATCAACGACATTCTCGATCTGGAGAAGCTGGAATCCGGCAAGATGCCGTTCGACCTGCAGCGAACGCGCTTGCGCCCCCTCCTGGAACAGGCGATCGCCGCCAGTTCCAGCTACATGCCCGAGCGCCGCGTCACCATCCGGCTCGTCGACGAGGCGCCCGACATCGAGGCGAAGACCGACACCAACCGCCTGCATCAGGTCTTCGCCAATTTCCTCTCCAACGCGGTCAAGTTCTCGCCGGTCGACGGGACCGTCACCGTCACGATCGCGCGGCTCGGCGAGGACTGGGTGCGCATGTCGGTCTCCGACCAGGGCCAGGGCATCCCCGAATCCTTCCGCAAGCGCATTTTCGGCAAGTTCGAACAGGCCGACGCCACCGACAATCGACAGAAGGGCGGCACGGGGCTCGGCCTCAGCATCGCCAAGACGATCGTCGAGAAGCTGGGCGGCAAGATCGGCTTCGATACCGGCGATACCGGCACGACCTTCCATGTCGACCTGCCCGAACTGGTCGCCCGGCAGAACGATCCGGCCGGTGTCATCGACCATCGGCCCCGCGTTCTCGTCTGCGAGGACGAACGGGATATCGCCGAGATCGTGGCCGCCCATCTCGACGCGCAGGGGTTTGCCAGCGACATCGCGCCGGGCATCGCGACGGCGCGGACGCTTCTGTCCAACTTCGAATATGTTGCCGTCACGCTCGATATCCGGCTGGCCGGTGACAGCGGCATCGAGCTCTTCCACGAGATCCGCCGGTCGCCGCGCAATCCCGATCTGCCGGTTCTGGTCATCTCGGCCGTGGCCGACGAGACCCGCGAAGCGCTGAACGGATCGGCCGTCGGCATCATCGACTGGCTGGCCAAGCCGATCGACACGGCCAAGCTGCGTGCCGCGCTGGACCGCGTGGCGATCCGCTCGCCCGAGAGCCGGCCGCGCATCCTGCATGTCGAGGACAATCGCGACGTCACCGAAGTGCTTGCCGGCGGGCTGGGCGGCGATGTCTGCGTCACCTCTGCCCGCACGCTGGAGGCGGCGCGCGAACTGGTGGCGCGGCAGCCCTTCGAGCTGGTCATCCTCGACATCAACCTGCCGGACGGCTCTGGCCTCGATTTGTTGCCGGACCTGTCGTCGGACGTCGCGGTGATCATCTTCTCGGCCGACGAGGTCGATCCGAACCTGCCTCGCCGCGTCAATGCGACCCTGACCAAGACCCGCTCCTCGGAGCTCGACGTGGCGCGGCTGGTGCGCAGCTACCTGCCAGGCGGGCCGCAATCCGGCGGCGCCTGATCGCCGCGCGGCTGCGGGGCCGTACGCCCCGCCGGCTGCGTTCTAGGCCCTGAGCCTTCCCGGCTCCGGGGCTTCGCTCTCGCCGCTCGCCAAGGACAGGATCGACGCCACGATGCGGGTTTCGGTCACCCGCGACTTCACCAGGATCTCGTCGACCCGGTCGTCGTCGATCATCACGTCGGCGGCCGACAGGACGAGGGTCGGCACGCGCCCGCCGTCGGTGCGGCTGAGCTCGTCGAGAAACGCCAGTCCGTGGCCGTCGGGCAGCGTCAGGTCGAGCACTGCGAAATCGAAATGCCGGTCCTTCAGCGCCTGCCGTGCCTCGGCGAGGCTGCCGGCGCTGACGAGTTCCACCTTGCCGCGCAGCATTGCCGACAGGATCTCGACGAAGTCGCCGTCGTCCTCCAGATGCAGGCCGACCGGCAGGCCGCGCGGCCCGTCATACGCGGCTTCCGCCTCCGACCGACCGGGCGGCAGGGCCGCCGGCTCGGCTGCCTGGCATGGCATGTCGATCCAGAACCGCGCGCCCGCCCCCGGGACATTGGCGAAGTCGATCGTCCCGCCCATCGTCTCGATGATCTGGCGTGTGATGTGCAGGCCGAGCCCGGTGCCGCCCTTCTCGCGGGTGGCCGAGGAATCGGCCTGGGTGAAGCGGTCGAAGATGCGCGACTGGAACTCGGCGGGGATGCCGGTGCCATGGTCCGTGACCGAGATCCGGATCGCGCCGTCGATCGGCTCGATCGCCACGTCGATGACGCCCCCCTGCGGCGAGAATTTCGCGGCGTTGGACAGGAGATTGGCCAGAACCTGCTGGAAGCGGGCCGGATCGACCGGGATCCACGCCTCCCCCTCGCCTGTCGCGGTGAACGCCACGGAGACGCCGAAGCGCTCGAAATAGGGCTGGTTGGCTTCGATCGCCTGGGTGACCGCCGCGTTCGGATCGACGAGGACGGTCTCGAAGGCCATCATCCCGGCGGTGATCTTCTCCAGATCGAGAATGTCGTTGATCAGCGCGACCAGCCGCTCGCAATTGGCGACTGCGATGGTCAGGAGACGCGTCGCGGCCGGCGGAACGTCCTTGGCCATCACGCCCTGGATCAGGCCGAGCGAACCGCGGATCGAGGTCAGCGGCGTGCGCAGCTCGTGGCTGACCGTGGCGACGAACTCGTTCTTCAGACGGTCCATCTCCTTGCGGTCGTTGATGTCCTGGACGTGGGAGACGAGATAGGCCTGGCCGTCGTGGTCATGCACCAGCGACACGCTGAACAGGCACCAGAGCGCGCGGCCGTCGCGATGCAGGAAGCGCTTCTCGACCTGGTAGGTCGGCAGCGTCTGGGCGATCATCTGCGCCATCTGCTCGTGGTCGATCCCGACGTCGTCGGGATGGGTCACGGCGGCCAGATCGCGCTCCAGAAGCTCGTCCTCGCTGTAGCCCAGGAAGGCGCAGAGCGCCTGGTTGACCCTGATCCAGCCACCGTTCAGATCGAGCATGGCCATGCCCACCGGCGCGTCGCGCAGGGCGAGACGCACCCGCTCCTCGCTGGAGCGCAGGGCCGCCTCGGCGGTTTTCAGCTCGGTGATCTCCGACTGCGTGCCGATCACCCGCATCGGCTTGCCGGCCTTGTCGCGCTCGATGACGATGGAATCCGAGCGCAGCCAGATCCAGACATTGTCCTTGCGGCGGATCCGGTATTCCGCCTCCGACCGGAAGGTCCCGGTGTCGTAATAGGCGTCTTCGACCGCCTTGAGGGCCGGAAGATCCTCGGGATGGATGCGGGCCAGCCATTCGGCCCGCGGCTCGATGTCGTCGTTGGGCGAAAAGCCCAGCATCTGTTTCCAGGTGTCGGAGACGAAGGACTGCCCGCGGCGGAAGTCGATGTCGAAGACGCCGATGCCGGCTCCTTCAAGCGCATGGTTCCAGCGGCGCTCGTTCGCCTCCAGCGCTTCGACCGCCAGACGCTGCGCCGTCACGTCCCGGATGATCAGCGTATGGCGCAGGTCGCCGGATTCGGTCGACCAGTCGTTGCGCTGCACGTCGAGATACAGGCGCTTGCCGGCCTTGCTGCGGGTCCTGATGACCACCGGCGAATCCGACGCGGGCTCGCCCTCGCCGACCGCCGTGGCGAGCGTGACGGCGGTGATGGCATCGTAGCTGAGGATGGTCTCCACGTGCCGGTCGCGGATCTCGTCGGCGGTGTGACCGAAGATCGCCTCCACGGCGCGGTTGACCGACAGGATATGGCCGGCGCTGTCGAGGACGATGAAGCCGACCACGGCGGTGTCGACGATCGCGCGGTTCTCGCGTTCGCGCGCGGCGATGGCGTGGGTCTTCATCTCGACGGTGTTGCGGATCGATTCCTCGCGGCGGGCGTGGGAGTACAAGAGCGCGCCGAACAGCACCGTCAGCAGCATGCCGCCGACCAGGATCAGCGTCGCCTCGTTGCTGGCGACGCTCGTCTCGAAATCGGGCGTGCTCTGCCAGGAGACCGTCCATTGCTGCCCCATGACCGGCAGCACCTTCTTGACCCGGTAGGCGGGCTCGTGCCCCCCGGACCCGGCGGCCTTGCTGGAATAGATCAGCTGTTCGGGATCGGCCGTGCCGCCGTCATAGACGCTGAGATCGACGCCGACGCCCTGGCTTGCGGTGAGATTGTCCATGAACAGCGGCGCGATGAAGGGCGCATAGACCCAGCCGAGAAAGGCGCGGCGCCGCTCGGTGATGCTGCGCAGCGGCCGGCCATTGGCGTAGAGCGGGCGCAGCAGCAGGAAGCCGGCGCTCTTTGTGGTGTCCTGCACCAGGAAGATCCGGCGGGTGATCACCGCTTCGCCGGTGTCGCGGGCTCGCACCGCTGCTTCGTAGCGATTGGTTTCGAAGGCGATGTTGAGCCCGAGGGCCTTCAGGTTGCGATCGCGCGGTTCGATATATTTGATGACGAACCTTGCCGGTGCCGGCGTGTCGGGATGCACCTGCATCGGCCCCACCCCGTCGCGGAACGCCTGGTCGAGGAAGCTCTGCAGGCCGCCCAGGCCGACCGGCTGGATGAAGCCGATGCCGTTGATGCCGGGCAGATTCTCCTCGATGTTCAGGGCCTCGACGAAGGTCTCCCACTCCTGCGCGGTGGTCGATGCGGAGGCCAGGAACAGGCCCGAACCGCCGTCGAGGCTCTGCTTGTAGGAGGAGATGCGGTGCAACAGCGCCTGAAGGCTGTCTTCGGCCAGCACCGCGAAGGACGCCTGGTTCTTCTGTTCGGAAATCTCCGTCGTCATCTTCCAGGCGTAGAGGGTCAGGGCAAGCGGGACGATCAGCGCCAGCAGCGACGGCGCGGTGAAACGCGTGACCGGCTGCCCCGACCAGCGCAGGCTCCAGTTCCGCCAGGGCGCGACCAGCGCGAGCGGCAGGACGATCAGCACGCCGGCGACATCGCCGAACCACCATGTGAACCAGTTGCGGGCCAGCGCCTCCGGGGCAACGAGGCCGGCGAAATAGAGCGAGCCAACGCCGATCGAGGCGGCGACGAGGCACGGCAGCGGCCCGGCACACAGCGCAAAGAGGACCAGATCGCGGCGGCTCGACAGATTGACCGGCACGCCGAAGACGCGGCGCACGAGGCCGGCCGCGACCAGCGCCTGGATGGTCGAACCGACCGCGATCGCGACCGCGACGGCGATGCCGGTCGCCGCGATCCCGTCCGGCGCGGCCGCATGCCCGGCGCTCAGATTGACGATCAGCGAGCCGAGCAGCACGCCCGGCCAGAGGCCGGCTCCGTAGAGCAGCAGCGCCGCCACGGCGATACCCGAGGCGGGCCACAGAACCGTCGCGTAGCCCGGTGGTACGGCGAGGAGCAGCCCCAGCCAGCCCGCCAGGCCATAGAGAATGATCACGATCGCCAGACGGATCGGATAGAGCTGGGTAAGACGGTGCAGGCCGGTCATGACAGTATCCCCGCGCACCGGACGGCAAGTGTCGACCGGGCAATGCTAGGCGAGCATTCCGTCTTTCCTTTGAGAATAGCTTAAGCTGACGCGACGAGATTGCGCCCTGCGACAAGTCGGCAGTTCCCTACCCCCGTCCGTCGGCACGATCGGCCGTGTTCCGGCAGACCGGTCAGCGGTCCAGGTAGCTGCGGGCCTCGCCGGCCAGCGCCATCGGATCGAACGGCTTGGGGATCACGCCGAGGGCGCCGAGACCCAGAAAGCGCTCGACATCGGCCGATTGCGTGCGGGCGGTCATGAAGACCACCGGCACCTCGGCGGTGCGCGCGTCTTCGCGCAGGCGTCGCAGTGTCTCCGGGCCGTCCATGCCCGGCATCATCACGTCGAGCAGCATGAGATCGGGCACCCACTCGCTGGCCACCGCCAGGGCTTCGGCGCCCGAGCTCGCGCCGCGGACCTCGAAGCTCGGCTCCAGTTCGAGACACATCACGGCGATTTCCCGGATGTCAGCCTCGTCGTCGACATGGAGAATGCGATGGGTCGTCATGGATATCTTCCTGTCCTGACAGTCTCCGGTACGGCGCATGCCCGGCCCCTCGCGAGGGCTGCGGACGGCGCCCTGCCCGCAATGGCACGAAAGCGCCACGATGTCGAAAAGCGGGTTGGCGGTGCAACGCTCTTATTCGTAACCATCTGGATTCAAAGCGCTATCAATCCATCCTTAACGCCGATCCCGGACTATCCGGCGCAACACCCACCCTTGGGCAATGTCCAAGGTGCAGGCAAATGGACGGATAGCATATGGACCGCGACATCGGCCTCGCCGTCGTAGACGACGACCCGCTCTTCCTCGACTATGTCTCCAATCTTCTTGCCCTGCAGGGCGGGATGCGGGTCACCTGTCTGGAATCGGAAACCGCGCTGTTCGACACCCTCGGCACCGAGCCGTTCGACTGCATTCTCATGGATTACGACCTCGGACAGAACAACGGCCTGTCCGTTGCCGAACGCGTCAATGCCATGCTGTCGGACCCGCCTCCCATCGTCATGCTGACCGGCGGCGGCAGCGAACGGACCGCGGTCAAGGCCTTCCGCAGCGGCTTCAGCGACTATGTCTCGAAGCGGGACCTGAAGGTCACCGAGCTGGTCGGCGCCGTGCGCGGCGCGGTCGACCGGCACGAGGCCGCACAGGGCGCCCGGGCCCGGACCGAAGCGCTGCAGGAACGACTGGAATTCAACGCCACCACCGGCCTCTACGACCAGCGCTTCATGCAGGCGCGGCTGGCCGACTTCACAGCACCCGGCGCGGCCCGGCGCTTCGCGGTCATCGTCATCGACATCCGTGAACTCGCCACCGTGCGCGCCGAGCTCGGCTACATGGCCGGCCAGCGGCTGTCGAACGCCTTCGCCGCCGAACTGCGCAGCCAACTGTCCGCCGGCGACATCGCCGGCCATCTCGGTGAGGACGGCTTCGTCATCATCGTCGACCGGCCGGCGGCCCTGGCGGATGTGGACACGATGGTCCAGCGCCTGCGGCAGGCGCTGACCCGGGGCTTCACCCTCGACCGGGCGCAGGTCCATCTCACGCCGCAGATCGGCGTCGCGCTCCACCCGGACGCTGGGACCAGGGGCGACGGCCTGATCGCCGCAGCGCGTCCTGCGCCCACCGGCGAAGCCGCGACCGTGACGGCCTTTTCGGGCACGCCGACCGCCGGCGACGCGGAGGCTGTCCCGGCCGCACGGGCTGAAGCCCAGTCGGGCCAGACGCCGATCACCCAGGCGACGGAGCGCCGCAAGGAGCGACGCCAGCGCGTGCTGCGACAGGCCAAGATCCTGATCAACGGCCGCAGCACCATCATCGACTGCAATGTCCGCGACCTGACCGCTTCGGGCGCGCGGCTGAGGGTCGACAGCTATTTCGCCGTGCCGGCGGAATTCGACCTCGCCATCGTGGGAACCGGGATCACCCGACGGGTGACCACGCGCTGGCAGATCGGCCGCGACATCGGCGTCGAATTCGTGGTGGGCGTCGCATGAGCGCACAGCCCGACACCGCCGCCATCGAGGCCCGGCTGATGCGCCTGCGCGAACAATTTGCCGGGCGCGCCGCCACCCATGTCGCGATGCTCGACGCGCTGGCCGGACGGCTGGCCGACGAAGGCGCGCCCGCCGATCGCGAGGAAGTGCGGCGCATCGCCCATTCGCTGGCCGGTGCCGGCGGGACCTTCGGCTTCGCCGTCATCTCGAAAAGCGCCGCCGAGCTGGAAGACTTCATCGCCGCCGATCCCGACGACATGGCGCTCGCCGCTCGCATTCGCGGTACCGTCGCGGCCATCCGCGACAATCTTGCCGCAGACGGGCTCGCAGTCGGCGAACCGGCAGAAGGAGACGGCGCATGACCGCCCAGGCAGCCCCCCTCGCCGTTTCCGACCTCGACACCGCCATGCGCCGGCAGGATGAGGGCCCGGCGCGCCAGATCGTCTGCGCCTTTGCCGATGACGGCCGTATCTCCGGCCTGCTGCTGGCCCTGTCCGGCCTCGGCTATGAGGCCGTGGACGGCCGCTCAGGCGTGCCGGACGGCTGCCTCGCCGCGGTCGTGTGCGGCGCTTACGATCCCGATCTGGCGCTGAGCCGTGTCCTGAAGAACCAGGTGCGGGTGGTGCTGGCCGAAGCGGCGCCGTCCTTCGCCCGGCGGCTCGCCGTGGCGCGAGCCGGCATCGAAGCGATCATCGCCACGCCCGTCGACACGGTCGAACTCGGCGCGTGGCTGTCGGATTTCGAGACCAGCGGCGACCGCCAGCAGCGCCTGTCGATCCTCATCGTCGACGACGACGAGCTGATTGCCGAAAGCTACGCGCTGGCGCTGGAAGCGGCCGGCATGGACGCGCGGGTGGTAACCGATCCCGCCGACGCGCTGCGGCACATCGCCGAGGTCACCCCCGATCTCGTCCTTCTCGACATGCATATGCCGGGCGCCAGCGGCCTCGAACTGGCGCAGATCATCCGCCAGTCGCGCCAGACCCTGCCCCTGCCGATCGTCTTCCTGTCGGCCGAGCGGGATATCGCCGCGCAGACGCAGGCCCGCCAGATCGGCGGTGACGATTTCATCCGCAAGCCGGTGGACCTCGCCCATCTCGCGGCCACCGTGCGGATGCGGGCCGAGCGGGCGCTGGCGCTGCGCCAGATCATGGAGCGCGACAGCCTGACCGGCCTGTTGAACCACGCCCGGTTCAAGGAGCGGGTGACGCTGGAACTGGAGCGCTCGCGGCGCACCGGCGCGCCGCTGACCGTGGCGCTGATCGACATCGATCATTTCAAGCAGGTCAACGACACCCATGGCCACCAGACCGGCGACCGGGTGATCCAGGCCCTGTCGCAATGTCTCGTCGGCGGGTTGCGGCGCACCGACGTGGTGGCCCGTTATGGCGGCGAGGAATTCGGCCTGCTGCTGCTCGACACGCCGGTTGCGGCGGCGCAGGCCGTGCTCGACCGGATCCGCCTACGGTTCTCGCAGATCGGCCATGCCGGCGACGACACCTTGTTCCGGGCAACCTTCAGCGGCGGCATCGCGGGCACCCGCGAGGGAACCGACAGCACGGCGATGATCGCCGCAGCGGACGCGGCGCTCTACGGCGCCAAGCGCGCCGGGCGCAACCGCATCACCGGCGCCTGACCGCGGCGCTACCGGCAGGGCGCGGCGGCTCCGCCTTCGCTTAGCAGGCTCGGAAGCCTGCTGCGCCGGGTCGTTTGCAGCCGAAACAACCCTGACGCGCTTTCGTCATTCCCGAAGGTCATCCAGACTGATTGTTCGCCGGACTTCATGGGGGAACCGGCGCGATCCGTCTGGGAGGACATCATGAAACTGCTCGTCAACGCCGTGGCCGGTCTGATCGCCGGCCTTTTCGCCGTCGCGGGGCCGGCACACGCCTTTCCCGATCGGCCGATCTCGATCATCGTACCCTGGGCGGCCGGCGGCGGCACCGACGCCGTGGTGCGCACCTTCGCCGCTGGCTTCCAGGAAGAGCTCGGCGTGCCGGTCAACGTCATCAACCGCACCGGTGGCGGCGGCATCACCGGCCACTCGGCCATTATCAATGCCGAGGCCGATGGCTACACGCTCGGCGCCGCCAGCCCGGAAATCGGCCTCTACCGTACCCTCGGGACGGCCGACATCTCGCTCGACGATCTCGACCTGTTCTCGCGGCTGGCGATCATCCCGGCCGGCGTCACCGTGGCGGCGGATTCGCCCTTCGAGACGCTGGAGCAACTGATCGCGGCGATCCGCAGCGAGCCGGCGGGAACCTACTCGTCCTCGGGAACGGGCGTCGGCGGATCCTGGCATGTGGCCGCGGGCGGGCTTCTCGCTGCTGCCGACATCGACCCGCAGAAGCTGAAATGGGTACCGAGCCAGGGCGGCGCACCGGCGCTTATGGAGGTCATGTCCGGCGGCATCACGATGTTCACCGGCTCGCCGGTCGAGGCGTTGAGCCTCCTCGAGGCCGGCCGGGTGCGCACCCTCGCGGTGATGCTGGACGAGCGTTCCGAGACCTTCCCGGATGCGCCGACCGTCAGGGAGGCGATCGGCAAGGACTGGTCCTATGCCAACTGGTTCGCGCTGGTCGCCCCCAGGGGGATCGACGCCGAGGCTCGCGACATCCTCTATCAGGCGGCAGCGCGTGCCAACGCCCGTCCCGAGGTCCAGTCGGCGCTGAAGGAACGGGGCATCACGCCGGTCTGGGACGAGCCCGGCGAGTTCGACGTCTTCGCGGCGGATTTCACGGTCACGGCGAAATCGGTTCTCGAAGGCCTGGGGCTGGCCAAGAACTGACGCGCTCGGCCGTTACCGATCCCGGCCGGGCGACTGGCCGGGATCGCGCTGACGGCGGCCATGGGCGCGCCGGGCTGAGCGGGACTGGCGGGAGGACGCCGACCGACAGCTTTAGACTGGCCGCCGATATTTGTCGGGCGGAACGAAAACACGGATGCGTCTTTTTGAGCGGCGCTCCGTAACTTCGTGTCCCGCCGCCTGACGACAGTCCTTCATGCCCTTCGATCATCTGCGCGAACTCGGCCGTGTCCCGAACCCCGGGACCATGACGCCTCGCGCCATCCTCGCCTGGGGTGGCGCCGCGATGGTCGTCGGCTGGGCTCTGGCGATCCTCGTCGCCCTGTCGATGATGTGAGCCGGCCGGCGGCGGTCAAACCGCGCGGGCGGTCAGGAACAGCATGCCCGAATAGCCACTGCGGATCTCCGCCTCGACGATGCCGATCCGCTCGGTCCTTATGTCCGTCGCCAGCGGCGCGAAGACGTCGAGAATGTCTTCCTCCGAGACGTTGAGAACCGGAAACGGCCGGCCGGCCACGGCATAGCCCGACGAGCCAACCAGGAACGCCGCGATCAGGCTGCCGCCCGGTTTCACGCAGCGGGCGAAGCGGTTGCAGGCCAGATCGAACTCGCTGCGCTTCTCGGTGATGGATTCGGCGCAGAAGAACATGGTGGCCGCGTCCCATGTGCGTTCCGGCAGATCATAGACCGATCCGCGCCGGACCTCGGCGGTCGCACGCAGCATCGGCAGCGGATCGTCGGGCAAGGACAGTTCCGGCTCACAGGCGGCCTGCGCCACCTGCCAGAAATGCTGCCATTGCGGGCGCAGGGTCGTCGCCGCCAGTTCGGCCCGCAGCCAGCCGACATTGCTTTCGGCATATTCCCAGGCCGTGATCCGCCTTGCCCGCGGCGCCGCGCACATCAGCGGAAAGAGGTTCGGCCCGGTGCCGACATCGACGATGTCGAGCTTGCCGCCCAGGGGCTCGGCGCGCTTGAATGCGGCGCAGGCGGACCGGATGACCGCCTCGTCATCGGCGTGCGGCTCGCCGTAATAATGGTTGAAATAGTATTCCGGGTCGAAGTCCGACCAGCTGTAGCTGGCGTTCCCGGCCGGCCCGTCCCTGTCTGGCGTCACGCTGTTCTCCCCCGGCTCGTCGATCCTGCCATGGCAGGCGCCGGCGCTTTCGCACCGCAGGCGCCGCCTTTGCCGACCAGCCCTTAGCCGAGGCTGCCGTTCGATTGAAGCAGATTGCTCGCCTCGTCGAACTGCAGCGCCACGCTGGAGGAATTGTACGAGCCGATGAAGGCGATGAGTTCGTCGGCCGGCAGTGGCCTCGAGAAGAAGTAGCCCTGCAGGTGATCGCTGCCCCAGAAGCGCATGGTGACGCTGTCCGTCACGGTTTCCACGCCCTCGGCGACCACTTCCATGCCCAGCGCATGGCCGAGGCGGATGACCGCCTGCACCACGGTCTGGGCCGACCCCGCCTGGGAGATCGCGCTGACGAAGCTGCGGTCGATCTTCAGCTTGTCGAAGCGGTATTCGACCAGATAGCTCAGGCTGGAGAAGCCGGTGCCGAAATCGTCCAGCGCGATCTGGAACCCAAGGTCCCGGATCGCCTGCAGCGTCGCCATGATGCGGGGCGAGGGTTCGAGCAGCAGCCCTTCGGTGATTTCCAGCGTGACCATCGTCGGGGAGACGCCGGTCTCGGCGATCAGCTCCTGCAGCCGGATCTCCAGATCGCTCTGGTAGAACTGGGCCGGCGAGAGGTTGATCGTGACTTCGATGTCCGGCCAGAGCGCGGCCGAGGTCATGGCGCGTTTCAGCACCCAGTCGCCGAGCTTCGACATCAGGCCGATCTCTTCGGCGATCGGAATGAAGACGCTGGGGCTGATCATGCCCTTGACCGGATGCTTCCAGCGCAACAGCGCCTCGACGGCGACGATCCGGTTGGAACGGGCCGAGATGATCGGCTGGTAGTGAAGGTCGAACTGTTCGCCGTTCAGCGCCTCGAGAAGATCCATCTCGATCTCGCGCTTCTGGCGCAGGCTCGCCGCCATCTGGGTCGTGAACCACGCCGCATGCCCGCGGCCGAGACGCT
This sequence comes from Aurantimonas sp. NFXS3, assembly GCF_049132005.1. Lineage (NCBI taxonomy): Bacteria > Pseudomonadati > Pseudomonadota > Alphaproteobacteria > Hyphomicrobiales > Aurantimonadaceae > Aurantimonas > Aurantimonas sp. NFXS3. The sequence continues at coordinate 296,348 of NZ_JAGDDZ010000003.1, forward strand.
TGGCCTCGTAGAGCGCGATGTCGGCATGGCGCATCAGGTCCTCGATGGAGGCCCCGTGCTCCGGGAACTGCGCGAGGCCCAGCGAGGCGGTGACGGTGATCTCGTGACCTTCGATCAGCAAGGGCTGCTGGAACGCCTCGACGACGAGCGAGGCCAGCGGCTTGGCGAAGCTGACACCCTTGCGCGACCGGAAGATCGCGAATTCGTCGCCGCCGAAGCGGGCGAGGAAATCGTGCGGCCCCAGATGCTGGCGCAGTCGCTCGCCGAACGCCTTGATCAGCCCGTCGCCGATATGATGGCCGAGCGTATCGTTGATGTCCTTGAAGCGGTCGACGTCGAGATAGCCGATGGTCATGCTGCCGCCCCGGCCCCGCTCCTGGAGCCCGTCGAGGGCCTGATTGGCGGCGAAGACGAAGGCCGGCCGGTTGGGCAGCTTGGACAGGGAATCGTGGGCGGCCTCGTAGCGGGCGGCGGCTTCGCGGGCCGACAGCTCGTTCGATGCCCGGATCAGCCGGCGCAGCATGACGGCGCACAAAAGGCTGAGGCCGATCACGGCAACGGCGACCAGCGGCAGCACGATCGTCAGGAGCGGCTGGCCCGGTCGCTTCGTGGTCCAGTTCAGATATCCGGTGGAGCGATTGTCGTCGGTGACAAAGGCCTCCGAGATGGTCGCGGCCCCGGTGCTCTCAGCCGCCGCGAGGGTGATGTCCGGGATCAGCAGGAACTGGCTGAGCTGCTGCAGGAAGTCGGCGTCGATCCAGTCCACGCTCAGAAGGACGTAAGGCGGCTGGCGCAACAGCGTCATGTCGACATTCGGGACGATCGTGATGGCGGTCACGATGGCCGGTTTCTCGTCGACGGTCAGGATCGCGCCTTGCCAGGACGCGACGCCCAGCACCTTCTTCAGCACCTCGTAGTGCTTCTGGCGCTCGGAGAAGAAGTCGTCGCGCTCGGCCAGGCCTGCATTGCCGCCGGTGCGCGTCGCCGTCAGCACCTGCAGCACTTCCTGCCGCCGGGCCTCGAAGGCATCGGGCTCCTGCCGCCCCTGGTCGCGATAGGCGTAGACCGGCTTGTTCTGGGAATCGACGATGTAGACCTCGTCGTGCCCGTAGGTCTCGGTCAGGAAGATGCCGAAATTGCTGTCGATGAAACCGAGATCGGGCGTATCGACGATCAATCGGACGGCATCGTCCCACCAGGCGACGCTCTTCTGCTGGTCGAGGGTCCGGGCAACGCTCTGGTTCAGCGCATTCTCGATCCTGGCCCTTTCGGCCTGGACCTCGGTGCGGTTCGCCTTGATGCCCGTATACACGATGACACAGATCAACAGGGCGCTGGCCACGGCCACGGTGCCGCCGACAACCTGCGCGAGGCGACGCAGATTGGGCCGGGGGCGAGCCTCACTTTTCTTCGGGATGTCACGCATCTCAATCTCGCTTTCCCCTTTGGCTTAGGGGCGAAGCGCTAAGAATAGTTGAAGGAATGGTGGGTTAGGCTGATTCCCATCCGGCACAGTCCTCGCCCGAGGAGCCGCCGCGCCACCAAAGGATGGACCCGCCCATGCCGCTCGACATGGCCGCCGCGGCGTTCGGAAGCTGGGTCCCTTCACTGGTGGCCGACAGCCTCCGGCGCAGTGGCGAAACGCAACAGCCGAGCGAAGCCGTCATCGCCGCGCATCGGGGATTCCTCGCGGCCAACGAGCCCCGGGTCGCGAATCTCGAGATTCTCGCCGCCTATCTGGCCCCAGGAGCGGTGCTCCGGGAGGCGCCGGTCGCGCCCGACGCCGCCGATCAGCAAGACGTTGTGCCCTCCCTGCCGGACGCTCTCGCCGACCTCCTCGCCCTCACCCGCTCCGGCCTGGCCTCGGCCGACGAGGCGGTGCAGCTCTTCGCGATGCTGCGCCCCTTCACCATGGGCAATGGCCGCGTCGCCCGCGCCCTGTGGCTATGGCGCACGATCCGCGAGCCCGGCATGAGCGCCGAGGCGATCGCAGCCCTGTCGTTTCCGCAAGCGCCGGCATCAGCCGACGGAGACGGTGCCCCGGCGCTGACGGCTTACGTCGGCCATCCGAAGGGTCAGTGCGTGTAGGCCACCCAGACATTGGGTTCCGAATAGGTGCCGCGCTGGCGTTCGACGTCGATGGCGACCGGCACCAGGCCGCCGGCCAGCGTATAGTCGCCCGAGGTCTCGAACCGCCGCCCCGCCCAGGTCTCCCAGAAGGCGATATGCTCGCTGACGACCATGGAGCGTTCGCAGGGGTGAACCACCCGGCCGCCTTGCGCGAGATGGCTGCGGAGCCAGGGATCGAAGCAACGGCCGCGCTCGTCCTGCCAGCCGATATAATCGGCCATGGACGCATGGGGATGGACGGTCTTGGCGGAGGGGCGCACCGGCGCGATCATCCGCTCGAAGCCATTGGCCTCGGCGATCCGGTGCAACTCGCCGATCATCCGGAAGGCGTAGCCCTTGCCGCGCTCGGCGACCGGCACAGAGATGGCCAGCGCGCCCAGAACATTGGCCTGGCTGCGGCGACCGGTCCCGCCGGTCTCGACCAGCCAGTCCCAGCCTTCCGCCGGGAGTTCGGACAGATCGCCCCCGAACGCCACCGGCACGCAATTGGCCAGCGCGACCGGGCGGCCCGTCGCCTCGTCGACGAGGCAGAGCTGCAGGTCGGCATGGTCTTCCAGCAGCCTGTCGTAATGTTCACGATGGGCCCGTGTATGGTTCAGGAAGCCCAGCGGGCCCCAGACGGCATCCTCGACCTCGACCGCCTGCCGGCGCAGCACATCGCTGTCCGCCCGTGTCCGTACAACGAGTTCACTCAATGCCATGCCGTTTTCCGCCCGTTAACCATTCGCTCAAGTTCTAATCAAATCTTAATGATTCAGGCCAGCTTGAAATACCGTGGGATCGCTCCAGCCGACTGTGCCGACGAAAGCTGATGCGAGGCCGTCCAGACCGGACGCATCGGCGGTGATGGCGAGGATGACTGCGGGATGCGAAAGGCGGTTCCGCGGAGCCTTCGGAGGCCTACATCCCGCAGGCGCGACTGCGCTCCTCACGGAACCCAGTTGCAAACGATTTGCACTTGCAAAAGTCGGAATTGGCAGGCAGCGTGCACCGACCGACAGAGATTGGAGACCCCATGCCGTTCGTTCGAACGACGATCCTCGCCGCCTTCGCCGCAGCGCTCCTGGCGACGGGCGCCACCGCGCAGGAGCGGCTCAAGGTCGTGACGACCTTCACGATCCTGTCCGACATCGCGCAGAACGTGGCCGGCGAACATGCGGATGTGGTGTCCATCACCAAGCCCGGCGCCGAGATCCACGGCTACCAGCCGACGCCGCAGGACATCGTGCGGGCCAGCGGCGCCGACCTGATCCTGTGGAACGGCCTCAACCTGGAGCGCTGGTTCGAGCAGTTCGTCGCCAATCTCGGCGACATGCCGTCGGCCACATTGAGCGACGGCATCGCGCCGATCTCGATCGCCGAGGGCGATTACGAGGGCCTCGCCAATCCGCATGCCTGGATGGGGCTGGAAAACGCGATGGTCTATGTCGACAACATCAGCGACGCCCTCGCCACAAACGACCCGGACCATGCCGACGCCTACCGGGCGAATGCCGAGCGCTACAAGCAGCAGATCACGGAGACGATCGCGCCGCTGCGCGACCGGATCGCCGCCATCCCGGAAGACCGGCGCTGGCTGGTCACCTGCGAGGGCGCGTTCAGCTATCTCGCCCGCGACTTCGGCATGAAGGAGCTGTATCTGTGGCCGATCAACGCCGACCAGACCGGCACGCCGCAGCAGGTGCGCAAGGTGATCGACGCGGTGCGCGAGAACGACATTCCCGCCGTGTTCTGCGAGAGCACCGTCAGTTCCGCGCCGGCCGAACAGGTGGCGCGCGAGACCGGCTCGACCTTCGGCGGCGTCCTCTACGTGGATTCGCTGTCCGGGCCGGACGGGCCGGTGCCGACCTATCTCGATCTCCTGCGGACCGACGCCGAGACGATTGCCGACGGCCTGGCAGTGGACAGCCAGTAACCGCCTCTCCATCTACGGTGGCAAGCCGCGGCGACCTTCGCACGACGGCTTCCCCATCCGAGCAGCCAAGGGATCTGACAGGCACCCCATGACCATCACGCGCGAGACGTCTGACGTAGCGGACGACCGGCCTGCCGGCAGCACTGCGACCGGCGACGGCATCTCGGCGCACAACGTGACCGTGACCTATCGCAACGGCCATACCGCGCTGCACGACGCGACCTTCCAGATCCCGCGCGGCACGATCACCGCGCTAGTCGGCGTCAACGGCGCCGGCAAGTCCACCCTGTTCAAGGCGATCATGGGCTTCGTGCCGGCGGCGCGCGGCGAGATCACCCTGCTCGGCCGTTCGGTAAAGCAGGCGCTGCGCGAGAACCTCGTCGCCTATGTGCCGCAGTCGGAAGAGGTGGACTGGGCGTTTCCCGTCCTCGTCGAGGACGTGGTGATGATGGGCCGCTACGGCCATATGGGCTTCCTGCGCCGCCCCGGCGCGGCCGATCGCGCCGCCGTCGACCAGGCGCTCTCGCGGGTCGGCATGCAGGATCTGCGGCACCGCCAGATCGGCGAGCTCTCCGGCGGCCAGCGCAAGCGGGTCTTCCTCGCGCGGGCCCTGGCGCAGGACGGCCAGGTGATCCTCCTCGACGAGCCCTTCACCGGCGTCGACGTGAAGACCGAGGAACAGATCGTCGCCCTCTTGCGCGAGTTGAAGGCCGAAGGCCGGGTGATGCTGGTCTCCACCCACAATCTCGGCTCGGTGCCGGAATTCTGCGACCGGGTCGTCCTGGTCAAGGGCACGGTGCTGGCCTACGGGCCGACCGCGACGATCTTCACCCGGCGCAATCTGGAGCGCGCCTTCGGCGGCGTGCTGCGCCACGTGACGCTGGCGGGCGCTGCCCTGCACGACGATGACGATCCACGCGAATTGTCGATCATCACCGATGACGAGCGCGCCTTCGTCCATTACGGCGAGCCGCGCGCCACCGCCGCACCGGCCGCGGCACCCGGCAAGGCCCCGCAGGACGGGGAGCGGCGATGATCACCACGCTGCTCGAGCCGTTCCAGTACAGCTACATGACCAACGCCATGTGGGTCTCGGCCCTCGTCGGCGGCGTCTGCGCCTTCCTCTCGGCCTATCTGATGCTGAAGGGCTGGTCGCTGATCGGCGACGCGCTCAGCCATTCGGTCGTGCCGGGCGTTGCCGGCGCCTTCATGCTCGGCCTGCCCTTTTCTCTCGGCGCCTTCATCGCCGGCGGGCTGGCGGCCGGCGCCATGCTGTTCCTGTCGGGACGCTCGGGCCTGAAGATCGATGTCATCATCGGCATCATCTTCACCTCCTTCTTCGGGCTTGGCCTGTTCATGGTGTCGATCAGCCCGGTCTCGGTGTCGATCCAGACCATCGTCATGGGCAACATCCTCGCCATCACGCCTGAGGACACGCTGCAGCTGGCGATCATCGGCCTCGTCTGCCTCGTCGTGCTGCTCGCCAAGTGGAAGGACCTGATGGTCACCTTCTTCGACGAGAACCATGCGCGCTCGATCGGCCTGCGGCCGGACCTTCTGAAGGTGATGTTCTTCATGCTCCTGTCGGCGGCGATCGTCGCCGCGATGGTCACCGTCGGCGCCTTCCTCGTCATCGCCATGGTGGTGACGCCCGGCGCCACCGCCTATCTCCTGTCGGACCGGTTTCCGCGGCTGATCGGCCTGTCCGTCGCCATCGGCGCCGTCACCAGCTTCGTCGGCGCCTATCTCAGCTACTTCCTCGACGGGGCGACCGGCGGCGTGATCGTCACCCTGCAGACGGTGATCTTCCTCGTCGCCTTCGTCTTCGCGCCCAAGCACGGGCTGATCGCCGCCCGCCGCAAGGCCGCCGCCGCGCTCGCCACGCCGCGACCGGACGCCATCCGGGAGGAAGCGGCATGAGCCTCGACCAGCTTCTCCTGCCGTTCCAGTTCCCGTTCATGCAGAACGCCTTCTGGATCGTCCTGATGGTCGGGCCGCCGACCGCCCTCCTCTCCTGCTTCCTGGTGCTCAAGGGCTGGGCGCTGATGGGCGACGCGGTCAGCCACGCCACGCTGCCGGGCGTCGTCCTCGCCTGGGTGCTCAACATCCCGCTGATCGTCGGTGCCTTCGTCGCCGGCATGACCTGCGCGCTGCTCACCGGCTATCTCTCGCACAACAGCCGGGTGAAGCAGGACACGGTGATGGGCGTCGTCTTCTCGGGCATGTTCGGGGTCGGCATCATCCTCTACACCTCGATCCACACCAACGAGCATCTCGACCATGTCCTGTTCGGCAACATGCTGGGGATCGGCGCCAAGGACCTGATGACCTCCGGCATCATCGCGCTGGTCGTCTCGGCGCTGCTGCTCTTGAAATGGAAGGACCTGCTGCTCCATGCCTTCGACCCGGCGCAGGCCCAGGCCTCGGGGCTCAACACCGGCCTCCTGCACTATGGATTGCTCGCCAGCCTGTCCTTGACCATCGTGGCGACGCTGACCTCGGTCGGCCTGATCCTCGCCGTGGCGCTCTTGGTGACGCCGGGCGCCATCGCCTTCCTGCTGGTGCGCAGCTTCGGCCGGATGCTGATCGTCTCGGTCGCGGTCTGCGTGTCGGCGATGCTCATCGGCACCTATCTCAGCTTCTTCCTCGACAGCGCCCCGGCGGCGACGATCGTGCTGGTGCTGACGGCGATCTTCATCGCCGCCTTCGTCAACCGCCTACGTACCACCCGCCGGCACTCGCGCCGCGCCCGCGAGGACGCGCCCGCCATGCTGGCACCCACCGCAGCGGAGTGACGCGGGCAGGCCTCTAGGCATCGCCGGCCCGGCAACGCCGGACCGGTGACTTCTGCCGCGTGCGATCAGGCCCGTCCGCGCCGCCAGAACCGGCTGAGCGCAAGATCGAGCGTCAGCATCACGATCAGCGACAGGCCGACCAGCGGAAACAGCACCCCGCCGATCGCGAGGATCGCCAGCAGGCCCGCGGCCCGCAAAGACTCAGGGCGACGCCATGGCCGATCCTGCGATGGCTGACGGAGGAAGGAGAAGCGGCTCGGACGCGCTCCGCGCCGGGACCGCAAGACGACGCCGTGGCGCGGCCTCGCGATCCCTCGTCGGGCGCAGCCCGCAGGCTACGTTCGGAGAGAGTGCGGCCTAGTGCTGGTGCGGCTCGGCGCCGTCGCTCATGGCGTCGTGTCCGCCCGTCTCGGCCGGCATGTCGCCGGCACCGTGCGACATCGCCGCACCGCCATGCTGGTCGTGGTCCATCGCGGCCGGTGCCCGGGCGCCGATGCCCTCGACCGCCAGTTCCATCTCGACCGGACCGGCCTTTTCGAACCGCAGGGTCAGCGGCACGCGGCTGCCTTCGGTGAGCGGCTCCGTCAGGTTCATGAGCATGAGGTGATAGGCGCCGGGCTCCAGCGCGACCGTGGCGCCGGCAGGCACCGCGACACCGTCTTCGAGCCGGCGCATCTTCATGATGTCGCCGTCCATCTCCATCGTGTGGATCTGGACCTCGCCGGCGATGGGGGTCGCGCCGCCGAGCAGCCGGTCATCCGACGCGCCGTGGTTCTCGATGACCATGTAGCCGCCGCCGACGGCGGCATTGGGCGGCGTGGCACGGCTCCACGGATGAGCGATGGTGAGGTCGCCGACCTTGTAGTCATGGGCGGAAGCGGCCGACAGCAGGCCGAGCGTGAGGGCTGCTGCGGCAGCCAGCGTGATGCGAAGGGACATGGAAGTCTCCATTTGAACAGGACAGGCAGGGCCGCGACAGGTGTCGGGCCGTTTGTTCAGACGGAGAGAAGCGGTGGGCCGCGTTGCAAAGCGAGCCCCGGCGGCGGCGCGCGCGGGCCGAGGGCGGCGGCCGACGGCGTCCAGGCAACGACCGCGTCGGTGGCGCCGGCGGCGATCGCGTAGGAGGCGAGATCGGCCATCGCCGGCAGGGCCGGGCTCTGGCCGCATCCGGCCGCGGAGGGGCAATCGACGCAGCAATCGTGCTCGGACTGATTACCCGCCGGAGCCGACCGCGTCTCGAAGCCGTCGCCGACGCAGATGACGGTCACGCCGGCCGCGGCGGACGCGTCCATCCTGGCGCAGGCAAAACCCGATGCCGCCGCCTGACCCAGGAGAAGCTGGGTCAGGATCAGCATGGCCGCGAGGGCCGCGGATCGGTCCGCAAGGAAGCGCCGGAGCGTCGTCATGTCCGGCAGATATCACGCGATCCGCGGCAAGGGTAGCTGCCGGACCCGGCTTTCGTCGGTGCAGACCGGGTGCGGATGCCGGTGCTCAATCGTCGAATTCCTCATGGCTGTCCTTGGTGCCGAGCTTCCAGTAGCCGCTGGATTTCAGCCATTGCTTGGGATGGCCCCAAACGTCGGTCACATGGGCGCGGACGGCCTTGGCGACGCGGCTTTCTGCCGCGATCCAGACGAAGCCCTCGCCCTCCGGCAGCGACAGATCGGCCAGCGCTGCAAGAATCGGCGCGGGGTCGGAGGCGGCCGCAAGCGGCCGGTGCACCCAGAGCGGCCGATGCGCTGCCCGGGTCGCAAGCGCCTGCTCTTCTTCCGGGCCTTCGACCGCGACCAGCGTGGTGACCGGCGTGCCGGGCGCGAACTCTTCCAGCCGCCGGCCGATCGCCGGCAGCGCGGTCTCGTCACCGACCATCAGCCACCAGTCGAAATCATGCGGCACGATGGACGACCCGCGCGGCCCTCCGATTTGCAGGCGATCCCCTTCCTTCGCCGAGCGCGCCCAGAGCGTGGCCGGGCCTCCGTCATGCAGCGCGAAGTCGAGGACCAGCGACTGCGTCTGCGCATCGTAGCGGCGCGGGGTGTAGTCGCGCATCGCCGGCTCGCCGTCGGACTGCGGAATGAACAGCTTCACATGGTCGTCGGCGGACGGGCTGTGGAACCCCTCCAGTTCCTCTCCGGTCAGGGTCATGCGGAGCATGCCCGGCGTCGGATATTCGACCCGGCTGACCTCAAGGTCCCGTCGCCGCAATTCATGGCGAACGCGAATGATCTCGTGCTTCATGCGGCACTGCTTCCCTGTCTGTCATTACGGCGGCGGGCCTCGTCGCCCCAGCCCGCCCGTCCGGCACGGCGCGACGGCCACCGCCGGTTCTTCCGGGCCGCCATAGCCCGGACTAAACATGATTTCAATTCTCAGGTTATGTGGAAGTGTTGCGGAAGCTCGCCGGTCCGCGCCCTGCTGCCAAAGCACTGCTAATCTTGACAATGATTTTCATATTATCCACTCAGCCCTGTCGGCCCGCCGTCCGGCAGACTCGCAAAGGATCAGACATGTCCGCATTCCAGCCCGTTTCGGCCCGCTTTGGGGCGCCATCGTCCCGCCGCCGCCTCTTGCCGCACCTGATCGCGGCCTGGTGCGGCCTGGCGCTGTCCATGGCGCCGGCGCTCGCCCAGGAGCCGGCATCCGGCGAGATGACGGTCTCGACCTATCGCGGCGACGTCGTCATTCCGGCCGAGCCGAAGACGGTCGTCGTCTTCGACATGGCGTCTATCGATACGCTCGACGCGCTGGACGTTCCCATGGCCGGTCTGCCGGCCGCGCCGTTCCCGGACTATCTCGCCCACTATGCCGGCGACGCCACGCCGAAGGTCGGCTCGATCTTCGAGCCTGATTTCGAGGCGGTCGCCGCCCTCGCCCCCGACCTTATCATCGCCGGCGGGCGCTCCAGCGAACAGACCGAGGCGCTGGCACGGATCGCGCCGACCATCGACATGACCGTCGATGGCGGCGATCTCCTCGCCAGTGCCTTCGAGCGGATCACCACGCTCGGCGCCATCTTCGGCAAGGCCGACCTGGCGGAGCAGCGGATCGCGGATCTGCAGGGCCGGATCGCCGCCCTGAAGGAGACGTCGGCCGGCATCGGCACCGGCCTCATCGTCATGACCACCGGCAACCGCATCAGCGCCTTCGGCGCCGGCTCGCGTTTCGGGCTGTTGCACGCCGAGTTCGGCGTCACGCCGGCGGACCCCGGCCTCGAAGCCGCCAATCACGGCGAAGCGGTCTCGTTCGAATATATCGCCGACACCGATCCGGACTGGCTGTTCGTGATCGACCGCGACGCCGCCATCGGCCAGGGCGCCGCAGCGGCGCTGCTGGAGAACGAACTGGTCGAGAACACCAAGGCGTGGCGTTCGGACCATGTCGTCTATCTGAACCCAGCCACCTGGTATCTGACCGCCCCGGGCCTGACCTCGCTCGAGACCAATGTCGAGCAACTGACGACGCGCTTCGACAAGGGCTCCTGACGCGAAGGGGCCCCGCCCCGACGCACGCTCCCTTTGCGCCCTGCCCCGTCCTGCGCCGGCAGCAACCATGACCGCCATGTCCCATTCCCGCATCATCGCTGGCCTGATCGCCACGATCGTCCTCCTGGCTCTCGCCAGCGTCTTTGTCGGCGCCGGCGCATTGTCGGTCGGCACGCTCTCGGCCGGGGGGCGGGACGCGGATGGCCTGCGGCTGCTGCTGGTCAGCCGGATTCCCCGCACGCTCGCGGCGCTGCTCGCCGGGGCCGGCCTCGCCGTCGCCGGCCTGATCATGCAGATGCTGTCGTCGAACCGCTTCGTCGAGCCGTCGACCGTCGGCACGACGGAATCGGCGAGCCTCGGCCTGCTCGCGGTGACGATCCTCGCCCCCGGCCTCCCGGTCTTCGGCAAGATGCTGATCGCCGCCGGATTCGCGCTGGCCGGCACGGCGCTGTTCATGGCGATCATCGCCCGGCTGCGGCTGCGCTCCGGCATGCTGGTGCCGCTGGTCGGGCTGATCCTGTCGGGCATCATCGGGGCCGGGGCGAGTTTCCTCGCCTATCGCTTCGATCTGCTGCAGTCGCTCGGCGCCTGGGTGAGCGGCGATTTTTCGATGGTGCTGCGCGGCCGCTACGAACTCCTCTGGATCGCCTTCGGCCTGACGATCCTGGCGGTCTTCGCCGCCGACCGCTTCACCCTCGCCGGCCTCGGCCGCGACGTGGCGACCAATCTGGGGCTCTCCTACGAGCGCGTTCTGGCGCTCGGCCTCGTCGTCGTCTCGCTCGTCGCCGCCGTCACCATCGTGTCGGTGGGCAGCATTCCCTTTGTCGGCCTCGTCGTGCCGAACCTCGTCTCCATGCTCGTCGGCGACAATGGCCGGCGCACGGTGCCCTATGTCGCCCTGTCGGGCGCTGCGCTGGTGCTGGCCTGCGATCTCGTCGGGCGGCTGGTGCGGGCGCCCTATGAAATCCCGGCCGGCACGATCATGGGTGTTCTCGGCGCCTGCGTGTTCCTGGCGATCATTTTCCGCCGGAGGCCGAGCCTTGGTTGACCTCGGCGCCACCCATGGCCGCACAGGGACCGCCCGCGCGGCGACGCCGCCCCGTCGGAGCGACCGGCCCGAACACGTCGCCCTCCTCGTTCTGGCGGCGCTGGCGATCCTCGCCTGCGTCCTCTTCCTGACGCTCGGGGCGCGCGGCAACTGGTCGTTCGTGCTGCCGTTCCGCGGCGCCAAGCTGGCGGCGATGCTGCTCGTCGCCCACGCCATCGCCACGTCCACCGTTGTGTTCCAGACGATCGCCGGCAACCGCATCCTGACGCCATCGATCATGGGGTTCGACGCCCTCTACCGGCTGATCCAGACGCTGCTCGTGTTCCTGACCGGTGCGGCCACCACGGCGGCGATCGCTCCCGCCGCGCTGTTCGCCGGCGAGCTCCTGGTCATGGTGCTGTTCGCCTGCGGCCTCTACGGCACGCTGATCGGCGCCGGCACGCGCGACATCCACCGGCTGCTCCTGATCGGCGTCGTTCTGGGCATCCTGTTCCATTCCACCGCTGGTCTCATGCAGCGGCTGATCGACCCGAACGATTTCGTCGTCCTGCAGGACCGGCTCTTCGCCAGCTTCAACACCATCGAGACCGATCTTCTGGGCATCGCCGCCGTGCTGATCGGCGGCGCCAGCCTCGCTTTGTGGCGCATGACCGCGACGCTCGACGTCCTGTCGCTTGGCCGCGACCGCGCCATCTCGCTGGGCATCGCCCATCGCCGCGCCGTCATGCTGGTCCTTGCCACGGTGGCCGTGCTGGTATCGGTCTCAACGGCACTGGTCGGTCCGGTCACCTTCTTCGGCCTGCTCGTCGCCAGCCTGGCGGTCAGCCTCGTCGGCGCGCGCAGCCACCGCCTGACCATGACGGCGGCCTCGCTGATCGCGATCATCTGCCTCGTCGGCGGCCAGACGCTGCTCGAACACGTCCTGCATTTCGACACGGCGCTGGGAATCGTCGTCGAGTTCGCCGGCGGCCTCGTCTTCCTCGCCCTCATCCTGAAAAAAGGCATCGCATGATCGAGGCCGAGCACCTGACCAAGCGCTACGATCGCGCCCTGGTGGTCGATGGCGTCAGCCTGTCGCTTCCGGCGGGCGGGGTGACGGCGATCATCGGACCGAACGGCGCCGGCAAGTCGACGCTCCTGTCGATGATCGCGCGGCTCCTGCCGATGGATGGCGGCCGCGTCCTCGTGGACGGCCTCGACGTCACCCGCACCAAGGGCGACGAACTCGCCAAGCGGCTGGCCATCCTGCGGCAGGAGAACGGGCTGTCGGTGCGGCTGACCGTGCGCGATCTCGTCGGTTTCGGCCGCTTTCCCCATTCGAAGGGCCGGATGAGGGCGGCCGACCACGCCAAGGTGGCCGAGGCCATCGCCTATCTCGATTTGTCGGATCTGGCCGAGCGCTATCTCGACGAACTCAGCGGTGGCCAGCGCCAGCGGGCCTTCGTCGCCATGGTGCTGGCGCAGGACACCGGCACCATCCTCCTCGACGAGCCGCTGAACAATCTCGACATCCGCCATGCGGTGGCGATGATGCGGCTGATCCGCCGCGCCGCGGACGAACTGGGCAAGACGATCGTCGTCGTCCTGCACGACATCAATTTCGCCAGCGCCTATGCCGACCGCATCGTCGCCATGTGCGACGGAAAGGTCGCCCATGAGGGTCCCGTCGCGGCGGTAATCACCGAAGAGGTGGTCGAGGCGGTGTTCGGCCTGCCGGTGATGATCCGCGAGATCGAGGGCCAGCGCACCTGCCTGTTCCGGCGCTGAGATGACGCCGGCCGAAACGACGACGGCCCGCCATCTAAAAGGATGGCAGGCCGCGCGTTCGGTGACGAGACAGGCTTGTCCCGGCGTGCTGGCTGGCTGACGCTCAGGCGCCCTTCTGCCAGGCGAATTTCTGGAACGGCTTGTCGACCGGCGTCTGCGCCAGATGGTTGGTGTAGTTCGACATCACCTTCTGCGAATAGCCGAGCACCACTTCGAGAATGTTGCGCCTGGTGAAGCCGGCATCGAGGAACGCCTGCACCTTCGCGTCATCGACATTGCCGCGATCGCGCACCACGCTGAGGGTGAAGTCGCGCAGCGCCTCGAGCCGGGCGTTGGGCAGCGGGGTCTCGTTGCGCAGCGCCTCGGTGATGGCGTCGTCGACGCCCATCGCCTTGGCGATGCCGGTATGGGCCGGGACGCAGTAATGGCAGTTGTTCTCGACGTTCACCGTCTGCCAGACGACGGTGGTCTCGTCCTTGTCGAAGCTGGAGTTCAGGAACAGCTCGTGGACCTGCTGATAGGCGTCCAGCAGTCCCGGGGCCTCGGCCATGACCGCATGCAGGCCCGGGACCATCCCGAAGGCCTTCTGGGACTTGGCGAGCAGCGGCTTGCTGTCGTCCGGCGCGGTGGTTTCGTCGTGCAGGGTAAAGTCGGTCATGATCGCTTCCTGATGTCGGTGCCGGACGGAGGTCCGGAATGTCTGCGGGTCCGTGGGGACGGTCCGTGTTCCGGCCGCCGTTCGATGAGCGGGAAGCTAATCATCTTGAGCGATCGCTCAAGTAGCGAATTGAGCAATCACTCAAACTTGAAAGTCGAGGGGCCCGGCGGTACAGACAGGCTGCCTTGCGCGACCTACATTGGACGACATGAAACGCAGCCGCCCCAACGCCCGGCCCTACGACCGCGACGCCGCCCTCGATGCCGCCCTCCGACTGTTCTGGGCGAAGGGCTATCACGCGACGTCGCTGAAGGATCTGGAAGCCGCGCTGACGATGAAGCCCGGCAGCATCTATGCCGCCTTCCAGAGCAAGGAGGCGTTGTTCCTGGCGGCGCTGGAGCGCTATTTCCTGCGCAACCGCGCCGGCCTCGCCGCGCGGCTGGCGGCGGCGCCGACGCCGATCGCCGGCCTGACCGACTATCTGCGCGCGCTGGGGCGCGGCGAACTCGGCGAGGACCCGGTCCATGCCTGCATGCTGGTCAAGACGCTGCTCGACGCAACGCCCAACGATCCGGCGATCGCCAATGCGGCGCGGCACTATCTCGACCTGATGCGGGCCGAGATCGCCGCCGCCTTCGAACGCGCCAGGACGGCCGGCGAGATCCCGGACGATGCCGATGCCGAGCGGCTGGCGACGCGATTCCAGTCCGATGTCACCGCCCTGCGCATCGAGGCGCATCGCGGCACCGACCGGGCGGCGCTGGCGCATCTGGCCGACGGCATGGCGGCGGATATCGCCCGCCAATGTCAGCCGGCCTGACCGGCGGACGCCGCGACACTCCTTTCAAACCCGACCCGCAACGACAGATTGGCAATCGACATGACAGACGGTCTGCAGGCGATCTATTTCGCCGACCCCATGTGCTCCTGGTGCTGGGGCTTCGCACCGACCATCGAGACGATCCGCAAGACCTATGGCGACGCCCTGCCGGTCCGGGTGGTGATGGGCGGCCTGAGGCCGGGCACCGAAGAGCCGATGACGGCGCAGTCCAAGGCGGAAATCCGCAATCACTGGCAGCATGTGCACGAGCGCTCGGGCCAGGCCTTCGACTTCGATTTCTTCGAGCGGGACGGCTTCGTCTACGACACCGATCCGGCCGCGCGGGCCGTGGTGGCGGTCCGGGCCGAGAACCCAGAGCTGGAACTGCCCTTCCTCGAGCGCGTCCAGCGCGCCTTCTACGCCGAGAACCGCGACGTCACCCAGGCGGAGATCTTGGCCGACCTCGCCGAGGAGATGGGTCTGGAGCGCGAGCCGTTCCTGATGCGGCTTGAGTCCGAGGCGGTGCGCGATGCCACACGCCTCGACTACGCCACCTCGCGCAATGCCGGTGTGCAGGGCTTCCCGACACTGGTCGTCGGACCGAATGCCGAAGGCACCTACACGATGCTGACCCATGGCTATCGCGGGGCGGACGAGCTGATGCCGCTGGTGGCGAAGGTGCTGGAAGCGCACGGCGCCAGCTAATTCTTCTCTTTGCAGGAAACCCGGCGGCCATACAGAGCCGCCGGGTGTGCATCGGTGTTCCGCGCTATTTCGCGGCGGGCGCGATCTTGTCCTGCGTCTTCGTATCGAAGTCGGACGCGTCATGGCGCTCGTGGAGCTGGCTCGACGGCTCGCCCATCACGCGGTTGACCATCCGGCCGCGCTTGACTGCCGGGCGGGCATAGACCGCCTCGGTCCAGCGCTGCACGTTCTTGTAGTCCTGCACCTGCAGGAACTCGCCCGCATCGTAGAGCAGACCCTTGGCCAGCGCCCCGTACCAGGGCCAGATCGCCATGTCGGCGATGGTGTATTCGGGCCCGGCGACGAACTCGTTGTCGGCCAGCCGGCGATCGAGCACGTCGAGCTGGCGCTTCACTTCCATGGCGTAGCGATTGATCGGGTATTCGTACTTGACCGGCGCATAGGCATAGAAATGCCCGAAGCCGCCGCCCAGGAACGGCGCCGAGCCCATCTGCCACTGCAGCCAGGACAGGCACTCGGCCCGCGCGGCCGGGCTGGTGGGCAGGAAAGCGCCGAACTTCTCGGCCAGATAGATGAGGATCGCACCGGATTCGAACACCCGGATCGGCTCCGGTCCGCTGCGGTCGTTGAGTGCCGGGATCTTGGAGTTCGGGTTGATCTCGACGAAGCCGCTGGAGAACTGGTCGCCCTCGCCGATCTGGATCAGCCAGGCGTCGTATTCGGCGCCGCTGTAGCCGGCGGCCAGAAGCTCTTCCAGCATGACCGTGACCTTGACGCCGTTCGGCGTGGCCAGGGAATAGAGCTGCAGCGGATGCTTGCCGACCGGCAGCTCCTTGTCATGGGTCGGGCCGGCAATGGGGCGGTTGATGCTGGCGAACTTGCCGCCGCTTTCCTTGTCCCAGGTCCAGACGGCGGGCGGCGTGTAGTCGGCATTGTCGGTCATCGACATCTCCATTTTCGAATTTTTGCGGGTGAAGGGCGACCGGGTCCGGTGGCTGGCGGCGAATGTCGGCCGCGCCGACGTGCCGTTTTCGGGAAAACCGCGACGGATCCCGGGAGCGGGTCCTTGCGCCTTGCAGCTCACTATAGGTGCGCGGCCGCGCGGCTCAAGCCGGCGACGCCGGCTGCGACGGCAACGGAGCGTCACCGTCGGGCAGACAGCGGCACTGCTCGCCCGCCGGCACGCGCGAACGCCCCCGCGATGGCGCCGGTCGACGCAGAAAGGGGCCGGGAAGTCTCCTCCCCGGCCCCTGTCCATGATGGGTTCTTCGATGCGGCGAGCCCTGTGCCCGCCGCCCTGGTGATCAGAACTCGATGCGGGCCGAGACGCCGAAGGAGCGGCCGGGGCTGCGCAGCGGCACGACGGTGGAGAATTCCTGGCCGTATGTGGCGCGGTCGGAATAGGTCTCGTCGAAGATGTTGTCGACCTTGGCGCGCAGCGTGACGTTGCTGAGCTGCGGCGGGACGTACTCAACGAACGCGTTGACGACCGCGTAGCTTTCCAGCGGGCGCACACCGGCCGGATCGGCGCCGTTCTTGGCCGGCGCGTCTTCCTCCAGCGCGAACTCGGCATCGGCGCCGAAGGTCAGGCCGTATTCGTCGACCCGCTGGACCAGGGCGAGGGTGAAGATCTCGCCCATCGGCACGGTGAAGTAGTTGCCGACATAGGAGTCGACACCGTTGCCGTCCATTTCGGTGGTCACGCTGGTGAAGCCGCCGCGCACATTGCCGGTGCCCCAGTCATAGCCAGCCGTCAGGTCGAAACCGGTGCTGGTGAAGTCGTGGGTCAGCGACGGGCCGCCGCGATAATCCGGCGTACGGCCGTTCTCGATGTCGGTGCGGAACAGCTGACCGTCGAGCATGAAGCCGGCATAGCGGAATTCGAAGCCCGCAAAGCCGTTGTCGCCGCGCACCGGATCGATGTCGGTGTAGATCCAGGCCGGGTTCTGGATGAAGGTCTCGGCCAGGACGATGCCGCCGAAGACGCTGGAGACGCCGGCCTTCAGGGCGAAATGGTCGGTCAGGGCATATTTCACCGAAGCGTTGCCGCTGGCGCCGGTGTTGCGCTGGTCTCCGCCGTTGGTGCCGGTGAAGACCTGGTGGTCGATACGGCCACCGAAGGAGAGCGACAGCTTGTCCGTCGGGTCGAGACGGGCCTGCGCGAAGGCGCCGATATTGTCGGCCTTCTCACCGGTCGAGTAGATCGCGTCGTAGAAATCCGCGGTCTCGCGATAGACGTCCACACCGGCGTTCACCGATCCCATCTCGAGATGGAATTCGTTGGCGAAGGTGGCGTTGAAGCTCTCGGCCTTGGCCTCGTAGCGGGCCTTGTTGCCGCTGGGCACGCCGCCGAGCAGGATGTCTTCCTCGGTTTCCAGATCGGTCGTGCTGTAGGCGAGCGTCACCTTCGGGTCGAACCAGCCGGTGGCCTGCGTGTTCTCGTAGGAGAAGACGACGTTCTGGCGGTCGAGATCGTAGATGCGGGTATCGGGAACCGGACGGCCACCGATGATCGAGCCGATATTGGCGCGATAGGGGCGCACGCCGTCGTCGGTCACGCGCTCGTAGCTGAACTCGAAGCGATCGCCCGACAGACCCTCATAGGCCACCTTGCCGAGGCCGCTGACGAGGCCGGCGCCGGTGCCGGTCACGGTGCGGCCGTCGCCATCCTCGTAATCGTCGCCGTCGACGCGGTTCAGGAAGCCGAGCACCTCGAAGCCGTTGGAGCGGGCATAGCCGGCGCCGAGCGTGCTGAAGGTGTCGCCATTGGTCTGGAAGCCGCCCTCGACATAGCCGCCCCAGTTGCGCCCGTCGCGCAGCAGGTCGTCGACATCGACGGTCTCGTAGGCGATCGCGCCGGCCAGGGCGCCCGGACCGGCGTCGGCGGCGGCAACGCCGGCATCGACGCGGGCCGCCTTCAGGAGCCGCGGATCGATGACGTTGGTGGCGTTGTGGTGGAACAGCTTGTTGTTCTGGCGCGCGCCGTCGATCGACACGGCGAGATTGGTCTCCTCGATGCCGTGGACATAGACCTTCTGGTTGGTCGCGATGGTGCCGCCGACGGACACCGCGGGCTCGCGGCGGAAGAGGTCCTGGACCGTCTGCGGGCGGAAGGTCTCGATCTCGGTGTAGTCGACGACGGCGACGGTGTTGCCGTCCTCGATGGATTCCTCGCTGCCGCCGGAACCGGCCACGACAACTTCGCCGAGCATGACCGTTCCGGTCTCACCGGTGGCGGCGGTGGCCTGCGTATAATCGCGAGCCGGCGATTGCGCGAAAGCCGTGCCGGCCGCGAAGACACAGATGACGGGACTTACCGTCAGGAGAAGCATGCGGCGCAGCGAGGTCGTCGCCCGGTCGTCGGTCATCGATCATTTTCCTTTACTCGAACCATGGAAACACGCGCTCGGCACCGTGGCGGACAAGTTGCGTGTGAGAAGATGCGTTACGAAACATGACTCGTAGAATCAACTTTGTATATTGCCGTTGCAACCGCGACGCCGCGACTGTGGCAAAACTGCACTGACTCTGGAATCGCTTTAAGAAAGGGCCTGGAGACCGCCAGTCCGGCGCCGTCCGCTTCTCACGGGCCGCCATTGCGGCGCATTCCCGCCCTGCAATCGCCACACTGCCTTCCCGGCTGAGTTGCGGCCGAGGTCCCAGCCCGCCTCCTTCGCGGTCCGCCACTACAAAACATGATTCTTTTGTTCATGTTTATTGTCACGGGGCGGGAAGCCGGTTAGGCAACGCCACGCAATCGGGCGGCACGCGGGTGCGGTCCGGACGCTTGCCCGGAGAGGACGATGGCTCAGCGCGACAGAATGGTCGGTGACGGAACGGATTCGGACCGCCGTCCGCAATCCGGGCCCGTGCCGGTGATCGTCGCCCGTGCACCGGATGATGCCGCTCGCCCGATCGGCGCCGAATCGGTATGGCGGCGCCCGGCGGCCTATGGTCCGCGGCTTGCCCCGACCCTCGAGCCGAGCTGGACCGTGGCGGAACGCGCCGCGTTCCGTGCCTTCGCCAATTGCTATCTGCGCGAGATCGACGCCGGCCGCTTCGTCGCGCGCGACGGCCCGGCGCCCTCCTTCATCGAATGGCGACTGACGGGGCAGCGCCGGCGCCTGCGTGCCGCCCTCGCCTATCGCTCGCTCTGCGGGGCGCATGAATTCGGCCTCGTCCAGGCCGCCGATCTCGGGGACGGACGCTTCCGCTCGATCAGCTGGCTGACCGGCATCCAGCTGATGATCGCCGAGGCGAGCGAGCGCAATGGCGGCGCGCTGGCCGGCAGCGCCAACAGCGCCGCGCTGCTCTCCCGGGTGATCCAGAGCATCCGGGCGATCGACGCCAATCTGGCACGCGCCCGGACCACCGTCCCCGGCCACGATTTTCTCGCGACGGAGCAGTCGCTGGTCTATGGCCACTGGCTGCACCCGACGCCGAAGAGTATGGAGGGCATCACGCCCTGGCAGCGGGAGGTCTACGCGCCCGAAGCCGGCGGCCGCTTCCAGCTCGTCGCCTTCGCCGTCGACCGGCACCATGTCCGCGAGGACCATGCCTATGGCCCGAAACCCACCGAGATCGCCGCCAGGCTGGCCGGCGACGACCTGGCCAGGTGCGGACTGGACGACCGGGAGGCCGTCCTCCTCATGCACCCGCTGCAGGCGGAATATCTGCAGCTGTCCCCCCATGTCGCGGCGGCGCGCCGGGACGGCATCCTGCGGCCGCTGGGGCCCGTGGGGCCCGACTTCTTCGCCACCTCCTCGATGCGGACGGTCTGCTCGGCCGAGGCCGGCTACCAGCTCAAGTTCTCGCTGCCGGTACAGATCACCAATTCGGTGCGGCGCAACGGCCGGGAGGAGATGAAGGCGGGCGTCGCCATGGCGCGGTGGCTGAAGCGGCAGGGCGCCGGTGCCGTAGCCGGCGGCCTGTCGTTCCTCCCCGACCCGGCCTGGGTGACGGTGGAGCTTCCCGGCCAGACCGACACCGGTTTCGAGACCATCTACCGCGAGACCGTCGCGCCCGACGTGGAACCACCGGTGATGCTCGCGGCGCTGACGGCGGCGCCGGTGCGGCCGCGCCCGTCGATGCTGAAGGGCCTGATCGCGCGGCTCGCCGCACGTGATGGTGCGACGCCGCAGGCCACCGCGGCCCGCTGGTTCGACGCCTATCTGAAGGCCAGCGTGGAGCCGGTCGTCGGCTTCTTCGACCGCACCGGCATCGCGCTGGAGGCGCATCAGCAGAACTGCCTCTTGCGCCTCGCCGACGGCTGGCCGGTCGGCCTGGTCTATCGCGACAATCAGGGCTTCTACCTGTCGGAGGCCGAACGGCCGGCGCTTTCCGCCGACTTCCCGGAGGCGATGGGGATCGACGGGCTGTTCTTCCGCGAGGAGGAGATCGTCGGGCGCCTCACCTACTACCTCCTGGTCAACCAGGTCTTCTCGGTCATCGCCCGGCTCGGCGAGGACGGGCTTCTGCCGGAAGACGCCGCCCTCGGGCAATTGCGCCGGACCCTCTCCACGCTGGCCGGCCGCACGTCGCGCGGCGGCCGCCGCTTCTGCGACACCGCCCTTGCGGCGCCTGACCTGGTGCTCAAGGCCAATCTCGGCCTGCGGCTGGCCGATACCGACGAGCTCGCAAGCCCCACCGGCGCCGGCGTCTACACACGCTGGCCCAATCCCCTCATCGCGCCGGGCCCCACCCGGCCGCAACGGCTGGCCTCATGACACTCGTTCTCGATCTTCCCGGCCCTGACGGCGCCGCGCCCCGCGTTCTGGCGCAGCTCGTGTCGGCAGCCCTCTACGAGGGTTTGCTAACGGTCGAAGCCGAGGGCGCCCCGGGTCCCGACGGCCGCAGGACCATGCGCCTGGGCGCCGCCGGTCTCGTCATCGACGCGGAGCTCTATACCGGCGCCTTCGGCCGGCCGCGAGTCGTGCCGGGCACCGTGCGGCTGAACGGCCTGCCGGCGCCCGCCGATGCCGCGGCATCGATCATCGCTGCGCTGGTGCCCGAGCCGGTGCGCCGGACGCGCCTTCAGGACGAGTTCGCCCGCACGGCCAGCGGCCTCGCCCACGCCATTCGGGTGGCCCCCGCCAATCGCCGCGAGCTCGACTTCGCCCGGCTCGATTCGGCGATCTACGAAGGCCATCCCTACCACCCCGCCTTCCGGGGCCGGCTGGGCTTCAACGACGCCGACGACATGCGGTTCGGGCCGGAAGCCAAGGCCGGGTTCCAGCTTCGCTGGCTGCTGGTCCGCGACGACCGGCTGCACCGCAGCGGACCGGATCTGCGCGGGCCGGACGGCTGGGCCCAGCTGGCCGGGCCGGTGGTGGCCGCGATGGCGCTGGACCGCATCGGCGCGGACGCGGCGCCGCAGTGGCAGCTGATGCCGGTCCATCCCTGGCAATGGCGTGCGAAGACCTCCGCCATCGTCGCCCCGGCGATCGCGCTCGGCGAGGTCCACGACCTCGGCGTGGCCGGCGAAAGCTACCGCGCCACCCAGTCGCTGCGCACGCTGATCAATCTGGACCGTCCGGACGCGCCGCACCTCAAGCTGCCGCTGGCGGTGGTGAACACCTCCGTCGCCCGCACGCTCGACCCGCACTGGGCGCTGGCCGGTCCCGCCATCTCCGACTGGCTTGCCACGCTGGTGGCGAACGACCGCTGGCTGAGCGATGGCAATCGTCTGGTCGTATTGAAGGAAACCCGGGCCCTCGTCTTCGACCGGAACGGCACCGAAGCCGAACACACCGGCGCGATCTGGCGCGACAACCCGGCCGCCAGGCTGGCGCCGGGCGAAGGGGCGGTGCCGCTCAACGCCCTCTTCGCGGTCGAGGCCGATGGCGACCCGTTCGTCGCGCCCTGGATTCGTCGCTATGGCTGCGCGGGCTTCGTCACGCAGCTGATCGAGGTGGTCGTGCGGCCGCTGTTTCACCTGCTTCTGGCCTACGGCCTGGCATCGGAAGCGCATGGCCAGAACCTGGTGCTGATCCATCGCGACGGATGGCCGGTGCGGATCGCCCTGCGCGACTTCTCCGACAATCTGGAATGGGTGCCGGACTTCCTGCGCGGCGCGCCGCCCCTGCCCGATTTTACCGCGATCGACCCGCTGTTCGCCGACCGCACGCCCAACCGCTTCTACTGGATGCAGGACGTGGAGGAGCTGCGCTGGCTGTTCACCGACGCCGTGCTGGTCTTCTCGCTCGCCGACTTCGCCTTCCTGATGGAGCGGCGCTACGGCCACACCCAGAAGGCCTTCTTCGACCAGATCCTGTGCCTCGTCACCAACCACGCCAAGGCCCTGAAGCTGGAGCACCGGGCCGACCAGCTCGGGCTGCATGCACCGACCGTGGTCACCGACCGGCTGCTCTCCGCCAAGCTCGGACACGCCGCCGAAGGCCCGCTGGTCGTTCCCAATTCCCTTGCCCGCAAGCCCTGGAAGGCCCTGGCATGATCCGTTTCGATGACCGCGACTACGATTTCGCCGCGCTGCTGGCGCTCGCCGCGCAGATGCAGCGCGACGGCCGGCTGGGGAGCACGCTGCACGGCACCCACGCCATCTGCCTGACCGATCCGGCCGAACTGATGGCGGCGTTCCTGTTGATCCGGCAGGAGGGCGGCAGCGTCATGCCGCTGCACCCGGCGACGCCGGCAACGGCGGCCCGGCGCATCGCGCTCAGCGCCTGCTGCGACACGCTGACCTTCGGCCGTGCGCCGGCCGAGGCGCTGGAGCCCGACGCCCGCCAGCCCGAATTCGGCCATCGCCTGATCCAGACCAGTTCCGGCACGACGGGCGAGCCAAAGATCATCGCCCGGACCTTCGAGGACATCGAGGCCGAGATCGAATCCTATGTCGGCTTCTTCGAGGGCGCCCACGACAAGGTGCCGGTGGTGGCCTGCCCGATCAGCCATTCCTACGGCCTGATCTGCGGCCTCCTGGCCGGTGTCGCGCGCGGCGTGACCCCGCTGGTGCTATCGCCGGACAATCCAAAATACGTCCTGTCCCGCATGGCCGAGATGGAGCGGCCCCTCCTCTACGCCGCGCCGGCCTTTCTCAACGTGGCGGCCCGCTTCCTGAAGCCGGGCGAGACCATGCATGCGGCAATGACCTCCGGCACGCTGCTGCCGGCGCCGTGGTTCGAGGCGATCCGGGCGAAGACCGGCACCCTGTTCCAGCAATATGGCTGCTCGGAAGCCGGCGTCGTCGCCGTCAGCGAGGATCTGGTTGCAGCGAACGAGATGGGCCGGCCGCTGCCCCATCACCGGGTGCAGGCCGGCACCGCAGCGGAACCGGCGGAGATCATCGTCGACACGCCCTGGGGCACGGTCGGCACCCGCGATCTCGGCCATCTGCGCGACGACGGCGTTCTCGTCTTCGACGCGCGCCTCGACGACACGATCATCGTCTCGGGCCTCAACGTCTATCCGCGCGAGGTCGAGGACGTGGTCATGGCCATGCCGGGCATCGACGACGCCGTGGTGTTCGGCTTGGACGACGCGTTTTCCGGCGGGCGCGTCGCGCTCGTCTACACCGGCGCCGACGACGTCACCGAGGCCGCCATCGCGCAATGGTGCGGCACGCAACTCGCCGGCCACCAGCGCCCGCGCGAGATGCGCCGCGCCGCCGCGATCCCGCGCGGCGGCACCGGCAAGATCAGCCGCCGCGAGATCCGCAGCCTCTACACCGAAGACCGACTCTAGAGATCATCATGGACCAGCCCGCAGCGCCCTCCCTTCTCGACACCGTCCGCAGGGTCCTCGCCGAGGAGATCCGGCATCCCGGCATGGAACGCTTCGCCCTCGCCGCCCGGCTGCGCGAGGATCTCGGGATCGATTCCGTCATCCTGATGGAGCTTCTGGTGCGGCTGGAAACCGGCCACGGCTTCGAGGTGCCGAAGACCGCGCTGGACAGCGCGCGGCTGATCACCATCGGCGATCTGCTCGCCCAGTTCGGCCCCGACCAGGCCGGCACGGATCTCGCCCCGCGACCGCGGCCGGCGATCGATCCGGCGGCCGGGCGCGCCGAGGCCCGGGCCGCGGCCGGCGTGCATGGCGAAATGCCCATGGACATCAAGGTCCATTGCTATGTGAGCTGTCTCTGCGACGGCTTGAAGCGCCGCGACGGGATCGACCACCGCCCCTTCTACGCGGCCATCCCGGATTCGCCCTTCGCCCTCGATGACCGGATGCGGATCCGCTACCACGCGGCCGGCATGACCCATGGCGATTTCCGCGACTGGTTCGCCTCGCTCTACGGCGCCACGATCACGCCGGTCGCGGATGCCGACACGCTGCTCACCGCCGCGGAGTACCCGGTCAATGGCATCGACACGATGGTGATGGTCGACCTCCACCGCCTGCCGGAGCGCGAGAACCCGTTCGACCGCGATCCCTTCCCCCATTACGCGCTGCTGGCGCCCCATGACGAGCCGGGCAAGCTGCTCATGCGGGATGTCGATTTTCGATGGGAAGGGCCGATCGCGGCCGACCGGCTGGCCGCCGCCATGGCCAGCCCGCATGTCTCGGGCGGCTTCCTGATCGACCATCGCGATAGCCGTCCACCGGAGCCGGCGGCGCTGGCCGCCTTCTTCCGGTCGGTGATCCGGCTCGACGTGAACCCCTTCGCGACCGGGCTCAGACGCGTGCTCGCCACCCATGCCGGCGCCCGCGCGACGCGGCCGCTGGCGGATCTGCCGGAGGCCGTCGCCGAACTGCCGATCCTGGTGATCCGCAAATATGCCTATGAGCATGTCATCGCCTATTTCTGGCGCACGCTCGGCCGGGACACGGCGAGCTTCGACTTCTGGGCCGACGAGATCGAGCGTCTGGTGCAGGGCTATCGCAGCGCGCATTTCGAATGCGCCAAGCTGGCCGCCGGCCAGGCCCCCGTCGACACGACGCAGCTGGAACGGCTGATCGCAGGCCTCGAAGCGCTGGAAGGAGCGATCAAGGCGGAGATCCTGCGCTGCACGAGCGAGCTCGAACAGGCGGCCTGAGTTCCTCCCGAGGGGCCCCCGCCGCGAGGGCCATTGACAGAACGGGCCGGCTCCGGCCGTCTGTCTCCGACGCCAGACCGCCAGCCTCACCGCTCCGGTCCGGCGTCGGGGGCGGCATGGGGAGACCGGCACGATGACGAGAGATTGCCAGGCACGGCCGCCCGGGCCGGCGCGCCGGTCCGCATAGGCGCGGGCATGTTCGACCTTCCGAGCCTCACGCTCACCTATCTCCTGTGCGAATGGGCGGTCCGCCTGGTGATGATCGTGGTCATTCCGCTGCGCCGGCCGCCGGAATCGGCGCGCAGCTGGCTGCTCCTGGTCCTGTTCCTGCCGATCCCGGCCCTGATCCTCTACCGCCTGATCGGCCGGGCCAGTTTTCCGGCCTGGCGCACCGCGCGCTTTGCCGCGACGGCGCCGGAACGCGCCCAGGTGGCGCGCGACCTGCCTGTCCCCGCCCACGCCCCGGACCGGCTGTCGCGGCTTGCCGAGGCGCTCGGCGGCTTTCCGGCCTGCGAGGGCAACCGGGTCGACCTCTTCACCGATTACGACGCGACGATCGACGCCATGGTGGCGGCCATCGACGGCGCCCGCACGCAGGTCCACCTCCTCACCTATATCTTCGCCGACGACCGGACCGGCACGAAGATCGCCGATGCGCTGGGCCGGGCCGTCGCCCGCGGCGTGGCCGTCCGGGTGCTGATCGATGCGCTCGGGTCACGGCCCTGGGCTGCACGCAGCCTGCCGATGCTGAACGCCCGCGGCGTCGATGCCCGGCTGGCGCTGCCGGTGCGCTTCGCAGCGCTGCGCCGAACCCGCAGCGATCTTCGCAATCACCGCAAGCTCTGCCTGATCGACGGCGAGATCGCCTTTGTCGGCTCGCAGAACATCGTCGACCGCGACTTCAAGCCGGGCATCCGCAACGACGAACTGGTCGGCCGGGTAGAAGGCCCCGCCACCGCCGCGCTGGAGGCGGTCTTCGCCGGCGACTGGTATCTGGAGACCGAGACGCGGCTCGCGCCCCTGCCTGTCGCGTCCGCCGCCGGCGATGCCGTTCTCCAGGCGATGCCGAGCGGACCGGATTTCGGCGTTCCGGGCTATGAAAGACTGCTGATCGAGCTCGTCCACGGTGCCGAACGCCGGGTCGCGATCGTGTCGCCCTACCTCATTCCCGACGAAGCGCTGCTCACCGCCCTGAAGAACGGCGTCACCCGCGGCGTGGAGATCAACCTGATCGTCTCGCAGGTCGTCGACCAGCGGCTCGTCAGCCTTGCCCAGCGATCCTATTATGACGAGCTTCTGGCAGCCGGCGTTCGCCTCTACCGCTATCGCGACCATCTGCTGCACGCCAAGAACGTCTCGATCGACGGGCGGGTCGGCGTCATCGGCTCCAGCAACACCGACGTGCGGTCCTTCATGTTGAATGCCGAGATCAGCCTGATCCTGCATGGCGAGGAGGCCAGCAATCGCCTCGACGCCGCCCAGCGCCACTACATCGCGCACAGCGACCCGCTGACGCTGGAGGACTGGCGGGCGCGCCCGCGCGGCACGCGGCTTCTGGAAAACCTCGCCCGGCTGGTCAGCCCGCTCCTGTAACGACACCCCCCGATGCGGCGCTCCGGCCCGTGCGGCGCCCGGCGCTACGCGGTGGCCGCGACATCCTCTTCGGCGACCGCGTCGCCCCAGGGCGAGACGATCTCGGTGGCGCCCCAGTTGGTCGCCCCCTGCCGCGCCACGCCGGAGGGACAGGCGAAGGCATAGGGAAAGACCGTCCGCGGCACGGTCTCGACCCGGTGGGCTCGCCGCAGGGACGCGAGATCGGCGTCCGGGATCGCCTCGTCGGCGATCACCATATCGCCGCCCGACACGTCGATGCGCGGCGCGTGGAAGGCGGCGTCGAGGTCGCCTCCGGTCAGCATGTGGCGGGCAAGCTGGAACACGGCCGGCAGGATCTTGCGTCCGCCCGAGGCACCGAGGGCAAACCGCGTGTCTCCGCTTTCGCCGAGAATCGGGCAGACATTCATCAGGCAGCGCTTGCCGCCGGCGAGCGCGTTCGGCCCGCCCTGTTCGGGATCGAACCACATGATGCCGTTGTTCAGAAGCAGTCCGGTCGAAGGCGAGACCACCCGCGACCCGAAGACCGACAGCAGCGTCTGGGTCATCGCGACCATGTTGCCGTGCCGGTCGACGATGGAAAAATGCGTCGTCGAGCCGGGCGCGGCGGGGCTGTCGTGGTCGCCCATCCGCGCCAGGCGATCCGAATAGGCCCCGGACAGCGCATCCGCCGTCGCCGCCAGTTCGTCGCCGGGCCCGGCGAAGGATCCCGCCGCCGCGTAGCGCGCAAAGGCATCGGCCAGCGTCGGCCCCGCCGTCAGTTCCTGCGTCACGTGCAGCCGGCCACCTGGCGCCGCGAAGGGCAGCGGCGTCTGGATCTCGGCACGATAGGCCGCCAGATCCGCATAGGTCAGCGATCCGCCCTTGTCGGCGACGTCGCGGGCGAGTTCGCGGGCGACGTCGCCCTCGTGCATCTCGCGCGGCCCGTTGCGGGCGATCGCATCCAGCGTGTCGGCCATCCGGCCCATGGCCAGGCGGATATCGGTCAGCGCCGTCCAGCCGCCGACCGGCGGCCAGACCCCGTCCTCCAGGAACAGCGCCGCCGCGTCCGGATCGCGCGCCAGCGAACGCGCCGCCGAGGCGATCATCAGGCCGGCGTACCAGTCGATCTTCAGCCCCTCGCGGGCCATCGCCGCCGCCGGCTGGACGAGATCGTGCCAGGGCATGCGCCCCCAGCGGGCATGGGCGATGCCGATGCCGTCGACGACACCCGGCACCGCCACCGCCGTCGCGCCCTCGATATTGCGATCGCCGACCACCCGCTTCCAGGGAAAGAGGTCACTCGCCCGGCCTACCCCGGCCAGCGGAAACGCCGCCGGGTCGAGCCCGGCGGGCGCGCGCATGCCGTAATAAACCGCGTAGGGTTTCGCCTCGCCGGCGCGCCACACCATCATCGCGCCGCCGCCGGCCGGGCCGCTCATCCAAGGCTCCAGCACCCCCATGCCGAAGGAGACGGCGGTCGCCGCGTCGAGGGCGTCGCCGCCGGCCGCCAGAACCTGTGCGCCGAGTTCCGCGACCCGGCGATGCTGGGCCGCGACGATGCCGGTCTGCGACATCCGGGCCGGCTTGCTGACGATCTGGGAGCGGGAGAAATTGGTCATGGACGTCCCCGGATACGGGTGAGTGGTGCATGGGCAGGACGGGACGGGCGCGGTGTTGCGGCCGCGGCCGTTCGACATGCGGGCGCCGGTCAGCCGACGCCGTTGGCGGCATCGAGCAAGGGTGGGATGATCTCGGCCTCCAGCCGATCGCGGGTCCAGGCGGTGCCGCTGACCGAGCAATGGATCGCCCCGCCGGTCTGCGGGTCGCGGCCGACGGCCACGGCGACGCCGAGCTCGTTCATCTGCACCTCGTTCTCGGCGATGGAGTAGCCGGTTTCGGCCGCCGCCTCGACGAGGGCGCCGACGGCACCGCGGTCCATCACCGTCGCAGGCGTGAACCGCCGCATCGGCCATTCCTCGACGCAGCGGCGGCGGGTCTCGGCGCCGAGGCGCGACAGCATCACCCGGCCGCTTGAGGTGTTCAGGGCAGGAACCCGGCGTCCAACGATGGAGGCGCCGAAGCTCGTGCGGGCGCTGGGCAAGCGAACAATGTAGACGATGTCGGGCCCGTCGATGCGCGAGAAATTGATGGTTTCGCCCAGCGACTGGTGCAGGTCGATCAGCTTGGGCATCGCCGTATGGACCAGCTCCTGCGACCAGAAATAGGCGTTGGCGAGCTCGGTCATCCGGATCGAGGGACTGTAGCGACGGGTGGTCGGGTCCTTGTCGAGATAGCCCAGACGGGTGAAGGTGGTGACCAGACGCTGAACGCTGCTGCGGTCAAGCCCGGTCGCCTCGGCCAATTCGGTCAGGCCCATGCGCGAACGCTCGGGCGCGAAGGCCTCCAGAAGGGTCATCGCCTTGCCGAGCGAGGCAACGAAGTGGCCGTCCCTTTGAACTTCCCGGTCTGCCGGCATGCTGCGCTGCACACTATTTGATCAATTCGGAGTGTTGACTGAATCGTAGCCGTGTTCCTACGATACCACAATCCGCAAACGGTTATCGGCATGCGATAACGGGCGGAGATGTCCCGGCCCCCGAGCCCTACCCTTCGGAGACGCATTGATGTCCTTCTTCTCTGCCGCTTCCACCTTCCGACCAACCCGGGCGATCCGATCCGCCCTGCTCGCCTCAGTCGTCGCCATGACGGGCCTTGCCGGCGGCCCCGCCGCCGCCCAGGAAATTCGCGCCGTGATGCATTCGGGCATCCGCGTCCTCGACCCCGTGATCACCACGGCGCACATCACGCGCAACCACGGCTACATGATCTACGACACGCTTCTGGGCATGGACGAGAGCCTGAAGCCGCAGCCGCAGATGGCCAGCTGGGAGATCTCCGACGACAAGCTCACCTACACCTTCACCCTGCGCGACGGCCTGAAATGGCATGACGGGGAACCGGTGACGGCGGCCGACGTCGTCGCCTCGCTGAAGCGCTGGGGCGAGCGCGACGGCGGCGCCCAGATGATGTTCAAATATGTCGAGAGCCTCGAGGCCAAGGACGACAAGACCGCCGTCCTGACCCTGTCCGAGCCGTTCTCCTACGTCCTCGAACTGATCGCCAAGCCGTCGGGCCTGCCGTCCTTCATCATGCCGGAGCGCGTCGCCCAGACGCCCTCAGGCGAGGCGATCACCGACTATACCGGCTCCGGCCCGTTCACCTTCGTCGAGGCCGAGTTCGAACCCGGCGTGCGCGCCGTCTACGACAAGAACCCCGACTATGTGCCGCGCGACGAGGCGCCGAGCTGGACCGCCGGCGGCAAGGTGGTGAATGTCGACCGCGTGACCTGGGTGGTCATGCCGGACGCCCAGACCGCGGTGAACGCCATCAATGGCGGCGAGATCGACTATATCGAGCAGACGCCGACCGATCTCCTGCCGCTGCTGCAGGGCAATCCCGAGCTGACGGTGATGACCCTCGCCGATTACGGCTACCAGACCATGGGCCGGCTCAACTGGCTCTACCCGCCCTTCGACAATGTCGAGATCCGGCGTGCTGCCATGGCGGCGCTCGGCCAGGAGCCGATCCTTGCCGCGCTCGTCGGCAATCCGGAATACCAGGACACCTGCGGCTCGATGTATGGCTGCAACACGCCCTTCGCGACCGAGGCCGGCGACGAGCTGATCATGAAGGGCCCGCAGCCCGAGGTCGCCAAGAAGATGCTCGACGAGGCCGGCTATGACGGCACGCCGGTCGTCCTGATGCAGCCGACCGATGTCGGCTCCGTCGGCCCGCAGCCGGTGGTCGCCGCCCAGCTCCTGCGCCAGGCCGGCTTCACCGTCGACATGCAGCCGATGGACTGGCAGACCCTCGTGACCCGCCGCGCCAGCCAGGCCGCGCCCGCGGACGGCGGCTGGAACATGTTCTTCACCAACTGGATCATCCCGGAGGTGTGGAGCCCGCTCAACAATCCGATGCTGAACGGCGGCGGCAAGGAAGCGGCCTGGTTCGGCTGGCCGGACGATCCGAAGCTGGAGGAGCTGCGCGTCGCCTTCGCCAAGGCCGGCGACGAGGCCGAGCGCAAGAAGATCGCCGAGGACATCCAGGCTCACGCCTATGACGTCGTCAACTACATCCCGGTCGGCGAGTACCGGATCCCGACGACGATCTCCAACAAGCTGACCGATGTCATGAAGATGCCGGTTCCGGTGTTCTGGAACGTCCAGAAGACCGACTGACGCCATGCCCGTGACGCCGCGTCGCTGACGGCGCGGCGTCACCCGTTCCCTTCTGCAGCGTCCTGCGCCGCGAGGCTCGACCCATGCTCGCCTACATCTTCCGCCGCGTCCTGGCCTCCGTGCCGGTGCTGATCGTCGTGGCGCTGTTCGTCTTCCTCTTGTTGCGGCTGACGCCGGGCGACCCGGCCGCCATCATCGCCGGCGACATGGCGACCCCCGAACAGCTCGCCCAGATCCGCCAGAGCCTCGGCCTCAACGAGCCGCTGGTGACCCAGTTCATCACCTGGAGCGGCCAGTTGCTGAGCGGCGATTTCGGCCGCTCGCTGATCTCGCGCACGCCGGTCCTGACCCTGATCGGCCAGCGGCTGGAGCCGACACTCAGCCTCGCCCTCGTGACCATGGCGATCACGCTTCTCCTGTCGATCCCGATGGGCGTCCTCGCCGCCTGGCGCCACGGCACGCTCACCGACAACGTCATCATGGCGATCTCGGTGCTCGGCTTCTCGATTCCGGTCTTCGTCACCGGCTACATCTTCATCCAGATCTTCGCCATCGACCTGAAACTTCTCCCGGTCCAGGGCTTCAAGAGCATCTTCGACGGCGTCGGGCCGTTCCTTGCGCGCATCATCCTGCCGGCCTTCACCCTGGCGACGATCTACATCGCGCTGATCGCCCGCATGACCCGCGCCGCGATGCTGGACGTTCTCGACGAGGATTATGTGCGCACCGCCCGGGCCAAGGGCCTGTCGGAGCGGATCGTCCTGTTCCGCCACGCCCTGCGCAACGCCGCCGTGCCGATCCTCACCGTCGTCGGCACCGGTTTCGCGCTGATGATCTCCGGCGTCGTCGTCACCGAAAGCGTCTTCAACATTCCCGGCCTGGGGCGACTGACCGTCGATGCCATCCTTGCCCGCGACTACCCGGTGATCCAGGCGCTGATCCTCCTGACCAGCGGCATCTACGTGGTGATCAACCTCCTGATCGACATCTCCTACGCGTTCATGGACCCGAGGATCCGATACTGATGGCGAGGAGAGACACCCTGCCCCCGATTGCCGAGCCGGTCATCAAGCGCCGCTTCCTGCCGCGGATCGAACTGGCGGATCTGCGCTTTGCGCCGACCCTCGCCGCGATCTGCCTGGCGGTCATCGTCATCGGCGCGCTTTTGGCGCCGGTCATAGCGCCCTTCGACCCGATCGCCATGAACCCGATGGAACGGCTGGCAGGCGCCAGCGCCACCCATCCCTTCGGCACCGACGCCTATGGCCGCGACGTCTTCTCGCGCACGCTCTACGGCGCCCGCGTCTCGCTGATCGTCGGCATCGGCGCGGCCCTCGTGGCGGTGCTGATCGGCCTGCCGCTTGGCCTGATCTCGGGCTTCTTCCGCTGGCTCGACGCCATCCTGATGCGGATCATGGACGGCCTGATGGCGATCCCCAGTGTGCTCCTCGCCATCGCCATCGTGTCGCTGGCCGGCTCCAGCCTCTGGACAGTGCTCATCGCCATCACCATTCCGGAAATCCCGCGGGTCGTGCGGCTGGTGCGCTCGGTCGTCCTGTCGGCGCGCGAGGAGCCCTATGTCGAGGCCGCCATCGCGGTCGGCTCCAGCCTGCCGAAGATCATGTGGCGGCACCTGACGCCCAACACCATCGCGCCGCTGATCGTCCAGGGCACCTATGTCTGCGCCTCGGCGATCCTGACCGAGGCGATCCTGTCGTTCCTGGGAGCCGGCATCGGCACCGAGACGCCGTCCTGGGGCAACATCATGTCGGAGGGCCGGCTCTACTTCCAGCTCAAGCCGTCGCTGATCTTCTGGCCGGGCCTGTTCCTGTCGCTGGCCATCCTGTCGATCAACATTCTCGGCGACACCGCCCGCGACGTCATGGACCCGCGCCTCGGCAAGAAGAGGGAGGCCTGATGAGCGACCACGCCCACCCCGCCGCCGCGAGCAGCGGCGACGTGCTCGTCGTCGAGGATCTCGTCGTCACCACACGCGGCCGTGCGCCGGCCCCGATCCTCGACGGCATCTCGCTGCGCGTCGGCGCCGGCGAGACCGTCTGCCTCGTCGGCGAAAGCGGCTCCGGCAAGTCGGTGACGTCGCTGGCCACGATGGGGCTGTTGCCGAAGGGGGCGCTCACCGCCCGCTCGGGCCGTATCCTCGTCGAGGGCGAGGATGTGCTGACCGCCAGCCCGACGCGGCTGCGCCAGCTGCGCGCCACCCGCATGTCGATGATCTTCCAGGAGCCGATGACGGCGCTCAACCCGGTGATGACCGTCGAGAGCCAGCTGGAGGAGGTGCTGAGCGCCCATGCCAGCATGGGCACCGCCGATCGCCGGACGCGCATTCGCGACATTCTCTCGCTCGTCCATCTGCCGGATGTGGAGCGCATGTGCCGCTCCTACCCGCACCAGCTCTCGGGCGGCCAGCGCCAGCGGGTGATGATCGCCATGGCGCTCGTCCTCGAACCCAGGCTGCTGATCGCCGACGAGCCGACGACCGCCCTCGACGTGACCACCCAGAAGCAGATCCTGAAGCTGATCCGCGAGATCCAGGAGCGCCTCGGCACCTCGGTGCTGTTCATCACCCACGACATGGGCGTCGTCGCCGACATCGCCGACCGGGTCTACGTCATGCGGGCCGGCGAGATCGTGGAATCCGGGCCAATCCAGGCGATCCTCACCGCCCCGACCAAGCCCTATACCCGCAACCTCCTGACCGCCGTGCCGGCGCTGCGGCCGCGCGACGCCCGCCCCGCGGCCTCCCGCGAGATCGTGCTCGAGACCAGCGAACTCGGCATGACCTACAGCCAGGGCTCGCTGTTCCGCAAACGCGAGGGCACCGTCGCGGCCAGGGACGTCAACCTGATCCTCGGGCGTGGCCGCACCCTCGGCATCGTCGGCGAGAGCGGCTCGGGCAAGTCGACCGTGGCGCGCTGCGTCATGCGGCTGATCGAGCCCACCGCCGGCAGCATCCGCCTGCGCGGCTCCGACATTTCGGGCCTGTCGCGCCGGGCGCTGCGGCCGTGGCGCAAGCGCATCCAGATGATCTTCCAGGACCCCAACCGCTCGCTCAATCCGCGGCTGACGGTGGGCGACAGCATCACCGAGGGGCCGATCAACTACGGCACCCCGCCCCGCGAGGCGCGCGAGCAGGCGAAGACGCTTCTGGAACTCGTCGGCCTGCCCAAGGACGCCATCGATCGGCATCCGCACCAGTTTTCCGGCGGCCAGCGCCAGCGAATCGCCATCGCCCGGGCGCTCGCCATGGAGCCGGACGTTCTCGTCGCCGACGAGGCGGTGTCGGCCCTCGACGTGTCGGTGCAGGCCCAGGTCCTCGACCTTCTCGACGACATCCAGGCGCGGCTCGGCGTCGCCCTCCTGTTCATCACCCACGACCTGCGCGTCGCCGCGCAGATCTGCGACGAGGTGGTGGTGATGCAGCGCGGCCGGGTTGTGGAATACGGCCCGACCGCCGAGGTGCTGGGCAATCCGCGCGAGGCCTATACGCGCGAGCTGATCGACGCGGCCCCCGGTCGCTACTGGGACTTTCCGAACTTCCGCCCGCTACCCGGCGCCGCGGGCTTCAGGGACACGACCGTGCCGGCATGACAGACGACAGCACAGGGACGCCCGCCCCGCGCATCGCGGTCGGCGGGTTCATGCACGAGACCAATACGTTCGCGCCGACCAGAGCGGACTACGCCGCCTTCGAGCATGGTGGTGGCTGGCCGGCGCTGGCGGAGGGCCCGGGGATGATCG
This sequence comes from Aurantimonas sp. NFXS3, assembly GCF_049132005.1. Taxonomy (NCBI): domain Bacteria; kingdom Pseudomonadati; phylum Pseudomonadota; class Alphaproteobacteria; order Hyphomicrobiales; family Aurantimonadaceae; genus Aurantimonas; species Aurantimonas sp. NFXS3. The sequence continues at coordinate 331,253 of NZ_JAGDDZ010000003.1, forward strand.
CGGCGACGCGCGACGTCAACATGGGCATCTGCGGCTTCGTCACCGAAGCCGAGCGACGCGGCTGGCACCTCGTGCCAACGCTGTGGTGCGCAGCGGTGCCCTCCGCCCATGTCACCGAAGACGCCTATGAGGCCATCGCCGCCCGCATCGTCGCGGCGGTCGAGGCCGCACTGCCGCTCGACGCGGTCTATCTCGATCTCCACGGCGCCATGGTCTGCACCCATCTCGACGATGGCGAAGGCGAGCTTCTGGCGCGGGTGCGCCGGGTCATCGGCCCCGATGTGCCGCTGGTCGCCAGTCTCGACCTGCACGGCAACGTCACGCCGCAGATGGTCGCCGAGGCCGATCTCCTCGTCGCCTACCGCACCTATCCCCATGTCGACATGGCCGAGACCGGACGCCGTACCGCCGAACAGTTGGTCCCGCTGCTCGCCGGCCAGCGCCACGCCAAGGCGTTCCGTCAGATCCCCTTCCTGATCCCCATCGCCTGGCAATCGACCAGCATGGAGCCGAACGCCACGCTTTATTGCGGCCTGCCGGAGATGGAGACGGGCGGCATTGCCAGCGTTTCCTATCTCTGCGGCTTTCCGGCCGCCGACTTTGCCGATTGCGGCCCGTCCGTCCTCGCCTATGGCGCCGATCAGGCGGCGGCCGATGCCGCTGCGGACGCCCTGGCCGCCAGGGTCGCCGCCGCGCGTTCCGCCTATGCCGGCAAGGCCTTCGCCCCCCTGGACGGGGTGCGCGAGGCGATGCGGATCGCGGCAAGCGCCACGCGCCCGGTCGTCATTGCCGACACCCAGGACAATCCCGGTGCCGGCGGCGATTCCAACACCACCGGCATGCTGAAGGCGCTGGTCGAAGCCGACGCGCAGCGCGCCGCGATCGGCGTGATCTTCGATCCCAAGGCGGCGGCCGCCGCCCATGCGGCCGGTGTCGGCGTGACGGCCGAGATCACCCTCGGCGGCGCCGACGGCGTTGCCGGCGACACGCCCTTCACCGGGACCTTCGAGGTCACCGCCCTGTCCGACGGCGACCTGATCGCGTCCGGTGCCTTCTACGGCGGCGCGCGCATGCGGCTCGGCCCCTCCGCCTGCCTGAGGATCGGCGGCGTGCGCGTCGTCGTCGCCTCGGCCAAGGCGCAGATGGCCGACCGCGAGATGTACCGCTTCGTCGGCATCGAACCGGAGGAGGAGGCGATCCTCGTCAACAAGAGCTCGGTGCATTTCCGCGCCGATTTCGCGCCGATCGCCGAGACCATCCTGACCTGCACGGCGCCGGGGCCCATGCCTTTGTCGCCGGCCGACCTGCCCTTCCGCCGGCTGCGGCCCGGCATCGAGCTGTCGCCCATCGGCCCGGTGTTCGATCCCGCCGAATCCCATCCGTCGTAATGCCTGCGACCGCCTAGCTGCGGCCGCGAAACGAGGAAACCCGACCATGACCATCATTCCCGAGATCAAAAGTTTTGCCGAAGACCTGACGGCGATCCGCCACGATTTGCACGCCCATCCGGAGATCGGCTTCGAGGAAAAGCGCACCGCCGCCATCGTCGCCGCGGCGCTGAAGAGCTACGGCGTCGACGAGATCCACGAGGGCATCGGCGGCACCGGCGTCGTCGGCATCCTCAGGGGCACCGGCGGCGAGGGCCGGACCATCGGCCTGCGCGCCGACATGGACGCCCTGCCAATGGAGGAGTTCACCAACCTTCCCTACCGCTCGACCAATCCGGGCCGCTTCCATGGCTGCGGCCATGACGGCCACACCACCATGCTGCTCGGCGCGGCGCGCTATCTCGCTGCAAATCGCGGTTTCAAGGGCACCGCGATGTTCGTCTTCCAGCCCGCCGAGGAGGGGCTGGGCGGCGCCCGCGCGATGATCGCCGACCGCCTGTTCGAGCGCTTCCCCTGCGACGAGATCTACGGGCTGCACAACATGCCCGATCTGGAGCTCGGCGAGGTCGCCGTCTTCCCGGGCAAGGCGATGGCCGGCGCCAAGTTCTTCGACATCCAGATCAAGGCGCGCGGCAGCCATGCGGCGATGCCGCACAATTCCAAGGACCCGATCGTCATCGCCATGACGCTTGGCCAGAGCCTGCAGTCGATCGTCAGCCGCAACGTCAATCCGCTGAAGCCGGCGGTGCTGTCGATCACCAAATTCGCCGCGGGCTCGGCCTACAACGTCATCCCCGAAGAGGCCGCTCTCGGCGGCACGATCCGCTACTTCCACGACGATGTCGGCGAGCTTGTCGCCACCCGTATCCGCGAGATCGCCGCCGGTTTCGCGGCGAGCTACGACTGCGAGATCGTGGTCGACATCCGCGACGTCTTCTCGGTGCTGGAAAACCACGAGGCCGAGACCGAGGCGCTGCGCGAAGTCGCCGTCGAGATCGTCGGCCAAGACAAGGTCTTCACCGATCCGCGCCCGACCATGGGCAGCGAGGATTTCGCCGACATGCTGCACGCGGTCCCCGGCTCCTATTGCTGGGTCGGCCATGGCGGCACCATGCCGCTGCACAATCCCGGCTTCATCCTCGACGACGGCATCCTGCCGATCGGCTCCAGCCTTCTGGCCCGCATCGTCGAGAAGCGGCTGGCGGCCTGACCGGCCGGTTCGAGACCTCAGGAAAGCGAGAGTGACGATGGACGTGACCAAGATCCCGCTGGATGCGGAACAGATGCTGAGCGGCCTGAGGCGCTGGGTCGAATGCGAGAGCCCGACCTATGACAAGCCGGCGGTCGACCGGATGATGGCTCTGGCCGCCGAGGACATGCAGGCCATGGGCTTCGAGGTGGAGACCATTCCCGGCCCCGAGGGGCTCGGCAATTGCGTGCGCGGCGCGTTTCCGCACCCCAAGGCCGGCGAGCCCGGCATCCTGATTATCGGCCATCTCGACACGGTGCACCCGCTCGGCACGCTGGAGAAGCTGCCGTTCCGGCGCGAGGGCGACATCTGCTGGGGCCCCGGCATCTGCGACATGAAGGGCGGCAACTACATCGCCATCAGCGCCGTCAAGGCGCTGGCCGACATGGGCGTCGAGACGCCGCTGCCGGTGCATGTCCTGCTGACCTCCGACGAGGAGATCGGCACCCCGGGCACCCGCGCGCTGATCGAGGCCGAGGCCGCCAAACACCGCTACATCCTGGTGCCGGAGCCGGCCTGGGCCCGCAACACGGTGGTCACCGGCCGTTACGCCATCGCCCGCTACCACCTGACCGCCATGGGACGCCCGAGCCACGCCGGCGCGGCGCTGAAGGCCGGCCAGTCGGCGGTGAAGATGATGGCCCGGCAGCTCATCGCCATCGAGGACATGACCGACGAGGACTGCACCTTCTCGGTCTCGGTCATGCATGGCGGCCAGTGGGTCAATTGCGTGCCGACCATCGCGCGGGCCGAGTGCCTCTCCATGGCCAAGCGCCAGGAAGACCTCGACCGGGGTACCGAGAACATCCTCGCCTTCGACAGGCGCGAGCCGGACGGCACCGGCTTCTTCGTCGAGAAGAGCGTCGTGCGCCCGGTCTGGGAAGCCAGCGAAGGCACGATGGAGCTCTACGAACGCGTCCGGCGGATCGGCAACGAGCTGGGCTTCGACCTTGCCCATGCCAGCGAGGGCGGCGGCTCGGACGGCAATTTCACCGGCGCCATGGGCCTGCCGACGCTGGACGGCCTCGGCGTCGTCGGCGCCGACGTCCATACGCTGAACGAGCATATCGAGGTGTCGAGCCTGGTGTCGCGCGGCCGGCTTCTGGGCGGCCTTCTGGCCGAACTCGGCGCCTGATGCGACGCCCCGCGGGAGGCCTGCGCCGGTGACATCCGGCGGGGCACATCAACAGGCGGACGGCGAGACGCTTTCGCCCTTCGACCGGCCGGGCCATCTGCGCGCGCCGGAGGCGGTGTCCGGAATCTGCGCCATGGACGCGACGGCGTTGATGGCGGAAATGCGTGCCGGCCGCCTGTCCTCGGTGGAGGTCGTGACCGCCTTCCTCGACCGGATCGACGCGCTCAACCCGACCTACAACGCCATCATCTCCCGGCGTCCGCTGGAGGTGGTGCTCGCCGAGGCCGCGGCCGCCGACCGGGCGCTGGCCAGCGGCGCCGACACCGGACCGCTGCACGGCCTGCCCATCGCCATCAAGGATCTGTCGCCGACAAAGGGGCTGACCACCACCTTCGGCTCGCCGATCTATCGCGACCACGTGCCCGATGGCGACGGCCTCTCGACGGCGCGCATCCGGGCGGCCGGGGCGATCATCGTCGGCAAGACCAACACACCGGAATTCGGCCTCGGCTCCCACACCTTCAACGAAGTGTTCGGCGCGACCGGCAACACCTTTGCGCCGGAGCGCAGCGCCGGCGGCTCCAGCGGGGGTGCGGCCGTCGCCATCGCGACGCGCATGCTGCCGCTGGCCGACGGTTCGGACATGGGCGGCTCGCTGCGCAATCCCGCCGCCTTCAACAATGTCTACGGCCTGCGCCCCTCCTTCGGCCGGGTGCCGAGCCTGCCGGCCGGCAATGTCTTCGAGGCAGCGCTGGCCACCGACGGACCGATGGCGCGCACCGCCGACGATCTCGCCTTGCTGCTCGGGGTCCAGGCCGGCGCCGATCCGCGCCAGCCGCTGTCGGCGGGGCTTCCCGACCTCGATGCTTCGACGCGCGACAAGGACGCGCCCCTCCGGATCGGCTGGCTGGGTAATTTCGACGACCATCTCGCCATGGAGCCGGGCATTCTCGACACCAATCGCGCGGCGCTGGAACGCATTCCGGGCGCGGTGGTCGAGGCTGCGGCTTTGGGCTTCGATGCCGAGCGCCTGTGGCAGAGCTTCGTGATCCAGCGCCATGTGGCGGTCACGGCCCGCTATGCCCCGCTCCATGCTGATCCGGCGACGCGCGACCTGTTGAAACCGGAAATGGTCTGGGAGATCGAGAACGGCCTGCGTCTCTCCGCGCTGACCGTCGAGGCCGCCCGCGAGCTACGGACCGCCTGGCATCTGCGGCTCGTCGACCTCTTCGCCCGCTTCGACCTTTTGGCCCTTCCGGCCGCGCAGGTCTGGCCATTTCCGATCGGCGAGCGCTGGCCGCAGGCCATCGATGGCCGGGCGATGGACAGCTATCACCGCTGGATGGAATGCGTGGCGCCCGCCACCCTTTCCGGCTGCCCCGTCCTCGCCTTGCCGGCCGGCTTTCGCGGCGGCCTGTCGACAGGAGTCCAGATCATCGCGCCTTTGGGCCGCGAAACCGATCTCCTGGCGCTGGCACGGCAGGTCGAGCGCGCGGGCTGAGCCCCGCGGCGCCGTCGGTTCCCGCTTCCTTCGCCTTTGCCGGTCGGCCGTTCACTCCGCGTCGCGCTGGGCGATCCAGTCGTGGTCGGGATGGTTCTCGAACCGCCACTGGCGGCGGGGGCCCGCCATGACGTTGAGATAGTACATCTTGTAGCCATGCGGCGCGCCGCAGGGATGGTGCCCCTTCGGCACGAGGACGACATCGCCGTCATGGACGGTCATGGTCTCGTCGAGGCTGCCGTCGTCGGTGAAGACCCGCTGGAAGCCGAAGCCCTGCGGCGGATCGAGCCGGTGGTAATAGGTCTCTTCCAGATAGGTCATGCGCGGAAAATCGTCCTCGTCGTGCCGGTGCGGCGGATAGGACGACCAGTTGCCCGCCGGCGTGTAGACCTCGGTCACCAGCAGGCTGTCGGCGACGTCGCGCTCCTCCATGGCGATGGCGTGCACCTTGCGAGTGTTGGCCCCCTTGCCCTTGACGATGGTCGGGATGCCCTGCGGACCGATCACCCGCGCGGCGTGGCCGCCCTTGCCCGGGGCGCGGCAGACCGCCAGCGTCAGCGGCGTCGTCGCCGTGACCTGCCAGTGCGAGCCGTTCGGCACATAGACCGCGTGGGGCGGCACCAGTTCGAAGACCGACATGCGCGCGCCGAGTTCGCCGAACTCCTGGTCGCCGGCGCTGACCTCGCCCTTGCCCTCCAGGAGAACGAGGATCGCTTCCTCCTCGCCGGTCTCCGCCGATGCCATCTCGCCGGCTTCCAGCCGATGCAACGCGAAGCCGACATAGGACCAGCCGGCATCGGCCGGGGTGATGTCGTGAACCAGGCCATGCCGGCCGTTCGGGCGACGAAGAAGGTCGGGCATCGTGATCCTCCGCAATGCTGTTGATCGTCCGCAGGGCACGCCCCGCGAACCGGGTCCGCCTGGTCAGTCCGCGACGAGGCCGGTTTCGGCGGCCAGCGTCTTCAGGGTCTTCAGGCCGAGGCTCTGATATTCGACCGGATCGTGGACCTCCGGGTCCTGCTCGGCCTCGATGACGATCCAGCCGTCGTAGCCATGCTCCGCCAGAACCCCGAGGCAGGGGCCGAAATCGACACCACCTTCCGCGTCGCCCGGCACGGTGAAGACACCGCGGCGCACGCCCTCGAGAAACGACAGCCCGTCGCGGCGCACATCCGCCATCACGGCCGGCCGCACGTTCTTGGCGTGGAAATGCGCCACGCGATCGACATGCCGGGCGAGATAGGGCGCCGGATCGACGCCGTTGCCGCCAAAATAGAAATGCCCGGCATCGAACAGAAGCCGGGTCGCCGGCCCGGTATGGGCCATGAACAGGTCGAGCTCGGCCGGCGTTTCGACGACCGTGCCCATGTGATGATGGTAGACCAGCGGCACGCCCTCGGCGGCGCAATGGGCCGCGACCTTCTCGACCCGGGCGCCGAACTCCGCCCATTGATCCACACTCAGTACCGGCGAGGCCGCCAGCCCGACGGCGTCGTTGCCGTGGATCGCGTTGGAGGTCTCGCAGGCGATGCAGACGGTGCAGCCCATCGCCTTCAGCCGGTCGAGATGCGGCTGGATCAGCGCGATCTCCTGCTCGGCCGAATGGACGAGGAGGTTGAGCGAATACCAGGCCGAGACGAAGGCGAGGCCGTGCGGCTGGAGGACCGCCCGCAATTCGGCCGGGTCCCACGGAAATTTGTGGCCGTTCTCGATGCCGTCGAAGCCGATCGCGGCGGCCTCACCGAGGCATCGGTCGAGCGGGATATGGGCACCGAGGCTCTGGTCGTCGTCGTTCGACCAGGCGATGGGGTTCGTGCCGAAGCGGATCATGGGCAGTTTTCCGGTCAGGAGATCGAGGGCGGACGGGGCGGCGACCGGTCAGCCGCCGGCGCGCATCCGCAATTGCGCTTCATAGGCCTTGCGGGCGGCTTCCACCGCCGGACGGGCCGAGACCTCCGGCACCGCGACGTCCCACCAATGGCCGCCCGGCCCGGTGCTGGGATAGGGATCGGTGTCGATCACCAGTACCACCGGACCGTCCGCCTCGCCCGCCGCCGCCAGTGCGACTTCCAGCTCGGCGATGGAGGTGACATGGGATGCGGTGGCGCCCATCGAGGCGGCGTGGGCGGCGAAGTCGATCCGCGACGGGTTCACGTGATGGGCGTGTTCCAGGAGATTGTTGAACTCGGCGCCGCCGGTGCTCATCTGCAGCCGGTTGATGCAGCCATAGCCGCGATTGTCGGTGACGACGACAGTGAACTTGATCCCCAGCATCGCCGCCGTGGCGAGCTCGGAATTGGCCATCATGTAGCTGCCGTCGCCGATCATGCAGACCACGTCGCGATCGGGCTCGGCCATCTTGATGCCCATCGCGCCGGCAATCTCGTAGCCCATGCAGGAGAAGCCGTATTCCATGTGGTAGGCGCCAGGGCGCGGCGCCTTCCACAGGGTATGGAGTTCGCCCGGCATGGTGCCGGCGGCGCACATGACGACGGTATCGACGCCGCTGGCCCGCTGCACCGCGCCGATCACCTGCTGGTCGGTCGGCAGGGCATTGCTGTCCTTTGGCGCCGCGGTCAGCGGATCGACGGCGGCGAACCAGTCGCGTTTCAGGGCCGCATCGGGCGCGGCGAATGCATGGTCGCCCAACGCTGCGCCGAGCGCTTCCAGCCCGACCAGCGCGTCGCAGCACAGCGGTTCGGCGCCGTGCTTCATGGCGTCATAGGCGGCGACGTTCAGGCTGACGAGCCGGCGCCCGGGATTGCGGAACAGGTTCCACGAGCCGGTGGTGAAGTCCTGGAAGCGCGTGCCGATGCCGAGGACGAGATCGGCCTCGGCGCAGATCGCGTTGGCCGACGCCGCCCCGGTTACGCCGACCGGGCCGAAATTGAGATCATGATCCCAGGCGAGCGCCGACTTGCCGGCCTGGCTCTCGACCACCGGAATCCGGTGATCGCTCGCAAAGGCTTCCAGCGCGTCGCAGGCACCGGCGTAATGCACGCCGCCGCCGGCGACGATCACCGGCTTTTCGGCGCGGCGCAGGAGCTCCGCGACACGCTCCAGCTCGACCGGGTCGGGATGCGGCCGGCGGGTCCGCCAGACCCGCGGCTCGAAGAAGGCCGCCGGATAGTCGTAGGCTTCGGCCTGCACGTCCTGGCAGAAGGCCAGGCACACCGGGCCGCATTCGGCCGGATCGGTCATCACCCGGAAGGCGCGCGGCAGGGCGGTGAGAAGCTGTTCGGGGCGCATGATGCGGTCGAAATAGCGGGTCACCGGCCGGAAGCAGTCATTCACCGTCACGGTGCCGTCGCCGAAATCCTCGACCTGCTGCAATACCGGATCGGGGCCGCGATTGGCGAAGACGTCGCCGGGCAGGAGCAGCAGCGGCAGCCGGTTCACATGGGCGAGCGCGGCGGCGGTCACCATGTTGGTGGCGCCGGGCCCGATGGAGGAGGTCACCGCCATGGTCCGACGGCGCTGCAACTGCTTGGCATAGGCGATGGCCGCATGGCACATCGTCTGCTCGTTGTGGCCGCGCAGCGTCCGGATCTGGTCCTTCTCGGCATGCAGCGCCTCGCCGAGCCCGGCGACGTTGCCGTGGCCGAAGATCGCCCAGACCCCCGCGATGAACGGCTCGCCGTCCTCGGTCATCTGGGCGGTGAGATATTTCACCAGAGCCTGCGCCGCTGTCAGACGGATCGTCGTCATGCCGCTTTCTCCCCTGCCCGGCGTGCGTCGTCCCACAGGGCGCACAGCCTGCTGTATCGTTCCGCCATCTGTCGCACCGCCGCCTCGGGCGTGATGTCGCCGGTCATGTAGGCCTTCGCCGCGTCGGCGAAGATCGTCCGGCCGACGGCAAAGCCCTTCACCAGGTCGAAGCGGGCGGCGACGGAGAAACTCTCGATGAGCGCCGCCTCGGAGGCTTCGAGACCCAGAACGACGATGCCGCGCACATTCGGATCGTTGTCCCGGATCGCCGCGCAGGCCTTCTGCCAGCCGGCCTCGCTGGTCATCGGCTCCAGCTTCCACCAGTCGGGATAGACACCGAGATCGTAGAACCGCCGGATCACCGTCGCGGCGGTGTCATCGTCCACCGGCCCGACCTTGGAGGGAATGATCTCCAGCAGGAATTCCAGCCGGTTGCGCCGGCAGGTGTTGTAGAGGCGCAGGATGGTCTCCTCCTGGGCGCGCCACAGATCCGGGGCGTCGTTGGGATGGCAGAAGCACAGGCATTTCACCACGTGCTCGCTCGGCCATTCCGACAGGCCGCCGAAATCCGAGCCGATCTCCGGCTCCAGCGACAAGGGCCGCGATCCCGGCCATTCGACCGGCCGGCCGATCCACAGGCCGCGACCGGCGGCGCGGTAGAGCGCCTGCCGCCCCAGCCGGCCGTCGCACAGAATGCCGTGGCCGGGCGCACCGTCCTGGACCCGCAGCGCCGCGTCGAGACAGAGCTGCTTGAAGGCGCCGATCCGGTCGGGGGTCGCCCCTTCCAGTTCCTCGAACTGCATGCGGTGATCGAAGGCGAATACGCGCATGGTGGACCAATCGGTCTTGCGGGTCGTTGACCAGTGGATCTGCTCCAGCTCCGCGTCCTTGCGCAGCGCTTCCTTCTCCTTCAGGACGCCGCGCTTCAGGAAGTACTGCAGTTCCTGCCAGCTCGGATAGGCCGGCGTGCAGCCATGGCGCGACACGGCGAAGGCGCCGCAGGCATTGGCGTAGGTCAGGGCCGTCGGCCAGGTTTCGCCGTCGAGCCAGCCTTTCAACAGGCCGGAGATGAAGCCGTCGCCGGCGCCCAGCACGTTGAACACCTCGATGGGGAAGCCGGGTCCGGCCTGCCCCTCGTCGAGACTGTTGCGGATCGGGCCCTCGAAGGCGACCGCGCCGGCCGCACCGCGCTTGCAGACCAGCGTCGCGCCGGTGACCACGCGGACCGCCCGCAGCGCCGCGATGGTGTCGGTGGTGCCGCCGGCAATGTGAAACTCTTCCTCGGTGCCGACGATCAGGTCGAAGAGATGCAGGGTGGATTGCAGCTTCGCCGTGACCGCCGCGGAGGCGATGAAGCGTTCCTCGCCGGCGCCGTGGCCGGCAAGGCCCCACAGATTGGGGCGATAGTCGATGTCGAGCGCGGTGCGGGCGCCATTGGCGCGGGCAAGCTCCAGCGCCTTCAGCACCGCCGCCTCGGTGCGCGGATTGCTGAGATGGGTGCCGGTGACGACGACGGCCCGCGTCCTTGCGATGAGCGCCTCGTCGATGTCGTCCTCGCACAGCGCCATGTCGGCACAGTTCTCGCGATAGAAGATCAGCGGAAACTGCTCGTCGTCGCGGATGCCGAGGATGACCAGTGCCGTGAGCCGGTCGGGGTCGGTGACGACGCCCGTCGTGTCGACGCCCTCGCGCTGCAGTTCCTCGCGCAGGAACCGGCCCATATGCTCGTCGCCGACGCGGGTGATCAGGGCCGAGCGCAGGCCCAGCCGGGCGGTGCCGGTGGCCATGTTCGTGGGCGAGCCACCAACATATTTCTCGAAGCTGCGCATGTCCTCGAGCCGGCCGCCCACCTGTGCGCCATAGAGGTCGACGGAGGACCGGCCGATGGTGATGAGATCGAGATCCTTCGCCGCCATCACACGGTTCCTCCGAGCGAGCCCTGCAGGGTCGCCAGTTCCTGGCCGCCGGCCATCAGGTCCTGCAGCTCGTTGGCGGTGATCTCGCCGCGCGGCGCGGTGCCCAGCGTGCGGCCGCGGTTGAGGACGGTGAAGCGGTCACCCACCGCCATGGCGTGGCGGACATTGTGGGTGATGAAGACGACGCCGATGCCCTGGTCGCGGACCTTCTCGATGGTCGCCAGGACATTGGAGGTCTGGCGCACGCCGAGCGCCGACGTGGGCTCGTCGAGGATCAGCACCTTGGCGCCGAAATACACAGCGCGGGAGATCGCCACCGTCTGGCGCTCGCCGCCCGACAGGGTGCCGACCGCCTGGTCGGGACCGCGCAGGGCGATGCCCATCTTGCGCATCTCCTCGATGGTCACCGCGTTGGCCGTCTCGATGTCCATGCGCTTGAACAGCCAGCGTCCCTTGGTGGGCTCGCGGCCCATGAAGAAGTTGCGGGTCACCGACATCAGCGGGATCATGGCGAGATCCTGGAAGACCGTCGCAATGCCGGCCTCCATGGCGTCGCGCGGGCTGTCGAAGGACATCGGCTGGCCTTCGAAGTAGATCTCGCCCTTGGTCGGCTTGTGGACCCCGGACATGGTCTTGATGAAGGTCGACTTGCCGGCACCGTTGTCGCCGAGAAGGCAGTGGCACTCGCCGGGCAGGACGTCGAAGCTGACGCCGGCCAGGGCGATGATGTTGCCGAAATGCTTCTCGATGTTTTCCATGTGAACGATGGGCTTGGTCATGTCAGCGCTCCCCGGTCACTTGCTTGCGGATGTAGTTGTTGAAGAGCACCGCCACGAGCAGCATGCCGCCCAGGAAGATCTGGAACCAGTCCTGGTCGAAGCTCGTGTAGGTCAGGCCGATCGTGACCATGCCGAAGATGATCGCGCCGAAGAAGGCGCCGATCGCCGAGCCGTAACCGCCGGTCAGGAGGCAGCCGCCGATGACCGCCGCGATGATCGCCTCGAACTCCTTCATGAAGCCGCGACGGGCGTCGGTGGAGCCCGCGTCCATCACCGTGATGATGGCGACCAGCGCACCGCAGCAGGCGGCGAACATGAACAGCGAGATCTTCACCTTGCGCACCGGCACGCCGGAATTGGAGGCCGCGACCTTGTCGCCGCCGGCGGCAAAGATCCAGTTGCCCTGCGGCGTGCGGGTGAGAACGTAGGTCGCCAGCAGCGCCAGGCCGACGAACCAGAGGATCTCGACCGGAATGCCCGGCACCTTGGGCGTGCCGTTGTTGAAGGTGTCGATGATCCCGGTCTCGGCCATCCAGGCGAACAGGCCGGTGAAGGCGTCGCCGGAAAAGATCGGCATCAGCCAGTCGCTTTCCACCGAGTCGCGGACGCCGCGCAGCTGCGTCGAGCCGCCGGTGGCTATCTTCAGGCCGACCAGCGAGGCGCCGCGCAGGATGAACAGGAAGGCCAGGGTCACGATGAAGGAGGGCAGCCCGGTCTTCAGGACGATGGTGCCGTTGACCGAGCCGATCGCGGCCGCGACCATGAAGGTGATCGGGATCGCCAGGATCAGCGGCAGACCGAGCGTCACCGTGCAGGCCGCGAAGATCAGGCCGGCGAAGGCGACCATGGAGCCGATCGACAGGTCGAACTCGCCGCCGATCATCAGCATCGCCGCGCCGATCGCCAGGATGCCGAGCTGGGCGGCCGGGGTCATGAAGTTCATGATCCCCGACAGGGTGAACATGGAGCTGTCGGCGGTGACCATGAAGAACACCGTGACCACGACCAGACCGGCGATGGCGCCGAGCTCCGGCCGCTTCATCAGCCGGGCCCCGAAACTCTCCCGCTTGAGGCGCTCGTCGGCGACCACCTGGGGTGTGTCAGACATCGTTTCTCCTCCTTCTGGACAAGGCTTCGCCGTGGCCGCGGGGCCGCGGGGCCGGCATGCCGGGTCGAAGATGCTTCGGGTCGTCGGTTCCGCCGGATGCGGGCTGCCGTGCGGACGGACCGCCGGGCGTGGCGCGGCGTGCGCGCAGGCACCTCGGACGGCGGATCGGCCGGCAAGGTCGGGAAGCGGTCCGAAGACCCCTTCCCTCACCGGGGCTGCGGGTTCACCGCAGTCCCGGCGTCGTGATCGGACCCTGAGGCCTAGCGGATGCCCTGCGCCGACAGTTCGACGACCTGGCCGGCCTTGTCCTGCGTGACGAGGTTCGGACCCGACGGCACGTTGCCGCCCGGGACCAGACCGTATTTCGCGTTGAGCGCCAGGAAGGTCACCGGCAGGTAGCCCTGCAGGAACTGCTGCTGGTCGATGGCGAAGGTGGCCTTGCCCTCGGCGACAGCCTCCAGGAAGGTCGCCGACAGATCGAAGGTCGCGATCTTGACGTCGCCGGTCCGGCCGACGGCTTCGACGGCCTTCAGGGCGGGCTCGCCGACGAGCGAGGCGCCCAGCCCCAGCACGGTGTCGATATCCGGGTTCGAGGTCAGCGCAGCCTGGATCTTCGACTGGACTTCGGCCGGATCGTTCTGGGTCGGCACGACCTCGACCTGCCCGCCGAAGCCCTCGGCAAAGCCCTCGCAGCGCTGGTCGAGGGAGACGTTGCCGACTTCCTGGTTGACGCAGATCGCGACCTTGCCGCCATCCTTGGCGAGCTGCTCGCCGGCCGCCTTGCCGGCAGTGAACTCGTCCTGGCCGACATGCAGCAGCGCGCCGAGCCCCTTGGAGGCGTCGGAGCCCGAATTCATAGAGATGACCGGGATGCCGGCCTGCACGGCCCGCTCGATCGAGGGTCCGAGCGCGTCGGCGTCGGGGATCGATACCACCAGCCCGTCCGGCTCCTGATTGACCGCGGCGTCGATGAGCTGGCTCATCTGCACCATGTCGAAGGTCTCGGGCGCCCGGTAGTCGACCTCGGCGCCGCTATCCTTGGCGGCCTGGTCGACGCCGTTCTTGACCACGGACCAGAACGGGTCGTTGGCCTGGCCGTGCGAGACCACGATGATCTGCTGGGCGAAGGCCGGGCCGGTGAAGGCGATGGCCGCGGCCGCGATGGTCGATTTCAGGAAATTGTTCATGGATCCTCCCGTTGAGCACATGCGGGTTCTCCCGCATTTGGAACCGGCCGAAACCGGGTTCAGGTCGTTCCACCGGCCCTCACTCCCGAGCGCTTTTTGGAACAATTATTCTATAAGGGCCCTCGCGGCGGCCGGAGTCAAGCCTTTTCCTTACGTAATCCGCCAATGGCCACGGCCAGCGCCGTGACGAGCGCCAACCCGGCATTGGGCGCACGGAAGCCCCCGACCTCCACCTCCCGTGCAATCAGGAGGTTTTCCGCAACATCGGCGAGCGGGCAGGTCGTGGTGTCGCTCATCGCCAGAACCGGGATGCCGCGCTCCGAGACCCGCTTGGCGAGCGTCAGGGTCTCCTGCGAAAACGGCGCGAAGGTCACCGCGAACAGCGCATCGTCCGGCCCGATCGCATGGTCGCTTTCGATCTGCCCGGTGGTGTGGTGCAGCATCGAGGCCACGCCCATCTTGTCGAGGAGATAGGCGAGATAGACCACCACCGCGAAGGCGCGCCGCAGGCCCACCAGATGGATCGTGCGGGCTCCGGCCAGCCGCTCCGCCACCGCCTGCAATTGCTGGGCATCCAGCTCTTTCGACATGTCCATCAGGGATCTGATGCCGGCCTCGGCGAAATCCGCGGCCAGGCGCCCAGCGCCCGATGCGCCCTCCGCCCGCAGCCGCGTCAGGCGTTCGGTGTAGTCCGGTCGCATCTGGGCATATTCGGCCCGAAACAGCGCCTGCATCTCCGAATAGCCGGAGAGGCCGAGGGTCTGGCAGAAGCGCATGAAGGCCGAGGGAGGGACCTCGGCCAGCTGCGCCATGTCGGCGACCGTGGAGACGGCGACGCGATCGAGATTGGCGCGCAGGCAGATGGCGCATTGCTTCAGCCGCTTGGGCAGCGCGCCGTCGATCCTGTCGAGGCGAGCGAGCAATTCGGCGACACTGGCCGGCGCCCGGGGCACCCCCTCGGCAGAACTGTTCATCTCGCTCTCCTGACTTGACTCCCGCCCGCTGCGAGCGCATCCCTTTATGGAATTTATATTCCAATCGGCGGGAGGAGTCGATGGTGGTGGGTCTTGGTCTCATCGGGACCGGCTTCATGGGCAAGGCCCATGCGCTGGCCTATGGGGCGGCACGCGCGGTGTTCGGCGACGTGCCGGCGGTCCGCATGGCATGCCTGTGCGACGCCGAGCCCGCACGCGCAAGGGCGTTCGCCGATCAGTTCGGCTTCGCGGCGGCGACGTCGGACTGGCGGGCCGTCATTGCCGACCCGGCGGTCGATCTCGTCTCGATCACAACGCCCAACGCCCTGCATCGCGACATGGCCCTCGCGGCGATCGCGGCGGGCAAGGCCGTCCATTGCGAAAAGCCGCTGGCGCTGACGCTGGCCGACGCACAGGCCATGGCGACGGCGGCCGACGCAGCCGGGGTCGCCACGCTCGTCGGGTACAATTACGTCCACAACCCCGCCTTCACCCATGCCTGCCGGCTGATCGCCGAGGGCGTCATCGGCAAGCCGGTCCTTTTCCGCGGCTGGGTGGACGAGGATTACCAGGCCGACGGCGATCTCGCCTGGACATGGCGCGCCCGGCGGGCCGATGCCGGCCTCGGCGCGCTGGGCGATCTCGGCTGCCACCTCGTCTCCATGGCTGTCGCGCTGATGGGGCCGATCGCGAGCCTGATCGCCGACACCCAGATCGTCCATGCGACGCGGCCCATGCCCGACGGCTCCGGCGACGCCGCCGTCGAGAACGAGGACACGGCCTCGGCCATCGTTCGCTTCGCCAGCGGGGCGCAGGGGACATTGTGCACCTCGCGCGCCGCCTGGGGCCGCAAGAACCGCCTCGACTGGGAGGTGCACGGCACGCGCGGCACGCTCCTCTTCAGCCAGGAACGGCTGAACGAATTGCAGCTCTATGTGAACGAGGGCCCGGCCGCTCGCCAGGGCTTCCGCACCATCCTCACCGGTCCCGAGCACGCGCCCTACGGCGCCTTCTGCCCGGCACCCGGACACCAGCTCGGCTTCGGCGACCTCAAGACGATCGAGGCGGCCGGCATGCTGCGCGCCATCGCCGGCGGCCCGCCGGCCCGGCCGAACTTCACCGACGCCCTCGCCTACGAGGCCGTCATCCACGCCATCGACGACGCCAGCCGGACCGGTCAGCGCGTCACGCTCCAGACCTCCTGAGGACATTGCCATGAAAGTCGCACTCTTCGGCGCCGGCCGCATCGGCAAGGTGCATGCCGCCTCGATCCGCATGGACCGGCGCTGCGAACTCGTCGCCGTCACCGACGTGATGAGCGATGCCGCCGACGCGCTGGCGGCCGAGTACGGCATCGCCGCGCGGCAGGCCGACGACATCCTCGCCGACGCCAGTATCGACGCCATCCTCGTCGCCTCCTCCACCAACACCCATGCCGACCTGATCGAGAGGGGCATCGCGGCGGGCAAGGCGGTGTTCTGCGAAAAGCCGATCGACCTCGACCTGCAACGCGCCCTCCGGGTCAAGAAGGCCGTCGCCGCAGCGGGTCGCCCGGTGATGATGGGCTTCAACCGGCGGTTCGATCCGAACTTCTCGGCCCTGCGCGAGGCCTTCGTTGCCGGCGAGATCGGCGAGGGCGAACTGCTGGCGGTGACCTCCTACGATCCGGCGCCGCCGCCCGTTTCCTACATCAAGGTCTCCGGCGGCCTCTTCCGGGACATGATGATCCACGATTTCGACATGTGCGCCTGGCTGTTCGGCATGCCCGAGACGGTGACGGCGACGGGTTCCTGCCTTGTCGACAAGGAGATCGGCGCGGCCGGCGACATCGATACGGCGGTCGTGGTGCTCGGCTATGCGGACGGGCGCATCGCGACGATCCGCAATTCGCGCCGGGCCGTCTATGGCTACGATCAGCGGGTGGAAATGCTCGGCTCGGACGGCATGCTCGAGGCGCAGAACGTCGCCGAGAACACCGTCGCCAAGTCCACCACGGCCGGCGTCGTGTCGGCCAAGCCGGTCTATTTCTTCCTCGAACGCTACATGCGCGCCTATGCGATCGAATGGTCGCGCTTCGTCGACAGCGTCGTCGACGGCGCGCCGCTGGCGGCCACCGTCGATGATGGCGTCAACGCCCTCGCCCTGGCGGAAGCCGCCAACATCTCCTTTGCCGAAAACCGCCGCGTCGCCATCACCGCCGCGATGACCGGCCATTGACCGCGACGCGGCAGGACAGGATCGCGACATGACCCGTGGACCGTTTCAACTGGCCGCCTGCGCGGAGATGATCTGGCGGAACCGGCCGTTGGAATGGCGGCTGCAGCGCCTGACCGAACGCGGCCTCGCCGTCGGCCTGTGGAACTGGCCGGACCATGATCTGGCCATGCTGGAGCGCTCAGGCGCGGCCTTCTCGATCATGAACGGCTATCTGCGCGGCCGTCTTGCCGACGACGAGGGCGCGGCCGAACTCCTCGCCACCGCCCGCGAGACGGCCCATGTCGGCAAGCGGCTCGGCGTCGCCCGGCTCAACCTCCACGGCACGGGGCTCGGGGATGGCGGCCTGCCGGTGGTGCCCAGCGAGACGATGACCGGGGCCATGTGGCTGAAAGCCCGCGACACGCTGGCGAGGATCGCCGACCTCGCCGACGAGATGGACGTCGTCTTCACGCTGGAAAATCTCAACCTGCCAGTCGATCACCCCGGCGTTCCCTTCGCCCGGGCGCAGGACACGCTGGCGCTGGTCGCGGCCATCGACCGGCCGGGCCTGCGGCTGAACCTCGACCTCTATCATGCCCAGATCGGCGAAGGGAATCTGATCGAACTCTGCCGCAGCGGCCTGCCCTATATCGGGGAAATCCAGGTGGCCGATGTGCCCGGCCGCATGGAGCCCGGCACCGGCGAGATCGCCTATGACCGCATCGCGCGTGCCCTTGCCACCATGGGCTATCGCGGCCCGGTGACGATGGAGGCCTTTGCCAGCGGCGACCCCGACGCCGCCCTCGACGCCTTCGAGCGCGCCTTCACCCTCTGATCAGGCGAAGCGTCGGGCGCCGGCGACGCACGCAGCCACCAGGGCCGAGGCGCCGATCATCGTCCAGGCGACCGGCTCGCCCAGGAGCAGGCCGGCCAGCGCCAGGCCGAAGAAGGGCTGCAGCAGCTGCAATTGCCCGACGCCGGCGACCCCGCCCAGCGCCAGGCCGCGATACCAGAAGACGAAGCCGACCAGCATCGAGAAGACCGACACATAGGCAAGGCCCGCCCAGGCCGGCGCGGCGACATCCGCGAAACTTGCGGGCCAAGAGACAGCGGCGATCGCCGCCATGACCGGCAGGGCGAAGACGAGGGCCCAGGAGATCACCTGCCAGCCCCCGAGGCGGCGGGACAGCGCGGCGCCCTCGGCATAGCCGAGCCCGCACAGAACGATCGCCGCGATCATCAGGAGATCCCCCGCCAGCGAGGCCGCACCGTCCTGTGCGAGGGCAAAGCCCGCCACCACTGCCGCCCCGGCCACCGAGAACAGCCAGAAGGCAGGGCGTGGCCGCTCGCCGCCGCGCAGCACCGCGAAGATCGCGGTCATCAGCGGCAACAGGCCGATGAAGACGATCGAATGGGCCGCCGTCACATGCTGCAGCGCCAGCGCCGTCAGCAGCGGAAAGCCGACCACCACGCCCGCGGCGACGATGACCAGCGGCAGGGCATCGCCGATGGCCGGCCGCCTCTGGCGGAGCAGGAGCAGCAACAGCGTGGCGAGGACCGCGGCGATGACCGCCCGGGTCGAGGTCAGGAACAAGGGCGTGAACCCGCCGACGGCAACGCGGGTCGCCGGCAGCGAGCCGCTGAAGATGATGACGCCGAGGAGACCGCTGCCCCAGCCCGCTGTCGTTCGATCCATGAAAAGGCTCCACCCTGCCGCATCCCTCCTTCTAGGTCCACCGGTCTGGCGCCGGTAGCGACAATCCCCTACAATTTCGCCAAACTGTATGGGTTACGGAGACCGCACACTTGGGCGTTTCCCGACACGCGACCGGGCCGGGAGCGACCCGCACCGCGGCGCTGATGGACGAGATCCGGCGGCGTCTGGCTGCCCGCAGCCTGGTCGCCGGCGAGAAGCTGCCATCGGTGCGCGCCTTTGCCCGCACCATGGGCGTCTCGCCCTCGACCGTCGTCGAAGCCTATGACCGGCTGGCCGCTGAGGGGCTGATCCGGTCGCGGCCGGGCTCCGGCTTCTATGCGGCGGCCGGCACGGCGCCGCCGCTGGCGCTGGCCGAGATCGCGCCGCGGGCCGAACGCGACATCGACCCGCTATGGGTGTCGCGCCAGTCGCTGGATGCCGCCCCCGACACGTTGCGCCCCGGCTGCGGCTGGCTGCCGGCGGACTGGATGCCGAACGAAGCGGTACGCCGCGCCCTGCGCAAGCTCGCCCGGGCCGACGACGCCGTCCTGTCGGACTATGGCGGCACCCGCGGTTCGCTGCCGCTGCGCCAGCACCTGGCCCGGCAATTCGCGGCGGAGGGCATCGCGGCCGGGACCGAGCAGATCCTGCTCACCGGATCGGGCACCCAGGCCCTCGACCTTCTGTGCCGGTTCTTCCTGCAGCCGGGCGACACCGTGCTTCTCGACGATCCCTGCTACTTCAATTTCCAGGCCCTGCTGCGCGCCCATCGCGTGCGGATCGTCAGCGTGCCGCAGACGCCGAGCGGGCCGGACCCGGTTGCCTTCGCGGCCGTGATCGCGGCCCATCGCCCGAGGCTCTATGTCACCAATTCGGCGATCCACAACCCGACCGGCGCGACGCTCTCGCCGCAGACCGCCCACCGGATCCTGACTCTTGCGGCGGCTGAGGACATGATCATCGTCGAGGACGACATCTTCGCCGATTTCGAACCCGAGCCCTCGCCGCGTCTCGCCGCTCTGGACGGGCTCGAGCGCGTGGTGCGGATCGGCAGCTTCTCCAAGACCCTGTCGGCCTCGGTGCGATGCGGCTATATCGCGGCGCGGAGCGACTGGATCGACGGGCTGGTGGACCTGCAGGTCG
Source organism: Aurantimonas sp. NFXS3 (assembly GCF_049132005.1). Taxonomy (NCBI): domain Bacteria; kingdom Pseudomonadati; phylum Pseudomonadota; class Alphaproteobacteria; order Hyphomicrobiales; family Aurantimonadaceae; genus Aurantimonas; species Aurantimonas sp. NFXS3. Next base: position 351,233 of record NZ_JAGDDZ010000003.1, read on the forward strand.
CGACGCATTTCGGCAGTGCCAGTCCGGTCGCCGCCGGAATCGTCCATGCCGCCCTCGGCGATGGCAGCTATCGCAAGCACATGAGCGCGCTGCGGACGCGCCTTGCCCGGCGGCAGAAGCAGACGATCGCGGCGCTCGGCACCCTCGGCATCACACCCTGGACCCTGCCCCGCGGTGGCTTTGCGCTGTGGTGCCGGCTGCCGGACGGGGCGGACGCCACCGAACTCGCGCGGCACGCCCTGCGGGACGGAGTGCTGCTCGCCCCCGGCAACGTCTTCAGCGTCGCCCGGACCGCCCCCGACATGATGCGCTTCAACGTCGCGCAGATGGAGGAGAAGGTGATCGCGGTCCTCAAGGCCTCGCTCGCAAGCCGGCGCTGAGCACGCGGCGGCGCACCCGTACCCGCACCCCATCGCTGTGCAACGTCGGCCCGCCTGACTGCCGCGACAGGCCAATCGCAGCGCAAGCGGCCAAGGCGCTCATGCGCCAGCCCTCCCTGCCCCATGATCCGGCCCCCGCGCCGGGCCTTGTGCAAAGAAATTTTGCATGGCGCGGCATTATGCAATTGACAGGTTGCGCTCGCGCAGCTTCACTTACTTCCATGTCAGTAAGTTGCTCAGACCAGACGAATCCATACGCGCCGACCACCGCAGCAACGGCTGCGACGACCGCTTCAGGCGTCACCGCCGGCCGTGGCCGTCTGCCCGCATCCACCGGCTTCGTCTCTCCCGCACCCGGCCGCGCTCCGCCTTCGCGCCTGCGGCCGCATCCGCGTCACTGCCGGCCTCCGGCCGGCGTCTGACACGCCTTCCGCAACCGCTATCTCCGGCCAAACAAAAGGATGTTTGCATGCAGTTTTTGAGGACAACCGCCAGCGCAGCGCTGCTCACGCTCGGCATGGGACTGGGCCTTGCCCCCCATGCCGCCTCGGCGCAGGAGACGATCGAACTTAACATGACGACGCCCTGGGCGGGCGGCCACTGGCTGGAGATCGGCGCCAAGAAATATGCCGAGGCGGTCGAGACCGTCACCGACGGCCGCGTCAAGATCAACGTCTACCCCGCCGGCGCGCTCGGCCAGGCCCTGAAGGTCACCGAGACCGTGCAGATGGGCATTGCCGACATGGGCCATGCCTGGGGCGGCTATGACTGGTCGGTGGATCGCACCAGCGCGATGTTCGGCGGCTGGCCGGGCGGCCCGACCCCGGAAGAGTACATGATGTGGCTCTATAACGGGAACGGCCTGGAGCTCTGGAAGGAGTGGCGCGACGACGTCTTCGACGTGGTGGCGATCCCCTGCGGCGTCACCGAGACCGAGATTTTCATGCATGCCCACAAGCCGGTCCGCACCGTCGAGGACCTCAAGGGCCTGAAGCTGCGCACTTCCTCGGCCTGGGCCGAGATCGCGCCGAAGCTCGGTGTCTCCACCGTCATCCTGCCAGGTTCGGAAGTCTTCTCGGCGCTGGAGCGCAAGGTGGTCGACGCCATCGAATGGGGCGGCCCCGGCGGCAACATGCAGGAGGGCTTCGACAAGATCGCCCCCTACATGATGATGCCCGGCGTCCACTCGCGCGCTGCCGTCCATGACTGCATCTACAACAAGGACGTCTGGGAGCGCATTCCGGAGAAGGACCAGAAGCTTCTCGAAGTCGCCGGCAAACTGACCATGCTGGAGACCTATCTGGGTTACGCCAAGATGGATCTTGCCGCCTACGAGACGATGAAGAAGGACTCGCCGGCCGAGATGATCCAGATCGACGAGAGCCTGGTGAAGGCCGTCAACGAGGCCTCGCGCGAATGGGCCGAGGAGCAGTCCGCATCGAACGAGTGGTTCAAGCGGGTCTACGAGGACCAGGCGTCCTTCCTTGGCTCGCTGTCCGGTCTGTCCGAGTTCCGCTTCGCCCCCGGCTCCCGGTAACGGACCGGCACAACCAGGACAGGAGGGGCCGTCCATCCGGCCCCTCGACGTCCCATCACCGGGCCCACGGCCCGACCCGACGATCCTCCCACAGACCGAGCCAGCCCCGTGCTTCCAGCCCTGCCCATCGGCCAGCCGCGCCGTGCCGCATCCACGATCCGACGGAGGCATGCATGCAAGCCGTCCTGAACGCCATCGAAACACTGTCGCTCTGGTCGGGACGGATCGCAGCCATGCTGCTGCTGCCGCTGGTCTTCGCGATGGTCTACGAGGTTCTCAGCCGCTACCTCTTCGACGCGCCGACCCAATGGGCCTTCGAGGTCAGCTACATGCTGATGGGCACGATCTTCCTGCTCGGCCTGTCCTACTGCCTGCGCAACGACGCGCATGTGAATGTGGACTTCATCCACGCCCATCTGCCCCGCCGCGTCGTCGCCCTCATCGACAGCCTCGCCTTCCTGGCGATGACCGGGCTGCTGCTGTGGCTGACCCTGACCCTCTACGACGGCATCCTGCGGACCTACCGGACCGGCGAAGGCTCCGGCCTGTCGGCCTGGAACCCCAAGGTCTGGCCGTTCCGCGTCATCTACACGATCGGCTTCGCGCTGTTCACGCTGCAGATGGCCGGCAAGGCGCTGCGGGCCTTGCGCGCGCTCTCCGGCAAGCCCGATGCCACCCCGCCCCATGAGCCCACCATCGACGAACAGGCGGGCGCGGCATGATGGGCGACACCGTACTCCTGATGTTCCCGGCGCTGATCGTCCTGATCGCGCTCGGCATCCCCATCGCCTTCTCGATGATGCTGGTGGCGCTCGGCTTCGGCCTCGTGCGCTTCGGCGACATCCTGATCCTGCAGATCGCCCAGCGGGTCGACGAGGTCGCGACCAATTACGTTCTGGGCGCGATCCCGCTGTTCATCTTCATGGGCGCGATCCTCGAGCGGGCCGGCATCGCCGAACGGCTGTTCGACGCGATCTACATGTGGACCCGGCGGCTGCCCGGCGGACTGGCGATCGCCGCCCTGCTCATGTGCACGATCTTCGCCGCAGCCTCGGGCGTCGTCGGCGCCACCGAGACGCTGGTCGGCATGCTCGCCATTCCCGGCATGCTGAAGCGCAACTACAATCACTCGCTGATCGCGGGAACGGTCTGCGCCGGGGGTTCGCTGGGCACCGTGATCCCGCCTTCGATCCCGGTGATCGTGCTGGCGCCGATCGCGGCCCTGCCGGTCGGCGATCTTCTCGCCGGCATTCTCCTGCCGGGCCTGCTGATGGCGGCGATGTTCGCGATCTACATCATCGGCATCTGCATCATCAAACCGTCCTTCGCGCCCGGCGACCCCGAGCCCGATCCGCGCTCGTTCCACGAGAAGATCATCTTCACGCTGACCGCGCTGGTGCCGCCGCTGATCCTGATCGCCACGGTGCTCGGCACCCTGTTCTCGGGTCTCGCGACGCCGACGGAGGCGGCGGCCTGCGGTTCGTTCGGTGTGCTGGTGCTGGCGGTCCTCTATCGCCGGATGACCTTCAAGCTGCTGCTTGAAGCGTCGCTTCAGACGATCTCGCTGACCGCGATGATTCTCGCCATCGTCCTGGCCGGCTCGATCTTCTCGGGCGTGTTCTTCGCCTCGGGCGGTATGATGTCGGTGCGCGGCATGCTCGACGCCTTTGGCCTTGAAGCCTGGTCGGTCGTCGCGCTGATCCTGGCGATCACCTTCGTCCTCGGCTTCGCGGTGGACCTGATCTCGATCGTCCTGATCATGATGACCATCGCGGTGCCGGTGCTCGCGGCCTACGGTGTCGACCCCTTGTGGTTCGCCATCGTCTTCCTGGTGACGCTGCAGACCAGCTACCTGACGCCGCCGATGGCGCCGTCGATCTTCTATCTGCGCGCCATCGCCCCGCCGGAGATGAGCCTGAAGTCGATGTACTGGGGGGTGATCCCGTTCATCTGCTGCCAGCTCTTCGTCCTCGCCCTTCTGTTCATCTTCCCGTCCCTCGCCACCTGGATGCCGAAAGTCATCTACGGCTGAGCCGGAACGCCAACAACGGACCCTTTCCCATGATCTACGAAGAACGCGACTACCATATCCGGCCGGGCAAGCTCGGCGCCTTCGTCGCCTGCTACCGCGACCACGGCCTTGCCCTGCAGAAGAAGTACCTCGGCACCTTCGTCAGCTACTTCACCACCGAGATCGGCGAGCTGAACCACGTCGTGGCGCTGTGGGGCTACGAGAGCCTCGACGACCGCGCGGCGCGCCGCAAGGCCATGCTCGCCGACCCGGAATGGCAGGATTATCTCGCCCGCGTCGATGGCCTCATCGAGCGCCAGAACACGCGGATCCTCGTCCCCACGGACTTCTCGCCGCTGCAATGAGCGACTTTTCCGTTTCCACCGCCGATGGCGCCGTCCTCAAGGCCAGCCGCGAGGGTGCCGGCGCCCCGCTCGTCCTTGTCAGCGGGCTCGGCGGCACGGCCGGATTCTGGGCGCCGGTCGCAGCAAGACTGCGCGACCGCTTCGAGATCATCACATTCGACCAGCGCGGCATCGGCGCCTCGACGCGGGGCACGGCCGAAACGGACATTGCGCAACTGGCCGATGACGTTCAGGCGGTGCTCGACGCCGCCGGGATCGAGGCGGCGACCATCGTCGGCCACTCGACCGGCGGCTGCATCGCCCAGAGCCTGGCGGCACGGGCACCGGAGCGGGTAACCGGCCTCGGGCTCAGCGCCACATGGCTGCGGACCAGCCGCTACATGACGGCCCTGTTTCGGACCCGCCTCGACCTGTTGCGCCACGACCCCGTCGCCTACACCGCCACGGCGACGCTGATCTCCTATGCACCGGAATGGCTGGAGGCCAACTGGTCGGCCTATGAGCGGGCGGTGGCGAAGGCCCCCACAAGCGACACGGCCCGGCAAATCGTCGCCGAGCGGATCGAGGCGTTGCTCGCCTTCGACGGCAGCGCAGCGGTGTCGCAACTGACGATGCCCGCGATGATCATCGGCGCTGCGGACGACATGATCGTGCCCGCCTTCCTGCAGCGAGATCTGGCCAAGGCACTGCCCGCAGCCCCCCTGACCCTTCTGCCCGAGGGCGGCCATTTCTTTCCGGCCTCGCAGACCGACGCCTTCGTGACCGCCGTCGCGGACTGGGCCGCCGGCCTTCGATGACCCGGCCCAGTCCCGCATCCAACAATATGCCCGCATCCAGGAGAAACGCTCCATGAAGCTCGCCGGCAAGATCGCCATCGTCACCGGAGGTGGTTCGGGGATCGGACATCAGACCGCACGGCTCTTCGCCGAGAACGGCGCCACCGTGCTGGTGGCGGACCGCAACGGGGAAGCAGCAACACGGGTCGCGGAGGAACTGGCAGCAACCGGCGCACGCGCCGAGGCGATGACGGTCGATGTCGCCAGCGAAAGCGACATCGAGGCAATGGTGGCGCGCTGCGTGGCGGCCCATGGCCGGCTCGACGTTCTCGTCAACAATGCCGGCTACGGCATCGCCGGCACCGTCGTGAACACGGCCGTCGAGGACTGGGACGCCCTGTTCGCGGTCAATGTCCGCGGCGTCTATCTCGGCTGCAAGCATGCCATCCCGGTGATGGAGCGACATGGCGGCGGCGTGATCGTCAACACAGCCTCGGGCGGCGCGATCGTCGGCATCTACGACCGCGCGGCCTATACCGCCTCCAAGGGCGCCGTCTCCGCCCTCACCCGCGCCATGGCGATGGACCATGCCGACGCCGGGATCCGGGTCAATTGCGTCGCGCCGGGCACGATCGAGAGCCCGTATTTCAAGACCATCTTCGAGACCGCGCCCGACGCCGCGGCCCTGCGCAAGAGCCTCGAAGACCGGCAGGTGATGGGACGGCTCGGACAGCCGGAGGAAATCGCCAAGGCGATCCTGTTCCTGGCCTGCGACGATTCCTCCTTCTCCACCGGCTCGACCCTGGTCGCCGATGGGGGCTGGACGATCCGGTGACGCACGCGCACCGGCTGGGCGTCGCCGGAACCATGGAAGGCGGCTGGCGCTTGTGCTGGAACAGCGCGATCGCACCGGCGGGAGGCCGGCGCCGCGCACCGCCAATTGGCCTTGACGCCCGTCGGGCGACGAACGTCTTGACAGCCGTGGCACAACCACGAAGACAGGCCGCGAGGAGGAGGGTCCGCAGTGATTGTCAGCGTTCGATGAAAGAGCAGATCGAGGAACTGAGCGTCGAGATGCTGATCCGGCACGGCTATCAGGGTTTCCGCTTCCGCGACATCGCCGACCGCCTCGGGACGACGCGGGCCGCGATCCACTACTATTACGGGAACAAGCAGAATCTCTGCGAGATCGTGGTGGTCAAGTATATCGCCAACCTGCTCGCCAAGTGGGAACGGAACTGGGCCGGCGAGAAATCCTTCACCGACAAGATCATCGGGATGATGGAGGCCAATCGCGAGCGCTACGTCCTGTTCAACGAGACCTACACCTCGACCAATTCCTGGAGCCTGATCTGCCGGATGCGGGTCGACCGCGACCTCATCGGACCGAAGGCCCAGGAAGCGCTGCACAGCTTCGCGGTCACGCTGGAGCGCTTCATCATCGCGGCCATCGATCAGGCGGTCGACCGCGGTGAACTCGTCGCCGACATTCCCAAGCGCGACGTGGCGCTGCAACTCGTCGCGATCGCCGACAGTGCTGGCGCGATCACCCAGGACGATGGCGGCTTCGAACGCCTGAACCAGCTCTACCGGTCCTTCGCCCATATCGTCGAACATGCCTATGGCTGCGAACGGGCACGCGCCGAGCAGCGCCCCGTCGCCCAGATCGCGACCAAGCACTAGGCGCGTTGCGGAGCGTCAGCGCAGGGCGATGTCGCGGGTGCGTCGCTGGCCCATGAAGTGGATGAAGCGCGAATGCACCTCCTCGGTGTGCGCGCGGGCCAGCCGTTCCGCCAGTTCGGTGTCCCGACGTTCGATCGCCTCGATCATCCGGTCGTGGGCGGCTGGCAGCTCCGGCGGCAGGTCGTCGTCATAGGACCGGTAATAGAGGCGCGCCATGCGGCGACCGCCGATCAGAAGCCGGCGATAGGCATCGTGGAGATAGGGATTGCGCGCGGCATCGCTCACGGCAAGGTGGAAATCGACATTCGTCTGGATCATGCCGAGAACGTCCCGCCCCGGGATCGTCGCCCGGTACAGCTCCTGCGCGCGGCGAATCCTGTCGAGGCAGGCCTCGGTGCGCAGCTCGGCCGCCAGCCGCGTGACGGCGCGCTGCACCAGGTCCAGCGCATCGATATATTGCGGGAACTCCTCGAGATTCATGCCCGCAACGACCGTGCCCTTGTTCGGCAGCGTGCTGACCAGCCCTTCCGCCTCCAGATGCACCAGCGCCTCGCGAACCGGCGAGCGCGAGACGCCGAAACGCTCGGCGAGGCCCACTTCGTCGAGAAGGTGGCCTGGCGGCAGTTCCAGCGTCAGGATTTCGTCGCGCAGGCGGTCGCGCACGGTCAGCGACCCGAATCCGCGGCGCTTTGCTGTGTCTGCCCCGTCGACGGGGTCCGCTCTGGTTTTCGGCATGACGCGCTCCCTTCGGGCGTTGTCGCAATCTGCCCAACCGGACGCCTGCGTGCAAGTTCTCCCTTGCTCTGTATTTTATTTGCGTACAATATGATCCGGCACGGAGCGATCAATTGCAGTTCTGCCGACCATCGGCGCGGGACACCCCGCTTCGTCCGCATCATCGACGCGCGCGGAACCGGCCATCCGGATCGCGAATGCACACGTCTTCCCGGACAGACGAAGGCAGGAATGTCATGCTGATCAAAGACCACAATGACGGCGTCCTCGAGAAATGGCGCGACGGTGTCATGACCCAGATGCGAGTGTCCGCCGTGACCGGCGCCCACCAGATCTGCGTCTTCGAGCAATGGTGCGAAAAGGGCCTCGGCGCGCCGACGCATCATCATGCGGTCGAGGAGATCCTCGAGGTCATGGGCGGCACCGCGGAAATCCATGTCGGCAGCGAGACCGTGGTCGTCACGGCCAACCAGTCGGTGCTGATTCCGGCCGGGGCCCGGCACGGCTTCCGCAATGTCGGCGACGACATCCTGCATGTGCGCGCCACCATCGCCTCGCCGATCTTCGAGGGGCGCTACGAGGACGAGAGCGAGCAGACGCGCCGCTGGGTTCCCGAATTCTGAACGCCTGCGGCGCCGCTGGGCGCCGCCATTCCCTGCCCTCTGCGATGCGTGCCCCGCATCGCGACGATGATCGGACGTCACATGAGCATTGAAAAAGTCGCCATCGCCGGTGCCGGCATCATCGGCGCATCCTGGGCGATCGTCTATGCGCGCAGCGGCCTGCAGGTCGCGATCTACGACCACAGCGCCGAGGGCCGCGCCGCCCTGCCCGGCCGGCTGGCCGAGGCGATCGCCATTTCCGACGCGCTGCTGCGGCCCGGCGAGACCGTTGCTCAGGTGACCGCCCGCATCACGATCCACGACAATCTCGCCGACGCGGTGGCCGATGCCGATTTCGTCCACGAATGCATCGTCGAGAAGCTCGACGCCAAGGTGGCGATCTTCGCCGAGCTCGACCGCCTGACCGGCCCGGACGCAATCCTCGCCACCACCACGTCGAGCTTCCCGGTGTCGAAATTCGCCTCGGATCTCGCCTGCCGCGACCGCTGCATCGTCGTCCACCCGGCGACCCCGCCGCATCTCCTGCCAGTCACCGAAATCTGCCCGGCGCCCTTCACCCGGGCCGACGTGACGGACGCGACCTTCCGCTTCATGGAGGCCTGCGGCCAGACGCCGGTGCATATCAAGCGCGAGATCCCGAGCTTCGTTCTCAACCGCATGCAGGCGGCGCTGGTCGTTGAGATGTTCCGCTGCCTCAACGAGGACCTGATCTCGGCCGAGGACATCGACAAGATCATCAGCCAGGGTTTCGGCCTGCGCTGGGCGTTTCTCGGCCCCTTCGAGGGCGTCGACCTGAACGCCAAGGGTGGCATTCGCCAGTATCTGGAGAATTTCGGCTTCCTGTTCAACGAGATGGCCAACGAGTTGGGCTTCGCCGACGTGGTGACGGACAAATCCATCGACGCGCTCGAAGCCTATGCCCGCACCAAGATTCCACTGGACAGGCTGCAGGAGAAGGTCGCTTGGCGCGACCAGTCGATCATCGCGCTGCGCGGGCTGAAGGATGCCCGCGGCACGGTCGACAGGGGTTGAGGATGGCGGCCCCGGACATGCGGCGCATCGGCCTCATCGGCTACGGCGCCGCCGGCCGTTCCTGCGCAAGGCTGCTCGCCGCCGAGACGGATTGCCGGGTCATGGTCCTCACCCGCCGGCCCCCGGCAGACGGCATTGCGGAGCGCGTGGCCTTCGCGGCCGATCTCGACGCCCTGATCGCCTGGAAGCCCGACGCGATCATCGAAGCCGCCTCGGCGGAGGCCTTCGCCGAGATGGTCCCACATTGCCTCGACAGCGGCATCGACGTCGTCCCCGCGTCGGTCGGCGCCCTGCAGTCGCCGGAGATGGCCGCACGCATCCATGCCATCTGCGCGCGCAGCGGGGCGCGGCTGATCATCCCGGCCGGCGCCGTCGGCGGGCTCGACTACATCGCCGCGGCCGCCCTGACCGGCGACATCGCCGTAACCTACACCTCCCGCAAGCCGCCCGCCGCCTGGGCCGGCGAACTCGCGGCGCTGGGCCTTGCCGACACCGCCCGCACCGAGCCGGTGACGTTGTTCGAGGGCAGCGCGCCGGAAGCGGCGAAGCTTTATCCCAGGAACCTCAATGCCGGGCTGACGATCGCGCTGGCCGCCGGCTTCGAGCGCACGCGGGTGCGGGTCGTCGCCGACCCTCAGGTCACCCGCAACACCCACGAGATCGCGATCACCGGCGCGGCCGGCGACGCCCTCCTGCGGTTCGAGAACCGCGCCTCGCCGGACAATCCCAAGACCTCCGCGATCACCGCCCTCAGCCTCGTCGCCACAGCCCTGCGCCGCTACGCGCCCGTCGGCACCTGACGACCAGTGCAGCCTGAGCCCTGTCGCCGGCAGGCGTGCAATCAGGAGGTGACCGAATCGATCGCGGGCCTGGAAGCCGCCACAATGCCCGAGGAACTGGCAGCGGAAGTGCTGTGGCGATTCCATCATGCCAATGCGCGCCGGCGCTTTACCGCGACAGCGCCGCACCAGGAATCGCTGGCGCTGGAGGCGGTGCCGCCGCCGTCGCGGGAAACCCCGGCGCTTCTGGCGCGGCTGGCGGAAAAGCCGTCCCTGCGCGCATTGCTGAGATAGCGGCGGACGCAAATCCCCGGCGCCGCATGGGCGATGGACGCGCCCCGTCCATTTCGGGGCGGTCTGGCACGGGCTTTGCAAGGGAAAGCGGAGCGCCGGGCCGTTCCCGCGGCCCTGCCCGACCGGCGGGATCTGTTGCACTCACCCTGCAACGGCCTCACCGTTGCGTCTCGTTCCCTCCTCAACCCGCTTTGCAGGTGTTTCCTTGTCCTCAACCCTCAGCTTCGAACGCGTCGGCCACGGCCCGCTGTCGATCACCATCCGCCAGGCGGTCATCGCCGGCTGGACCGGCCGCGACCGCGCGGCGGTCGATCACCACATCGCCGAACTCGCGGCGATCGGCGTCCCGCCCCCGTCCGAAGTCCCGCTGTTCTACCGGATCAGCGCACAGCTCCTCACCAGCGAGACGGTGATCCAGGTGGTCGATGCCACCTCGTCGGGCGAGGTCGAGCCGCTGCTGATCGACGACGGCGAAAGCCTGTATCTGGGTCTCGGCTCCGACCACACCGACCGCGAACTGGAGACCCATTCCGTCGCCCTGTCCAAGCAGGTCTGCGCCAAGCCCGTGGCGACCGCGCTCTGGGACTATCGCGACGTTCGCGACCATCTCGACGACATCCTCCTGCGGTCCTTCGTGCGCGACGATCCGGCGGCGGAGTGGACGGCGTATCAGGATGGCGGCGTGGCGAAGATCCGGCCGCTGGACCAGCTGATCGCGGCGTGTCCCTTCGCGGCCGGCGACGGGCGGCTGGAACCGGGCACGGCGATGATGTGCGGCACGCTGGGCGTCCTGTCGGGCGGGGTGCGTCCGGCCCGGTTCTTCCGGATGGAGATGCACGACCCGGTCCTCGATCGCACGCTCGTCCATGAATACGAGACCGCCAGTTTGCCCGCGGTGAAATAGGCGCGAGGCTGGCCGCTCCGTACGGGGCGCCAGCCCTCCGTCCGCCGCCGCGTTCCGCTGCCTCCACAGCGCGCAGCCAAGCCTGCCGACCAAGGGCCACACGGGTGCCTCGCCCGTTGCCGGCGCGCCCGTGCGGCGGCGATGATTCTGTCCCGCCCGGTGGGCCACGCACGGCCGTCCCAGCGTCCCGCTGCGTCAGGCCTCGCCGCCAAGGCCAAGTCTCCGGACGGCGCTCCAACCGCCTCCATCGCCGCCGCCGAATTGGGCAACCTGCAAGAATTTACGCCAGTGATTGGCGTATATTTCAGCGCTGACAGGGGTTTACACTGAATTCAATTAACAATTGAATGCTGCTCATCGAAAGACGTTGCGGCGAGGGTGAACCCAGTTGACGCAGGCAGGGGCCGAAGGGCCGGACAATCGGAAAGCAGGCGCCCCGCTTCGCATCGGGATGCTGACGCCGTCCTCCAACACCGTTCTCGAACCCTATACGGCCGAGATCCTGCGCCCCTTCGGCGCCGAGGCCAGCGTGCATTTCGGCCGCTTCAGGGTCACCGAGATTTCCATGTCGCAGGGCTCGCAGGCCCAGTTCGACCTCGCCCCGGTCCTCGACGCGGCGCGCCTCCTGGCCGACGCCCGCGTCGACGTCATCGCCTGGAACGGCACCTCCTCGGCCTGGCTCGGACTGGAGCGCGACGTCGAGCTGTGCCGCGAGATCGAAGCGGCGACGGGCATCGCCGCCACGACGACCATGCTGGCCTATGACCGGCTGTTCCAGGCGGCGGGCGTCACGCGCATCGCGCTGGTGACGCCGTATCTCGGCGAGGTTCAGGAGCGGATCGTCGCCAATTACGCCCGCCAGGGCATCGCGGTGGTGGCCGAACGGCACCTGGAAGACCGCGGCAATTTCTCGTTCTGCGAATACACGCCCGAGGCCATCGCCGACTGCGTGCGCGATGTCGCGGCGGCCAGGCCGCAGATGATCGCCATCGTCTGCACGAATTTTCGCGGAGCGCCGATCGTGGCCGCGCTCGAGCGCGAATGCGGCATTCCGGTCATCGACTCGGTCGCCATCACCGCCTTTGCCACGGCCCGTCTCGTCGGTCTCGACACCGCGCGGATCACCGGCTGGGGCCGGCTGTTCCCGGAGTTTTCCCAGATGACAGACCTGCGGCCAACGCAGGCTTTCGCGACAGGCGTCCCGTCCGCTTCGGGCCCTGACACATCCCCTGCCGGAAAGCCGGCATCAACGGAGAGTGCAACATGAAGATCAAAGCCCTGCTTCTTGCCGCCGCCTGCACGGCAGCCCTTGCGGCGCCCGCCCTGTCGCAGACCATCAGCCTCAAGGTGATGGGCCAGCCCTCGTCGACCGGCCTCATCCAGAAGAACTACGAAGCCCCGTTCTTCGAGAACATGGCGGAGAAGACCGGCCTCGACGTCAGCGCCACCTACACGCCGGTCGACGTCACCGGCGTCAAGGACACCGAGCAGCTGCGGCTTCTCAAGAGCGGCCTGTTCGACATCATCTCCCTGCGCATGTCCCAGGTCTCGCGCGACGAGCCGACCATTCTCGGCCTCGATCTTGTCGGCCAGAACCCGGACTATGCCACCGCCAAGAAGGCCGTCGACGCCTTCAGCCCGGTCGTCGACAAGCAGTTGCAGGAGAAGTTCAACACCAAGCTCCTCGGCGTCTGGCCGTTCGGGCCGCAGGTGCTGTTCTGCCAGCCCGACATCGCCAAGCTGTCCGATCTCAGCGGCAACAAGGTCCGCGTCTACGACCAGAGCCTGGCCAATTTCGTGTCCTCGGTCGGCGGAACGCCGGTGCCGCTCGGCTTCTCGGAAGTGCAGCAGTCGCTCGCCCGCGGCGTGATCGACTGCGCGATCACCGGCCCGAGCTCGGCCAACACCGCCGGCTGGCCCGAGGAAACCAGCAACATGCTGCCGATCGCCTTTCAGATCGCGGTGCAGGGCTACGGCATCAACCTCGACACCTGGAACAAGTTCTCCCCGGAAGACCAGGAGAAGCTGCAGGCGGCCTTCGACGGTCTCGTCTCGGAGATCTGGGCCTATTCGGAAGAGATCTTCGAGGACGCCGTGAACTGCAATGTCGGTGAAGAGCCCTGCGAGACGGTGAAGTCCTACGATCTCAAGCTGATCCCTGTCTCCGAGGAAGACAAGGCGACGATGCAGAGCGCGCTGCGCGACATCTCGTTCCCGGGCTGGAAGGAGATCTGCGACAAGGTCAACCCGACCTGCTCGGAAGACTGGCAGAAGACCGTGGGCAAGGCGCTCGGCTTCTAGTCTCCCCTCGCCAACAGACCGGGCGGCCCTTCGGCCGCCCGGCACCCTGCGGCGATCTCCACGCGCTGCGCTCACGAACGGGGACGGCTCCATGCATCACTTCGCCAGATTCGCCAGCTGGGTCTTCGGCCTGTCGCTTGTCGCGCTGTCCTTCTTCGTGGCGGCCGAGACCGTCGCCCGAAAACTGTTCAACTTCTCCTTCGAAGGCGCCGACGAACTGGGCGGCTACGTCCTCGCCATCGGATCGTCGCTGGCCTTCACCGTGGCCCTGGTCGACCGGGCGCATGTGCGCATCGATTTCCTTCATCGCCGCCTGCCGGCGACCATCCGTTCCATCCTCGACTGGCTGTCGATCGTCTCGCTCGCCCTGTTCGGCCTCTTCCTCGTCTATGTCGGCCGCTTCGTCATCGCCGACACCATCGCCTATGGCAGCGTCGCGCCGACGCCCTGGGCGACGCCGATGATCTATCCGCAGGCCGGCTGGTTCGCCGGTTACGTGCTCTTTGCCTTCGTCGCCGTCGGCCTCGCCCTCTACGCCACCTACCTCCTCCTGCGGGGCCGTCTCGACGCTCTGTCGGAGGCCTTCGATCCGAAGGGGGTGGAGGACGAGATCAAGGAGGAGCTGGACAATGTCCATGCGCGCTGACCGCCTGCCCCGTCCTTCCCTGACCGTTCCGGATTCCCGCCCATGACCGTCTCCGCCGTCCTCATCGGGTTCGTCGCCATGCTGGCCCTGCTCCTGGCCAGCGTGCCCGTGGCCGTCATCATGGTCGTCACAGGCGTCGTCGGCGGCACGCTGCTGTTCGGATGGCCGCTGGTCCAGTCCATGGGGCCGGTCGCCTGGGGCGTGCAGAACGAGAACGTCCTGACCGCCATCCCGCTGTTCATCCTGCTCGGCGAACTGCTCCTGCGCGGCGGCCTCGCCGACCGGATGTACACCGCCCTCGCCGTCTGGTTCGTCCGGCTGCCCGGCGGGCTGCTGCACACCAATATCGGCTCCTGCGCCCTGTTCGCCGCCACCTCCGGCTCGTCCGTCGCCACCGCCGCGACCATCGGCACGGTGTCCCTGCCCAATCTCGACAAGCGCGGCTACAAGCCCAGCCGGTCGCTGGGCTCGCTGGCCGCCGGCGGCACGCTGGGCATCCTCATCCCGCCCAGCGTCAACCTGCTGGTCTACGGATCGCTCGCCGAAACCTCGATCGGCCAGCTGTTCATCGCCGGCATCGTGCCCGGCGTCCTGCTGACCCTCAGCTTCATGATCTTCATCGCCGTCCAGAGCCTGATCGAGGAACACGGCTCCACCGTCGAGCGGGAGCCGCTGCTGCCCCTGCGCGAACGCCTCGCGCTCGCCCGCCATCTGATCCCGCCGCTGATCATCTTCCTGGTCGTCATGGGCTCGATCTATGCCGGCATCGCCACGCCGACGGAATCGGCGGCGCTGGCCGTCGTCGTGGCCATCGGCTTCATCTGGCGCGAGGGCCAGCTGAACTGGCAGGTGATCGACATCTGCTTCCGCCAGTCGGCCAAGACCACCGGCATGATCCTCCTGATCATCACCGCGGCCTTCATGCTCAACGTCACGCTGGCCCTCGGCGGCGCGGCCCAGGCGATGACCCAGTGGGTCGCCTCCTTCGGGCTGTCGGCGACCGGGCTCCTGCTCATCCTGATCGTCTTCTACCTCTTCCTCGGCATGTTCATGGACGTCCTGTCGATGCAGGTCCTCACCATCCCGATCGCCCTGCCGGTGGTCACCGCCGTCGGCGTCGACCCGATCTGGTTCGGCATCTTCGTCGTCCTGATGTGCGAGCTCGGCATGATCACCCCGCCGGTGGGCATGAACCTCTATGTCGTACAGGGCGTGCGAAAGGACGGCGGTCCCTTCACGGACGTGGTCTATGGCGCGTTCCCCTACGCGCTGATCATGATCGCCTTCACCATCCTTCTCATCTTCGCGCCGGACATCGTCCTCTGGCTGCCGCGCAACATGGCGGGATGAGCGCAATGACCATCTCCGCATCCACGGCCTGGCGCCACGACGCCTCGGCGCTGGTCGAAGAGTACCGGCAGGGCGCGAGCGACCCGGTAACGATCGTCGATCTGTGCCTTGCCCGGATCGCCCGCATCGATCCGTCGCTGAACGCCTTCGTCTGCCTGTCGCCGACGGCGCGGGAGGAGGCCGCCGCCTCGGCCGCGCGCTGGCGAAGCGGTGCGCCCATCGGCCCCCTCGACGGCGTGCCGGTCGCCGTGAAGGACAATCTCGTGGTGAAGGGCATGCCTGCCACCTTCGGCAGCCGGCTCTATGCCGGCACGATCGCGGCGCGGGACGAACTGCCGATCCGGCGTCTCCGGGAGGCCGGCGCGATCGTCATCGGCAAGACGAACACGCCGGAATTCGCCGTCGAAGGCTACACCTGCAACGACCTCTTCGGCGTCACCCGCAATCCGTGGGCGCCGGCGCTGACGCCGGGCGGCTCCAGCGGCGGATCGGTGGCGGCCGTCGCCGCCGGGCTCGTGCCGGTGTCGATCGGCACCGATGGCGGCGGATCGACCCGACGCCCGGCCGCCTATACCGGTCTCGTCGGCCTCAAACCCGGCATCGGCCACGTACCCCGCGCCGACGGGCTGCCGCAGGTGCTGCTGGATTTTGAGGTGGTCGGCACCTTCACCCGCTCGGCGCGCGACGCGGCGCTGCTCGACGGCGTGCTTGCCGGCCCCGACCGCGCCGACCCGGCCTCCCGCTGTCCATCAGACGCGCAAGCCGCCGATCGACCGCTCCGCATCCTTTCGGTCGAACGGATCGACGCCAATCCCTGCGACCCGGAGATCGTCACCGCCCTGCACGCCGCGGCGGACGCATTCGCCGCGCTGGGCCACCAGGTCACGCGCGCCAAGCTGCCCTTCGACACCGCCGGCCTCGCCGCGATCTGGTCGTCGATCGCCGAGATCGGCCTGGGACGCCTTCTGGCCGTCGAGCCCGACTTTGCCGACAAGGTGAACCCCAAATATGTCGCCATGGCCCGGCGCGGCGCGGAACGGTCGGCAAGCGACCTCCTGGCCATCCTCGAAACGGTGGCGGCCCTGCGGCGGCAGGTCTCGGAAGGCTTTGCGGACTTCGACCTGATCCTGATGCCGTCCTGCGCCGCCATGCCGTGGGCGGCCGACACGCCCTTCCCGGACAGGATCGACGGCCACACGGTCGGGCCGCGTGGACATGCTGTCTATACGGGCTGGGTCAATGCCGCCGGGCTTCCGGCCATCGCCCTGCCCTGCCCGGTCCCGCCCGGCACCCTGCCGATCGGCCTCCAACTGATCGGCGATCGCGGCGCGGAACCGACGCTTCTGGCGCTCGCCGCCGCCTATGAGGAACGCTGTCCATGGGACGATCGCTGGCCGGACATCGCCGCATCCTGACCGTTGCCAGCAGCGGCTTCGACGAAGGCCGTGCGCACGGAACCGAGGCCGGAAATCCAGCCTTCGATCACCGTGCCGGGCGCAACGAAGGGCAGGCCGGACAGGGTTCCGGTGGTCACGATCTGCCCCATCTGCAGGCCGCCGCAATGATCGTCGACCATCCGGGCAAAGGCCAGGAACACGGAGAAGGCGTCGCCGCCCGGCACCTTCTGGCGGCCTGTCACGACGTCGCGGCCGTCGAAGATCAGGCGCACCTCCGGCTCGGTGAGGTCGAGCGCCGCGTCGTCGGACTCAGTGCCGAAGACCAGGCCGCCATTGCTCTGGTTGTCCGCCAGCTTGGCCAGCGGCGCGGCGTCCATGAACCCGTCGATGCGGCCATCGACGATCTCGATCACCGCCAGCGGCGTCACGCAGTCCCGGGCCAGGGTCTCGAAATCGGCCGCGTCGAAGGGCGGCAGGGGGCGATCGAGACGAAAGCCGATTTCCAGTTCGACGCCGCAGGCGCCGAGTTCACCCGTCGAGAAGCTGGCACCGGAGGCGCGCAGACCACCCTTGAGCACCGGCGCCGCGATCACCGGATCGGCGACGCGCTTGCGCCCTGTCTTCCAGGCGGCGACCGGGCCGAAGGCCTCGCAGACCAGCCGCTGGACGGCATAGGCGCCCTCGGGACCGATCATGCCGGCCAGACGGTCGGCCTCATCGCGCGGCATCGGCGCGCGCGAACGCCGGGCCGCGATCAGGGCCGTTGCCAGCGCCTCGACGGGCGTCGCGTCATCGGCCATCAGCGTGCGGCTCCCGGCCGGACAGGCGGCACCGGGCGGAATGATGGGCGGGCTGACAGCATGCGCAGTTCTCCGAAAGAGCGATGCGCCTACATAGAACCGATCATGCCGGTCGAGAAAGTCCCCCGTTGAGCCCGAACCCCAGCGCCGCCGCCAGTCCTGCCCGCGCCCTCGGCGACAAGCCCCGCAAGGCGCGAATCCGCCGCCATTCGCTGCACCAGGAAGTGGCCGAAACCCTTCGCCAGATGATCATCCATGGCGAGCTGATGCCAGGCGAGAAGGTCCCGGTGGCGAGCCTGTCGGACAGCCTCGGCGTGTCGCCGACGCCTTTACGGGAAGCCTTGAAGGTGCTGGCCGAGGAACGGCTGGTGGTGATCGAGGTGAACCGCGGGGCAAGGGTCGCCTCCTACACGGCCGAGGAGGCGATCAAGCTGTTCGAGGTCATCGCGGCCGTCGAAAGCCTCGCCGCCGAGCTCGCGACGCGGCGGATGAGCGAGGCGGAAATCGCCGAGATCGAGGCCGTGCATGCCGCCATGACCGCGGCCTTCCATGCCGACGACAAGGACGTCTATTTCGACCTGAACTCGACGATCCACCAGATGCTGGTGACGGCGAGCGGCAACGAGGAACTGCAATTCGTCCACGAACGGCTGATGCTGCGGGCCCAGCGCGGCCGCTACATGGCCATTCTCGACGCCGACCGCTGGCTGCAGGCCTTCGAGGAACATGAGGCCCTGATGGCAGCGCTCCGCATCCGCGACAGCGCCGGGGCCGCCGCGATCTGGCGCGTCCACCTCCTCAACACCGGCAAGACCCTCGGCGACGTCCTGCGCCAGTAGCGCGGCGCCCTGCCCGCACGACGGGTCGCCACCGCGCGCCCTGCATAGGGCGCCCGCTTCAGCGATCCGGTCGATGTCGCCGCGGCTCAGGCCGCGACGAGATGCCCATCGCCGCAATCCTGCAGCATCAGCCGCGACGGCTCGTCGCCGACGCGGCGCACCGGGCTCGGGATATCGTGGTCCAGCCGCGGAAAGGCACGGCGGCGCATCGCGGGATCCGGCACAGGGACCGCCTCGATCAATCGCTGCGTATAGGGGTGCTGCGGGTTGCCGAACACCTGGCCCCGCGTGCCGATCTCGACGATCTGGCCGAGATACATCACCGCCACGCGATCGGAGATGTTCTCCACCACGGCCATGTCGTGCGAGATGAACAGATAGGCGATGCCGAACTCGTCCTGCAGTTCCCGCAGCAATTCCAGCACCCGCGCCTGCACCGACACGTCGAGCGCCGAGACGCTTTCGTCGGCGACGATCAGTTTCGGCCGCAGCGCCAGGGCGCGGGCGATACAGACGCGCTGGCGCTGGCCACCGGAAAATTCGTGCGGATAGCGGCGCATGTCCGACGCAGACAGGCCCACCCGCTCGAACAGGCCAGCGGTACGGTCATGCCGCTCGGGGCCCTCGGCGATATTGTGGATGAGCATCGGCTCGGCGACGAGGTCGCCGACCGTCATGCGGGGATCGAGCGAGGCGAACGGGTCCTGGAAGATCATCTGGACATCGCGGCGCAGGGCCTTGGTCTCCCTGCGCGTCAGGCCGGCCATGTTGCGGCCGCCAACGACGATGTCGCCCGAATACGGCACCAGCCCCGCCAGCGCCTTGGCGGTCGTCGACTTGCCGCAGCCCGATTCCCCGACGAGGGACAAGGTCTCGCGATCCCCGACAGAGAAACTGATCCCCTCCACCGCATGAACGCGCCGGTCGACCCGGCCGAAAAGCCCGCCATGGATGTCGAAGCGCACGGAGAGATCTCGGACATCGACCAGCGGGGCCGGAGCCGCGGACGGTTCGGCAACGGGCGGCGCGACGCTGGCGGCCGCCCGGTCGCGACCCCGGCCCATGCGCGGCACGGCGGCCAGCAATTCGCGCGTATAGGCCGCCTGCGGATCGGCGAAGATCGTTGCCGCGGCTCCCGTCTCGACCATGCGGCCGTGGCGCATGATGACGACGCGGTCGGCCATCTCGGCAACGACGCCCATGTCGTGCGTGATCAGGATGATCGCCGTGCCGAGGTCGCGCTGCAGATCACGCAGCAGTTCCAGCACCTCCCCCTGCACGGTGACGTCGAGCGCCGTCGTCGGCTCGTCGGCGATCAGCACGTCGGGGCGCAGGGCCAGCGCCATCGCGATCATCACGCGCTGGCGCATGCCGCCGGATAGTTCGTGCGGATGCTGGGCGAGGCGGCTGGCGGCCTCGGGAATGCGAACGGCATTGAGCGCCGCGATGGCACGGCGACGCGCCTCGCCGCGACCGACGCTCTCATGGGCCTCGATCGCCTCGATCAACTGCCGGCCGATGGTCAGCACCGGGTTGAGCGAGGTCATCGGCTCCTGGAAGATCATCGCCACGCGCTTGCCGCGCACCCGGCGCATCTCGCCTTCGCCGAGCTGCGCCAGGTCGGTGTCGCCCAGCCGGATCCGGCCGGAAGCGATCCGCGCGCCGGGCTTTGGCAGCAGCCCCATGATCGCCAGCGACGTCATCGACTTGCCGGACCCGGATTCGCCGGCAATGCAGAGCGTCTCGCCGCGGGCGAGTTCGAAGGAAAAGTCCGAGACCACGGGCCTCGGCCCGGTCTCGCCACCGACCTCGACGGTCAGTTCCTCGACCCGCAGGATGGCACCATCCCGCGGCGGCGTCGCGCCGCCGCGGGTGTTCTCGACAGGCTGCCTCATTCGAAGACGCAGCGCGGAAAGTAGAAGGAGACGACCCAGTTCGGCATGTCGACGATCTCCGAAATCCGCAGATCCCCGCAGGTCGAGACCAGCATGTAGGCGTCGACCGGATCCATCTGGTAGCGGGCCGAGAGAAGATCGACCATCTGCGCGACGGCCATCTTCGCCCCGGCCATGAGGTCCGGCCCGATCCCGGTCGTCACCTCGTAGCCCTTGGCATCGAGATGCCGCGTCACCGGTCCCGCGGTGGTGAAGCGCGGCATCTGCAGCCGCGCACCCTTGACCAGATCGAGCGTCAGCACCGTGTTCATCGGGCTTTCAATCGCCGTGCCGCAGACTTCGCCGTCACCCTGCGCCGCATGGGTGTCGCCCACCGAGAACAGCGCCCCGGCCACCTCGACCGGCAGGTAGAGCACCGTGCCGGCGGACAGATCCCGGATGTCGAGATTGCCGCCCATGCGCCGGGGCGGGACGACCGAGTGGAGCCCCGGCTCGGCCGGCGCGCAGCCGATCGTTCCGGCGAAGGGCTTCAGCGGCACCTTCCCCTCCTTGCCGAACAGAGCCGGCTCGAGGGTCGCCGGATCGTATTTCCAGATGGTGAGCGCCGGATCCTTGAAGTCGTCCGCCAGCAGACCGAAGCCCGGAATGTTGGCGGTCCAGCCGAAGCCCGAGGGTTTGAACGACTCGATGGTGATCTTCAGGGCATCGCCCGGCTCGGCACCCTCGACGAAGATCGGCCCCGTCACCGGGTTGATCTTGCCGAAATCCAGCGTCTCGACATCGGCGACGGTGGATCCGGCGGTCAACTGACCGCCGGAGGAATCGAGGCATTCGAATTCGATCGTCGAGCCCGGGGCAACCGTCTGGGCCGGCTGGAACGTGTTGTCCCAGCCGAAATGATGGTGGCGACTGTGGATCGTGTAATCGCAGTTACTGCACATCGTTCACATACACGTAGTCGTAGTTGATCGGGATATGGACCGGGTCGACATAGAGATTGTCGGCCCCGCCCATGCGCGGCGACTTCATGGTGAAGCGCTGTTCGTTGAAGACCGGCACCCACGGCGCGTCGGCCATGATGTCGGTGTAGATCTTCGACCACATCTGCGACCGCTCTTCCTGGCGCGCCGGATCGACGATCGAGTCGGCCTCGGTCGCCCGTTTGTCGAGGTCCTCGTTGCAGTACCACGACCAGTTCCAGCCGCCCGGCACGGCGCCGGCGCAGCCCAGGATCGGGCCGTAGAAGTTGGACGGATCCGGGAAGTCGGCGATCCAGGCCATGCCGCCCGACCAGATCATCGGCGCGGCGTCCTTCTCGCCGCCGGCGGCGATGACATTCGCCTGGGCCAGCGACTGGATCTCGGCACGAATGCCGATCTGCGACAGGTCCTGCTGGATCGCCTGGGCGATGCGCGGATTCGGGTCGGTGTTCATCACGAAGAGCTCGGTGTCGAACCCGTCCGGGAAGCCGGCCTCGGCGAGCTTGGCCTTCGCGGCGTCCACGTCGTAGGCGTAGCCCTCGTAGCTCTCGTCATAGCCGGGCATCGACGGCGGCAGGGGCTGGTTGGCCGGCAGCGCCCGGTTGTTGATCATCTGGACGACGCGGTCCTTGTTGATCGCCATGTTGACCGCCTCGCGAACGCCCTTCTGGTCGAAGGGCGGGATCTCGACGTTCATCGTGATGTAGCCGGTCTGAAGCTGGCCGCCCTCGACGACGCGGGCCTTCTGCTCGGGATCGGCCATGACTTCCTGGAACTTCGCCGGCGGGATGCCGTCGCCGGGAATGTCGACCTCGCCGCTCTGCAGACGCAGCAGCGCGACGATCGGCTCCTGGCCGATCTCGAAGGTGATCTGGTCGAGATACGGCAGGCCGTCGCGCCAGTAATCCTCGTTCCGGGTGAACACGACGCGCTGCCCGAGCGCCCATTCGCCGAGCTTGAAGGCGCCGGTGCCCACGGGGTTCTTGCCGAAATCGGCGCCGTGCTCGGCCACCGCTTCCTCGGGCACGACCGAGGCGAAGTTCAGCGCCATCACGTGCAGGAAGGTCGCGTCGGGCCGCGACAGCTTGATCTCGACCGTCGTCGGATCGACCACCGTGACGCCGGACAGGCTGTCCGCCTCGCCGGCCGCCACGGCCTCGTAGCCGTCGATCATGCCGAAGAAGCCGGCGCCGGGGCTCTGCGTCGCGGGAGCGGTCACGCGGTCGAGCGAGAACTTGACGTCCTCGGCGGTCATCTCGCGGCCATTGTGGAACTTGACACCCGAGCGGAGCTTGAAGGTGAAGGTCTGCCCGTCCTCGGAAATCTCGTAGCTCTCGGCAAGGCCCGGCCGCAGCTCGGTGGTGCCCGGCACGTAATCCATGAGCCCGTCGAACAGGCTCTTGATCATCGACCAGTTCTGCCAGTCATAGCCGATCGCCGGATCGAGCGTAGCGACGTCGTCCTTGTAGGTGATGACGATGTTGCCGCCCTGCTTGGCGTCAGGGTCCGGCGTGGTGGCATCGGCGGCGGGCGCCGTCGCGGCGTCCTGCGCCATGGCCGGCGCTGCCGCCAGCATGAATCCGAGCGCCGATGCGGCGACGGTCGTGGTGAGCCAGGCTTTCATGCGGTCTTCCTTTCCTTCAGGGGTCACTGGAGCTTGATCCGGGGATCGATGAACGGAGAGACGAGATCGGCGAGCAGATTGCCGAGCACGATGGCGCAGGCCGAGACCAGCGTGACGCCCATGATGATCGGGATGTCGACGCGCTGGATCGCCTGCCAGGCGAGCTGGCCGATCCCGGGCCAGCCGAAGACGCTCTCCACGACGACGATGCCGCTCATGAACAGGCCGATGTCGATGCCGATCATCGCGATCACGGGCAGGATCGCATTGGGCAGGGCATGCCGGAACAGCACGGTGTAGCGGGCGAGGCCCTTGGCCCGCGCCGTGCGGATGTAATCCTGGCGCAGGACATCGATCATCGAGGACCGCATCATCCGCGAGTACCAGCCGGCCCCCAGGATACCGAGCGTGACCGAGGGCAGGACGAGATGCGAGAAGGTGCCGTAGCCGCCGATCGGAAACCAGTCGAGGCGCACCGCGAAGACGTAGAGAAGCAGGAGGCCGACAACGAACTGCGGCGCCGAGACGCCGACGAAGGAGCCGACCATCAGCGTCTGGTCGGTCGCCGAGCCACGCTTCAGCGCCGCCACCAGCCCCATGGTCAGACCCAGCACCAGTTCGCAGACGATGGCGCCGAGCATCAGCAGCAGCGTCGCCGGCAGCCGTGCCGCGATCAGCTCCGAAACCTCCGAGCGCTGCAGATAGGAGCGCCCGAAATCCAGCTGTACGAGGCCGAGCAGATAGCGGCCGTACTGGACGAGGAAGGGCTGGTCGAGGCCGAGTTCGCGGCGGATGTTCTCGACGGTCTGGGCCGTCGCGCTGCGGCCGGCGATCTGGCGCACCGGGTCGGCCGGCAGCAGATAGAGCAGCGCGAAGGTGATCAGCGACACGCCGAGCAGGATCAGGGCCGACTGGATCAGCCGACGGGCGAGATAGGCGATCATGACAGCCGCCCCCGCTGGGTGGGATCGAGGATGTCGCGCATCGCATCGCCAACGAGGTTGAAGGCCAGCGCAAGCGCCAGGATGGCCGCGCCGGGGAAGAACACCAGCCAGGGCGCCGCCTGGAAATAGGTCTGGTTCTCGAAGATGATGTTGCCCCAGGACGGGGTCGGCGGCTGCACGCCGACGCCGAGATAGGACAAGGTCGCCTCCAGCAGCACCGTGGTCGAGATCCCGAGCGTGCCCCAGACGATGATCGTCGGCAGCAGATGCGGCAGGATGTGGCGGAACAGGATTCGCGGCGTCGAGGCGCCGATTGAGCGCTCGGCGTCGATGAACTCGCGCTCGGCGAGGGAGCTGGTCTCGGCGAAGACGATGCGCGCGGTCTGCACCCAGTTGACCAGCGCGATCACCATCGCGACGATCCACAGGCTCGGCGACAGCACGGCGGCGAGGCAGATCGCCAGGAGCAGCGCCGGAAACGCCATCATCAGGTCGGTGAAACGCATCAGGATCGCCCCGATCCAGCCCCGGAAGAAGCCGGCGGTGACGCCGACCAGAGTGCCGATGATCAGCGCCACGCCATTGGCGACGATGCCGATGATCAGGGATGTACGGGCGCCGTAGAGCATGCGCGTCAGGAGATCGCGGCCGAGGAGATCGGTGCCGAGGACGAAGGCGCCACCCGGCGCCATCGGCGCGCCCTGCGGCGTCAGCCCGTCGAAGAGCTGGTCGTTCGGATCGTAGGACGTCAGCCAGGGCGCGGCGATCGCGCCTACGACAGTGACGACGATCAGCACGATACCGATCAGCGCCAGCGGGCGGCGCAGCAGCTGCGCCAGAACGCCGGCCGGCTTGGCGACCACCACGGGCGCCGTCGGCTCAGAGACGAGTTCTGCGCTCATCGCGACCTCCCTCTTCGAGTGCCAGGACGCGGCGTGCCGCCTCTTCCATCGTGGTTTGCCAGCTCATGGCGAGCGCCCGCAGCTGGGCATAGGCCCGCTCCTCGCCGACACCGCCGGCGCTGAGTGCCACGGCGGCGCGCACGATCGTCTGCCGTTCGGCAACCCGCCCCTTGAGCCCGCGAACCTCGTCGGCGAGGCTCCGGCGCGCCTCGAAGCCCTGCCGGGCGATCAGCAGCGCCGAATAGATGCCGGAATTGGCCACCGGCTTGACGAGGTGGGAGTGCGCGCCGTGCGACAACGCCCATTCGATGCGTCCGGGCGCCTCGGAGCCGATCAACGCGATCATCGGCATCGGGGCCTCGCCCGGCGTCCACGGAAACTGCGCGTCATAGCCGAGATCGGCGTCGAAGAAGATGAAGTCGGCCGCCAGCGCGTCGGCCGGCAGGTCTGGCCAGGATTCGACGGGGTCGAGCCCGATCGCCGCCAGCTGGCGAACCAGCGCGGCAGTGGTCGCGTGCGGCGGGTGCAGCACGAAGGCCCTGGCCCCGCCGAGATTGGGGATGCGGCTGCGGCGGGTCACGAGACGGCTCGCAGCGAGGGACGCGGGAAGATCCGCGCCGGATCGTAGCGCGAGAGATAGGGGTCAGGATCGACCCGCTGCGCGCTCTCCTCCACCACGTCGAACCCGCCGTCCCGCACACGACCGATGCGGATCGGCAGGCTGGCATGCTGGGTCTGCGGATCGATCGCGATTTCGCCGAAGGGCGTGGCGAACCGCCGGCCGGCGAAGTCGGGAATGCGGCGCGCCGCGCCGGCATCCGCAGCAAGACGGTCGGCGAGAACGAGAACGGCGCTGTATGCGGCGGCGAAGAAGGACGAGGGCCGCGACGTGAAGGCCGGCTCCGTCGCCTGGCTCGGCCAGGGCTTTGCCCTGTCGTGGAAATACGGTCCGACGGCGATATGGCCCTCTGCCGCGGCGCCGATCGCCGGCAGTTCGATCTCCGTCAGATTGCAGGAAAGGATCGGGCAAGATGCGGCGGCGAAATGCGGATCCTGACGGGCCAACTCGTCATAGGCCGCGAAGAAGGCATAGGAGGACGGGCCGATCAGATGGTTGAGGATGAAATTCGGCCGTGTCGCCCGGATCTCGTCGATCAGCCGTGACACGTCGGTATCACCGAGCGGCAGATAGCGTTCGCCCAGGATGCGTCCGCCGGCGTCGCCGACCAGATCGCGGGCGACGCGATTGGTCTCCCAGCCCCAGATGTAGTTCGAGCCGACCAGGAAGGCGTCGGCGCCGAAGCGCGGCACGACATGGCCGAGCAGCGGGACCAGATGCTGGTTCGGGCAGGCATTCATGTAGACGACATGGTCGTTCGTCTCGAAGCCCTCGTAGGGGCAGGCATACCAGAGGGTCCCGCCGGTCTTCTCCAGCACCGGGATGACCTCCTTGCGGCTCCAGGAGGTGATGCAGCCGATGACATGACGGGCGCCGCTGTCGCGCAGGATCTCCTCGCAGAGCGGCGCATAGCGGTCGACTTGCCCCTCCGGGTCGCGCTCGATCGGTACGAACTCGACGCCCAGCGCCGCGTCGCGATTGACCGCCGCGATGGCGCTCATGGCGCCGGCGCGGCAGGCGTCCGACAGCAACCGGTAGTTGCCGGAGCGCGAGTAGAGAATGCCGATGTCTATGCGTTGCGTCACGTCGATCCCACAAAAAAGCCCCGCCGCCCGTCGACAGGAATCGACGGGCGGGCGGGGCTCGAATGCCGTCCGGCGAACAAGGCCGGTATGTCAGGTCAGCGTAGCAGGGAGCGAGGCCGAGTCAAGCGCTTCTGCCTCGCACCGGGCACGCCTATTTTTTGAGCGCGGACCAGCCGCAACACTGCAAATGGACCGTGCGGTCCAGGCGGTTCAGCCTTCGACCTCGGGTTCTTCGTAATTGACGATGTCGCCCTCGGGCGCGTTCGAGGCTTCGGATCCGTAGAAGCCGATGACTCCGACGATGATGAAGAGCACGACGCCGATGGCGACGATGATGCCGGTTTTCCCTGCCATGCCGATCTCCCTGGCTTGCGTTTGCGCAGCAATGCCCCTCCCGGCGGGTGGGTTCCCGGACGCTTAGCCACCGAAGGATAAGGTTCGACCGCCCGGGGATGTATCCGTGCGCAACCAGAGGGTTACTGGCGCTTGCGCTTGGTGAAGACGCGTTCGACATGGTGGGTTTTAACGAAGGCGGCGAGACGTTCGGCGATCTCCGGCGGCATCGGCGCGATCTCGACCATCAAATCGCCGATCTCGGTCAGGGATTCGCCCTCGGCCGGATCGGCGGTCACCGAGATGAGCCGGATTCCGGGCTCTTCGTCAGTCAGGGCCAGGGTCACCCAGAGGCCGGGGCTGCCCGAGGTCAGATTGTCGCGGTAATTGCCGGTCTCGACCCGGTGGAATTCCACCGACCGCGTGCCGGCATAGAGCAGCACCGCCTCGCCGTCGTGGCCGAGCACATGGCCGGGCTCGGTGCCGATCGCCTCGGGAATGATCGCCACGATGCGCCAGGCATGGTCGACCCAGGGGCTCTTCGACGGCCGCCGCTCGACCACCACCCCGACACGGAAGGACGGCGCATCCATGCTCATGCCACCTCCGCCGGCGAGCGCAGCGGCAGGCCGACAACGAGGTTCTGGGGCTTCAGCCGCACGACGCCGTCCTTCGGCCTGGCAAGGAACAGCCAGACCGGCCGCGCGCCGATGGCCGGCAGGGCTTCGGCCGGATCGGCGAAGGTCAGGGCGAAGATGCCGATGATCTTCTCCAGATCGGCGGGGGCCACCGTATCGCCGCGCCAGACCTGGTTGCCGATCCGGCTGGCCTCGGCATCGAGCCCGACGAACCAGGCCCAGTCGTCGTCATCCACCCGGGCAACCGGCTCGACCTTCACCCGCACCCCGAGGAGATGCGCGATCCAGCGCTCGATCGCCTCGGCAAGGCCGGCCCGCGCCGCCGGCCCCGAGGCAAAACTCAGCACCAGCTCGAAGGCTTCGTCGCGGTGGAAATAGGAGGCGGCGTTCTCGGCATCGAGGACGTCGAGCTCGCTCACCGCCGGTTCGGCGAACATCGCCAGGAGCGGCGAGGCATGGCGATCCTGCTCCTGCATCTCGACGATCTCGGCATCGGCGAGAAGCAGTGCGCCGTCGTGGACGCTTGCCCGCTGCGGCCGGAAAAACAGCTCGGCCGAGCGCAGGACGAACGGGTCCGCGCAGCCATCCAGAGCGTTGCGCAGGACGACCTGCGCCAGCTGGTTCACGAACAGATGCGGCGTGCCGGACATGTCGCCGCGCACCAGCGTCAGATAGGCCGCCTCCAAAGTCGGCGCAGCCATGAGCCTGTCGCGGAAGGCCAGCATCACCTGCCAGTTCTCGCGCGCATCCGCATCGTCGAGCCCGGCGATCTCCGCCTCGCTGACCGGACGGCGCGGATCGGCCAAGAGGCTTGCATGCAGGGCCAGCTCGGCGGCGCAGGCCTCGGGCGGCGGCACCAGCTCGGGCCGGGCGAAATAGGCCTTCAGGAATTCGTCGGTCAGCAGCAGATGGCCCGACGCATTGCGGTCGAGAAGCTGATGGCCGCAGGATACCCAGAACTCGCTCATCTCGTTTCTCCAGCGTCCGGGTTCATGGCTGCGTCTTGCCGAGGGTGCGGATGTCCACATGCTCGGCATAAGCGTCGTCGTCCTCGTCGATCTCGACGAAGCCGAAGGCGCGGGAATGATCGACGGCGCCCTCGCGCCGATGCAGGGTGCGGAAGCGCTCGCGAATGTCGCCATTCTCGACGCTGCGCTGCACCGCCAGCATGGTGTTCACCGGGTGGTCGCAGAGCGAGGCGGCAAAGGCCACCTCCTCTTCCGCCGCCGGCCGGGCGGTGGCGACATCCGGCGCGCCGAGATGGGTCACGAGATGGCGGGCCAGTTCCTCCACCACCGCGTCGCGCTCGGCCTCGCTCGCCTCGCTGACGATCGCCAGGGTCGACCAGCCGAAGCTCGCAACGCCCAGAAGCCCCGAGCGAAATGCCTGGCGCTCCTTGCCCTCGAGCGCCGCGACGTCGCGGTTCCAGAAGCGGAAGGTGCCGCTGACGGCCCATTCGCCGGGTTCGGCTGCCTCCGTGAAGACGAAGGCGTCGGACGGGTCCATGCGGATCGTGCGCGGCAGTTTCAAAGCCATGGGGCCCCCATTGCGGGCGCGCGCCGTAACGGCGGCGTCAAGGCCGCAGCGAGCGGCCGGCGCTCCCCATCGCGCATCGGCCCATCGCTGTCCAGCCGCCCCGACTGATGCCGACCCGCCGTACGGGAACGCCCCAACGCGGGAAAACGCCGCAGGCGGACCGGCGCATCGGGACCGATGCGGGAGACGCAAAGGCGGTGGCCGCCCGCGTTGCGGGTTCCAGATGGGGAGACAAGGCAGCGAAACGGGCGGAGATCGAGCCCGAGGGTCGATGGCGACGACATGAAAAAACCACGTGATACTATTGACTTGCGCCAGTTTAAAATCGTTCTACGCCAACGGTGGACGGTGAGACAACCGGCTGCCTGAAATGCCGTACACGCCCGAAGGATTGCGTCCATCGTGACCGATACGCCAGCCCATACCGGCCCCCGCGACACAGCCGAGGCGGCGCTTGCCGCCCTCCCCCGGGCGCAGCCGCCGATCTTGTCCCTCGTCAGCGATGGCACCATCCTGATCTGCGGCGACGGCGCGGCCGCGATCGATGCGGGCCTGCGGCTGGCGGCGTCCCTGGACGTGACGGTACTCCTCGACGATGGCGGCCTGACGCCGGTGCCGGATGGCCTGCCGTTTCCGGTGGCGCGCGGCCGCATCGCCAGCGCCACGGGGCATTTCGGCGCCTATCAGGCCGTCGTGGACGGGTACATGCCGCCGGACGGCATGGCGCTGCCGCGCGACGGCGCCGTGTCGCGCTGCGACGTGATCCTCGATCTCGCGGCCCGGCCGCCGCTGTTTCCGGCCCATGAAGCGCGCGACGGCTATCTGCGTGCCGATGTCGCCGACCCGGCCGGCCTCGACGCGGCGATCGCCGAAGCATCGGAACTCGTCGGCGAGTTCGAGAAGCCGCAATATATCGCGTTCCGCAAGGAGCTCTGCGCCCATTCGCGCTCGTCGATCACCGGCTGCACCCGTTGTCTCGACGCCTGCGCCATGGAGGCGATCGCGCCGGCCGGCGAGCATGTGACGATCGACGCCTATGTCTGCGCCGGCTGCGGCAATTGCGCCGCGGTATGCCCGACGGGCGCGGCCTCCTACACGCTGCCGACGGTCGACATGCAGCTCGACCGCTTGCGCACGCTCCTGACCAGCTACCGGGCCGCTGGCGGCCGTGATCCGGTCGTCCTCTTCCATGACGGCTATGTCGGCCAGCCGCTCATCGACGCCGCCGGTCCGGCGCTCCCGGCCCATGTGCTGCCGATGGCCGTCAACGAGATCAAGCAGATCGGGCTGGAGAGCCTCGCCGCGGCGTTCGCCTATGGGGCGGCCGGCATCGGCATCCTGGCGCGGCGCGCGCCGCGGAACGGCATTGCCACCCTGGCCGGGACCGTCGATCTGGCCGGCGCCTTTGCGGCCGCGCTCGGCTATGGCGAGGATTCCTGCCGGATCCTCCATGCCGATACGCCGGACGAGATGCTCGCCGAACTGGCGGCCCTTCCGCTCGGCCGCGCCGCACCGGCGCCCGCCAGCTTCGCCCCGGCCGGCAGCAAGCGCGAGCTTCTGGAGCTGAGCCTGCGGATGCTGCACCGGGTCGCGCCGGCGCCGGTCGAGCAGGTGGCGCTTCCGCAGGGCGCGCCCTTCGGCAAGGTTCATGTGCAGACCGACGACTGCACGCTGTGCCACGCCTGCGTGACCGCCTGCCCCACCGGCGCGCTGTCGGCCAGCGAGGACCGGCCGCTTCTCAGTTTCTCCCATGGCGCCTGCGTCCAGTGCGGCCTGTGCGAAGCGACCTGCCCGGAACAGGTGATCACCCTGGAGCCGATACTCGATTTCGCCGCCTGGAACGCGCCGCGGCAGATCCTCAAGGAGGAAGAGCCCTTCTGCTGCATCCGCTGCGCCAAGCCCGTCGGCACGAAGAGCACGATCGAGCGGATCATCGCCAAGCTGGAAGGCAAGCACTGGATGTTCGCCGGCGAGAATGCCCGCCGTCTGGACGCGATCCGCATGTGCGAGGACTGCCGGGTGGAGGCCGTGCTGAACGAGGGGATCGATCCCTATGCCGGCACGGCCCGGCCAAAGCCGCGTCTTGCCGAGGATCACCGGGCGCCCACAGACTTTGACGGCCACAGACATTGATGCGGCCCACACCCTCGACCCGCTCGGATCGCAGGCTAGTTTTCCCTGCGGCAGATCAGGAAGCACGAACAGGACGGCAAGGACGACCGGTTTGAGCAGCGATTTCCTCTCCCGCTGGTCCCAGCGCAAGCGCGAGGTCGCCGACGCGGACCGCACGGCCGGAACCGGAACGGATTCCGGCCCTGCCGCGGAGGCCGCTGGCGTATCGCTTGAGCACGCGGCGCCGGACGACGCGCCGCAGGCCGCTGTCGATGCACCGATCTCCGCCGAGGAGCTGGCGGCGCTGCCCGACCCCGAGGATCTGACCGCCGCGTCGGACATGACAGCGTTTCTGCGCAAGGGCGTCCCGGCCTCCCTGCGCAATCGCGCCATGCGGCGGCTCTGGTCGCTCGATCCCGCCATCCGCGACTATGTCGGTGACGCCAGGGATTATGCCTGGGACTGGAACGTGCCCGGTGGCGTGCCGGTCTCCGGGCCCTTGTCGGCGACGACCGACGTCAAGCAGATGGTCAAGGACATCTTCGGCCGCGAGAAGGCTGCGCCCGCCCCGGCCGCGGAGCCGACCGTTGCGGCGGATCGAAGCGACGCCGCCG
Source organism: Aurantimonas sp. NFXS3 (assembly GCF_049132005.1). Taxonomy (NCBI): domain Bacteria; kingdom Pseudomonadati; phylum Pseudomonadota; class Alphaproteobacteria; order Hyphomicrobiales; family Aurantimonadaceae; genus Aurantimonas; species Aurantimonas sp. NFXS3. The sequence continues at coordinate 382,967 of NZ_JAGDDZ010000003.1, forward strand.
AATCGCCGTCCCCCATGACCATGGCAGACGCCGCGCAGCCTGTGCCGAACGAGACGGTTTCCGCCGCGCCCGGCCCGCAGGATTCGGCCCTACCGGAGACGCCGGAAACCATGCCCGAAATCGCTGCGGAAACAGCGCAGCAAGCTCCGCGAAACCGGCCGCTGCGACATGGCAGCGCGCTGCCGATTTGAATAGCCGTCAACGAAACTGGAATGGTTCAAAAGAGGCTTGCACAAACCCCGGAACCATCTAGGTTCTCGTTCCAGATCAACGGGTAACCGGACACCCATGAAAGCGCCACGATGACCGACGGGCCTTCCGAACCGAGCGCTCACGACGTTGCCGCAACGGCGACGGCGTCCTTGCGCGCGGCGCTCGATCCGGTCGACCAGTTCCGGGTCCAGCATTACGGCCTTCTCGCCGTTCTCATGGCCCGCGAGCCGAGCGCCGAGACGCTGGCGCTGGTCGCCGGCCTCAGCGGCGACGCGACCCCGCTCGGGCGCAGCCACGCGGCGCTGGCCGAGGCCGCCCGCCGGGCCGATCCGGCGCGTCTGGAGCGCGAGTATTTCGACCTCTTCATCGGCGTCGGCCGCGGCGAACTGGTGCCCTACGGCTCCTTTTACCTGACCGGCTTCCTGCGCGAGAAGCCGCTGGCCCGCCTGCGGCAGGATCTGGCGCGGTTGGGCATCGAGCGGTCCCCCTCGCTCGTCGAGCTCGAAGACCACGTCGGGGTGCTGTGCGAGACCATGGCCGGGCTGATCGACGGGCGCTTCGAGGCCCCCGAGGGCGCCGCCCGCGACTTCTTCGCCCGCCACATGCAGCCGTGGATGGGCCGCTTCTTCGCGTATCTGGAAACGGCCCGGTCGGCGGATTTCTACCGCTGTGTCGGCCGTGTCGGCCGCAGCTTCATGACAATCGAGACCGAGTCGCAGGCGCTGGTCGCATGACAGTGCCGCGAAACGACCGCACGGCCCGCGCGCCGGCAGGGAAATGGGAGACGACCATGGCGACGGACAAGCCTGATCTCAATCGACGCGCCTTCCTTCGCAAGGCCACGGGTGCGGCTGGCGCGGCAACCGCGGTCGCCGTGACGGCGCCGGCCTTCGTCGACGAGGCCGAGGCCTACGATCCGGGGACCGACGAGACCCAACCGAAATATCAGCCCGACAGCCCGGACGTTCAGGCGTTCTACCGGACCAACGGCTACGAAACGCTGCAGGACAAGTGAGGCGGACATGCTCACCAAACGCAAGGCCGGTCAGCCCGGCCAATTCTGTTCTTCCGTCTCGTCGACCCGTCCTGCCGGACTCGATCGCCGCGCCTTCCTGAAACAGTCGGGCCTCGCCGTCGGCGGCCTCGCCGCCTTCGGCACCATGATGCCCGGCGCCGTGCAGAAGGCCGAGGCGGTCAGCGCGCCGATGCCCGGCGTGCCGATCGAGATCAAGAAGAACATCTGCACCCATTGCTCGGTGGGCTGCACGGTGACCGCCGAGGTGCAGAACGGCGTCTGGACCGGCCAGGAGCCGAGCTGGTCGAGCCCGATCAACCGTGGCACCCACTGCGCCAAGGGCGCCGCGATCCGCGAGATCGTGCATGGCGACCGGCGGCTGAAATACCCGCTGAAGCTGGTCGACGGCCAGTGGCAGCGGCTGTCCTGGGAGCAGGCGATCGACGAGATCGGCGACAAGATGCTGGAGATCCGCGAGGATTCCGGCGCCGACGCCATGTATCTCCTCGGCTCGGCCAAGTTCACCAATGAAGGCGCCTATCTGTTCCGCAAGTTCGGCGCCTTCTGGGGCACCAACTCGGTCGACCACCAGGCCCGCATCTGCCACTCCACCACCGTGGCCGGCGTCGCCAACACCTGGGGCTACGGCGCCCAGACCAATTCCTACAACGACATCCGCAACGCCAAGACCATGATCATCATGGGCGGAAATCCGGCGGAAGCGCATCCGGTCGCGATGCAGCACGTCCTGGCCGGCAAGGAGCTGAACCGCGCCAATCTGATCGTCATCGATCCGCGCTTCACCCGCACCGCGGCCCACGGCACCGAATATCTGCGCCTGCGCGCCGGCACCGACATCCCGGTCATCTGGGGCATTCTCTGGCACGTCTTCGAGAATGGCTGGGAGGACAAGGAGTTCATCCGCACCCGCGTCTACGGCATGGACGAGGTCCGCAAGGAAGTCGCCAAATGGACGCCGGAAGAGGTCGAGCGCGTCTCGGGCGTGTCCGGCGAGCAGCTGAAGCACGTCGCCTATCTGTTCTCGCAGGAACGGCCGTCGACGCTGATCTGGTGCATGGGCGCCACACAGCACACGGTCGGCACCGCCAATGTGCGCGCCTACTGCACCCTGTGCCTGGCCACCGGCAATGTCGGCAAGCCCGGCACCGGCGCCAACATCTTCCGCGGCCACACCAATGTGCAGGGCGCGACCGATCTCGGCCTCGATGTCACCTCGCTGCCGCTCTATTACGGCCTGACCGAAGGCGGCTGGAAGCATTGGTCGCGGGTCTGGGAAGTCGAATATGAGTGGCTGCAGAGCCGCTTCGACGAGGTCCCGGCCAAGGGCGGGCGCGAGCCGCGCACCCGCAAGGAAAACATGGAGACCCCGGGCATCACCTCGACCCGGTGGTTCGACGCGGTCAGCATGCCGCCGGAGGAGATCGACCAGCGCTCGCCGCTGCGCGGCATGTTCATCATGGGCCATGGCGGCAACACCGTCACCCGCATGCCGGAGATGCTGCAGGCGCTGGAGAAGCTGGAGCTGCTGGTGGTCGCCGACCCCCACGCCACCACCTTCGGCGCCATCAAGGGCCGTCGCAACGGCACCTATCTCCTGCCCATCGCCACCTCGCTGGAGACCGACGGCTCGCGCACCGCGTCGAATAGGTCGCTGCAATGGGGCGAACAGATCGTCGAGCCGGCCTTCGAGTCCCGCGACGACTACGCGGTGATCCACGACTTCGCGGTCAAGCTCGGCTTCGCCGACCGGATGTTCAAGAACATCGCCGTGGAAAACAGCAAGGTCTCGGCCGAGGACATCCTGCGCGAGATCAATCGCGGCGGCTTCTCCACCGGCTATTGCGGCCAGTCGCCGGAACGGCTGAAGGCGCATATGCGCAACCAGGACAAGTTCGACCTGGTCAGCCTGCGCGCCCCGGCCGACACGCCGGAAGTCGGCGGCGAATATTACGGCCTGCCCTGGCCGTGCTGGGGCACGCCGGAGATGAAGCATCCCGGCTCGCCGATCCTCTACCGGACCGACGTGCCCATCTGGGAAGGCGGCGGTACCTTCCGCGCGCGCTTCGGCGTCGAGCGGAACGGCGAGACGCTGCTGGCCGAGGATTCCTATTCGGAGGGCTCGCAGCTCACCGACGGCTATCCCGAGTTCAATTACGGCATCCTGCGCAAGCTCGGCTGGGACGCCGACCTGCGGCCGGAGGAACTGGCGACGATCCAGCGGGTCGGCGGCGACAAGGTCGACGCGGTCAGTTGGGCGACCGACCTGTCGGGCGGCATCCAGCGCGTCTGCATGGATCACGGCGTCATGCATTACGGCAACGGCAAGGCCCGGGTGGTCGCCTGGAACCTGCCCGATCCGGTGCCGGTGCACCGCGAGCCGATCTATACGCCGCGGCCGGACCTCGTCGAGAAATACCCGACCCGGCCCGACGAGCGGCAGTTCCGTATTCCGAATATCGGCTATTCCGTGCAGCAGGCCGCGATCGAGCGGAACGTCGCCGGAAACTTCCCGATCCTGCTCACCTCGGGCCGGCTCGTGGAATATGAGGGCGGCGGTGAAGAGACCCGCTCCAACCGCTGGCTGGCGGAGCTGCAGCAGGAGATGTTCGTCGAGATCAATCCGGCCGACGCCACCGCCCGCGGTGTCGAGGACGGGCAGTATGTCTGGGTCTACGGCACGGAGAACGACGCGAAGACGCGGGTGAAGGCGCTGGTGACCGAGCGCGTGGCGCCCGGCGTCGCCTTCATGCCCTTCCACTTCTCCGGACATTACCAGGGCGAGGACTGGCGCGAGCACTATCCGGCGGGCACCGACCCGATCGTGCTCGGCGAATCCGTCAACACCATCACGACTTACGGTTTCGACCCGGTCACCGGCATGCAGGAGACCAAGGTCGTGCTGTGCCAGATCGCGGCGGCATAAGGGGAGCGACAGACAATGGCGCGGCTTAAATTTCTCTGCGACTCCGATCGCTGCATCGAGTGCAATGCCTGCGTGACGGCGTGCAAGAACGAGCACGACGTGCCCTGGGGCATCAACCGGCGTCGCGTGGTGACGCTGAACGACGGCAAGCCGGGCGAGCGCTCGGTGTCGATGGCCTGCATGCACTGCACCGATGCGCCCTGCGCGGCGGTGTGCCCGGTGGACTGCTTCTTCACCACCGAGGACGGTGTGGTGCTCCATTCCAAGGATCTGTGCATCGGCTGCGGCTACTGCTTCTACGCCTGCCCGTTCGGCGCGCCGCAATATCCGCGCGTCGGCAATTTCGGCTCGCGCGGCAAGATGGACAAGTGCACCTATTGCGCGGGCGGTCCCGAGGCCGACAGCTCCGAGGCGGAATACGCCAAATACGGCAAGAACCGCATCGCCGAGGGCAAGCTGCCCATGTGCGCCGAGATGTGTTCGACCAAGGCGCTTCTAGCCGGCGACAGCGACATCATCGCGACGATCTATAAGGAGCGGGTCGCCAAGCGCGGCTACGGCACCGGGGCCTGGGGCTGGCAGACGGCCTACCGCGAAACGATCGAGGCCTGAGATGGCGACGATGACCACGCTTCGCACCATCCTCACCGCCGGCGGCCTGGCGCTCGCCCTTCTGGCGACGCCCGTTGCCGCCCAGCAGGGCGACGACAATCTCGCGCCCCAGAGCGACGTCGCGCCGACCGACGGCGCGCAGGCCGATCCCAGCGGCCAGAACCCCACTGCCGAGGCGCCGACCGAACAGCAGCTCCTCAACGCGCTGCAGGGCGGCCAGATCAGCGGCCGGGTCAGCATCCCGGACAGCAAGGCCGCGGTGCTCGAGCAGCCCGAGGGGCGCGATTACCAGAGCTTCCATGAAGGCTGGCTGCCGTGGATCGGCGCCATCGCCATCATCGGCATGGTCCTTGCGCTTGCCGCCTTCTACTTCTCGCGCGGCCGGATCATGATCGAGGACAGCCCGGAGGTCGGCCGCAAGCTGCTGCGCTTCAGCTTCTTCGAGCGCCTGAACCACTGGATGACAGCCACCGCCTTCATCCTCTTGGCGATCACCGGCCTCAACTACGTCTTTGGCAAGCGGCTGCTGTTTCCGCTGATCGGGCCGGACGCCTTCTCGACCTGGAGCTACTGGGCGAAATACGTCCACAATTTCGTCTCCTGGGCGTTCATGGTCGGCCTCGTCTTCATGATCATCGTGTGGATCAAGGACAACCTGCCGAGCCGCACCGACATTCGCTGGATCCGCGAATTCGGCGGTTTCGTCGGCGACAAGCATCCGCCGGCGCACCGCTTCAATGCCGGTCAGAAGATGATCTTCTGGTCGGTGACGCTGGGCGGCCTCGCCCTGTCGATCAGCGGCCTCCTGATGCTCTTTCCCTTCTCAGTGCTGAACATCGAGGGCATGCAGATTGCGCAATATGTCCATGCCACGGTCGGCATGGTGCTGATCGCCATCATCATCGCCCATATCTATATCGGCTCGCTCGGCATGGAGGGCGCCTACGACGCCATGGGCAACGGCAAGGTCGACCTCGCCTGGGCCCGCGCCCATCACAGCCTCTGGGTCGAGGAAGAGCAGGCCAAGACCGCCAAGGGACCGCAGCCGATCCCGCAAACCCATCCGGCGGAGTGAGCACCATGCGCCACAGTCTCATCCTACTCTTCGCCACCACGGCGCTGGCCACGGCGGCCGTCGCCCAGACGACGTCAGAACCCGCCACCGAAGCGCCGCAGGCACCGGCTGCCACCGAGGCTCCGGCCGCGAACACCCAGCAGGCGCCCGCGCCTGACGGCACGCAGCCGGCGGCGCAGAATCCGGCCGCCGACGCTGCCGCGGCGAATGCCGGCACCGCGACACCGGCGCCTGGCGAGACCGGCACGGATACGGCCTCGTCCGGCCCCGCCAATATCTGCACCGAACTGGTGGCGTTCCTGACCCCGGCTCCGGCCGAGGACGCAGCCGCCGCGCCCGGCCAGCCGGCAGCCGCTCAGGCGAGCGCGGACCAGGCCCCTGCGGCGCAGGCTGGTCAGGCACAGGCCGGTGAAGCTTCAGCCACGCAGCCGTCGGCCGAAAGCGGCACGGACAAGGAGCCCGCTGGCGGTGCGGCCTCGGACCAGCCGCAGCAGCAGGCGACAAGCAGCGGCGAAGCGGCGGCCGAGAACGAGCAGCACGCCGCGGGCGTGCCCGACGGCAACCAGTCGGGCTCGGCCCAGGAAGCCTCCAACCAGGCCGGCGCCGCGGTCGAGGCGCCCAGCGACGCCAATGCGCCGGCGCCGAAGGCCGGCAATGCCGACAACGCGCCGCAGACCTCGGGTCTCAGCGCGCCAATCCCCGAGACGCCCGAAGCCACCAAGAAGCAGCCGGACATGACCCTTGCCGAAGGCCAGGCGCTGGCCGATGCCAACGATATCGCCGGGTGCCATGGCGCGACCCGCGAAATGCGGCGCGCGGGCGTCGACCTGCCCCCGGCGCTGATCGCGCTGGCGGCGCTCGACCTGCAATATCAGCAGAACGCGGCGCCCGCAGCGCCGACGACGGGAGACGCGCGTTGAAGGCCATTCTCATCGGCATCGCGATCGCCGCCGTGATCGGTGTGGTCGCCGGGCTCGTTCTTCCCATGGCGCAGGTCCCGGCCTTCCAGGCCTACGCCACCGACAGCGTCCGCGTCGGCAATCCCGGCGAGAACCTGATCGGCCCCGAATGGGACGAAGCCGCCGAGGACCAGGAACGCCATTGATCCGACGCCCGGTCGCCATCGCGGCCGGGCGCGGGACATTCGCGCCGCAGGCGTTGCCTGCCCTGTGGCGCTGCCAACGGTGACCTCAGGGCGGTCACCTCCAGGCAAATCAGCCTAAGGCGCGCCCCGCCGTCGAACCGGCCTCCCCCATCCAGCCCCGCAGACGCGGTCGCCTCTCACCTGGGCTGAGGACGACCGGCCGGATCTTGCGCCAGAATGCTGTGTGCGAGCGCGGCGATCAGATCGGTGCGGGTGACGACGCCCACGATCCGCTCGGCCTCGATCACCGGCACGGCATCGGTCTGGCTTTCGGCCATCAGATGGAAGAAGGCGGCCACCGGGGTCGAGGGCGCCGCGCGCGGGCATGCCGTATCCATGATGTCTTCCGCCCGCAGGCGCCGCGTCCCTTTGCCAAGGAGCGCCCTCGTATCGCTCCCTCTCAAGACGATCAGGTGGATCTGCAGGATCACGCCGAGGAACCGGCCATCCGCAGTCTGGACGGGGAGCGAGGTGAAGCGGTGTTGCGCGAACAGCGCCGTGATGTCTGCAAGCGATGTGTCCGGCCCCACCGTGACGAGGTCGCGCGACATGAAGTCGGCAGCGACGGTCGGATCGATCCTGTGGGTCGCGGCCTGCATCTGCGCTGCGCCGATCAATCGCGCCAGATCCTCGACCCCCAGATTGAACGATTGCCGGTATCGCTCCAGGATGTTCGTCAGCTCCGCGCTCGACAGCCCGAGTCGCTCGAATGGTTGGCGATCCACCGTTCCATGCGGGTTCGGGTCGTCGAACTGGCGGAATGGATAGCGCCTGCCGGTCATCCGCGCGTAGACGATGGCGATCAGAACCAGGAGCGCGGTGCCGAGGGCGACCGGCGTGAGGGCGAAGCGGAACCCCAGTTCGGCGATGGCCTCGGGGTTCATGGCCGCCGTCATCGCGACCGCGCCTGCCGGTGGATGGACGGCGCGGCACAGGATCATCGCCGTGATGGCCAAGCCGACGGCAAGCGCGATGCGCAGGGCCGGATCGGCGACGAGAAGGCAGACCGCGACGCCCACCAGCGCGGCGATCGTATTGCCGCCGATCGCCGACCACGGCTGCGCCAGCGGGCTGTTCGGAACCGCGAAGAGCAGGACCGAACTCGCACCGAACGGAGCGATCAGGTACAATCCGAGTTGCAGATCGACAGTCGGCGCCAGCACCAGCAGGGCGCACAATCCGAGCCCGATGAAGGCGCCGGTTCCGGCCCGAACGGCTTCCATGGGCGTCGTCTGCGGCACGGCCGGGCCGAAGGATTTCAGGAATGACGGCATCACGGTCCTTCTTGGGTTGAAGCGACCGGGATCGCAGGCGCCGTCCAGCTCGGCAAGGGATGGAATTTCGCCCGATGCGCCAAGTGTGCAACGCCATGCTTTCGTCAGCGCCCCCAGCGTTCCTCACTGCGTCAGCCCTCTTGAGCCGTCTGCTGGACGCCGTCGGACTGCTTCGGCAGGCGGTGCAAGAACAGGCCCCCAACCGGATTGTGGTTCCGAGACCGGGGAAATCACCGAAACCTGGTGCCTAGGGGAGTCCCCGCGACTGACTGCGAGGGAGCGCATTCAAGGGACCGCCGGCGGCGAACCACCGTACATGCCCGGAGACCTCATTTTCCGTCAGAACAGGTGCCGTCGCGACAATCGCAGCCATCGACCCACCGCATGGGTCGGCCGCGGGCGGATTCGCGCTCACGCAAGCGCATCCAGCCCTGCCCGCACGGCATCCGGGTCGGGGACCGCGGCCTCCACTGCTGCCTGGGTCGCGCGCCAGATCGGCACCGCCTCCGCGAGGATGGCCCTCCCCTCCGGGGTCAGCGAAAGCAGCCTCGCCCGTCGATCGGCGGGATCCGGGGTGACTGTCAGGAGGCCGCGTTTCTCCAGGGGCTTGATGTTCGCCGTCAGGGTGGTGCGATCCATCGCCAGAAGCTCGGCGACGGAACCGAGTGTCGGCGGCTTCGGGCGATTGAGCGACATCAGCAGCGAGAACTGGCCGCTGGTGATTCCGATGGAGCGGAACGCCTCGTCGAAACGCCGTGCCATGGCGCGCGCCGCGCGCTGCGCCCGCAGGCAAAGACAATGATCCCGGACCAGAAGCGTGGTCTCGTAGGGAACCGGTGTCGGCGAATCACTGGACGTTGACATGACCTCTTTATGTTGATATCAACATTTTAGTCAAGCAGATATGCGGCGGCGCCGGAATGGACCCGGTCTGAGGATCACCAGGAGCCCCGTGCCGATACCAACCGCCAGATCACCGCGACGCCCGGTCGTGCACGACCCGGCAAGGCTTGAGGACGCGACCATGCAGAACTCCACCATCGGTGTGACGGCCTATGACTGGGTGCCGTCCTTCGCCCAGGGACTGGTCCGCGATCTGCGCGTTCGCTGGGCGCTGGAAGAAGCCGGGTTGGCATACAGGCCGATCATTCTCGAACAGGGGTCGCAGCGCGGCGCGGACAATATCGCCCGCCAGCCCTTCGGCCAGGTTCCGGCGATGGAGATCGACGGGCAGACCATGTTCGAATCCGGGGCCATCGTCTGGCGGATCGCCGAGGCGAGCGACAGGCTGCTGCCGTCCGATCGCCACCAGCGCGATCTCGCCCTCTCCTGGGTCTTCGCCAGCCTGAATACGATCGAGCCGCCGATTGCAGCGCTTGTCGATCTCGACTTCTTCGCCGGCGACGCCGATGCGGCAGCGAAATTGCGCGATGGCTCCATCAAGTCCGTCGACAAGCGTCTTGGGCAGCTTCAGGCAGCGCTTGGCGATCGCGACGGCCTCCTCGGCGAGTTCTCGGTGGCCGATTTGATGATGACGGCGGTCCTGCGCATTCCCCGCCACACCGACATTCTCCAGAATTTTCCAGCGCTCGACGCCTATGTCGCGCGCCACACGGCGCGGCCGGCCTTCCAGAAGGCCTTGGCCGATCAGCTCGCCCCGTTCCGGGAGAATGCGGCGCGCTACGAACGCGCGGCCTGAGCCTGAGGATTTCGGACAGGGGACGCCTTGCATCGCGTGCGGTTGAAGACGGGAGAGGAAGAGGGTCGAGATGCGTCAGATCACGGCAGGCCTGTTCCAGTCGATGGACGGCGTCGTCCAGGCACCGGGCGGTCCCGACGAGGACCGCAGCGACGGTTTCTCGCTCGGCGGCTGGATCGTGCCCCATGCCGGCGAGACGGTCGGGGGCTTCATCGACACGATCTTCGACGGGGAATTCGACCTGCTGCTCGGCCGAAGGACCTACGACATCTTCGCCGCGCACTGGCCCCGCATCACCGGTGACGCCTTTGCCGACAAGTTCAATCGCGCCGCGAAATACGTCCTCACCTCGTCGCGCGAGCCGCTTGCCTGGGCCAATTCCCATGCGCTGCCGGACATCGATGCGGTGGCGGCGCTCAAGCGCACCGATGGCCCGAAGCTGATCGTCCAGGGCTCCACCACGCTGTACCCGGTGCTGCTGTCGGCCGGTCTCGTCGACCGGCTCTACCTGATCACCTTCCCGCTGATCCTCGGCCACGGCAAACGGGCCCTGCCGGGCGCGGACCCGGGCGCATGGCGCCTCCTGGAACACCGCGTCTCGGAAGGCGGCGCGATCATCGCCGTCTACGCCCCGGCCGGTGCCGTGGCGACGGGCTCCTTCGCGCTCGACGATTGAGGCCGCCCATGCTGACGCTCTTCTTCCATCCGTTCTCGTCCTACTGCCAGAAGGTGCTGATCGCCCTCTACGAGAACGGCACGGCCTTCGAAGGCCGCATCCTCGGCCCCGACGATCCGGCGGCGATGGACGAACTGCGGGCGATGTGGCCGATCGGCAAGTTTCCCCTGCTCGTCGACGAGGGCGCTCCAGTCATCGAGGCGTCGGTCATCATCGAGCATCTGGGGCTTCGTCACCCCGGCCCGGTCGCCCTGCTCCCCGCCGACCCGGCCGCGGCGCTGAAGGTCCGGTTCTGGGACCGTTTCTTCGACAATTACGTCGCAACACCGCAGCAGACGATCGTCCTCGACGCGTTGCGTCCGGACGGCAAGCGCGATCCCGAGGGCGTCCGCATCGCACGGCAGGCTCTCGATGCCGCCTATGGGTATCTCGACGGGCGGATGGCGGATCGGGACTGGGTCGCCGGCGACAGCTTCAGCCTCGCGGACTGCGCCGCCGCGCCCCAGCTCTTCTATGCCGACTGGACCCACCCGATTGCCGAGCGCTTCGCCCATGTGCGCGCCTACCGCAATCGCCTGAACGCCCGACCGTCCTTCGCCCGTTGCATCGACGAGGCCCGCCCGTACCGTCCATTCTTTCCGCTCGGGGCACCGGAGCAGGACTGATCGCCACGGCCGGAATGGGTCCGTCGCGACCGCTCTCGGCATGTACGAACGCCATCGGCCCTCGCCGGCGAGGACAGGGCATATGGGACCTTGGAAATGCGTGCCTTTCCTATGGAGACGGAGGAGATGAGGATGGCCAATCCCGCAGGAACGCCGATCTGGTACGAGCTCCTGACGCCCGACCCGGACGCGGCGCAGGACTTCTATACCCATGTCGTCGGTTGGACGGTTGCGCCTTCGAACCATCCAGGGATGGATTACCGCATCATCTCGGCGCCGGACGGCGTGCCCGTGGCGGGACTTCTGAAGCAGCCGGACGGGATGACGTCCGGCCCCGTATGGTTGAGTTATCTTGCCGTTGCGGACGTCGACGCCGCGGTCGATGCCATCGAGAGGGCCGGCGGTGCAACGCATATGCCGGCGATGACGATCGACGGCGTCGGCCGCATGGCCCTGGTCGCGGACCCGCAGGGCGCGACGCTCTATGTCATGCGCGGCGAGAGCGCCGAGGAAAGTCTGGCCTTCCGGCAGGCGGAGGAGGCAACACCCGGCCATGCCGTGTGGAACGAACTCTCGGCAAAAAATCCGGAAGCTGCGCTCGACTTTTACGCCGCAGCGTTTGGCTGGCGCCAGGACGGTGCGATGCCGATGGGGGAACTCGGCGACTACCGTTTCGTATCATGCGGAACGACGCGTCTCGGCGCCATCATGGGCGAGGTGCCGAACGGCCGCATCGGCTGGCAGTATTACTTCATGGTGCCCGACATCGATGCCGCTGAGAAACGCCTCGCGTCGGCTGGCGGCAAGACGATACAGGGGCCCGACCAGATACCCGGCGGTTCGTTCGCGCTGGTCTGCGAAGATCCTCACGGCGCCCGCTTCGGGCTGGTCGGCTCCGGCGGCGCGAGCCGGAGGAAGGAGGATCCGATCTGACGAGACGGTCTATTTCAGCGGACCGAACCGCCTGAGCACTGCCCAGCTGCGCAGATCCCACAGGGCCCCGGCGGTCGCGGCGAGGACGAGGGCGCAGAGAGCGACCTTCGAGACCGTGCCCATCGTGCCCTCGATCAGCAGCGCATGGACGACGCTGCCGACCACGACCACGCTCGCCAGCGCCGTATGGGCGAACCGCCAGACCGGCGGTCGCAGGCGCAGCGTCCGGCGCAGGGCGGCCAGCAGGGCCGCCGCGAACAGCGCCCACATGGCGATGACGCCCCAGTCGGAAAACGGCGTCGGCGAGGTGAAGAGCAGCGCATCGACGACATCCGGCGGGCTCGTCAGCCAGAGCCCGGCCACATGGGCGACGATCGCGGCTACAAGGGCCGTCCCGACCCAGCGGTGAATACGGCGCCCGTCCCGCATGCCGATGCCGGGCAGATAGCCGGCCGCCAGAAGCGGCTGAAGAAGGAGCAACCCCATCGCCACGATCCCGGCGAAGCCGGCCGCGATATAGATCCCGCTGCGATAGGCGAGATACTCGCTCGTCGCAGCAACAGCGACCGGACCGAGAACCGCGACGGCCAGCGCCGACCAGCCGAGAACGGCCCGGATGGACAGCGTCATGGAGTCAGGCCGGCTGCAGGACGAAATCGGCGCTGAGGCTCGTATCCTTCGGGCTGGACATGACCGGCCGCAGGAAGACCGTCTCGAATTCGGGATCGTCATAGGCCAGATGACCGTGCGCCTGGCCGAATGCGGGCACGATCTGCGGCATTTCCAGCCGGAACGTGCCGTCGGGACCCGTGAGCGTCGCTCCATGGCTTTCCGGATCGCGCTCATAGGCCTCGGTCGTATGGGCCCAGATCTGGATGCGGATGCCTTCCAGCGGCGCACCGTCGCCGGCCCGGCGCACGCGCCCCGACATCCAGAAGCCGCCATTGCCGATCCGTTCGACGACCGGCGCGCCGGGGCGATAATTGTTTGAGCCGCCGCGCATGGAGGGGGTCGGGGCAAGGCCCTGTGCCCGCGCGGGAACGAGCAGGCTGGACATGCCACTTGTCACCAGGGCACCGCCGAAGGCGACGCCGGCCGCCAGCATCGTTCTGCGGTTCAGACGGGTCCGAGACAAGGCAGCCTCCCAGTCGCTTCGGCAGACGACATGGTCGTCCCTCAAGATCGCGGATCGGACGCGACCGTCCGCGGATCGCTCGACAGCGGCATCGCTCACCAACGCCGCGCGGCACCCTTGAGATGGAGACCGCGCCAAGCCGAAGCAAGTCGACACGCTTCACAAAGCGCTGAGGTGGCGTTCAGGTCGCAAGCATCATCGCCTTCCGGTCTGATCGCGCGCCCAACCCTAGCTGCTGAATTGCAGGCTGCTGGTTTTCTGCAGGTTGGCCTGGGTGAATTCCATGAAGGCACGGACCTTGGCCGAGACGTTGTTGCGCTCGGGATAGACGCCGTAGATGTCGGCGTCGACCTGGGCATAGCGCGGCAGCACCAGTTCCAGCTTGCCCTCCCGGATCAGCCGGACAATGTCCCATTCCGACCGCAGCATGATGCCGTGTCCGTCGATCACCCATTGCAGGGCGATCTCGCCGTCATTGCTGGACAGGCGCCCCTTCACCTTGATCGACTCGGTCAGCTGCCCGCGCTGCAGGCGCCAGACGTCGTAGATCTGGTTGTGCTGGCGCAGGACGATGCATTCGTGATCGGTGAGATCGTGCAGCCGCTGCGGGCGGCCGTATTTCTCCAGATAGCTCGGCGCCGCGCACAGGAAGCGCCGGTTGCGATGCAGCCGGCGGCTGATCAGCCGGGAATTCGGCGGGCTGCCGAAGCGCACCGCGAAATCGTAGCCCTCCTCGACCAGGTTGATCGGCGCATCGGTCAGGACGAGCTGGGCCGAGATGTCGGGATATTCCCGCGCGAATTGCGACACGATGGGCGCGATGAACTCCCGCCCGAAGCCGAAGGTCGCGTTGATCCGCAGGAGCCCTTGCGGCTTCTCGCCGGCCGAGCGGATACGGTTTTCCAGGCTCGCAATGTCCTCGAGGATCGCGGCGCTCTCGTTCAGGAACGTCTCGCCCTCGCTCGTCAGGCTGACCCGGCGCGTCGTCCGGTTCATCAGCCGCACGCCCAGCCGGTTCTCGATCTTGGCGAGCCGCTTGCTGACGCCCGAGGTCGACAGGTTCAGCTCGAGCGCTGTCTCCGAAAAGCTGGCCTTGCGGGCGAGGAGCGCGAAGAAGGCTAGGTCACTGTCCATGGATTGTGTCCGTCAGTGCAATAATCATTTTCCATATTCGATATTATCTCTTCTCCATCATCAATTACAGTGACGGTGATCGAAGCGACAGGAGGGTCGTCGATCGACAGGTCCGGCTTGCCGGGCCGGCCCGGTGGAGGAGCGGGTCGAGGAGAGAGGGACACGGTGCAGGACGCCGCCCCGAATCCCGCAGCTCCATCGCAACAGTCCATCGCTGGCGTCGCGGGCACGAAGCCGCGCCGACGGCGCCAACGCTTCGACGAGCGCAGGCGATGAGCGCCGGTGCTCCATTTCGAATTGGGAGGTTCTCATGAAGTTCACCGCGATCGCACTCGCACTGCTCGCCAGCACGGCGACGGCCAGTTTCGCCCAGACCGCCGGCGACTATCCGACCAAGCAGGTCGACTACATCATCCCCTTCAATGCCGGCGGTGAATCCGACGTGTCGGCGCGCTTCCAGCAGGCGAGCTGGGAGAAGATGTTCGACCAGCAGCTGATCATCCAGTACATGGCCGGCGCCGGCGGCGCGCAGGCCTGGTCGCAGCTGAACGGCCTGCCCGACGACGGCTATACCATCATGGGCATCAACCTGCCGCACACGGTGCTGCAGCCGATGGAGAAGGACATCGGCTACAAGACCGAGGACCTGACCCCGGTCAATTACTTCCACTACACGCCCGACGCGATCTTCGTGCCGAAGGACAGCCAGTTCCAGACGCTCCAGGACCTGATGGACTACGCCAAGGAAAACCCGGGCATGGTCACCTTCAGCGGCTCGGGCTCGAACTCGTCCAACAATCTCGCCCAGGCCCGCTTCGACGGCCTGACCGGCCTGACCACGACCTACATCCCGTTCTCAGGCACCGGCCCGGCGGTGACCGCCGTCCTCGGCAGCCAGACCATGGCCGGCTTCAACTACGCCACCTCGGGCGTCAATCAGGGCGACGCCCTGCGCATGCTGGCCGTCGCCTCCGAAGAGCGCCTGCCGGTCTTCCCGGACGTGCCGACCTTCACCGAGCTCGGCATCGATCTGGTCGGCGGCGCCTATCGCGGCGTCGCGGTGCCGAAATCGACCTCCGAGGAGATGCGCAAGGCCGTCTCGGACGCCGTCTCCAAGGTCAATGCCGACCCGGATTTCGTGAAGAAGATGGAAGATGGCGGCTTCGTCCTGACCGACATCCCCTACGAGAAGATGCAGGACTTCGTCGCCGAGAAGACCGAGGAATATGCGGCCGGCGCCGAACAGCTCGGCATCGTGAAGAAATAACGGATCGGGCCAGGCCACCCCATGCAGCTCTTCGAGTACTTCCTCGACGCACTCACGCCGCTCAATCTCCTCCTCGCCCTTGTGGGCGTGGTGCTCGGCACGGTGATCGGCGCCCTTCCGGGCCTGTCAGCGACCATGGCGGTGGCCGTCCTCGTCCCCTTCACCTTCACGATGGATCCCGCCTCGGGGCTGATCGCCCTGGGCGCCATCTACACCGGCGCGATCTATGGCGGCTCCTACGCCGCCATCCTGGTCAACACGCCGGGCACGCCGTCGGCGATCGCCACGACCTTCGACGGCTATCCCATGGCCAAGAAGGGTGACGGCGGCCTTGCCGTCACCCTCGCCACCCTCGCTTCGGTCTTTGGCGGTCTCGTCGGCGGCCTGTTCCTGCTGTTCCTGTCGCCGCCGCTTGCCCGCGTCGCGCTGGCCTTCGGTCCGCCGGAATATTTCTGGCTGGCGATCTTCGGCCTGACGCTGATCTCGGCGCTGTCCGTCGGCAACACCATCAAGGGCCTCATCGGCGCCTGCCTCGGCCTGCTCATGTCGATGATCGGCGTCGCCGTGGTCGGCGGCGACATCCGCTACACCATGGGCACCAACGTGCTCCTGGGCGGCATCGACATCACCTCGGCGCTGATCGGCCTTTACTGCGTGCCCGTCGTCATCGACCTCGTGGCGACCCGCGCCCAGCACCTGACCGTCGAGGACGATCTGAAGGGCATTCGCCTCAGCGAAGCCCTGTCGATCAGTTGGGCGCGCAAGTTCAATGTCGTCCGCAGCTCGGTCATCGGCACGGTGATCGGCATCCTGCCCGGCGCCGGCGGCTCGATCGCCGGCCTCGTCTCCTATTCGGAAGCCCGGCGCGCCTCCAAACATCCCGAGCGCTTCGGCCAGGGCGAGCCGGACGGCGTCATCGCCACTGAATCCGCCAACAACGCCACGGTGGGCGGCGGCTTCATCCCGACCCTGGTGCTGGGCATTCCCGGCACCCCGCCCGACGCCATCATCCTCGGCGCGCTGCTCGTCCAGGGCATCAAGATCGGGCCGACGCTGTTCACCGCGCAGGGCAACATCGTCTACACCTTCATCTTCGGCCTGCTGATCGCCACGGTGCTGATGCTGCCGGCGGGGCTCCTGATCGGCAAATACGCCTATCGCTCGATCATCGCGATCCCCAAGCCGCTGCTGGTGCCGACCGTCGCCTTCCTGACGATCATCGGCAGCTTCGCGATCCACAGCAACCTGCACGACACCCAGACCATGTTCGTCCTGGGCATCCTCGCATGGATCCTCAACCGCTTCGGCTTCACCCCGTCGCCGATCGTGCTGGGCCTGGTCCTCGGCCAGATCGCCGAACAGGGCTTCGTCCAGAGCTATCTCATCGGCAACGCCCAGCAGGCCGTCCTCGGCATGTTCTTCGGCCGCCCGATCAGCATCGCGATCATCGCCGGTGCCCTGCTGACGCTGCTCTACCCGCTGCTCTCCTCGTATCTGGCGAAGCGCCGTACCCTGAAGACGGTACCGGTGGATGCGGTGGAGGACGCCGCACCGGTCCAGACCGTCTGGCGCGACGTTCCGAGCATGGTCTTTGCCGGCCTGTTCGCGGCGATCGGCGTCGCCGCCGTCATCGGCACCGGCGACATGACCCCGATGGGCTCGGTGTTCCCGACGACCATCGCGGTGGCCCTATCGGTCCTGTCGGTGATGCTGATCGTCCAGCACATGCGCCGGCCGGTGGCGCCCGCGGTCGCAGAGGGCGGCGTCGATGCCGACGGCGCGGCGCTGAAACCGGCGCGCGAGCCGGTGGGCTGGCGCCGCATCGCCGCGACGATCGCCATCGGCATCTGGATCGCAGCCATGCCGCTGCTCGGCTTCACCGCCGCCGGACTTCTCGGCTTCGCCCTGCTGATTGCGGCGGCGTCCTGGGAAACCCCGAACGGCAGGACGCTGGCGACCTACGCCGCCGTCTCGGTGGCCATCGTCCTCGGCTTCTACCTGCTGATGGCCAACGTCCTGCTGATCCGCATGCCACAGGGACTGTTCTTCTAAGGGCTGGCAACGCGGCGCCGGCATCCAGAGAACGGCGGCTTCGGCCGCCGGCCGGAGACCTGCACCGCCGCGCCAGCGTGACACCCCAACCCGACGCGGGCTCAGTCGAGCGCCGCGACCCGATCCATCAGACGAAAGGGATCCTCCCATGAAGCACTACAACATCGCCGCGATTCCCGCCGACGGCATCGGACCGGAGGTCATCGCCGCCGGGCTGCAGGCACTCGAGGCGCTGGCGCGCCGCGACGGCAGCTTCCAGATCGACGTCACCAGCTTCGACTGGGGCTCGGACTATTACCGCAAGCACGGCGTCATGATGCCGGCCGACGGCACCGACCAGCTCAAGCCCTTCGACGCGATCTTCTTCGGGGCGGTCGGCGCGCCGGACGTGCCGGATCACATCACCCTGTGGGGCCTGCGCCTGCCCATCTGCCAGGGCTTCGACCAGTACGCCAATGTCCGGCCGACCAAGATCCTGCCGGGCATCAGCTCGCCGCTTGCCGGTGTCGGCCCGGGCGATCTCGACTGGGTGATCGTGCGCGAGAATTCCGAGGGCGAATATTCCGGCCATGGCGGCCGCGCCCACAAGGGCCTGCCGGAAGAGGTCGGCACCGAGGTGGCGATCTTCACCCGGGTCGGCGTCACCCGCATCATGCGCTACGCCTTCAAGCTGGCCCAGTCGCGCCCGCGCAAGCTGCTCACCGTGGTCACCAAGTCGAATGCCCAGCGCCATGGCATGGTGATGTGGGACGAGATCGCTGCCGAGGTCGCCAAGGAATTCCCGGACGTGACCTGGGACAAGATGCTGGTCGACGCGATGACCGTGCGCATGACGCTGAAGCCCCAGAGCATCGACACGGTCGTTGCGACCAATCTGCACGCCGACATCCTGTCCGATCTCGCCGGCGCGCTGGCCGGCAGCCTCGGCGTCGCGCCCACCGCCAACATCGATCCCGAGCGCCGCTTCCCCTCGATGTTCGAGCCGATCCACGGCTCGGCCTTCGACATCACCGGCAAGGGCATCGCCAACCCGGTCGCGACCTTCTGGACCGGTGCGCAGATGCTCGACCATCTCGGCGAGAATGCCGCCGCCGCCCGGCTGATGCAGGCCGTCGAGAAGGTCACCGGCGAGGGTATCAAGACCCCCGATGTCGGCGGCACGGCCACCACGCAAGAGGTGACGGACGCGGTCTGCGAGGCCATCCGCGCTTCCAACATCTGAAAGCGGCGAACCTCAAGCGTCTCGGCGCGGCGACCAGTGCTTCGCCGCGCCGAGACGATCGTTACGGGAAGGCGGCGATCGCTGTGCCCTTCCCGTCCTGTCCCGATGCGACAGGCAGCACCATCAGGGCAGCGCCGCCCAGGCCGCCTCGATCGTCGTACCCTGCCGGCCCTTGTGCCGGTAGAGCCGGATCTCGATCGGGATCGGCATGGCGCCCGACGCGACCCGAACCAGCGTCCCCGCCTCCAGACTGTCTTCGGCAAGGGTCATGGGCAGCCACGCCAGCCCCTCGCCTGACCGCGCCATCGTCAACAGCGTCGCGGCGAGATGCGACGTGAACACCTGTTCGATCCGGTCGGCCGAACGCTCAGGGCGCCAGACGGCCGCGATGATCCGGCCGAGGCCGGACGGCTCGCTGTAGCCGAGGTAAGGCGCCGGGCGCCCGGCATCGAGCGACCAGATCGCCTTGCCCTCGGCATCCGGGGCGCTGACGAGGACGAGGCTGTCCGACCCCACGACGACGCTGTCGAACTGGCCCGGCTCGAACTGGCTGCGCATGGCCGGGTGATGATGACAGAGCATCAGCGACGCCTCGCCGCGCAGCATGATCTCTTCGCAGGCCATCATGCTGTCGGAGACGAGATTGAGATTGCCGCGGCCGAACAGCGCGTCGTTGCCCCGGATCCAGCGCGGGAAGAAGGTGAAGGACAGAGCGTGGGTCGCCGCGATGGTCAGGACACCGGCGTCGATGCCGGCCGCGGCCCTCGTTTCCTGCCGCAGCCGCTGGATATCCCGGCTCAGCATGACCGCCTGCGCATGAAACACGGCGCCGGCCGCCGTCATCGCGACATGGTGCGTCGTGCGCGTGAACAGGGGCGTGCCGACCCAGGACTCGAGGGCCCGGATGCGGCGGCTGAAGGCGGGCTGCGTGATATGCCGCCGCTCCGCCGCGCATGAAAAGTTCAGCTCGGATGCAAGCGCCAGAAAGTCCTCGAGCCAGATCGTCTCCATCGGCAATGCCCAATCGGTATGACCACAGACCGATCTAGCATTGGCCTTTGCCCCCGGCCAGCGCTACCGACGGTCCAGCCGAACACGCCAGAACCGGAGCTTTGCCATGCGTATCGTCGACGTCGTCGAGGTCACCAAGCCGATCGCCTCGCCGATCCGCAACGCCTATATCGACTTCACCAAAATGACGACGAGCCTCGTCGCCGTCGTCACCGACGTGGTGCGCGACGGTCGCCGCGTCGTCGGCTACGGCTTCAACTCGAATGGCCGCTACGGCCAGGGCGGCCTGATCCGCGAGCGGTTCCGCGATCGCATTCTCGAGGCCGACGGCGCCTCGCTGATGAACGATGCGGGGACCAATCTCGACCCGCGCCGCATCTGGGCGGCGATGATGATGAACGAGAAGCCCGGCGGTCACGGCGAGCGGTCCGTCGCGGTGGGCACGGTGGACATGGCGGTCTGGGACGCGGTCGCCAAGATCGCCGGCAAGCCGCTGTTCCGGATGCTGGCCGAGGAGAAGGGCCGCGAGGCCGATCCGCGCGTCTTCGTCTACGCGGCCGGCGGCTATTATTATCCCGGCAAGGACAATTCGGCGCTGCGCAAGGAAATGCGCAGCTATCTCGATCGGGGCTACACGGTCGTGAAGATGAAGATCGGCGGCGCCTCGCTGGACGAGGATCGCGGCCGCATCGAATCCGTCCTCGAAGAGCTCGGATCGCAGGCGCGCCTCGCCGTCGACGCCAATGGCCGCTTCGACCTGGAGACGGGCATCGCCTACGCCAAGATGCTGCGGGAGTATCCGCTGTTCTGGTACGAGGAGGCCGGCGATCCGCTGGACTATGCGCTGCAGGCGGCGCTGGCGGAGTTTTATCCGGGTCCGATGGCAACCGGCGAGAACCTCTTCTCGCACCAGGATGCGCGCAATCTCCTGCGCTATGGCGGCATGCGCCCGGATCGCGACTGGCTGCAGTTCGACTGCGCCCTCTCCTACGGCCTGGTCGAATACCAGCGCACGCTGGAGGTCCTCGCCCAGTTCGGCTGGTCGCCCTCGCGCTGCATCCCGCATGGCGGACACCAGATGTCGCTGAACATCGCCGCCGGCCTCGGCCTCGGCGGCAATGAAAGCTACCCGGACCTCTTCCAGCCCTATGGCGGCTTCCCCGACGGTGTGACGGTGGAGGACAGCCACATCGTCATGCCCGAACTCCCGGGCATCGGCTTCGAGGGAAAGTCCGACCTCATCAAGGTCATGCGCGATCTGGCGGAATAGAAAAGTCCTGGCCGAGGAAGTTCGGGGCCGAAGGGCGGGAAGGCATGCAGGTTGTCGGTCGTTCGTCTGGAACGCCGCCTCTGCCCTACCTCCCCCGCGTTCTGCGGCATCGCTGAGCGCGATGCCGGGGTCCGGCGTCCGGTCGAGCGCCTTGCGGTCGCTCGCGAGCCCGGCCCCCGGTTCCGGCCAACTCAGCTGAAGAGCATTCCGCCGTTGATGTCGACATTCGCGCCGGTGACGAAGGACGCCTCGTCGCTGGCGAGGAAACAGACCATGTTGGCGACGTCTTCCGACCGGCCCTGACGCTTCAGCGGGGTTGCCGCCTCGACGTTCTTGCGCACTTCAGGCTTGGTGAAGATGTTGTGGAAGTCGGTGTCGATCATGCCGGGGCACAGCGCATTCACGCGGATGTCCGGGCCGAGTTCCTTGGCGAGGCCGCGGGTCATCGCCATGATGGCGCCCTTGGAGGTGGCGTAGGCGACCGCCCCCGGTCCGCCGCCGTCGCGGCCTGCCTGGCTCGCGATGTTGACGATGGCGCCCTTGCTCATGTGGGCGAGAACCGCCTTGGTCATCAGGAAGGTGCTGGTGACGTTCAGGTCCATGACGGCCTGCCAATGCTCCAGCGGCATCTCGCCGACGGTCTTGCGGGCGATCAGGCCGCCGGTGTTGTTCACCAGGATGTCGACGGTGCCGTAGGTCTCGACCGCCTTGGCCACCAGCGCGTCGACGCCGTCCGGCTTGCTCAGATCGCCCTGCACCGCGATCGCCTGACCGCCGGCAGCCGTGATCGCGTCCACCGTGGCATGGGCGCGGTCGGCGCTGGCGAAATAGTTGATGACGACGTTGGCCCCTTCCCGGGCCAGTCGGATCGCGCAGGCGCTGCCGATGTCGCGGCCGCCGCCGGTCACGATTGCTGTCTTGCCACTCAGTGTCATCTCATGTTCCTTCTGTTCGTGCTGCGTGCAGCGATGTGTTCGTTGAACCGGATGGGCGCCGGGGCGCCCGGCACACGGAGGTTTTCATACGCCGTTCGCGTCGGCGTCTAAGTGGTGATCCGCGCCCGCATCCCGCGACAGCGAGACCCGGGCGCCGACAGGGCATGTCGGCCCGCAGCTGCGCCTCGTCAGTTGAGGAGCGAGGGAAGCCAGAGCGAGATGCCCGGCACGTAGGTCACCAGCAGCAGGGCGGCGAGAATGGCGAGGTAGAAGGGCCAGATCGTCCGCATGGCCGCTTCCAGCTTGATCCGCCCGACGGCGCAGCCGACGAACAGGCAGGTTCCCACCGGCGGCGTGCAGAGCCCCAAGCCGAGATTGATCAGCATCATGATGCCGAACTGAGTCGGGTCCATGCCGAGGCCCTTGGCGATCGGCAGGAAGATCGGCGTGCAGATCAGGATCAGCGCAGCCATGTCCATGATCATGCCGAGAACCAGCAGGATCACGTTGATCATCAGGAGGATCATGATCGGGTTGTCGGAGATCGAGACCAGCAGCATGCTGAGCTTGGTCGGCACCTGGTAGAGCGCCAGGAGATAGGCGAAGGAGCTGGCGAAGGCGATCAGGATCATCACCATGGCGGTCGTGCGAACGGCACTCGCCAGGGCGATGAGGAAGGAGTTCAGCGTCAGGCTGCGATAGTAGAAGGCCGTCAGGAGGACTGCATAGATCGCGCCGAAGGCGCCGGACTCGGTGACCGTGAAGACGCCCGAGAGGGTTCCTCCGACGATGATGACCGCCGTCATGAAGCCGGGAATGGCATCGGCCGCCGTCCGGCCCACGACGCCCCAGCCCGGGAAGGGTTCGGCCGGGTAATTGTGCTTCACCGAGATGATGTAGGCGGCGACGGCCAGGCAGACGCACATCAGGATGCCCGGCAGGACGCCGGCGAGAAACAGGCCAGAGACGGAGATGCCGCCGCCCGCCGCCACGGCGAAGATGATCATGTTGTGGCTGGGCGGAATGACGATCCCGGCGATCGACGACGTCACCGTCACGTTGACCGCGAAATCGGGCCGGTAGCCGCGCTCCTTCATCACCGGGATCAGCAGCGAGCCGAGGGCCGAGATATCCGCCACGGCCGAGCCGGAGATGCCGCCGAACAGCATCGAGGAGAAGATGTTGACCATGGCGAGGCCACCCCGCAGATGGCCGACGATCGCCGAGGCGAGCTTCACCAGCCGGCTGGCGATCCCGCCATGCAGCATGATCTCGCCGGCGAAGACGAAGAAGGGAATGGCCAAAAGGGAGAAGACGGAGACGCCGGCGGTTGCCCGCTGGAAGGTGATCAGCGTCGGGAATCCCTCGTACCAGAAGGCCGCGGCTGCCGCGATGCCCATGGCGAAGGCGACCGGCGCGCCGATGATCACTCCGGCGCCGAAGACGCCGAGCAGAATGGCAAGTCCCACGTTCAGAGATCCTTGATTTCGGCTTCGGGATTCCAGTCCCCGAAGGACAGGATCCGCAGAAGACCGCGGGTGCCGGAGAACAGCATGACGAGGCCGCCGCAGGAGGTGATCGCCAGCGTGCGGAAGCTCTCCGGTATCCGCAGCATCGGAAGCAGCGTGTCCCAGCCGAACTGCATCAGCGTGATCCCGGCGACGAGCATCGTCGCGCCGAAGGCAGCCAGGCAGACATCGATGGCGATCATCACGATCTTGCGGGCCGTCGGCGGCAGCATGTCGCGAAACAGCGTGACCCCGATATGGGTGTCTTCCTGGACCCCGACGGCCGCGCCCAGGAAGGCGATGTAGCAGATGAGCAGAAGCGCCAGCTGCTCGACCCATGTCGGCGTGACGTTCAGGACATAGCGGCCGAAGACGAGCCAGCCGAAACTCGCGATAAGCAGCGCCAGCGCGGCTGTCGCGACGATCATGCAGGCCTTGCGCAGGTGCTCGAGCGTGCGCCGGAGCGTCAGAACGGGGAATGAGGATGGCGTCATGGCTGCCTCGGACGATGCGGGCCGCAGGGCGGCCGCTCCGCCTCCGCAGGGAGACGAAGCGGCCTATTCGACCTTGAGGGAGCTCAGTCCGCTTCGCGGATCATGTTGACGAGGTCGGCCATGCCCGGATTGTCGGCGAGATACGCCTCATAGACCGGCGCCATCGCGTCCTGGAACGCATCCTTGTCGGCGATGGTGTTCACCTCGGTGCCGCCGGCCTTCACCGTTTCCAGGCTGGCCGCCTCGCGCTCGTCCCAGAGCTTGCGCTCCATGGCGGCGCTGCTGCGGCCGGCCGCCATGACGATCTCCTGCTGCTCGGGCGTCAGCTTGTCCCAGGCCTTCAGGCTCATGCACAGGCATTCGGGAATGATCAGATGCTCGGTCAGCGAGTAGTATTTGGCGACTTCGTAATGGTTCGTGGATTCGTAGGATGGCGGGTTGTTCTCCGCCCCGTCCACGACGCCGGTCTTGATCGACTGGTAGACCTCCGCGAAGGCCATGGGCGTAGCGTTGCCGTCCATCGCCTCGACCATCTTGACGAAGAGGTCGTTGCTCATCACCCGGACCTTCAGGCCCTCGACATCGGACGGTGCGTTGATCGGCTTCACCGAATTGTAGAATGACCGGGCGCCCGCGGAGTACCAGCCGAGCGGGACGATGCCCTTGGCCTTCATCCCCTCGCCGATGGCGTCGCCGACCTCGCCGTCCATCAGCTCGTACATCTGCGGCACGCTCTTGAAGATGAACGGCAGGGCGGTGACGTTCGCTTCCGGAACCGCCTGCCCCATGGGGCCGAGATTGAACTCGCCGAAGTCGATCACGCCGAGCCGGACCTGCTCGATCGCGTCGGGCTGATCGCCCAGGACGCCGTTGTGGTAGATCTTGGAGGTGACCTCGCCGCCCGTCTTCTCGGCCACTTCCGCGGCAAACGCCTCCATGGCGATCGAGACGGGATAATCCTCCACATGGATGTTCCAGCCGCGCAGTTCGGCAGCCGAGGCGGCGCCGCCCAGCGTGGCGAATGCCATCAGCGCGGTCAGCGCGGTTCCGGCGGCAGCGCGGCGGCGCAATGTCTGGGTCACGGTCATGTTTCCTCCCTGTTTGGTTCGGATTCCGCGACCGCCAGGCCTCCACCACGCCGGTCCGCGAAACGTCATCGACCATGCTCAGCGATGGCCTGTGCGAACTTGTATACTAGTCGACGTTCGGTTTATGAAGCGCAAGTTTGCAAACCGGCCGCGATGCGTTCGCAGCGAAGGGGGCGAAAGCGATGATCGAGAGCGTGAAAGGGCGCCGCGTTTGCGTAGCAGAGCTAAGGGAAGCGCTTCGCCACATCGGGCTTCCGCCCGGACACAAGCGGAAGTCCATTCGCAAAGGCCTACCGGGCCCTGCCGCGCAAGCGGTCGGGCGGCAATGAAGAATGGTCACCACGCCGTCTATGACGCGATCGGCGATGCTTCGGGATGATGTGAGCGGGCCGGCGCGTGGCGGCCCGGCCGAGGCCCGGGGATCGGCTACCGGCGGTGCGCGCGGTGCGTCACGCGAGCGACGCCTTCAGTCCGCGTCGTCGAAATAGGAGGCGTGCTGCTGCTTGATCAGTTCGATCGTCGAATCGAGACGTGTCAGATGCAGCATGCCCGCAGCGACCGCCTCCTCGGGGCGCTGCGCCTTGACCATCTCGGCGATCTGCTGGTGATCCTCGACGAGCTGCGGCATGCGGTCTTCCTTGGACAGCGACAGCATGCAGAGCCGATCGACCTTTGCTTTCTCCGTCGCGATGACGTCGAACGCATAGTCGACGCCAGCGATCTCGCAGAGCGTTCTGTGGAACTCGTAGTCGAGCGTGATGAAGCCTTGCGAGTCCGACCGGCTCAGGGCGCTGCGCTGCTCTTCGAGACTGAGGTCCAGCCGCCGGGCATCCTCGTCCCCGCAGAAGCGGGCGGCCCGCCGCAGCACCTCGGACTCCACCGAGGCGCGGACAAAACGCGCCTTCTCGATGCCCTTGTTCGAGAAGCGCTTCACCTCGGTCGATCGCTGCGGGCGGATCAGCAGGAGATCGAGATTGGCTAGCCGGTTGAACGCGTCCCGGACCGGTTGGCGGGACACGCCGAAACGGGCGGCGATCTCGGTTTCGGAAATCTTGGCGCCCGGCAGGAGACGCAACGAGACGATCTCGCCGTAGAGATAGCTGGTGATCCTGTCCATGCCGGTGCGGCGATCCCAGGCCTGCGTTTCGTCCATCATGTGCAGTGCTCTCGTCGCTGGCTCTTGCCCGAAACCGGGTTCATGTTCCTGTTCAGGGGCCAACGCATGCGGATGACCATGGCGTTCGGGTCTGCTCGCGGTTCGAAGACGGCCTCGCCCCGGGATTGGGGTTGAAGGCCGCCGATCGCGAAACGGTCGCAGGTCGGGCAGAGAGCTTATAGCCCCGAATGCCGCATTTCACGCAACACTTCCCGGGGCGGGCGACCGCAATCCTTCCCTCTCCTAGACGAGACCGTTGATTGTCCGCATGAGGGCTTCGCGCTTGTCGGCGTCCTGCGCATCGGCGTGGGGGAAGGCGAAGCGGCGGCCGTCATTGTCGTAGTATCGGCCCGATGCGTCGGCGAACTCGTCCGACGTGGCGGCGCGCGAGAGGATGTCGACGCCGATGCCGATGTCGTTTCCGCTCGTGCCGAAGGCGGCCTTGACCATCTTGGTGCCCAGCAGCGAGCCTGGATTGACGGCGACGACGACCGGGCCGTCTTCACCCAGCTCGTCGGCCAGCGATCGCGACAACATGGTCAGTGCCAGCTTGCTCTGGGCATAGGCGGCTCCGTCGGACAGGCGCTTGCCGCCCGTCAGGGCCTCAAGGTCGACGGGCGCCTGTGCCGCGGAGGAGAGATTCACGATCCGCGATCCCCGTCCCATGATTGGCAGGAGCTCGCGGGTCAGCACGTAAGGGGCGATCGTGTTGACCGCGAAGCGCATGTCGAGCCCCTCGGCGGTCACCGTCTCCGCCGTCCCGTAGACGCCGGCATTGTTGATCAGCACGTCGAGACTGTCGTGCCGGTCGCGAACGGCCTTCGCCAGCGATCGCACCGCGTCCGGCCGGGACAGATCGGCCATGTAGGTCTCGACCGACGCGCCGTCGGGCATGGCGCTCGCGGCCGCCGCCAGTCTGTCGGCGCTGCGGCCGTGCAAGAGGATCGCATGGCCGTCGGCGGCGAGCTTCTTCGCCGTTTCCAGCCCGATACCATCGGTCGAACCGGTGATCAGAATGGTCTTGGACATGGTGGACATCCTCAGTTCGAGAAGGCTGGCAACAGCTCGTCGGCCAGGCGTTTCATGGTGGTTTCGGTATCCGCACGATTGAAGCGCAGGTTCAGCGCGACATGGTTCACGCCGATCGCCTCGCGCGCCTTCAGGTAGCGTGCCAGATGGCGCATCCCCAGTCGCAGGCCGAGATGGATCGGTCGGGGCGATGCCTCGGGATCGTCCTCCAGGTCGATGTAGAGCGGCTCCATCGCCGGTTTCGCGGCGCCGCCCGCATCATGTGTCCGGGTTCGCCAGTCGCCGATGATCCGCGCCTGCGTGGCCGCGTCGCGCGGATAGAGCATCCAGCCGTCACCGTGGCATGCGATCCATTCCGGATCCTGCTGGCTGCCGCCGGTGACGAGAAGCGGCAGCCGCCCGCCGACCGGCTTGGGCAGCATGTCGATGCCGCCGTCCAGACTGCCGACCAGGCTGTCGAAGGCCGGGGCGTCGGCGCCCATGTGGCGGATATAGTCGTAGCTCTCGCGAAACCGCATGCCGCGGTCGGCGAAAGACGTGCCGGTCGCCGGAAACTCGTCGGGACGGTCGCCCGATGCGATACCGAGAATGAGCCGGCCGCCCGACAGCACATCGACGCTGGCCGCCGCCTTCGCGACATGCGCGGGATGGCGCAGCGGCAAAACCACGCTGGCCACGCCAAGAGCGATCCGCTGCGTCATCCCGGCCAGAAGGCCGAGATAGACGAACGGGTCGTAGGTCTGGCCTGCGTCGCCGAAGGACGGAACGTTGAACGGCACGTCGCGCAGCCACAGCGCCGCAAAGCCCAGCTCGTCCGCCAGTCGTACCCGCTCGAGATGCTGCGTCATCGAGGGCACGGCCCGCGTCGCATAGGTTTCCAGGGGCACGACGAGCCCCAGGGTAAGCCGGTTCGGCCGGAACACCGCATTGTAGGCGCGGTTGATCGTTGGCAAGTTCCGGCTTGCGACGCGGTCCAGCATGTCCAGGCTTTCGCTCTCTCACCCATGTTCGGCTCTCGCCGCAGCAAGAGAAGGCGCCGCCTCGCCGTCAGGCCGACGGTGGCGCCCCCTCCGACGCTCAGTTGGCCAGGGCGTCCTTGCCTTCGACCAGCACGTGATGGCTCACCGAGCCCTCGGTCCGCGCCTTCAGGTGCGGGCTGTATTCCGGATCGTTGACGAACGCCTCGGCGGCTTCTTTCGACGGCCACTCGATGATGATCTGGAGGGCGGCATCGTCCCGGTCGCCTTCCAGACGTTCGTGGTTCGAGGTGCGCGCGAGGAATTTCCCGCCATGGGCCGCGACCCGCTGGTTTGCGACGGGAAGATAGTCGGCGACCCACTCATCCGTCGTCGGCGTGACCGACATGATGGAATAGTAGGGGATGGATTCCTGGGCGGCAGCCGTGGAGATGGCCGAAGCCAGCACGGAGGCGAGGATGAGCGTCTTCATGGTTCGTTTCCCTGGTGAAGCGTGACGGAATGGATCGGCGGCGGACTCAGGCGAGATCGTCCTTGCCCTCGACGACGGCGTGAACACTTCGCGAGTTCGCCAGGCGCTGCTGGAGGTGCGGCGCATATTCCGGATCGCTCTCGAAGGCTTTCGCTGCTGCGACCGACGGCCATTCGATGATGATCCGCAGCGCAACGTCATACGGCTCCCCCTCGATCTGCTCGTGCGACTGCGTGCGGGCGAGATACCTGCCGCCGTGGCGCGCGATCACCTTGTTCGCGGTGGGCAGATAGTCCTCGACCCAGTCTGCGTTCGTGGGCGTCACTTCGAGTACGGAATAAGCGGTCATGGTCTCATCTCCTGGATTGCGGACGACGGACGCCTGTCCGGTGCGGCTCGGTTCATGTCCTGGAAGGGGCGCGCGACGGCATTTCGATGCGGATCTACGCGCTGAACTGCCGGGCATGTCGGCAACCCGCCGGGGCATCCGTCTCCATGCTGACACTAGGGAAGATCGCTATTTCCGAAAGCTGAGTAAACTGCGCATAATGCGATTCAGTATTTGCGATACGGATATAATCGATGGATACCGACAACCTGCGTCTGTTCGTCCTCGCTGCGGAGCGGCTGAACATCAGCGCGGCGGGGCGCGCTCTCGGGATGACGCCGGCGGCGGCAAGCACCCGGCTCGCCAAGCTGGAACATTCGCTCGGCGCGGAACTGCTTCACCGATCGACGCGCAAGGTGTCGGTGTCGATCGAAGGGATGGAGTTCCTGCCCTTTGCGCGCGAGATCCTCGCCCAGCAGGATGCGGGCCTTGCCGCGCTGGGGCGGGGCAACCCGACCATCACGGGCACGCTGCGTTTCGCCGCCTCGTCGACCTTCGCGGTCGAGTATATCGCGCCGCTGGTCCCCGACTTCCTCGACAGCTACCCGCATCTGAAGCTCGATCTGCGACTGTCGGATGCGCCCTTCGATCTCATCGAGGGATCGTTCGACCTGGCGCTCCGCAGCGCCCCGCTGGCGGATTCGTCGCTGAAGGCGCGTCGCTTGGCGGATGATACGCGGGTCCTTGTCGCCGCGCCGGCCTATCTCGCCCGGAACGGGACGCCGACAAAGGCCTCGGACCTCAGGGATCATCGTCTCATCGGCTTTCGCAACGCCCTGCCCCGACCGCTGCGCGGGCCGCAGGGGACCGACCAGACCTTCGACCCGGGGGCAACGAACTGCCGGCTGATCGTCGATGATGGTGCGAGCCAGAAAGCCGCGACGCTCGCTGGCGCGGGTATCTCGATGAATTCGCTCTGGTGCATTCACCGCGAACTGGCGGAGGGCACGCTGGTCCGGGTTCTGGCCGACCACGAGATCGACGATGGCTCCGTCCTGTGGCTGGTCTATCCGAAGTCGAATATCCTCTCGCCCAAGGTGCGGGTGCTGATCGACTTTCTGGTCGACCGGATCGGCCGCAACCCGCCCTGGCTGCAGGCATAGCTGCCGTCACCACTCGGCGGACGTGGACGATTATATCCCTTAGACGAAAACTGAACTCTGAAATCCGCCGTTTATCGCATTATCCTACGGTGTAGCTTTGTTGGGAAACCAGCCAATGGAGCATGACCATGCAGACGATGATCCTTGAGGAATACGGGCCGACCGCTGCATTTCGCCCCCGGGAGCAGGCCAGGCCGTCGGCGTCCGAAGGGCATGTCGTGGTTCGCATCGCGGCGACCAGCGTCAACACGATCGACATGATGATCCGCAACATGGGATCGGATCTGGGCTTCGCGCCTGCACTTCCGGCGATCCTCGGCATGGATTTTGCAGGTACGATCGAGGAGGTCGGCGCCGGGGTCACGGATTTCGCGGTCGGGGACGAGGTCTATGGCTGCGCCGGCGGCCTTGCCGACCTGCAGGGGGCGCTGGCGGAATATATGCCGGCCGACGCGAGACTGATCGCCCACAAGCCGAAATCCCTGTCCATGCGGGAAGCCGCCGCCCTGCCGCTCGTCGGCATCACGGCCTATGAGGGTCTCACCCGCGCAGGCGTCACCAAGGGACAGAAGGTCCTGGTGCACGGCGGGTCCGGCGGCGTCGGGCATGTCGGCGTGCAGCTTGCAAAAGCCTTCGGAGCAGAAGCCTACGCGACCGATAGCGGCGCCGAGCGGATTGCCGTCGTGAAGGAGCTTGGCGCGGAGCCGATCGACTTCAGGACCGAAGCGGTCGCGGATTACGTCGCCGCCCATACCGGCGGGGCCGGGTTCGACGTCGTCCTCGACACTGTGGGCGGGGCCAATCTGACGAACTCCTTCGCGGCGGTTGCGCTGAACGGGCATGTCGCGACCACGCTGGCGATGGCCGAGCTGGATCTGACGCCCGCACATCTGAAGGGCGCGTCCCTGCATGTCGTCTTCATGCTGATCCCGATGCTGCACGACAAGGATCGGAGCGCCCATGGGGCGATCCTCGCCGAACTGGCCCGTCTCTGCGACGAGGGCGCGTTGAAGCCGGTGGTCGACGAACGGCGGTTCAGGCTTGCCGAGGTCGAAGACGCCTATCGGCACCTCGCCAGCGGCAAGGCGATCGGCAAGGTGGTGGTCGTCGTCTGACCGACCAGAGAGTGGGAGCGGCCCCGGGGATGCAGCCGCTCTCGCTCGCGAAACCGAACCTGCACGATCGCGGACTCGCGCAAAGCGGATCGCCCGTACCTGTTGCGGTGCCACACCCTGCTCCGCGCCCGCCGTTTGTCCGCGATCCATCCCTGAGGCGTCTCAGGGGCGCCGCGGGGCTCAGCTCCGCAGCCCCGGGGCCTCCTGGCCGGTGCGCTCGACATATTCGGCATAGCCGCCGCCATAGAGATGCGGCCCCTCCGGCGTCAGCTCCAGCACGCGGTTGGAGAGCGCCGCCAGGAAATGGCGGTCGTGGCTGACAAAGAGCATCGCGCCTTCGTAGCGCGACAGCGCCTCGACCAGCATCTGCTTGGTGGCGATGTCGAGATGGTTGGTGGGCTCGTCCAGGACGAGGAAGTTCGGCGGGTCGAACAGCATCCTGGCCATGACCAGCCGGGCCTTCTCGCCACCTGACAAGACGCGGCACTTCTTCTCGATCTCGTCGCCATAAAAGCCGAAGCAGCCCGCCAGCGAACGCAAAGGCGCCTGGCCTGCCTGCGGAAAGCTGTCTTCCAGCGTCTGCAGAACGGTGCGGTCGCCTTCGAGCAGCTCCATGGCGTGCTGGGCGAAATAGCCCGTCTTGACGCTCGGCCCCCGGGTCACGTTGCCGATATCCGGCTCCGAGGCACCGGCGACCAGCTTGAGCAGCGTCGATTTGCCGGCACCGTTGACGCCCATCACGCACCAGCGCTCGCGCCGGCGCACCTGGAAGTCGAGGCCCTGATAAATGGTGCGATCGCCGTAGCTCTTGTGGACGGCCCTGACGGTTGCAACGTCCTCGCCCGAGCGCGGCGCCGGTTGGAACTCGAAGCGCACCGTCTGCTGGCGCTTGGGCGGCTCGACGCGCTCGATCTTGTCGAGCTTCTTGACCCGGCTCTGCACCTGCGCGGCATGGCTGGCGCGCGCCTTGAAGCGCTCGATGAAGGCCACTTCCTTCGCCAGCATCGCCTGCTGTCGCTCGAACTGCGCCTGTTGCTGCACCTCGGCGATGGCGCGCTGCTGGCGATAGAACTCGTAGTCGCCCGTATAGGAATTCAGCGCGCCGCCGTCGATCTCGATGATCTTGTTGACGATGCGGTTCATGAATTCGCGATCGTGCGAGGTCATC
The DNA here is from genome assembly GCF_049132005.1 of Aurantimonas sp. NFXS3. Lineage (NCBI taxonomy): Bacteria > Pseudomonadati > Pseudomonadota > Alphaproteobacteria > Hyphomicrobiales > Aurantimonadaceae > Aurantimonas > Aurantimonas sp. NFXS3. The sequence continues at coordinate 415,741 of NZ_JAGDDZ010000003.1, forward strand.
AGGACAGCGCCGTCGAAGCCCTTCAGGAAGGTTTCGAGCCAGATCAGGCTTTCGATATCGAGATGGTTCGACGGCTCGTCGAGGAGCATGATGTCGGGGCGCATGAGCAGGATCTTTGCCAGAGCCACGCGCATCTTCCACCCGCCGGACAGCTCGCCGACATCGCCGTCCATCATCGCCTGACTGAAGCCGAGGCCGTCCAGCACCTCGCGGGCACGCCCGTCCAGCGCATAGCCGTCGAGTTCGTCGTAACGCTCCTGCGCTTCCCCGTAGCGGGTGATGATTTCGTCCATCTCGTCGGCGCGGTCGGGGTCGGCCATGGCCGCTTCCAGCTCCGCCATCTCGGCCGCCAGGGCGCTGACCGGTCCCACCCCGTCGATCACCTCGACCACCGCGCTGCGGCCCGCCATGTCGCCGACATCCTGGCTGAAATAGCCGATGGTCACGCCACGGTCGACCGAGACCTGGCCTTCGTCCGGCAGTTCCTCGCCGGTGATCATGCGAAACAACGTCGTCTTGCCCGCGCCGTTCGGGCCGACAAGCCCGACCTTTTCGCCGCGCTGTAATGCGGCCGACGCCTCGATGAAGACGATCTGCTTGCCGTTCTGCTTGCCGAGGCTTTCAAGGCGGATCATGCGGGGATTCCAGGTGGGAGCGAGGGAGGAGCCGCCTCAAACCATCCCACCCGCTGCCGTGCAAGGGGCCGCGACGCCACCGGCCGGTTTTGTCGGCGCTCGTACGGCGTTGGACTATCCACGCAGCCTCAGCGGGTTTTAGTCAGAGGGCCATTTCAGTCGGAGGATTCTCTCCAGCCGAGACCAACGATTTCAGAGGGATGGAGATTCTTGGCTGGGGCGGCAGGATTCTGACCTACCGGAATAGCCGAAATAACCCCTTGATTCCCTTGCCTTCACGGCTGCGACTTGATTCTAAGTGTAGCACCTGAAGGTCCCACGGCAAGGCCTCCCTGATCCATAAACCGAGGCTGCGTATGGCCGAGATAAACTGCGGGTCCGCAGCCGTTCCGTCCAAAGAGATGGTTGTGGAAGTCTGACCGACCTGAGAGCGTGAGCGGCCACAGAGATGCCGCAGCGTTCAACCGCGAGACTGAACAGGCTCCCTTCCGGCCCAGCCAGGACTGGATCGCCTCTAACTGCTCCGGATTTACTGTCTGCTCCGCCCGACCGTTCTTTCCGCGGCTCATGCTCAAGGTTATTCGCCGCCGGCCGGGACTGCGAGGCATCGTGCGAGGAACCGCCGGAAGGCTCATGGTTGGAAGGTATGCTGGTGCGCAGACCCCGCATGCTGGTCTCGCTCGCGCTGGCCAACACGGTGGCGCACATGGTCTGGGTGCTTCTTGCTAGGCAGGAGAATTACAGCGCGCCGGCACCGGTCGGGGCGTGAGGCCAAGACTGACGCCAGAGGTCGCCGGTGGCGCAGGCGGTCGAAGGAGGGAATGGCAGAGCGCGTTCCAGCGCGAAAAGCTGATATGGATCCGACCTGCGGACTCCTTACGGCCCGCAGCACCGCCCTGCAACAAAAGGCCGGACAGATGGAGGCACCCGACCACGCCGATACCCGGAATCACCCCTTGTTCTTCAAGGCGGCCACAGAGGTCAGACAACTCCTGAGCGCACCGAGCCTGAAAGCTGACGATCCCCGTCACCAACCGTAGGTAAAGGTCGCGCCGCTGTTGCGGTTGCCGGATTGGACGACGGCGTCGCGGGCTCCGCGTCCGAATTGGAAGAGACCGTAGGCGTTGCCGTCGCCGTTCTGCTCCAGCGTGCCAGAATGGCCATTCCCGCGCTGCTGGACGAGACCGACATTGCCCCGTCCGCGCTGGGCGAGGCCGGCGTTGTTGCCCTGGCCTTTCTGCCGGATCGAGCCGTCCTTGAGGCCGTTATAGAGCGAATAGATCCGCAGCCCCGCTTCAACGGCCCCGCTCGTCTGCCGGTCATTCGGGACGAAGGTCCACGACACCTGGCCGCCGGCGGCCGCGGGCGTGGCGAAGGTCGCCGGGGCGACCACAGCAATGGCAAGTGCGGCCGCAATGGCGTTCGCGGAAATGAAGGTCATAAGATCTCCGTTCCCCGGTCTGTTCCGGGACATGCGTGGAGTTTGGAAACGGCCCCTACCGGGCCGGCGCGGCAAAGCAGGGTATTGTCGCTTCGTCAGATCTTGCCGCCGACCCGGCCGGAGCAGGATATCGTCTTGCCATCGATGACGACGGTCAGATCGGCGTCGTAGCCGGAGCCGCCGGCGCTGAGCGTGACCATGCCGAGTTGTTCCGTCCCGCCGGAAGCGATGGCGAAGGGCCCGCCTTGCCGGATGTCGGTTCCCCGACCCGAGACGTGGAACGCATACTTACCACGCGCTGACTTCGCGGCATGGGCGAGCGCGGTCAGTTCGACCGAACCGCCCCGGCGCGAGACGTCGAGTTCGCACCGGATCGGCGCCTCGCCCGATCGCGTGACCGCTGGGCCGGCAAAGGCAGCGGTGGTGGCGCCGAGGAGAACCAGAGCCGCGGCGAGGCGGTGGCGAGGGCGGAGCAATGGCATGGCGGGCCTCATCAATGGGATGGGAATGTAACGGGTGGGACGCGCCGCTCAGCGCGGGGTCAGTCGCAGGCCTGGACGAGGGCTGCAACGTTCCCGCTGCCACCCTGCGCGACGTCGGCCGAGCAGCCGCGTCCGACCTGAACACCGGCCGCAATGTTGCCGTGACCGTCCTGAGAGAGGATTGTCGTGTGGTCGGAGCCGAACTGGCCGATGCCGGCGGAGTTGCGCCTGCCGTACTGGTAGGTCGCGCCGTAATGCCTACGCCCCTCCTGACCGACAACCGACAGATTGTGCGAACCGCGCTGCTCGCTGACCGAGCGATTGTATCGGCCGTCCTGATGGACGCGGATACGGTTGCGGTAGCCTTGCTGAGATCCGCCGGCGGAGTTCGACCAGCCGTACTGGTCGAAACGCACGTCGTTGGCGGATGCTGGGGTTACGGTCGTCAGGCCGGCGAGAACAACGAGGGCAGAAGCAAGGGGCAAGCGGATCATCTGGGCATCTCCGACAAGAGCACATCGGCTCGGGATGGAATGACCCGAACTTGAACCCGGCGGTCGGAACCGTCGCTGAATGCCTCGTTCATACCGCGTTCAGCGCCACACGATGACCGGAGGGCCGAAGGCGACGGGCAGGCTTCCGGGTGTCTCAGGTCGACGATCTGAGATCGTTGTTTGTTGCCGCCTCGTCTTCATTTAGCGATATGAACATCAACTCCATTGACAGCTTAGCTTAACTGATGCGGAGTGGCAGGTGATCGAGCCGCATCTCCCGCCGGTGAGCGTGACGGGGACGGGACGGGACGGGACGGGACGGGACGGCCGAGATCATGAGACATGCGAGAGATCGTCAACGCGATTTTCTACGTCATGCGCGGTGGCATCGAATGGTGCCTGTTGCCGAGCGACTTTCAGCCATGGAGCACGGTCTACCGATGGTCTGCGGCTTGGCGTGACAGCTGCATTTTCGAGAAGATCGACCACGCTCTTGTCATGGCCGACCGAGAGCGGACGGAACGCGCTGCCAGTCCCACGGCGGCAATCACCGACGGTCAAAGGGTCAAGACCACCGAAGCGGGCAGCCTTGTGGTTACGACGCCGGCAACAAGATCAAGAGTCGTTGAACGGTTCCTCGACTGGATCAACCGAAACCGAAGGCTCGCTAAAAACTTCGAAGCCACGATCGGTTCCGCCAGAGCCTTTCTCTACGCCGCCTAGATCATGCGCCGCATCCCCAAGCTTCATCAGTTTTAAATCAACTCTAAGAGATGTGTGGCATACAAACCCGAGCGGCTCAGTCGGGTTTCCGCTTGCGATAGTTCTCAGCGCGCGTTGTCTGAAGGCCCGAAACGCCATAGCGATTTTCGAGCCTCTCCCACATTAGAAACTCCTCCCGAGAGATCTTGTATCTCGCACATGCCGCATCTGCGGTTAGGTCGCCGCCCGCCACAGCGCCTACCACCGACGCTTTCCGACGAGGCGTCCATCTCTCTACGTCATATGGAGGCAAGACGTCCCGCATAACGAGCCTCATAAAACGGTTTGACTACGAAATACAGTAAACCAAAATCCGACTTTATTTTGACAGCACATCACAAGCAGATTCAATAGATACGCTACGCCTGCAGAGCGATCCCGTCATCATATTGACACAAACCCGGCGTGCTCTTCGAACGCCGGGAAAGGCGCGGTACCGGTAGCGAGGGCATCGATGCAGACGGGGAACTCCTGTCGATTGCCCTCGCGGCGGCCGCCGGGCAAAGCGCAATCAGTCCATCATCTACGCTTTCAATAACTATGCCTGCCTTAATTCTTGCTTGAAGCTTGGCCGCGATCTATCGCCTCAGAGCACGGGCGCACTGCCAAACCATGCGCCATCCGACAATGAATAGCGACGTTCGGGCCCCTCTCAGACACGCCGCAAGCAGAGCCCAGCACTTCGTCAGAAGTCCGCCACCGCTTCCGGTCGGCCACGGATCGATATGTCTGTCGCGCCGCAGCATTGTCGCTGCGCTCCAAGCGCGCCACCGAGGCCGAAACAGGCTCCGCAAATATGTGTCTGCAAAGTCTAGCGCAGAGCGCACTCTGCCGCGGTGCTGCCCATGTGTTAGGATCACGCATCTCGCTGTCGACTCTTACTACCGCTACAGGCTCGGCCGTCGGTTCAGGCTTGACCCCAATGAACGGCCAACGTCCTTGCGACACAATCCTCGAAACAGCTTCCGAAAGATGGCAGCGGGCCGACAACCCAGTTTCGCGATAACTTTATGTGCTGAGTGAATGCATGGGTGAGGCTACGCTTCCGTACACGAAGGCTACGCAGCTGGACACGCTAGTGAGCCGGATGTCGGAGTTTGGAATTACCCGGCTTGCAGACGTCACAAACCTTGATCGGATTGGGATCCCTGTGGCGCTAGCCATCCGTCCTGCCGCCAGGTCGGTGAGCGTTTCACAAGGGAAAGGGGTCGATCTCACAATCGCGAAGATCTCTGCGTTGATGGAGGCGATCGAGGTCTGGCACGCGGAGAATATCACGCTACCTTTGACGTTAGACAGCATCGCCAACGTTGCCGCGTCGGGACGCGCCATCGATGTCTCACGTCTGCCCCGGATCTCAGGCGAGGCGCGCTCGCCGCATTCGCGGGTGCTCTGGGTGGATGGGGTCGAGCTCCGCTCAGGACGAAAGCTGCTCTTGCCGTTCGAGATGGTGCATGCTGACTATTCCGAGCCGCTCAAGCCAGGGTACGGTCTGTTTCCGGCCAGTACGAATGGACTAGCTTCTGGATCGACGAACGCAATGGCGCTTCGCAGCGCCCTTTGCGAGGTGATCGAACGGGATTCGGTAGCGGTGTGGTCGGCTCAATCCGCGGAGGCACGGGCAATAACGCGTATTGACCTTACTTCGATCGACCATCCTATCGCTGCGGCCACCTGCGCGAAGATCAGCGACGCCGGACTGCGAGTTGCAGTATGGGATGTAGCGACGGATGTCGCTGTCGCGAGCTTTCTTTGCTTGATCTGGGAAGATGTGGCGGGGCTCGGGCACATAGGGCTTGGTTCAGGCACGCATCCGCAGCGACACATAGCGCTAATTCGGGCGCTTACCGAGGCCGCGCAGACCCGCCTGACCTATGTGACCGGCTCTCGGGATGATCTCGAGCCCGCGGAGTTTACGCCGCGTGGTCTGATGGGAAAGAGGAGGTATGTGGAGTGGCTCCTCGCCGACAGCGTCCCTCCACGCCGCTACAACATTGGCCCGTCTTTCGCGACCTGCGCACCAGAGGATCAGGTGAGTTACTTGCTCGACCGCCTTGCAGCGTGCGGTATGAACGGAGCAGTCGCTGTTCACCTTGACAAGCCGGGCGTGGGTATCCCGGTGGTGCGGGTAATCGTCCCCGGACTCGAGGCGCCGCACGACGGCCCTGGCTACGTGCCTGGCCCTCGTGCCCGCGCCGCTGCGGAGCAACAATGAGCGTCGTGCTTTTCGCTGGGCCTTCCTTAGCTCGTTTGGAGCAACCGCTACCGCCTGTCTTCGATCGGCAGCCGCCAGCGCGGAATGGCGATGTTTTTCACGCAGCCCAGTCGCGGCCAGACGCCATTGCCCTCGCTGACGGCTTCTTCGAGGGGGTTCTGGCGGTCTGGCACAAGGAGATCCTCTGGGCGCTGTCTCTTGGGATACCGGTCTTCGGAGCAGCAAGTATGGGTGCGCTTAGAGCAGCGGAACTCGATGCCTACGGCGTGGTTGGGGTCGGCCAAATCTATCAGGATTATCGAAACGGCAATCTCGAGGCCGACGACGAAGTCGCGCTCCTGCATGGGCCAGAGGACGTCGGCTATCTACCGCTCACCGAACCGTTGGTGAATGTCCGCGCTACAACTAATGCCGCGCAGCAGGCTGGAATTTTCGGTCCCTGCACTGCGCAAGCAGTGATGCACAGTGCAATGGGCTTGTTCTACAAGGCTCGGACCTGGACAAATATCATGGAGGGCATCGCTACTACGGAAGCAACCGATCTTAAGCGTTTCCGAGCTTGGCTACCGGCTGGGCGCGTTGATCAGAAGCGAAAGGACGCACTGGCGATGGTCGCTTTGGTAACAGAACTCTGCAGCCGTGATGCGTTGCCGCGCGTCCACCACGACTTCGAACCGACATTCCTGTGGGACCGGGCCTTAGCAGGCTGGAACGAAGGAAGTCAGCCTGCCAGGTCACTGAGCCGGTCACCCCGGGGCGGGCGCGAGACGTTGGCTAGCCTGCTCCGTGATGCAGTGGTAACTTCACCCCAACGCCGAGACCGTTAAGGCGAGCAAGCGGACGGCAGCCTCTGGGGGCCGACTTGGCTATATGCGGCACGCGCTTCAGGCTCTTCCCGCAGGCGAGTTTCGCCGCGGCGCAGGTTGCACCTGAGACGGTACTAATCGCGACACCTGCGGGACAGGTGAGGCCCGGTCCTGCTGACCACCGCGCCTACACTGTTTATCCGATCGGCAAGCGCCATCCCTACGGGATCAGCATGGATCGAAAGGACACCACGCTTTCGCTGCCACCGTGGCACGGCCCCATCAATCTGCCAGCATTGCCAGACGCAGAGGGGCACTTCGACTATCTACGGATGGGTACCGAGCAATTCGAGATGGCGCATCTCTTCGGCACCGTGCGCTTCGTCATCGACGTATGGGAAAACTATTTTCAGCGCCCAATACGCTGGCAATTTGAACGCGATTTTCCGCGCTTGGAATTATCCATACTGCCGAGTTTGCAGAATGCATATGCCGGTTATGGCTTCATTGAGGTCGGAGGCCACGGAAAGGGCGAGAGTTTTGTACCGTACAGCTTGAACTTCGATGTGATTGCTCACGAAGTTGGTCACGCCATAATCTACAGCGAGCTCGGTGTACCCGACCCAGAGGCGGCGACCGGCGAGTATTTCGGCTTTCACGAATCGGCGGCTGACCTTGTCGCGCTAATATCTTCTTTGCACTTCAATTCGGTTGTCGACGATCTTCTTTTGACAACGCGCGGCAATCTCTACACCTTGAACCGGGTCAGCCGGATGGCTGAGTTGTCCCCTAACAAACAGATCCGGATTTCGTCGAACGACCGGCGGCTTTCGGAGTTCAAACGTGGCTGGAGAAAAGAGCATGACTTGTCCCAGCCACTGACGGGCGCATTCTTCGATATTCTAGTCGATATATTTCATGAGGAGCTCCTTGAGCATGGGCTGATCACTCCAATATTGGAAGATTTGTCCGATAAATTGCTAGCTACCCCTTATTATGCATCGACCATGCAGCGCTTATTCGACAAAGCATTCGCGCGTGATCCAGACGGGTTCAAGATGGCACTATTGCGGGCGCGCGACATAGTTGGAACATATCTGGCCACGACTTGGGACCTGATTGAGCGGGACGATCTGAGCTACGTTGATGTCGCCGAGGTATTCGAGCTCGTTGATCGGCAACTCAACAGAGGCAGATTTTTTCGAATGATCCGCGGAAATTTTGACCTACGTGACATTGGTTGGGTCAAAGTCGGACCGCAATTGCAGCCGTTTGGCAATGACAGTCACGCTGGGTCAGTTCGCACGTTAGTCCCCAAAGGAAGATGATGTCATCCCTATCCAGCGACACGATTTACAGGTATAATTTGAGGAGGGCTTTAGCGCCCAGCTCTCATTGCCCAGGCCGGGCATAAGGAGGCCTAGATGACCGAGACGCTACTCAGTCCATCGAATATCCTGTTGTTCGGACGCGTGGTGGAGGATCTGGATATCGTAGATCCGCCCGCCCCGATGTCAAACTTTGAAATAGTAGATTTAGCGAGTATCAACAACCACGCGCTTACGGGAATCGTCGAGGTGGACAGCGTCCGTCTGAAACCGAAGCATCGAATACTACTCAAGAACCAGACAGACCCAAATGAGCTTGGCGTTTACAAATTCGTCCCTGCGAATGCCAAAGGCAATGATACTGGATCGTCGCGTTTGGAGATCGATGAAAGCTTCGAATATGAAGCCAACATGATGATAAGAATAAGAAAGGGAAGAACCAACAAGAATACATTTTGGAGAATTGTTGATACAAATCCCGCGAATGGATTTCCGACGGCGATCGTTCCTTCAGCAGATCAGAAAGACGGAAATCATAATCCGTCTCCCGCCAGAAGTCCGCGTACTAATAAGTTCCTACAAAATCAGTTGACCAGTCAATCTGCGCGCTTCGCCCGCGTTTACGGATTTAGCTACGAGGGTACGTATTACGAACTGCCTCGCCCTGTATTGTTTCTGGTCCATGGGGATGGTGTTGAAGCCACTGAATACAGAACGGGAAAGAAGGGCATGGCAAATCGCGCGCGAGCGCCCGGGGACCCCTCGCTTACTGGGCTGGCAGCCGCCGATTTTGACTACGCCGACGAACTGAAAGTCTGGTCTTACGACAAGGCCGACTACACGATTAGAATGGATATCGATACTGGGATGTTTGAGCAGGTGCTTCTCAATACCTTCTTTAGCGACCCCAACAGTGCCGGTGGCCCCAGGGTGGCCGGGGCGATGGTCAGCGGCGCCATGGTGAGTGGTGCGAGGGTTTCTGGCGCTATGCTGAGCGGTGCGCGTTATCCGGGCCGACGGGGCGACGCGAGTGACTGATTAAGAGAGCCCAGCTTTCTGCATCCCGTCAACGAAGTGCTCCACATCAGATTGTAGCCGATCCGGCAAGACTCTCGCCCAATGCTCGACGAGGAAACCAGGATGGGCTTGCAGTACCATTTCAGCTTCACTGCGCGCTTCGTCAAGCCTGCCCATCTGGGCGTAACTCGCAGCAAGCAAACGGCGTCCTTCGGTGGGATTCTGCATCGACTGAATAGTCTGTATGACTTCGTCGTAGCGATGCAGTTTGTAGTATGCGCCACCTAAATGCCAAAGGTACTGGTCCGGAAAAAATGGATTGAGCTGCATTGCCTTTTCGAGAAGGGTGATGGCTTCCTCTGCTCGGCCCGAATGCGCAAGCGCGTCGGCCATGTCGGACATCAGATCTGCATCATTTGGATTAAGCAATAGGGCACGACGATAAGCGCTAATCGATGCATCATGCTCTTTTCGGTACAGGTGCGCGTACCCAAGCTCGCCGAATCCCCTCGCGTCTGTTTCATCTGACAACGTTGCTGAAAGGGCTAAGTTTAGCGCTTCATCCAAAGCGCCAGTCGTCTCGTCACCCCATTTGTAGCGCCAGTCGAGATTGAGGGTTCGCGACTTAGCCGCCAGCGCACGCGCATACTGCGGATCGGCCTGAAGCGCGGCATCGTAAAGCCGGCGAGCGATGAGATTCTCTTCGCGGCGGTACTGAAGAGAGTGCTGCTGGCCTTGTAGGACAAAACCATAAGCGCGCAGATCGGACGGTGGAACACTTCGCAAGCGCTCGCGCTCGGATGCTTCAATCTGAACGGCAATCGCCGCTACAACGGTCCGATTAATCTCGTCTTGAATGTCGAAAATATCGTCGAGATTGCGATTGTATTGCTCGCCCCAGATCGTCCGATCGCGGATGGCGTCAACAAGCTGGACAGTGATCCTGAGACGCTTTCCCGAGCGCCGTACAGTACCATAGATAACGTAGCGTACTTGGAAACGGTGTCCGGCTTCCAGCGGCGATATTTCCTGCTCGCGGTAGACAAAAGCAGAGTTGCGCGCAATCACGAAGAGGTTATGGAAGCGCGACAAGTTCGTCGTGATGTCTTCCGTCAGCCCGTTGGCTAACCAGTTCTCAGTGCCCGGTTCGCCATCAAACTTGAATGGCAAGATGACCACTGATTGGTCGCTTATCGCCGCTGCACGATCCTGCCTCCCTAGCCTCAACGCTGGAGTCATTGCCGCTGGCTCGCTGTCCTCGCGTAGCAGGAAGAGTTCCACCGGTTCGGCGATGTTCTTCAGCACTCTGGGTCCGAGATACTCGAACCCGGCTGGTACCTTGTTGCGTACCTGTTCGTGCACAGTAGAAGTCAATGCGATCGATCCCGGTGGAGCCAGTGACTCAATCCGAGCAGCAATGTTGATGGTGTCGCCGCCTATTCCCTCGTCGGCGAATAGAATCTCACCGCAATGTATCCCAATCCGGAAGACAATGCACCGCTCCGACGGAAGGTCGCTATTCTCAGACTGCATGGCAATCTGCGCCCGCATCGCGAAGCAGACGCAGTCTACGGCGCTGTCGAATAGCATAAAAACGCCATCACCGAGCCGCTGTATGACTTCGCCGCGATATCTTTCGCCGATTTGGCTTAGCAGGCGCAGGCGAGCTATTACCGCCGCGTGGGTACCGACCTCATCCCGACTCATCAAGTCTGCATAATTCACAATGTCAGCGAACAGCGCTGCTCCGAGTCGCCGTCGTGGCCCATTCGGTTGGTCTGGTGCCTTCACTGTCAGCCGCCTCACCGTAATCGAGAATAGCCGGACTCCGGGGTCGGCTTATGGTGCGTGTTCTTCCACCGCCCCAAACCTTATCTTTTGGTCGCATCGGAGCTCCGCCTGAAGAGCGGAGCGATTGGCGTACCATTCGTCCCGCAATACGCCGACAACAACGGCGTCGAATGTCCGGCCCTTGGCAAACCACGCTTCGCGCATTCGGCCCTCTTCGCGAAAGCCGAGGTGCGCGACTAGCCTATCTGTCCGCTCGTTATCCGACCGAAAAAAGGTCGTGAGCCGGCGGAGGCGGAGATGATCGAATGCGATGTCCAGAAGCAGGGAACCGAAATGAAACCCGAGCCCCTTGCCGCGGGCCGGCTTGGACACGAACATTGCTAGCGTGGCATCGCCATGAGCGTACTTGACGGACGAAAACCCGCCGATGGCTGTTGGAGATCGCTCATTCGTCACTACCGTAAACCAGCACGCAGTCGAAGAGTGGTCGCCTGCTAGTTCCGACTCCCACATTCGTCGAAGGGCATTGCGACTAGGCGTCACCGTCAAAGAGCGGTCAAACAGCGCGAGGTCGTCCATATCCAAGAGCCAAGAGCCGAGCGAATCCAAGTCGTCCGGTTCCATTGGGCGCGCGAAGAGCGTCTCGGTCATGCGCTTGATCCGTTCCTGTTACGTTAGGTTACCACATATTCGGATCATTCGATCGCGCGTGACCTACCACTGAGTTTATCCTCCCCTTGGGCGTACCATTTCCTTGAAATGGTACTCCGGCCATCTGATAAATCAATCACTTACCGCCCTCATGCGCGGCTTGCTTGTCAGGCCGCTGCATAACATCATGTGCAACATGGCGGTTGAAGTGGCGATCTCGAATCATCTCACAAAGCGCAACGGCGTCTGGCAGTATGTCCGGCGCGTGCCTAAAGACCCGCGTGGAAGCTTTCCGCTCGCACGGAAATCCCTTCGGACGTCAGTCGAGCGACAGGCTCGCGAGGCAGCCCTCGACCTCGACCGCCTCTGGGATCGACGGTTTGCGGAAGCCCGCGAACGCATTGGCCTCGCCCGACGCGACGGTGATCTGTTTGCATTGAGTACCGACGATTGGGCGTGGCCAGACTGGGAGGCCCTCGCAGCCTGGTTCGAAGCCAGTCTTGCTGAGGAGGGTTGGCAGGCGCGCCTTTCGCAGATCACTGGGCACGCGTTGTCGACGAATGCCGAGCTGTCCCATATCCCTTGGAGGGACGCGCGCATCGTCCGCGACCACATCGACAGAGAAAAGCTCCTGAAGTCGCTGTCGGTGTCCGAGTATGGCGAGCGAAGTGCGAGCTTTGTGCGGGGCTACTGGGACAAAGAAGGCGCCGAGGCCGGTTGATATCGTCAAACTGAATGACGTCATACAGTCCCTGCCTTGGCCGTTCCTGCAAAACGTCCGCGCAGGCAATTCCGCTAGCGAGAGCGCACCGACGCAGGCGACGCGAGGGAGCAAGCCCTCAACAGCGCGCGATCGAGCGGCGCCGGTCCGCAAAGAACTCTGCGCAGGAGAAAGCGCACCAGTGTGAATGAATAGTCGAAGGCCGATCCAGGCTTTCGGCAACATGATGAGAGAAGCCCAAACGACCCCGTCGCCAGTCGGATCCCCTGACTGCAGCTTTAGTGCGTATGGTGTGGTGGGGGAGAAATATGGCGTTTTCTATGGTCGGTATATGGTCGTTATGACGACCTCATATTCGGCGAAGCAGCCCCTCTTGCTGCAATTGTGAGTGTCAGTTCACCATCTGGCACTGTCCGGCGAAGGTGAGGACCGGCCAGCGGCCCTGCCGGACCGCCTTCTGCGGGATCCAGCCGGTGTAGCTGGCGACCTGGGCCTTGCACCACAACCCGTCGGACGCCGTCGTGCACTGGTCGACGACGACGCAGGTGTTGGCCGGGATGGTGGAGACGATTGGGGCGTCGGGGCGGGCTTCCGCCCGGACATTGAGGCGCACGAGCACCGAGGCCTTGGCCGCTTCGCCGGGCGCGGCGGACTCGGGCTGCACGAAGTCCTCCGGCTTGGCGCAACTCGCGGTGTAGCCGTAGAAGACGCATTCCTCGTCGTTCACCGGCCGTGCCAGCGCGACCGCCGTCTCGCGGATGCGCTCGAAGACCAGCGCCTTGCCGGTCTCGGTGTCGCCGCTCATGCGGATCTGGTTGCCGCCCATGCGGGCCAGCACCTGATCGTCGGCGCCGAGCAGCGCGAGCTGCTTGCCGACGATGCCCCAGCCACCGATGCCGGCAAGGTCGCCGCCGCAATTGCGCGCCGTCAGCGCGTAATTGGCGCCCGACTTCTCGGACGCCAGCGACACGCGACAGGCGCCGCCGTCCGAATAGGCCGGATCCAGCGTCTGCCAGTCGCCGGAGAACGCGGCGACGAAGTCGCTTTCGCTCTGGGCCTTGGCCGCCGAATGGCCCGCCAGGGCCATGACGAGCGACAGCCCGGCAATATTCATGATGTTCATTCTTCCCCGTCCCCGTCCCTGGCCGTCTGACCGCGCTCTCTTGCGGCAGTCCGGCTTGTCCCTCGCGAAAACCGTCCGGCCGGAAGCGCTTCGGGCCGGACGGGTCGATCTCGTGTCCGCTACGGTGCCGTCTCGACGACGCTCCGCGCGATCGTCCGGCCGTCGACGCTCAGCACCAGTTCCACCGAGAGCGCGTCGCCCGCCGCCATGGACAGCCCGACCGTGGCCACGTCGGCACTCTCGCCCTTTTCGAGCGTGAAGCGCCCGCCCTGCGACGTCGAGGTGCGGCCGCCGCTGCCCGACCGCTCGATGGTCATCTTCGCGTCCACCGACAAAACCGAAAGCGCCACGGCCCGGCCGGTCATCCGCACGCCGTCGTCCGTCGGCTCCACCACGATCGCCGCGATCGCGCCCGGCTCGGCCGCCCGGCTCGCACCGCCGGTCACCAGCATGATCCCGGCGGCGAGGAGGGCCGTATGTCGTCCTGCCGCGCGCATCGCCGCACTCAGCGTGCGGTCTGGGTGACGGTCACGGCGCCGCGGGTCGCGACGCTGCCGAAGCCGGTCTGGGTCACCGTCACCGTGCCCGGCACGGTGGTGAAAACCTGGGCGCTGGTCCCCGGCGTCAGGTTGTTGCCGATCTGGGTGTAGACGACCGACGTGCCCGGCGGGGAGCCTTCGATGTTGAGCTCGTTGGTGTTGCCGCTGCCGAGCTGGACGACGGTGCCCTGCGTGCCGGCGCCGGCGTTGACGCTGCCGAGATTGCCGTTGCCGACCTGGATGACCGTCCCGTTGATGGCCTCGCCGCCGGTCAGGGTGCCGGAAAGCGGGCCCGTGACGTTGACCGTGGCATTGTTGCCGACGCCGTACTGGCCGACGAGCGCGTTGCTGCCGTTGAGGGCGTTGATGGTCGCGACGTTGGCTCCGTCGAGGTTGCCGACACGGGCCCCGCCCGGCTGGGTCGCCCCGACGGTCTGGCCGGTGTTGTTCTGGTAGAGATAGACCTCGCCGCCGTTCGCGACTGCATCTGCGCCGTCGTCGGTGACGGTGATCGTGGCGCGGTTGTTGCCGCCCAGCTGCGACGAGCTCTCGTCGAGGCTGAGAAGGCTTCCGAACCGACCGAGCGAGAGGCCGCCGACCGTGCTGCCGCTGGCTTGCGACTGGTCAACGAAGAGCGAGTTGCCCGTGCCGGTCTGCAGGATCGTCAGCGTGTTGTCCTCGGCGCTCGCCGGAACGACCGCGGACCACATGGCCAGGGCCGCGATGGCTGAGCCAAGAAGGGAGGGACGCATGCCGGAACCTTTCCGAATGCGAGATCCCTGCCTTAGCGGGACCTCTGGGTGATGCTGACATTGTTCCCCATCCCGGTCTGGGAGAAGGAGGCGAAGTTGTTGCCGCCGAACTGCTGGACGGCCGCCTGGTTGCCGATGCCCGAGATCGAGCCGACGATGGTGTTGCCGTCGCCCTGCTGCAGCATGGCGAAGAGATTGCTCGAGCCTATTACGTCGAGGCTCATCATGTTGCCCTGTCCGCGCTGCGTCAGCGTGCCCGGCATCAGGCCGGAGCTCAAGGCCGCACTGGTGAAGGTCGACCCCACCGGACCGCCATTGCGGTCGCCCGTCAGGCTGACGCGGACCTTGTTCGTCACGGCGGCGCTCAGCGGGACTTCCTGTAAGATGCTGAGGCCGTTGCCGCTGCCGGCGATCGTCAGTTCCGTAGCGTTCAGCGAATTCGGATCCGTCAGGATCACAAGAGAATTGTCGGCCGCGGCCGGAAAGGTCGTCAACAGGACCGCGACAGTGAGGCATGCACGCATCCGATACATCGAACTGCTCCGGGTTGATCTTACCCGGATTATGGCGCGCAAGCCTTAATAACATTTTTCGCCCACCTCTGGAATTTTGAGCAACAGCAGCATTTTCCGCACATCGGCGGCGCATTGTCGGCTTCTACTGCTGAATCACCAGGCCGTTCCCCTTTCCTCGCTGCGAAAAAGACGCAACGTTTGCAGTTCCCGCCTGGGTCACCACGGCCTGGTTCCCGGTGCCCGAGACGAGGCCGTAGATCCGGTTGTCCTGGTCCTTCTGCGAGAAGGCGAAGGCGTTCAGGTCGCCGGTGACGATGACGTCCACCGTGTTGAGCGTGCCGGCCTGCACGATGTCGCCGGGCTTCAGCCCCTCGGCGGTGGCCACCGCCAGGCGGTCGCCGGTGAAGCCGGTTACCTGCAGGGCGTTGTTGCTGTTGCCGCTGATCGAGACGACCGCGAGATTGCCGGTGCCGTTCTGCCTGAGGGCGGCCTGGTTGCGCTCCCCGGCGAAGTCCGCCGCGGCGGCGTTCGCCGTGCCGTCCTGCAGGAAGGTGAAGCTGTTGTCGTCGCCGATCTGCCGGACCGCCATCTCGTTCTCGTCACCCGACACGGTGCCGGTCGCGCCGTTGCCGTCGCCTTCCTGCGAGACGCCGTAGAGGTTCCCGGTGCTGTCGTCGGAGGTGACGTAGCTGACGCTGTTGTCGTCGCCGATCTGCAAGATCATGGCCTGGTAGACGGCCGCGGCGTTGCGGATGATGCTGAAATTGTCGGTGGCGCCGTTGCCGCCATTGTCGCTGCCGGCGAGCGTCAGGGTGACCCTGTTGCCGGAGATCCCGACGCCGTCGTTGTTCTGCAGGATCTGCGCGACCTGGTTGCGCGAGCCGCTCTGCAGCAGTTCCAAGCGGTTGAGGATGCCGCTCTGCTCGACGCTGAGGACGGCGTTGTCGAGGCCGTTGGACTGCTCGATCCCGGCGGCGTTCTCGGTGCCGATCTGCCGGACCGTCCCGATCTGCTGGCCGGCCTGGGTCTGGAGGATGCCGGCGTCGTTGCCGGCGCCGTTCTGCAGGACGGTCACCACGGTGTTGTCGCCGGCGATGTTGCCGGTCTGCGTGATGGCGACGCGGTTGGTGACCCGTTCGTCCGGTCCGGCCGCGGTGTTGGTCTGGATCACCTGCCCGACCGACTGGGCGCCGGCCAGCGAGGACTGGCGCAGCACCAGCTCGTTCGAGGCGGCGCCGGCGGCGCTGAAGGCGGCGAGCGCCTGCTGCTGGATCGCCTCGATCGCCGTGCTGGCGAAGCCGAAGAAGGGCGTGTCCTGGATGATGTCGATGACGTTGCGGTTGCCGAGCTGGCCGGTGCCGGTGGCGACCAGCCCGAGGCTTGGCCGCACGCCCGTACGGGTGTTGGTGGCGACGGAATTGTTCGATCCGGTCTGCCGGATGGTGATCTGGTTGTCGCGGCCGTCCTGGCCGAGCGGCAAGCCGTCCGTCGGGCCGCCGACGACGTTGCCGTTGCCGTCCTGCTCGATGGCGATCGCGTTGGTGTTGCCGGTCTGGCCGATGAAGACGGAGTTGTCGCCGGCGGTCTGGGCGCTGGCGGCAGCAAGCGGAACAAGCATGGCGGACGCGATCAGCATCAAACCGGGTAAAGGCCGTCGGACCATTTTACGTCTCCTGCCACTGTGATGCGATCGACCGTCTCGACCGCCTTCGGATCGAATGGCGGGGCGGCCGGATGCACGCATCCAGCCGCCCCAACCGGTTTCTCGTCGCCTGGCTTACTGCCGGACGCCGATGTTGTTGAAGCTGCCGTTCTGGGTGAAGGTCGCCATGTCGCCACCCGACTGCGAGACGACGGCCTGGTTGTTGCTGCCCATGATCGTGCCGTTGATCGTGTTGTTGGAAGACGACTGGCGCATCGAGAACAGGTTGTTGTCGGACGGCGAACCGACCGCGCCCACCTTCAGCTCCATCGTGTTGTTGCTGCCGCCCTGCTCCAGGTAGCCCGGGGTCCGGTTGAAGAAGATCGACCCTGCATCGCCGGTGAAGCCGCCGAGCGACGTCGCGTTGTTGCCGGAACCGACTAGCGAAACGACCAGCGAGGACGTTGCATTGCCGTTCTGCGTCTGGGTGATGCCAAGCCGGTTGTTGCTGCCGTCGATGTCGATGTCGGCAGATACCCGCGCCGAGGCGCCGCTGTTGGTCGTCTGGTTCAGGCCGACGTCGTTACCCGACCCCGTGATGGTGACGATCGCGTCGTCGCGCAGTGCCTGGCCGATGCCGATGTTCTGGCCGACCGCGAGCTGGTTGTCGGAGCCCGTGACCGAGGCCGTCAGACCCGCCGTCCCGGTCTGGATGAAGCCATAGGCATTGTCGTTGCCGTTGATGGTGACGTCGAGGCCGTTGGAGCCGGTCTGCCGAACGACGCTGCGCTCGAGTCCGGCCACGACGAAGCGCGAGTCCATGCCGAGGCCGGCCGCGAAGCCGGTGCCGAAGCCCGTCTGCCCGTTGTCGGAGCCCAGGATCTCGAGGCTCGCCTGGTTGCCTGCGGCAAAGCCCGTGGAATTCTGCGCCGCGACGTAGGTGCGGTTGCGATCGCCCACCGTCGAGATGGTCAGCGTGTTGTTGCCGCCGTTCTGGTAGATGCCGCTCTCCGTCTCGTTTTGGCTGCTCCGCGGCAGCGCACGGTACTGGCTGCGACCGACGAGGTTCTGGCTGCCGGTCTGGGTGACCGACACGCTGTTGCCGTCGCTCGACTGGGAAATCGATGTGACGCCGTTGAAGCTGCCGGTCTGGCTCACAGTCGCGCCGTTGTCGTTCCCGATCTGCTTGAGCTGGAAGACGCGGTTCCGGTCGCCGTCCTGGCGGATCGTGGCGGTGTTGTCGTCTCCCTGCTGCAGGAAGCCGGCGTAATCATTGTCGACAGCGTCCACCGAACCGGCGCCGACGAAGTTCTGCCGGCCGCCCCGGATGTCGTCCGCGATCTGCTCGATCCGCAGCGTGTTGTCGTCGCCGTCCTGAGTGATGGCGTGATCGCTGGAGCCGGCGACGTTGCTGCCGACGCCGCTCTGAAGGACGAGGCCAGTGTTGTCCTGGCCCGACTGCAGGGTGAAAGCGTCGTTGTCGTCGGCGAAGGCGATGCTGGCGCCGAGGGCGAGGATGGACGCCGAGAGCAGCGTCGCCTTGAGGGACTTCTTCATGATCTTTTCCTTTGCTGGCGAGGGCATCGGCCTGACCGCTGTCGCGGTTCGAGGCACTGCCGCAGCGCGCTGGTGAAACGGGTCAAGGGGACGAGGGGCAGCCTGAAGGCCGCCCCCCGGCTGATCACTGCCTCACGCCGAGGGTGTTGCCGGATCCGACCTGCGAGAAGGTCGCGGTGTTCGAGACCCCGTCCTGGTTGACGACGGCCTGGTTGCCGTCGCCCGCGATGCTGCCCGTGGCGCGGTTGCCGCGATTGGCCTGGTTGACCGAGAAGCGGTTGGAGTCGCCATCGACGTCGAGCGAGACGAGCTGGTTCGAGCCGAACTGCTGGATCAGCCCCGGACGCTGGAAGCCGTAGGCCGCCGAGCGGGCGTCGCCGGAGAAGCCGCCAAGGCCGTTGCTGTTGTTGAGGTCGCCAGTGATGGTGACATCCGCGATGATCCCGGCGCCGCCCTGGTTGAAGACCAGCGCGTTGCTGTCGCCGGCGATGGTGGCGGTTGCCACCGCGCCGTTTGCCTGACGCGCCAGGAGCTGGTTCGAGTCGCCGACCACGGAAGCGACGAGCGAGGTATTGCCGCCCGTCTGGCGCACGGCGAACTGGTTCGAGTTGCCGTCAGCACGATAGTTGAAGTTGTTGTTCGCGCCGCTCTGCGAGACCGAGGCGAGCTGCAGTCCGTTCTGCGCGGCGAATTCGGCGGCCAAGCTGAACCGCTGGAAGCCGCCGACGCCGTTGGAGGAGCCGTCCTGGACGATGGTCATGAAGTTCTGCGGGCCGGCGGCGGTCATCGTCTGCGAGATCGTGTCGACGACATTGCCGGTCCCGCCGGTCTGGGAGACCGATGCGACGTTCGTCGAGGTCGAGTTGGTCGTGAAGTTCGCGGTCTGCTGCACGTTCAGCACTGCATTGCCGTTCGATCCGGCGAACTGGATGATCGTCAGCTTGTTCTTGGTGCCGGTCTGGTCGACGCCGAGCGTGCCCGTTCCGACCTGGCTGGTGGACCCGAGCTGCTTGATCGACAGCATGTTGCCGCTGCCGGCCTGCGTTGCGTTCTGCGCGACCGGCGCAAGACCGACCTGGTTGCCCGACCCGCTCTGCTGGATGAGAGCGGTATTGTCCGTGCCCGACTGCAGGGTGAAGGCGTCGTTGTCGTCGGCGAACGCGCTGCCGGCGCCGAGGGCGAGGATGGACGCCGAGAGCAGCGTCGCCTTGAGGGACTTCTTCATGATCGGCTCCTTCGACGAGGGGCTTGGCCTGGCCGCCTTCGGCGGGGTGAGGCACGGCCGCAACGCCGGCTATGAAATGGGATGAGGCAAGGAAGGGGCGGCTGAGCCGCCCCTTCGCGGGACTTACTGGCTGACGCCGAGGACGTTGCCCGAGCCGGTCTGGCTGAAGGTCGCGCTGTTGCCGTTGCCGGCCTGAACGACCGCGGCCTGGTTGCCCGTGCTGATGCCGGTTCCGGCACCGCCGTTGCCGTTGATCGAGCCGTCGATCATGTTGTCATCGCCGATCTGGGAGAAGGCGAAGACGTTGCCGTTCGAGGCTCCGGCGTCACCGACACTCATGGTGATGTCGTTGCCCGCGCCGGTCTGGATCAGGTTGCCGGCGGTTAGGCCGAGCGAGCCGGCATCGTTACCGCCGAAGGCGCCGACGTTGTTGAAGCTGCCCCAGAGGGTGACGGTCGCCTCGTTGCGCTCGCCGAAGAACGAGCCGGTCTGGTCGATGTTCAGCTGGTTGCTGTTGCCGGCGGTGAGCGAGACGGTGGCGGTGTTGTTGCCGCCGAACAACGACGACGTCTGCTGGACCGTGAACGTGTTGTCCGAGCCGTTGTTGATGGTCACCGTGGCGTCGTTCGTCCGGCCGAAGCTGCCAATCGGGCCGTCCTGGCTGATGCCCACCTGGTTGCCGTTGGAAACCCCGTTGATCGAGACGCTGGCGTCGTTGCCGAAATCGAACTGCTCGATGCCGACATTGTTGGCGAGGCCGGCGATCGTGGAGAGGCTTACGGCATTCTCGGTACCGATCTGACGGATGCCGAGCTGGTTGTTCGTGCCGGCGAGGGTGATGCCGGTCGCCGCGTTGTCGGAGCCGCTCTGGGTGACGCCGAACTGGGCGCCCGTGCCGGAGACGAGCATGCCGATCGCGTTGCCTTCGCCGGTCTGCGACAGGGTGCTCGCGGTCGCCCCGGAGGCGGCGGCCTGGCCGGAGAGTCCGCCGCCGCCATTGCCGTCACCGGACATGTCGATGGTCAGCGTGTTCTTGCTGCCGAGACGGTCGCTGCGCTGGCTGACCGAGGCGAGGATGTTGCCTTCGCCCGACTGCGTGACGGTCGCCTCATTGCCAGGACGGGTCGTGACCGGGATACCGAAGACGGTGCCGGGAACCTCGGTCTGCGAGAACGAGGTGACCAGGTTGCCGCCGCCATCCTGGGTGATCGAACCCTCGTTGTTCCGACCAGTCTGGCTGGCGGTGGTCACGGTGTTCAGGGTCGCACCCTGCACGATCGTCAGGACGTTGGTGCCGCTGGTGCCGCGACCCGCCTGCTGGACGTTGCTGATGGTGTTGTCCGTGCCGGTCTGGGTGAGAGTCGCATCGTTCCGGCCGACGGTCTGGTCGACGCCGGCGGTGCCGGTGCCGATCTCGTTGCCCGAACCGGCCTGGTTGACGTCGAGGACGTTCGACGCGCCCGTCTGGGTCATGGCATTGCCGTCAACGCCGGCGATGTTGCCGCCCACACCGGACTGCCGGATGTCGGCGTCGTTGGTGGTGCCGTTCTGAAGAAGAAACGCTTCGTTGTCGGCGCTACCCGACTGGTTGACGGCAGCGGTGTTGCCCTGCTGGATCTGCTCGACGTCGGCGGTGTTTCCATTCGACTGGGCGTGAGCGGCGCCAGCCATCATGCCCATGGCCGTCGCGGCCAGAAGTACGCTCTTCAGGTTCGTCATGTGTCACCCCTATTCCCCCGCCCGGCATCACGCCGCAGCGTCGTTGACCTTGCTTGTTGACCGGGGCCTCCCAGGCCTTCCGGGTCTGTCCGAGACACGTCTGCCGCCGCGGCGTCGGCCACTGACGCGGCCAGGGTGGGAGAGACCGGCATCGCGGCGGACCGCAGGCAAGCCGAAGGCATTCGCAGGAATCTCCCCCTGCGTCGAACCGTCGGCGTTTCTTCGGTCTTTCTCTCCACTCCCTCGCCGCTGCTTCAGGATCTCTGTCTTTTCCATCCCTTTAACGGCTTGCTAACCCTTTAGAGGATTTGCCGACCAAGGGTCAATCACGGAACGTCGAGTGAGCCATTTTACCCCTTGGTAACGTTAAGGGTGTGCACGTTCGGAGTGGCAGACCCCATCGCCGACGTCGGCCACGGACGCTTTGAGCGGCGTTAATGCGTCCGTAATAACCCATTAATAACAGATGGATAGCGCGCCTCCATTCGCCTCGAGGTTGCCCCATGGCTGAGTGACTTAGCCGGATGGATTAAGGTTTGAGCCGTTCGACTAGGCCGAATGGCCGGCGACAAGAAGGGCCGGGATAACGGCCAGGTCGTTCAACGCAGTAGTACGGCCTCGAAGCTTGGCGCGGGGCTTTTCAACGAAGTGTCGTGTGGAAGACCGCCTTTGCATCCCATCCCGGATCAATTTCAAGAATTTCCTGAGGTTCTTGTGATGGGATTGGGTTCTGCATGATACCAGTCACGGCGAATTCTTCCGGCTTGCTATGCGGCCCAATTTGCCGTTGCGCCTCAACTCACGGTGTGCACACGGATGACGCCCCACGAGGATTCAGCGATCGCTGCGGCGCGCTGCGGCGGCGACCGAACAAGCTCCGTGCTAAGGAAATGATGGCTACCCGAAGCACTGCGGGTCAGGTCCGGGTGCCAGACGCGATCCGGGGGACGGGCGCACGAGGCGGCGAACCCGTCGGCTTCTTGCCGGGTGTGGCTGCGGATGGCGTCGTTGGCGAAACGGTGATCGGCTCTCCGCCGGCGCCTGAGAGCTCCGGTGGCCCGCCCGTCGGCGCGACCTGCCACCACGCGATGGCCGGGTGCTCGCCAGATACCGAGACCTGGCGCGCGAGCACCGCTAATCCTGTCCGACGTTGGAACCTTCGGGATCGGCGTCGGACCCCAGGCGCCGGTCAGGCCTCGCCGCGCCGTCCACTCCATTCGTCTCGTCGCGATCACCGCGATGCTGCCACGGCGCATCGCCACTCGTCCAGCCGACCGCGCCGGCGCGCACCAGCGCCTCCGTCCGGTTGCGCGCGCCATGCAGACGCAGAAGTCCCGCCACATGCGCCTTCACGGCGCCTTCGGAAAGGCCGAGCGAGCGGGCAATTTGCTTGTTGGAGGCGCCTTTGGCGAGGTGGTTCCACACCTCCTCTTGGCGCGCCGTCAGGGAAACGCGCTGCGGATCGGGGCGCTCGCCGGCCCGCACCCGTGGCAGCAGCGACAGGATCGTCGGCGGCAGATAGAATCCGCCGGCGAGGATGAGGTTCAGGGCCTGGATCATCAGGCGCGGCGAAGAATCCTTGGGAATGAACCCTGCGGCCCCGTCATCCAGCGCAGCACGGATCATTGCGGGCTCGTCCTTGCCCGACACGACCGCGACGGGTGCCCCGCCCGTGCGGCGGCGAATATTGCCGATCTCCGACCCGTGTTCCAGGCCGCCAAGAAGATGGTCGACGAGGATCAGGTCGTAGCTGCCGGCTGACAACAACTCCCAGAGTTCGTCGGCAGTGGCAGCCTCGTGGACTTCGACGACATCCGCCAGCTCCTGCAGGAGATAGCGCAAACCTGCCCGGAACAGCGCGTGCCCGTCCGCCACCACCAGTTTCAATGGCGTCGCCAACCCAGGATGAGACATCCTGTCCTGAGCTCCCGTTTTCGCCGAGACCTGAGCCAAGCGTTGCGCGACGGGTGGGGCACAGGACAACGGAGGGGAGGCTGATCCATTCACCGGCCGGTTCAGCCGACGTTGGCTGCGACCCGTGCCGGGTTCGCCTCGCTCGGTTCCCTCGATCCGACCGCGTCTTCGTCAGGAGCCGGTGCAGGCGGCAATTGCCGCGGTGCCTGTTCCTCGATCTGGCGCTGGATCGGCGCATTGCTCGGAACACCGGGCAACTGCCGCAGATTCTGCTGCGCAGGCGGCTGCGTTACCACGCGCGGCGCGGCTGCCGGCGAGCTCGCCGGACGGGCAGAGCGCTGGGAAACGCGCACCGGGGCCGCCGGGACCGTCTGCACGGAATCGGCGGCAGCCTCGGTCGCGGGACGCGGCAGGGTCTGGGCCGCCGCAGTCAGCTGTTCGCCGTACTCCTGCGCCTTGTAGGCCTCGACATAGGCGCGGCCGGCCGCCGGATCGCTGAACTCCCAGATCGAGAGATCGGCGCCCTCGACGATGAGCCCCTCGACGGCCTTCTCGATCGCCGACTGGACCGCGATCTGCTTCGGCTCGTTGTAGGTGACGCCGGCCTCGGCCATGAAGAGCTCGTCGATCTTCACGTAGCGGAAGGCGCCGCCTTGGAGGGCATAGGATGCGACCGCCTTGCGGACCGTCACCGTGGTCAGGACCTCGCCGGTCTTCGTCGACACGGCCCGGAGCGTCACGGTCACGACGTCGTGGATGTATTTGGTGTCGGCGCTGATCCCGAGGAAGCCGGCGCCCACGCCACCCGTCATGATGTTGGTGTCGTAGCCGATGATGCCGCCCTCGATGATGATGTTGGCATGCAGAAGCGGCGGAACCACTTTCGGATCGAGCTGCGTCTCGTTACGGTACAGCCGGCGCATCTCCGTGATGATCTGGCGCTCCTTCAGGAGGTTATCCAGCTCGGCGCGCTCCAGCACGGTGAACCAGCGCCGCTCGCCGGCGTCCTGCAATGCCTGGATCAGCATCGAGGCGCCACCCTGCGTCACCGCGCGCGATAGCGACTGGACGTTTTCCCGTTCCTTGAACTGGCCGGTCAGATCCTCATAGCCATAGACCGCGACGACGGTCTTCTGCCTCGGTGGTGGCACGCGACGGAGATCGTCGTTGGGCCGCGACACCGGTGCGATCACGGGCGGCGTATCTGTGAACGCCTCCTGGGTCACGCAGCCGGAAAGCGAAGCTAGGGCGACGATCATCACTGCCAGCCGCAGGCCGCCCCGCGTGCAGATACAACTCAACATGGTTTCCCCTCAGGCATGCACGACCGGGTTCTGACGAACAGGGCCCCCTGCAGATCAATTTAGGCTTGACGTGACGAGTTGCGGAACGACGATGTCCGTCACTGTGCCGTCCGCGCCGTTCACGATGGTCAAACGGATCGAATCCAGCGTCCGCGAGAAGGTAACGCTCGTGTCGCCGAAGGTTACGGTGCCGCTGTCCTGCGGGTTCTCGCCGAAGATCGCCTCGGTGACCTGCGAGGCGAGCGCCGAGAGTAGCCGCCCCTGAAGTTGGCTGACGAAGAGATCAGCCTGGCTGTTGCCCACTCCTCCGCCGCCGCCGCCGCCGATGCCGCCCCCCGACAGGCCATCGTCGGCATCACTCGCCGTCGCGTCACGCTGAGCGTTGGCAATCGCGAAAAGGTGCGAGGAATTGAGCGGATTGCCGCCAAACGACGGGTTCACCGGCGTGTAGACGAGATCGCCGGCTGTCGCCGTATTTGACGCAGCAGCGAAAATCAGCACTGCCCAGCAAACGACGCCAATCTTCCTCACCATAATCTTCCCTCTCAGCCAAAAACTGCTCCGCATGCTCCCTGAGCATCCGACCCCTAGGTCACCTAGCATGCTGCAACATTAAAGAGGGAGTCCATAATCAGGCATTATGCCGACGTTGGGGCATTTTCGTCACACATGATGAACGCGTTCGCAGAGAATGGGTATACCGTCTGACATCGTAGGGCCGGATATTTCGCCGAGGCAAACGCCCCTTTGGGCGCCGGTCGCGGCCTACGCTCACGCCCCCACGCAGCCTGTCATTAACGTTTCATTAATAGCCGATAGCGATGCCACGTCCGAGCAGTTTTAAGAAGCGTTAAAGTAACGCTTTCGATTAATTCGCGTCAAACTATATGCACCCCTCTTTGAACCCCACCCATTAAACAAATCATCGGCCATATGACGCCTACAGATGATCTGCCGGGCTTGGGCGGCTTCGGATTGCGATTGCTGGTGACGCCGAGGATGCTGCGTCGATCGGACCGGGCGATCGCTCAACTCGGCACTGGAAGCATGAAATGGAGCGCTCCAACATGACGAACACCGAGTAATTTGGCTTTGTGGCGGGATAGGTTCACGAGCGACGCGTCGTTGCCATCCTCTCACTTCGGGGGCGGCGGCCATTGGGAATTCGATTCGACGCCTCGCAGTGTTAGAGGAAGTGCAAAGTTGAACGGATGACGAAGCAGACGCGGCCTCAGTCGGTGCTATGGCCACCCATGCTTGCTTGCGCATAACAATCTGTATAACAGTCAAAAAATAACGCGCGGTAAGTGATTGATTATCCTACTCTTGGATCGACCGGATCGCCGTCGATATGCCGATCCCAAACCGGGCGGCCGCCTGGCTTGCAGACATTCCGTCCGACGACGCGTTCAGTACTCGTGACCGTAGATCCTCGCTCAATGCTCTGGCCATCTTCCACCTCCATCGAAGCGGGATCTGAATCAGACGCCGCTCTGCCCGTCACTTCACATTCGATTCATCGATCGAAGGAAGTACTCTAGTGTACCTTTCGACAGGCGGCTACATTGACACGGCCGGATGGCCTTATTGACGTGATCAGAATTCTTCTTGAGAACTCGATGCGTCGTTTCAGATCAGATTCCCTCTGGGCTAGATCCTGTGCCTCGTTGAGAGTTATCATCAGCACTTTTATATCTGAAACGGACAGAATTGCAATCAATTCCCGTTTTCTTGACAATACAGATCCCATAATTTCTCTGGCGCCCGAGCGTTGATTGATTTATACAAGCCGCAGTCATCGTTTTTTTACACTGAATTTCGCATCCATGCGCAAGAAGACCGACTTCGATCTATCCGCACAGACGATGCCTTTCACGACCCTTCTACTCTTCTCGGAACGAGCGCATCATCTGGTCGGTAAATGGCTTGACCAGATAGGATAGTGCCGAGCGTTCGCCGGTTTTGAGGAACACCTCAACGGGCATACCTGGAACGAGGATCTGCTTGCCGAGGCCCCGATCCTCGTCGGTAATGGCGATAGTGGAAAGGTAATAGGTCTGTCCGCTGGCTGGATCGAGTGTCGCCGCGGCGCCTACGATGTCAACTCTGCCGTCGATCTCGGGCGTAGTGCGCTGGTTGAAGGCGGAGAAGCGCAGCTTTACGTCTTGGCCCACGCTAACCTGGTCAATGTCGATCGGCGACAGCCTGGCTTCCACGACGAGTTCCTCGCCTTCCGGCACGATCCCCATCACTGTCTCGCCTGGCGAGATGAC
The DNA here is from genome assembly GCF_049132005.1 of Aurantimonas sp. NFXS3. NCBI lineage: Bacteria > Pseudomonadati > Pseudomonadota > Alphaproteobacteria > Hyphomicrobiales > Aurantimonadaceae > Aurantimonas > Aurantimonas sp. NFXS3. Next base: position 442,647 of record NZ_JAGDDZ010000003.1, read on the forward strand.
GCCATCGACCGTGTGTACCTTCAGATCGTTGACGAACCCAGCAATTGGTGCGCGCAAATCCATTCGCGAGAGGCGATCACGGGCAGCCACGATCCGTTCAGACAATTCGGCCACGCGGGCGTCGACGTCTCTGAGTTCGCGCTGCGCGTCAGTTCGGGTCTGTTGATCCAATTCAATGATTTTCATTCGGGCTTCGCTGATTTGCCCTTTGACCCGTGCAATGTTCGCTTCGATCTCCCCCTTCAAACCGTCGATCTTTGCAAGATCACGTTCCATAGTGCGGGTCCGGGTACTCTCGACCAGCTTCCGCTTTACCAGTGGAGCCAGACGGGCCAGATCCTCAGCAATCATCTGGCGCTCCAAGGCGTTGGATTCCCGTTGCGATTCCAGCCCCCGGACTTGCTCGCCGTACTGCTCAATCTGGGACTGCAACTGATCGCGCTGGGCGTCGCGGGTGGCTCGGTTGTCACTGAACAACCGGCGCTCGCCCTCTGCGATTGCAGCTGTCACAGCGGCCGTTTCGAAGAGCTGGTCGAACAGGACATCATCAGCTCCGTCGCGTTCGGCGCGCAACCGTGCTTGCCGGCCGATCAGTTCCGACAACTGGGAGGAGATCACGCCGAGCTCTGCTTTGGTCTGGGTCTCGTCGAGCCTGATCAGGACTTCGCCGGCTTCAACCACGTCGCCATTCGCCACGAGGATCGCCCCGACAATCCCGCCGTCGCGATGCTGAATCTGCTTGACCTGCTTCTTCACCGTGACCTTGCCTTGGGCAATAATCGCTCCGGAGAGGCTGGCTTGGGCCGCCCAGCCACCGCATCCCACGATCAGGGCAGTCGCCAGCAGGCCTGACGTGATAATCCGCGAGCGAATGCCGAAGCGCTGTCCGGCCTGCGTCGCCTCGCTTTCCTGGGCCTTTTGCGTGCCACTCATCTCATGCTCCTCCAAGGATTATTGCGTCGGCGATCGCGGCTGTCGGCTTCAACCGTCGTCGCGGCCAGCCAGGATAAAATCCTGTTCGGTCAGCAAATGCCGACCATGCAGGACGAGCTCGAATTCCATCTCGGAATCTTCGTCGAGATTACCGCCCACAATGGTGATGTCCTGGTCGCCGGTCTCGTCGGAGATAAGCTGGTGACGATAGGTCACTGCGCCGATCTCCGCGGTCGTCGACGAAGCGGCGCCGGCAAAGAACAGCTTTTGCGCAGCGAAGTCGTCGAGGTCCCGACCGAGACGCGACAGGTCGATACGGTCGCCAACCGAGAAGTCCTGGATATGGTCGCGAGGCCCGCCCTCGTTGGTCAAGGCGTCAAGGGAGCGGAACACGAAGATGTCGTTACCCGCACCGCCGACCATGATGTTGACCTCATCGTCGGCAACGAGCCGATCATTTCCACGACCGCCGCGGATGTTCTCGATCTCGAAGAGACGAGCCTCGCGGGTGCCGTCGATCGTCACCCATCCATCAGGCAAGTCGATCGTCGCGTCGAAGATGATTTGGGATAAGTCCAGCGTGTCGTTGCCGCCACCGCCATAGACGGTGTCGATGGCGCCATCGGCGACAAGAATGATGCAATCGTCCCCGGCGCTGCCCTCGAGGATGTCGACGCCGGCACCATCGAATAGCATGTCGTCGCCGTCGCCGCCGACGAGGTGATCGTTTCCGTCGCCGCCATCGAGCGTGTCGTTGCCTGCGGCGCCATGAAGAACGTCGTCGCCGTCATCGCCGTGAAGGACGTCGTCGCCCTCGCCTCCGTCGATTGCGTCGTTGCCGGCACCGCCATGCAGCACGTCGTTGCCACTCGCGCCGAACATTGTGTCGTCGCCGTCGTCGCCATGGAGGACGTCGTCGCCCTCGCCTCCATCGAGTGCGTCATTGCCGCCACCACCATGCAACTCGTCATCGCCGGTGCCGCCGAAGAGCTGGTCACTACCATCATCGCCTTGAAGGACGTCGTCATCGGCACCGCCGAGAATGATATCGGCGCCCACACCACCGATGAGGACGTCGGCTCCAGCCCCGCCCTCGATATGATCGTCGCCGTCGCCCCCATGGATGACGTCAACGCCGTCTTCGCCAAAGAGCCGATCGTTTCCGACGCCGCCGTCGATGTAGTCGTTGCCGTCTCCCCCGTGGGCTTCGTCGTTGCCGTCGCCACCGAAGATGATGTCGTTGCCGGCATCGCCATAAAGAAGGTCGTCGCCCTGTTCGCCAAACAGCGTGTCATCGCCCTCGCCGCCGAACAGGATGTCATTGCCGCGGCCGCCCCATAGAATGTCGTTGCCGGCGCCTCCGACCAGCCGATCGTTACCGTCGCCGCCATAAAGGATATCGTCGCTCTCGCGGCCGTAGATCATGTCGTTGCCGCCGCGGCCATCGATCAGGTCAGCATAGGGCGTGCCGATCAGCATATCGTCGCCATCGGTGCCGACGATCGCTTCGGTTTCCGGCAGACGGATTTCCAGATGCGCTGTCTGCATGACGACTTCGTCGCCGTCGCTGACCTGGTAACGGAAGACCACCGCTCCGGTCTCGTCGATTGCAGGCGTGTAAAGCCAACGGTCAAGACCGATACGCTCCAGCCTGCCGCCATCCGCCTCCAGATAACGCACGATCAGCGTGTCGCCGTCGGGGTCGCTCGCGCCGTGAAGCAGTTCACCCATGGTGATGATCACCGACAGGTTAAGCAGCCCGTTGTCGAGATAGACCGGGCCGGAGAGAACCGGACGACGGTTTGTCTTCGTCGGCGCCGGGTCATCGTCATCTTCGTCGCCGGGTGTTGTTTGATCCGGGTCCGGATCGAGAGCGCCGGGGTCTTCGTGATCGCCAGGGCCAGGTCCGTCGGGTTGACCGCTCATGGGCGGTAGGCTCACGACGGGTTGGTTATCATTGGCTGTCGGCAGCGACGAATTTGTCCCCGTCGGATTGCCCGATCCCAACGGTCTGGAACCGACATTTGCACCAGTCGTATCGGCGGGTGCCATCTTCGTCGCTCGTTCAAAGGCGGCCTGAGAGGGGCCGTCCCCCGCTTGCGCGAACGCAAACTCCGACACGTCAAAGGCAGGCAGCGGCCTGCCCTTGGCTATGGCATCGAGGTAGTCCGAGATCCGGACAACCTTATCCAGAGCAGCCGCATCGGCTGCTTCGATGGGGGCAGCCGTCGTCGCCTGAACGTCCGGGGTCTGGTTCGGCTGCGGTGAGGACTTCTGGTTGCCGGGAGCTTCCTTCTCCTCATCATCGTCCTGGAAGATCTGTTTGAGTATGCCCGCGAAGGCCACGACGAAGAGTGGCAGCACGGCCAGGGAGTTCACTCGCGAAGCGTTGTCCTTGATCTCGAAACGCTTCTTCGGCGCATTGGCCG
>NZ_JAGDDZ010000004.1:0-430147 GCF_049132005.1 Aurantimonas sp. NFXS3
ATTTGCCCCGAACCAGTTCTCAGCGGACCGTCCGGCCCGCCCCGGCGCCACCGCCGTCGTCGATGAACGCGATATAGGCCACCCCATCCGGACCTGTCAACGACCTCAGTCGCAAAAACTTCGCAAAGTTGGATCGGATCGGCCGCGGGCTCCGAGACGACTGAGGTAAACTGCTGTTCGGACTGGAGATTTGTGAAGACGGAAATCTTGCATAGCCGATGCCGACGGCGGGCGATCCTGCAAATCGGGCGCTGGCCGTCGGATCGAGTCCCTGGCCAAAAGGGGTGAACAACGTTCCCCGCAGTATATGGGCGCCCCGTGAGCTTCGATGAAAGTTCGACGACCGGGTTTGGCGTGCTGATGGGTGCGTCATTGCAGAGGTTCGAATGGAATCCGGACTGCGTCGCTCTGGAATGCGCCTCCCAGAATGCCGGACGAGCGGATTGGGGAGGCCCTGACACTCCCCCATTCAACGCTCATCCTTCACGGCCTTTCGCCTCCTAATATCCTCGCCTGCGTTGCGCCGGAGCGAAGCTCGACCGCGAGATCATCGCCGTCGTCGTCTCCTCGATCGATCACTGCCATTACTGCCTGACCGCCCATGGTGCTGCCGTGCGCCAGCTCTCCGGCGACCCGGCTCCGGCGAGGCGATCGCCCAGAACTGGCGCGCCGCCGGGCTCGATGACCCGCGCGCCGCGATGCTGGATTTCGTGGTGCAGCTGACCGAGCGCCCGGACACCATCGTCGAGGCGGACCGGCAGGCGCTGCGCGACACGGGCTATACGAACCGGGGCGTCTTCGACATTGCGTCGGTCGCCGCCTTCTTCGCCATGAGCGACCGCGTCGCCTCGGCCACCGACATGCGCCCCAACGACGACTGTCACGCCATGGCGCGGTAGCTCCGGGGGCGTTGCGCGAGCCGCGATGGCGCGGGGTGGCAAGGCTCACGCGGTGGCGGGCTGGGCTGCGGAAACGATGGCTCGTGCCGCGACCGACTGTGCAGCGGCGGCGGTTTGGCATGGGTCCTCGGGCCGAGCCCGAGGATGACACCTGTGTTGGGTGATGCGGTTCCCCATCTATCGGCGCGCCGAGCGTGATCGGTCGAAACGCAGGCGTGGCTTCGTGCTCCGGGGAAACGCTCCTACCCCACCGCGCGTCATCCTCGGGCTTGACCCGAGGCCCCATGCCTCGACCGCGCCGATATCTTTCCCGTTGCAGAAGGCAGGGTAGCGAACCGCCCGTGCGCGAAACCCCGACATCATTCGGCCTTCGCCGCCGATTACCCCCAGCATCACGCGCCCGCTAGGTGCCGCCGTGCCTCGCGAACCGGCGTTCTGCCATCCCGCCGACGTGCATCCAATCGACGACAGCCCGGCCGCGCCACACCGCGACCTTCGTGCGCCTTCTCCGGTATCGCGCGGTCTCCGGTATATGGACTCGCGCGCGTACGCGTGAGGATGGAAGATCGATCGAAGGACAGCCGGTGACTTGAGACAGGCCGGCGGGCCCTGTATGCCCTATGGATCGTGTCACCCATGGCAGCTCGCCGGGGCGATATGGTCGATATTTCGCCACCTTGTGCGCCGAAGGCGGAAGCGGGGATATCCAGAGGCGACGACGAGAGGGATGGTGCGCTTGCCGCAACACACGCCGGCATTCGGGGACGAGCCGCCGCTGATCAGCGACCGAAGGCGCAAGCCTGACCGTCGTCAGGTCTCGGCGCGCTGGCTGGCCGGCACGCTTCTCACCGGCCTGACCTCGACGGCGCTGATGGGCATCGCCCTGTCGGCCGCCCTCGACGGCCATCGCGGCGCCGCCCGGCCCGCCGGTCTCGCGGCTGCCTTCGCTCCCAGCGAGGATCTGAACGAGAAGGGCGAGCGCGTTGTCGCCACGGCCCTTCCCGTCGCCCGCAGCCGGCAGGTCGTCGAATTGTCGACCATGACCCGCGAGGGCGACCGCGAGGTCATCCGCACCCTGCCCTTCGGCTATGTCAACATGCTGCTCGGCGCCCGCCACCAGACCAGCATCGACTACCCGGCCTTCGACCCGCTCAACATCTTCGCCGACCCCGACGCCGACGAACCGGAATCCGGCGACGAAGGCCAGGCCGCGCAGCTCTACGGCGCGCGCGTGGAGGCCGAGGTCCGGCTGAAGGTCGAGCCTTTCGACTTCGACTCCGACAGCTACGAGCGCGTCGACGACATCGGTACCAGCGAGGCCGAGCGCCTGGTGCGGCAGGTCTCGCCGTCGCTCGCCTATGCGCCGGTGCAGGTCGCCTCGCTCAACACTGTCGATCCGCTGCGCTTCAACCTGACCAGCGACGCCGCCGAATACGAGCCGGGCTCGGCCTTCCGCGTGATCGAGGAGAACGTCTCCCTCGCGCCGTCCGACACCGGCAGCGACCGGCCGGAATTCCACGAAGAGGTCATCCCGCTGCGCGAGGCCGCGAAGATCGCCGCCGTGCTCGATGCCAATGGCTATGACGAGAGCAAGAGCGGCAAGGCGGTCGAGGCCCTCGCGGCGCGGCTGGAAGCCGATGCGCTGAAGCCCGGCGACGCCCTGCGCGTCGGCGTCGAGACGATCGGCGAGGCCGCGACGGTGGTCCGGCTCTCCGCCTATCGCGGCACCCGCCATCTGGGCACCGTCGCCGAAACCGAGGACGGCCCGTTCGAGCCGGCGCAGGCGCCTGAAATGGGCGGCTCCGTCGCGGCCGCTTTCGACAGCAGCGAAAGCGAGGCGCCGCTGCGCGCCAAGATGCCGACCGTCTATGACGGGCTCTACCAGGCCGCCCTCGCCTATGGCCTCAACGACCGCCTTTGCCAGCAGCTCGTCCAGATGCTGGCCACCGAGGTCGATCTGCAGTCGCGCCTCAGCCCGACCGACCGCATCGCCGTCTTCTACTCCATGGAGGAAGGCAAGGAGGAGGCGACCGACGAATCCGAGATGCTGTTCGTCGACGTCCGCTTCGGCGAGACCTCCCGGCGCTTCTACCGCTTCCGGCCGAAAGACGCCGAAAGCGCCGACTATTTCGACGCCGACGGGCGCAGCGCCAAGCAGTTCCTGTTGCGCAAGCCCGTCCCCAGGGGCCGCTTCAGCTCGGCCTTCTCGACCGGTCGCAAGCATCCCGTGCTCGGCTATGTCCGCCCGCATTGGGGCGTCGACTGGGCCGCCCCGGGCGGCACGCCGATCCTGGCGTCCGGCGACGGCGTGGTGAAGAAGGCCGGCTGGGTCAGTGGCTACGGGCGGCAGACCATCGTGCGCCACGCCAATGGTTACGAGACCTCCTATTCGCACCAGAGCGGCATCGCCAAGGGCGTCAAGGTCGGCTCGCGGGTGCGCCAGGGACAGGTGATCGGCTATGTCGGCTCGACCGGCCTGTCGACCGGCAACCACCTGCATTACGAGCTCGCGGTGAACGGCCAGAAGGTCGACCCGATGCGCATCAAGCTGCCGTCGGGCCGGGTGCTGGAGGGCGAGGAACTCGCGACCTTCCAGCGCGAGCGCGACCGGATCGACGAATTGCTGCGCGAGCGGGTGGAAACGCCATTGCTGGCGGCCCGCTAGGCAGCGTTCGCGCGATCAGTGTCGTGCCGCGGACAGGCCGCCGACCGAGGCCGGACGACGGCGAGGTACCGGATTATTCGAAGGCGTTGAGGGAGCGGACGAACCGGCTTTCCTCGACCATCCGCCAGCGCAGGCTTTCGGACAGCGGGACGATCTCGTTCGGGCGGCCCATATCGCCGACATCGGCGCGGATATGGGCGTCGAGCAGGGACATCGACCGGTCCAGCCGTTCTGCCGATTTCATGGCCTGGCCAGCACGCTGCGAGCGTTTTGCGATCTTCAGTCCGAACATGTCGCCACCCCTTCGGCGGATCATCATCAATCCATGGGATGTGCGATAGTCGCGCTGGCAATTCCAGCGATAAGATCTAAACTGATCGGTGAGTTGCACTCATCGGTCCCGCGCATGTCCCGGCACAGCCAGCTTCCCCTGATCGAAACCGATCTCGCGCGCACCTTCGTCGCCATCTGCGACACGGGCAGTTTCTCGCGCGCCGCCGACCGCGTCGCCCGCACGCCCTCCGCGGTCAGCCTGCAGATGAAGAAGCTGGAAGAGATATTGCGCCGCGAATTGTTCGTGCGCGAGGGCCGCACCGTGCGACTGACCAGCGATGGCGAGGCGTTCCTGGGCTACGCCCGCCGCCTGATGGACCTCAACGAAGAGACCGTGTCGCGCTTCCTGACGCAGGGCATCGAGGGGCGCGTCGTCTTCGGCGCCCCCGACGACATCGGCTATATCGCCGTGCCGCAGATCCTCAAGCGTTTCGCCTCGACCCACCCGCAGGTCGAGGTCGACGTGAAGCTGCGCTCGAGCGACGATCTGCGCCGCCTCTGTGATGCCGGCGAGCTCGATCTGGCGGTGCTGGCCTGCGGCGAATACGGCCAGCGCAAGGTCACCATCGTGCACACGGAAAATCTCGTCTGGGCCGGGCTGAAGCATGGCGGCGCCATCGCCCGCGAGCCGCTGCCGCTGGCGCTTGCCAGCCGCGGCTGTGCCTGGCGGGCCATCGCACTCGATGCGCTCGATGCCGCCAATGTGCGCTATCGCATCGCCTATTCCAGCGGCCATTCCCAGGGCCAGATCGCCGCGGTGCTGGCCGACCTCGCCATCGCCCCCCTGCCGGAAAGCCATGTCACGGCGCCGCTGCAGAAGCTCGGCGCGGCGGAAGGCTTGCCGCCCCTGCGGCAATACGAGGTGGCGCTGATGAAGCGGCGCGGCTGCAGCGCCGTCGCCGACGCGCTGGCGGAGCATGTCGTGGCGAGTTTCGCCGACCTGCAGCCGACCCCGACGCTGGCCTTCGCCTGACCGCGTTCCGGCTGCCGAAGAGCTTTCAACTCCAACCCGCGGCACGGCCCGCGCGGCCTCACTTGCAATAGGTCGCCCCGTTGCGACGGGCGGCGATGTCGAGGTGGAAATGCGTCGCGTGGTCGGCGTCGGTGCCCGGTCCCAGCACCGTCTTGAACGGCCCGCAGGCGCCCACGCGAATCTGGCGCTGGAACGCCTGCTCGGGCGAGCCCTCCGCCTGCTTTTCGACGCCCAGCCGGCGCCCGCTGGCAAAGCCGAAATCGGCGACGTCCACGGCGCTGCCGCGGGCATGTTCGGAAATGCGGCTGCCGGACGAGCGGCTGCGGCAGACATAGGTGGAGGCGTGGCGAAACGCCGTGACCGCATCGCCGGGAAACTGCGTCTTTGCCGCGGGCACGACGCTGCTCGCCACCCAGATGTCCAGCGCCAGCGCCGAGCGGCAAAGAAGCTGCGTCGGCTGGGCGATCGTCACGCCGGAGGACAGCCGATCGAGATCGACCGGACGCAGGACACCGCAATCGCCTTCGCTGATGCTGTCGCCCACCGTGAAGGTGACGCCGCGCCGGGTGAGTTCGTCTTCGCAGATCCTGGCGTCGGCGATGGCGGCGGCCGCCGCGACGGCGGCTTCCGGGGTGATGGCCGGGTCCCGGTCGCGCAGTTCCGTCGGCGTCGCCCGGTCGCTCTGATCGGCGGGTGTGTCTGCCGCGGGCGATGCGGCTTTGCGACCGGCGGGACGCCGCTCCGGCAACGGAATCGCAGTCAACGGCCGTTCGGCCGCTTCGTCGCCGGACAGTGGCGCGTTGGCTGGATCGTCGGCCGCCTCGAGCGCCGCGCTGGCCTCCGCGCCGTCCGAACCTTGCGCGGTCGCCGGGGCAACGCCCGTCAGCAGTATTGCGATCAGAGCCGGCGCGGCCACCCAACGCCGTGGCAACGGCAGGAGACGGCTCTGGAAGTGCCCGGTCCTCGGCATAAAGCGTCGCCTTCGATTTATCGCCAGCGCGATGCCGCTGCACCCCTGCCGGCCTGACGGTCGCAGCTAGTGGCGCCGCCCACACTCGCCAGTATCCGTTAGGGAAGCGCGTCGATCCCGCGCGGCCCTCCACGGCTCGCCACGCATAGCGCCTCTTGCGCCGCAGAGCGGGTTCGCGACACTGTGCGCCGCAAAGGCCGGGCCCTATCGGGCCGAGGCGGCGAGAGGAACAGGATGAGCGTTCTCGTGACCGGCGGCGCCGGCTATATCGGCAGCCACATGACCCTCGGGCTCCTTGCCCGCGGCGAAGAGGTCGTGGTCGTGGACGATCTGAGCACCGGCTTCGACTGGGCCATCCCCGAAGGCGTGACATTCGCGAAGGGCGACATCGGCGATGCCGCCTTCCTCGAGGCGGTGTTTGCGAAGCACAGGCCGCAGACGGTGCTGCATCTCGCCGGCTCGCTTCTCGTCGAGGAATCGGTGGCCGATCCGCTGCGCTACTACGCCAACAACACGGTCGCCTCGCATATCCTCATCGCGACCGCCGTCCGCCACGGCGTCCCGCATTTCGTGTTCTCCTCCAGCGCCGCCGTCTACGGCATGCCGGGCAGCGAGCCAGTGCGCGAGACCGCCGAACTGCGGCCCGTTTCGCCCTATGGGCGGTCCAAGCTGATGACCGAGATGATGCTGGAGGACGTCGCCCGTGCCCATCCGATGCGCTACGCTGCCCTGCGCTATTTCAACGTCGCCGGCGCCGATCCCGAGGGCCGCGCCGGGGAATCCACCCATTCGTCGACGCATCTGGTGAAGGTCGCCTGCGAGACCGCTTTCGGCCTGCGCGATCACGTCAGCATCTTCGGCAGCGACTACCCGACGCCGGACGGTACGGCGGTGCGCGACTACATCCACGTCACCGACCTTGCGGCCGCCCATCTCGATGCCATCGCCTATCTGCGCCGGGGCGGCGAGAGCCTGGTCAGCAATGTCGGCTATGGCCGCGGCTTTTCGGTCCGCGAGGTGCTGGAGACCGTGCGCGGGGTGCATGGCCGAGATTTCGATATCCGCTCCGCCGGGCGCCGGGCCGGCGATCCGGCGATGATCGTCGCCGACGGCAGCACCGCCCGCGAGACGCTGGGCTGGATACCGAAATACGACGATCTGCCCACCATCGTCGCGCATGCCCTGCGCTGGGAGGACCGGCTGCGCTTTCGCAATCATCGATAGGGCGACATGAGCATACGGGCCCGTAACCGATGGCGGGCCGCTCCTCTGACCAGCAGCCGGATATTGCGGAAAAGCTGCCGTCGTGGCGCAACCTTCGCCCGGCCATCCTGTTGCGGACAGTTGGATGCGAAGGACGAAACCGGGCATGGGTCCGTGAATGGTTGAGATGAGTTGCACCAACCCCGAGATTCCGCAGGCCACGCCCATCGCGCCCGTGCCGGCCGGGCCGTCGCAGTGGCAGATTTTCCATTACAACGAAACCATCTGGCCGGCGGTGCTGGAGCTGTGCGACGGCGCCCGCACGAGCCTTGCGATCGAGCAGTACATCTTCGCAGCGGACATCATCGGCACCCGGCTGATGGATGTCCTGACCAAGGCCGCCCGGCGCGGCGTCCATGTCCGCCTGCTCGTCGATGCCTTCGGCAGCGCCGAGCTGGCCCGGAGCCCGGCGGGCGCCGCGTTCCGGCAGGCCGGCGGTGAACTCGTCCGCTACAATCCGCTGAGCCGGCTTCTGCGCAATCCGATCAGCGGCATGCACCGCCTGCACCGCAAGTCGGTCATCGCCGACGGGCGCCGGATGATGGCCGGCGGCGCCTGCTATTCCGACCGCATGGCGGACTGGCGCGACACGATGGTGCGCATCGAAGGGCCGATCGTGCCGGCGGCCCTCGCCGCCTTCGAGACCGCCTGGGCCTATGCCAACGGCATCTCGGCCCGCCGGAGCCGCAGCCAGTCGGCGGAAGCGACCTGCGGCGCCGGCCACTGGAACTATTTGACCAGCGATCCGGTGCGGCCGGCCCGCCAGCAGATCTACCAGGCATTGCTGAGCCGGCTGCGCGACGCCGAAACGTCCATCGATCTCGCGACGCCCTATCTGTTTCCGTACCGGAAGATCTGGTCGGCGCTCACCGGCGCAAGGCAGCGCGGCGTGCGCGTCCGCCTGCTGCTGCCGGCCGTCAGCGACCATCCGGCCATCGATCTCGTCTCGCAGCGTTTCGCCGCCGCGCTTGCCCGACGCGGGGTCGAGGTTCACGGCTATCTGCCGGGCATGATGCACGCCAAGCTGGCGATCATCGACGACTGGAGCATGGTCAGCAGCTTCAATCTCGACATGCTGAGCATCGGCCTGAATGTCGAGAACGGCCTCGCCACGACGTCGCCGGCCTTCCGCGCGGTCCTTGCCGATCAGTATGCGTGCGACATCGCCACGTCCCGCCGCTTCTGATCGCCGTCGGCGCCCATCAGCGACAGGTCGGCCCAGACCGGCAGATGGTCCGAGGCGAGCCGCGCCCGCTCTGAGCTGTGCACCGCGGCCGCATCCACATGGATGTCGAGGCTGGTGATGATCCGGTCGAAGGAGACGAAGGGCATCTGCGAGTGGAAGCTGAGGCCTGGCGCGATGACGTGATGGTCCTCGGCGAAATGGGCGAGACATCCACCCTCGGTGTTCCACTGGTTGAGATCGCCCATCATCACCGTCGGCAGCGGTTCTTCGAGGCTCGCCAACTGGTCGAGCACGGCGCGGGCCTGCCGCTTGCGCCACAGCCCGACAAGGCCGAGATGCATGCCGACGACGCGGATCTTCAGATCGCCGATCTGCAGGTCGGCCAGCGCCGCGCCGCGCGGCTCCAGCGCCGGCAGCACCAGACGCTTGCGGCGCAGCAATTCGACGTCCTTGCGCACCAGGATCGTGTTGCCGTGCCAGCCGAGACTGCCCGGCCGCACGCCGAAGCGGATCGGGCGGAAATGCGTCATCTCCGCGATCAGGCCGGGCGACAGGGACGACAGCCGGTCGCCGAGCCGGCGATCGACCTCCTGCAACGCGACGATATCGGCATCGAGTTCGGTGAGGACGTCGAGAATCTGCTTCGGCCGCCGGCGCCAGTCGGTGCCGACGCTCTTGCGGATATTGTAGGACGCGACACGAAACATGAGACCTCGTTCCCAAGCCGGAGCCGGGATCATTGCCCCTGTCCGCGCTCTCCGCAATGACCGCCCCTCAAGGAACGCGCCGGGATGCGGGATCATCCGGCCGCGGCAACGCCGCTGTCACGACCGGGAAAATGAACCAGCGGCGCGTTCGATCCATCGGCGGCGCAGCTTCCTGCCCGGCGCGATGCGCCATGCGTCTCACACGGCGAGAGGCAGGATCACCAGTTCGAAGGTCACGCAGACCGGATTGTCGCCATGGACGAGCCGACCCTCGAAGATCGTGCCGTCCATCGCCACCACGCTGACGTCGAGCCGCGGCTCGGACGTGCCCACTTCGATCCGGCCGTCGCGGATCAGCAATTCCGACGCATAGGAATCCATCGCTGGCCCGTTCGTGAAGCGCCCGCCGTTGAGGCTGCCGATGCCGAAGAGACGCGCGTCGGTGATCCCGCGTTCCGCGCAGATTGCCGCGATGGCGGTGCCCACGTCCTGATTGGGCCGCAGCGTGACGGCCAGCGCGCGGGTACCGTCGCCGGTAGCGGATCCGGACACGCCGTCGCGCGGCATCGTTTCGGCAGCGAAGAGGGTGAAATTGGTCTCGGCGTCGTGCCGCGCGACAAAGCTGGCACCGACGAGTCCTGTGCCGCGGACATGCAGCGGCTCGGCCGTGCGGGTGTCGAGCGGCAGCATGTGCCCCATCGCCCGGTCGCCGGCCGGATCGGTCCAGATGCCGTGGCAGTGGAGGAAGGGTTCGCCGTCGCGCCAGCCGACGATGGCGCCGGCCGCCTCGACGGTGACGATGCCCTCCGGCGCGAAGGTCTCGCTGTACCAGGCTGCGTGGCTCGGGCCGGGCGAGCCTGCGGGCATCACGTAGCGAAACGGCGCGAAGCGACCGTCGGACAAATCGACCCAGGCGCCGTCGCAGCCTGCCGCAGCAAGCCCCTCGGCGATCCCGGCATTGACGATCTCACCGGCCGGCACGGTGAAGTCGAGCGGCACCGCGCGCGCCGACGCGACGCAGGATCGCTCTTCCGCGTCCGGGCCCGGATGAACGATCCGCCGGGGCGCCGTCACGACAATTCCGTTCGCGAGGACATCGCCGGAAGGATGGCCGGCCCGATGCTCACACCGCGCGCTCGCCGTCCAGAAGCCCGCGCTCTTCCAGCGCCTGGCGCACCAGCTTCTTGGTGATCTTGCCATAGGCCGATTTCGGCATTTCGTCGACGAAGACGAAGCGCTTGGGCAGCTTGTAGCGCGACATCTTGCCGTCGAGGAATGTCCCAAGCTCGGCCTCGCCGACGCTTTCGCCGGCAACAGTCACGCAGACCGCGATGCCGACCTCGCCCCAGACCGGGTCGGGCACGCCGAGAACCGCGACCTCGCTGATCTTCGGATGGGTGAGGATCTTCTCCTCGATCTCGCGCGGATAGACGTTGGAGCCGCCGGAAATATACATGTCCGAGGCGCGGCCGGTGATCGACAGATAGCCCTCGGCATCGAGATGGCCGAGATCGCCGGTGCGGAACCAGCCATTGCGAAACGCCTTCGCATTGGCGTCCGGATTGTCGTAATAGCCCGCAAAGACAGCAGGGCCGGTGACGCAGATCTCGCCGGTCTCGTTCGGTCCGAGTTCGGTGCCCGCCTCGTCCTGGATCGAGATCGCCATGCCGGTGCGCTCGTAGCCGCAGCTGCCGATGCGCGCTGCCGCGTCGTCGGCCGAATGCTCATGGGCCGGCAGGACGGTGATGTTGCCGGTCACCTCGCCCAGCCCGAAATACTGCACGATCACCGGGCCGAGCGTCTCCAGCGCCCGCTTCTGGTCGGCGCGGTACATGGGCGCACCGGCATAGATCACGTGGCGCAGCGAGGAATGGTCGTATTCGGCGGCCGCCGGATGCTCGACCAGCATCTTCAGAATGGTCGGCACGGTGAACATGTTCGTCACACGCCATTCCTGGACGAGGCGCCAGGCGGCGGCGATGTCGAAGCGCTCGGTGGGCATCAGGATCGTCTTCGCCCCCGCCGCGACCTGCGTCAGCTGATGGACACCCGCGCCGTGCGACAGCGGCGCGACCACCAGCGAGGCATCGCGCGGCCCGGTCCCGGGCATCAGATCGCAGAGATGGTTGGTCGCCACGAAGGACATCTGGCCGTGGGTCAGCACCGCCGCCTTCGGCCGGCCCGTCGTGCCCGAGGTGAAGAAGAACCAGCAGGGATCGTCGCGATCGACCGAAGCATTCGCCACCACGACCCCGCGATGGGCGGCGACGAGCGTGTCGTAATCCTCGCCGAATGCGGCCGCACCGATCGCCACCACGAAGCCGAGATCGGGACAGGCCGCCCGGCAGGCTTCGGCATGATCGGGAAAGGCGGCGTTGCAGATCATCCCCGTCGCGCCGCTGGCCCTGGCGAGATAGGCGACCTCGTCCGGCGTCTGGCGGAAATTCGTCGGCACCCAGACCGCGCCGAGGCGAAAGCAGGCGAACATGGATTCGAACATCTGGTTGCAGTTCTGCGACTGCACCAGGATCCGGTCGCCCTTCGATACGCCGTAGCGATCGCGCAGCGCCGCCGCCATGGCCGAGGCCCGCGCGTCGATCTCCGCCCAGTTCCATTCCGTCTCGCCCCAGACGAGGCCGACCTCGCCGCCGAGGCGGCGGGCGGCCCGCGTCAGGAAATGCGCGAGATTGGCGACCCGCGTCGATTGCGGCGCGACGCCGCCCTTCGGGTCGCCCGTCAGGACGCCTGTCGTCACTTGGCACGCTCCAGGATGGAGACGTAATTGGCGACCGCGGCACCGCCCATGTTGAAGACGCCGGCCATCGTCGCTTCCGGCACCTGCATGTCGCCGGCCTCGCCCATCAGCTGCATCGCCGCCATCACATGCATCGAGACGCCGGTGGCGCCGATCGGATGGCCCTTCGATTTCAGACCGCCCGACGGGTTCACCGGCAGCCGGCCGTCCTTGGCCGACACGCCGTCGCGGATCACCCGGTAGCCCTGGCCCGGCTGGGCGAGGCCCATGGCCTCGTATTCGATCATCTCGGCGATGGTGAAGCAGTCATGGGTCTCGACGAAGTCGAGATCGTCCAGCGACACGCCGCCATCCTCCAGTGCCCGGGACCAGGCCCGGCGCGCCCCGGCGAACTCGGTCACGTCGCGGCGGCTGAGCGCCAGGACGTCGTTCATGTGGCGGCGCGAGCGGAAGGCGATCGCCCGCTCGAGGCCGGCCGCCGTCTCCTCGTCGGCCAGAACGATCGCCGCCGCGCCGTCGGAGATCAGCGAACAGTCGGTGCGCCGCAGCGGTGCGGCGACATAGGGGTTCTTGTCGGAGATGATGTTGCAGAAGTCGAAGCCGAAATCCTTGCGCATGTGGGCGTAGGGATTGGCCATGCCGTTCTTGTGGTTCTTGGCGGCGATCATCGCCAGTTCCTCGGAGCGGTCGCCGTATTTCTGGAAATATTGCTGGGCGATCCGCCCGAAAAGGCCGGCAAAGCCCCCTTCCACCTCGGCCTCCTCCTCGCGGTAGCTCGCGCCCAGCAGGATGTCGCCGGTCTGGACCGTCGGGATCGCCGTCATCTTCTCGGCGCCGACCACCAGCGCGATCCGCCCGCGGCCGGATTCGATGAAGTCGATGGCGCTGTAGAGCGCCGCCGAGCCGGTGGCGCAGGCGTTTTCCATCCGCACCGCCGGCACCATGCCGAGCCCCTCATGGGCCATGCCGACGAGGGCGCCCTGGAAGTCCTGCTTGGAGAAGCCGTTGTTCATGACACCGACGAAGACGCCGTCGACGCTTTCGGCGCCGATCCCGGCATGCTCCAGCGCCGGGGCGACGACCTCGCCCATCAGCGCCTGGGTCGTCGGCGCCTCGGACTTGCCGAAATGGCTGTGCGACCAGCCGACCATCTGTGCCTTGCTCATTGCCTGATCCTTTCGAGTTCGAACCGTGAAGCGGCCTGTCCGCTTGCGGGGCCGGTTGGTGCGGCGCGCTTGTCCGCCGGCGGCCTCGTCTGCGGTCTCATGTTGTCCTGTCGCGGGCCGTCGGGCGCGAACATCTGGCGCAACCGGGCTTCGACGGCCTTGACCTCGTGCTCGATGAGGGAGGCCAGCTCGCCTTGCCGGGTCTCGCCCATGCGGCTGTCGATCGCCGAGAGGCTGAGCGCGCCGGCGACCCGACCGTCGGGATAATGCACCACCTTCGCGATGGCCCAGGAGTTCGGCAGCACCAGCCCCGGATTGACCGCGAAACCGCGCGCTCGGGTCAGCGCCACATGCTCGCGGATGATCTCCGGCGAATAGAGCGGATAGCCCGCCGCCATGATCTCGCGATTGGCCGCCAGCACCCGCTCGATCTCGGCGTCCGGCAGCGTTGCCAGGATCGCCAGCGATCCGCCGCCGACGCCGAGCGGATGGCGGTCGCCGACCTCCAGCGCATGCGTGCGGATCGGATAGGCGCCCTCCTCGCGGTGCAGGCAGACCGCGAAGGCGTCGCGCCGCACCGACAGGAAACTCGTGTCGCCGCTGCGTGCCGACAGGGCGATGAGGCTTTCCATCGCGACATCGAGAAGGCCGTAGCGGCGCGAGGCCAGAACGCCGAGAACGAACGCCTCCTCGCCGAGATGGTAGCGCCGGCTGACCGGTTCCTGCTCGACGAGACGCGAGCGCATCAGCGCAAGGAGGAGCCGCCGCGCCGTGGCGCGGTTGAGACCGCTTTCCTCGACCACGGTGGAGAGCGACACGCCGCCGGCGTGCCGGCTGATCAGCGACAGGAGCGCCAGCGCCCGGTCGACGCTCTGGGCTCCGCCGATCTCGCGTGCGACGGGTTGATCTCCACCCAATCGCGCCTCCCCGATGTCCACATTATGGATGCTGTTTCTCACGGCACATTGTCGAGCAAAGGATATCCGGTTGCAAGCGGTCCGGCATGCTGGCAATGTTTGCCCCGCTTACAAGGTCGATGGTCCACCATGTGGATGCTCGGGAGGTTGAGCCGGCCTTTGACTTCATTCGATCGGGGAGGACCGACCTTGAAATTCGCCAGACTCCTGGCCGCAACGGCCATCGCCACCACGCTTGCCGCCCTGCAGTTGACGCCGGCCTTGGCCGAGACGCTGCGCCTGTCGCACAACACCAACGACACCACGACCTGGCAGAAGGGCGCCGAGAAGTTCAACGAGCTGCTCCAGGAAAAGAGCGGCGGCGAACTCGACATCCGCATCTTCCCGAACGCCCAGCTGACCGGCGGCGACCAGATGAAGCAGGCCGAGATGGTCGGCCGCGGCGCCCTCGACTTCGTCGTCACCTCGGCGATCAACGTCACCCCGCTGGTGCCCGAGATGGCGGTGTTCTCGCTGCCCTATCTCTACACCGACTATGACGACGTCGACGCCACCACGTCGGGCGCGCCCGGCGACCGCATGGAAGAGATCATGGCCGGCCACGGCATCGTGGTCCTCGCCTGGGGCGAGAACGGCTTCCGCGAGGTGACCAACAACGTCCATCCGATCAAGACGCCGGACGACCTCAAGGGCCTGAAGATGCGCGTCGCCGGCCCGATGTATATCGACGTGATGAACGCGCTGGGCGCCAACCCGCAGCAGATGCAGTGGACCGAGACCTTCTCGGCCCTGCAGCAGGGCGTCGTCGACGGCCAGGAGAACCCGATCGGCGCGGTGATCATCCCGCAGCGCGTCTACGAGGTACAGAAGTACATCACCCCCTGGCACTATTCCTACGATCCGATCTTCGTCGGCGTCAGCCAGAAGCTCTGGGACAGCTGGGACGCCGAGCGCCAGGAGATGGTCCGCGCCGCCGCCGAGGAGGCGATGGCCTACCAGAAGAATATCACCCGCGAGGATACCGCCTCGGGTATCGAGTTCCTGAAGGAAAAGGGCATGGAGGTCTACGAGGCGAACGCCGAGGAGATCGACGCCTTCCGCCAGGCGACCAAGTCGGCCTACGACACCTGGGCCGCCAAGGTCGGCCCGGAGCTGGTGGCGCTGTTCGAAGACACCGTTGCGAACTCCGGCGGCGACGCCGCCAAGCCCGCGAACTGATCGCCTGAAGGGCGGCGTTCTTTGGAACGCCGCCCGTCCCACCCTGCCGGCCAGTTGGATATGTCGATGCGCGCAGTTCTGGAGGATGCGGAGAAGATCGTCTGCGCGGTGATCTTCCTGGTGATGACCGGGATCGGCTTTCTCAACGTGGTCGTGCGCTATCTGACCAGCTATTCCTTCGCCGCTACCCAGGAGATCCTCCTCAACGGATTTCTCCTGCTGACCATCTTCGGGGCCGCCATCGCCGCCCGCCGCGGCGAGCATCTGGCCGTCACCCTGTTTGCAGACCTTTTGCCGCCGGCCGGGCGCCGCGTCGGCCTGTGGCTTTCCACCAGCCTCTCGGTCTTCCTGCTCTGCCTGTCGGCCTGGTACTGCTACGGCCTCGTCGCGCATCAATATGCCAGCGGCGTCACCTCGCCCGGCCTGCAGGTCCCGGCCTGGTACTACACGCTCGGCCTGCCGCTGGGTTTCCTGCTGATCGCCCTGCGCCTCGTCCAGCACACGCTGGGCTTCGACCGCGCCTTGCGCGCCGGGGACGAGCGGCATGCCTGATCTCGATCCGGGCACCCAGATGGTGCTCCTGTTCTTCGTCCTTCTGTTCCTGCGCGTGCCGGTCGCCTTCGCGCTCGGCCTGTCCTCGCTCTACGCCATGTGGGCGATCGGCTTCGGCCTCGATCTCGTCGGCGATCTCCTGGCCAGCGGCATCTCGAAATTCTCGCTGCTGGCGATCCCCTTCTTCATCCTCGCCGGCACGCTGATGGGCACGGTCGGCATCGCCGAACGGATGATCCGCTTCTTCCGCGTGCTGGTCGGTTCGCTGCCGGGGGGCATGGGCATCGTCGGCACGGTGGTCTGCCTGTTCTGGGGCGCCGTCAGCGGCTCCGGCCCCGCCTCCGTCGCCGCCATCGGTCCGCTGATCATCAAGGGCATGGCCGAGGACGGCTATCCGCGGCCCTTCGCGGCGGCGCTGGTGTGCACCGGCGCGGCCCTGTCGATCGTCATTCCGCCCTCGATCGGCCTCGTGATCTACGGCGTCATCGCCGAAACCTCAATCGCCGAACTCTTCATCGCAGCGATCGTCCCGGGCATGGTCATGGGCGCGCTGATGCTGCTGACCCTGCCCTTCGCCGACCGCGCCCGCACGGCCGCCCGGTCCGGCGCCGGCCTCGCCTCGCTGGTCCCGCCGCCCTATGCCGACCGCCCCTATGGCGAGCGGCTGGCACGCTCCTTCGTCGATGCCTTCTGGGGCCTGCTGACCCCGGTGGTCATTCTCGGCGGCATCTATGCCGGCGTCTTCACCCCGACCGAGGCGGCGATCGTCGCCACGGTCTATGCGCTTCTCGTCGGCCTGTTCGTCTATCGCACCCTGACCTGGCGCACCCTCTACGCGGCGCTCGTCGAAGCCAGTTCCTCCTCGGCCGTGGTCATGCTGGTCGTCGCCTTCGCCAGCCTGTTCGGCTGGGTGGTCACCGTCGACGACCTCGTCGGCAAGTATTCCTCGGTGCTGCTGGGCCTCAGCGACAACCAGTGGGTGATCCTCTTCGTCATCATGGCGGTGGTGCTGGTCGCCGGCATGTTCATGGATGCCATCACCATCATGTTCATCACCCTGCCGATCTTCCTGCCGGTGGTGCGCGAACTCGGCTGGGACCCGGTGTGGTTCGGCGTTCTCCTGATGGTCAATCTGGCCATCGGCCTGTTCACGCCGCCCGTCGGCATCAACCTCTTCGTCGCCGCCAACATCACCCGCCTGTCGCTGGAAAAGATCGCGTTGGGGGCGATCCCCTTCCTGTTGACCAGCCTCGTCGGCCTTGCCCTCGTCGCCGCCTTCCCCGGCCTGTCGCGGATTCTCACGGCCTTCATGGGCTGAGCGCCGGGCAACGTGGGAACGGTGCGGCTGCCGATGACGGGCGCAGCGAAGATCGCTATCGTCGCGCGCGACGGCGCCCGCCTCCCAGCCGGCGCCCTGAAGAGGAGCTTACCCTTGGCCGAGACCAACGCCCTGCACACGACGCCGCTCGACGCCCTGCATGTGGCGCTCGGCGCCCGGATGGTGCCCTTCGCCGGCTATTCCATGCCGGTGCAATATTCCGCCGGCGTCATGAAGGAGCATCTCCATACCCGCGCCGCCGCCGGCCTGTTCGACGTCTCGCATATGGGCCAGGTGGCGATCCGGCCGAAATCGGGCGATCTCGCCGACGCCGCGCTGGCATTGGAAACGCTGGTGCCCGTCGATGTCGCCGGATTGAAGGAGGGCCGCCAGCGCTATGCCGTCTTCACCGGTTCCGACGGCGGCATTCTCGACGATCTGATGATCGCCAATCGCGGCGACCATCTCTTCCTGGTGGTCAACGCCGCCTGCAAGGAGCAGGACATCGCCCATCTGCGCGCCGGGCTCGACGATACGTGCGAGGTCGAGCCCCTGACCGACCGCGCGCTTCTGGCCCTGCAGGGGCCGGCCGCCGAGGCCGCCCTTGCCACGCTGAACCCGGCCGTCGCCGAGATGCGCTTCATGGACGTGCGGGCGCTCGACCTTCTCGGCGCCGCCTGCATCGTCTCGCGCTCCGGCTATACCGGCGAGGACGGCTACGAGATCTCGGTTCCCGCCGACGCCGCCGAGAAGCTGGCGAAAGGCCTGCTGGCGCTGGAGACGGTGGAGCCGATCGGCCTTGGCGCCCGCGACTCGCTGCGCCTGGAAGCCGGGCTCTGCCTCTATGGCAACGACATCGACACGACGACGACCCCGGTAGAGGGCGCGCTGGAATGGTCGATGCAGAAGGTCCGCAAGGCCGGCGGCGACCGCGAGGGCGGTTTTCCCGGTGCCGACATCGTCCTGAAACAGCTTGCCGAGGGTGCGACCCGGCGCCGCGTCGGCCTGTTGCCGGAAGGCCGGGCCCCCGTACGCGGCGGCACCAGCCTGTTCGCCGAGGCCGAGGGCGGCGCACCGGTCGGCACCGTCACCTCCGGTGGTTTCGGTCCGACACTGGAGGCGCCGGTCGCCATGGGTTACGTTCCGGCCGAACTGGCCGGATCGGGCACCCGGCTTTTTGCGGAAGTCCGTGGCAAGCGGCTGGCCGTGACCGTCACCCCCCTGCCCTTCGTCACACCCGGCTACAAGCGCCGCTGAAGCGAGAGGACGTTTACATGTTGAAGTTCACCGAGGAACACGAGTGGCTGCAGATCGACGGCGACACCGCGACGGTCGGCATCACCGAACACGCCACCACCCAGCTCGGCGACCTCGTCTTCGTCGAACTGCCGGCGGTCGGCGCCAGCTTCGCCAAGGGTGACGACGCCGCCGTGGTGGAATCGGTCAAGGCGGCCTCCGAGATCTACGCGCCCCTCGACGGCGAGATCACCGAGGTCAACCAGGCGATCGCCGACGACCCCTCCATCGTCAACAACGACCCGCAGGAGGCCGGCTGGTTCTTCAAGATGAAGCTGTCCGATCCCTCCGCCGCCGAGGCGCTCATGGACGAGGCCGCCTACAAGGCGATGGTCGGGTAAGGACTGAACAGCATGGGCACCGAATTCACCGACTACGATCCGTATGATTTCGCCAATCGGCGCCATATCGGCCCGTCTCCCGCCGAGATGGACGAAATGCTCGCCCTGCTCGGCGTCGACAGCCTAGATGCGCTGATCGACCAGACCGTCCCGGCCTCGATCCGGCAGGCCGAGCCCCTGGACTGGGGCACGCCGATGACCGAGCGCCAGGCCCTCGACGCGCTGCGCGAGACCGCCGACATGAACGTCAAGCTCGTCTCGCTGATCGGCCAGGGCTATTACGGCACGATCACGCCGCCGGTCATCCAGCGCAACATCCTGGAGAACCCGGCCTGGTACACGGCCTATACGCCCTACCAGCCGGAGATCAGCCAGGGCCGGCTCGAGGCGCTGCTGAACTTCCAGACGATGATCTGCGACCTCACCGGCCTCGACATCGCCAGCAGCTCGCTCCTCGACGAGGCAACGGCCGCGGCCGAGGCGATGGCCATGGCCCATCGGGTCTCCAAGTCGAAGCGCGACGTCTTCTTCGTCGATGCCGACTGCCATCCCCAGACCATCGGCGTCATCCGCACCCGCGCCGAGCCGCTCGGCCTGTCGGTGGTGGTCGGCGACCCGATGACAGATCTGGTCGCCTCGGACGTCTTCGGCGCCATCGTCCAGTATCCGGGCACCTACGGCCACGTCCACGACTTCACCGCGACCTTCTCCGCGCTCCACGCCGAGAATGCGCTCGCCATCGTCGCCGCCGATCCGCTGGCGCTGGCCCTCCTCAAGACGCCAGGCGACATGGGCGCCGACATCGCCGTCGGCTCCATGCAGCGCTTCGGCGTGCCGATGGGCTACGGCGGCCCGCATGCCGCCTACATGGCGGTCAAGGACGCCCACAAGCGCGCCATGCCCGGCCGCATCGTCGGCGTGTCGGTGGATTCGCGCGGCAACCGCGCCTACCGTCTGGCCCTGCAGACCCGCGAGCAGCACATCCGCCGCGAGAAGGCGACGTCGAACATCTGCACCGCCCAGGTGCTGCTCGCCGTCATGGCCTCCATGTACGGCGTCTTCCACGGCCCGACCGGCATCAAGGCGATCGCGCAGCGCGTGCATCAGCGCGCCGCGCTGCTCGCCACCGGCCTGGAGAAACTCGGCTACACCATCGAGCCGGATGCCTTCTTCGACACGATCACCGTCGAGGTCGGCCGGCTGCAGCGGGTGATCCTCGACGCGGCGGTGGCCGGCGGCGTGAACCTGCGCAAGATCGGCGACGACCGCATCGGCATCAGCATCGACGAGCGCACCCGTCCGGGCAATATCGAGGCGGTCTGGCGGGCCTTCGGCGGCGATTTCGCAGCCGAGGATTTCGAGATGGGCTACCGGCTGCCCGACGGCATGCTGCGCACCAGCGACTACATGACCCATCCGGTCTTCCACATGAACCGGGCCGAGAGCGAGATGACCCGCTACATGCGCCGGCTCTCCGACCGGGATCTGGCGCTGGACCGCTCGATGATCCCGCTCGGCTCCTGCACGATGAAGCTCAACGCCACGGCGGAGATGCTGCCCATCACCTGGCCGGAATTCGCCGAGCTGCATCCCTTCGTGCCGCAGGACCAGGCGCTCGGCTACAAGGCGCTGATCGACGACCTGTCGGCCAAGCTCTGCGTCATCACCGGCTTCGACGCCGTGTCGATGCAGCCCAATTCCGGCGCGCAGGGCGAATATGCCGGGCTCCTGACCATCCGCGCCTATCACCACGGGCGCGGCGACACACACCGCGACATCTGCCTGATCCCGACCTCGGCCCATGGCACCAATCCGGCCTCGGCGCAGATGGCCGGCATGAAGGTCGTGCCGGTACGCTCGGCCGAGAACGGCGACATCGACGTCGAGGATTTCCGCGCCAAGGCGGAGAAGCATGCGGACAATCTCGCCGCCTGCATGATCACCTATCCCTCGACCCACGGCGTGTTCGAGGCGAGCGTCGCCGAGCTGTGCGACATCGTCCACGCCCATGGCGGCCAGGTCTATCTCGATGGCGCCAACATGAACGCGCTGGTCGGCCTCGCCCGGCCCGGCGACATCGGCGCCGACGTCTGCCACCTCAACCTGCACAAGACCTTCTGCATCCCCCATGGCGGCGGCGGTCCAGGCATGGGGCCGATCGCGGTCAAGTCGCATCTGGCGCCGCATCTGCCGGGCCACCCGCAGACCGGCGGCGAGGCCGGCCCGGTCTCGGCAGCGCCCTTCGGCTCGCCCTCGATACTGCCGATCTCCTGGAGCTACTGCCTGATGATGGGCGGTGCCGGCCTGACCCAGGCGACCAAGGTGGCGATCCTCAACGCCAACTACATCGCCCGCCGCCTGCAGGACGCCTATCCGGTGCTCTACAAGGCGAAGAACGGCCGGGTCGCGCATGAATGCATCATCGACACCCGGATCCTGCAGGACAGCGCCGGGGTCACCGTCGACGACGTCGCCAAGCGGCTGGTCGATTGCGGTTTCCATGCCCCGACCATGAGCTGGCCGGTGTCCGGCACGCTGATGATCGAGCCGACCGAATCCGAGCCCAAGGCCGAGCTCGACCGCTTCTGCGACGCCATGCTGGCGATCCGCGAGGAGGCGCGGGCCATCGAGGAAGGCCGGATCGACCGCGACAACAACCCGCTGAAGAACGCCCCGCACACGGTGGAGGATCTGGTCGGCGACTGGGACCGTCCCTACAGCCGCGAGCAGGCCTGCTTCCCGCCCGGAGCCTTCCGGGTCGACAAGTACTGGGCGCCGGTCAACCGGGTCGACAACGTCTATGGCGACCGCAACCTCGTCTGCTCCTGCCCGCCCATGGAGGCCTACCAGGAAGCCGCCGAATAGTGGAGGAGCGGCCGGCATCGAGGGCGTAACGTATACATTGACATGGCGCGTTGCGGCACCGATAGTCGCAGCCGGAGTTGAGGCGTCGCCGCAAGGCGGCGCTTCGAGAAGGGGAGACGGGGCAGACATCCTGCCTCTGGCGGGCAGCCATCCGGTACTGCCGCGCAACTGATCTGGGAGGATCCATGTACAGACGCACCTTGATGACCCTCGCCGCGGCCCTGATGGGCACGACGCTGCTCGGCGCCGGCGCTGCGACCGCGCAGGAATATCCGGACCGGCCGATCCAGATGATCGTGCCCTGGGGCGCCGGCGGCGGCACCGATGCCGTGGGCCGCATCTTCGCCTCGCTGCTGCAGGAAGAGCTGGGCGTTCCGGTCAATGTCGTGAACCGCACCGGCGGTTCGGGCGTCGTCGGCCACAGCGCCATCGCCAATGCCGAGCCCGATGGCTATACGCTGGGCATCATGACGATCGAGATCGACATGATGCACTGGCAGGGCCTGACCGAGCTGACCTATGAGGATTTCGACATCCTCGCCATGGTCAATGCCGATCCGGGCGGCGTCATGGTCTCGGCCGATTCCGAATATGATTCCCTCGAGAAGCTGCTCGAGGCGCTCAAGTCGGAGCCGAAGGGCACCTTCAAGGGCTCCGGCACCGGCCAGGGCGGCATTTGGCATCTCGGCCTCGCTGGCTGGCTCCTGTCGGAAGACCTCGCACCCGATCAGGTGACCTGGGTTCCGAGCCAGGGCGCGGCACCGGGCATCACCGACATGGTCGCCGGCGGCGTGGACATCGTGCCGTCGTCGCTGGCCGAAGGCCGCTCGATGATCGACGCCGAGCGCGTGCGTCCGCTGGCCACCATGGCGGCCGAGCGCCAGGAAGCCTTCCCGGACGTGCCGACCCTGAAGGAAGCCACCGGCTCGGACTGGACCCTCGCGGTCTGGCGCACGGTCGTCGGCCCCGACGGCCTGCCGGACGACGTCAAGTCCAAGCTGACGGCGGCCATCGAGAAGGCCTACAACAGCGACGAGTACCAGACCTTCATGAACGACCGCGGCTTCGGCATGCGCTGGGCCGCCGGCGAGGAAGCGACGAAGATCGTCGCCGACGACGACGCCAGCCTCGGCGAAGTCATGAAGAAAGCCGGTCTGGCCAAGTAACGGGACGACAGCGGCGGCGCCTTCGGGCGTCGCCGTTGCTTTTCGGGCACCCGCGACCGGCAGACGCGTCGGCGCCCGCCGGGCTGCCATCCACCGCGGCCGTCCCGCCGCACCGCTCCACATGCTGCCCTCTGCCCTGCCCTTCGCGGCGGGAGACGCTCTTCGAACCGGCGCCAGGCGCCGTCCGATTTCCCGAACGGCCCTGAGGCGAGGATGTCACCGCGTCCATGAAACTGAACGATCTTTCCCTCGGCATTCTCGCGCTTCTGTGCGGCGGCGGGATCTACCTCTCCGCGCTGCAGTTCTCGCCTATTCCGGGGCAGGCCTACGGGGCCGAGACCATGCCCACCACCATCGCCCTCGTCGCGATGGGCCTCGGCCTGTTCATGATCGGCAAGGCGGTGATCGCCGGGACCGACCAGCCGGCCTTCGCGCTGGCCGAATGGGCCCGTTCGCCGGTGTCGCTGATCGGCCTGTCGGTCGCGGTGGGCCTCATCCTCTTCTACATCCTGTTTTCCAAGGCGCTCGGCTTCGTGCCCACCGCCTTCGTGGTGATCCTCACCTTGATGCTCACCCTGCGCACCCGGCCGGTGACCGCGATCGTCGTGTCGCTCCTGGCGACCATTGTCATTCAGCAGGCCTTCGGCCGCCTGCTGCTCGTTCCGCTTCCGCGCAGCGCCCTCGGATTTCTCTGGTAGTCGATCATGTCCGTTATCGTGGAAGCCCTCGGGCTCGTCTTCCAGCCCTATGTCCTCCTGGTCATCCTGGGGTCCGCCTGCTTCGGCATGTTCGTCGGCGCCATTCCCGGCCTGACCGCGACCATGGCGACGGCGCTCCTGGTGCCGATCACCTTCTTCATGGATCCGGTGCCCGCCATCGCGGCGATCGTCACCGCCACGGCCATGGCGATCTTCGCCGGTGACATTCCCGGCGCCATGCTGCGCATGCCCGGCACGCCTGCCAGCGCCGCCTATGTGGAGGACGCCTACCGCATGACGCGGTCCGGCCGGTCCGAGGAAGCCCTCGGCGCGGCCCTGGTGTTCTCCTCGATCGGCGGCATCTTCGGCACCATCGTCCTCGTCACCGCCTCGCCGGCGCTGGCGGAAGTCGCGCTGAAATTCTCTTCCTTCGAGTATTTCTGGCTGGTCGTGCTCGGCCTGTCCTGCGCGATCTTCGTGTCGCCGGGCTCGGTGACCCGCGGCATCATCTCGCTGCTGATCGGCCTGTTCGCCGCCACCGTCGGCATCGACAATCCGGCCGGCGAGCCGCGCTACACCTTCGGCAATGTCGAGCTTCTGGCCGGCGTCCAGTTCATTCCCGCCATGATCGGCCTCTTCGCCGTATCCGAGGTGCTGCGCTCGGTCGTGGCGCGGGTCGCCCGGCCGGCCATCGCCCGGTCCAGCGGCGACGGCGTCTTCCTCAGCCAGTGGAAGAACTTCAAGCGCTACCCGGTCCAGGTGTTTCGCGGCAGCGCGTTCGGCACGGCCATCGGCGCGCTTCCGGGCGCCGGCGCCGACATCGCCGCCTGGATTTCCTACGCCGTCAGCAAGCGCTTCTCCAAGACGCCGGAGAAATTCGGCACCGGCCATGTGGAAGGCCTCGTGGAATCCGGCGCCTCCAACAACGGTGCCGTCAGCGGCGCCTGGATTCCGGCGCTCGTCTTCGGCATTCCCGGCGATTCCATCACCGCGATCGTCATCGGCGTCCTCTACATCAAGGGCATCAACCCGGGCCCGACGGTGTTCATCAACGACCCGCAGCTAATCTACGCGGTGTTCATCGTCTTCTTCCTGGCCAACATCATCATGCTGCCGCTGGGCTGGGTGGCGATCAAGTCGGCCGGCACCATCCTGTCGATCCCCGAACGCGTCCTGATGCCGATCATCCTGATGTTCTGCATCGTCGGCTCCTTCGCCATCAACAACTCGATCTTCGGCGTCATCCTGATGCTGATCTTCGGCATCCTCGGCTTCCTGATGGACGAGAACGACATCCCGATCGCCCCGGCGATCCTCGGCCTCGTCCTCGGGCCGATGCTCGAGCAGAACTTCATCACCTCGATGATCAAGGCCGATGGCAGTTTCCTGGCCTTCTTCGAGCGGCCCATCGCCGCCGGGCTCGGCCTGTTCACCATCGCGATCTGGTGCCTGCCGCTGATCATGATGATGCTCATGCGACGCAAAAAGGGATCCGCCCGGCCGGAACCGGCGGCCGGCGACTGACCGCCTCCGGCGCAGGCCGGCGGCGCGGAGCCCCTCCATCATAAGGCTTGCGTAACGAACGCCGGCGATGAATTCAGACGATTCATCGCCGGCAAACGACTTTACGTGCAGTGCAGCAGAAGCTATGAGAACGATCGTTCGCTCTCAGATCCGGATGCTGCCCTTGCCCGCGACCACCCCCCTGCCCGACGGCTCCGCAATGACGGCCCAGGACCAGCGCCGCGTTCAGGTGCTGGCCGCCGCGCGGGCCTGTTTCGCCCGGGCCGGCTTTCATGGCGCGTCGATGCAGCAGATCTGCGCCGAGGCGAAGATGAGCCCCGGGGCGCTCTACCGGTATTTTCCGTCCAAGGACGCGATCATCGAGGCGATCGCCGAGGAAGAGCGGGGCAACGCCGCCAATTGCATGGCGCTGCTCGGCGGCCCCGGCAGCATCTTCGACCGCATCGTCGCCGTGGCGATGGAATATCTGCGCCAGACGCTGGATCCCGACACCGGCGGGCTGATGGTCGAGATCTGCTCGGAAAGCATCCGCAACACCACCATCGGCAAGCGTTTCCACGAGATCGAGCTGGAGGTGCGCCGGGCCTTTCGCGAAGCCCTGCAGCAGGCCCATGATCGCGGGGAGATCGCCGCCGACATCGATCTGGGCGTCGTCCTCACCGTGCTCCTGTCGGTCGGCGACGGTCTGGTGATGCGGCTGCAGATCGAACAGGACTTCGACATCGAAACCATCGAGCCGTATCTGCGGCGCATCGTGGAGGGCCTTCTGGCCCCCCGGCCACCCGCCACCGCTTGAATTCCGCGCCGCCCTGCGGCGGTCACCTGACCCGACATGGTCGGCGACGGACGTTCCATCAGGCGGGCCCGGCCCGCAAGAGATCGAGGCCTGCCATGTCCCTGCGTCCCCTCGCCCTTCTTCTGGCAGCCGCCGTCGCAGCCATGCCGGCCAGCGCCATGGCCCAGGATGCGCCGGCCGCGACCGCCGCGCTGCAGGCGCCCAGCGTCTCCGTCGTCGAGGCGAAGCGCCGCGAGATCGTCTCCACCGTCACCGTCACCGGCACGTTGCGGCCGCGCGAGACCGTCGTCGTCGGCAGCGACGTCGAAGGCCTGCGGATCGAGGCGCTGCTGGCCGACGAGGGCGATATCGTTTCAGCCGGCGATGTCCTCGCCCGGCTCGACACCGACATGATCGAGATCGGCCTCGCCCGCAG
Source organism: Aurantimonas sp. NFXS3 (assembly GCF_049132005.1). Lineage (NCBI taxonomy): Bacteria > Pseudomonadati > Pseudomonadota > Alphaproteobacteria > Hyphomicrobiales > Aurantimonadaceae > Aurantimonas > Aurantimonas sp. NFXS3. The sequence continues at coordinate 26,024 of NZ_JAGDDZ010000004.1, forward strand.
CCAGTCCCAGACCGCCCGCGCCGATGCCGCGATCGCCCAGGCCAAGAGCCGCATCGCCGAAGCCGAGTCCGTCGCGACCGAGGCCCAGTCCGCCCTCGCCCGCACGAGGCCGCTCGCAGAGAAGGGCATTGTCGGCCAGGACGTCCTCGACCAGCGCGTCTCGGCCGCCGCATCCGCCGACGCCGCGCTCGCCAGCGCCCGCCAGGGCGTCGCCGTCGCCGAGGCCGACCGGGCGCTGACCCTTGCCGAGCGGCGCGAACTGGAACTGCGCAAGGCGAAGGCCGAGATCAAGGCACCCACGGACGGGCTGATCCTGTCGCGGGCCGCCCGCCTCGGCAGCGTCGTCTCGGGGGCCAGCGGCAGCCTGTTCGAGATCGCCCGTGACGGTCAGATCGAGCTGGATGCCGAGGTCGGCGAGACCGTGCTGCGCCGGCTGGCTGAAGGGCAGGCCGTGACGGTCACCCTGGCCGGCGGCGGCGAACCGGTCACCGGCAAGATCCGCCTCGTCTCGCCCATGGTGGACGCGACGACGCGGCTCGGCCGCATCCGGGTCGCTTTGCCCGCCTCGTCCGAGCTTCGCACCGGCAGCTTTGCCCGCGGCGTGGTCGAGACGGACCGCTCCACCGGCGTCGTCGTTCCGCGCACCGCGATCATCGCCGATGCCGACACGGCCGTGGTGCAGGTGGTGCGCGACGGCACCATCGAGACCCGCGAGGTCACGCTGGGCATCACCACCGGCAGCGACGCCGAGATCCTCGAAGGGCTCGAGGCCGGCGACCAGGTCGTGGCGCTGGCCGGCACCTTCGTGCGCGACGGCGACGCGGTGACGGCCGTCGCCCTGAAGAGTGCGGAGGGCGAAGGATGAACTGGAACTTCTCCGCCTGGGCGATCCGCAACCCGGTCCCGCCGATCCTCCTGTTCTTCGTGCTGGTGGCGCTGGGCATCTCCAGCTTCATCAGCCTGCCGATCACGCGCTTTCCGAATATCGACGTGCCCGTCGTCGCCGTCACCATCACCGAATCCGGCGCCGCGCCATCGGAACTGGAGACGCAGGTCACCAAGAAGGTCGAGGATGCCATCGCCGGCATTTCCGGCGTCAAGCACGTCACCTCCACCATTACCGACGGCTCCTCGGTGACGGCCGCCGAATTCCGGCTGGAGATCGACACCGACCGCGCCACCAACGACGTCAAGGACGCGGTCGCGAAGATCCGCTCCGATCTGCCGCTGACGATCGACGAACCGGTCATCCAGCGCATCGAGGTCGAGAACCAGTCGATCGTCACCTATGCGGCGGCCTCGCCCGGCAAGACGCCGGAGCAATTGTCCTGGTTCGTCGACGACGTGGTCATCCGCGCCTTGCAGGGCCTCAACGGCGTCGGCCGGGTCGAGCGCATGGGCGGCGTGGAGCGCGAGATCCAGGTGCGGCTCGATCCCGACCGGCTGGCCGCCCTCGGCGTGACCGCCGGCGAGGTCAACCGGCAGCTGCGCTCGACCAATGTCGACCTGTCGGGCGGTCGCGGCGAATTCGGCGGCCAGGAACAGGCGATCCGCACCCTCTCTTCTGCCGACACGGTGCAGGGGCTCGCCGAGACGCGCATCTATCTGCGCGGCGGCCGGCAGGTGCGCCTCGCCGAACTCGGCGAGGTCGTCGACAATTGGGAAAAGCCGCGCTCCTTCGCCCGGCTCGACGGCCGGCCGGTCGTCGCCTTCTCGATCTACCGCTCCAAGGGCGCCAGCGACACGACCGTCGCCGACCGCGCCGCCGAGGTCGTGGCCAAGCTCGCCGCGGCCAATCCGGACGTCACCTTCTCCAAGATCGACGACAGCGTCACCTACACCTACGGCAATTTCGAATCCGCCATGGAGACCCTCGCCGAGGGCGCGCTCCTGGCGGTCATCGTGGTGCTGCTCTTCCTGCGCGACTGGCGCGCCACGGCCGTCGCGGCGATCACCCTGCCGCTCGCCGCCATCCCCACCTTCTGGGCGATGGACCTGATGGGCTTCTCGCTCAATCTGGTCAGCCTGCTCGCCATCACGCTGGTCACCGGCATTCTCGTCGACGACGCCATCGTCGAGATCGAGAATATCGAGCGCCATATCGGCATGGGCAAGAAGCCCTACCGCGCGGCCATGGAAGCGGCCGACGAGATCGGCCTGGCCGTCATCGCCATCACCATGACGATCATCGCCGTGTTCTCGCCGGTGAGCTTCATGGGCGGCATTGCCGGCCAGTACTTCAAGCAGTTCGGCCTGACGGTCGCGGTGGCGGTGTTCTTCTCGCTGCTTGTCGCCCGGCTTATCACCCCGATGCTGGCGGCCTATTTCTTCCACGCCCATGCTGTCGGCGGGCCGAGCTTCGGGCGGCTGCTGCGCCGCCGGCTGATGCTGCTGGCACCGCTGGCAGGTCTTGCCATCGGCGTGCTCTTCGCCATCGCCTTCCTGCCCTCGGCCGGACCGGACAATCCGGTGACCGGAGCACTCGGCCCCTATGCCGCCATGGTGCCGGCGCTGAGCTTCGATCAGGCGACGGAACTGTCGCTCTTCGTCATGGCCGGGGCCGTGGGGCTGGCGATCCTCCTCGCCTATCTGGGCATGCCGCACCCGACCGAGCAGAGCGACGGCCTGTTGATGCGGGCCTATACGCGCTTCCTGCGCGTGACCGTGCGCTGGCGCTGGATCACGCTGGCGGTCGGCATCGGCCTCTTCGCCCTGTCGATCGATGCGGTGAAATATCTGCCCACCGGCTTCATTCCCAAGGAAGACGCCTCGCGCATCGTCGTGTCACTGGAACTGCCGCCCGGCTCGACGCTGGAAACCACCCGCGCCGTCACCGACGACGCCGTCGCCTCGATCCGCGAACTGCCGGAGGTGCGCAGCGTCCTGGTGATCGGCGGCTCCAGTCCGACCGGCACGCTGGAGGTGCGCCGCGCCGCGCTGACCATCAACCTGACGCGCAAGTTCGAGCGCACCCGCAGCCAGGCCCAGCTCGAGCCGATCATCGACGCCAAGCTGGCGGCGATCCCCGACATCCGCTCCTATTACGTCAACGATCGCGGCGAGCGCGAACTCTCCGTCGGCATCCTGGGCGACGACGGCGCGAAGGTGTCCGCCGCCGCGGCCGACCTCGAAGCCCAGATGCGGCGCGATCCGATCTTCGCCAACCCGTCGGCCATGGCGTCCTTCGCCCGGCCCGAGATCCGCATCGTGCCGCGGCTCGACAAGGCCGCCGATCTCGCCATCGCACCCGACGCGATCTCCGAGACGGTGCGCGTCGCCACCATCGGCGACGTCGGGGCAAATCTCGCCAAGTTCAATGTCGGCACGCGGCAGGTGCCGATCCGGGTGGAACTGCGCGAAAGCGCCCGCCAGGACCTGTCGACCATCCGCAATTTGCGGGTGACGACCGGCACCGGCGCCTCGGTGCCGCTCGACAGCGTCGCCGATATCGGCTTCGGCCAGGGCCCCTCGACCATCGACCGCTACGACCGCGAGCGGCTGGTGAAGGTCGGCACCTCGATGGCGCCCGGCTACGAGATCGGCCAGGGCAGCGAGCGGATCATGTCGCTGCCGGCGGTGAAGAACCTGCCGCCCGGCGTGCGCATCCAGGAAGTCGGCGACGCCGAGATCCAGGGCGAGGTCTTCGCCGGCTTCGCCTCGGCCATGAGCGCCGGCATCATGATGGTGCTGGTCGTGCTGATCCTGCTGTTCGGCAGCGTCTTCCTGCCGCTGACCATCCTCGCCTCGCTGCCGTTGTCGGTCGGCGGCGTCGTCGGCGCCCTGCTCCTCACCCACACGGCGATCTCCATGCCGGTGGTCATCGGCATCCTGATGCTGATGGGCATCGTCACCAAGAACTCGATCATGCTGGTGGATTTCGCCGTCGAGCAGGAAAAGCACGGCATGCCCCAGACCGAGGCGATCATCGACGCCGGCCGCAAGCGGGCCCGTCCGATCATCATGACCACGCTGGCCATGGCGGCGGGCATGGTGCCGGCGGCCATGGCGACCGGCGAAGGTGGCGAGTTCCGCGCGCCCATGGCGATCGCGGTGATCGGCGGCCTGCTGGTCTCCACCGTCCTGTCGCTGATCTTCATCCCGTCGCTCTATACGCTGATGGACGATCTCAGCCACACGGTCGGCCGGCTGTTCCGCTGGCTGGTGCGGCCGAATGCCAGCGACGACGGTGACGCGACCGGCGAAGTCCCGGCCGCCCCCGCCCGTGCCGCCGCGGCGGACGCGACGCAAGATGAGCCGGACGCGCCGTCCTGGCGCCGGGTGACGGAATTCCCCCAGCGCGCCAAGGACGAACTGCCGGCGCCCAAGATGCAGCCCGCCGCCGAATAGTCCCGGCGGCGGCGGCGATCGGTATCAGCCGGCCTTGCCGTCCGAACCGGTCAGGCCGAATTCGGCGAAGACCGCGTCGGTGTCCTCGCCGAGTGCCGGCACGCGGCCGAACTCCGGCAGCTTTCCGTCGACGAGAAAGCCCGGCGCCAGCATCGTCACCGGCCCGGTCGGCGTCTCCACCGTCACCGTGCGGTTCTGGGCGTGGTGCTTGACGTCCTCCATGGTCGACAGGCGCCCATAGGCGATCTTCGCCGCTTCCAGCTTCTCGGCCATGGCGTCGCGGTCGAAGCGCGAGAACACCTCCTGGATGATCGCCTCCAGCGCCGGACGGTTGGCGACCCGCGCATTGTTCGAGGCGAAACGTTCGTCGGTGGCCAGATCCGGCAGCTCGAGCGCCCTGGCGCAGAGATTGGCCCATTCCCGCTCGTTCTGGATCGAGAACAGGATCGCCCGTCCGTCGGCGCATTCGAAGACGCCGTATGGCGCGATGGTCGGATGCGAGAGGCCGTTGCGCGGCGGTGTCTTGCCGCCATAGACATATTGCAGATACGGCACGTTCATCCAGTCCGACAAAGCGTGGAACAGCGACAGCGAGATGTGCCGGCCCTTGCCGGTGCGCTCGCGCACGAACAGCGCCTGCATGATCGACGACAGCGCCGTCATGCCGGCGGCGATGTCGCAGACCGAGACGCCGACGCGGGCCGGACCTTCCGCATTGCCGGTCACCGAGGACAGGCCGGTCTCGGCCTGCACCAGGAGGTCGTAGGCCTTCAGATGCGCGAAGGGGCCGTCGTCGCCATAGCCGGAGATCGCGCAGGTGATCAGCCGGGGGAAGCGTTCACGCAGTTCCGCCATGTCGAAGCCCAGCCGCGAAATGACGCCGGGGGCGAGGTTCTGGATGAACACGTCGGCCTCGCCGATCAGCACCGCCAGGCGCTCCCGGTCGGCCGGATCCTTCAGGTCCAGCCGGACCGATTCCTTGCCGCGGTTCAGCCAGACGAAATAGGCGCTCTCGCCATGGACGAGACTGTCGTAGCCGCGGGCGAAATCGCCCTCCGGCCGCTCGATCTTCAGGACCCGCGCCCCGGCATCGGCCAGCCGCCCCGAGACGTAGGGGGCGGCAACCGCCTGTTCGACGGAGACGACCAGGATGCCGGCAAGATCATCGTTCATGGGGCTCTCCGCAGGTTTCGAGCGACAGACAGGATGCGCTCGCACAAGGACCGTGACCGCCCTGAGCGACCGTTCCCACGGCGGTGACATCGTAAGGCAGGAAATGCAATAACCGGCCGCTCCGTCATCGATGCGACGCGACGCGGCCATAAGCGCCGGGTATGGGCGGGGACCGGCCGGGAGAGAACCGACATGCACGCAGCGCCGATTGCCGAAGCCGACTTCATCCGCTCCGTCGCCGACGCGCTGCAATACATCTCGGTCTATCATCCGCCGGACTTCGTCGCCCATCTCGCCCGGGCCCATGAGCGCGAAGAAAGCCCGACCGCGCGCAACGCCATGGCGCAGATCCTGGTCAATTCCCGCATGTCGGCGCTCGGCAAGCGGCCGATGTGCCAGGACACCGGCACCGTCAACGTCTTCGTCAAGATCGGCATGCAGGCGCGGATCGACAGTCGCCGTCCGCTGGCCGAGCTCGTCAACGAGGCCGTCGCCCGCGCCTACACCGACCCCGCCAATCCGCTGCGCGCCTCGATCGTCGCCGATCCGATCTTCGAGCGCCGCAACACCGGCAACAATGCGCCGGCCGTCACTCATGTCGAGATGGTCTGCGGGGACAGCGTGAAGGTCACCGTCGCGGCCAAGGGCGGCGGTTCGGAGAACAAGGCGCGCTTCGCCGCGCTCAATCCCGGCGCCTCGATCGTCGACTGGGTGCTGGAAACGGTCGAAGGGCTCGGGGCCGGCTGGTGCCCGCCGGGCCTACTCGGCATCGGCGTCGGCGGCACGGCCGAAAAAGCGATGATCCTCGCCAAGGAATCGCTGCTCGCCCCGATCGACATGACCGATCTTCTGGCCCGCGGGCCCGCCTCGATGCTCGAGGAGTTGCGGATCGAGATCTACGAGGCGGTGAACGCCCTCGGCATCGGCGCCCAGGGCCTCGGCGGCCTGACCACGGTGCTCGACGTCAAGATCGCCACCCATCCGACCCATGCCGCCTCCAAGCCGGTCGGGCTGATCCCGCAATGCGTCGCCGACCGGCATATGAGCTTCGTCCTCGACGGGTCCGGGCCGGCGACCTTTGTCCCGCCGTCCATCGATCTGTGGCCGCAGATCGCGCTGGCCGGTGCCGCCGAGACCCGCCGCGTCGATCTCGACCGGATTACCCCGCAAGAAGTGGCAGGCTGGAAGGCGGGAGAGACGCTGCTCCTGTCGGGCCGGCTCCTGACCGGCCGCGACGCCGCCCACAAGCGCATGGCGGCGATGCTGGACCGCGGCGAGCCGCTGCCGGTCGATCTGAGGGGTCGGGCCATCTACTATGTCGGCCCGGTCGATCCGATCGGCGACGAGGTGGTGGGCCCGGCCGGCCCCACCACTTCCACCCGTATGGACCCGTTCACGGACCAGATCCTCGCCGCGACGGGGCTTCTGGTGATGATCGGCAAGGCCGAGCGCGGTCCCGCCGCCATCGACGCCATCCGCCGGCACGGCGCCGCCTATCTCATCGCCGTCGGCGGCGCGGCCTATCTGGTGTCCAAGGCCATCCGCTCGTCCCGGCTCGTCGCCTTCGAGGATCTCGGCATGGAGGCGATCCGCGAATTCACCGTCGAGGACATGCCGGTCACCGTCGCGGTCGACGCGACCGGCACCTCGGTCCACACAACGGGCCCGGCCGAATGGCGCCGCCCGCAGATCCGCGTCGGCGGTGCGCCGGTCTCCGCCTGATCCGCGCGCTCGCGTTCACGCAATGGCGATTGCAGCCCTGGCCGAACTGGCGATAACGTCGCGCGGACAGGGATGAGGAGACCGCCGTATGAGTGACGCACCGACCGACGAGCCGCGCTGGAAGCACGACGGCGTGCGCGTCATCAAGGGCGACCGGCTGGATTCCAACACGGCGCAGACGCCCGGCATGTTCCGCCAGGCGGCGATCAACCATGCCCGCGTCGGGGCACAGAAGATCTGGGCCGGCACGGTGACCATCGAGCCGGACGCCAAGACCGGCGTCCATCACCACGGCGCGCTGGAAAGCGTCATCTTCGTCCTGCGCGGCAAGGCCCGGATGCGCTGGGGCGAGCGGCTGGAATATGTCGCCGAGGCCGAGGCCGGCGACTTCATCTTCGTGCCGCCCTATGTGCCGCATCAGGAGATCAACGCCGATCCCGACGCGCCGCTCGAATGCGTCCTGGTGCGCTCCGACAACGAGGCGGTGGTGGTCAACATCACCGATGTCGAGCCGGTCGAGCGTCCCGAGGAAGTCTATTGGGTCGATCCGATCCACAGCCATCCCGACGCCGACAGTAACGCGTCTTGAGCCGGTGCCGCGGATCGGCGACAAGCGCGATCAGATGACGGCTGGCATTGCCGCAGACCGGCAGCCCAAGCCCCCGCAGAGGAGACCCATTGATGGCCGACACTGACGAGACGACGCCGGCCGACGTCCTGGTCTTCGGCTCGCTGAATGTCGATCTCGTCTGCCGGGTAGCGAGCATCGCCCGGCCCGGTGAGACCGTGCTGGCGCCGCGTTACGAGCAGCTGTTCGGCGGCAAGGGCGCCAACCAGGCGGTCGCGGCATCGCGCATGATCGGCGGCGGCAACAGGGTCGCCATGGTCGGCGCGGTGGGCGACGACGTTCTCGGCCAGGCGGTGGCCGACAATCTGCGCGGCGAGGGCATCGATGTCGGCGGGCTGCAGACCGCACCCGAGCGCACCGGCTGCGCCTTCATCTCGATCGACGCGGCGGGCGAGAACGCCATCACCGTCGCCAGCGGCGCCAATGGCTGCGTGACCGCCGGGGCGCTGGCGCCCGGCCGGCTGGGCCCGCAGAGCATCCTCGTCCTGCAGATGGAGATCCCGCTGGCTGAATGCGTTGCGGCGGCAAGGGCCGCGCGGGATGCCGGCGCCCGCACGGTGGTCAATCTTGCCCCCGTGCCGCCGGATCTCGACGAGGCAGGCATGCTGCAGCTCATGGAACTGGCCGACGTGCTGGTCGTCAACGAGAGCGAATTGCGCGCGGCCGCCACGATCTGCGCGGTCGAGAGCGGCAACGCCTCCGAGCGGGCGCGCACCCTGTCCGAACGCCTGGACCTCGCCGTCATCGCCACACGTGGGTCGCGTGGCCTGATCATCGCCGACCGGAACCGGCCGGTGCGCTCCATCCCGGCAATGAGCGTCGAGATCGTCGACACCACCGGCGCCGGCGACACCTTTGTCGGCGTCTTCGCCGTGGGCCTGTCCGAAGGGCGCGCGCCGGACGACGCCGCCGAACGCGCCGCAATCGCCGCCTCCCTCGCCTGCCGCAAGCTCGGCGCCCAGTCGGCCATGCCGACCGCGGCGGAGGTCGAGCGCGCACTGGCGGAGCTCAAGCCATAGAACCGCACAGCCACGGGCGGCCGCCGACCTGCCCGGCAAACGGCCCTATCCGCCAGACCCCGACGGCAAGGCGCCGCATCATCGGCATCTCGGCGATCCTCGTCGCGATGTCCGCCATGCTGTCGCCAGCTTTTGCGGCCTCGACGCGGGTGGCCGTGGCCGCGAATTTCACCGAGGCCGCGCAGGAGATCGCCGCCGCCTTCACGGCCGCGACCGGCGATACCGCCGAACTCAGCTTCGGCTCGACCGGCACGCTCTATACCCAGATCTCCCAGGGTGCGCCCTATGAGGTGTTCCTGGCGGCCGATGCCGAGCGACCGGAAAAAGCGATCGCCGTGGGACTCGCCGTCGCCGGCAGCCGCTTCACCTACGCCACCGGCCGCCTCGTCCTCTACAGCACCGAGCCGTCCCGCGTGACGGGCGAGACCACGCTGACCAAGGGCGCCTTCGACCGGCTGGCCATCGCCAACCCCGCCACCGCTCCCTATGGCGCGGCGGCCGTGGCGGTGCTGCAGGCGCTCGGGGTTTACGAGGCGGTTCGGCCAAAGCTCGTGCAGGGCACCAGCATCGCCCAGGCCTACCAGTTCGTCGCGACCGGCAATGCCGAGCTCGGGCTTGTCGCGCTGGCGCAGGTCGCCGGCAAGCCAGACGGTTCGCACTGGCAGGTTCCGGCAGACCTGCATGCCCCGATCGACCAGGATGCCGTACTCCTTCAGACCGGGCGCGACAGCGCCGCGGCCAGCGCATTTCTGGACTTCCTGAAGAGCCCGGAAGCGGGCGCCATCATCCGCCGCTACGGCTACGAGACCGGAGCCTGACGGCTGATGTTCGATGGCGGCGACATCTGGACCCCGATCCTCCTGACCATCCAGCTCGCCGCGGCAACGACTGTGATCCTGCTTTTCCTCGGCACGCCGCTGGCCTGGTGGCTGGCGCGCTCGACAGCGCGGTGGAAGGAAATCGTCGGCACCCTGGTCGCCCTGCCGCTTGTGCTGCCGCCGACCGTCCTCGGCTTCTATCTGCTGATCGCGCTGGGGCCGGAGGGGCTCGGCGGCCTCCTCGGGCTGCGCACCCTCGCCTTCAGCTTCGAGGGGCTGGTGATCGGATCGGTGATCTATTCCATGCCCTTCGTCGTCCAGCCGATCCGCAACGCCTTCGAGGCGATCGGCGACCGGCCGCTGGAGGTCGCAGCCACTCTCCGGGCCTCGCCGCTTGATCGTTTCAGGACCATCGCCCTGCCCCTGGCGCTGCCCGGCTTTCTCACCGGCGCAGTGCTGGGCTTTGCCCACACGGTCGGCGAGTTCGGCGTCGTCCTGATGATCGGCGGGAGCATCCCCGGCGAGACCAAGGTGCTGTCGGTGGCGATCTACGACTATGTCGAGACCCTGCGCTGGGCCGAGGCTCATATCCTCGCCGGCGGCATGCTGGTCTTCTCCTTCCTCGTCATCCTGGCGATGACCCTGTTCGGCCGCCGCATCGGCCAGCCCCAGCCATGAGCGCCGAGGCCGAAACCGGGCCGGCCGGCCTCTCCGTCGCCCTGGCGGGACGTCTCGGCGCCTTCGCGCTCGACATCGCCTTCGCGGCGCCGGCGAGTGGCGTGACGGCACTGTTCGGCCCCTCCGGCTCCGGCAAGACCTCGGTGCTGCGCGGCGTCGCCGGGCTCGCCGCCTTCGACGGCCGCGTAACCGTCGGCGACGAGATCTGGCAGGACGCCGCGAGCTTTCGCCCGCCCCACCGGCGGGCCGTCGGCTATGTCTTCCAGGAAGCCAGCCTGTTTCCGCATCTCACCGTGGCGAAGAACCTCGTCTATGGCGCCCGCCGCAGCCCCGGCGGCGTCGATGCCACCCACCACGCCGAGATCGTCGAGCTTCTCGGGCTGGCACCGTTGCTTGCCCGCGCGCCGGCCGGCCTGTCGGGCGGCGAACGCCAGCGGGTCGCGCTTGGCCGCGCCATCCTGTCCCGCCCGAAGCTGCTGTTGATGGACGAGCCACTCTCGGCCCTCGACCGCTTCGCCAAGGACGAGATTCTCCCCTATTTCGAGGCGCTGCAGTCCGAACTCGCCATCCCCGTCCTCTATGTCAGCCACGACATCGCCGAGGTGGAACGGCTGGCCGACCGGATCGTCGTGATCGAGAAGGGCCGGGTCCGGGCCGCCGGCGCGCTCAATGCGGCGCTCACCGATTCCGGCCTCGGCTTCGTGCGCGATCCCCATGCGGCGGCAGTGCTGCCGGCCCGCGTCGTCGCCCACCACGCCGAAGACGCCCTCACCGAACTCGACCTCGGCGGCCAGCCGGTCTTCGTCGACGGCAGCGGCCCGCACGATGTCGGCGCGGCGCGGCGCCTGCGCATCGAGGCCCGCGACGTCAGCCTGTCGCGGGAGATCCCGACCCTGTCGACCATCTCCAATACGCTGAAGGTGCGCATCCTTGCGATCGAACCGGCCAATGCCGCCGATTATGCGGTCTTCCTGGCGCTGGAGGGGGCCGAACAGTTGAGCTTCGTCGCCAAGGTGACCCGCCGCTCGGCGCGCCGCCTGTCGCTGACGCCCGGCGACAGCGTCTTCGCGCAGATCAAGTCGGTCTCTCTCGCCACCGCCCGGGCAATCGGCGGCTGACGGCGCGCCGGCCTGTCGGACTTCTGAAAGTCACCGACCTGACCTAGGGTAGGGTCCCGAGCCGGAGGTCGAGCCAGAATGACTATGCAGGACAGGATCGCATCTCACCCCCTCGCCTATCCGGTCGCCTCGCGGCTGATGCACTGGGCCGTCGCGGTTCTCGTCCTGGCGGTCTGGCCGCTCGGCGCGGTGATCAGCGTGGTCAAGGACGACGCCAAGACCGGCTTCTACTTCTTCCACGAGTCGCTCGGCTTCCTGATCCTCTGGCTGATGCTGGCGCGCATGGCCCTGCGGCTGCTCTACCCGCCGCCGCCGCATCCGCCGATGCCGGTCTGGCAGGCGCGCATCGCCAATCTCGTCCACGGCCTTCTCTATGTCGTCCTGATCGTCCAGCCGATCGTCGGCTTCCTTGCCACCAATGCCTTCGGCTTCCCGCTCGACTGGTTCGGCCTCGGCACGGTCTGGAGCCCGGTCGGCAAATCAGACGATCTCGCCCCGATCCTGATGCAGGTGCACGAAATCCTGGCCTGGTCGATCCTCGCTTTGTTCGTGCTGCATATGGGCGGCGTCCTGCACCACCACATCCTGCGCCGCGACGCGACCTTGCACCGGATGATCTGACTGGCGAGGCCTGCGCTAGCGCGGCAGGGCCAGCACGTCGAGATGGCCGACGCGGCAGGTGCCGCGCCCGGCATTCTCCATCCGCATCTGCCGCCAGTCGGCAAGATCGGGCGTCGCGATCGTGCCGGTTTCCGCCACCGCATTCGCCATGCCGGCATCGAAGAGCCGCCGCAGCGGCGCCTCATCCGCGCCGAGACGCCATGGCGAGGACGCCGTGCGCACGGCGTATCCACGCGCCGCGAAGGCATCGGCAAGGGCCGGTCCCGCATCCGGTCCGAGCGCCGTGCCCAGCCCCTTGTCGCCGCGCTGATGGCGGTTGAACGCCGCCACCACCGCCGCATCGAGGCGATGTTCCTCGCTCCAGGCGACGCTACCGTCATAGCTGAGCGCGGCATAGAGGCCGGCCCCTTCGGCAACGAGCCGGTCGGCCAGCCGCTCGACGAAATCGCGCGAGGCAAGATCGAACAAAGCGGACGCCGTGACCAGCCGGACGCCGGACAGGTCGAGGGCATCGAGATCGGTCAGATCGGCCTGCACGGTCTCGACATTCTGCGTCGCCGCAAGCCGCCGCCCGGCCTCGGCCAGGAGCGCCGCATCGATGTCCACCAGCCGCCAGCGCAGGCGTGGCGCGTGGGGCGACACGGCGCGCAAGGTCGATCCGGTGCCACAGCCGAGATCGACGGCGAGCGGGGCGTCGCCGGCACCCTCCAGCCAGGCGACGGCGCCCTGCAGCAGGCCCGTGTCCCGCGCCGCCCCGTCGGCGGGCTCGCGAAGATCGAGCCAGTTGGTGTCGAAGCCGCTCATGCCATGGCCTTTGTCAGAACGTGTGAAAGTGTCCCGGCGCTCTCGCGCCATGACGGCAGCTTCTGTCCCGCCGCATAGGCCGCGTCGCCCATCGCGCGCCGCCGCTCCGGCCCGCTCAAGAGCAGGCGCAGCGCGTCGGCGATGCCGGCGACATCGCCCGGCGGCACCAGCACGCCGGCCGTCTCCGGCACGACCTCGGGCACCGCCCCGCCCGCACAGCCGACGATCGGCAAGCCGTGCGCCAGCGCCTCGGCGAACACCATGCCATAGCCCTCGTAGCGGCTGGCCAAAGCGAAGATGTCGGCCGCGGCATACTCACGGTCGATCGCGTCGCTTGCGCCGCACAGGGTGATGCGGTCGCCAAGCACCAGCTCGGCGATCTGTGCCATCAAGGCCTCGGCCGTCGCCGGATCGGCAGTCTCGTCGCCGACGATCCGGCAGTGCCAGTCGAGATCGCGGATGCCGGCCAGCGCATCCACCAGGGTCGCATGGTCCTTGCGGGCAATCAGGCTGCCAACCGACAGGATCGTCGGATTGTCGCCGCTGCCTTGCGCCCGCGCGGCCGCCTCGGTGCCGGGCACCACGACGGAGAGCCGGTCGTCGGCGACGGCAAAGTTGGCGACGAGCTCCCGCGCCGTGGTCGGGCTGGTCGTCACCACCTCCCGCGCGAAACCGAGGGCGCGCCGCTCGCTCGCCGCCAATCTAGCGGCCGTTGCGGGATCGAGCCCGGTTTCCAGCGCCAGCGGATGATGGATCAGCGCCACGAGACGCAGGCGTCCAGCCTCGGCTGCGGCGATCTCCGGCATCGCCCCGAAGGCCAGCCCGTCGACCAACACCAGCGCCCCGTCCGGCAGTCCGGCCAGGAGGCGCGCCGTCCCGGCGAGGACCGCGGCGTCCGGCTGCGGAAACCCGTCCGGCAGCCGCAGATGTTCGATCTGCCAGCCGAGGGCGCCGAGTTCGGCGATCATCCGCCGGTCATAGCCATAGCCGCCGCTGCGCGTCGCCAGATTGCCCGGAATCGCGAAATACAGCGTTCCGATCAAAGATCGGCCTCGTACCAGGCGCGCGCCACGTGGGATTCGTGCAGCTGGATCTTCAGGCGCTTCACCCGGGCCCCGCCGTCGCCGAGTTCCCCGGCGGCGATCTTCTCAGCGATCGCGTCGAAGAGATGCTTGGCCAGGAATTCCGTCGTCGTCACCTTGCCGGCGAAGATCTCGAGTTCGTCGAGGTTCTGGTAGTTCAGCGGCTTGACCACGCCGGCGAGGATCTCGGTCGCCAGGCCGATATCGATGGCGAGGCCATCCGCGTCGAGGCTGTCGGTGAAGAATGCCGCGTCGACGACGAAGGTCGCGCCGTGCATGCCCTGCGCCGGCCCGAAGACCGGACGCAGCAGGCTGTGGGCGATCATCATGTGGTCGCGGACTTCGACGGCGAACATGGGCAGGTCCTTTCGGGAAGCGGTTAGATGGAAGGTCAGTCGTAGCGGATGCGGTGGCACAGTGTCGCCGGGTCGGCGAGAATGCCGCCATAGCGCTCGGGCAGCTCAGTGAAGCGGGTTTCGCCGGAGACGAGACCGTCGAGGCGCGGATCGGCGAGCAGGGCCAGGGCCGTGGCCATCCGGCGGCCGAGGCTCCACCGGGCCCGGCGCTCGGGCGGTACATGGCCGACCTGCGAGGCGACGATCTGCAGGCGGCGACTGTGGAACGCTCCGCCCAGAGGCACGCTGACCGGGCGGTCGCCATACCAGCTCAATTCGACGATGCGCGCCTCGAAGCCCGCCGCTTCGATGGCGGTCGCAAGCCCTGCCGTGCTGGCGGAGGCATGGACGACCACGTCGCAATCGGCCGGCGCCTCTGCCGGAGAGGCGAAGCCGCAGCCAAGCATCTGCGCGATGGCGGCCCGCTCGGGGTTCAGATCGACGAGGCAGGTGTCGGTGCCGGGAATGCGGGCGGCCAGCCAGGCGACCAGCAGGCCGATGAGGCCGCCGCCGACGATGGCGACCCGGTCACCGGGCGCGATCTCTGCGTCCCAGACCACGTTGAGCGCGGTTTCCATGTTGGCGGCGAGCACCGCCCGTTCCGCCGGCACGTCGTCCGGAACCGGAACGGCCATCGCGGCGGGCGCCTGAAAGCGGTCCTGATGCGGATGCAGGCAGAAGACCGTCTGGCCGAGCCGTTCGGGCGGGCCGGCAACGATCTCGCCGACGGTCGAATAGCCGTATTTCACCGGAAACGGGAAATCCCCCGCCTGAAGCGGCGCGCGCATCCGCTCATGCTCGCTCTCCGGCACGTGTCCCGCCGCCACCAGCGCCTCGGTGCCGCGGCTGATCGCCCCGAACCGGCTGGCGATCTCCACCGATCCCACGGCGAGCCCGCCGAGTTCTTCCACGCGCAAATCCGGTCGATCCGGCCCTTCGAGCCAGAGAGCGCGACATATGGTCGTCATGGGCACAGTCGCCTTTCGATCGATCGTGGCTCGCCGGCAGCAGCGATGTCGGCGTCCCCGCGCTGCGCACACCGGCCTCGACGGGCCGGGTTGTCGCGCAAGTGGCTGAATTCGCAGCCGAGGCCGCGCGGCGTCAGCGGGACTGGTGAATCTGGAGAGAGGAACTAAATCCCCATGTGATCGGGTCAACAGGACTGCGACGGCTCGGCCGTTTCGCAAGGGGTGACGATCTATCCCATATCGGGCGCTGGGGATTTTCCCCATCGACCCGACATAGGGTGCCAGCGATCGGGTTCCGGTCGAAGCAACGCGAACGGTCCGCGAAGGGGCCAGAACGGGCGGGTAGGATGACCATCCACACCAACGCGTCAGCAGCCGACCCGGCACAGGTGTCGCTGGCGTCCTTCGGTCCCGATGCGGCAATCCGCTGCGAGCGCGCCGCCGCGGAATTGCGCTTCGGGCGACCGATCCGGATCGTCGGCGAAGACGGGGCGGCACTGGTCGCGCTGACGCTGGACACCGCGACCCCCACCGGCTTCCGCGACCTCTCCGACATGCTAAGCGGCCGTCTGCAGCTCTATCTGACCCCGCAGCGCGCCAGCGTCCTTGCCATCGACGCCCCGGATGGCGCCATGATCGGCATCGATGGCATGGACTTCGACACCGCCTGTCACCTGGGCTATCTGCGCGGCGCTGTTCCGCCCGAAGGCTGGCAACCGGCCAGCCCCCTGGCCGGCGAGGCTGCCGGCGTCGCCCGTCTGGCGCTGCTGCTGCCGGCCATCGTCTGCGCGTCGATCGCCGCCGACGATCCGATCTTCGCCGACTGCGCGACCATCGGGGTCGGCGACATCGCCGTGGCGCTGGCCGCGACGTCCCGCCGTTTCGAGGTGGTGGCCGAGACGGCCGTACCGCTGGCGGGAATCAAGGAGGCACGCTTCGTCGTGTTCCGCGGCGGCTTTGCCCAGCGCGACCAGATCGCCATCGTGGTCGGCCAGCCGGACCGCGCCTTTCCTGTGCCGGTGCGGGTCCACTCCTCCTGCATCACAGGCGATCTCTTCGGGTCGCTGAAATGCGATTGCGGCGACCAGCTGCGCAACGGCCTGAAGACGCTGGAAGCGCGCGGCGGCGGCGTGCTGCTGTATCTCGACCAGGAAGGGCGCGGCACCGGCATCGCGTCCAAGATGCGCGCCTATGGCCTGCAGGCCGAAGGCCTCGACACGATCGACGCCGATGCGGAGCTGGGCTTCGGGGCCGACGAACGCCGCTACGAGACCGCCGCCGCCATGCTCGACGGTCTCGACATCAAGCGCATCGACCTTCTGACCAACAACCCGCTCAAGGTGGCCTATCTGAAGGCCTGCGGCATCGACGTGGTGGATCGCACCCCGGTCACGGGGACGGTGACGGTCGAGAACCGCCGCTATCTGCGCACCAAGGCCGAACGCGGCGGCCATCTCCTGGCCGTCGATCGCCTGTTCGGCGGCTGACCGCAGGGTCGATTGCGCCGCGTCAGGCGGGATCGAGGAAGCAGTAGACGTCGCCGGAATTCGCGGCCTCCGGCAGGCGTGACAGATGCTCAGCCATCGCCTCGGCGGTGTCGCCCGCCGACGTTTCCCAGGCATGGCTTTCGCCCAGCGAGAGACGAAACCGGTGATAGCCCAGCGCGCGCGCCCGGGACAGCGCGGCCAGCGCGACGTCCCGCTGCAAGGTCGTGAACTCGAAGGAGAGGATCGGCACCGGGGCGCTCAGCCCGGCAAGCACCCGGTCCTCCAGCCCCTCCACGTCGATCTTGATGAAGGCCGGCCGGCCATGGGCGGCGATCAGATCGTCGAGCGTCACCGCCGGCACGGTGACCGCCCCGTCCCACACCTGATCGCGCCAGCCGGTCCCGCTTGCGGCGGCCGCGACCAGCGCGTCAGACCCCGTGGTGACGGTCGGATTGGCGCTGTTCACATGCAGCCGGATCTCGCCCGGCGCATCGGAAACGGCCGCCTGCACGATGTCGATGCGGCGGCGCCAACCGAAGACCAGCCGCAGCAGCGCGGCAAGACGGGGCTGGGGCTCGACCGCCACCACCCGCGCGCTGAGACCGTGCAGGACACGGGTCCTGTCGCCGACATGGGCACCGATGTCGAAGACCAGATCGCCCGGCCGGACCAGACCGCCATAGAAGGCTGCAAGGCTGCGCAGATGCCGGCGGTCGCCGTGATAGATGGCGAGGCTGCGCAGGATGCCCGACCAGCCCCGGAAGCTGCCGACGCTCCGTGCGCCCATCAGCGGCGGCCGATGTCCGCATCGATCCGGATCGGCACCGGCGCGGCATAGGCGTTGCGGACAGCTTCGCCGGCGACGGGACGCCGCCAGCGCCGCGCGGTCGCCGGCACCAGATCCTTCAGGACCATCGGCAGGGCGGATTCCTCCGGCACGGCAAACAGGCCCGCGCGCGACAGGACGCGGCCGAGGACCGGCATGGCGGTGACGACGGTGAAGGGGATCGCCACGAGGAGGCCGGCAACGAAGGGCAGCGACCAGACCAGCGCCAGCGGTGCGGCGGCGAACAGCGTGACCGCCATCACACCGCCGAACAGGGTCTGCGGCCACATCGCCCGGGTCGCCGACCCCCATCCGACGCCCAGCACGTCGCGGTTCTGGCCACTCCAGGTCACCGAGCGCCCGAAGGGCAGTCCAGCCAAGAAGATCGTCACATAGACCGCGACGACCGGCGCCATCAGCATGGACATCAGGATCTCGACAAGGGTCGAGACGGCGAAGCGCAGCGGCCCGCCATAGGAGCGCACGGCGCCGCGGGTCAGAACCACGTCGAGCGCCCCGGCCAGTTTGGGCGAGATGCTCAGGAAGAAGATCACCGCGAACAAGGCCAGACCCAGTTCCACGTAGCGGGCGTCGAAGGTCCCGGTCACGGCCTTGGCACAGGCCGCGATGGTCATCGCCAGCCAGGCCGGCGGCGCCATGTACATCAGGATCGCCTGCAGGATCTGGAAGCGGCTGAGCGGCGCAAGGCCGGGCGTGAACAGGAACCGCCAGTACTGCATATTGCCTTGGCACCAGCGCAGGTCGCGCTTGGCGAAGTCCGGCAGGGTCGGCGGATTGGTCTCGTAGCTGCGGGTCTCGACCGGGATCACCCGGACCTCGTAGCCGGCGCGGCGCATGAACGCCGCCTCGAGCTGGTCGTGGCTGAGCACCGGACCGCCGAGCGGCGGGCGCCCCGGCAGGTCCGGCAACTTGCAATGGGCCCGGAACGCCGCCGTGCGGACGACGGCATTGTGCCCCCAATAGGGCCCGCAATCGGCGTTCCACCAGGCGGCGCCCATGGTGAAGGAGCGCATGCCGTGACGCATGCCGAACTGGAAAATCCGCGCAAAACCGCTGTTCGCCGGCATGCCGACGACGAGGCTCTGAAGGATGCCGAGCCGCGGATGCCGCTCCATCGCCGCCACCATGCGCACCATGACGTCGCCGGCCATGACGCTGTCGGAATCGAGCGGCAGGAAATAATCGTACTCCGCTCCCTCGTCGGCGAGGAACGCGGCGATGTTGCCCGCCTTGTAGCCGGCATTGTCGCGGCGGCGGCGATAGACCGGCTCGCTTCCCGGCGCGAAGATGGCCGTGAAACCCTCGAAAGCCACCTCTTCACGCTGCCCGATCTCGGCGTCGTCGGTGTCGCTGAGGATGAAGAAGCGGAAATGGTCGGCAAGGCCGGTCTTGGCGAGGCTGCGGCGCATGGCCTCCAGCCGCTCGAAGCTCGGCTCCGGCGCCTCGTTGCGCAAGGTCATGACGATGGCGGTGCGGCTGGTCAGCCGCGCCGGACGCCCCGCGGGTCCGGCCTCGAAGAACGGATAGACGCTGGCCGAAGGGTCGGCGGGTCCATGCAGCAGGACGAGACCGATCACCGCATTCCAGAAGCCCAGCACCGTCCACGGCGTCGCCAGCGCGAAACCAGCCAAGATAACGGCCTCGAGGGCATCGATCCCGTCGCCCGACAGGATCAGCGTCACGCCCGCGGCGAGCCCGACGATCGTCGCCAGATTCAGCGCGGCGACAAACCAGCGACGCAGGGCAATCGGCCAGCCGACTGTCTCGATAACCGGCAGCGCGGCTTCCGGCGCCGGCACGCGGTCGGTCTCGACCATCTTGCGGATGTCGCCACCGCCTTGGGGTTCGCGCAGCACGTCTCGCACCTCGAATGACGATGAATGTCTTGGCCAGAGCCTTGCGGGCCATGCGCCGCACAAAGGCGTCCGCATGAAGGGCGGAAAACGCGACCGTTCGATGACCGTTGCATCACGAAACCGCGTCCGATCGCCTCAGGCGCAGCGATTTACAGGCAGCTAACGCTGCGCTGCCGCGGTGGTCGCGGGCGAGAAGGCGGGCCGGTCGGCATCGGGATACCAGTATCGCGCCGCTGGCTTGTCGCGCTCGATCAAAACGAAATTGTTGGCGAAGACCCGGTAGGGATGGCTCCATTCGCCATCCGGCCATTGCACGCGGATCTCCGCCCGTTCGGCCGTGCCGAGCCCCAGATGGACGAAGCCGGAGGTGCCCGAGGCGTGGCCCCCGCCAACCTGGATCGTCCGGTTGAGCGAGACCGTGCCGATCTTCACCGACAGCTTGGCCCCGAGCGCCGCGCGGTTGCCGCCTTTCTGGCTGAGCGCGACTTGCAGGAAATTGCCCAAAGGCCGCGTGCCGAAATCGCTCCGGCCGCCGAGATTGCGGAACAGGCTGGCCGGCCCGCCGCGATTGACCACCAGAATGTCCTCGGCGCCGTCGAGGTTGAAGTCGGTGAGCAAGGCGCCGCGCCCCTTGGTCGGCAGGGCCAGTCCCGCCGCCTCGCCGCGCTCGGTGAAGCGGCCGTCGAAACCGCCCATCAGGAGATTGTCCGGATCGTAGGCGGCAAAATCCGGCATCGCCTCGACATTGCCCTTGGCGATGAAGAGATCGAGCGCCGTGTCGTTGTTGAAATCGGCAAAGCCCGCATGCCAGCCTGTCGAGGGCCGGCCCTGATCACCGGTGTAGGGGCGGTGCGCCGTCGCCCGCCGCTCGAAGGCCTCGTCGCGATAGGTCGGCGCGTCCTCGAACTCCCGGTCGAGGAATTGCAGTTTGGTGTCGCCCATCGAGGTCAGGGCATATTCGGGATAGCCGTCGCCATCCACGTCGCCCTCGGCGATGCCCATGCCCCAGATGGTCAGATGCTGCCAGCCATCGGCCTTGCGATAGGGACGCGGTGCCCGGCCCGGCTCGACCCGCCAGAGCTGCTCCTCGCCGCCGCGGTAATATTGCCGGTCATTGGTGATCCGCAGCGATGGCTGGCCGGAGCGGTTCCAGTCGGTGAACAGCATCGACAGGGCGCAGAAACCGGGACTGAGCGCCGTCGGCTCGGAATAGTCCGGCTGCCCGTCGCCCCCTTCGCGGGGACGCAGCAGCACATTGTCGGCGCAGGTGCCCCAGGGCGAGCCTGGCGCGGCGCGATCGACGTAATTGCCGAAGGCCAGTGTCGGATAGGTCGCCCCCGGCTCGACGATGGCCGAGAAGGCGGTGGTCCAGGCCCGTCCGCCATCGAACTTCCAGTCGAAATTCGCCTTCTCGAAGCGGCATTCCGGCCCGCCTTTCAGAAGCAGGTTCGCACCGACCCGCAACAGCACCAGATCCTCGTGGCCGTCCTGATCGATATCCAGCGGATAGGCGCCGGTCACATTGGCGAGATCCCTCGGGTCGATGTCCTGCGCCAGCTTCTCGAAGGCCAGCCGCCCGCCCGCCTGCGATCGGTTGGCGTAGAAACCGGCCTCGCCCTTGCCGCCCGCCAGAAACAGGTCGGGAAAGCGGTCGCCATTGCAGTCGAAAGCCGCACCGCCGCCGCCGACGAAGAACTCCCACGGCCCGCCATAGCTGTGTGCGATGCCGGCCGCCTTGGCCTCCTCCTGGAAGAGCGGCGTGTCGCCGGCAAATGGCAAAGGCGTGTCCGCGGGCCCCGCGGCATGGGCAAGGCCCGCCGAGGCCAGCAGCACGAAGGCGGCCCCCATGATGCAGAAGCCGCCGCCGCGGGCCGGGGTCTGGTGGCCGGTCATGGCGTGATCCTCAAGGTCTTCAGCCAGGCGATCAGGGCCGAGCGGTCGGCTTCGGTCAGATCGCCATAGCCCGCTGCACTTTCGCTGGCCGCACCGCCATGGGCGCGGATCACCTCGTCCAGCGTGGTCATGTCGCCGCGATGGCCGTAGGGCGCCGTGTCGGCCAGCCCCCAGAGCTCGGCGGTCATGAAGACGTCGCGCTCGACGAAGCGCTGGGCCAGCGTCTCATTGCCGAGATCAGCGGTGCGGGTGTCGGCAATGCGGTGGCGCTTCAGATCGCCGAACAGCGGCACCAGCACCCGCCCTTCGGCGTCGCGCGGCAGGTGCCGGGCCCACTCGGTCAGGGCAAGGTCGTAGACGGCCGGCGTCTCGACATCGCCGGTGCGCAGGGTCCCGGCGGTGTCGACCGGACCGGGATCGGCGAAGGCAAGGCTGTCCAGCGGCAGCGACGGGCGATGGCAGCTCATGCAGCCGAGTTCCGAAAAGACGTCGCGCCCCCGTGCGGCGGCCTTGCGCCATGCAGGATCCTCTGGCGCGATCTCGCGCGGCGCCGGCAATGTCGCCTGCCAGGCGACCAGCGCCGAAACCTCGCCGGCGCCGAGCTCGTCATCGTGCCCGTCCCCATCGAAATCCGCCGTGCCGGTCCAGCGCGTGCCCCAGCGCTCGTCGGGCTGCATGCCGTGATGCTGGTTGAGCGCATTGACGGTGAACTGGCGCAGCGAGGTCATCACCCCCTTCTGGGTGAAGGGGCGTACCACCAGATCGTCGTCGACGCCGTCGAGTTCGCCGAGATCCACCGATCCGTCGGGCAGCGCGGTGATCCGTCCGAAATCGACGCCCTTCGACGTCAACGTCCGACGAACTTCCATGCCGCTCGCGCGGGCCTCCTTCAGCGCCTCGGCCCGCGCCGCCGTCAGATCGACGGTCATTTCGCGCGCCAGAAGCTCGATCAGCCCGGCGCCGAACAGATGGTTGGTGCCGCGCTCGTTGGAAAATTGCGGATCGAGCGTGTCGAACTCGGCGCTCTCGAAGCCTTCCGACACGAAGGCATTGGCGACGAAGCCACCGGCGCCGCCGGCGACCGGTTCGTTGTGGCAGGACGAGCAGGCATTGGCGTCGGGTCCGGCGAGGCGCTGGAAGGCGTGCTCGGCCGGGCGCCGGCTGCGGGTCGGCACGATCGCCTGGGTCGCATTCGGCCGCCCTGCCCCGTCGAGAATGGTGAAGCGCGCTGCAAACAGTGCGCGGCCCTGTTCGGTCAGCTCCGCGAGGGCCTCGGCGGACAGGGGCCCGGCCAGCATCGCGGGATCGATCCTCTGGCGGATCGTGCGCTCGCTCCAGGCGGGCTCCTCCGCCATCGCCGGTGCGAGCGGTCCGCCCAGCGAGCCGAGCAGGATCATCGCGAGGATCGCAGGACGATGTCGCATCAGGCCGCCTCCCTCGTCTCGGCGCCGCCGGCGCCAGCGAACTCGCCGTCCACGGCCGCCAGTGCCTTGGCCGCGGCGGCCTCGAACACCAGCTCGTCCACATCCTCGACCCGCGAGAAGGGCGTGTCGACACCGACGCCGTCGATGGCGCTGTCGCCGATGCCGGCACGGATCGTCGGCTCCAGAAGGTCCATGGCGTGGGCCCCGGCGCCGGTGACCACGATCGGCAGCGGGTCGATCAGCGTGAACATGCGCCCGAGACTGTAGCCGATCGCCGTGCCCGCCTCCTCGAAGGCTGCCAGCGCAGCGGCATCGCCGGAGCGGGCGAGCGCCGCCAGCCGGTGCATGTCCTCGTCGGAAATCCGCCGTGTCGGGATTTCGTCGGTCCGCCCGTAGGCGCGGCGCCAGATCGCATAGTCGCCGGCATAGGCTTCCACGCAGCCGCGATTGCCGCAGCGGCAGAGCGCGCCGCCGGGAATGTGGTTGATATGGCCGAACTCCACCGCCGAGGAGCGTTGGCCCTGAAAGGTGCTGCCCCCGAGCCGCAGCCCCATGCCGACACCGAAGCCGATGAACAGGGTGGCAAAGTCGCGCCCGACGAAATCGGGCTTCCAGCGGAACGCCTCGGGCATCAGCGAGCAGTCGTTGAAGACGCCGACCTCGGCGCCGGTCAGCGTCGACAGCGGGCCCGCGATTTCCAGATTGCGCGCCTTCAGCGTCGGCGACCACAGGATGCGCCGGGCATTGCTGTCGGTCTTGCCCTGCACCGCCAGAACGATCTGCCGGGGTGACGGCGCACCGGGGCTCGCCGTCTCCGCCTCGCGCAGGAGCTCCACCAGCAGCCTCACCAGCCCGTCCTGATCAAGATCGGCGATGTCGCGTTCGCAGGAGGCCGCACCGAGGGTCACACCGCGATAGTCGCACAGCCGCACCGACAATTCGCCGACGGCGATCTTCGCGGTGGCGACGGTGGCGGCCGTCCCCTGCAGGCCGAGGCTCTTGCCGGGCCGACCACGGCGCGAGGCGCGTTCGTCCTCGTCGACCTCAACGATGAGGTCGGCGCGCAGCATGCCGGTGGTGATCGCGGACGCCGCCGACACCGACAGGCCGGTGGCCGCACTGATCGCCTTGCGGGTGGCGATCCCGGTGCGTCTGAGATGGTCGATGACCGCGCGGCGATTGTGTACGCGCACGGCATCCGCATCGGTCTTGGCGAGCATGATCCCTGGTTCCTCCCCCGGCCTAGGACGGCCGCCCTCCTCGGCGGATAGCCATAGCCCTATTGTCATGTTGACACGCCTGAAAATTGCTGTCACGATTTTTTCCGAGGCTTGGAAAAAGTCTCGACGGCCGGGATGTGGGCCGGGGACCGGAAAGCGGGCGCCATGGCGCCGGGAGGAAAATCATGAAGTTTCTGAAGCTCGCGCTGGCTGGCGCGGTGTTCTCGATGGCTGCCGCCGGATCGGCCGCCGCGCAGGACGGCAAGACCGTCGGCGTGTCCTGGTCCAACTTCCAGGAAGAGCGCTGGAAGACCGACGAGGCGGCCATCAAGAAGGCCCTCGAGGCCGCCGGCGCCACCTACATTTCGGCGGACGCCCAGTCGTCGGCCTCCAAGCAGCTCACCGACGTGGAGTCGCTGATCTCGCAGGGCGCCGACGCGCTGATCATCCTGGCGCAGGATTCCGCCGCCATCGGCCCGGCCGTGCAGGCCGCCGTCAACAACGGCATCCCGGTGGTCGGCTACGACCGTCTGATCGAGAACCCGGACGCCTTCTACCTGACCTTCGACAACAAGGAAGTCGGCCGCATCCAGGCGCGCGAAGTCCAGAAGGCCCAGCCGGAAGGCAATTACGCCTTCATCAAGGGCTCCTCGGCCGATCCGAACGCCGACTTCCTGTTCTCGGGCCAGATGGAAGTGCTCCAGGAAGCCATCGATTCCGGCAAGATCAAGAATGTCGGCGAGGCCTATACGGACGGCTGGCTGCCCGCCAACGCCCAGCAGAACATGGAACAGATCCTGACTGCCAACAACAACGAGGTCGACGCGGTCGTCGCCTCGAATGACGGCACCGCCGGCGGCGCCGTGGCGGCTCTGGAGTCCCAGGGTCTGGCCGGCTCCGTACCGGTCTCCGGCCAGGATGCCGACTTCGCCGCGCTCAACCGCATCGCCCGCGGCACGCAGACCGTCTCGGTCTGGAAGGATTCCCGCGAGCTGGGCAAACGCGCCGCCGAGATCGCCATCGATCTCGCCGACGGCACCGCCATGAACGAGGTCGAGGGCGTCGAATCCTGGTCCGGCGGCCCGAACGGCACCGAGATGCAGGCGATCTTCCTGAAGCCGGTGGCGATCACCAAGGACAATCTGGACACCATCATCGACGCCGGCTGGGTGTCGAAGGACGTGGTCTGCCAGGGCGTCGACGCCGGTTCGGTTCCGGCCTGCGACTAAGCCAGACGACAGGACGGCCGCTCCCGAACAGGGGGCGGCCTTTCACCCTCACGGCCTGCTCGAACGCCCGGTCCTCGGCCCGGCGCTTCCCCCACGGCCGGATCGGGTGCAACATTCCAACAGGACAGCGCTGAACGCCTTGCCCCGGGCCCTTTCGCCCGGCACCGCACCAGCGTGATTGCGCCAGGGAGGCGAGCATGAGCCAGTCGGCATCCGAACCCAGCGTCGGCGCCCGCGCGTCGACGGGAGGCGGTCTGTCCCGATTTGTCCGGGCCACCGAGGTCGACACCCGCATGCTGGGCATGGTCGGCGCGCTCCTGGTGATCTGGCTGGTCTTCCACGTCCTGTCCGGCGGCATCTTTCTCACCCCGCGCAACCTGTGGAACCTGACTGTCCAGACCTCGTCCATCGCGGTCATGGCGACCGGCATGGTGCTGGTCATCGTCACCCGCAACATCGACCTGTCGGTCGGCTCGATCCTCGGCTTCACCGGCATGGCCATGGCCGCGCTGCAGGCCAACATCCTGCCCGGCATGCTCGGCTTCGACAGCCCCTTCACCTGGCTTCTCACCCTCGCCGCCGGCATCCTCGTCGGCGTCGCGATCGGCGGTCTGCAGGGCTACATAATCGCCTTCATGGGCGTGCCGGCCTTCATCGTCACGCTGGGCGGCCTGCTGATCTGGCGCGGCGGCGCCTGGTGGCTCACCTCGGGCCGTACCGTCGCCCCGCTCGACGACACCTTCCGGCTGATGGGCGGCGGCGCCACGGGCTCGCTCGGCGAGACCTGGACATGGATCCTCGCCATCCTCGCCTGTATCGCCGTCGTCGCCTCGCTGGTCTTTGCACGCAAGCGCCGGGTGCGCTTCGGCTTCCCGCAGCGACCGGTCTGGGCGGAGGTGACCATCGCCGCCGTCACCACCATCATCATCCTGGGCGCCGCTCTGGTCCTCAACGCCTATGAATGGCCGTCCGCCATCGCCCGGCGCTACGCCGAGGCCGCCGGTATCGAGGTGCCGGAAGGTGGCCTGCATATCGGCTACGGCGTCGCCGTGCCCGTGCTGATCGCCATCGTCGTCGGCATCGTCATGACCTTCGTGACCCAGCGCACCCGCTTCGGCCGCTACGTCTTCGCCATCGGCGGCAATCCCGAGGCCGCCGAGCTTGCCGGCATCAACACCCGCTGGGTGGTGATGAAGGTGTTCATGCTGATGGGCGGCCTCGCCGCCCTCGGTGCCGCGATCTCCACGGCCCGCCTCAACGCCGCCACCAACGCGCTGGGCACGCTGGACGAGCTCTACGTCATCGCCGCCGCGGTCATCGGCGGCACGTCGCTCGCCGGCGGTGCCGGCACCATCATTGGCGCCATGCTCGGCGCGCTGGTCATGCAGTCGCTGCAGTCGGGCATGGTGCTTCTGGGCGTGGATTCGCCGCTGCAGTCGATCGTCGTCGGCGTGGTCCTGATCATCGCCGTGTGGATCGACACCGTCTATCGCAGGAGGGCCGCATGAGCGCCACCGAGCAGTCCATCCACGACCACGGCGCCGGTCACAGCGACCCCGTCGACCGCAGCGGTCCGCCGCTGGTCGACATGCGCGACATCTCGATCGCCTTCGGTGGCATCCATGCCGTCGACGGCGCGACCATCGATCTCTATCCCGGCGAAGTGGTCGCGGTGCTCGGCCATAACGGTGCCGGCAAGTCGACGCTGATCAAGATTCTGTCCGGCGCCTACAAGCGCGATTCCGGCGAGATCCATGTGCGCGGCGAGCCGGCGGCAATCGCCAATCCGCGCGACGCCAAGGCCTATGGCATCGAGACGATCTACCAGACGCTGGCGCTGGCCGACAATGTCGACGCCGCCGCCAACCTCTTCCTCGGGCGCGAGATGCTGACCCCCTGGGGCACGCTCGACGACGGCGCCATGGAGGCCGAGGCCCGCAAGGTGATGGGCCGGCTGAACCCGAACTTCCAGCGCTTCAAGGAGCCGGTGAAGGCGCTCTCCGGCGGCCAGCGCCAGTCCGTCGCCATCGCCCGGGCAATCCTCTTCAACGCCAAGATCCTGATCATGGACGAGCCCACCGCGGCGCTCGGGCCGCAGGAGACCGCGCAGGTCGGCGAACTGATCAAGGAACTGAAGAAGGACGGGATCGGCATCTTCCTAATCAGCCACGACATCCACGACGTCTTCGACCTCGCCGACCGGGTGGTGGTGATGAAGAATGGCCAGATCGTCGGCGGCGCACGGACCGAGGACGTCACCAAGGACGAGGTCCTCGGCATGATCATCCTCGGCAAGTGCCCGCCCGGCGCAACGCCCGGCCCAGGGGCAATGCGCGAATAGCAGATCGTTTGATCGGGCGCGGGAGGTTCTCGCGCCCGAATGCCTTCCGGGTCAGTCCGCCATGGCGGCGCGCAGCGCCGGGTAGAGCCGGCGATAGAACAGATAGGCGTCGTCGAAGGCCCGGCCGTGGGCGTTGTCCGGGCGAAACCGCCTAGCGATCGGCGGCTCGGTCATCACCGTCGTCGGATCGTCGCCGGTCGCCGCACAGAGGCCGAGCCGGGCCGCCCCGAAGGCGGCGCCGAAATCGCCCGCCTCGGGCAGTGCGATCTCCGTGTCCAGCACATTCGACAGCAATTGCAGCCAGTAGGCCGAGCGCGAACCGGCGCCCACGGCGATCAGCCGCTGCGGACGCGCCGCCTCGCCGCCGGCCTCCAGGCAATCGCGCATGGAAAAGGCGACGCCCTCCAGCACGGCGCGGGTCATCGCCTCGCGGCCGGTATCGGCCTCCAGCCCGGCGAAGACGCCGCGGATTTCGGAATCATTGTGCGGCGTGCGCTCGCCCGACAGATACGGCAGGAAGGTCAGCCGGCCGGGGGCCTGCACCGTCTCGCCCAAGGCGCCGGTCAGCGCCGCCGGCTCCTCCTTCAGGAGCTTCGACAGCCACTCCACCGAACCGGCCGCCGACAACGTCACGCCCATCTGGTGCCAGAGGCCGGGAATGGCGTGGCAGAAGGTGTGCAGCGCCGTCTCCGGCGCGGGCTCGTAGCCGGCAGAGGCGGTGAACAGCACGCCCGAGGTGCCCAGTGACAAAAAGCCGGTGCCGGGCTCGGCAACGCCGACGCCGCAGGCCGAGGCGGCATTGTCGCCGCCGCCACCGGCCACCACCGTGCCCTCCTGCATGCCGAAGCGCGCCGCGAGTTCGGGGCGCAGGCCGCCGGAAACCGCCGTGCCCTCGACCAGCCGCGGCATGTGGTCCAGCGTCAGCCCGGTCTTTTCCAGCATCCGCGCCGACCAGTCGCGCGCACCGGTGTCGAGCCAGGCCGTGCCGGCGGCATCCGACATTTCCGACACCGCCTCGCCGGTCAGCCACAGCCGCAGATAGTCCTTCGGCAACAGCACCCGGCGCAGCCGGGCGAAGACCTCCGGCTCGTTGCGCGCGACCCAGACGATCTTCGGCGCGGTGAAGCCCGGAAACACGATGTTGCCGGTGATCGCCCGCGATTCCTCGTCTTCGAGTTCGGCGGCCTCTTCGTGGCTGCGGGTGTCGTTCCACAGGATGCAGGGCCGCAGGATCGCGTCGTCCGCGCCCAGCAGCGTCGCGCCGTGCATGTGTCCGGACAGGCCGATGCCGGCCACCGACGCGAGATCGGCGCCATGGGTATCGGACAACTCGCCCAGCGCGGTCTCGCAGGCCGCGATCCAGCTTTCGGGGTCCTGCTCCGACCAGCCGAATTGCGGCCGCTCGACGCTGAGCGGCACCGAAGCGGACGCGATGACGCGCTGGTCGTCGCCGATCAGCAGCGCCTTCAGCGAGGAGGTGCCGAGATCGAGGCCGAGATAATTGCTCATGTCACGTCCTTCACTGGCCGCAGGTTCATGCGGATTCGTCGAGCTTGCGCCGGGCCGCCGCGGCGAGGAAGCCCGACCGGGTCAGACCGTGCCGCGCGGCATAGGCATCGATTTCCGCCAGTTCGTCGGCAGCGATGGTCACATTGACCCGCACCGAACGCGGGGCGCGACGCGGCGCCGACACGAGGATCGCGACGCCCTCGCGGTAGCCGCAATCCGACATGACGGTTTCCAGCGACGAGGGAACGGGCAGCGCGCCTCCGTCCTCCAGCAACCCTTCGATATGCAGCGCCAGGGCGTCCTGCGCCATCGTGCGGGCGTCGTCGAGCGTCCGCCCCGCCGTCACGCAGCCGGGAAAGTCGGGGAACGACACGCCGAAATCGCTGTCGCCCTCCTTGTGGATGATCGCGATGTAATCGGTCATCTGGTTTTCCTCAGCACAAGTCCGGCCTGCTTCTCGATGCTTCGCAGGGTGCCGCTCGGCAGGTCCCGCTTGGGGTGAGGCAGCGTGACAAGGCCGGGCTTTGTCGGATGCTTCAACTGCATGTGGCTGCCCCGCCGACGAACCTCGCGCCATCCATCGGAAAGCAGGGCAGCGAGGATGTCGCGACTATCCATGTGTATGAATACACATCATTGCCCGACATCCTCAAGCCGTCAGACGTAGCGGTTGACCACGCCCTCGAGATATTCCTGCCGGCCCGAGCGGGGCTGCGGGTCGAGGTCGAGCGCCCGTGCCGCGACCTGTTCCAGGCTGCGCTCGCCGGCAAGCACCGCCTTGCCCTCGCCGCCGTCCCAGCCAGCATAGCGGTCGTCGACATGCCTGGTCAGCGCGCCGTCGGCCAGCATCTTCTCGGCGGCCAGAAGGCCGCGGGCGCAGGCGTCCATCGAGGCGACATGGGCGATCAGCAGGTCGTCTGGATCGATCGATTGGCGCCGGATCTTGGCGTCGAAATTGAGCCCGCCCGTGGTGAAGCCGCCATGCTGCAGCATCTCGTGGAAGACCAGCGCCAGTTCCTTCACATCCATGGCGAACTGGTCGGTGTCCCAGCCCAGGAGGTCGTCGCCGCGATTGACGTCGAGCGAGCCGAACAGGTCGTTGGCATAGGCGTAGCGGACCTCGTGGTCGAAGGAATGACCGGCGAGGATGGCGTGGTTCTGCTCGATATTGAGCTTCACCTCGCCGAGGAGATCGTATTTCTGCAGGAAGGCGAAGACCGCCGCCGCATCGAAATCATACTGGTGCTTGGTCGGCTCCTTGGGCTTCGGCTCGATCAGGATCGGCCCCTCGAAACCGATCTTGTGCTTGTAGTCGACGAGCATGGCGAAGAACCGGCCGAGCTGGTCGAGTTCGCGCTTCATGTCGGTATTGAGCAGGGTCTCGTAGCCCTCGCGCCCGCCCCAGCAGACATAGTTCGCCCCGCCGAGGCGATGGGTGGCGTCGAGCGCCGCCTTCACCTGCCCCGCCGCATAGGCGAAGACGTCGGGATCGGGATTGGTGGCCGCGCCGGCCATGTAGCGCCGGTTGGAGAAGAGATTGGCGGTGCCCCAGAGGAGGCGCACCTTCTGGCTCTCCATCTTCTGGGCGAAGATGTCGGTGATCGCCTTCAGATTGTCGTTGGATTCCTGCAGCGACGTGCCTTCCGGCGCCACATCCACGTCGTGGAAGGTGAAGAACGGCACGTCGAGCAGCCGGAACATCTCGAAGGCGACATCGGCCTTCTGGCGGGCCAGCGCCAGCGGATCGTCGCCATGCATCCAGGGCCGCAGGAAGGTCTCACCACCGAAGGGATCGCCGCCCGGCCAGGTGAAGGAATGCCAGTAGCAGGCGGCAAAGCGCAGATGGTCTTCCATCCGCTTGCCCATCACCTGCCGGTCCTTGTCGTAGAAGCGGAAGGCGAGCGGGTCGGTCGATTGTTCGCCGGCAAAGGCGACCGGCGTCGAGAGATCGAAGAAGGAGGTGTTGGACATGGGACAGCTTCCTGAAGGTCGGGCTTTGCGCCCACGGAAATGGCGGTGGTGTCAGGTGCGAAGGGATGGCGACGGCCCGGGAGAACGCGGCGACAACCGCCCGAACGCCCGGCTTTCGCCGAGCGCATCGCGCGCCGCGCGCGCGGCTTCTTCCGTCATCATGGCATCCTCCCGGATCGGCGCGGAGTAGTTGAGCGAGCCCCACGCCGCGTCTTCCCGCCCAGTATCGCGCAGGCTCGCCGCGTTTTGAAGTACGCACCTCAAAAATTCGCCGCGAGTGCTTTCTGACCGTCTGGCCGGGCCGTTGACGGTCATCTGAGACAATCGTGAGCGGCACTGGGTCGCGTCGTCGCAACCTCCGTGCTCTCCTCGGGTTGCACCTCGACATGCCCAGACCGGAGGATCCCATGCCGCACTTGTTCGACCGCCGGACCATCTTGACCGGCGCCGCCGCCACCGGCCTCGCCGCGACGCTCGGCCTGCCCCGCGCCGGTGCGCAGCCGGCGGCAGGTGCGGGGTCCGGCGCCCTCACGACGAAGACCGTCCCGTCCAGCGGCGTTGCCATTCCGGTCATCGGGCTCGGCACATGGATCACCTTCAATGTCGGTGACAATGCCGATGCGCTGGCCGAGCGAACGGCCGTCATGCAGGCCTTCTTCGAGGCCGGCGGCGGCATGATCGATTCCTCGCCCATGTACGGCTCGTCCCAGGCAACCATCGGCCACGGCCTCAGCCAGCTCGGCATTCCCGACACCCTGTTTGCCGCCGACAAGGTCTGGACGGGCTCGCCCTCCGACGGCCCTGCGCAGATCGCCGAGACCGAGCGCCTGTGGGGCGTTCCGCGCCTCGCCCTGATGCAGGTGCACAATCTCGTCGGCTGGGAGGGGCATCTCGACACGCTGGCTGCGATGAAGGCGGAGGGGCGCATCGGCCATATCGGCATCACCACCTCCCATGGCCGCCGCCACGCGGAGGTCGCGGCAATCATGGAAAGCCGGCCGATCGACTTCGTCCAGCTCACCTACAATCTGGCCGACAGGGAGCCCGAAGAGCGGCTGCTGCCGCTGGCCGCCGAACGCGGCATCGCAGTGATCGCCAACAGGCCATTTCGGCGCGGGGCGCTGATCGACGCGATTGCCGGTCAGCCGCTGCCGGCCGTCGCTGCCGAGATCGGTGCGGAAACCTGGCCGCAATTCCTGTTGAAATACATCGTCTCGCATCCGGCGCTGACCGTCGCGATCCCGGCAACCCGCCGCGTCGACCATCTGCGCGAGAACATGGCCGCCGCGACGGGACCGATGCCCGATGCGTCGCAGCGCCGGCAGATGGCGCTCGCCTTCGACAATCTCTAGACCGCTGTCATGCTGGCCGATCTGTCCACCTACAGCCTGCAGGA
The DNA here is from genome assembly GCF_049132005.1 of Aurantimonas sp. NFXS3. NCBI lineage: Bacteria > Pseudomonadati > Pseudomonadota > Alphaproteobacteria > Hyphomicrobiales > Aurantimonadaceae > Aurantimonas > Aurantimonas sp. NFXS3. The sequence continues at coordinate 58,570 of NZ_JAGDDZ010000004.1, forward strand.
CTTCCTCCTGTTCGACGCGGCGATCTACCGGGATCTGTTCGCCCAGATCAACGCACGCGCCTGGCCGCTTCCGGTTGTCGGCATCGCGGCAGCGCTGGCCTGCCTCGGGCTCGGGGCCGCACGGCATCGCTGGGCTTCACCGGCCAGCGCGGCCCTGCTTGCGGCGGCCTTCGCGACGTCGGCCTGGCTGTTCTTCTTCGGCGTCTATGCGACGATCAACTGGGCCGCGATCTATTCGGGCTGGACCTTCGTTGCCGAGGCTGCGCTGCTTCTCGTGGCGTCCGTCGTCCTCGGCCGGTACGCTCAGCCGCGCATCTCTGTTTCGACGCCCCGGCTCCTGGCGGGAACGGCCTTTGCTCTCTACGGTCTTTTCGTCCATCCGCTGGCCGGCTGGCTGTTCGGCCGTGCGGCGAACGGCCTCGAATGGTTCGCCCTGGCTCCGGACCCCACGGCCCTCGTCGCCATCGGCCTTCTCGCCGTCACCATCCCGCATCGCCGGCTGGCCCTGTCGCTCGCCGCGCTGCCGCTGCTGTGGCTGGCGGCAAGCGCCATGACCCTATGGCTCCTCGAAACGCCGGGCGACGCGCTGCTGCTGGCCGCTGCGACGATGGTCGGGCTGGTAATCCTGCTGCTGCCGGCGCGCCACCCGCGCGACAACGCCGTCACCGATCCCCTGCCGGCGATCAGGCCGGCCGAGACCGCAGCCGTCCCGCGTGGCCTTGCAGCAACCTTCCTGCCCACCAGTCCGCAGGGCGCCCGCACCGGACGATCCTGAACGGCGGGCCCTGCGCCAAGCCCGGATGGCCGCTGGCGTCCGCGCCGAAAGGCGAATGTCCCTTCCCCTCACCCGTCGTTAGGTTACCCTCTTGCGGCGCCGTGCCTGTCGTCAGGCGCGGCGGGGAGATCGCGGAATCCGGTGCAGCGGCAGCGCACCAGCACGAGGCGCAACGGGGAGGAACGACCATGGCCAGCCGCTATCACGAGGTCTACGACGCCAGCCGAAGCGACCCGGAGAAATTCTGGCTCGACGCGGCCGGCAAGCTGGTCTGGACGAAGAAGCCGACCCGCGCCCTCGACCCCGATGCCGGCGTCTATGGCCGCTGGTTTCCCGACGGCGAATGCAACACCTGTTTCAACGCCATCGACCGTCACGTCGAGGCCGGACGCGGCGACCAGGTCGCGATCATCCACGATTCCCCCGTCACCGGCGGCAAGCGCCGGCTGACCTATGGCGAATTGCTGGTCGAGGTGAAGGCGCTGGCCGCCAATCTCACCGATCTCGGCGTCGGCCGGGGCGACCGGGTGATCATCTACATGCCGATGGTGCCGGAAACCATGATCGGCATGCTGGCCTGCGCCCGCATCGGCGCGATCCATTCGGTGGTGTTCGGCGGTTTTGCCGCCCGTGAGCTGGCGGCGCGCATCGACGACGCGGCGCCGACCCTGATCCTGTCGGCCTCCTGCGGCATCGAGCCGACCCGCAAGGTCGAATACAAGCCTCTCCTCGACAAGGCGATCGAACTGGCCACCCACAAGCCGGCTGCCACCATCGTGCTGCGCCGTCCCGAACTCGATTGCGACCTGATCGAGGGCCGCGACCACGACTGGGACGAACTGCGCCACAATGCGATGGCCGCCATCGCCGCCGGGCGCGAGGTGCCCTGCGCGTCCATGAAGGCCACCGACCCGCTCTACATCCTCTACACCTCCGGCACGACCGGCAAGCCGAAGGGCGTCGTGCGCGACACTGGCGGCCACATGGTGGTGCTGCACTGGTCGATGCAGGCGATCTTCGGCACCGACCAGGGCGAGGTGTTCTTCTGCGCCTCCGACGTCGGCTGGGTCGTCGGCCATTCCTACATCGTCTACGCGCCGCTCCTGCGCGGCTGCACCACGGTCCTGTTCGAGGGCAAGCCCATCGGTACGCCCGACGCCGGCACCTTCTGGCGCGTGGCCGCCGAACATGGGGTCAAGGTGCTGTTCACCGCCCCGACGGCGATCCGCGGCATCCGCAAGGAGGACCCCGACGGCAAGCTGCCCGGCGACTACGATCTGTCGCAATTCGAGGCACTGTTTCTAGCCGGCGAGCGCGCCGATCCGGAAACCCTGATCTGGGCGGAAAAGGCCCTGCAGCGGCCCGTCATCGACCATTGGTGGCAGACCGAATCCGGCTGGCCGATCGCCGCCAATCCCCTCGGGCTCGGCCTCCTGCCGATCAAGCGCGGCAGCCCCGGCGTCGCCATGCCCGGCTTCGACGTGCAGGTGCTGAATGCCATGGGCGAACAGGCGCCGCCCAACGAGATGGGCGCCATCGCCATCAAGCTGCCGCTGCCGCCGGGCGCCCTGCCGACCCTCTGGAACGCCGACGATCGCTTCAGGGACGCCTATCTGACGGCCTTTCCCGGCTATTACTCCACCTCCGATGCCGGCTTCATCGACGAGGAGGGCTATGTCTACGTCATGGGCCGCACCGACGACGTGATCAACGTCGCCGGCCACCGCCTGTCGACGGGCGAGATGGAAGAGGCCGTAGCCGGCCATCCGGCGGTGGCCGAATGCGCCGTCATCGGCATGCGCGACGCGCTGAAGGGCGAGTTGCCCTGTGGCTTCGTCGTCCTGAAGAACACCAGCCAGCTGGATCGCGGGCAGATTGAGGCGGAGCTGATCACGCTGGTGCGCGAACGCATCGGGCCGGTCGCCGCCTTCAAGCGCGTGCTCGTGGTCGACAAGCTGCCCAAGACCCGCTCCGGCAAGGTCTTGCGGCGCACCATGAAGGCGATCGTCGACCGGGACGATTACGAGACCCCCGCGACCATCGAGGACGCGACCGCCCTCGACGACATCCGCCGCGCCGTCTCGGGCGACTGAGCCGCGCCGGTCAGTCGGTGCGGATACGCCCCTCGACGGTGACATTGCCGTCTTCGCCGAGGGCGATCACCACGATCTCCCCGGAGGCCGGATAAATGCCGGTCAGCGCGGTGATGTTGACCTGATGGCTGACCAGCGCCGCCTTCCGGCCGGCCGCATCGAGTTCTGCGAGCCGCGCCTTCAACGTATCCGTCTGCGCCGCGCCCTTGCCGCGGTCGGCGAAGAAGGAATTGAGCTCCGGCGCGGCCGTCACCGGACCGAAACCCAAAAGCTCGGCGGTTTCGCTGGACCGGCACCATTGGCTCGCGAGAACCATGCCGATGGCGACGCCGGCCTCGCGCAGGCGGTCGCCGATGCGCCGCGCCTGCGCCCGCCCCTCCTCTGACAGATTGCGCTGGGTCGAACAGTCGCCGAGCGTGAAACCGGCTGGATCGCCCGTGCCCGGCGCAATCGCATGGCGCATGAGGATGTGGGTGTCCGCGGCCCGCGCCGCATCGAACTCCTCCTGTGCCGACGCGCTCGCGGCGGCGCCAAGAAGAAGGAGCAGGGAGACAAGGCAGGCGGTCACGGCATTTCGCATGGCGGGCGGCACTCCGGTCGGTTGGCGAACGCGCGGAATTTCGGGCATCGGGCCGGATCCGACAGGCCGCAGCGCCCCACGATCGCGTGAGGCGGACGACATGACGCAGCGCCCGATATGGACGAGTGAGCGCCATTTCTGTGCCGCCCGGCAGTTTCTCTTGTCGCCAATTCCGGCTAGAAGCCGCCCGCGACGCATCAGCACGGGGTCCGGAGACCGCCCATGAACCATTCCGATCCGCAGCCGGACACCGGCGAGACCCAGGCCCGCCTCCTCGCCGAGGCGCTGCCGTTCATGCAGGCCTACGAGAACAAGACCGTCGTGGTGAAATATGGCGGCCACGCCATGGGCAATGCCGATCTCGGCCAGGCCTTCGCCCGCGACATCGCCCTGCTCAAGCAGTCCGGCGTCAATCCGATCGTCGTGCATGGCGGCGGCCCGCAGATCGGCCGCATGCTGTCCCAGATGGGCATCGAATCGCGCTTCGAGGGCGGCCTCAGGGTCACCGACGAGGAGACGGTGAAGATCGTCGAGATGGTCCTTGCCGGTTCGATCAACAAGGAAATCGTCGCGCTGATCAATGCCGAGGGCGAATGGGCCATCGGCCTGTGCGGCAAGGACGGCAATATGGTCTTCGCCGAGAAGGCGCGCAAGACGGTCGTCGATCCCGATTCCAACATCGAGCGGGTGCTCGATCTCGGCTTCGTCGGCGAACCGGTCGAGGTTGACCGCACCCTGCTCGACCTTCTCGCCCGCTCCGAGATGATCCCGGTCATCGCCCCGGTCGCGCCGGGCCGCGACGGCGCCACCTACAACATCAATGCCGATACCTTCGCCGGCGCCATCGCCGGTGCGCTGGAAGCCTCGCGCCTCCTGTTCCTGACCGACGTGCCGGGCGTCCTCGACAAGTCCGGCGAGCTGATCAAGGAGCTCTCGGTCGCCGAGGCCCGCACCCTGATCCGCGACGGCACGATCTCCGGCGGCATGATCCCCAAGGTCGAGACCTGCATCGAGGCCATCGAGAACGGCGTCGAGGGCGTCGTGATCCTCAACGGCAAGAAGCGCCACGCGGTGCTGCTGGAACTCCTGACCGAGCACGGCGCCGGCACGCTGATCGTCCCCTAGGGGCTGCGACGGCGCATGGCCGCGCCGCCAGTGCTGGCCTCGCGTGGCCAGCGTTCGCGGATCATCCGCGGCAGGATGCTCGCTGCGGTGACCGCGGCGATGCCGGCGGCGCCGAGGAACATCGCTTCCGGGCCGAAGGCGCTCGAGGCGAAACCGGCGACGAGCGGACCGACGACGCTGCCAACGGCAACCGCCAGCAGGGCCTCGGTGAAGCTCAGCGACGGCATGGAGGGAAACAGTTCCTCCGACCAGAACGCCATCACCGCGCTCATCATCATCACATAGGCGCCCTGCAGCCCGGCCGAGACGACGACGCCGGCCCAGGAATTCGGAGCCAGCGCGATCAGCGCCAGCGCGGCGGCCGCGGCGACATGCAGAAGCCGCAGGAGCCAGGGCAGCCCGATCAGCGTCTTGACCTGCCCGGTCGTCAGGCCGATGAGGCCGAAAATGCCATAGGACAGGAAGACGATGGCCGGCGCGGCGCCTTCCGGAATGCCGGGCAGTCCGCCGGCCTGCTGGATCCGGTCGGCGGCGAAGGAGATGTAGATCGTCGTGGTGATGCCGAAGGACAGGGCGATCCACAGGAGCGGCCGCGCCGGCTCGGCGATCAGCGATTTCCAGCTTCCTTTCCCCGGGGGCCCGGGATCGCCGGCCAGCTCGCGCAGCGCCCCGATATTGCCGGCCAGCGCCAGTGCCGCCACGACCGCGAAGCCGGCCCAGCCGTAGCGCCAGGACGATTCGCCATAGCTGACCATCAGGGCCGTCGCGCCGGCAGCCGCAACGCCGAGGCTGGTTCCGGTGCTGACCATGGAGAGCGTCGCCGGACGCCGGGCCTCGTCGACCAGACGATGGACGGCGTTGTTGAACGGCGCCCAGGAGAAGCCGGCGCTGGAGGTGGCGAGGAACACGCCGGCGGCCAGCACCCAGGCATTCGGCGCCGCCGCCACGATCGCCATGCCGACCAACGCTGCGAACAGGCCGGACACCACCGGCATGCGCGGCCCGGATCGTGCGGTCATCGCGTAGCTGATCAACAGCCCCAGGAAGAAGCCGAAGAAGCCGATCCCGGAGATCACGCCGGCCATGCCGGTCGACAGGGAGAAGGTCGACTTGAACTCGGCCAGGAACAGGCCGAACCCCATGCGGGCGGGCCCGAAGGTGATGGCGGTCGCCGCGAAGCCTGCCGCGGAAAGCTTGATGAATGGCGTCATGACCTCGCTCCGATCCGGCGAGGAAAAGATCGTGGCCCCGTCACGGTTCCCTTGCGGCCGCCCCGGTTTGCTTCGCTGCGACTTGAACTGCCGTGGCGCTGGCCTGGTGCGAACGCGCTGTCAGGTGGCCGTGCCCAGCAGTGTCAGGATGCCGGCGACGATCAGCAGGCAACCCGCCAGCTCCAGCCGGGCGATCTTCTCGCGGAACCAGAACACCGACGAGGCGAAGGTGAAGATCAGTTCGATCTGGCCGAGCGCGCGGACATAGGCGACCTTTTCCAGCGTCATGGCGGTGAACCAGCAGGCCGAGGCCGAGACGCCGACGAGCCCGACCAGCAGCGCCGGCCGCCAGGCCTTGGCGACGGCGACGAGTTCGGCCCGGTCCTTCAGCGCCATCCAGACGAGCATCACGGCGGTCTGGATGCCAGTCGCCCAGACCAGCGTCGTCGCCGCCCGGGCGAGCACGCCGCCCTCCTCCAGCGACAGCGACGCGCCGCGGAAGCAGACGGCCGAGATGCCGAAGAAGGCGCCCGAGGCGATGCCGATCCCCGCCTCGCGCGAGAAGAGCGCCCGGCGCAGGCTGGTGCCGCCCTTGCGCCCGGCGATCGAGATCAGCCCGACGCCGAAGGCGCCCGCCAGGATGGCGCCAAAGGCGAGCCAGGAGATCGTCTCGCCGAGGATGATCAGGCCGAAGATCGCCGCCTGCACCGGCTCGGTCTTGGAATAGGCCGTGCCGACCATGAAATTGCGGAAGCCGAACAGATAGACCAGCAGGAAAGTCGCGAGGATCTGGGCAATACCGCCGGCCGCAACGGCAATGAGAAATGTCGCGTTCACGCCCGGCAGGGTGGCGCCTCCGACGAGGTCGAGCGCCACGATGTAGAGCACGGCAAAGGGAAAGCCGAAGCCGAAGCGCGCAAAGGTCGCGCCGGTCGAGCCCATCCGGCCCTTCAGCTGTCGCTGCAGCGACGAGCGGAGGTTTTGCAGGAAGGCGGCGGTGATGGTAATCGGAATCCAGAGCGGCACGGGCGATCCGTCAGTTTGTCTTACCGCCCTCGCTCCCCTATTCGGCGACGCTTGGCAAGGCGCCCGACGCTCGAACCTTCCGGACCCCATGACCGCTCACTCGCCGATCCGCCAGACCGCCGATGCCCGCCCGCAGGATTTCGCCCATGTGACGGAGTGGGTCTTCGATCTCGACAACACCCTGTATCCGCGCCACACGAACCTGTTCTCGCAGATCGACCAGCGGATGACCGCCTTCGTCTCGGACTTCCTGACGCTGCCGAAGGACGAGGCGCGGGTGGTGCAGAAGGATTTCTACCGGCGCTACGGCACGACCCTGCGCGGCCTGATGCAGGAGCATGACGTCGATCCCGACGCCTTCCTGCAATATGTCCACGACATCGACTATTCCTGGCTCGCCCCCGACACCGCGCTGGGCGACGAGATCCGCGCATTGCCGGGTCGCAAGTTCATCTTCACCAATGGCGATCGCGGCCATGCCGAACGCGCCGCGCGCCAGCTCGGCATTCTCGACCATTTCGAGGACATCTTCGATCTCGTCGCCGCCGGACTGGTGCCCAAGCCGGCCTCGCAGACCTACGACAAGTTCCTCGGCCTGCACCGGGTCGATGCGGAACGCGCCGTGATGTTCGAGGATCTGGCGCGCAATCTGGAAGTGCCCAAGGCGTTGGGCATGCGCACGGTGCTGATCGTGCCGCGCAACCTGGAAGAGAGCTTCGGCGACGTCTGGGAACATGAAGGCCGCGACGGCGAGCATATCGACTTCGTCACCGACGACCTGACGACCTTCCTGCGCTCCATCCGCTAGGCGCGATGCAAAAGGGCGACCGGATGAAATCCGATCGCCCTGTCTGCGCTTCGCCTGTCATGGGTGTCAGTCGCGGAGAAGCGACCGGTTCGGGCGCGCCAAACCGGCCTGCCCGTCGGTCGCCGCATCCGCCATCAGGTCGGATTCGGCTTTCCCGCTCTTGGGGCCCTTCTGGTTGGCCTCGAAGATCGCTTCCATCTGTTCGGTGCCGTTGGGCGCCGTGCCGCCCTTCGCCTGCTCGCGCTCGGCCTTGCTCTGCGCATCGAGATCGCTGCGCTCCGCCGGGTGCTTCTCGCCGTCCCTGGCCATGTGCTGCGGCGTGTCGCGGTCCTGCTGGTCGCGCATCATCTCCGAGTCGGTGTCGGTCTTCGTCATTGCAATCTCCTGTCCCGGGTCACGGCGCATCGCGCCGGTGATCTTGCGGAAGCAACGCCGCGTCCGCGACACGGGTTCCGGAACGGCCGGTCAGCACGCACCAACGCAAAATGCCGCCGACGGCAGAGAACCGGCGACGGCATTTCTTTATGGACTGCGCGGGAAAGGCCGCGAATTCAGCGACCGACGCAGATGATCGGCAGGACCGAATCCTTGACCGCCGCGGTGGCGTCGGGGACGCTTTCCAGCGGCAGCGAGGCGTCGGCGGTCTTGTAGGCGACGGCGTTGCGGTCGAGGAAGGCCACGGCCGCATCGGGGCGGACGGCGAAATTGATCGACTGCGGGATATCGCCCGTCGCATCGGCGACCGCCACCGCGTTCAGCTTGGCGGTGACCACGCCGACGACACGTCCTGCCAGATCGACGAGGGGGCCGCCGGAATTGCCCGGCTGCACCGGCGCCGAGATCTGCAGATAGCGCTCGTCATTGGCAAGACCCAGGAGCGACGAGACGTTGCCGCGGGTCACGTTGAGGGAATCGGCCAGGATCGAACGCAGCGGATAGCCGAGCGCCAGGACGTCCTCGCCCAGACGCGGCTTCGTGACGGACATCGCCAGCGGTTCGCCGACCACACCGTCGACCTTGACCAGCGCCAGGTCGTTGTCGGTATCGAGGATCGTCTTCGTGGCGACCTGCTGCTCGCCGACGAGCACGCTGGTGCAGGCCCGCACCACATGGGCGTTGGTCAGGAGCCAGCCATCCTCCGAGATGACGAAGCCGCTGCCGGCCATGTCGAATTCCGGCTTCTGGGGAACAGGCGCCGGCTGGGCCTTGGCGGGTGCCGGGGACGGCATCTCGAAGAGGTTCGGCTGCTTCGGATCGACCGAGGCCATCGCGTAGCGGGATTCGAAGGCACCGTTCGTATGGCTGCGAGCCAGCAGCGCCGAGAAGGCGTTCGGCTCGCGCGAAGCGACCAGGGGTGCCTGCGGCTCGCCGGCGAAGGGCTCGAACAGATTGCCGGCCACGGCCACATAGGGCCGCATCACCTTGGCCCGGTCCTTGGCATAGGACACCGAGAAGCCGCGGAGATCGCCGCCTTTTGCCGAGAAGCGCATGACATAGTGATGGTCGCCGGCATTGCCGTCGAGGGTGAACCACTCGCCGCCGAACTCGGCATTGGCGACGCTGCGGTCAGGGGTCGGCGTGCTGAGAACGTCGAACAGGCCGCGCAGGGTCTGGCCGGTACCGGCGATGCGGACGGTCTCGATCTCGACCGTCTTGTCGGCGGCGCGCCACAGATGGCCGACATCCGTCGGTCCCAGATCCTCGACCAGACGCATCGGCAGCGGCACGCGCTGGCCGGTCACCGCATCGTCGATCAGCGCCATGCCGGTCGCCGCCTCGGCGCCGTCGGACTTCTGGATCAGGAGACGCAGCATCGCCTCGTCGATGACGCCGTCCGCGACCATGCCGTGCCGGGCCTGGAAATCGCGGATGGCGCGCAGCGAGGACGCCGCGATGTGGCCGTCGAAGGCACCGGCATAGTCGCCGGTCCAGGACAGACGGATCTGCAGGCCCTTGCGGAAATCGAGATCGGTCTGGTCGTTGTAGGCGACGGCCAGTTGCGAGACCTGCGCGCCGAAAGACGGCGTCGCCATGGGCATGGTGCCCAGAGCCAGTACCGTCATCAAAACCCGCGCCGAGCGCCGCATGTCATCCCCCATCATCAACCGGTGACAGACAAGCAACGTAGGATGCGCGAAATCGATCCACGAGTCCTTTACTTTTTCTTAATATGGTTGCGAATGCAATTCTTCCTGCGACTGACGAAAGTTCCGCCAGTAGACATCCGGCCTGTTGCTGTCGGCTTCAGATCGCGTTCAGACGGCGCCCGGCGCCGTGCGTGTCACCGGCCCGGCGGCCGTTCCGTCATCGCCGAGTTCGGCCGCCTCGATCCGCTCGCCGCGCCGCATCAGCTTGTCGGTCGACACCAGGATCTGGTCGATGTCGCGGCCCGCCTGCCCGAAATGCGTGCGCAGCGCCGACACCCTGGCGTCGAGCCGGACGAGATCCTCGCCCAGAAGCCGGACCTCCTTCTGGATGCGCCCCGCCTCGGCCCGCATCCGGGCATCCTTGAGAATCGCCTGCACCACCTGGATCGACAGGAGCAGCAGCGATGGCGAGACGATCACCACCCGCGCCCGGTAGGCCTTCTGGACGATATCCTCGAAACGCTCGTGCAGTTCGGCGAACACCGCCTCGGACGGCACGAACAGGAAGGCCGTGTCCTGGGTCTCGCCGGGGATCAGATATTTGTCGGCGATGGCCCGCACATGCACGTCCATGTCGCGGCGCATCCGGCTGGCGGCGAAGGTCCGCGCCTCGTCGCTCTCGGCCTCGCGCAGGGCGGTGAAGGCCTCCAGCGGGAACTTCGCGTCGATCGCCAGCGACGGAGCGCCGTTCGGCATGCGGATCAGGCAGTCCGGTCGCTTGCCGTTCGACAGGGTCGCCTGGAAGGAATAGGCGGCCGAGGGCAGCGCGTCGGCGACGATCGCCTGCATCCGCCCCTCGCCGAAGGCGCCACGGCTCTGCTTGTTGGAGAGAATGTCCTGCAGGCGGACGACCTCGCCGGCAAGCCCGCGGATCTCGCCCTGCGCCCGGTCGATCACCGCCAGCCGTTCGGTCAGGGCGGTCAGCGAGGCGCTGGTGGCCGTGCCGGTCTCGCGGATCGACTGGCCGACGCGGGTGGACAGCCCGTCGAGCCGTTCGGCGAGCGTGCGGGTCAGGTCCGCCTGCCGCGAGCCGATGATCTCGGCCATGGTCTGCATGCGGCCGGTGATCTCGGCCTGGGAGCGCAGCACCGCGTCGAGCCGCTCCGACGCCTCGCTGTCGCTGCGGTCGGCATGATCGCCCGCCTCCCGCGCGGCGCGGCTGGCCCGCCGCCACAGGACGAAGAACAGGGCCGCCAGCCCTGCCAGCAACGCTTCGGCCAGCGTCAGCGGATGATCGCCGAGAAAGATGACGGGAGCCGAGAAGGCTGCGGCGAAGGCGGCGCTGTCCATGACCGAACTCTAGCGGGCGACCCTTAACGAATCGGGACCAAAACGCGAACATAGACCATCCCGCCCCACCTGACGACGGCGGAGCCATCATCCGGACCGGCGGAAAGCCGGCCGGGGCCTTCATCCGAGATTGACCGGCTTCGTGCCAGCCATTACCTGAACGCCATGACGATCAAGCCCCTCATCATCCTGCCAGACCCGGTTCTGCGCCAGACCTCCAAGCCTGTCGAAACGGTCGACGACCAGGTGCGTCGCCTCGCCGACGACATGCTGGAGACGATGTACGACGCCCCCGGCATCGGCCTTGCCGCCATCCAGATCGGCGAGCCGCTGCGCATGATGGTGATCGACGTCTCCAAGGAAGAGGAGGAGAACGCGCCGCGCATCTTCCTCAATCCGGAGATCCTGACGACCTCCGACGCGGTCAGCGTCTACGAGGAAGGCTGCCTGTCGATCCCGGACTATTACGCCGAGGTCGAACGGCCGGCCGAGGTCACGGTGCGCTATCTCGGCCTCGACGGGAAGATGCACGAGGAAACCGCTGACGGCATCCTGGCGACCTGTGTACAGCACGAGCTGGACCATCTGAACGGCGTCCTGTTCATCGACCACATCTCCAAGCTGAAGCGCGACATGGTAGTGAAGAAGTTCACCAAGGCCGCCCGCAGGACCGCCTGAGCGACGCGGAGGGGACCATGGCGCTGCGCGTCGTCTTCATGGGAACGCCGGCCTTCTCGGTGCCGACGCTCGCCGCCCTGGCGGCGGCCGGTCACGACATCGCCGCCGTCTACACCCAGCCGCCGCGCAAGGCCGGCCGCCGCGGCCTGACGCTGACGCCCTCGCCGGTTCAGCGCGAGGCCGAACGGCTCGGCCTGCCCGTGCGTTCGCCGCTGAATTTCAAGGACCCGGCCGATCGCGAGGCCTTCGCCGCCCTCGACTGCGACGTCGCCGTGGTGGTCGCCTACGGGCTGCTCCTGCCCCAGGCGGTGCTCGACATGCCCCGCCAGGGCTGTCTCAACGGCCACGGCTCGCTGCTCCCGCGCTGGCGCGGTGCCGCGCCGATCCAGCGCGCCATCGAGGCGGGCGATGCCGAAACCGGCATGATGGTCATGCGAATGGAAGCCGGCCTCGACACCGGCCCGGTTGCGTTGACCGCCGAAACCCTGATCGCCGCGACCGACACGACCGCCGAGCTGCACGACAGGCTGGCGGAGATCTGCGCGACACTGATGGTCGAGGCGCTCGACAAGCTCGAAGCCGGCACCCTGACCTTCGAGGACCAGGATTCGATCGCCGCCCGCACCGGCCGCGCGCCAATCTATGCCGCCAAGATCGACAAGGCCGAGGCGGCGCTCGACTTCACCGGCGACGCGTCCGGCATTGCCCGCAGAATCAACGCCTTTTCGCCCTTCCCCGGCGCCTGGACGATGATGAGCTTCGGCGGCGCCCCCGAACGGGTGAAGTTTCTGCGCGCGGCGGCCGAGACCCGCGACGGCGCACCCGGCACGCTTCTCGACGACCGGCTGCTGATCGCCTGCGGCACGGGCGCGATCCGCATCCTCGAACTGCAGCGCGCCGGCGGACGCCGCATGAGCGCCGAAGAGCTTCTGAAGGGAACGCCGGTTCCGGCGGGCGGCCGCGCCGGCGCGGCCTGATGCCCCGTTTCAAGCTGACCATCGAATATGACGGCAAGCCCTATTGCGGCTGGCAGCGTCAGAAGACCGATTTGTCGGCGCAGGAGGTGATCGAGACCGCGGTGGCAGGCTTCACCGGCGAAGCCGCCACCCTCTTCGCGGCAGGACGCACCGATGCCGGCGTTCATGCGAGCGCCCAGGTTGCCCATGTCGATCTGCAGCGGGACTGGGAGCCGGACACGGTACGCGACGCGCTCAACGCGCATCTGCGCGACGCGCCTATCGCGATCCTCTCGGCCGAGCGGGTGGCCGACGATTTCGACGCTCGCTTCTCGGCCCGCAAGCGCTTCTATCTCTACCGCATCTTCAACCGCCGGGCGCCGCCGGCGCTGCTGATCGGCCGGGTCTGGTGGGTGTCGAAGCCGCTCGATGTCGATGCCATGCACGCGGCAGCCCAGCGCCTTGTCGGCACCCATGATTTCGATACGTTCCGCTCCGCCCATTGCCAGGCGAAGAACCCGATCCGCACGCTGGAGCAGCTGGATGTGGTCCGCGGCCCGGGCGAGGAGATCCACATTCACGCCATGGCGCAGTCCTTCCTGCACAACCAGATCCGCTCCTTTGCCGGATCGCTGAAGCTGGTCGGCGAAGGCCGCTGGACCGAGGCGGATCTCGTCGCCGCGCTGGAAGCCCGCGACCGCAAGCGCTGCGGCCCGGTAGCCCCGCCGGACGGGCTGTATCTGACCCGGGTGGAATACGGCACCGCGCCCAAGCGCACCCTGCCGCCCTATCCGGGCTGAACGCGCGTCAGATCAGCCGGATGCCGGTCAAATCCATCACCGCGCCATAGCTGACCAGCGAGATGACGATCATGCCGATGGTGATGATCGCCGCCCCGGCCATGTCCTTGCCGGTGGCCATGTAGATCAGCCGCACCGTCAGCGCGATGGAGGCGATGGTCACGAGGAGGCCGAGCGCCGACAGGCCATTGCCAGGCCCGAAGGCAAGCATCAGCAGCCAGTAGGGTGCGAACACCCAGGCCAGCAGCGCCCCGCCCCAGTTCGTCGCCACCACCAGCGGCACGATCTTGCGCGAATAGCCGACGCGCTTGGCGACCAGCATCAGGATCAGGATCGGCAGCGTCCAGGCGAGGAAGTCGGCCAGCGCATGGGCGCCATAGACCGGCACCGCGCCGTAGCCCTCCGCCGTGCCGGTGCGCGGCGCCGACGTCTCGAACTCGATCCATGACAGGGCCACGGGCGGCAGCGCCACGAGCATGGCCGAAAACGACTGCCAGAAGCCGTCCGCCGACAGGTCGAGGCGTTTCAGCCCTTCGGCGCGCCCGGCCATCAGAAGGGCGACGCCGGAAAAAAAGTTCAGGACGTGGTCGAGACTCGGCACCAGATCAGGCGTGGGCGGCAAACCAGCGGGCGATGAAGGTTTCATAGATCCTCGTCAGCGTCTCGAGATCCTCGACGGGCACCCGTTCATTGGACATGTGCATCGTCTTGCCGACAAGCCCGAATTCCACAACCGGGCAAAAGTCCTTGATGAACCGGGCGTCCGACGTGCCGCCGGAGGTCGACAATTGCGGCTGGCGGCCGGTGACCGCCTCCACCGCGCCGGCCAGCGCCTGCGTCAACGCGTCGTCCCGCGTCAGGAAGGAGTCCGAGGGCCGTGCCCGCCAGACGATCTCGACATTGGCGGCATCCCGGCCCTCCCGGAACCGGCCCGAAGCGGCCGCCGCCTCGATGCGCCGGGTCAGTTCGTCCTTGAGGCTGTCCGGCGTCCAGCGATCGCTGAATCGCACGTTGAAGAACAGGCGCGCCCGTGCCGGAATGACATTGACCGAGCTGTTGCCCGTGTCGATGGAGGTGATCTCCAGATTGGAGGCCGGAAATTCCGCCGATCCCGCGTCGAGCGGTTCGTCCATCAGCGCCTCGGCAATGGCCGTGAGGGAGCGCAGCGGATTGTCGGCCAGATGCGGATAGGCGACATGGCCCTGAACGCCGGTGACCCGCACTTCGGCCGACAGCGACCCGCGCCGGCCGATCTTGATCATGTCGCCCATCGCCGCCGGATTGGTCGGCTCGCCGACGATGCAGGCGTCGAAGATTTCGCCGCGCGCTCTCGCCCAGTCGAGGAGCTTCACCGTGCCGTTGACCGCCGGGCCTTCCTCATCGCCGGTGATCAGCAGCGAGACCTGCCCGGCCGGGCGCCCGGCCCGCTCCACATGGCGGGCATAGGCCGCAACGAAGGCGGCAATGCCGCCCTTCATGTCGACGGCGCCCCGGCCATAGAGCTCGCCATCGACGATCGCCGCCGAGAACGGGCCCTCGCGCCAGTCGCTCTCGTCGCCCGGCGGCACCACGTCCGTGTGTCCGGCAAAGACCAGATGCGGCCCGGCCGCTCCTGCGCGGGCAAACAGATTCTCGATGTCGGGCGTGTCGATGTCGGAGAACACCGGGCGTTCGACGGCAAAGCCCAGCGGCGCCAGCATCTCTTCCAAAGCGGCAAGCGCCCCGCCTTCGGCGGGCGTCACGGAGGGGCAGCGGATCAGCCGCGTGAGGATCGCGACCGGGTCGGTCGCATCATCGCTGCGGGCGGCGGAAACGGGCAAGGAAACAGTGTCGGTCATGGCCCACCGGGATAGATCAGATGATGCCGCAACGCCACCAGCTGCGGCCGTCTTCCCCGATCCGGCTTCGTGCCACGTTTCCGCCGCCTTCCGGACGGACAGGCAGCACAGGGGACATTGCGCGAGGGAACTTCCATGACACTGCCGAGGACCGCCATTGCCGGCTCTGCGTGCGTCACACGGGCCGCATTGTTCGGCATGATCGCGTCGCTGGCGGCCCTTGCCGGCTGCATCGCCGACGGCCCGGGCGGATCACCCATGGGGATCGCCGTCGCCGGCAAGGAAACGGCAGATGCGGCCGAGGATGCCGACGCACCGGCCGAAGCCGATGTCGCTGTCGCCGCCAGGGAGGCGGAGGCAGGCGCCGAGACCGGCACCATCTCCGGCAGCGCCTCGCTCGACAGGCTGATCGAACGCCATGCCGCCGAGGCCGGCGTTCCCGCCCCCCTCGCCTATGCGGTCGTGCGGGTGGAAAGCCGCTACAATCCGAAGGCGCGCGGCAACGGGGTCTACGGCCTCAGCCAGATCAAGCCGGCAACCGCCCGGTCGCTGGGCTTTTCCGGCCCGACCAGCGCTCTCTTCGATGCCGACACCAACCTCACCTACGGCATGAAATATCTGAAGGGCGCCTGGGAAAAGGGCGGTCACGACGTCTGCCAGGCCTCGATGAAGTACAAGGGCGGTCACCGCGCCACCCGCATGAGCGCCTCGGCCCAGCGCTATTGCTCCGCAGTCAAGGCGCATATGGCCGAAGTGTCGAAGCGCCGCCGGACACCCGGAACGGTCGCCGAGCCCGAATCCGAACCGGGCCTGATGGGCACGCTCGTCGCCGCCGTGACGCCGGCCCCCGAAAAGCCCGCTGCAACGCCGGCCAAGGCCGCACGGCCTGCCGCAGCCGCGCCGACAACGGCCACCGAGGTCGCGACCGCTGCGCCGGCCAGTGAACCGGCCGCAGCGCAACGCGGCGACACGCCCGTGGTCGCAGCCGCCTATGTCGCGGCACCGAAGCCTGCGGCGATCCCGCGGCCCGTTGCGCGTACCGAAGCAGGCGAGACGGCCGCATCAGCGCCCCAGCCTGCGGCGGCCCCGGCTCCTGAAAATGGTAAGGGTGGTCGCATCGCCTCGCGCCCGGCCAGCGCACCCGCCGAGCCCGATTCCCTCGCCGCCCGCATGGCCGGCACGGACGATCCGGCGACGGAACTGCGCGGTAGCGGAGCGGACTGAGCGTCCGCTTCGGCTGAGCCGGTCGGCGGGCCGCTAGTCCGTCTTGTCGGAGACCACCAGCATCGGCCCCAGCCGGTCGCGGCGATAGTCGATGCCGCCGTCCGGATAGGACAGGCTCGACACCTTGCCGTCGAAGAACAGCGCGTCGCGGCAGCCGAGCCGGTCGCGGAAGAACACGGCGAAATCCCAGAAATTGACCGGGCTGCGCGACAGGACGAGACGCACGGTCCGCCCGTCCGCGCTGGCACAGACGCCGTTGCGCACATGCCGGCTGTCGGAACCGTCGATGAAGCGCGGATGCAGCTTGCCGTCGATGAGCAGCATCGGGCCCGACTGGGTCGCGAGCGTCGGCCGGCGGGGCGCGGCGAGATAGGCGTCGGTGGTCAGGACCGCCGCGCGCCCATCCTCGACAAAGAATACGCCATTCGGCTGCATCGAGTAATTGCCGCTGCCGGTTCCGCGCACCAGCGGACTGACCTCGACGCCGTCCTGCACCGCAAGGCCGACCGGACGGCGGTCCTCGTGATACATGCCGGCATTCATGATCAGGCGGACGCGGCCATTGACGCTTGCCGCGGCGCGCTCGAAGGTCCGGTAGGGCGCGTTGCTCGCGTCGACGGCCCGCAGCGCGAGATCGGTGCGATCCAGCGGCACGTCGCAGACCAGATACTCCACCCCCGCCGCAACTTCGCTGCGGCAGAGGCCGTCATGGCCGGCCGGCAGCGAGGGCACGCCCTGCAGCCAGCCGAACAGGCCGCTCGCCGCGATCAGCGAGAGAGGCCAGAAGGTTCGCAGTCGCGCCATCGCGGATCGGCCTTGGGGCAAGGGTCGCGGCTTGGGGCCGCGACGCCGGCTCAGTTGCGCAGCAGCTCGTTGATCGAGGTCTTGGAGCGGGTGCGCTCGTCGACGCGCTTGACGATGACGGCGCAATAGAGGCTCGGCCCCGGCTCGCCATTGCCCATCGGCTTGCCCGGCATCGAGCCTGCGACGACCACCGAATAGGGCGGCACTTCGCCATAGGAGATCGTGCCGGTGGTGCGGTCGACGATCTTGGTCGACTGGCCGAGGAAGACGCCCATGCCGAGCACCGAGCCTTCGCGCACGATGCAGCCCTCGACGACCTCGGACCGGGCGCCGATGAAGCAGCCGTCCTCGATGATCGTCGGACCGGCCTGCATCGGCTCCAGCACGCCGCCAATGCCGACGCCGCCCGACAGATGCACGTTCTTGCCGATCTGCGCGCAGGAGCCGACCGTCGCCCAGGTGTCGACCATCGTGCCCTCGTCGACGAAGGCGCCGAGATTGACGAAGGACGGCATCAGGACGACGCCCTTGCCGATATGGGCCGAGCGGCGCACCACCGCGTTCGGCACGGCGCGGAACCCCATCTCGCGGAAGCGGTCGGCGTTCCAGCCCTCGAACTTCGACGGGACCTTGTCCCACCAGGTCGCCCCGCCCGGGCCGCCTTCAATGACGGTCATGTCGTTGAGGCGGAAGGACAGGAGCACAGCCTTCTTCAGCCACTGGTGCACGGTCCAGCTGCCGTCGGCCTCGCGGCTGGCGACGCGCGCCTCGCCGCGGTCGAGCAGGTCGAGCGACGCCTCGACGGCATCGCGGACTTCGCCGGTCGTCGATGCCGAGATCGAGTCCCGGTCCTCGAAGGCCCGTTCAATGGTGGTTTCGAGGGCGGCGCGATCCGGCGCGGTCATCGGCGAACTCCTGCAGAATGGGGAAAATGCGGGCGCTGCGCACCCTGACCAAGTCGGCGCGGACCCTAGTTGAAGGCCCTGAGGCGGTCAATCGACGGCCCATGCAGGCGACGAGGCAGACACGATGAACGAAACACCCCGCAACCAGAACGGCTGGGACCCCTTTCCGAGCTCGCGGCGGGACAAGGAAGAGACGGCAGTACAGGTCGATACCCCGCAGACCCGCTCCCCCACCTATGCGCTGGCCTATGCCGACGACGACTTCCTGACCCGCGAAGAGACCCGCGGCATCCGGCTTCAACTCGAGCTGATGAAACCCGAACTGGCGCTGAACGAGGCGGGCATCCTGTCCACCGTCGTGCTGTTCGGCGGCGCCCGCATTCCCGAGCCGGGCACCGAGGCCTGGGCGGCGCGCAACGAGACCCAGCGCCGCAACCTCGAGGCCAATTCGAAATTCTACGAGGAGGCCCGCCGCTTCGCCGCCATCGCCTCGCAGCATTCGGCCAACAGCCATGGCGGCAAGGAATATGTCATCGTCACCGGCGGCGGTCCCGGCGTCATGGAAGCCGGCAATCGCGGTGCGGCCGATGTCGACGCCCTGTCGATCTCGCTCAACATCACCCTGCCCCATGAGCAGGCGCCGAACCGCTTCGCCACGCCGGAACTGTGCTTCAACTTCCACTATTTCGCCGTCCGCAAGATGCACTTCCTGCTGCGGGCGAAGGCGATGGCGATCTTCCCCGGCGGCTTCGGCACCATGGACGAATTGTTCGAGGCGCTGACGCTGATCCAGACCCGGCGAATGCAGCGCATTCCGGTGCTTCTGTTCGGGGAGAGCTTCTGGCGCCGCGTGATCGACCTGGAGGCCCTCGCCGAGGAAGGCACGATCGCGCCGGAAGACCTCGATCTCGTGACCTATGTGGACACGGCCGAGGACGGCTGGGCGGCGATCCGGAAATTCTACGATTTCTGAGGATGCAGCGGCGGGACGTCCGACATCACCGCACCGCCCCCTGGCGCCCGTCATCCTCGTGCTTGCCCCGAGGATCCACGCCTCTGCGCCTTAGCGACCATTCCGTCGGAGATCTGCGCCGCGTCACCGGGTACGGCATGGGTCCTCGGGTCAAGCCCGAGGATGACGACCTTGCTTGATGGAGTGGCGCTTCCGCTGAGATTGGGCTCGAAGCCCCGGCAGGCGGAACCTGCGATGGGCGGACTTACTGGTCCGCCTGCCCCATCCGGGCGCGGAGCGCCTCGCAGGGGTCGGAAATGTCGTTGCGCGGCGTGAAGATCGTGTAGTCGTAGGGCGCCGGCGCATCGCTCGTCAGGCCGTAATCGGCGGCCTCGGCCTCGCCGTCGCTGACCTCGACCATCTGCACCGCGACCGTGGCCGCGTCCGGATCGCGTTCCGCGAGGATGTTCGGCACGCCGCGATCCTTGCGGACATGGCCGGAGCCGGCGATCAGCACGGCGCTGCCGCTCTCTTTCGCCGCATCGACCAGCGCATCGGCCAGTGCACCGTCACGGGCCCGCTGGACCGTCGCCATGGCGCCGATGGCGCCCTCGGGCATCAGCCCGCAATGGGCGGTCCTGATGGTGTCGGCCAGTGCGTCCGCCTGTTCCGCCGGCACTTCGAGGCGCAGCGACAGGCGTTCGATCTCGGCTTCGCTCAGGGCGTCGAGGCCGTTTTCGCCGATCGCACGGATCGTCTGGCGGTCGAGATCTCCGGCGCGAAGCGGCAGGCCCTCGGCGACGGCCGCCTCGAAGACGGGCTGGTAGATCGAGAAGGCCGGCCAGCCGCGTTCCGACCATTGCAGATGCTCGGAGAGCGACGCGACATCGCGGTCACCGGTCTCGGCAAACTCCTCCAGAACGTCGGCAAAGCTTTCCGGGATCATCTCGAAGACCACGGCCGGCTCGCTGCCCAGCTTGGCCAGCCCGCCGATGATGTCGGCCTGCAGCTGGTGATGATCGGGATTGTCGTGGATTTCGCCGAGAAGCAGATAGCGGGCGCCGCTGGCGGCCCCCATCAGCGTGTCGCGGCTCGAGCGCGCACCGCGCGCATCGAAGACTTCGCCGACCAGCGGATTGTCGCGGAAATGCTCCGACTGCCAGGCGGTCGCCATCGTCGGCAGGTCGGCGGTCGAAGCACTTGTCGAACGGCCGGTCGTCGCCGCCACCTTCAGCGACAGCGTGCGCGAACTGCCGGCCTGCGCGAGTTCGGCGAGCTTGGCCGACGCGGATGTCGCGACGGGCTTCGACACCGCCGGCTGGGCCAGATCCCGGACATCCGGCGTGCCGTCACCATCGGCGTCGAACGGTTCGACTGTCGCGACCGCGATTTCGGAAAAGGCATTGTCGGCCGGGCGGACGAGGGAAACGTCGAGGGACAGATCGGATTTCGGCGCGACGAACTCGGCGACATCGGTGCCGGCGTCCATCTGCGGCATGACGAGGTCGGCCGTCTTGCCGACGGCGTAACCGAGCCCCGCAAGGAGCATGATGCTGGAAGGTATCCAGATCCGTCGTTTCAATCGGTTTCCCCAAAAACGATTGCAAAGCCCGGAGCGCGAATCGTGCGAGCCGATCCGCAATCTATTGGCTCAGGATGTGGCGAAACTATTGCAGCGAGGGACGAAGGTCACGCAAGCCCTGCAAGGGGTGCAGGTTCGGGCAAGGGCCAGTCACCGGCCGGATGGATAGGGCGGACGGTTCGAAGACCTGCTTCGAACCGTCCGCGTCGCCTCCCCAGGCAACTCCCGCCGCTTGGCAGGCGATCGTGCCGCCTGCTCTCCTCGGGTTCCGTCATCTTCGGTACAAGCCACGTCCCGGCGGCGAAAGGTCGTGGCCGCAACAGGGGAAAGGTTTTGGCAGGGATCGTGTACGAGAGGTTAAATCAACTGTGGATAGCATCACAGCGCGCCGGCGAGCGCCCTTGTCGGCCAGCACGTCTCGCCCATTCCGGACTTGAGCTGGAACGCCCCGATCGAGCGCCGCGTCTTGAAGCCGGCAAGCCCGTCCGCCCCGCCGACATCGTAGCCGCGCGCCTCCAGCTTCTGCTGCATGCGCGCGACGTCGCCCCGCGTCAGCCGGTCGGTGGGCTTCCAGTCTCCCGCCAGCGGTCCCGCCCCGAGCATCCGGTCGGCGACATGGCCGACGAACAGGGCGTAGAGGTCGGAATTGTTATAGGCCTTGATGGCGTAGAAATTCGGCGTGGCGATGAAGGCCGGGCCGAAGCGGCCGGCCGGCATCATCAGGTGGCCCCGCGCCGCCAGTTCGTGGCCCGGAAACGGCCGGCCCGAGACGCGCGTCACGCCGGCGGCGACGAATTCCGAGATCGGACGACCGAGATCCGGCCCCTCATTGGCGCAGGAGACGGCGGCCGGCACCCGCGCCTCGAAGCCCCAGTCGCGGCCCGGCTGCCAGCCGGCCTGCTGCAGGTAATGGGCGATCGAGGCCAGCGTGTCGGGCACCGAATTCCAGATGTCCTTTCGCCCGTCGCCGTCGAAATCCACGGCCAGCGCCAGGAATTTCGACGGCATGAATTGCGGTTGGCCGAGCGCGCCGGCCCAGGACGACTTCATCTCCGAGGTCTTCAGATGGCCGTCGGCGACGATCTGCAGGGCGGCGAGCAGTTCCTCGCGAAACATCGCCTTGCGGCGTGAGAGATAGGCCTTGGTCCCCAGCACCTCGAAGGCGTCATGGGGGATCTTCGCCGCGCCGAAGGCCGATTCCCGCCCCCAGATGGCGACGATGATCGGGGCCGGCACGCCGTAGCGCGCCTCGATCCGGTCGAGAACGGCGCGGTATTTCGCGATCAGGGCGCGCCCCTGGCGGGCATTGCCGGCCACCGCGCCTTCCGACAGATAGGCCGCGCCGCTCTTGAACTCGGCCTGGAAGTTCGTCTCCGCAACGGTCGCCTTCGCGCCGGGAAGCTGCAGGTCGGGCAGCTTCAGATTGGGCGACACGCCCTTGAACGCCGCGTCGAACACCGGCCGCGGCACACCGCGCGCTCTGGCGGCGGGCCAGATGTCGGCCTCGAGGAAATTGCGGAAACCGGCCGTCAGGTTCTGCGCGCTGGCCGGCGCGAACGTCGCAGCACACAGGAGAACGACGGCGGTGAGGAGGCGAAGCGATAGCTGCATCGCTTGAGGGTAGCCGGCTCTGCGAAGCGCGCCAAGACCGGCTGCGATGGATGGACGACGGGCGGCGGCCCGGCCTAGCCTTCGTGCCGCCAAACCGATGAAACAGACGCGGAGGATGCGGCATGGAGCAATATACCGGCGGCTGCCTGTGCGGCGACGTGCGCTTCGTGGCGACGGGCCGGCCCGATCGTGTCGGCCTTTGCCATTGCCTCGACTGCCGCAAGCATCACGGCGCCCTGTTCTACGCCGCCGCGATCTTCCGCCATGACGCCGTGACGCTCACCGGCGAAACGCGTGCCTATGCGGGGCGGCATTTCTGCCCGCGCTGCGGCGCGTCCGTCTTCGCCTGCACCGGTGACGAGACCGAACTGCATCTCGGCGCGCTGGACGCCCCGGACCAGCTGACGCCCACCTACGAATGCTGGACGATCCGCCGCGAAACCTGGCTGCCGCCCTTCCCGGTTGCCGCACGATACGCCCGCGATCGCGACGCCGCGGATGGCGACGAGCCGTAGATCACCGGTGGAAGAATGAAGCCGCCCTCAGAGCCCGGTGCGCGAGCGCATGGCGGCCGAGAGCGTGCCTTCGTCGAGATAATCCAGCTCGCCGCCGACCGGCACGCCGTGGGCCAACCGCGTGACCCGCACCTCGAAGCCCTCGAGCTGGTCCATCAGGTAATGCGCCGTCGTCTGGCCCTCGACCGTGGCGTTCACGGCCAGGATCAGCTCCTTCACCCCGCCCTTGTGGACGCGTTCGACGAGCTGCCGGATGGTGAGGTCGTCGGGGCCGATCCCGTCGAGCGGCGACAGGACGCCGCCGAGCACGTGATAGGCCGCGTTCAGCGCCTTGGCCCGCTCCAGCGCCCAGAGGTCCGAGACGTCCTCCACGACGATCACGATCGACTGGTCGCGCGAACCGTCGGTGCAGATCGTGCAGGGATCGAAGGTGTCGATATTGCCGCAGACCGAGCAGATCGTCACCTTGTCCAGCGCCTCGCCCATGGCGGCCGACAGCGGCGCCAGAAGCTGCTCGCGCCGCTTGACGAGATGAAGCGCCGCGCGGCGCGCCGAACGGGGACCAAGGCCTGGGAGCTTGGCAAGCAGCTGGATCAGCCGCTCGATCTCCGGGCCTGCAATGGGTTTGGCCATAAGGGTCTAGATGCCGCCGGGACGCCTCAGAACGGCAGGCTCATGCCGGGGGGCAGCTGCAGGCCGGCGGTCAGTTCCTGGGTCTTTTCCTGGATGGCCGCATCGAGCTTGCCCTTGGCGTCGTTATGCGCCGCCATGACGAGATCCTCGACGATGTCCTTCTCGTCTTCCTTCAGGAGCGAGGGATCGATCGCGATGCCCTGCATCTCGCCCTTGCCGGTCAGCGTGACCGACACGACGCCGCCGCCGGCCTGGCCGGTCACCGTGATGGAAGCGATCTCTTCCTGGAGGCCGGCCATCTTGGCCTGCATCTCCTTGGCCTGCTTCATCATGCCCATCAGGTCTTTCATCGCGATCTCCTAGATGTCGTCGTCGTCGGACAGCTCCGACGGATCGACCAGAATGTCGTCCTCGACCACGTCCGAAACAAGCGCTGCCTCCTCGGCCGCCGCCTCGGCGTCGCCGCGCAGCCGCACATCGACGACCTTGGCGCCGGGAAACGAGGCGAGGATCGCCGCGACTTCCGGGTCGGATTCGGCGTCGAGCAGCAGCGTGTTGCGGCGTGCGGTCGCGACCTCGTCGAGGGTCGGCTTCGCCTCGCCGTTGGAAATGGTCACAACCCAGCGGCGCCCGGTCCAGTCGTGCAGCTTGCGGGTGAGATCGGTAATCAGCGTGCGCGGCGCCTCCGGCGTCAGCGCGACCTCGAGCCGCCCCGGCACCAGCTTCACCAGCCGCAGATAGCGCCGGATCGACACGGTCATCAGCGAGTCGCGCTTGGATTCGGCCAGCGCGACGAGCTGTTCCAGCGAGGCGATCTCGACCTCCGGCCGTGCCTCTTCGACGGCCGGACGGATCTGCGGCCGCGAGTTCTGCCCGCCGCCCATGCGCGCGCTCATCATCCCGGAGGATTGCGGCCCGCCCGCCGGTGCGGCGGAGCCTTGTGCCGACGGGGCGGCGATGGCCTGCGTTGGCGCAGGAGCCGAACCGCGGGAGCCGGACGCTCCCGCACCGTTGCCGCTGCCCTGCCCGTGCCCGGCCGCGCCGTTGCCGCCGGCCGGTGTCGGGGCCGGCAGATTGCCGAGCTCGCCGCTGCGGATCAGCCGCACCAGATCGTCGGGCGACGGCAGGTCGGCGGCATGGGCGATGCGGATCAACGCCATTTCGGCGGCCTGGCGCGGCGCATTGGCGTTGCGCGTTTCCTCCAGCGCCTTCAGCAGCATCTGCCAGACCTGGCCGAGAGTGCGGATCGACAGGCTCTTGGAAAATTCCAGGCCGCGCTCGGCCTCCATCGGCGACAGCGCGGCGTCCTCCGCCGCATCGGGCACGAAGCGCAGCGTCGTCACGAGATGGGTGAAATCGGCAAGGTCGGCGAGAACCACGGCCGGATCGGCGCCGACGACATACTGGTCGCGCAGCTCCTTCAGCGCCGCCGCGGCGTCGCCCTTCATCAGATATTCGAACAGATCGATGATCCGGACCCGGTCGGCGAGACCCAGCATGTCGCGCACCGCCTGCGCGGTCACCGCGCCCGCCCCGTGGGCGATCGCCTGGTCGGTCAGGGAGAGGGCGTCGCGCACCGAGCCTTCGGCGGCGCGGGCGATCAGCCGCAGCGCATCCTCGTCGACCTCGACATGCTCGGCCGCCGCGATCTTCGTCAGATGCGCCATCAGCGTCGCCGATTCGACGCGCCGCAGGTCGAAGCGCTGGCAGCGTGACAGGACGGTGACCGGCACCTTGCGGATCTCGGTCGTCGCGAAGACGAACTTCACGTGCTCCGGCGGCTCCTCCAGCGTCTTCAGCAGGCCGTTGAAGGCCTGCGTCGACAGCATGTGGACCTCGTCGATGATGTAGACCTTGTAGCGCGCCGAGACCGGGCGATAGCGCACCTGCGCGATGATCTCGCGCACGTCGTCGATGCCGGTATGGGACGCCGCATCCATTTCGACCACGTCGACATGCCGGCCTTCCATGATCGCCTGGCAGTGGATGCCCGGCTCGCCCATGTGGATCGTCGGCTGGTCGATCTCGTCGGTCTGGTAGTTCAGCGCCCGCGCCAGGATGCGCGCCGTGGTGGTCTTGCCGACACCGCGCACGCCGGTCAGCATCCAGGCCTGGGCGATGCGGCCGGTCTCGAAGGCGTTGGTCAGGGTGCGGACCATCGGCTCCTGGCCGATCAGATCGTCGAAGGAGCGCGGGCGATACTTGCGCGCCAGCACCCGATAGGGCGCAGCGTCGCCGGCCTCGGATGAAATCGCAGTGCCGCTTTCGATATCGCTCATCGCGCCCTGGGTCCGGAAATTCGCGTCGCGGGATGGCGGTCGCCTGCCACCTGTCGGCCGGCGCGGCGGCCCCGTGACCGATGCCGCGCTCGCGTCCGGTTCTGAAGCGAATGGGCGGGGGACGCAAGTCCTGCGTGGCCGATGGACACCCGTCGTGATTTCGCCTTGCATGGCGCCGATAGGCGGAGGGAAGATCGCGCAGGACGCGCCGGCTTCAGTCACGAACGGTCGCGCAAACGGAGCGGAACGATGGCACTGACGCAGTATCAGGAGCGGCGCAGGCTGGCGCTGTTCGTCCTGTTGATCGGCGCCTTCCTGGCGCTGCTCTTCGTCGGCTCGGCCTGGAGCGAGGAGGTCCACGAGACCATCGAGGTCGCCGGCCTCGCCCTCATCGTCGTCGGGATCGCCGGCCGGATCTGGTGCACGCTCTATATCGGCGGCCGCAAGGCTTCGGAAATCGTCGCCAGCGGGCCGTATTCGATCTCGCGCAATCCGCTCTACGTCTTTTCCAGCATCGCGGCGGGCGGCGCCGGCGCGGCCACCGGCAGCCTGCTGCTCGGCGCGATCTTCATGCTCGGCTGCGCCGTGGCCTTCCGGGTCGTGATCCTGCGCGAGGAGCGCTATCTGCGCGACGCCTTCGGGGCCGATTTCGACAGCTACGTCGCCCGCGTCCCGCGCTTCCTGCCCAATCCGGCGCTCTACCAGGACATTCGGCGCGTCACCGTCGACACGCGGCTGGTCTATCGCACGCTCACGGACGGGCTGGTGTTCTTCCTCGCCCTGCCGTTCTTCGAGACGGTCGAGCTCCTGCAGGGCAGCGGCTATCTGCCGGTGCTGCTGCGCCTCTACTAGGCGGCTAAACGCGTCACGGGCGCGGCCTGAAGGCGGCACGCTCGCACGCGGTGATATCCTGAAAAGGGGAATGGGTGGGAGGCTGGCACGATGACCCGTGCCGGAGCTCGTTGGGGCTGCTTCCTTCCGGACCTGACCCGGTTGGCGAGTGGCGCGTCCACCACCAACCTCCCGCGCTCCATATCTGCGATCGCTGCCCTAATTGCAACCCGGGCACCCCAGATCGAGGACAGGAATTGATGCCAGCCTTCCAACTCGACCCCTGCCTTGCCAGGGACACGACGTCGATCAGCCGGCTCGGCCTCTGCGACCTGCGCCTGATGAATGACAGTCGCTGGCCGTGGCTCATCCTCGTGCCGCAGCGCAATGCCATTACCGAGTTTCACGAGCTGACGCCGCTCGACCAGACCATGCTGACCTTCGAGATGGGTCTCGTCTCCAAGGCCCTGCAGTCGGCGGTGAAGGCCGACAAGATGAATATCGGCGCCCTCGGCAATATCGTGCCGATGTTCCACCTGCATGTGGTGGCGCGGCGCAGGGGCGATCCCAACTGGCCGGGCCCGATTTGGGGACATGGCACCCCGGTGCCCTATGATGCCGGCGAGGCAGCGCGATTCGCCGACGAGATACGGCGCGCCATCCTGCCGGCCTGACCCTGCGGACAAGCGAGAGAACGACCCTTGAAGGATGACAACCAGCGCGCCGCGATCGCCGATCTGGCGGAGGTGAGCGCCCGCACCGGCTTTGCCGGCAACACGCTGTGGCGCGACGGCGAACGGCGCAGCGACGACAGCCTCGCCGAGGCGTTGGCCCATGACAGGGCACGGATCTTCCTGGCGACGCCCGGTGGCCGATGGCTGTATCGTACCGGTGGTCCGGCCCTCGATGTCGGCTTCGCCCGCACCGACGCCGAGACACTCGGGGCGGATTTTTCCACCTGCATCCTCCTCGGCTTCGAGCCGGACGGCCGCCCGGTGCTGGCCGCCAGCGCCCCGACGGTGACGCTTCCTGCCGAAGGGCTGGAGGACAACGATCTGCGCTCGCTCGCCATGCGGGCGAGTTTCGACCCCGACACCGAGGGCCAGCTCGGCCAGGCCGCCCATCTCCTCGGCTGGCATGCGCGCAACGGTTTCTGCGCCCGCTGCGGCGGGGAAACCCGCTCCGAAGCGGCCGGCTATCGCCGCCGCTGCACGCGCTGCAACGACGTGGTCTTCCCGCGCACCGATCCGGTGACCATCATGCTCGTCCATGACGGCGCCGGCCGCTGCGTGCTGGGACGCCAGCCGCATTTCCCGGAGAATTTCTGGTCCTGCCTCGCGGGCTTCGTGGAGGCCGGCGAGACGGTCGAAGCCGCGGTACGCCGCGAGACGCTGGAGGAATCGGGGCTCGCCGTCGCCTCCGTGCGCTATCTGGCGTCGCAGCCCTGGCCGTTCCCCGGCAGCCTGATGATCGGCTGCATCGCGCGAGCCAGCACCTTCGAGATCGATTTCGACAGCGACGAACTGGAAGCCTGCCGCTGGTTCGACCGCGCGGAAGTGCAGGCGATGCTGGCCGAGGCCCATCCGGAGGGCCTCGCCCTGCCCCGGCGCTTCGCCATCGCCCACCATCTGATCAAGGCCTTTGCCGACGGCGAGGTCTGACGCGGCGCGGCCGGCCCCGGCGGGCTATTCGCCGGCCGGGCGGTCCGTGCCGGCGTTCAGCCGGTCGGGCGCGGCCTCGTAGACCCCGAGGATCGTCACCTTGCGGGTGAAGAAGGCCAGTTCCTCCAGCGCCAGCCGCACCGAATCGTCGTTCGGATGGCCTTCGACATCGGCATAGAACTGCGTGGCGATGAACTGGCCGCCGAGCTGGTAGCTCTCCAGCTTGGTCATGTTGACGCCGTTGGTCGCGAACCCGCCCATCGCCTTGTAGAGCGCCGCCGGCAGGTTGCGCACCTCGAAGACGAAGGTGGTGACCGTATTGCGACCGACCGGGGCCCACAAATCCGTCGGCTGGGCGCCGGGCCGCGACAGGACGACGAAGCGGGTCACGTTGTTGGCCGAATCCTCGACGTCGCGCTCGATGATGTCGAGCCCGTAATGCGAGGCCGCCAGCTCCGGCGCGAGTGCCGCGCGGCTGCGGTCGCCGGCCTGCGAGACCTCCCGCGCCGCGCCTGCCGTGTCGCCGGCCACGACCGGTTTCCAGCCATTGCCGCGAATGTAGCGGCGGCACTGGCCGAGCGCGTGGATGTGGCTCTGCACGGTGCGGATCTCGTCGCGGGCGACGCCCGGCAGCACCATCAGCTGGAAATGGATCGGCATGAAATATTCGCCGACGATCTGCAGGCCGGAATCGGGCATCAGATGGTGGATGTCGGCCACCCGGCCAGCCAGCGTGTTCTCGATCGGGATCATCGCCAGCGCCGCCTCGCCGGATCGCACCGCGTCGAAGGCGTCGTCGAAGGACGGGCACGGCATCGGCTCGTGATCCGGCCGCACCGCCTGGCAGGCCATGTCGGAATTGGCACCGGGCTCGCCCTGGAAGGCAATCTTGGGTCGGATGTCGCTCATGGCTCGACCCCGTACATGATTCGCGCCCGCTCCAAGTCGGCGGGGCCGTCGACGCCCAGCGGTACGGTGTCGATGATCTCGGCGTCGATCCGCATGCCGTCTTCCAGCGCCCGCAACTGCTCCAGCTTCTCGCGATTTTCCAGCGTCGAGGGCCCGAGCGTCACGAAACGTTCGAGGCTCGCCCGCCGATAGGCGTAGAGGCCGACATGATGAAACAGCGGCCCTTCGCCCCAGGGGGCGGTGGCGCGGGTGAAGTAGAGCGCCCGCAGTCGCGACGGGCCGTTGGGCGAGCCGACGATCTTCACCACGTTGGGATTGGTCTTCTCCTCCGCGTCGGTGATCGCGACGCCGAGCGTCGCGATGTCGCAGCGCGGATCCTCGAAGGGGGCCAGCACCTGGCGGATCGCCTCGGGCTCGATGGTCGGCAGATCGCCCTGCACATTGACGATGGTCTCGACCGCACCGTCAGGATCAAGCCCTTGCAGCGCCTCGAAGATCCGGTCCGAGCCCGACTGGTGCTCGACCGAGGTCATCACCGCCTCGTAGCCCGCCGAGACCACCGCATCGAGGATTTCCTGCGAATCCGTGGCGATCACGACGCGACCGATATTGGCCGCCGTGGCGCGCTCGGCGACGCGCACGATCATCGGCCGTCCGGCGATGTCGGCAAGGGCCTTCTGGGGCAGGCGCGTGGAGGCCAGCCGTGCGGGAATGAGAACGAGGATCGACATGAGCGGGCGAGGAACCGGAAATTGAAGCCGCAAAACGCTTGTCTGTAGCGGCGCGGGATGACAAAAGGCGCGGTGGAACCGCCTCTTACAGATATTGCCTTGAAACCGCAAAAGACCTAGGTTCCGCGCGTTTTTGTCAGACAGAAAGCGGCGGCGCCTGGTGCCCCTGCTTGCAGAGGGAGCCCTCCCGCCCATGAATTCGTTCGAGGCCAACAAGATCTTCGGAGCCGTGCTCGGGACCATCTTCGTCCTGTTCGGCGGCAGTCTGCTGGCGGAAGCGCTGTTCCATGCCGAAGCGCCGGAGCAGCCGGGCTACGTGATCGTGGCCGCCGAGCCGGGTGAAGGCGGAGACGCCGCTCCCGCCGCCGCGGAAGATCCGCCGGTCGCCGCGCTGCTGCAGACGGCCGACGTCGAGGCCGGCGCTTCGCAGTTCAAGAAGTGCGCCGCCTGCCACAGCATCGAGAAGGGCGGCCCGAACAAGGTCGGCCCGCATCTGTGGGACGCCGTCATGCGGCCGATCGCGTCGGTCCCCGACTTCGGCTACTCGACCGCCATGCAGGAATTCTCCGAGGGCGGCGAGGTCAAGTGGGACTATGAGCACCTCTACGGCTTCCTGAAGAACCCCAAGGGCTACATCCCGGGCACCGCCATGGGCTTCGCCGGCCTGAAGAAGCCGGAAGACCGTGCAAACCTGATCGCCTACATGCGCGAGCAGGCCGACAGCCCGGCGCCCCTGCCGGAAGCTCCGGCCGAGGCACCGGCTGAAGAGGCCGCTGCCGAAGACACGACCGACGCCGCCACGACGACGCAGGGCGATCCGGCCGCAGGCGGCCAGTCCGCTGCCCAGGCCGGCGGCACGGCCGATGCCGAGCCGGCACCCCAGCCGGGCGCCGAACAGGCTCCGACCATGAGCGAGGAAGAGCGCCCGACGCCGCCTGCCGCCGACGCGCCGCAGGACGCCGGCGCAGCGCAGGCCGAGGACCAGCAGGGCGCCGGCACCGGCACCGAGGCGGCTCCGGGCGCCGAGGAGAACGTTCCGGGCGAAGAGAACGCCGCGGACGAGGAAGCTGCAGCAGCACCGGCCGAAGGCGCGGCGGGCGAGACCCAGGTCGCCGCTGCCGAGCCGGCCGCCGTGTCCGGCGATCCGGAAGCCGGCAAGAAGGTCTTCCGCAAGTGCCAGGCCTGCCACGCCGTCGGCGAAGGCGCGAAGAACAAGGTCGGCCCCGAGCTGAACGGCATCGTCGGCGAGGCCATCGCCGCGGTCGAAGGCTACAGCTTCTCGCCGGCGCTGGTCGTCTATGCCGAGGAGCACCCGACCTGGAACGTCGAGGAGCTGTCCGCATGGCTGGCCGATCCGCGCGGTCTGGTGAAGGGCACCAAGATGGTCTTCCCCGGCCTGAAGAAGCCCGAGGATGTCGCCAACGTCATCGCCTATCTCGCCACCTTCGACGAGAACGGCGCGACCACCGGCAACTGAGCCGGCACGGCACCGACATCGAGAAACATCCGCAAAGCCCCGGCCCTCGCCGGGGCTTTGTTCGTTTCGGCCTGCCGTTGCTCCCGTCAGCCGCTGCCCGAAGCCCTGTCCGGGCTCGATTACGCTTTCGTCACGTGACTTTACCCGCCCCCCTTCCCTAGATTGGGTCAAGACCCGATCGCGGGACCATCGCCCGCCTATTTGCATGGAGGCCGCCCTTGTCGTTGCCGAACCGTCTCGTCCGTCTTGCCGTCGCGAGCAGCCTCGCCTTCGGTGTCATCGGCGCTCCGGCCCTTGCGCAGGACAATGCGGCCACCCAGCCGGACCAGCAGGTGGAGACCGGAACGGCAGAGGCCGAGAACGCGGTGGCCGCCGCCCCGAAGGCCGAGGGCGCCGGGGAATGGCATGAATCCTCGTCGCTGATCGAGGGGTCGAAATATCCGGACGACTTCGCCCATTACGACTACGTCAATCCCGATGCGCCCAAGGGCGGCACGCTGAACCAGATCGCCATCGGCTCCTTCGACAGCTTCAACCCCTTCATCGTGCGCGGCACGCCGGCGGCGGGCCTTGCCACCTTCGGCGGCGGCCTCCTCTACGACACGCTGATGGACCAGTCGCCGGACGAGCCGGGTACGGCCCATGCGCTGATCGCCGAAGCCGTCCGCTACCCGGCGGACTTCTCCTCGGTGACCTACCGCCTCAACCCGGAGGCGCGCTGGCATGACGGCGAGCCGGTGACCGTCGAGGACGTGATCTGGAGCTTCGAGACGCTGACCGAACTGCACCCGCAATGGTCGGCCTATTACAAGAACATCGTCTCGGCGGAGCAGACCGGCGACGGCGAGGTGACCTTCACCTTCGACCAGACCGGCAACCGCGAACTGCCCAACATCGTCGGAGACCTGACCATCCTGCCCAAGCACTGGTGGAAGGGCACCGACGCCAGCGGCAACAAGCGCGACATCACCCAGCCCACCTCCGAGGTGCCGCTCGGCTCAGGCCCCTACCGCATCAAGTCCTACGACATCGGCCAGTCCATCACCTGGGAGCGCGTCGCCGACTATTGGGGCCTCGACAATCCGACCCGGGTCGGCCGCTACAATTACGGCGAGATCCGCTACGTCTATCTGCGTGACACCAACGCGGCCTGGGAGGCGTTCAAGAAGGGCGGCCTCGATGACTGGCGGCTGGAGAACATGTCGCGGCGCTGGGCCGAGGGCTACGACTTCCCCGCCGTGAAGGACGGCCGGGTCATCCGCAAGACCATCGACAGCGGTCAGGTCCAGTCGATGCAGGCCTATGTGCTGAACAACCGGCTGGAGAAGTTCCAGGACCGACGGGTGCGCAAGGCGCTGACGCTGGCCTACAATTTCGAGGAGATGAACCGCACGCTGTTCTTCGGCCTCTACGAGCGCATGCACTCCTATTTCGAGAACAGCGAGCTGGCCGCCAAGGGGCTGCCGGACGAGCGCGAGCTCGCCTATCTGGAGCCGCTGCGCGGCCAGATCCCCGACGAGGTCTTCACCGAGGAGTTCGCGCTGCCCGCCTATAACGATCCCGGCGCAGCCCGAAACTATCTGCGCGAGGCGCTCGGCCTCCTGAAGGAAGCCGGCTACGAACTGCGCGGCACGACGCTGGTGAACGCGCAGACCGGCGAGCCCTTCACCATCGAGTTCCTCGGCAACGACCCGATGGACAACCGCACCCTCGAGCCCTTCGCCCGCCAGCTCCAGCGTCTCGGCATCCAGACCGAGGTGCGGATCGTCGACACCAACCAGTATATCGAGCGCATGAACGGCTTCGAGTTCGAGGTGGTCGGGCTGCGCTATCCGGGCCAGTCGCTCTCCCCCGGCAACGAGCAGCGCGACTTCTGGAGCACCACCGCTGCCGACGCCCCGGGCAGCCGCAACTATTCCGGCATCAAGAACCCGGCGATCGACCAGCTCATCGACGACATCGTCTATGCGCCGGACCGCGAGAGCCTCGTCGCCGCCACGCGCGCCCTCGATCGGGTGCTGCTGTGGGAGTATTACGTCGTCCCGCAATGGTACAAGTCTGAGGACTGGCTGGCCTATTGGGACAAGCTGCAGATGCCGGAAAAGGGTCCGGCCTATAACGGCATCGACCCCTTCTCCTGGTGGACGAAGTCTGCCGAGGCCGACAAGGCTGCAGCGAACTGATGGCGACGGCGCTCGGTCATTTCACCCGCCGCCATTTCGGTCAAATGATGCTGGGTGCCGGCGTCGCGGCGATCCTGCCGGGACGGCCCTTCGCACAGGTGGCGACGGGCCAGCCGCTGCACGGCCTGTCGGCCTTCGGCGAGCTGAAATATCCGCCGGATTTCGACCATTTCGACTATGCGACGCCCGGCGCGCCGGCCGGCGGCCAGATGAACCTGGCCGTCGCCTACTGGGCGCTCAACCAGTCGCCCCTGACCTTCGACACGCTGAACAGTTTCGTCCTGCAGGGCAACGCCCCGCCGCGCATCGAGAAGCTCTACGATTCCCTCGTCGTCGCCGCGATGGACGAGCCCGACGCGATCTATTGCGCGCTGGCCGAAACCGTCACCCTCTCGGCCGACCGCAACAGCTTCACCTTCCAGCTGCGGCCACAGGCGCGGTTCTCCACCGGTGATCCGGTGACCGCCGACGACGTGGTCTTTTCCTACGAGACGCTGAAGGAATTCGGCCATCCAAGCCTGCAGGTGGCGCTCCGCAACGTCGCTGAGGCCGTCGCCGAGGACGCGGCGACCGTCCGCATCACCTTCTCCGGCGCGCAGAGCTACCAGGATGCCCTCGACGCCCTCGGCATGCCGATCCTGCCGCGCGCCTTCTTTGCAGACCGGGACTTCGCCACCGTCAGTACCGAGGCGATCCCCGGCAGCGGCGCCTATGCCATCGGGCGCTACGAGTTCGGCCGCTACATCGAATATATCAAGCGGCCTGACTATTGGGCGAAGGACCTGAATTTCGCCCGCGGTCTCGGCCATTTCGACACGCTTCGGATCGACTTCTTCCGCGATCGCCAGCCGGCACTGGAAGCCTTCAAGAAGGGATTGATCACCTTTCGTGAGGAATTCACCACCAAGGACTGGGCGACCGAATACGACTTCCCGGCGGTCCAGCGCGGCGAGGTCATCAAGCGGGAATTTGCCGCCGAGAAGCGCCCCCGCTTCCAGTGCTGGGCCCTCAACCAGCGGCGCGAGCGCTTTGCCGATGCGCGGGTCCGGCGTGCGATCAACATGTGCTTCGACTTCGAATGGACCAACGCCAACCTCCTGTTCGGCCAGCGCGTCCATTCCGATTCGCCGTTCCAGGGCTCCGAATTCGTCGCCACCGGCAAGCCGTCCGAAGCCGAGCTCGCTCTCCTGGAACCTCTGCGCGGCACGGTCCCCGACGAGGTGTTCGGCGAGGTCTGGGTACAGCCGGTCAGCGACGGCTCGGGCCGCGACCGCCGGCTGCTGCGCGAAGCCTCGCAACTCTTCGCCGAGGCCGGCTGGCGCCGCGATGGCAACCGTCTGGTCAACGCCGCCGGCGAGCCGTTCCGGCTGGAATATCTGACCTATGGCCAGGAGCAGAAGCGGGTCTACGCCAAGTTCGTCGACACGCTGCGCACACTCGGCGTCGACGCCACCATGCGGCTCGTCGATCCGGCCCAGTATCAGGAGCGGATCAACCGCTACGATTTCGACATGGTGCTGGCCGCCTTCAGCCTCGGCGCCACGCCGACGCGCGAGGGCCTGTCGCTGTTCTTCGGCAGCGACGCGGTCGACCGTCCCGGCGCCTACAATTATCCCGGCATGGCCAGCGAGGCCGTCGACACGCTGATCGGCCACGCCGCCCGCGCAACGAACCGCGCGGAACTGGTGACGGCGCTCCTCGCCCTCGACCGGGTGTTGCGCTGGCGGCTCGACTGGCTGCCCAACATCACGGCCGACGGCCATCGCGCCGCCTTCTGGGATATTTTCGGCTTTCGCGAGGACAAGCCGGACTATTCGTGGCCCGTCGAGACTCTATGGTGGTACGAAGCGGAGAAGGCCAAGGCGCTGGGCCGCGGCTGATCCGCAGCCGGGCACCACGCTGAAAACGGGACGGGTCGCGGCCGCGCTTTTGCGATCGCGCCACGCCCGCGTTATCACCGCAATCGGCCGGTAATGCCGGCTGCCGGTTCGCCGGCGCAATCTGCATCTCGGAGACGATCACCCGCCCATGGGCTCCTATATCCTCCGCCGCATTCTGCTGATGATCCCGACGCTCGTCGGCATCATGGCGATCTCGTTCCTGGTGATCCAGTTCGCGCCCGGCGGGCCGATCGAACAGGTCATCGCCAGCCTGCAGGGCGAAGCCGGCGGCGCCATGGACCGGGTGTCCGGTGGCGGCGGCGATTTCGGCTCGGGCTCAAGCGGCGGCAGCGACAATTCCGGCTATCGCGGCGCGCAGGGGCTCGACCCGGCCTTCATCGAGCGGCTCGAAAAGCAGTTCGGCTTCGACAAGCCGCCGCTGGAGCGCTTCGGCATGATGCTGTGGAACTATGTCCGCTTCGATTTCGGCGACAGCTATTTCCGCTCGGTCTCCGTCTGGGACCTGATCCTCGAAAAGATGCCGGTGTCGATTTCGCTCGGCCTGTGGATCACGCTCCTGTCCTACCTGATCTCGATCCCGCTCGGCATCCGCAAGGCGCTGACCGACGGCTCGCGCTTCGACGTGTGGACTTCCGGCGTCGTCATCGTCGCCTATGCGATCCCCGGCTTCCTCTTCGCCATCATTCTCATCGTGCTGTTTGCCGGCGGGTCCTTCTATGACTGGTTCCCCCTGCGCGGCCTCCTGTCCGACGGGGTGCGCGGCGACTGGTGCGCGGTCTGGTCGCCGGCCGGCGATCTCGGCCGCTGCGTGACGCAGACCATCCCGGACTATTTCTGGCACCTGACGCTGCCGCTGATTGCTCTGTCGCTGTCGGCCTTCGCCACGACGACGCTCCTGACCAAGAACTCCTTCCTCGACGAGATCCGCAAGCAATACGTCACGACGGCCCGCGCCAAGGGCCTGTCGGAGCGGCGGGTGCTCTACGGCCATGTCTTCCGCAACGCCATGCTGATCATCGTCGCCGGCTTCCCCGGCGCCTTCATCTCGGCCTTCTTCGCCGGCTCGCTGCTGATCGAGACGATCTTCTCGCTCGACGGACTCGGCCTGCTCGGCTTCGAATCCATCTACCAGCGGGACTATCCGGTCGTGTTCGGCACCCTCTACATCTTCTCCCTGCTCGGCCTCGTGACGACCCTTCTCTCCGACCTCACCTACACCTGGATCGATCCGCGGATCGATTTCGAGAAGCGGGAGGTGTGACGATGGACGACGCACAGAAGGACCGCCTCGCCGCCGAACAGCGCGATCCGACACTGCCCGACGAGCGCGCCGCCGACATTGCACGCGAGCAGACCGCCGGCATCGCCCAGATGGCGCCGGAATCGGAGACGACGAAGCGCCCGCGCCTGTCGCCCCTGAACCGCCGCCGCTGGCAGAACTTCACCGCCAACCGGCGGGGCTTCTGGTCGCTGTGGATCTTCCTGATCCTGTTCGTGATCACCGGGCTGGCCGAACTCGTCGCCAACGACCGGCCGCTGCTGGTCGAGTACAAGGGCGAATTCTACTACCCGATCGTCGTCGACTATCCCGAGGAGGTCTTCGGCGGCTTCCTGCCGGTGACGAACTATCGCGACCCCTTCGTGCAGGACGAGATCGACGCCAATGGCTGGGCGATCTGGCCGCCGATCCGCTATTCCTACCAGACCGTCAACAACGCCATTCCGACGCCGGCGCCCTCCGCCCCCTCCTGGACCTTCACCAAGGAGGAGCGCTGCCAGCGCTATCCGCTCGGCGCCGAGGACCCGAACTGCACCTTCGGCAACATGAACTGGCTGGGCACCGACGATCAGGCCCGCGACGTCGCCGCGCGGCTGATCTACGGCTTCCGCATCTCGGTGATGTTCGGCCTGATCCTGACGGCGGCCTCGGCGGTGATCGGCGTCGCCGCCGGCGCGGTGCAGGGCTATTTCGGCGGCTGGCTCGATCTCCTGTTCCAGCGCTTCATCGAGATCTGGTCGTCGATCCCGGTCCTCTACCTGCTGCTGATCATCGCCGCGATCCTGCCCCCCGGCTTCTGGGTGCTGCTCGGCATCATGCTGCTGTTCTCCTGGGTCGCCTTCGTCGGCGTGGTGCGGGCCGAGTTCCTGCGCGCCCGCAACTTCGAATATGTCAACGCTGCCAGGGCTCTCGGCGTCGGCGACTGGACGATCATGACCCGCCACCTCCTGCCGAACGCGATGGTGGCGACGCTGACCTTCCTGCCCTTCATCCTGAACGGCTCGATCACCACCCTCACCTCGCTCGACTTCCTCGGCTTCGGCCTGCCGCCCGGCTCGCCGTCGCTCGGCGAGCTGCTGGCCCAGGGCAAGAACAATCTGCAGGCGCCTTGGCTGGGCTTCTCGGGCTTCTTCGTGATCTCGCTGATGCTGTCGTTGCTGGTCTTCGTCGGCGAGGCGGTGCGCGACGCCTTCGACCCCCGCAAGAGCTTCGGGTGATGCGGGGACCGCGGGGGGCGTCGCATTCCGTCGGTGGATGCCGCCGGGGCGGCTCCAGCCGCCGGCCGGAGCCTCTCGCATGAGCGATCATTCCCAACATCACCACGGCAGCCACGACCATGCGCACGGCTTTGCCGGCCATGCCGGGGGCGCCAACGAGACGCGGATCGCCATCGCGGCGGTGGCGACCGGCGCCTTCATGGTCGCCGAGGTGATCGGCGGTCTGGTCTCCGGCTCGCTCGCGCTCCTTGCCGATGCCGGGCACATGCTGACCGACTTCGCCGCCCTGGCGCTCGGCTGGTTCGCCTTCCGGCTGGCCCGCAAGCCCAGCGATGCGCGCCGCACTTTCGGCTATGACCGCTTCCAGGTGCTGGTCGCCTTCGTCAACGGCCTCGCCCTGTTCCTGATCGCCGCCTTCATCATCTACGAGGCCTGGCACCGCCTGCAGGCGCCGAGCCCGATCCTCGGCGGTACCATGATGGCGGTCGCGGTCGCCGGCCTTGCGGTCAATATCGGCGTCTTCCTCGTCCTGCACGGCGCCGACCGCGACAATCTCAACATCCGCGGCGCGGTGCTGCATGTCCTCGGCGATCTTCTCGGCTCGGTCGCCGCGATCCTCGCCGCGATCGTCATCCTGTGGACCGGATGGACGCCGATCGACCCGATCCTGTCGGTGCTGGTTTCGGTGATCATCCTCGTTTCGGCCTGGCGGCTGGTGCGCGATGCCGGCCATGTGCTGCTCGAAGGCGCGCCCGGCGACGTCGACATCGCTGAGATCGCGCCGCATCTGGTTGGCGCGGTGCCGGGCCTGCGCGAGGTCCATCACGTCCACGCCTGGTCGATCACGCCGGAACGCACGATGGCCACGCTGCACGCCTGCATCGCCGAAGAGACCGACGGCACGGCCGTCGTGCGCACCATCAAGGCCGAACTGCGCCAGCGCTTCGCCATTCACCATGCGACCGTCGAGATCGAGCGCGGCATCTGCGCCGACGACGGCCGCGACCATCATGGCGAGGCACCTGCTGCCGCCCCATGTCACATGCCCGCCCGAGGGGCGGCCGCCACGTCCCCGCGATGACGCCGGAACAAGGATTTCAACGCTTGAGCCCGACCGCCAATATCGCCCAGCCCCCCGCACCGCAGGACACGCTGCTGTCCGTCGAGAATCTGTCGGTCGCCTTCACCCAGGGCGGCAAGACGCAGCTCGCCGTCGACAACGTCTCCTTCTCCATCGGCCGGGGCGAGACCGTCGCGCTGGTCGGTGAATCCGGCTCCGGCAAGTCGGTGTCGGCGCTGTCGATCCTGAAGCTGCTGCCCTATCCGGCGGCCAGCCATCCCGGCGAGGGCCGGGTGATGTTCGACGGCCAGAACCTGATCAACGACGACGAGCGCGATCTGCGCAAGGTCCGCGGCAACCGCATCTCGATGATCTTCCAGGAGCCGATGTCGTCGCTCAACCCGCTGCACACGATCGAGCGGCAGATCGGCGAGGTCCTGAAGCTGCATCGCGGCATGCGCGACAAGCAGGCGCAGGAACGCACGCTCGAACTGATGCGGCAGGTCGGCATCCGCGATCCGGAAAAGCGGCTCGACGCCTATCCGCACCAGCTTTCAGGCGGCCAGCGCCAGCGCGTGATGATCGCCATGGCGCTCGCCAACGAGCCGGACCTTTTGATCGCCGACGAGCCCACCACCGCCCTCGACGTGACGGTGCAGGCGCAGATCCTCGAACTTCTGAAGGTCATGCAGACCCGTCAGAACATGGGGATGCTGTTCATCACCCACGATCTCGGCATCGTGCGCGCCATCGCAGACCGCGTCTGCGTGATGTACCGGGGCAAGATCGTCGAGGAAGGCCCCACCAAGCGCATCTTCGAGGCGCCCGAGCACCATTACACCAGGCATCTCCTGGCCGCCGAGCCGAAGGGCCAGCCACCCGCCGCCAACGCCAATTCCCCGGCGGTCGTCGAAGCGAAAGACGTGAAGGTCTGGTTCCCGATCAAGACCGGCTTCTTCCGGCGCACCACCGACCATGTGAAGGCGGTCGACGGCATCGACCTCACCGTGCGCGCCGGCCAGACCGTCGGCGTCGTCGGCGAATCCGGCTCCGGCAAGACCACGCTGGGCCTGGCGCTGACGAGGATGATCGGCTCGACCGGCGAAATCCGCTTCGACGGCGAACGCATCGACGAACGCTCCTTCAAGGCGATGAAGCCGTTGCGCGAGCGCATGCAGATCGTCTTCCAGGACCCGTTCGGCTCGCTCTCGCCGCGCATGCCCATCGCCGACATCGTCGCCGAGGGGCTAGAGATCCACGAGCGCAAACTGTCGGCCAGCGAACGCGACGCCCGCGTCGTCACCGCACTGAACGAGGTCGGTATCGACCCGGCGACCCGCTTCCGCTTCCCGCACGAATTTTCCGGCGGCCAGCGCCAGCGCGTGGCGATCGCGAGGGCCATGGTCCTCAATCCGCGCTTCGTCATGCTCGACGAGCCGACCTCGGCCCTCGACATGAGTGTGCAGGCTCAGGTGGTGGACCTGCTGCGCGATCTCCAGAAGAAGCACAATCTGGCCTATCTGTTCATCAGCCACGATCTGCGCGTCGTGCGGGCGCTGGCCAACGAGGTCATCGTCATGCGCAATGGCCGCGTGGTGGAGCGGGGACCGTCCGACGAGATCTTCGACAACCCGAAGACCGATTATACCAAAGCGCTGATGGCCGCCGCCTTCGACATCAAGGCCGCACCGACGGGAATTGTATCGCAATGAGTACAGGTCACTACCGCGACAGGCTCGACGACCAGCCGATAGAGACGGAGCTCGTCAGCGACGAACTGCTGCATGGCGGCTTCCGCGACTTCAAGGTGGCGACCCTGCGCCATGCCCGCCTCGATGGCGAAGGGATGGTCGGCCCGGTGCGGCGCGAATATCTGCACACCGGCTCGGTGGTCGTCGTCATCCCCTACGATCCGGTACTGGATTCCATCGTAGTCATCCGCCAGTTCCGCCTGGCTGCCGCGCTGAAGACCGAATGCGGCGCGGCGCTGGAGCTGCCGGCCGGCATGGTCGATGCGGGCGAAAGCATCGAGGCCGCAGCCCGGCGTGAGCTGACCGAGGAGACCGGCCTCGTCCCGCAGGCCGTGGAGGACTGCTTCCGGATGCTGGCCGCGCCGGGCCTCACCGACGAGCACGCGACGATCTTCCTGGCGCTGGTCGACGCGTCGAACCTTGCGACCTCGGCCGGGAATGCCGAGGAGGACGAGGACATCCGCCCGATCCTTGCGAAGGTCGACGATCTCGTCGCCGCCGTCGACGACCGGCGGGTCGAGAACGGCTATCTCATCGCCTGCGCCCACTGGTTCGCGCGGCTCGGCCGCTCGCGGGCCCAGGCGCTGCTCGGCACGCTCGACGGCCCGGAGGACTGATCCATGACCATTCTCCTCTCCGTCACCGGCTTCGACCCGAAGCGCTGGCGCGCCGCCCTGGAAGCAGCCGATAGCGGCCGCGACATCGTTCTGGAGCCGGCCCATTCGACTGACCCCGCCATCGAATACGCCGTCGTGTGGAAGCAGCCGCCGGGCCTTCTGGAAGGCCTGCCGAACCTCAAGGCGATCTTCTCGCTCGGTGCCGGCGTCGATCACATCTTCGCCGACAAGGCCCTGCCCGACGTGCCGGTGGTGCGCATCGTCGCCGACGATCTCACCTCGCGGATGAGCGAATATGTCGTATGGCGGGTGCTCGACCATTTCCGCCGTGGGCGCGCCTATCGCACCCAGCAGGCCCAGACGATCTGGCACGAGCGTCTGCAGCCGGCGGCACGAGAGATCACCGTCGGCATCATGGGCTTTGGCGAACTGGGGCGCGACGCGGCCGGCAAGCTGCAAGCCCTCGGCTTCAACATCGCTGGCTGGAGCCGCACCGCCAAATCGGCCGAAGGCGTCGAGACCTTCGCCGGCGAGGACGGGCTGGACGGCTTCCTGGCAGCCTCGGACATCGTCGTCGTGCTGCTGCCGCTGACCGCCGACACCCGCGGCATCATCGACGCCGGGTTCCTGTCGCGCCTGAAGCGCCGCACGCCGCTGGGTGGTCCGGTGCTGATCAATGCCGGTCGCGGCGGCCTGCAGAACGAGGCCGCGATCCTCGAGGCGCTGGATCAGGACACCCTGATGGAAGCGTCGCTCGACGTCTTCAATGTCGAGCCGCTGCCGGCCGATCATCCGCTCTGGCGCCATCCGCGCGTCTTCGTCACGCCCCATGCGGCGGCGGTCTCCGACCCGGATGCGCTGGCCCCCGCCGTCATGCGCCAGATCGCGGCCCATGAGCGCGGCGAGCCGCTGCGCGGCGTCGTCGACCGCACCGCCGGCTACTGACCGACAGCCAGGCGCAAACGGAAACGCCGGACAAGGGAAAAGCCCCTGCCCGGCGTTCGACTGCGCAACGGGGCGGCCCGAGCCGCCCGGTGACAAGGCTCAGAACTCTTCCCAGCCCTCGCTCTGCGGCGCGGTGTTGCGGGCCGCCGCGGCGCCGCCGCGACCGGTCTGGCGCATCTGGACGACGGGCGCCTTGGGGGCAGCCGGGCGCGACCGCGACGGGCGTGCCTGCCGGCCAGTCTCCGCGCGGGTGCGGAAGCGGCCGGTGAGCTGATCCAGCGCATCGGCGTCCTTGGCCAGCGTCTGGCTGGCCGCCGTTGCCTCTTCCACCATGGCGGCGTTCTGCTGGGTCACCTTGTCCATCTGGTCGGCCGCACCCGAGACTTCCCGCAGGCTCGTTGCCTGTTCGCGAGCGCTCGACGCAATGGTCGAGATGACCTCCGCCATGGCGCTGACTTCGGTGACGATCTCTTCCAGCGACTTGCCGGACGCCGTGACCAGCTCGACGCCGGTGCCGACCTGCTCGCGGGACGTGGCGATCAGCGTCTTGATCTCCTTGGCCGCTTCCGCCGAGCGCTGGGCGAGGCCGCGCACTTCCTGGGCGACGACCGCAAAGCCCTTGCCCGCCTCGCCGGCCCGCGCTGCCTCGACGCCGGCATTCAGCGCCAGAAGATTGGTCTGGAAGGCGATCTCGTCGATGACGGAGATGATCGAGTTGATCTTCTCGGAAGACTGCTCGATCTGGCCCATGGCCGCGACCGCCTTGCCGACCACCTCGCCGCCCTTCTGCGCCTTGCCCCGTGCGTCCGAGGCGACGCGCTGTGCCTGACCGGCGCTCTCTGCCGTATCGTTGACCGCCTGGGTCACCACGCTGAGCGCCGCGACCGTCTGTTCGAGGCTGGCGGCCTGCTGCTCGGTGCGATGCGCGAGGTCGTTCGAGGCGGTGGTGATCTCGCCCAGGCCCATGCGAATCGAGCCGACCGCATTGACGACGCCCCCGACGGTTTCCTCCAGCGTGGCGACGGACTGGTTGTAGAGGTCGCAGATCTCCTCGAAGCCCACCATGCGGGCACGGTCGAGGCGGGCGGTGAGGTCGCCCTCAGACAGCGCCCGGAAGGCCGGCGCGATACCGGCGATGAACGCCTGGCGTGCCGTCTCCGCCGCGTCGATCTCGGCGCTGCGCCGCTGTTCCAGGCCCAGCCGCTCGGCTTCCTGGCGTTCGGCGATCATCGCGCGCTTCTGCTCCTCCGAACGGCGGAACGACAGGAGGGCCTTCACCATGTCGCCGATCTCGTCCTTGCGGTCGCCGTCGGGTACGCGGGCGGTCATGTCGCCGGCGGCGAAGTCACGCATGGCGGCGGCGGTGACCGAGATCGGCGTGGCGATCGACCGACCGACGACAAGGACGGTGGCCGCGATGATCAGCGTCAGCAAGGCCGCCAGGGCCAGAACGATCTTGAGGGCCAGGGACGAGGCCGCGGCACTGGCCGCCTCGGCGTCGACGCGCGTCGACGCCACGCCCGACAGGATCGTCTGGAACAGCGGCTCGACCTCGGCGAAGACGGCGCTCAGTTCCTGACGCAGGGCCGCTTCCGCCGCAATCGCCTCGGCATAGCCGGCAAAGTTGCCGGTGTAGATTGCAAGGTCGGCCAGCACCGCATTGCGCGTCTGCACCGAACCGAAGGCGGCCGGGCCGACGCTCGCCAGGTCGCTGGCCTGGGCGTTCAGCCGCTCGACATATTTGAG
Organism: Aurantimonas sp. NFXS3; assembly: GCF_049132005.1. NCBI lineage: Bacteria > Pseudomonadati > Pseudomonadota > Alphaproteobacteria > Hyphomicrobiales > Aurantimonadaceae > Aurantimonas > Aurantimonas sp. NFXS3. Next base: position 102,710 of record NZ_JAGDDZ010000004.1, read on the forward strand.
GTCGCCGCGAAGGATGAAATCCTTCTCGTGCCGGCGCAGCATCAGCATCATCACCTGCAGCGAGGGATTTCCCACCTCGCTCAGTTCGGCTTCGAGGTCGTGGACCGCAGTGCGCAGCGCGCCCTGCAGGCCGGAATTCTCGTCGAGGCCCAGCGAGCGATTGACCGCCGCCGCCTGCTCGAACAGCTCGCCATAGCGGGTGAAACTGCGGCGCATAGCCTCCGCTTCGCCGGCCAGCCGGCTCAGACCGCCCGCCTGCAACCGGTCGGAGAGGTTCTGGAACGCGTCCGCGAGGCGGGCGCGGACGGCGGCGTGCTTGGCGATATCGGCCTCGGTCCGGCGCAGGAAGAAGTCCTTCTCGGCGCGCCGCGCCTGCAGGAAGTCCACCTCGATGCGCTGCGTCACGCGTTCGGCGTCACGCGCGCTGTCGATCACCGCCGCATAGTCGGACCGGATGCTCTGGTCGGTGACGAAGATGGCGGCGAGAGCCAGCATGCCGGCGATACTGACCGCCGCGATCGCGGCGATACGGGTGGAAATCTTCAGGTCCGAGAGCTGCACGGCAGAGCATGTCCTATGGCATCAAAGGCGTTCGGGGAGGGCGAACGCGGCAATCCATGCGTCTAGGCTGCGCTGCTTAACAACGCCTTAACCATCCAGGTTTTCAGCGCTTCGTAAGCGGGCCAAACCATTGCAATTCCTGACGTCCTGCGGCGGCGGCGCGCCATGCCTCGCCGCGGCGCAGGCGGGCGCGGATCAGCCGTGGACCGCAGCGGCGGGCCGCAATCGCCTGACGCTGGTGACCGCAATGCCCCGCTCCTCGAAGCGCGCCATGGTCTCCATCAGAGGCTCGATCGCCGTCAGCATGTGATGCGCGTTGGCGTGCAGAAGCCGGGCGCCGTCGAGCATGATCCCGACATGCCCCTTCCAGAAGACCAGATCGCCGCGCTGCAGCGCCTCGACGCCGGCAACCCGCGTGCCGAGCGCGCGCTCCTGCATGTCGGTGTCGCGCGGCGCCTCGATCCCGGCCATCTGGCAGGCGATCTGGACGAGGCCCGAACAGTCGATGCCCGACACGCTCTTGCCGCCCCACAGATAGGGCACGCCGAGGAAACGCTCGGCGATGGCGACATAGTCGGCGGCGACGCTGGCGACCGGCTCCAGATGCTGGAGGACGACCGCCCCCGCCGGCTCGATCCGGGCATAGGCGGCGTTGTGGTCCTGCCCGGCACCGACCACCGCCAGGGCGGCGCCCATCGGCAGGTCGTGGAGCGGCGGCAGCTTGATGTCGTAGCCGGGAAAGACCAGCGTGCGCGGGACGCAGACCCGGTGCGTCGGGGCGGCGCCGGGCCGGCCGAGCGCCGCGCTCGGCACGTAGCCGACATAGCCGTCATTCCGGAGCTGCACCCAGGCCCAGCCTTCGTCATCCTCGTCGAAGACGGTGACGGCCTCGCCGAACAGTGCCTCGGTATCGAGCGGGGCATTGCCCGCCGGATGCCGCCGGACCGGCGCCAGGGCGGCGATGATCCGGCGCGGGACCCCGTCGACGAAGCGATCGGCCGTGACCTGCCCCTCGAGCCGGCGGTCGGCGAGATCGGGGCGCACGGCGTTGAGGCGGGGATCGGGGGAGCCGGTCATGAACGCGTCTGCCTTGCTGTGCGAAACGAAGAAGATGCAACCGGCCCGCATAAGCCGATCGCCTGAGGTGCCAAGCCGTCAGCGCCGCGGAAAGCGCGCCTTCAGCACCTGGAAGAGGGCACGGGTGGCATGCGCCTCGCCGCCGATGGGGCCGATCGGGCTCGCCTTGGCGCGCCAGCCATAGACGTCGAAATGCGACCAGCTTTCGGCCTTTTCGACGAAGCCCTGCAGGAACAGTGCGGCCGTCACCGCACCGGCGAAGCCGTCGCTGGTGACATTGTTGATGTCGGCGACCCGTGAGGAGAGGTTGGCGGCATAGGGCGCCCAGAGCGGCATCCGCCAGACCGGGTCGGCCACCGCCATACTCGCCGCGGCGAGATCCCCGGCAAAGCCGTCATCGTCGGTGAAGAAGGGCGGCAGGTCGGGCCCGAGCGCCACGCGGGCGGCACCGGTCAGGGTCGCCATGTCGATCAGGAGCTGCGGCGCCTCCTCGTCGGCCAGCGCCAGGGCGTCGGCGAGCACCAGCCGGCCCTCGGCATCGGTGTTGCCGATCTCCACCGTCTTGCCCTTGCGGCTGTGCAGGATGTCGCCGGGACGGAAGGCGTTGGCCGAGATCGCGTTCTCCACCGCCGGGATCAGCACCCGCAGATGCAGATCGAGGCCGCGGGCCATGATCATGTGGGCAAGGCCCAGCACGTTCGCGGCGCCGCCCATGTCCTTCTTCATCAGGAGCATGCCCGAGGCCGGCTTGATGTCGAGGCCGCCGGTGTCGAAGCAGACGCCCTTGCCGACGAGGGTCACCTTCGGCGCGTCCGCCCGGCCCCAGCGCATGTCGATCAGGCGCGGCGCCGAGGCGCTGGCCCGGCCGACGGCGTGGATCATCGGGAAGTTCTCTTCAAGCAGCGCGTCACCCTCGATCGTCGTCACCGCGGCGCCGAACCCATCGGCCATCGCCCGGGCCGCCGCTTCCAGTTCGGCCGGTCCCATGTCGCTGGTCGGGGTGTTGATGAGGTCACGGGTCAGCGACACGCCGGCCGCCAGCGCCTGCGCCTCGGCGGCGTCGACGTCGCCGGGCGGCGCGAAGCGGATGACGGCCGCCGCGTCCTCGTCCTTGCGCCCGGTGCGGTAGCGATCGAAGCGATAGCCGCCGAGAAGCACCGCCAGTGTCGCCAGCGATCCGTCGAGATCGGCGCCATCGGCAAGCTGCCAGTCGCCCGCCGGCAGATGGGTCGCCAGCGCACCGGCCGCGAGTGCCCGCCGCGCTGCCGCGCCCTCCCCCGTTCCGGCGGCCTTGCCGAGGCCGAGAATGGCGCCGGCGGTCGCCCCGTCGGCATCGGGCACCAGCAGCACCTGGCCGGCGCCGGCCTCGAACCGCGTCGCCCGGGCCCAGCGCCGCGCCGCCTCCGGCAGGTCGTCGAGCCCGTCACGGGTCGCCGTCCAGACAGGCAGGGCGGTCGCGGCATTGTCGCTGGCAAGGGTGATCGGCATGGGGCGTGTCCTGGGGTTTGCGTCCTGGGACCGGCATTAACCGGTCATTAGGGTTAACGAAATACTCTCACCGTCGAAGGCCGTCCCGTTTTCGATGCGGCCGACATGCAGGCGGAACAGGAGCAGATCATGGTCGGGCGCGGAACTAGTTCGGGACGCCGTGCAAAACAGGGGCTGCTCCTTGGCGCATGCCTCGCCCTGATGGTGACCCAAGGCTGCGGCTCCGTGTCCAACGAGACCACCGGCTCGATCCAGCGCCCCGCGCAGCAGGGCCGCACGGTGGCCCAGATGAACACCACCGAATTGCAGTCGGCCGTGCGCACTTATGGCGCCGCCTATGACCGTGATCCCAAGAACAAGCCCACCGGCCTCTCCTATGCCGCCGCCCTGCAGATGGCCGGACGCAACGACCAGTCGCTGGCGGTGATGCAGCAGATGGCGATCGCCCATCCGGAAGATCGCGACGTCCTCGCGGCCTACGGCAAGGCGCTGGCCGCGGCCGGCGACCTGCCCAAGGCGCTGGAGACCATTCGCCGCGCCCAGACCCCGGACTATCCCGACTGGCGGCTCTATTCCGCCGAGGGTGCCATTCTCGACCAGATGGGCCAGCAGGTTCCGGCGCGCACGCTCTATCGCAAGGCGCTGGACATGCAGCCGAACGAGCCGACGATCCTGTCCAATCTCGGCATGTCCTACCTTCTCGGCAACGATCTGAAGTCGGCCGAATCCTATCTGCGCTCCGCCGCCTCCCAGCCGGGCAGCGACAGCCGCGTGCGCCAGAACCTGGCGCTGGTCGTCGGCCTGCAGGGCCGCTTCGACGAGGCCGAGAAGATCGCCAGCAGCGAACTACCGCCGGCCGAGGCGGAAGCCAATGTCGCCTTCCTCAAGGCGATGCTCGCCCAGCAGAACACCTGGGCGATGCTGAAGGACAAGGACAAGGCCGAGAACTGATCGGTCCCACCGCTTCACGCTGACGGTTCGAAGACACGAAAAGGGCGCATCCTCGGGGGTGCGCCCTTTTTGCGTTGACCGCTGCTGCGGCCCGCCCCTGGGCCGCCTCGATCAGGGCAGACGGACAGCGGTCGCTCAGCTTCATGTGTTCGGGTGCTGCGCCGACCCTCGCTGTGATGGTTCGGGATCGTCCCCGCGCGTTCATGCAGGGACCAAGCCGCCCCCTAGCGAGGCCGGCTCCACGGCGCGGCCAGACACGGTCCGGCGGGCGGCAGGCGCCGGGCACCCTGCTGGCGGTGCCGCTACTGGACGGCCATGACCTTGATGATCGCCGGGCCGATGATGACGGCGAACAGCACCGGCAGGAAGAACACGATCATCGGCACGGTGAGCTTCGGCGGCAGCGCGGCGGCTTTCTTCTCCGCAAGATTCATCCGCTGGTCGCGGTTTTCCTGCGACAGCGTCCGCAGCGCGGTGCCCAGCGGCGTGCCGTAGCGCTCGGCCTGGACCAGCGCCGTACAGACCGTGCGCACGCCGTCGAGGCCGGTGCGGGTGGCCAGATTGTCATAGGCCACCTTGCGGTCCGGCAGATAGGACAGCTCGGCGCAGACCAGCACCAGTTCCTCAGCCAGCGGGATCGACTGGATGCCGATCTCCTCGGCCACCCGGCGGAAGGCCGCCTCGATCGAATTGCCCGATTCCACGCAGATCAGCAGCAGATCCAGGGCATCCGGCCAGGCCCGGCTGATCGACAACCGGCGCTTGGTGGCGCGGTTCTTCACGAAGAAGATCGGCGCGACGAAGCCGACATAGGCGACGCCGAGGCAGATCGCGATGCGCATCATCGTCGGATGCGTGTCGAGGAGGCCGAGGCCGAAGACGTAGAACAGCGCGAGGGCGAACATCAGGAGCGGCAGCACGGCGCGCGCGAACAGGAACAGGGTCAGCGGCCGCTGGCCGCGATAGCCGGCATTGCGCAGGCTCGTCACGGTCTTGTCGTCGGCCAGCGCCGTGCGCAGGTTGAGCCGTTCGACAACGAGGCTGGCGACGCCCTTGCTGTCCTGCTGGCGCAGGCCCGAGCGACCGCGCTCGTTCTCAGCCGCCATGCGCGCCCGCTCGCGCGCCCGCATCTCGTCGCGCTCCAGCGCCACCGCCTTCATCCGGCTTTTCAGCTGGTTGCCGGCGAGCATCGGCATGGCGATGGCGATGAAGGTGGTGAACACCGCGATCGCCATGACCACGCTGGCGGCGACCGCCGGGGACACTCCGATGAGCGCGAACATTTCCATACTCGTCTGCACCTTCCGCTTCGGCTGCGCGTTCTGAGCGGCGCCGGTCGGCCCTTAGAAATCGAAGCTGATCATCTTCTTCATCACGAAGACGCCGGTCGCCATCCACAGCCCCGAGATCGCCAGGATCAGATGGCCGGTGCCGGAGGTGAACAGGACCGAGATGTAGTCGGGCGTCGTGATGTAGACGAGGCTGGCGACGACCACCGGCAGCGCGCCGATGATGCCGCCGGAGGCCTTGGCCTCCATCGACATCGCCTGCACCTTCGCCCGCATCTTCTTGCGGTCGCGCAGCACGTTCGACAGGTTGCCGAGCGCTTCCGACAGATTGCCGCCGGCCTGCGACTGGATGGCGATGACGATGGCGAAGAAGTTCGCCTCGGGCGTCGGAATGTTGCGATAGAGCTTCTCGACCGCCTCGGAGATCGGCACGCCCATCTGCTGGCTCTCGATGATCTTGCGGAACTCGCTGCGCACCGGCTCCAGCGTCTCGCCGGAGACGATCCTGAGCGTGTCGTTCAGCGGCAGGCCCGATTTCACGCCGCGCACGATCAGATCGATGGCGTTGGGAAATTCCTCGCCGAATTTCTGGAAGCGCTTCTTGCGCGCCCGCGACAGGAGGAAGCGCGGCAGGCCGAGCCCGCCGACGACGACCGCGCCGATCAGGAGCAGCAACGGCGCGCCGAAGATCGCCGCCACGAACAGGCTGACGAAGCCCATGGCGATGCTGAGCAGCACGAACTGCTTGACGCTCATCGTCCAGCCGGCCTGTTCGAGCTGGCGCTGCAGGGTCAGCTTGCCGGTGTGCTTGTCGCGCTCCTTCTGGCGCGATTCCAGCTCCTTCAGCGACGACTGGATCGTCTTGCGGCGCTTGTCCTGCTCCTTCAGCCGGTCGCGGGCGACCTTCAGCGAGCGCCGCTCGGTGTCGTCGCGCGTATATTGCGCACGCCGGTTCTCCACCTTGCGTTCCTTGGCGATCCGCGGCTGCAGGAAGGCGAAGGCGAGCGCGCCGGCGGCGATCGTCGAGAACAGGATAAACAGGATGACGCCGGCCGGGCTCATTACAGCATCCCCGCCGGCTCGTCGGCGCCCGACGCGTCGAGGGCGGCGGCAAGGCGCTGCTCCTCGTTGTAGTAGCGCGCCCGGTCCCAGAAGGCCGGCCGGCCGATGCCGGTGGAGCGGTGGCGGCCGATGATCCGGCCCTGCGCGTCCTCGCCGGTCATGTCGTAGACGAACAGATCCTGCGTGGTGATCACGTCGCCCTCCATGCCCAGCACTTCTGTGATGTGGGTGATCCGGCGCGACCCGTCACGCAGGCGCGCGGCCTGGACGATCACGTCGATGGAGCCGACGATGATCTCCTTGACGGTGCGCGAGGGCAGCGAGAAGCCGCCCATGGCGATCATCGATTCCATGCGGTTCAGGCACTCGCGCGGCGAGTTGGCGTGGATCGTGCCCATCGAGCCGTCATGGCCGGTGTTCATCGCCTGCAGGAGGTCGAAGACCTCCGGTCCGCGCACTTCGCCGACGATGATGCGTTCGGGCCGCATGCGCAGGCAGTTCTTGACCAGGTCGCGCATGGTGATCTCGCCCTCGCCCTCGATGTTGGGCGGTCGGGTTTCCAGGCGCACGACATGGGGCTGCTGGAGCTGCAGCTCGGCCGAATCCTCGCAGGTGATGATCCGCTCGTCGGTGTCTATATAGCGGGTCAGGCAGTTCAGAAGCGTCGTCTTGCCCGAGCCGGTACCGCCGGAGATGACCACGTTGCAGCGGACCCGGCCGATGATCTGCAGGATCTGCGCGCCTTCCGGCGAGATTGCGCCGAACTGGACGAGCTGGTCGAGGGTGAGCTTGTCCTTCTTGAACTTACGAATGGTCAGCGTGGTGCCGTCGATGGACAGCGGCGGCGCGATGACGTTGACGCGGCTGCCGTCGGGCAGGCGCGCGTCGCAGATCGGCGATGTCTCGTCGACGCGCCGGCCGACCTGGCTGACGATGCGCTGGCAGATGTTCAGGAGCTGCTGGTTGTCGCGGAAGCGGACATTGGTCTCCAGCACCTTGCCGGCGACTTCGATGAAGGTCTGGCGGGCGCCGTTGACCATGATGTCGGCGATGTCGTCGCGCGCCAGCAGCGGCTCCAGCGGCCCGTAGCCGAGGACGTCGTTGCAGATGTCGCTGAGCATGTCCTCCTGTTCGGAGATCGACATGGCGAAGCTCTTGATCGCGACGATGTCGTTGACGATGTCGCGGATTTCCTCGCGCGCGCTCTCGGCGTCGAGGCGAGCGAGCTGCGACAGGTCGATCGTATCGATCAGCGCCGCGAAGACCTCGGCCTTGCGGGCGTAATAGCTGTCCGGCCGCACGGCCGCGGAATTGTCGCTCGCGGCGGCGGCCTCCCGCGGCGCCGCTGCCGCCGGCGGCGGCGTGACGGGCGCCCGCGACACGGGCTCGCGCGGCTTGGGCGCCGGGACCGGCGCGGCCGACGGCTTCGGCAGGGTCGAAGTCAGACCCATGCCGGGATTGCTGCGAGGCTCGTTTCCGCGTTTGCCGAACATGCTGCCGCTACTCCCTGGTTGCTTTGCCGCTGTGGCGCAGCCGCTGGAGAAGGCCCTGCTTCTTCGGCTTCTTGGCCGTGCCGCGTCCGGTCAGGACGTGGGCGACGTGCTCGAAGGCCTCCACGGCCGGATGCTTGCCGTCGAGTTCGGCGAGCATCTGCCCGTTATTGGCCGCATTGCCGAAGGCCTGCGGGTCGAAATTGATCTGGGCGATCGGCTCGAGGCCGAGCGGATCGGCGAATTCCTCGGGCGAGATTTCCGGACGCCGCGGGATCGCCAGCTGGTTGAGGATCAGATGCGGCACCGGATCGTTGGGCCGCAGCTTGGCCAGCATGTCGACGAGGTTCTTGGCATTGCGCAGATTGGCCAGATCCGGCGTCGCGGTGATGACGATCTGGTCGGCCGAGGCGAGAACGCTGCGGGTCCAGTCGTTCCACACATGCGGGATGTCGAGCGCCACCACCGGCGCGCCGCGCTGGGCGGTCTCGATCAGCGCCGAGAAGGCTTCGGTCGAGAAGTCGTAGGTGCGGTCGAGCAGCGACGGCGCGGCCAGCAGCGACAGATGCTCGGCGCATTTCGACAGCAGCCGGTCGAGCATGGTGTCGTCCATGCGCTCGGCCGAGAACACCGCCTCGGCGATGCCCTGGGCCGGGTCCTGGTCGAAATTGATGTTGGCGGTGCCGAAGGGCAGATCGAGATCGGCGATCACCACGTCGCTGGAGAACAGCTTGGAGATCGACCAGGCCAGATTGTGGGCGATCGTCGATGAGCCGACGCCGCCCTTGGCGCCGACAAAGGCGATCGAGCGGCCGAGCGGCTCGGAATCGGGCGCGGTGAACAAAGAGCCGATGATCGTCATGATGTCGGCGATCGAGACCGGCGCGACGAGATATTCCGACACGCCGCGATGCATCAGGTCGCGGTAGAGCGCCACGTCGTTGTAGTGACCGATGATGATCACCTTGGAGCCCGGGTCGCAGACCTCCGACAGGGATTCCAGCTCGCCGATCAGTTCAAGCGGCGGCAGCTTGGATTCCAGGATGACGAGGTTGGGCGTCGGCGCGCCGGAGAAATGCTCCACCGCGGCGCGGATGCCGCCGAGATTGACCCGCATGTGGGTCTTAGCCATGCGCCGGTCCGCCCCGGCATTCTCGATCGGCCGGGCGACGGCCTCGCTTTCGCAGAAGGCCTGGATGGAGATGCGGGGGATCGGCCGGACGTTATCCAGACCGGCCGGATCGTCGAAGCTGGTGTCCGGCGCAGCGCGCGAAGCGGTAGACATGGTTTCCGCGGCTCCCATCAGTATTCGATTTCGCTGGAACCGGCCGCCGTCGTCGTCGGCTCGCCGCGCCGGTAATTGTCGAGCACCGTGGTGCGTCGGCCGGCATCGATGGAATCGACGCCGCGCGGCGACAGCAGATCACGCGGATCGGCAATCTGGGCGGCAAGGTTCTGCTGACTGGCGCAGCCGAAATTGAAGTAGTTCTTGTTCTCGGACGTGTCCGTCATGTCGTCGGGCCAGCGCCCGCACGGACCGGTCTTGGCGACCAGCGTCGCATAGGTCAGCCGGATCGGCGTCGGCCCTTCGGCGCCCACCGCCGAATAGGGCTGCACGAAGATCCGGTCGCGCGAGATGTAGCGGCCGCGCAGCGCCTCGACGATCTCGTGCGAGACCCGGTCGGCGGCATACTGGTTGGCCGAGCCGGTCGGCAGCATCACTTGGATGGAATCGGCGCCCGAGGCGCGGAACCGGTCGCCGAAATGCTCGACGCGGCCGCGATTGGCGTAGGACAGGCGGGCGTCGGACATCACGATCGGAATGTCGATGGCTTCCTGGTCCTCCGACACGACGATCGGATGCCGGGTGCGGTAATCGTCGGGGATCGAGCCGACCTCGACATTGTGGACGTTGGCGCAACCGCCGGCGATCAGCATCGCGGCCAGCGGCAACAGGGCGGCCATGGACGTCCGGGGACGGCGGCGGCCGATGATCTGCGAACGGTCTTGCACCTGCGATCTCCCAGAACCGGTCATTTGTAGATGAAGCCGACGACGCCGTGATACCGGCCGGGTGGCAGCTTGGTTTCCATGTGGCCGTAGACGCGATTGACGCGGCCGAGGAAGTTGGCGGCACCGTCGCTGGACAGGGCGAAGCCGTCGTCCGGGCGGGCCAGCGCCTGGCGCGGAACCGGGCGCACCAGATAGGGCGTGACGATGATCACCAGCTCGGTCTCGTAGCGCTGGAAGTCGCGCGAGCGGAACAGCGTGCCCAGCACCGGGATCTTCGACAGGCCGGGGAAGCCCGACATGACCTGGCGGGATTCGTCGCGCACGAGACCGGCGATGACCAGCGAGCCGCCCGACGGCAGCTCGACCGTCGTATCGGCCAGACGCTTGCGGATGCCGATGACGGCAGAACCCGACGCGGTCGAGCCACGGCCAAGATTGAACGGCGATTCGAAGGTTGGTTCGGAGACGCTGGTGCGCACCTTCAGGCTGATCCGGCCGGGCGACAGGACGACCGGCGTGAAGTCCAGGCCGATGCCGTACTCGACCAGCCGGCTGTCCAGCGTGACGACCTCGCCCTCGACCTCGGTGTCGACGATGCGGCCTGCATCGTCGCGGATGTTGGTCCGCTTTTCGGGCGTAATGGTGCGGCCGTCCGGGATGGAGAATTCGCCGCCGACCTTGAAGCTCGCCTTCTCGCCGCTGATCGCCGTCAGGCTGGGCTCGGCGAGGGTCCGCATGACGCCCGCCTGGTTCAGCGCCCGCAGCTGCGACTGCACGGTGTCGCCGCCCGAACTGTTGGTGATGCGGCCGAAGGTGTTGGACAGCGGATTGCCGAGACCGAAGAGATTGTCGGTGGCGGCCGAATAGGCGACGCCGTCGATCGAGCCGCTGGCGATGGAATCGATGCCGAGCTGCTTGACCACCGAGCGCTGGACCTCGGCGACGGTGACCTTCAGCGTCACCTGGTCCTCGCCCTGGATCTGCAGAAGATTGACGATCTGGCTCTGGCGCCGGTCTTCCTGGGCAAAGCCAACATCGCCATCACCGCCGCCGGCGCCGCCCGAGGCGGTGGCCTGCTGGATGTACTGACCCGTGGTGCCCTCGCCGCCGGTCACGAACAGCCGCGCCAGACGCTCGACCTTGGCCGCGTCCTGGGGCGTCTGCACGGTGCCGTTCAGGACGACGTTGTCGTTCAGCATCTCGACCTGGACGACCGAGGACGGAACGTATTTGCGGATCGTCGCCTCGAGGCCGTTGATGTCGCGCTCGATCTTCAGGTCGATAGACGCGATCTGGCGGTTCTGCCGGTCGAAGACGACGATGTTGGTCTGGCCGATCTGCTTGCCGAAGATATAGATGCGGCGCGCGTCACGCGTAACCGCATCGGCCACCGCGGGGTTGGCGACGAGGATGTCGTGGGCGTCGGCCTCGAGCACGATGACCTTGGTCTTGTTCAGACCGAGATTGATGGACTGGGAGCCCTGGCGGACGTTGACGACGGTCTGCTCGGCCTGGGCCGGCAGGGTCGTTGCCAGTGGCGCGAGTGCCGTGGACGCCGCGGCCATGACGACCACCAGTTTGCGAAGCCGGGCGCGTAGCATGTCGGATCCTCTCCAATCGTTCATCGGGTTGCCCGTCATTCCTTGGTGGTGATTTCGGAGGACTGGCCGTAGCGCACGACCCGGATCTTGCCGTTCCGGGCGTTCTCCTGGGCGAGCAGGAAGGCCGCATAGCCGGGCGAACCGGGCACGGAATCGGCGAGCGAGCGCAGCGACAGCACCAGACGGTCGGCGATCTGCTGGGCAGCGGTGAGGGCTTCGGCCTGGTCGGGATCGACTTCCAGCGTCGCGGTCGATCCGACCACGACCTTCTCGCCGTCCTTCTCCTGGATGGTCTGGTCGATGGCCAGGACCCGCAGATTGCGCAGGACGGTCTCGGTCAGCACCTGGTCGCCACGGTTCTCCGAGCTGGACACCCGGCGGGTCATGATGACGTCGACATGGTCGTTCGGCAGGACGAAGCCGCCGGCCGAGGTCTCAGCCGCGATCTGGACGGCGACCGCCCGCTTGCCGGCCGGCAGGACGGCGGACATGAAGCCCTGGTCCGAGCGGATCAGCTTGGATTCGCGCACCGGTTCGCCGGCGAAGAAGGACTGGCGGGCCAGCGAGCCCTTGAGCGTCTCGATGGCGTCGGGCCGGTCGGATTTGCGGATCAGCGTCGGTCCGATGCCGTCCTCGGGCCAGCTCTGCCAGTCGAGCGCCTCGTCCACCGCCTCGCCCATCGACAGGTCGCGGGACGTGACCAGCACTTCGGCGAGCTTGATCGGCGGCTCGGCCGGCGCCGCGGTGATGATCACCGGTTCGGCCTTTTCGGGCTGCAGGTTCAAGGCGACGAATGCCGCACCCATGGCTGCGACCAATGCGACCGCCACAACTGCCATGCGGGCTAGATTCATCGGGCTACTCCTCGCAAACGAGGCCGCGACCATGCGGCTGTTCACGACGGTTATCGCCGACAAACCCTCAATGTATGGTTAACGAAACCTCTCCCGCCCGATCGGCAGGCCTCAGAACGGGGCGCTGCGGGCCGCGATGTCGATCCAGACACTGCCGGAATAGACGGTCAGGCCGGCCAGGCCGAGGGCGATTCCATAGGGAATGCCGGTCTCGCGTTCGAGCAGGCGATCGATGAAGGCGACGCCGGTCACGGGCTGCAGAAAGGCCCGGATGGTCAGGAGCCCTATCGTCAGGAGCCCGCCATAGATGCTGGCGAAGAGGATGTATTCGAGGAGCATGGGGGTGGGCCCGAACCACACCGCGGTGGCGGCCAGGAGCTTGGCGTCGCCGCCGCCCATCCAGCCCGCGGCGAACATGCCGAAGCAGACGGTCAGGCAGACGAGGCCGATGCCGAGATGGGCACCGATCGCACCGGGCGCCATGCCGGCCGCATAGGCGACGACGGGAAAGGCCAGGGCGAGGAGGATGGAGACGCGGTTGGCGATGGTCATCGTCACCAGATCCGACGCGGCCGCATAGAGCATGGCGAAGGGGAAGATGACGAGGAGCGCAAGAGCCGTCACACGCCTACTCCAGTATCCAGGACCGGGCGAAGCATCTGCTCCGTCCCGGTCCTGATGATCTTGAAATCACGCGGCATCTCCACGCGATGCGTCGCAATTAGTTGATCGTGGAAGGCGTGGAGCCGAGCATCGTGCCGATGTTGGTGAAGGAGGTGGTCAGGCCGCCGGTCACGAACGGGAAAGCGGCGATCAGGGCGACAGCCATGATGGCGGCGATCAGGCCGTATTCGATGGCGGTCGCGCCGGACTCATCCTTGGCGAAGCGAGCGAAAAGCTTGGACATTGGGAACTCCTTGATATCCAGATACCCGTTTGAAGCAGTATCCCCGTCGACTGCCTTGTCGATCGGATTGAGCCATGTCTAAGGGTGGCCGGTTGCGATCGTCTTAAGCGGCGTGGTTTATTTTCCCTTCGCCTCTTGCGTCGAATTTTCACCTTTGCTTCACGACCGGGCTTAATCCTGCGTTTACCAAGACCGTTCTACCTAGAGTGAGGACTCCAGCAGCAGAACGGGATGAGCCACATGACCAGCACACTGCGCGCCGCACTGGCTGCGATCGCCGTTCTCGCCGCATGCGGGAATGCCGCCGCCTTCGACAGCCGCGACGTCCTGCCGGTCGAGGTGGATCACGCCCGGATCGTCCAGATCGACAACCCGGCGGCCACGGTGATCGTCGGCAACCCGGCGATCGTCGACGTGGAGGTGCTGTCCTCGAACCGCCTGGTCCTCACGGGCCGCAGCTACGGCATCACCAATCTCGTCATCCTCGACGCCAATGGCGACATCGTCATGGACCAGCAGGTCGCGGTGCAGAGCTTCGAGGACAACACGGTGCGGGTCTACCGCCAGGCCAGCCGCGTCACCTATGCCTGCGCCCCCAAATGCGAGCCGACGGTGACCATCGGCGACAATGTCGACAGCTTCGGCGAGGCCGCGCAGCAATATGCCCAGCGCCAGGGCATGGCGATGGATGCCGCCAAGCAGTAATGCCGCGCCTGCTCCTCGCGCCGCGCTATCCCACCTCCCCTGTGAAACCCTCCCGGTCCGCCTATCTGCCTGACCACACGCCGCGGCGGCCCTGGCCGGCCGTCGGCGCCTGACAGGCCGGGACTCCGGTCGCGGCAAGGAGAGAATGTTGGCGCGCGCTGTTCTGATCGTTCTCGATTCCTTCGGGATCGGCCATGCAAGGGATGCCGAAGCCTTCGGCGACGCGGGAGCCGACACCTTCGGCCATATCCTCGAACGCGCCGAAGCCGGCGAGGCCGACCGTGCCGGCATCAGACAGGGCCCGCTCGCCCTGCCCAACATGCGCCGCCTCGGCCTCTTCCATGCCGCCGGTCTCGACGGCGACGGATCGCCCGCCGGCCTCTGGGGCTCGGCCGGCGAGGTCTCCCATGGCAAGGACACCCCGTCCGGACATTGGGAGATCGCCGGCGTGCCGGTGACCTTCGACTGGGGCTATTTCCCCCACACCGTGCCGACCTTCCCCGCCTCCCTGATCGCGCAGATCGGCGACGACGCCGACATTCCCGGTATTCTCGGCGACTGCCATGCCTCGGGCACCACGATCATCGCCGAACTCGGCGAGGAGAGCATCGCGTCCGGCAAGCCGATCTTCTACACCTCCTCCGACAGCGTGCTGCAGATCGCCGCCCACGAGACCCATTTCGGCGTGGAGCGGCTCTACGCGCTCTGCGCGGTCGCACGGCGGCACGTCGATCCCTTGAATATCGGCCGGGTCATCGCCCGGCCCTTCACCGGCGAGACCGCCGCGACCTTCCGCCGGACCGCCAACCGCCGCGACTATTCGGTGCCGCCACCCGAGCCCACCATCCTCGACCGCGCCGTCGCCGCCGGCCGCCGGGTCATCGCGATCGGCAAGATCGGCGACATCTTCGCCCACCAGGGCATCTCCGAGGTGCGCAAGGGCGACGGCAACATGGCGCTGTTCGACGCCATGCTGGGCGCCTTGGACGACGCGAGCGACGGCGACATCGTCTTCGCCAATTTCGTCGATTTCGACATGCTCTACGGCCACCGGCGCGATGTCGCCGGCTATGCGGCGGCGCTGGAATCTTTCGACGCGCGTCTGCCCGAGCTCGAAGCGCGACTGCGGCCGGGCGATCTCGCCATCATCACCGCCGATCACGGCTGCGACCCGACCTTCCGCGGCACCGACCACACCCGCGAGAACGTGCCCGTGCTCGGCTTAGGGCCGGGCATCGCCGCCCGCGCCATCGGCCACCGCGAGACCTTCGCCGATATCGGCGAGAGCGTTGCCGCGCATCTCGGCCTGCCGGAAGGCCGCCACGGAACGAGCTTCCTGTGAAGGCGGACGCCGCCCCGGCCCTCGCCCGCGCAAGCTCCGGCGGTGCCGTCCCCATGGCCGAACTCCACTGCCATATCGAGGGCGCGGCCCGCCCCGCACTGGTGCTGGAACTGGCGGAACGCCACGGCATCGACCTCGGCGGCATCGTTCGCGACGGCGCCTATGTCTGGGACGACTTCACCAGCTTCCTCGCAGCCTATGATCGCGCCTCGCTGGTCTTCCGCGACGCGGCTGACTATTGCCGCCTCGCCGAGGACCATCTGACGGGCCTTGCCCGCGCCGGCGCGGTCTACGCCGAATTCTTCATCTCACCCGACCACGCGGCAACGGCCAGTGTGCCGGGCGATGCCTATCTGGGCGGTCTCGCCGAGGGTATCCGCCGGGCGACGGCCGCGACCGGCATCGAGGCGCGGATGATCGTGGTCGGCGTTCGCCATCTCGGTGCCGATCGGGTCGAGGCCGCCGCACGCTTTGCGGCGACCCATGCGGTGCGCGAACCGCTTCTGACCGGCTTCGGCCTTGCCGGCGACGAGCGCATCGGCACGCCCCGGGACTTCGCCCCTGCCTTCGACATCGCCCGCGACGCCGGGCTCGGCCTGACCGCCCATGCCGGCGAATTCGACGGCGCGGAGAATGTCCGCGAGACGGTCGAGATCCTTCGAACGAGCCGCATCGGCCATGGCGTGCGCGCGGTCGAAGCGCCGGACGTGGTGCGGATGCTGGCCGACAAAGGCATCGCCCTCGAAATCTGCCCCCACTCCAACCTTGCGCTTGGCGTCTATCCGGACGTGGCATCGCATCCGCTGCGGCCACTGGTCGAGGCCGGATGCCGGGTCACGCTGAACTCCGACGATCCGCCCTTTTTCGCCACCGATCTTGCGGCCGAATACGCTTTTGCTGCGTCTGCCGGCTTCGGGCCGGGCGACCGTCTCGGCTTCACCCGCAACGCCATCGAGGCCGCCTTCGTCGACGAAGCGACCCGGCAGCGTCTCCTCCAACAACTCGTTGTCTCGGCGATCGCCCTTGGCGCGCCGTCATCGTCCGGTTAAGCAGAAGCCAAATCAGCCAGAAAGCGAGGCCCCATGGACGGCGTCACCGTGATCGACCACCCGCTGGTCCAGCACAAGCTCACCATCATGCGCAACAAGGAGACCTCGACGGCGAGTTTCCGCCGGCTGCTGCGCGAGATCTCCACGCTCCTCTGCTACGAGGTCACGCGCAATCTCGACCTGACGACGATCCGGATCGAGACGCCGATGGAGGCGATGGATTCGCCCGTGCTGGAAGGCAAGAAGCTGGTCTTCGCCTCGATCCTGCGGGCCGGCAACGGCCTTCTGGAGGGCATGCTCGACCTCGTGCCGGCCGCCCGCGTCGCCCATATCGGGCTCTACCGCGACCACGAGACGCTGCAGCCGGTCGAATATTACTTCAAGGCGCCCGAGGATCTGGAAAACCGCCTTGTCATCGTCGTCGACCCGATGCTGGCAACGGCCAATTCGGCCATCGCGGCGATCGAGAAGCTGAAGGAGCGCGGCGCGAAGAACATCCGCTTCCTCTGCCTGCTGGCGGCCCCGGAAGGCATCGAGCGGTTCCGCACCGCCCATCCGGACGTCCCGGTCTTCACCGCCTCGATCGATCGGCACCTCAACGACAAGGGCTACATCGTGCCCGGCCTCGGCGACGCTGGCGACCGGATGTACGGCACCAAATAGCCGCCACGGCGGGCCGGTCTTAACCGATCGGCAACCGCGCCGGGCGATGGCCGCCCGGCATCGCCGGCTTTTCGCCTCCGGTTAACCCCGCTGCGCCCACACTGTCCGACCTAAGTCGCAACGGGTCGGACCGCCGGATGCAGAACTTCGTCATCATCCTTGCCGTGACCTCGCTGGTCGCGCTGGCCGTGCCATCGGCCTTCGAGCACTACCGCGCCGGCATGCTGTCCGGCCAGGTGGAGACCGTCGAACGCGCCCCCGAGGTCATCGATGCGGCGATGGAACGTCCCGCCAGCCTTTCCGGCCGCGTCGCGCGCCTCGCCGCCGATGCCAGTGGCCATTTCCGGACCGATACGCGGATGAACGGCCGCTCCGTGCCGGTCCTCGTGGATACCGGCGCAACCTACGTTTCCATCAACGACACCACCGCCCGCCGCCTCGGCGTCGCCCCGCAGCTCGATGAATATCGCTACACGGTGCAGACGGCGAATGGCGAGACCACGGCCGCCCTCGTCACGGTCGCGCGGATGCAGCTCGGCCCGATCGAACTGCGCGACGTCGACACGCTCGTCACCCGCGACGGCACCCTGCCCGTCGCCCTCCTCGGCATGAGCTTCCTCGGTCGCCTGTCGAAATTCGAGATCGCGGACGAGCAGCTGACGCTGAAGCAATAGGACCAGTCCGAGGCGCTCAGCCGATGCGGTCGATGACCGCGGGCCGTGAGCCACCTGGCCCTGCATCGCCGAAGCTGTAAGCTGCCCGGACCACCGCCGCTGCCGCCTCGGCCGCCGCCTCGTCCCGCGCATGGACCAGCGCGATCGGATCGCCCTCGCCCAGCATCGTGCCGATCGGTGCGAGCTCCGTCAGGCCGACCGAATGGTCGACCGCATCCTGCGGCCGCGTCCGTCCACCGCCGAGGCCGACGACGCAAAGCCCGAGCTGCCGCGCATCGACGGCCGTGACGGTACCCGGCCCCGTCGCCACGATTGGTCGGACAACCGGCGCCCTGGGCAGATACGCATCCATCCGCGCGACGAAATCGACGGGTCCGCCGAGCGCAGCCACCATCCGGCCGAAGATCTCCGCCGCGCGCCCGTCGTCGAGGACGGTGCGGGCCTTGGCCTCGCCGGCGACGAGATCCGGCCCAAGCCCGGCCAGCACCAGCATCTCCGCCGCCAGCGCTAGCGTCACCTCTTCCAGAGCCGCGTCGCGGTGGTCGCCGGTCAGGAAGCGAACGGCGTTGCGCACTTCCACCGCGTTGCCGGCCGCCGAGGCCAGTGCCTGGTCCATGCGGGTGATCAGCGCCGTGGTCTTCAGCCCAGCCCCGTTGGCCACCTCGACGAGGCTCGTCGCCAGCGCGCGGGCGTCCGCCTCGCTGGCCATGAAGGCGCCGGAGCCGCATTTGACGTCGAGCACCAGGCCTTCGAGCCCGCCCGCCAGCTTCTTCGACAGGATCGAGGCGGTGATCAGCGGGATCGATTCCACCGTCGCCGTCACGTCCCGCACGCCGTAGAAGCGCTTGTCGGCCGGGGCGAGTTGGCCGGTCTGGCCGATGATCGCGCAGCCGACGTCGCGCACGGTCCGCCGGAACGTCGCATTGTCGGGCGTCACCGAATAGCCGGGGATCGATTCCATCTTGTCCAGCGTACCGCCGGTATGGCCGAGCCCGCGCCCCGAGATCATCGGCACGGCCGCGCCGCAGGCGGCGACGATCGGCGCCAGCATTAGCGAGACATTGTCGCCGATGCCGCCGGTCGAATGCTTGTCGACGACTGGGCGGTCGAGGTCGGACCAGTCGAGGACATCGCCGCTGTCGCGCATCGCCTCGGTCAGCGCGACGGTCTCGTCCCGCGCCATGCCCTGGAAGAAGACGGCCATGGCAAAGGCGGCGACCTGCCCCTCGGTGACGCTGCCGTCGTCGAAGCCGGCGATGAAGGCCTTGATCGCGGCCGGATCGAGGGTCTCCCCGTCCCGCTTGGCGCGGATGAACTCCTGCGGCAGGACCGCCATCAGTAGCCGGCCGCCCCGCCGGCCCGCGCCTTGCCGCCTGCCACGGCGAGAAGATCGCCGAGGACGCTGGACGCGCCCAGACGGAAGCGCTCCGGCGTCGCCCAGCCGGGGCCGCAAATCGCCTCGGCGAGTTCGAGATAGCCGTTCGCGTCCTCGAAGGTCTTGATGCCGCCGGCCGGCTTGAAACCGACGTCGCGGCCGGAATCGGCGATCGCGCCGAGCAGCAGCCGGGCGGAGACGGGTGTCGCGTTCTCGGCGACCTTGCCGGTCGAGGTCTTCAGGAAGTCGGCCCCGCCGTCGAGTGCCGCCTGGCAGGCCACGCGGATCGCGTCCGGGTCGCCGATCTCGCCGGTCTCCAGGATCGTCTTCAGCCGCGCCGTGCGGCAAGCTGCCTTCACCTGGCGCACCTGGTTCTCGACGAAATCCGGATCGGCCGGAATCTTCCGATAGGCGATCACAAGGTCGATCTCCTCGGCACCGTCGGCGACCGCCACGCGAGTCTCGGCGAGGGTCGCGTCCAGATCCTCGCCGCCGGCCGGGAAGTTCACCACCGTCGCGATGCGGATGGCCGGCGCCAGCTTTTCGCGCGCGAAGGCGACGAATTGCGGCCAGATGCAGATCGCTGCGACCGGCCCTTCCGGCGTCGCCGCCCGGTCGCACAGCGCCGCGACATCGGCCTCGGTGCAGTCGTCGTTGAGATTGGTCAGGTCGAGGCAGGCGATCAGTTGCCGGGCGCGGGCCTGCATGTCGGCATCAGTCATCGAAGCCTCCGTTTTCCAGCATGGCACCCAGAATCCGCGCCAGCCGCGCGCCACCCTTTGGCGCCATGTCCTTGGTCTCCGCATGGGAGAGTTCGGCGCCGGTCATGCCGGCCCCGTAATTGGTGATCACCGAGGCGGCGACGACCCTCAGGCCGAAGAACCGCGCCAGGATGGTTTCGGGCACCGTCGACATGCCGACCGCGTCGGCGCCCAGCGTGCGCGCCATGCGGATCTCTGCGGGCGTCTCGAAGGACGGGCCGGAAAACCACATGTAGACGCCGCCGAACAGCGTCTCGCCGGCCGTCTCGGCGGCGGCGGCCAGACGCTCGCGCAGCTCGGCATCATAGGCCGCCGTCATGCCGACGAAGCGGGCGTCGGAGGCTTCGCCGATCAGCGGGTTGAGCCCGGAATAATTGATGTGATCCTCGATCATCATCACCGAGCCAGGCGGCATGTCCTCGCGCACCGAGCCGGCCGAATTGGTCAGGAGCAGCCGTTCGATACCCAGCGCCGCGATCGCCGCGATCACCGGCCGCATCACCGCCGCATCGCCGGCCTCGTAATAATGGACGCGGCCGGACAGGACGAGAATGTCGCGCCCACCGAGCCGGCCGACGACGATCTCGCCGGCATGGCCCGTCACCGCGCTCACCGGAAAGCCGGGGATCTCGGCGAAGGGGATCCGGATCGTATCCGCCATCGCATCGACCAGCAGCCCCAGTCCCGATCCCAGCACCATCGCGGCCACCGGGCGGCGGTCGCCCAGCCGGTAGCGCAGATAATCGGCGGCCGCGCTCATGCGAGGCTCTCGGTGTCGAAGGCGCGCGGCAGGAGTTCGCCCATGGTGACGGTCTCGCGAACGCCGCCGTCAGCGTCGCACAGATGCACCTTCGTTGCCGCGTCGGCGAATTCGGCGATGCGCTGGCGGCAGCCGCCGCAGGGCGTGCACAGCGGCAGCTTCTCGGCGACCACGGCCACCTCGGCGATCCGCCCGCCGCCGTCCATCACCAGATGGCCGATCGCCGTCGTCTCGGCGCACCAGCCTTCGGGAAAGCTAACGATCTCGACATTGCAGCCGGAGAAGATGCGACCGTCCGTGGTGCGCAGGGCTGCGCCGACAGGGAATTTCGAATAGGGCGCGTGGGCGCGCCGCATCGCGGACTTCGCCAGCGCGAAGAGATCGTCCGCCATTTCTATCTTTCTTTCACATAGGGAACGCCGCCGGCCTTGGGCGGGGTGGCCTTGCCGACGAAGCCGGCCAGCAGGATCACGGTCAGGATGTAGGGCAGCGCCTGCACGAACTGCACCGAAATCTCGCCGATCAGCGGAATCTCGACGCCCTGGACGCGGATCGAGATCGCGTCGAGGAAGCCGAAGAGCAGGCAGGCCAGCATCACCGGTAGCGGCTTCCAGTTGGCAAAGATCAGCGCCGCCAGCGCGATGTAGCCCTTGCCGGCAGTCATGTCGCGGGTGAAGCCCGCGGCCTGCGCGACCGCGAGATAGGTCCCCGCAAAGCCGGTGAGGATGCCGCAGATGATCACCGCCCGGTAGCGCAGCCAGGTCACCGAGATGCCGGCTGTGTCGACTGCCGCCGGGTTCTCGCCGACGGCCCGCAGACGCAGGCCGAAGCGGGTGCGGAACATCACCCACCAGGTCAGCGGCACCATCAGGAAGGCGACATAGACGAGGATCGCGTGGCCGGAGAGGATGTCGGCATAGATCGGGCCGATCACCGGCACGTCGGCGATGGCGGCTGCCCCCGGCAGCTCGATGGCGCCGAAGCGGCTGTCGCCGGACAGGCTCGGCGTGCGCCCGCCCTGGGCGAACCAGGCCTGGCCGAGGATGATGGTCAGGCCGGCGGCGATGAAGTTGATGGCGACGCCCGAGACGATCTGGTTGCCGCGATAGGTGATCGAGGCAAGGCCGTGGATCAGCGAGAAGCCGGTCGCGGCGAGAACGCCGACCAGCAGCCCGAGCAGCGCCGAGCCCCAGACGGCGGCCGCCGAGGCCGAGGCGAAGGCGGCGATCAGCATCTTGCCTTCCAGCGAGATGTCGAAAATGCCGGAGCGTTCGGAATACAGGCCCGCCAGCGCCGCGAAGAGCAGCGGCGTCGACAGCCGGATGGTCGAATCGATGACGTTGATCCAGGCGCCGGCATCCATCAGCGGGACTCCTCGACATCGGCGCCCGCCGGCTCCGCGGTGCGGAACCGCACCCATTGATAGGCCGCACCCACGCCGGGCCGGAACATGTTCTCCATGGCGCCGGCAAACAGGATGACGAGGCCCTGGATGATGACGATCATGTCGCGCGAGATCGCCGGCATATCGAAGGCGAGTTCCGCCCCGCCCTGGTAGAGAACGCCGAACAGGATGGCGGCGGGGATGATGCCGGCCGGGTGGCCGCGCCCCATCAGTGCGACGGCGATGCCGACGAAGCCGGCGCCACCGGGGAAGTCGATCAGCAGCCGGTACTGGTCGCCCATCACCGGGTTCAGCGCCATCATGCCGGCGAGCCCGCCGGACACCATCATGGTCACGACGATCAGCCGCGTATGCGACATGCCGGCATAGCGCGCGGCGCGCGGCGAAAAGCCCAGCGTGCGGATCTCGTAGCCGAGCCGCGTGCGCCAGATCAGCACCCAGACGAAGAAGGCCGCGGCGAGCGCCACGAACAGCGAGACGTTGAGCGGAGCGCCGCCGAGATTGAAGCCGAACAGCGCGAACAGCTCCTTCAGCTTCGGCAGCTGGCCGCCCGCCTCGAAGGTGCCGGTGCCCGGCGACATGGTGCCGGCGGGCTTCAGCGCGCCGACGAGGAGATAGACCATCACCGCCGCGGCGATGAAATTGAACATGATCGTGGTGATGACGATGTGGCTGCCGCGCTTGGCCTGCAGGATCGCCGGGATGAAGGCCCAGGCCGCGCCGAAGGCGCAGGACAGGGCGACGGCCAAAGGCAGGTTCAGCCACCAGGGCAGGATGCCGCCCAGCGTCAGCGCCACCGCGGCGACGCCGAGGCCGCCGATATAGGCCTGCCCCTCCCCGCCGATATTGAACAACCCGCCATGAAAGGCGACCGCCACGGCAAGGCCGGTGAAGATGAAGCTGGTGGCGTAATAGAGGGTGAAGCCGATGCCCTCGCCATAGCCGAAAGCGCCGCGGATCATCAGCGCCGCGGCCTCGACCGGGCTTTCGCCGACGACGAGGACGACGAGACCGGCGACGGCGAAGGCCACGACGAGATTGATCAGCGGAATCAGACCGTAGTCGATCAGCGGCGGAAGCTTGGCGTAGGGGCGGCTCATGCGGCGGTCACTCGTCGCTCGCGAGAAGGTCGAGATGACCGTCGTCGGACAGCTTGAAGAACGGATTGTGGGCATATTCCCACAGATGCCCGTCGAGATCGCGGAAATTGCCGGAGAACCCGCCCCAGAAGACTTCTGCCGGCGGCTTCACCGGCAGGGCACCGGCCGCGAGTGCCCGATCATAGGCCTCGGACACCGCGTCGACGGAGGCGAAATTCACTGCCAGCGCCACCGAACCGGAGCCCACCGGCAATTCGCCCTCGCCGCCATCGGCGATCATCTCGGCGCGGTTCCACAGGCCGAGGACGATCGACGCGCCGACCATGAACGCCGTCGATTCGACGCTCTGCGGCGCCTTCGTCCAGCCCAGCGCCTCGTAGAAGGCCACGGCCCGGGCGACATCGGCAACGCCGAGCGTGACGAGGGAAATGCGCGCCGCGCTCATTCCGCCGCCTCCTGCCCCTCGATTCCGGCCATCAGCAGGCCGAGCTCGCCTTCGTTGGCATCGGGACTGCGCTCGCCGACGATGCGGCCGGCGAACATGACGAGGATGCGATCCGACAGGGCGCGGATCTCGTCGAGCTCGACCGAGACGAGCAGAATCGCCTTGCCGGCGTCGCGCATCTCGATGATGCGCCGATGGATGAACTCGATCGCGCCGACATCGACGCCGCGGGTCGGCTGGCCGATCAACAGCACGTCCGGATCGCGCTCCATCTCGCGGGCCAGCACGATCTTCTGCTGGTTGCCGCCGGAAAAGTTCGAGGTCTTCAGCCGGCAGTCCGGCGGACGGATGTCATAGGCCTTGATCTTGGCCTCGGCGTCGCGGCGCATGGCGTCGCGGTCGAGCAGCGGCCCCTTGGCGAAGCGCGGATCGCCCTGGTAGCCGAGAATGGCGTTCTCATTTTCCTCGAAGGGCAGGACGAGGCCCATATGATGACGGTCCTCCGGCACATGGGCGCAGCCCATGCGGCGGATCTCGGCCGGATCGACCTCCTGCGACGGGTCGATGTCGCGTCCCAGCATGGCGATGCGGCCGCTTTCGGCCCGGCGGATGCCGGCCAGCGCCTCCAGAAGTTCCGACTGGCCGTTGCCCGCGACGCCGGCGATGCCGACGATCTCGCCGGCCTTCACGTCGAAGGAGACGTCCTCGACCATGACGACGCCGCGCCGGTCGCGCACCGTCAGGCCGGTCACGCTCAGCTTCACGTCGCGCGGCGCGGCCGGCGCCTTGTCCACCGTCAGGAGCACGCGGCGCCCGACCATCAGCTCGGCAAGTTCGGCGGCATCGGTGTCGGCGGTGCGGCGCGTCGCCACCATCTCGCCCTGCCGCATCACCGAGACATTGTCGGTGATCGCCATGATCTCGCGCAGCTTGTGGGTGATCAGGATGATCGTCTTGCCCTCGTCGCGCAGCTGCCGCAGCACCGCGAAGAGGTGGTCCGCCTCGGCCGGGGTCAGGACGCCGGTGGGCTCGTCGAGGATCAGGATGTCGGCGCCACGATACAGCGCCTTCAGGATCTCGACCCGCTGCTGGCGGCCGACGGGAAGCTCCTCGACGATGGCGTCGGGGTCGACGTCGAGCGAATGGTCGCGCTCCAGCCGCTTCAGCTCGGCCCGCACCCTGGCGATGCCGGAAAACAGCAGCGGCGACTGCTCGGCGCCGAGCATGACGTTCTCGACCACGGTGAAGTTCTCGACCAGCATGAAATGCTGGTGGACCATGCCGATGCCGGCCGCGATGGCGGCGTTCGGATCGGAGATGTCCACGGTCTTGCCACCGACTTTGATCGTGCCGGAATCGGCCTGGTAGAAGCCGTAAATGATCGACATCAGCGTCGACTTGCCGGCGCCGTTCTCGCCGATGATGCCGTGGATCGTGCCACGTTCCACCGCCAGATTGATGCGCTTGTTGGCCCGCACCACGCCGAAGCTCTTGTCGATGTCGATCAGTTCGATCGCCGGATCGGGCATGCAGATTCTCTGGCCTGTCGTCGTTCGCCGGAGCTTAGAGAGCGGGGGCCGTGAATGCCAGTCCATAAGCGGCCCGCACCGCATCGCCGGATCGGGCGTTGCGTTGGCGGCACGCATACGGGATGAGTCGGCAAACGCGGACGACGGACGAGAGCGATGCCGGACGACAGACAACAGGACCGGCCGGGGCCGGCACGGCGCGAGGCCTACCGGGCCTTCGTGCCGTTGACGACGCGCTGGTCGGACAACGACATCTATGGCCACATGAACAATGTCGTGCACTACGCCCTGTTCGACAGCGCGGTGAATGGCTGGCTGATCGCCAACGGTCTCCTGGACATCCATCGCGGCGACCGGATCGGGCTCGTGGTGGAGACCGGCTGCCGCTACTTTGCCGAACTCGCCTTCCCCGACCCGGTCACGGCCGGCATAAGGGTGGGCCGGCTGGGCACCTCATCGGTGCGCTACGAGGTCGGGCTGTTTCGCGGCGAGGCCGACACCGCGGCGGCGGAAGGGTTCTTCGTTCATGTCTATGTCGACCGCCACACCCGCCGCCCGGCCCCGCTGGACGACCGGCTGCGCAACAGGCTTCTGGAGCTGACCCTATGAGCGAGACCGACGACGGCAACGAGAAGCGGATCGAGGATCTGGAGATCATGGCGGCCCACCAGGCCCAGATGATCGAGGATCTGTCGGAGGAATTGCAGCGGGCTTCCGCGGCGATCGAACGGATGCAGCGCAGCCTGCGCTCGCTGGGCGACCGCTTCGAGGCGCTGGAGGACGTGGCGATGCCGCGGCCGGAAAACACCAAGCCGCCGCATTATTGAGCGGCGGCCCGGCCGGGCGTCACGGCAGCCGGGCGATCCGCTCGGTCAGAAGCGCGAAATAGGCATCGGCATCGCCCGAACGCACCCAATGGGCGTTCTGCGGCCGGTCGGTGACGCCCCAATAGTCGCAGACGGTCATGCCGCGGGTCAGAAGACTGCCGGTCTCAACCTCCACATTGACCGGCCGCGCCGTGAAGATGTCGGGGCGTAAGACGAAGGCGGTCACGCAGGGATCGTGCAGCGGCGCGCCCTCCCAGCCGTATTTCTCCACGTCGAAGCGCTCGGAAAAGTTCAGCATCGCCGCGACCGCAGCGCCCGAGCGATTGCCCAGATCGCCGAAGCCGGCGATTCGCGCGCGCGTCGAGCGCATGAAATGGGTCACGTCGAGGGGCAGGACGGTGATCGCCGCGCCGCTGGCAAAGACGATCGCGGCGGCCTCGGGATCGACATAGATGTTGAACTCGGCCGCCGGCGTGATGTTGCCCCCCTCGAAGCAACCGCCGCCCATCAGGACGATGTCCTTCAACCGCGCTGCAATGTCCGGCGCCTTGGTGAAGGCGACGCCGAGATTGGTCAGCGGCCCGAGCGCCATCAGCCGGATCGTCCCGGCCGGATGGGCGCGGATCGTCTCGATCAGGAAATCGACGCCATGGCCCTCGCGCGCCGCAAGCTTCGGCTCCGGCAGGTCCGGCCCGTCGAGACCGGTCTGGCCATGCACATGCTCGGCCGTGACCAGCGGGCGCAGCATCGGCCGCTCGCAGCCGGCATGGACCGGGATCTCCGGCCGGCCGGCCAGTTCCAGCAGCTTCAGCGCGTTCTTCGTGGTCAAAGACAGGGGAATGTTGCCGGCCACGGTGACGATGCCGAGAATGTCGAGCTCCTCCGGCGAAGCGAGCGCCGTCAGGATCGCAACGGCATCGTCCTGGCCGGGATCGGTGTCGAAGATCACTTTCTGGGTCATCGTGCCTGTCCTTCGCCGTTGGCTGCGGCCCGCCGATAGCACTGCGCGCCGGACGGCGAAAGCGTGCAGGTACCGGGCCCAGTGGCAAAAAAGGCGCCCCGCGAACGGGACGCCTTTCGATCACGCCGCGACGAAGCGCGGGATCAGTAGGGGCAGCTGGAATCGGTGCTGTAGTCGTGCACCTCGATCTTGCCGTCGATGATGTCCTGCCGCGCCTGGTCGACGGCGGCCTTCATCTCCTCGGTGATCAGATCGGCATTGTGCTCGTCGAGGGCATAGGCGACGCCGTCATTCTCGAGGCCGAGCGTGACGATACCGGGCTTCCACTCGCCCTTCGCCGCGTCGTCGAAGGTCGTGTAGACCGCCGTGTCGACGCGCTTGACCATCGAGGTCAGGACATGGCCGGGAAACAGCATGTTCTGGTTGGAATCGACGCCGATGCCGTATTTGCCCGCGTCGGCCGCCGCCTGCAGCACGCCGATGCCGGTGCCGCCGGCGGCGTGGAAGACGACGTCCGCGCCCTGGTCCATCTGCGACTTGGTCAACTCGCCGCCGCGCACCGGATCGTTCCAGGCCGCGCCGGTCGTGCCGGTCATGTTCTCCAAGACCTTGGCGTCCGCCTTCACCGACTTGACGCCGCCGGCATAGCCGCAGGCGAATTTCGAGATCAGCGGAATATCCATGCCACCGACGAAGCCGACCGTGCCGGTCTCCGACTTCATCGCCGCCAGGATCCCGACGAGGTAGGAGCCTTCCTCTTCCTTGAAGAGGATCGACTGGACGTTCGGCGCGTCGACGACCGCGTCGATGATGGCGAACTGGGTGTCGGGATATTCCTTGGCGACCGCTTCCAGCGCCGCGGCTTGGCTGAAGCCGACCGAGATGATCGGGTTTGCGCCGTCACGGGCGAAGCGGCGCAGCGCCTGCTCGCGCTGGGCGTCGTTGGTGATCTCGAACTCGCGATATTCGGTGCCGCTGTCGGCCTTGTACTTCTCGGCGCCGTTATAGGCGGCCTCGTTGAAGGATTTGTCGAATTTGCCGCCGAGGTCGTAGAGCAGCGCCGGGGCGAAATCGGCGGCCGAGGCCGAGGAAGCCGAAAGGAGCGTGGCGGCCAGAAGTCCGGCCAGGAACTGTTTCATGTGATCCGATCCCTGTTGCAATGGGCTGGTGGCGACAGGCCCTGGGACCCGTCTGGCTCGCGGCGCCGGCACAGCCCCGCGTCTGTCCCGAAGACTGGCATGGCCGCCGCCGGAAATCACGCGGAATCAGATCACTTGGTGTACGCGCCGCCGCCCAAACGGATCGCCTACAAAGCGGCAGACGACTTCCCCGGCTGAAACATCCGCAGCGTCATCCTCGGGCTCGACCCGAGGACCCATGCCAAAACGCCGGAACCACCGCTCCGGCGACGAACTGGCTTCGGGGCAGCGCTTCGATGGCCGGAACGCGCCCGCACCCCGCCCTATCCTGCCGCCGGCGCTATTGCGCCGCTTCCGCCCCGAGCCCCACCGGACACGACACGCCGGTGCCGCCGACGCCGCAATAGCCGCTCGGATTCTTCGCCAGATATTGCTGGTGATAGCCCTCGGCATAATAGAACTCGCCGGCCGGGCGAATCTCGGTGGTAATCGTCCCCTTGTGGCCGGCGGCCGTCAGCGCCTCCTGATAGGCGGCCTTCGACGCCTCGGCGGCAGCCCGCTGATCCTCCGAGGTCAGGTAGATCCCCGAGCGGTACTGGGTGCCCATGTCGTTGCCCTGGCGCATCCCCTGGGTCGGGTCGTGGCCTTCCCAGAAGGTCTTGAGCAGCGTCTCGTAGCTGATCCTGGCCGGATCGAAGACCACCAGCACCACCTCGTTGTGACCGGTCTGGCCGGTGCAGACTTCCTGGTAGGTCGGGTTCGGCGTCGTGCCGGCGGCATAGCCGGCGGCCGTCACCACCACGCCCGGCAACTGCCAGAACTTGCGCTCGACGCCCCAGAAGCAGCCCATCCCGAAGATCGCCGTCTCCAGCCCGTCGGCGAACGGGCCCTTCAGCGCCTCGCCATTGACGAAATGGGTCTCGGCCGTCTCGATCGGCGCATCGCGGCCCGGCAGCGCATCCTCGGCGCCCGGCAGCTTCATCTTCTTGGAAAACATGTCGAGAATATACATGGTCTGCTCCTAACTGTCGTTTCTGGCGGTCCGGTCAGCGCAGCGACGGCCGGCGCCGGGACCATGGCTTGCGGCCGAGGACGAGGAAGACGAGGCCGGCAACGCCCGCGGTGATCGCCACGGACCAGCGGCCGATCTCGCGGGTCGCGGTGGCCAGCGTCGCGCTGTCGGTCGCCGGCGGCAGGCTGCTGCCGATAAGGGCCAGCGCCTCGGCGACGGTCAGAAGCCGCGCCGTTTCGGCCGCCAGGCTGCGGGCGATGTCGCCGACGGCGAACACCACGCACACACAGAGGAACAGCGTTCCGATCAGGCGCAGCAGCAATCGCATCGTTTCTCCCTCGCGTCGTTCCGTGGCCCGCTTCGCGCTTCCGGCGGCCCGGCCCCATCATCTCGCCC
This sequence comes from Aurantimonas sp. NFXS3, assembly GCF_049132005.1. Taxonomy (NCBI): domain Bacteria; kingdom Pseudomonadati; phylum Pseudomonadota; class Alphaproteobacteria; order Hyphomicrobiales; family Aurantimonadaceae; genus Aurantimonas; species Aurantimonas sp. NFXS3. The sequence goes on from NZ_JAGDDZ010000004.1 coordinate 132,146, forward strand.
GTCATGCCGACGGCCTGCGGCGAAGCAGCCGTGACGGCGAGACTAGCACAATCGAATGGCCCACTGAGGATAGGTGGGGGCACTGCCGCGCCGGCACAATCGCCGCTGGCAGAAGGCCGCATCACGGTTTGGCGAAATCGGCTCTTGAACCGCGAAGCGTTCTGGCTATAGTCCGCGCCGTTCGAGAGGGCCGCGAACGCACTGATTTGGTGCGCTCCGGCCCGGTCGCCTTTCAGGCGTCACAGACGGCCAGACCGCCCGTTTGTAGCCTCGAACATCTGGTGAGGTGGCCGAGTGGTTGAAGGCGCACGCCTGGAACGCGTGTATACGGGAAACCGTATCGAGGGTTCGAATCCCTCTCTCACCGCCATTAAACGCCCGCCCGCCCGCGGCGTCGGCGACAAACCTCTGACAAATTTCGATATTCAGGAAACTGCGGCGTCGCAAAGCGTTCCGCACCATCATCCTGCGTCCTGTTCGCGCCTAGCACGCCGGAACCTGGTGGCCGAACGCCTGCGCGGAGCCTCCATCGAATCCGTCGGATCGCAGCGGGTTTCGGGCCTTCTCGAACCGGAGCGGAAGGCTGCGGCGGGAGGCTTCCTGAATGATGCCGAGCTCGATGGCGGTTTCGTCGAGCGGGTCCTGCAGGGCGTATCCGGCCAGGATGCTGGCCTTGATCTCGCCGAAGACGAGCGATCCTGCATCGTGTGCGCGTTCCACCGCTTCGCCGATGGCCTCCCTCAACGACATCTGCATCGCCCGCTCCGATTCGATCTCCTCGATCGTCCCAGTCTGGCCGGTCCCGGCGAGCCGCTCGCTTAACTGGTATAAGCAGACCTTATTGTTTCGGCCCGGTCGCCCGGTTTGAAAGCCTCTCGCTGACAGCGTGCTTCACGCCATGCAGGCGGAGGCGCTCATTCGTCCGCTTCCCTTGCTTCGGCGACCGCAAGTTCCAGCCCTTCGATGAGGATGAACACCAGGCTGGACAGCAGCCCCGCGACGAACCAGCTGGTCGTTCCCGACAGCCAGTGGCCGATCAGAGTGGTGACGCCCAGCGCCAGGCCGACGGAGACGAAGTTCATCATGCGGCCGAACAGCCGGGTGCTGGTGGATTCATCGTCCGGCTGGTGGCGCAGGAACAGGAGAGCCAGCCATTCGGCCACCATGAAGGCCAGAACGGTGCCGGCAGCCCCGGCGAAGATTCGCACCGCCGAAGCGGGGGCGACGAGGTTCAGCAGCGCGAAAGAGCCCGTGATGGTCGTCGAGAAGGCGAAGGCCGATGAATTGTCCATCACGCTCAACCGGAGGTTCTTCAGGATCAGGCTCGATCGGCGCATCGCCTCCCCCCCCAGTGGCTTGCAGTCAGCGATCTGCGAAACCGGTGCCCCACCCGAGCCACGGCGCCGCTCCGCCACGGCCGCTCAACATGGAAGCTCGCCGATTGGCCGGAAGGTCCCCCGCCGCGTCGTGGATCGGCCGTTCGCCTATGCCTTGCCGAGCGGTATCGAAATCTCACATTCCATCTTGTGCCGATCAAGCCGGATCGTCGTGTGGGCGTCGATCTGGTAGCCGAGTGTGCGTTTCAGGAGCTCGAAGCCGAAACCGTCGCGGATCGTTTCGGGCAGCGGATCGCGCAGCCCCGTCTCGGCCCATTCGAAGTCGAGCCACCGCGTTCCGTCCCGATCGTCCAGCCGCCATGTGACGCGCACCGATCCGTCGGGCGTCATCAGCGGCCCGTATTTGATGGCGTTCTGGGTCAGTTCGTGAATGGCGAGGGCAAGCGGTTCGGCAATGCGCGCCGGCAAACGGATCGACGGACCGTCGATGTGAACATTCTCGCCTTCGCGCAGGGCGCCAGCCAGGATTTCCTCGGCAACGATCTCGACCAGCGCGACGTCGCCGGCCGGACTGCGGGCGACATAGGTCTGGATGCGGCCCAGCGCGTCGAGCCGCCCCTCCAGATGGCCCGCGAAATCGGTGACGCTGGCGCTCGTTTCGCCGGTGCGCCGTACGATCGAGCGGATGTTCGCCAGATTGTTGCGCACGCGGTGCTGCAGTTCCGCCAGAAGCCGGCGCTGCTCGTTCCTCAGATTCTGCAGATCGTCGACATCGGTCGCGGTGACCAGCCAGGCCGGCGCGTCGGTATTGTCCGGATCGGGAACGGGAAGCGCAGACCCCATGATCTTGAACCACCGGTAGCTGCCGGTTCGCGCCTCGAGCATGCGGATATGGGCGGCGCGGCCCGGCTCGTCCGCAGGCACGCTTGCCGCCAGGGCGGTCTCGCGGTCCTCGGGGTGAACCGCCTCGAGCCAGCCGCGCCGGCGGTCTTCCGCCGGATCGAGGCCCGTGTAGCTCACCCATTGCGGGCTCGCCCAGGACCATCGTCCATCCGCGGCAAAGGCCCACAAGAGCGCCGGAACCGCCTCAATGATCGTCGACAGCCAGGCCTCCCTCGCCTGTCGGGAGCGCGATTGCGAACGGTCCGGCCCGGCCATCAGGCCGCCCTTTCGCGTGCGGATCCGGCCCCGCTTGCCGCCGTCATGAGGACGAGGAGAGAGCCCGCCCGGGCGACACCAATCATTCGATCCCCGACGGATCGCGTCCCGGGCCAAGGCCTATCCGGGTCTTCAACATTGTCTCCCGGCTCCACGAAACTCTCCCCGCAAACAGAAGCAAAGCGTTGTCGCGTAAGATGCCCTTCGGGCCTTTGCATCCTCGCGGCAGCCTTGCCCGATCATTGCGTTTTCCAGACACCCAACCGCCTCCGCTCTGGTTCGGTTCAGACGATTGTCGGCATTTTCTGCGCACGGCTAGGTATTTGCCGCCAGATGGCTGCCTTCTTGACCGAGGTGCAGATAGTTCGGATTGAACATGGCGGCCTGCTGCAGACCCGGCAGATCGAGAATGCGCAGGCGGGAATCGTGCAGATGAATGAGGTTGGACCTGCGCAGATCCTGCAGCACGCGGTTGACGCTGACGGGTGTCAGGCCGGTCGCCTCGCCGAGCTCGCTCTGGGTCAGCGGAAACAGGCAGGCGCCATCGGTGACGAGCCCGACGCAATCGAGCCGCGTGTAGAGTTCGCAGATCAGATGGGCGATGCGCTCGCGCGCGTCGCGCTGGCCGACATTCATCGTCCATTCCCGCTGGACCGCCGCCGTAACCAGCGTGTCCCACCACAGCGCCTGCATCACGCGGGGGCTTCGGGCGATGGCGCGTTCGAAGGCATCGCGCGAGATCTCCACGACCGTGACCGATGTCAGCGCCGCGATCGAATGATCCATGTATTTAAGGATGAAGATGTTCAGGTCGCAGATGTCGCCGGGAACGAAGATCGACATGATCTGCCGCTTGCCGTTCTCCAAATCCTTGTAGCGGCAGGCCCATCCGTCGAGGAACAGATTGACGACCTCCGGCTTGTCGCCCTCGTTGATGATCGTTTCGCGGGCCCGGTAGACGCGCTGCCGATGCTGCGCGAGCGCCTCGAGAGCGTCCCGATCGTCCGATGCCAGCCGCGTGAAATGCTCGAGCTTGCGGATCAGCTTGTGGGGCATTGCACTCCAGTCCGGACGATCGCCTGTCGAAGGGAATCCTCCTCGAAAGATCATGCCCGCGAGGGGGGCTGCAGCGATCGACTCCGCTCAGCCCGATAACCTATCACTCCGCTGGATGGTGGCCTCACCTTTTTCTGTAAAGCACTGTTTCCATAGGCATGACCCAAGCGGACCGATCCGCCTGCGGGAGCCCGCCGCTGCGCGCCGAAAGGCTACCGCCCTTGGCCGAACAGCTCGCGCATCAGCCTGGCGGCGTCGGTCGGCTTCTCGTAGAGCGGGACCTTGCTGTAGGATTGCGGAATGGCCCAGCGTTCATAGCCGCTCGAGAAGACATAGGGGACGTTGCGCGCGCCGAGGGCGTCGGCAAGCAGGAAGATCATCTCGCCGCGCAGATTGATGTCGAGGATCGCCGCGCTGACCACCGTCTCGGTTTCCAGGCAACGCATGGCGCCGTTCACATCGGCAAAGGGCCCCAGCACCTCGGCGCCGGACGATCGCAGGCTGCGGCTCATGTCTTCGGCGAGGAAGTACTCGTCCTCGACGAGAAGCACGCGTTTGCCGGAAAGGTCGAGCCGGCGATCACTCTGCCTGTTCGCCACCATATTCATGGTTCGCTCCTCTCGTTACCGCCTTGCGATATCCGCCTGACCGGGAGATCGATCGTGCATTCGACGCCATCGTCGGTCAGGCGATAGGTCGTACGCGCATCAAGCTGGAAAGGCAGAGCCTTCTCGATGAGTTCCCGGCCGAAGCCGCCGGCCGACATCGGGCTCTTGCGTTCCAGGCTCATCTCCACGCCGGTTTCGATCCATTCGAGATGCAGGAATTCCACGCCGTTCGCGTCCGTCTGCCGGCGCCACGATACGGCCAGCCGGCCGTTCCCCACCAGCGCACCGTATTTGGTCGCATTCGTGGTCAGTTCATGGATCGCCAGTGCGAAGGTCTGGAGCGTCGCGGAGCGCAGCTCGACATCCGCCGGCCCGTCCAGCACCACCCGGTCGCCCAGCGTGTCCGGATCGCCGCCCTGGGCGGCCAGCTCGGCGTGGACGAGTTCCAGAAAGGTCACGCGCTGGCCGCTTTCCAGTCGCGACAACATGCCGTTGACCCGCGACAGGGCGTCGAGACGGGTGTGATATTTCGCCAGGAAGGACTGGGTGGACTCTGCCCCTTCGGCGGTCTTATCGGCCAGCGAGCGAACCACGCCGAGAAGGTTGCGGGTGCGGTGCTGCAATTCGGCGACGAGAACCCGCTGGCGCTCCTGGAAATCCTTGCTCTCTGTAATGTCGCTGGCGATGCCGAACCATTCGGTCAGCGCGCCGGACCCGTCGAAGATCGGGACGGCCCGCGCCAGCGCCCAGGCGCCGGTGCCATCGGCGCGCCGGGTCCGGTATTCGATCTCGAAAGGGGCCTGACGGGCGATAGCCGCGGTGACCGTCTCCTCGACCTGCTGACGGTCTTCGGGCTGGATGAAGCGGGCGAACCAGTTGTCGCCGCCGCTGTCGTCATCGCCAAGGCCCGCCTCGCCGGACAGCTCGCGCATGCGCGACCAGTCCGAGTTCATCCGGTACATGACCTGCGCACTGGCCTGGACGAGCGCCCGCAGCCGGCGTTCCGACTCGGCCAACCGGCGCTCCATCTCGAGGCGCTCGGTGATGTCGACGAAGGTCATCACCGTGCCGTCGATCCGGTCCTCGATGGTGCGATAGGGGCGCACCCGCATCATGTACCAGCGTCCGTTCCGGCTGCAGACCTCGCTTTCCAGCGGCGCCAGATCGCGCAAGACCTTCTTCACCTCCCGCTCGATGCCGTCATGCTCGAGCTGATGGGTGAAGTCGGTAATCTGCCGGCCGACATCGCTCTCGGCGACGTTGAACAATGCCGCGACGGGCGGCGTGAACATCTTGATGCGCAGCTGGGCGTCGAGGAAGAGCGTGCCGATCTCGGTCGCCGTGGTCAGGTTCTGCAGGTCGCTGTGCGCCGAGGAAATGCTCTGCAGCTTGACCTTCAGCTCGGCATTGACCGTCTGCAGTTCCTCGTTGATCGACTGCAGCTCCTCCTTGGAGGTTTCCAGTTCCTCGGAGGTGGACCGGTACTCTTCGTTGATGGATTGCAGTTCCTCGTTCGCCGCCCTCAGATCCTGGATCGAGGCCTCGTGCTCGTGGCGGCTGGCGACCAGCGCCTCCTGCGCGGCCTTCAGCTCGGCATGGAGGCGGCGCATCTCGCCGGGCTCGGCAAGGGCTTCGGGATCCGGGCCCTCGTCGATCTCGGCGGCCCCCCCGTCATTGAACAGGACCAGCGTCTGCACGGGAGCGGCCGTCCCGTGGGTCACGGGGATCACCGACAGGGTAATCCTGCGGATCGCCCCTTCCATGTCCACCGCTACCGGATGGGTCACCGTCGGCAGCTTCTGATCGAACGCCTTGCCGAGCGCCATCTTCAGATCGAGCCGCAGTTCCGGCCGCACGACCGCCGAGAGCCGGCTGGTGAACGGACCGGACGAGTGCAGGATGAACCGGCCTGCCGTCGGCGACATGTGCAGGATGTTGTAGCCGGCATCGACCAGCACGCTGGGCGGCGCGAAGCGTTCGAGTGCCGAAGCGTGGGTATCGGTCGGCGTCGCCGCCCGTCCGTCGCGCGCCACATGCGGCTCGGCGGCCTGCGCGTAGCCCGTGGCGCGATGGTCGGCGACGAGTTGCGGCAGTTCGGGCTGCATGCCGGGTGCCTTGGGCAGGCTGCGATAGATCCGCGCGTCCCGCTCGACGGTGGCGAACAGGTCCGGGCTGGAATCTGCGGTCTCGGCCGAGCCGAGGAACAGATAGCGGTTGCCCCGCAGCCCGTAGTGGAAGATCGAGCAGATCTGCTTCTGCAGCGAGCGCTCCAGATAGATCAGCAGGTTGCGGCAGGCGACGAGATCCAGCCGCAGGAAGGGCGGATCGCGCAGCACGCTGTGCGACGCGAACAGGACGCAGTCGCGGACCTCCTGGTTGACCCGGTAATGGGTGCCGTCGTCGTGGAAGTAGCGGGCGAGGCGCTCGTCGCTGACATCGGCACGGATCGAATGGGGGTAGCGGCCCTGCCGGCCCGTCGCCAAAGCGCCCTCGTCGAGATCGCTGGCGAAGATCTGGATCGGCACCTGCACCTTGCGCCGCTCCGCTTCCTCCAGCATCAGGATGGCCAGGCTGTAGGCCTCCTCGCCGGTGGCGCAGCCGGCGACCCAGGCGCGGATGCCCTCTTCCTCCAGATTGTCGAAGATCGGCGCGATGGCGCAGCGCGCGAGCGACGCGAAGGCGTCATTGTCCCGGAAGAACATGGTCACCGAGATCAGGAGGTCGCCGAACAGGTCCTGCGCCTCTTCCGGCGTGCTCTTCAGATAGTCGGCATATTCGGCGATGCTGGTGATGCGGTTGACCTGCATGCGGCGCAGCACGCGGCGCATCACCGTCGCGCGCTTGTAGCTGGAGAAGTCGTGTCCGGTCCGGGCCCGCAGGAAGGTGGTGATGCGGCGCAAATCGTTGGCCGCGCCGCCCTCGTCGAGCGAGCGAACCGCCTCCTTGCTGCGCGCGACCTCGCCGATCCGCTCCACCAGCCGGGCGATGGGGCCGACGAAATCCGCCGCGCCGGTGGCGATGGCGCTGTGCGGCATCGACGGAAAGCCCGCCTCGGCCGGCTCCTGCACGAAGACGACGCCGCCCGCCTCCTTGATCGAGCGAATGCCGATCGCACCGTCCGAGCCGGCCCCGGTCATGACCACCGCCAGACCATCGCCGCGCCCGGCCGCGATGGAGCGGAAGAACATGTCGATCGGCGCGCGATGCCCTCGAGGTTCGGTAAAGGGACGGGCGGCGATCGAATCGCCTTCGATGACCAGTTCGCGATCGGGCGAGATCACATAGACGCAGTTGGGCTTCAGGGCGGGCCCGTCATGGACCTCGTGAACCGGCATGGAGGTGCAGGCCGCCAGGATCTCGCTCAGGGCGCTCGGATGGTCGGGCGCCAGATGGACGATGACCACATAGGCCAGTCCGAGATCGTCGGGAATCTGCCGGAAGAAGCTGCGGAGCGCCGAGACGCCACCTGCGGACGCGCCGATGGCGCAGACCGGCGTGAAGCGTTGCATATTGGCGCCTGGACCAGCGCTCCCGTCGGACATGAAGCCTCATCGAATCTGCGTCATTCCCCCTTGGATATACGCCACGGTTGCACATTTGACAGCGCGCACCCGTCGGGACCGGCGTCGATCATGTGGCTGGCTTACGTTAGCGCGGGGATAGGGTCGCGAGCGCAGCGCTTCGCCCGCATGGCGCTGCGGCATGACGGCCTGTTCCTGACCTTGGGTGAGTAGGCGCCTCTCGAAGTCGTGAGGAACCCGTCGCGCCGCGACCCGTTCGGCCAAAAAGCTGCGCGGTCGGCGAGCGTTCCGCATGCCGTCCGGCCGATGCCCTGCAGGCAACAGGTGGGAGGGGCGACGAGCCAACCCCGGCGGGAAGTGCCTCCCGTTTGCTGGTGAGGCTCGCAACGGTGGCTGCATCACCCGCCCCTACCCCGCAGGCCGATCAAGGAGAAGCCAGACCGATGTCCTACGTGCGATTTGGACTGATGATCCTCACCTCGACCGTGGTGATGTTCATCCTGATGTATCTCAACACCTACGCCCTGGAGCACGTCTTCTTTTCGGAGACGCGCACCTACATGGCGATCCTGATGGGCGCCACCATGGCCGTCATCATGCTGGCCTACATGCTGGGAATGTATGCCAACAAGGCGCTGAACATCGCGATCTTCGCAGGCGCCATCGTCGTCTTCGCGCTCTCCCTGTGGCTCGTGCGCAGCCAGGTCACGGTCTCCGGGCCGAGCTACATGCAGGCGATGATCCCGCACCATTCCATCGCCATCATGACCTCCGAGCGGGCACAGATTCGCGATCCGCGCGTGCGGAAGATGGCGGACGAGATCATCGAGGCGCAGCGGCGCGAAATCGCCGAGATGCGCTACCTCATCGCCGAGGTGTCGGCCGGCAACACGGTCGATTCCATCTATCAGGACCCGCCGGCCGAGGTCGGCACCATCGAGGACGCCCTCGGCCAGGCCCTGGTCTCGACGCTCGACCCCTCCCCGATGCCAAAGGCCGAGGCAGACGAGATCCTTGCAGCCGGACCGCGCTGCGTCTTCCACCGCAGCCGCGAGACTGATCCCATCTTCTGGGCCGCGCAGGACGGCGCCGACGGAGCCATGAAGCTGAACGGCGTCCTCGTGCCGCTGGAAGCGCAGGACCGGACGGAGACCGGCGTCGTCTACGGCGCGCCGGGCGTGTCCGTCGCCGTCCGTCCCCTGGGGGAAGAGGCCGACTGGCGCTCCGATGCCGAACTGGTCTTCACGCTCGATCAGGGCCTGACCATCGGCTATCGCGGTTTCTACGAATGTAGGGCCGCCTGAACAGGCCGCATCGCCGCGCCCGCTGACCGACCGGTTGCCGCCCGCTCCCTGCGAGGCGGCGCCGGTCACTCCAGCGTATAGAGATAGGCCGTGATGTCGCGGGCCTGCTGCTCCGTCAGCCCCATGTCGGGCATGACGCTGCCCGGTGCGACCGCCTGGGGCTCGCGCAGCCAGTGGATCATGTTGGCCGGCGTGTTGCGCAGCAGCCCCGCGAGATAAAGCCGGTTGGCCATATGGTCGAGCGGCGGGCCGACGAGACCCTCGGCCCCGTCGATGCCGGGGATGATGTGGCAGGCGCCACAGCCGGCCTGACGGATGCGAACCGCGCCGATCGCGACATCGCCGATGGCCTCGGCTCGCGAGTGCGCCGCATCGTCCACGCAGCCGGCGAGGACGAGCGGAACGAGCATCGCCAGGCCCGCGGCGGCACGCATCACAGACCGCATAGGCTCGTCCAGAACAGCGAGACGGTGTTGAAGACGATGGCGACGGTGAACAGCGTGCCGATCCCCACGCCCCAGAGGGCGAGAAAGCAGCTTCGCCCCTCCGCCGTGTCCAGAATGTCCCGGTGGCGACCTGAGGATTGCTTCCGGGTCTGGCGGTAGGCGAGAAGCGCCAGCGCGAGCGAAGCCAGGGCAAGGACCAGCGCCGCGAGATTCGCCGCAACGATCATCGCGCCGATTCCATCGAGATCGACAACCGGACGTTTCGCGCCGTCGCCGCCGATGCAGGCATTGCCGGCCAGGGCGGTGGCGGCGGACAATTGCAGGGTCCAGGCGGCCGGAGCCCCGGCAATGCCGACGATGAGGCGCCAGTTCGCGACCGTGCCCGAGGCCGGCGCCGGATGTCCGATATGGAAGATCGGGCGTGTCGGTTCCGTCATCCGCTCACCTCAGATGGGGCGTGATGTAAAGACTGAAGAAGACTGCCAGCCAGACGACATCGACGAAGTGCCAGTACAGGGCGCCGATCGCGACCGGCGCCATGCGCTGGCGGTCGAAATAGCCGAGAGCGCTCCACACGGTCAGCACGGCCAGGATGACGAGCCCGACCACGACATGGGCCAGGTGGAACCCCGTCACCGTGAAATACATCGAACCGTAGGAATGGGCGGACAGGGTGAAGGGCTTGTCGAGCCATTCCTTGACCTGCAGGCCGACGAATATCGTGCCCAGCGCAAGGCCGACCAGCAATCCCGCCACCAGCCGGCCGCGCGACCCGGTTTCGGCGCCCTTTTCCGCAAACCAGACGGCGATACTGCTGGCGATCAGGATGACCGTGCTCGGCGCCGACAGCGTGAAGGACGGCAGCTCGGCCGGATACCAGTTCGGGCCGGACTGGGTGGCCAGGTAGAAATAGCTGAACAGGAGATAGGAAAAGAGGACGGCCTCGGTCGCAACGAGGGTCACCATGCCCCACCAGCCCGAAGCCCGTCGGGCGATGCTGCCGACCGCCAGCGATCCGATCTGCAGGGGCGCTTCGGCCATGGGAACTGCATCACGCATGGCCCGGCTCCCGCTTCTGGCCGAGATCGGCCCGTGGCCAGAGCCAGGCAAGCAGGCCGAAGAGGATCGCCAGGCCTGCGCCGGCCGCAACCCACCACCAGTGCAGGAGAAGCGCGGCGAAGCCCAGGGTCATGGCGAGGGTCACCAGGAACGGCCAGGGATCGTCGGCGGGCATCTTCACGATCAGGTCCGGCTGGGCGTCGATCGGCGTCGTCACCAGCATCTCCTTGCCATCGTCGAGCAGCAGCCCGCGTTCGAGGGAGGAATCGCCGCGGCCTTCGTCGAGCCGGCTCTCCCACAGGGGATGGCGGCTGGCGATGACCGGCAGCACTGCGAAATTGTAGGGCGGCGGCGGCGACGAGACCGCCCATTCCAGCGTCGGCGCGTCCCAGGGATTGGCGCCGGCCGGCGCCCCGCGCCGCAGGCTGACCAGCACGTTGATGAGGAGCATGGCGAAACCGACGGCGAAGATGAAGCTGCCCACCGTGGTGACCATGTTCATCGCGCTCCAGCCGACGTCCTGCGGATAGGTATAGATCCGGCGCGGCATGCCCAGAAGCCCGGTCCAGTGCATCGGCAGGAAGCCGAGATTGAACCCGATGAAGATGGTCCAGAAGGTCCAGCGCCCGAGGCGCTCGCCCAGCATCCGCCCGCTCATCTTGGGAAACCAGAAATGCAGCCCGCCGAGCACGCCGAACAGATTGATGCCGATCAGCACGTAATGGATGTGCGCCACGACGAAATAGGTGTCGTGCAATTGCAGATCGGCGGGCACCGACGCGGTCATCACGCCGGAGACGCCACCGATGACGAACATGGCGATGAAGGCGGCGAAATAGAGAAAGGCCGTCGAGACGACGATCCGGCCGGTCCAGATGGTGGCGACCCAGGCGAAGACCGCGATCGCACTGGGAATGGTGATGATGAAGGAGGCACCGCTGAAGAACGACATCGACAGGAAGGGGATGCCGGTGGTGAACATGTGGTGCACCCAGACGCCGAACCCCAGCGCCATGGTGCTGATCGTTCCAAGCACGACGAGCGTATAGGCGACCAGGGGACGCCGACAGAACACCGGCAGGACGTCCGACGCCATGCCCATGGCCGGCAGGACGATGATGTAGACCCAGGGATGGGCGAAGATCCAGAACAAATGCTGCCACAGGAGCGGCTCGCCGCCCCCGCCGGTCTCGTAGAAATGCGTCCCGAACTGGCGGTCCATCCAGAGCAGGAAGAAGGCGAGGCTGACGGCCGGCACGGACAGGAGAATGCCCATCGAGATCGTCGTCGTTCCCCAGACCATGATCGGGATGCGGTTGATCGACATGCCGGGCGCCCGGCAGCGCAGGAAGGTGACGACGAAGTTCGCCGCGCCGACCGTCGTGGATATGCCGAGGAAGATCATGCCGAGGGCATAGAAATCCATGTTCGGGCCGGGATTGAAGTCCTTCAGCGAATAGGGCGCGTAGTTGAACCAGCCATCATTCGGCGCCGCGCCGATCAGGAAGCTGGAATACATGAACAGGCCGGACGCCAGATACACCCAGTAGGAGAAGGCGTTCAGCCGCGGAAACGCCATGTCCCGCGAGCCGAAGAGCAGCGGGAACAGATAGTTCGAGAAGCCCGACAGGATCGGCAGGGCATAGAGGAAGATCATCGTGATGCCGTGCATCGAGAACAGCTGGTCGTACTGTTCCGGGGTCACCACGCTCTGCTCGGGCCCGGCGAGCTGAATCCGCATAATCAGTGCCTCGATGCCGCCCGCGATGAGGAAGGCGAAGGCCGTGACGATGTAGCGGATGCCGATTTCCTTGTGATCAACGGTGCCTATCCAGCCCATCAGGCCGGAATCCGTTTCCCAGATCGCCTGGAGCCGGGCTTCCAGTTCCGGGGTCGCGACGCCCGCCTGCGGGATCTTCTGATGCGGCTCTGCCACGGCTTTCCCTCAGTCCAGCGTCGCGAGATAGGTGCGGATGGCGTGCAGTTCGGGGCCCGAAATCCCCGTATCGGGCATGTGGCTGCCCGGCTTGAGTGACTGCGGCGCGGCGATCCAGCCCGACAGGTGCCCCTTCGTATTGGGCAGCATTGCCGAGGCGATCGTCGTCCGGCTCATCAGATGGGTGAGATCCGGCCCGATCTCGCCCGCGGACCGGGTGCCGCGCACCGCATGGCAGGCGCCGCAGCGCAGGCGAAACGCCTGCCGTCCGGCGTCCGCCAGCGAGCCGGGCGATGTGGGCTCCGCAGCCGCGGCCTGTGCATCCCACCAGGCCGTGAAGTCCTCGGGCGCGTCGACGAACATGCGCATGGCCATGTTGGTATGCTGCTGCCCGCAATATTCGGTGCACTGGCCGCGATAGACGCCGACCCGGTCGCCCTGGATCCAGGTCTCGTTGATCTGCCCGGGAATGGCGTCGGTCTTGCCGGACAGCGCCGGGACCCAGAAGGAATGGATGACGTCGGTCGAGCGCAGCTTGATGCGCACCGGCTCCCCGAGGGGAATATGCAGTTCGTTGGCCGTCTCGAAGCTGCGTGCGGGATCGTCGGGATCGACATAGCGCGCCTCCCACCAGAATTGCTGCGCCGTCACCTCGATCGTAAAGACCGGTTCACGCCCGGGCGCGGCAATCCGGGCCATGAGGTCCACCGTCCAGGCGGTGTAGCCGATCAGGACGAGCGTCGTCAGAACGAGGCCGGCATGGATCCAGCCGATCCCGCCGGGCGGGCGCGAGACCGCGATGATACGGCCGCCCGCCTGCAGATCCGGATCGCGGCGACGCAGGATCCCGATGATCACCATGGCGCTGATGATGACCACCACCAGCACCGAGACCGCGATCAGCCCCCACAGCAACGGCACGGTCATGTCGCCCTTCGCGCCGAAGGTCTCCAGGTAATACATCGGCGTGTCGGCTGGGCGGGCCGGCAGCGGGGCGGCGACCGTTCCGCCCAGCGTGACCGCCATCACGAAGGCCGGCCGGACCCGGACGGGAAGGCCCGCGGCGCGAAGATCGACCGGGGAATGAGGATCCGTCCTCATGCGGCTCCCGGCAAGGACCCTGGAGGAACCTCTGCGCTGCAGATTTTCGGCGTCGTCCCCATCTGCCAGATCGCTCCCGATTGCTTACGATATCCGGGTGACATGCCGGCATGTAGGCGGCGGGCCTTAAGATCAACCGGCGGCGTCTTCGCCGGACAGGACGCGGGCGCTGCCCTCACATGGGCGAAGCGGACATTGTCGGCGCCGGAATGGTAAGCCGGCAATCGCCGCCATCATCGATCCGGCCAGGATCGACCGGCCCGTCGCCGCCCCTGTTCATAGGCGAAGCCGGCGAGCCAGATGGCATGGTCGGCGGTGCTGGTGCCGGCGAAGCGCGCGTTCGGGCCCTCTTCCCGGCAGGCGCGGCGGCCCTCGGCCCACACGGCCCGTTCGCGTGCCGCCTCGCGCATGCTCGCCACGAGGGCACCGACCGGCTGATCGACTGCACTCATCCGCGGGTCAGAGGGCCACGATCGTGCCGGCCCCGTCGTCCTTCAGACGCTCGACGGCCTCCCGCGATCCCGGTTCCATGGCCACGCCGAGCCGTCCGCCTTCGGCGATGATGAAGCGGGCGAGATCGTCGACCCGCTCCTCGTCGGTGATGCCGTTGGCCGCGGCGATGCGCCTGGCGGTCTGGCGGACGATCATCAGCGAGCCCGTGGCTGCTGCGCGTGCGACGGCTTCCACCGCCTGTTTCTGGGTCTGATCCATCGAATGTCTCCACGTTTCCTTCGTTCTGGCGAAGCCGCGGAAACGTGTCCCTAAAGTATGATAGCGCCGCACCGGCGACCCCGGGTCACAAGAGGCCACCACGGTGTGCATGGAGATTTCTGTTGCCTGACAACGAAGCGCGTTCGGCCGGGCAATTCGCGACTTATGTGCCGCCACGTGATCGCCGCCGGCCGGACGGCGCTCCCGGAGCAATGCTCATCCCGTTCCCGGCGGAATGTGCGCGACTATATCCGTCGGTTGACGTTTCCCTCACGAACACGCGAGACGGAATGAGGCAGGACACGACCCAGGCCCCCACCATGTACGGACATGACGCGGCAGACGCGCCGGCACCCTGCGCCCTCTTGCAGGCGGGGCGGAACTGCCGAAGCGTCTCGCGTGCCGAGACGGCCACCGTGCTCGTCGATGGCGCGCGATATTTCGCGCGTCTGGACGAATGTCTCGAAGAGGCCCGGCGCTCGATCGTCATCGTCGGCTGGGACTTCGACGCCAGTGTCCGCCTGCGCCCCGATGCGGATGGCAGCGGCACGACGCTGGGCGACCGCCTGCGCTCGCTGGTCGAGGCGCATGAGACGCTCGAGATCCACATCCTAATCTGGAGCTTCGCGGTCGCGCATGCCCCCAGCCATGGCATGTCGCTGCTCTTCGGCGGCGACTGGCAGGATCATCCGCGGATCCATCTGAAGCTCGACCGCACGAACCGCTTCTACGCGTCCCATCACCAGAAAATCGTCCTCATCGACGGGGCGCTCGCCTTCGTGGGCGGGATCGACCTGACCGTCGGCCGCTGGGATACGCCCGAGCATCGCCCCGCCGACAGCCGCCGGGTCGAGGCCGACGGATCGAAGGCGCGGCCGGTGCATGATTGCCAGGTCGCCCTGACGGGCCCGGTGGTCGACGACCTCCTGGCCATTGCGGCCGAGCGCTGGCAGCGGGCTACTGGCGAGGCGCCGCGATTTGCCGGCCCGGCCACAGGACCGATCGCCGGCCAACCGGAACGGTCACCCGATTTCCGGCATGTGCCGGCGGGCATCGCCGTCACCGATCCGGGCGGCGGCTGGCGCGGTCCACCGCCCGTGCGCCACGCGGCCTGGCTGACGGTCGACGCGCTGCGCAGCGCAGGGCGGACGATCTATATCGAGAACCAGTATTTCGCCGGTGCGCTTGCCCGCACGATCCTGCCCGAACTGCTCGAAGCCCCGGACGGCCCGGAGATCGTGGTCGTCACCACGCGCAGCATGAACGGCTTCGTCGAGCAGCTCTCGGAAGGCACGAACCGGGACCGGCTCCTGCGCCATCTGAAGCGGTTCGACCGGCACGACAGGCTGCGGGTCTTCCATCCGATGCAAGGCCCGGTCTCCTACCCCGACGAGATCTTCATCCATTCCAAGATCCTCGTCGCCGACGACGGCTTCCTTCGGGTCGGCTCGACGAATTTCAACAACCGCTCCATCGGCGTCGACACCGAATGCGACCTCGGCCTCGTCGCCGACACGACCGAGCATCGGGCCGCGATCCGCACGATCATGGCCCGGCTGGTCGGCGAACATCTCGGCGCCGATCCGGCGACGGTGCTGGAGACGCTTGCGGAGACCGGTTCGCTGATCCGCACCATCGACCGGCTGAACGGCGGCGACCGGCGCCTCGTCGGCTTTCCCGCCCTCGCCTCCTCAGGCCCGCGGCGGCCGCAACTCGGCACGCGTCTGCTCGATCCGATCGCCCCCTTCGGCACGCCAGCCTGGTGGCGCGGCCGCTTCAGCTGCTCCTGACCGAGGCGTCCGACGACGTCTTCGAGCGCCAGACGGTTTCGGTGACGGCCAGAACCAGGCCACCGATGGCCAGCGGCACGAGGAAATAGGTAAAGCGGAAGACCAGCACCGCCGTCAGCAGGCCGCGGCCGGACAGGAGCGTCACCACGACGGCTTCGAAGACGCCGAGCCCGCCGGGCACATGGGTCAGCATGACGCCGGCATTGGCGAGGACATAGACCGTCGCCGCCGACAGATACGGGACCTCGGCGATCCCGAGCAGCGCCTGATGGAGGCAGGCCGCGACCAGGGCGAAATTGGTGGCGCCGAGCACGACCTGCCCCAGCGCCAGGCGCAGGCTCGGCATTTCGAGGACGAAGGAGCGGAATGTCAGGGGGCGGCGCAGGAAGGCGGCCAGAAGCAGATAGATGACGACTCCCAGCGCCGCGACGGCGCCGATGGCGAGGATCATGCCCTGGCCGAGACCCGTCACCTCCGCCGCGAGCGCCGGGCGCAGAAGGACGGCCAGTGCGCCGAGGGTGGCGAGGCCGACGGTCACCGTGAGCCCGGAAAACAGGATCAGCTTGGCCACGTCACCGGTCGACAGGCCCCAGCGCCGGTAGAAGCGGTAGCGGATGGCGCCGCTGCTCAGGCCGGCAAAGCCGATGGAATGGCCGAGCGACAGCGACACGAAGGAGGCCAGCGCCACCTTGGGATAGGCCAGCCGGTGACCGACATAGCGGGTGCCGAGAAGATCGAACAGGGTGAGCGTCGCGTAGCTTCCCGCCGCGAACATGCCGGACAGGGCCAGATGGTCGAGGGGAAACGCCCGCAGCGCCTGCATCAGTTCGGCCACGCTGTAGTCCCGTAGCGTCCGCCAGATCAGATAGCCGGCCAGCGCCACGAAGCTGGCGATGCCGATGCGCCAGAGCCAGGTCAGCCATCGACCCTTCGCATCCGCATCCATGTTCGTCTCCGATCGCAAGAAGTCAGTGGCCGGCGACGCCGGACACCGGCCGTGGCCGCGCGCCGCCGCCGGAGGCTGTCAGAGCCGCCGTCCATCTGGCAGACGGGCAGCGACGCGGCGGCGCCGCTCCATGCCGGCACCCACGCAGGCCGCTGCCACGCGGCAGCGCCCCGATCACGCCTTACAGGGTCTCTTCGACCGCACCGGCGGGCGGTCCTCCGACCTCGACCCGGACCTGGGTGGGATCGAAGGCGATATGGTCGCGCACGGCGCTCAGTTCGTCGACCGGCTCCGTATAGGCCCAGGCCGCGTCCTGGCCGGCACGGTTCATCGCCGAGATCGTCCAGAACTGCGCCTGCCCCTTGGCTTCGGGCACGCCGCCGCGGTCGCTGTCGACGAAGAACGCCGTATGAACGCGATCCCTGGGGATATAATAGATCGGCTCGGCGCCCTCCTCGCGCACCAGAAGCGCATGGTCGGTGCTGGCGATGATGTCGTCGTGGAAATAGACCGTCACCGGCTTGCGGATGTGGTCGATGGCATAACGGCCGGTTTGCAGGGTCCGGGCATCGGACATGACATTCTCCTTTCCTTCACATGTGAACCGCCGCGAGGCGGACGGCGACGCGCCTCATGCGGCCGGGTTCAGTTCCACTTTCACCCAGCCCTTGTTCTGGGCGTCGAAGGTCTCATAGGCAGCGATGACGTCGGTCATCGGTTCCATCTGCGACAGGATATGTTCGGGCTTCAGCCCGCCGCGCCGCACCAATTCCACCAGTTCCTGGACGTATTTCTTGTGGTTGGCGTTCCCCATCCGCATGGTGATGTTCTTGTTCATCGCCGTGCCGATCGGAAAGGCGTTGTGGCTCTGGGGATAGACGCCGATGATCGCCAGGGTGCCGGCCTTGGCCAGCGCCTCGGTCGCCCATTCGAGGGACAGGGACGGCGCGTCGCCGGCGGCAAAATGCGCCGCATTGGTGTCGGCGCCCGCCTCGGCCAGCCGCTCGACCTGCTCAGCATATTGCTCGGCGCGCTTTTCCAGGACCCGCATCGGCCCCTTGGTGGGCATGAAGGCATCGACCCCAACGACATCGATCGCCCGGTCCGGACCGATGCCGCCGGTGAGTTCGCGGATCGCCTCGATCGGGTTCTCTTCCTCGAAATTGATCGTCTCGGCGCCCAGTTCGCGCGCCTTGTCCAGCCGGTCCGGCAGGCGGTCGACGGCGATCACCCGCTGGGCGCCCTTGTGCCAGGCCCCCAATATGCTGAACAGCCCGACCGGACCGCAGCCCATCACCAGCACCGTCTTGCCGCGGCCGGCCTCGATATCGGCGATGTCGGCGCCGAACCAGCCGGTGGAGGCAATGTCGGACAGGCAGATCGCCTGATGGTCGGTGATCTCCGGATGCAGCGGCACGAGATTGACGTTGGCATGGGGGATGCGGGCATATTCCGCCTGCAGCCCGTCGAAGGGGCCGGTCGGCTGCGGGCCGCCATAGAAGGCCGTCCCGGCGAGATGCCCGTTCGGATTGGCGTCGTCGCACTGGGCGGTATAGCCGTCGCGGCAGTAGGAACAGTGGCCGCAGGCGATCGTCGACGGGATCACGACGCGCTGGCCGGGGCGCAGATTGCGGACGCTGCTGCCCACCTCCTCGATCACGCCGACACCCTCGTGCCCCATGACGGTGCCCTCGACCATCCCGGGCATCGACCCGCGGATCATGTGCAGGTCGGTTCCGCAGATGGCGCTCGACGTGATCCGCACGATGGCGTCGGTCGGCTGCTTGATGGTCGGGTCGGGGACCGTGTCCAGGCGAATGTCGCGGATACCGTGAAAAACGACAGCTCTCATTTTGCTGGATCCTCGTAGCTATGCGTGGTGGCTCGCTTCGATGGAGCAAGCAACAGCGACAGCAGACGCGGCGGACTGTGCCACTGCATTGAAGATCAACTCAGACGGCCGGACCTTGATCCGTTGCTGTTTTGATGGCCGGCTGCCGACCGCCAGTCCGGTCGCGTCGCACGGTGCCAGCGTTCCCGGTCGCGTCGTTTAGCGTCGATGTCCGGTGTCTTACAGGAGACGGCATCGTCGGGCGTTCGCGGCGTGCGCCGACACATCACGCACAAACCTTCCCTTTCGTAAGCTAATGCAAAGCGACATGCTGGATGGGAGGTAGCCCTGATCCCGTTCCGGGTCGTCCGCTGCCGGGCCGACATATCATCCGACCGGTGGAACGGTCGCGCCCGCGCGCTCCACACGCGGCTCCAAGACGGCGATGCCGTTCCGGCTCGACCCTGTCCGGGCAAAGCAAAGACTAGCGTGACAATCCGAGGGCTTCGCTCGTGCGACGCGGATTCTCCTACGGCCCGTCGCTCGCCGGCTCCGTCGATGACGGCCAGGACCGCGGCCTTGTCGGCATCTTCGCCTGCGCCCGCATCAACGAACAGCTCTACACGATCATTCGCTGGATGCAGGAAACCGGCTTCAGCGATCGCTTTTATGATGTGAAACAGGGCTGGCGGCGTCAGGACAGCATGTTCGGACTGCGCGACAAGCCGAAGGCATTCGCCTCGGCCCATATCCCCCTGGCCGACGGGACGGCGCTGGATCTGCCCTTGCGGGATTTCATCCGTTACAAGGGGTTGTCGCTGTTCTTTGCCCCGAGCCTCGCGAGCCTGAAGATCCTCGCCGGCGATCCCGGTCCGGCATAAGCGGCTTGGCCCGCAGGGCTGGCAACGCGTGGGTTCCCCCGCCCCGAACGGCCGCGCCGAACCATGGCAGCTGGAAATCTGACCTTTCCGTCAGACAATCGCGCATCTGCCCTGCTCTGGTAACCGTTTTTTCGTTCCCGGCTGGGATGTTAGCGGTCCCCAGGAGGCTTCATGGCGACTGCGCATCATATTCTCGTCGTTGACGACGACCCCATCTTCCTCGCAGTGGCCGAGAGCGTCGTGCTGTCCCTGGGTGACCATACGGTGACGACGGCATGCGACGGCGTCGAGGGACTGGCGGCGCTGCGCGCGGCACGCCATCCGATCGACGTCATCGTCCTCGACCTGAACATGCCGAAAATGGACGGTCTCGCCTATCTGCGCAGCCTCGGCGAGCAGGGCTATGGCGGCGCCGTGTTGCTGTCGAGCGGTGAATCCGAGGCCATCCTCGACGCGGCCCGCCGCATGGGCGAGATGCTCGGCGTGCGCATCTGCGGCTCCATGAAGAAGCCGATCCGAACAGCCGATTTCGTCGCGCTCCTGGAGGCCTGCGAAGCCTGCCCGCAACAGCAGAGATCCACCAGGAGGCCGGCCAGCGCCGCCGCGTCCACCACCGCGCGCGGAACGCTGCTGCCCTATTACCAGCCCCAGGTGGACCTCGTCTCGCTGGAAGTGACCGGCCTCGAGGCACTGATCCGGCTCGACACCGTCGGCGGCGAGATCCTCGGACCGCAGGCGGTCTTCCATCCCGGCCTCAGCGAGGCCGACCTTCCGCCCCTGACCATCGAGATCGCAACGCGGGTCATGGATGACATCGCCGCATGGCGGGCCAAGGGCGTCACGCGCCGCGTCTCGATCAACCTCGATGCCCGGATCATCGAGGTCCCCCATGTCATGCCGGCACTGTTCGGCCTGGCGGCCGAGCGCGACCTGGACCCGTCCGGCATCACCTTCGAACTGACCGAAACCGCCCTGCCCAGCTCGATGACCGACATGATCGAGATCCTGACGCGGGCGCGCATGGCGGGCTTCGGCGTCTCGATCGACGATTACGGCACCGGCAGTGCCAATTTCGCGCTGCTGCGCCTGTGCCCGTTCAGCGAGCTGAAGGTCGACCGCTCCATCGTCCAGGCCTGCGTTCACGACCGCATCTCGCGGCGCTTCCTGGAGAACACGGCGACCACGGCAAAGGATCTCGGCATGGCGGTGGTGGCTGAGGGGGTCGAGACGACCGAAGAACTCGCCATCGTCCGCGAGGCCGGCATCCGCATCGTCCAGGGCTATCTGTACAGCAAGCCCCTGCCGGCCGCCGACGCCTTCGTCCTCACCGACTTCGCGCATGCCGCGCGCCGGTTCGGCTCGGCCTGACCCGGTGGCTGGGGCTCAGCCGGGTTTTGATTCCGCGCCGCCCCGTCCGGCCGTGACGGCGCCGCGGTCACGGTGGCGCAGAACCATGCGCGCAGGATAGACTTATGCCCGCATCACGACAGGCCCCCGCCCCGCGGGTCCGACTCTGGCGCTCCCTCGGGTTCCGCCTGTCGCTGGTCGTCGTGCTGGCGGTCATGGTCGGCGTCACCAGCACCGTCGGCTTCTTCGTCTACCAGGATTTCCGCCAGACGGTCACCGCCGAAGAGAACCGCCTGAAAAGCTCGGCCGCCGCTTTCGCCGCCGCCGCCTCCAACGCCATCGCCGAAAACGACCGCCGCGGCACGCTGGAGGTCCTGCGCGGGATCCGTGACCTGGCCCATGTGCGCTACGCCAGCGCGGCCGATTCCGAGGGCCGGACGGTGGCCGAGATCGGAACCTCGGAAGCCCTCGTCAGCACCGATCGCAGTCTCGGCGACGGGACACTGACGTCGGTGTTCTTCGCGGATACGATCACCGGGGCCGCCCCCGTCCGCAAGGGCGGCATCGTCGTTGGCACGATCGCCATCCATGCCGACATCGCCTGGCTGCGCGGCCTGTATCTCCACAATCTCCTGATCTCGCTTCTGGTCGGCGCCTCCGTCCTGGCGGTGACGGTTCTGGTTGCGTGGATGAGAATCGCCCGGATCATCGATCCGCTGCGTGCCCTGGCCGGCGAGTTCGCCGATATCGGCGCGCGTTCGGATCTGTCGAAACGACTGCAGGTGACCTCGAACGACGAAGTCGGCGTTCTCTCCGGGGCCTTCAACGACATGTTCGCCCGCATTGACGAACGCGACCGGCTGCTGCAGCGCCACCGCGAAACGCTGGAGGACACGGTCACCCTGCGCACCGCCGAAATGCGCAGCGCCAGGGACGAGGCCGAGCGGGCCAATGCCGCCAAGTCGGAATTCCTCGCCACGGTCAGCCATGAGATCCGCACCCCGATGAACGGCATGCTGGTCATGGCGGAGATGCTGTCGGCGGCGCCGATCCCGGGCCGCTATCTACGCCATGCCGAGATCATCCTGCGCTCCGGGCGCGGGCTCCTGAACATCCTCAACGACATTCTGGACATGTCCAAGATCGAGGCCGGCCGCCTCGACCTGGAAGAGATCCCGCTGTCGGTCGACACCCTGGTCGAGGACGTCGCCAGCCTGTTCGCCGAAAAGGCCCGCGAGAAATCGCTGTCCATCGCCACCATGATCGACGCCGACGTGCCGGCCGAAGTGATCGGCGATCCGGTCCGCATCTCCCAGGTGCTGACCAACCTCGTCAACAACGCCCTGAAATTCACCGAGACCGGCGGCGTCACCATCGCGGTCGAGTGCCTTGCGCCCAGGGACGCCGGCGGGCCCCCGATGCTGGGCTTCACCATCCGCGACACCGGCATCGGCATTCCCGCCGACAAGCTGGGCAAGCTGTTCGGCCGCTTCACCCAGGCGGACCAGACGATCACCCGCAAGTTCGGCGGCACCGGCCTGGGTCTCGCGATCTCCAAGCAGCTGGTGGAGGCCATGGGCGGCTCCGTGCGGGTGACCAGCGAGGAAGGCGTCGGCTCCTGCTTCGGCTTCGAGGTCGCGCTGGAGATCCACCGCCCCGCGCCGCGGCCGCAGAGCCTTTCCGGCCGCACGATCCGGCTTCTCGACGCCGACCCGATCACCAGCGAGGCGACCGCCACCCTCCTCATCCGGCGCGGCGCCACGGTTCTGCGCGGCGACGAAACCGGCCCCGCCCCGGCGCTGGTCCTGACGCGCGAGGCGCATCTGGCCCGTCTGGCGACCGCTTCCTCCACCGCGCATCCGCCGATCGTGGTACTGCGCGCCAGCGACGCCCGCGTCGCGGAGGGCGAGACCGCCGACCTCGCGGTCGCCGGCGCCATGGCGCTGCCGCTGCGCCGCAGCGAGATCGAGCATCTGGCGCAGGCGCTCGCGACCGGCGATTTCGCGGCCCTGCGCGACGACACCCCGGCCATGGAGACCGCGGCGAAACTGCCCGACATGTCCGGCCTGCGCGTCCTCGCGGTGGACGACGTCGCGGTCAATCGCGAGGTGCTGAAGGAAGCCCTGGCCACGCTCGGCGTCACCGCGGCGCTGGCCGAGAGCGGCGAGACCGCCGTGGCGATGACCGAGCGGGACGCCTACGACATCATCTTCATGGACTGCTCCATGCCCGGCATGGACGGCTTCACCGCGACGCGCCTCATCCGCGAGGGCGAGCGGCATGCCGGCCGCCAGCCCGCGACCATCGTCGCGCTGACCGCCCACAAGGACCCGGGCAGCGCCGGCGAGTGGCAGAGCGCGGGCATGAACGCCTATCTGACCAAGCCCTTCACGATCCCGCAGATCTCGCGGGTCCTCGGCGACTTTGCCGGCACCCGCCCGGCGAACGACCAGCCCGGGTCAAAGCCGGAGGGTCCGTCCATCGACGCCCCGTTGCCGGCCCACGCGAACGGTCCCCTCCTCGATCCGGCAACCTTGGACATGCTGGCATCGCTGGTGAAGCGCAGCGGCCCGGCCGTTCTGCAGAAGATCGTCGGCCTGTTCGCGGCCAACGCACCGAAGGCGCTGGCCGACCTACGGGAGGCCGTGGCAGCCGGCAGCGACGAGACGGCCCGGCTGGCCCACGCGCTGAAATCCATGTGCAACAGCGCCGGTGCCGCCCGCGCGGCCGGGCTCTGCGGCACTGTCGAGGCGGCGGCCCAGGCGGGCGAGCCGATCGCGCCCGGCATGCTCGACGAGATCGCGGCCACGCTGGCCGACAGCCACGACGCCCTTGCGGCACTCGCGACCGCGCCGGACGCCGATGCAGCCGAGCAGTCGGCATGAAGGCGGTCCGGGACATCACCGCCCGGACGACGCCTCGGACACGCGAAAGCTCAAATGCGAAACGCCGGATTCACCTCGTCCTAAAGGCTTGTGAGCTAAGAAAAATTCGTCATCTCACCACAACCGGCACCCTGACAGAGGAGGCATGACATGACGCACCGTCTGAATGCCTTCGCAGCCTCGACCAGTGGCAATGTCGCCGCCATCGTGGCCTTGCTCACGCCGCTCCTGATTTTCATCATGGGCAGCGTCGTCAATCTCTCGACCGCTCAATCCGCCCATTCCCGCCTGCAGAGCGCCGCCGACAGCGCAGCCCTGGCGGCCGCGCGCGAACTCTACATGGCCAACAGCCGGCCGGAGGTGCTGAAGAGCGTCGCCTATTCCTTCGCCATGACCAATCTCGGCAACCAGGCCGAAGGCGTCTCGATCGACGTCAAGATCGGCGGCCGATCGGATGCGACGGCTGCGGAATCCGCCATTTCCACCGAGGTCACGGTCACGCTCAGCAAGGATTTCGGCAAGTCGCTGCCCATGCCCGACCTGACCGGCGTGATCGGCGAACTCACGGCCAGCGCCACGGCGCGGATTGCCGGCGGCGGCCGCATCTGTGCCATCGCGCTCACCAAGGAGGGCAAGAAGGCCATCGACATTTCGGGCAATGCCCAGGTCCAGGCGGCCGATTGCGCGGTGTATTCCAACTCGATCGATCCCAGCGGCCTGTCGGTCACCAAGGTGGCGAAGCTCTCGAGCGAACTCGCCTGCTCCTCCGGCGGCTATGACGGGATCGAGTCGAACTACGAACCCTTGCCGCTCACCGATTGCCCGGCCGTCAGCGATCCCCTGACCTCGCGCATTCCGCCGGTCCCGACGAAATGCGATCACAAGAACCAGAAGATCTCGAACAACAACCAGATCCTGTGGCCCGGCACCTATTGCGGCAATCTCCAGGTCAGCGGGTCGAAGATCACCCTGCGGCCCGGCACCTACATCTTCTGGGACGCCAAGGTGAAGCTCCACAAGGGCACCGAGATCACCGGCGACGATGTCAGCCTCGTCTTCATCGGCAAGAACTCCAGCCTCGATCTGAAGAACGATTCGTCGATTTCCCTGTCGGCTGCGAAGGACGGGCCGATGGCCGGCATCCTGATCTATGCCGATAGCGAGAAGGACAGCGGCCGCAGCTTCAAGATCGAAAGCGCCAACGCCCGGCGCATGATCGGCACGATCTACCTGCCCAATGACGAGCTCACCATCGGCGGCGACAAGAATGCCGACGGCAAATGCGACATCACCGCCGCCGACGATCCGGCCGAGACGGGCTCGCCCGGCTGCAAGTCCAATGTCGGCGAGTTCTCGGACTGGACGGCCCTCGTTGCGGACAAAATCACCATCACCTCGGGCGTGAAACTGGTCCTCAACGCCAATTACGCAGATTCCGACGTGCCGGTCCCGGCCGGCGTCGGCCCGGTCGGCGGCAATATCGCGCTCAGCAAGTAAGCGCGCGCCGCGACAGGAGCCTCTCTCAGGCGTCCGCGAACGCACCGGGATTGCGACGCCAGACCGAATAATTGAGGCACGCGGCCAGCCCGGCCCAGGCGAGATACGGCACCAGCAGCCAGGCCGCGATCGCATCGATCGGCGCGAACAGCGCGATGTTCACGGCGATCACGCCGGCCATCGCCACGACGTCGGCAAAGGCGAGGCCGGGACGGTGCAGGCCGAAGAACAGGCCCGACCAGGCGGCGTTGAGGACGAGCTGCAGGCCGTAGACGGCGAAGGGCAGCGCCACCAGGCCGGCGGTCTCGTAGACCCGCCAGCCGGCCACCGCGATCATCAGATAGAGAATTGTCCAGACGATCGGAAAGGCGAGGTTCGGCGGCGTCCAGCCCGGCTTCTCGAGGCGGGCGTACCAGGGCCCCGGCTTGAACACCACGCCGCTGATCGCGACGACCGCGACGATGGCGATAAAGACGAAAAGGCTGGCGATCGCCGCAAGGCTCATGATGATCTCCCGATCGGAATGGATCGTGGCGCCGTCCGCAGGGGCGGACGCTCACCGGATATAGGGTGGCGCGGATCACGAAAATCCGCGACGGATTGTCTAGAGAAACGGGCTCCGCCAGATCCAGATCGCCACAGCGGCGAGCACCGCGATGGGAACGCAGATCTGCAACGGCCGCAACCGCTCGGCCGGCAGCGGCCGGTCGTGGGGTGCAGCGACCCGGTCGAGGATCGCGAGACTGGCAAAGCCGGCAATCTGCAGCAGCGCCGCGACCAGCGGAAACGCCCAGATGGTCGCCACGAGGCTGGCGACGCCGGCGATAAACAGCCCGAGCATGGCGGCGATCTCGGCAATGGCCGCACCGCCCGTCTGGCTGAGGCTCGCTCCGCGCCGCACGCCGGCAATGAACAGCAGCACCGATGCGCCCCAGAACAGGGTGAGATTCAGCGCCAGGAAGGACTGGGCCTCCGGCGCGAACCACAGGACCAGCGCGCCGGCGATCAGCGGCAGCATCGCCCCATAGGCGAACAGCCGGTCGATCCGGGGCGACCCGTCCGGCTCCCCTCTCCTGCGCTCGCGGCTGTCCATGTCGGCCCTTTCCGTTGCGGGGGCCAAACGGCAACGACCCCGCCGGGTTCCGGCGGGGTCGTGGACGCGCGGTGTTCGGATCGCCGCTTGCGGGCGACGTGCCGCCTAGTTGCGGATCATCTTCGGCAGCCAAAGCGAGACTTCCGGGAACACCGTCAGGATGACCAGCGTCAGCACCAGCGGCACGTAGAGCGGCATCATCTTGATCAGGATCTGCCGCATCGACACCCGCGTGATGTCGCTGAGCAGGAACAGCGCCAGCCCCATCGGCGGGGTCAGGAGGCCCAGCATCAGGTTGAAGATCGTCACGATGCCCAGATGCACCGGATCGACGCCCGCCATGTGCAGCGGCTGGGCGATGATCGGCACGACCAGCAGCGTCGCCGTGGTCGAGTCCAGGAACATGCCGACGATCAGCAGCAGCACGTTCACCACCAGGAGCAGCATCAGCGGATCGGTGCTGACGGTCAAAAGCCAGCGCGCCGCCATCTGCGGGATCTGCTCGATCGCCAGGATCCAGCCGAAGATCGACGCCGCGGCGACGATGATCAGGATGGCCGAGCTGCTCTTCACTGTCTCATAGGCGGAGCTGAGCAGATGCTCGACGGTGAGCGTGCGATAGACGAGACCGCTGATCAGGAGCACGTAGACCACCGTGACCGCCGCCGCTTCCGTCGGCGTGAAATAGCCGAGCAGCATCCCGGCGACGAGCAGCACCGGGGTCATCAGGGCCGGCAGCGCCGGGACGAAATCGGCGCCGAGCTGGCGCAGGGTCGGCCAGCGCTCCGAGCGCGGGAAGTCGTTGCGATAGGCAAGGATCGCCACGGTGATCATCAAGAGGATCACGCACATGACCGCCGGGATGATGCCGGCGAGCAGCAGCTGCACGATCGAGACGCTGGTCACCGAGCCGTAGATGATCAGCGGGATCGACGGCGGGAAGATCGGCCCGACCACCGCCGAGGCGCCGGTCAGGGCGCCGGCAAAACCGCGGTCGAAGCCGCGCTCGGCCATCGCCTTCACCTCGATCTTGCCGAGACCGCCGACATCGGCGAGCGCCGCGCCGCTCATGCCCGAGAAGATCAGGCTGGAGACGACATTGACCTGGCCCAGCCCGCCCGGCACCCGGCCGACCAGCGTGTCGGCGAACTTGAAGATGCGCTCGGTGATGCCGGCCTGGTTCATCAGATTGCCGACGAAGATGAAGATCGGCACGGCCACCAGCGGAAAGGAATCCAGCGCGTAGCTCATGCGCTGGCCGATCAGCTCGATCGGGATGTTGCCGAGAAGGACGTACAGCACCGACGGGATCAGGATGGCCAGTACCACCGGCCAGCCCAGAAGGAAGGACAGCGCAAAGCCGCCCAGAATTGCGAAACTGCTCATCGAATAGGCCTCGTGCGGGCGCGTGGCCCTAGATGTGCACCACGTCTTCGCTCGGCTGTTCCTGCGCGAAGGTCACGTAGAGGGGGTCATGGCGCCAGGCCTTCAGGGTCTGCAGCGCGCATTCGACGGCCGCCAGCGTCAGACCGAGGAAGCCGGACGCGAAGAAGATCCAGTAGGGGATGTTCAGCGTCGGCGTCGCATTGTCGAGATTGCGCAGCGTGGCTATGGCGACCGAGGTCGCGGCCACGGCGAAGGCGAGGCCGCCGGTGGCCGGGATCGCCACCCGCAGCACCCGGCGCAGCCGCTCGGGCAGGGCCGACAGCACCTCTTCCATGCGGATCGAGGCGCCGGACGAGACGACATAGGGCAGCGTCACGAACACCACGCAGATCAGCATGAAACGCGCCAGTTCCTCGGCGCCCATGAAGGGTCGCGAGAAGAACTGCCGCAGCACCACCTGCAGCACCGGCAGGCCGATCATCACCGCCAGAAGCAGCACCGAAACGGCGCGGAACACCCGCCGGACCGGTTCGAGAACGCGGTCGGCCGTGCCCACCCGGGCATCGGCATGGGTGACGTCGAGATAGTCGTCGGAATTGAGATCGCTCATGGCACAATCCACGGCAGGGAACCCCCACCGGCAGGCGGCAGGGGTTCGCGGGTTGTCGATCGTGGCCTACTGGATGGCGCGGATGCGCTCCATGTACGGACCCCAGCTCGGGAAGTCCTTGGCGACCTGGGCGTCGACGCCGGCGCGGAAGGCTTCGATGTCGAGGCCGTCGGCTTCGGTGATGAAGGTCATGCCCTTGTCGGTGAGTTCGCCGACGAGGTCCTTTTCCGCCGTCATCGCCTGCTCGAGCGTCTCGTCGGCCAGCGTGTCGAGGGTTTCCAGGATCGCGGTCTGGTCCTTCTCGTCGATCGACTGCCAGACATCCTCGTTGATGAAGACCGGCAGCACGTTCTGCATGTGGCCGGTCAGCATGACGTGGGTCTGTACCTCGTAGAGGCCGTTGGCGTTGATCATGGTGAGCGGGTTTTCCTGACCGACGACCATGCCGGTCATCAGCGCGGTCGGCAGCTCGCTGACCTCCACCGGGGTCGGGATGGCGCCGAAGCCGGAGACCATCGTCGTCCAGAGCTGCAGCGGCACGCCTCGGAAGGGCTTGCCCTCCAGGTCGGCCGGCGTCCGGACCGCCTGGTTGGCGGTCATCTGCCGGGCGCCGCGGAACAGCCGGCCGATGATGCGCATGCCGCCCTTCTCGACGAGCTGCGCGTTGAATTCCTGCATGACGTCGGAGGTCTGCGGATCGGTGGCGGCCAGAGCATGGGCGCCGTCGCGATAGACGAAGGGTGCCGAGAACACCGCGATGTCGTCGACGAGCTGCGCCAGCGAGGCGAATTCATGGTGCCCCATGGAGATCGAGCCGCTGCGCACGCCGTCGATCAGTTCCTGCACGCCGCCGAGTTGCGAATTCGGGAAGACGGTGACGGTGACACGCTCCTCCGTCGCCTCCGGAATCCGCTCCTTCGCGCGTTCCGCATACCAATGCTGGATGTCACCTTCCGAGCCCACATGGGCGTAACGCAAGTCCACGGCCTGTGCGCCGGCGGTGGCGCCAGCAAGCGAGAACCCACAGGCAGCAAGCCCCAGAGCGAGTTTCTTGATCAATGACACGTCGTTTCCTCCCGAATTGACGATTGTCCCCCGTCCGTTTGCCAAAGGCTCCTCCAACGGACTAGAGAATTCTGGCATACCAAATTACATTTGCCTAGCCCGGTGCGGAGGACGATCGGGCCGGCAGGTTTTCGCGCCGCGTCGAGAGGGCGGGGCGCACATGGGAGGACGGAACATGACGACGATCGGATTCATCGGCCTGGGCCTGATGGGCAGCGGCTTCACCAAGCGGCTGCGCGAACTGGACTATCGCGTGATCGGCCACGACCGTGAGGCGGAGAAGGTCACGGCCGCTGCCGCCTGGGGCGTCGAGCCGGCCGGCTCGCTGGCCGCTCTCTGCGCCGAGGCCGACATCATCACGCTGTGCCTGACCACCAGCGACGCGGTGGCGTCCGTCGTCACGGGCGCGGACGGCCTCGTCGCCTCGCGCAAGCTGTCGGGCCGCACCGTGGTCGACTTCTCGACCACCGAGATGGCGGTGACGCACCAGGTCGCCGCGGCGATCGAGGCGGTTGGCGGCCGGTTCGTCGATGCCCCGGTCTCCGGCGGGCCGGGCGCTGCCGAGACCGGCAATCTGGCGATCATGTTCGGTGGCTCCGAGCCGGCGGCGGAGGCGGTCACGCCGATGCTCGAGCAGCTTGGCCGCGCCACCCATATGGGCGCCATCGGCACCGGCCAGGCGACCAAGCTGGTCAACCAGGTGCTGTGCCTGACCAATTACTGCGTCGCTGCCGAAGCGCTGCGCCTGGCCCAGGCCTATGGCGTCGACGCCGCCAAGATCCCGCACGCGCTGGAGCCGGGGCTGGGCAATTCGGCGGTCCTGCAGGCGATCTATCCGCGCATGGTGGAGGAGGATTTCGCGCCGCGCGGCTATGCCCGCCAGATCCTGAAGGATTTCGAGATGCTGCATTCGGCCACCAAGGCCCAGCATCTCGCTCTTCCGATGAGCGCCCAGGCCATGACGATGTTCCGCATGCTGGTCGCGCAGGGCGATGGCGAACTTGACGGCTCGGCCGTCGTGAAGCTCCTTCCGAAGGTCGGCCGCAAGGCCTGACGCCTCGCGACGCCGGCGGCGCATCGGGGGTTCAACTGGACCTTCGAGCGCCGGCGGCCCTGCCCTTCGCCAGCCTCACGGGAGACCGCCATGGACCTGCCCCTTCTCGACGACCTCGCCATCGTCGATGCCCACCATCATCTGTGGAAGATCAGCGAGAACTACCTGCCCTGGCTGTGCGACGCGCCGCCGATCCCGTTTCGCTATGGCGACTACAGCGCCATCCGGCGCGACTACATGCCGGATGATTTTCGCCGCGACATGGCCGGGCTGAGCCTTGCCGGCAGCGTCTATATCGAGACCGAATGGGACCCGGGCGACCCGGTCGGCGAGACCGCCTGGATCCACGGCATCGCCGAGGCGAACGGCTTTCCCGATGCCGTGGTCTGCCAGGCCTGGCTCGATGCCGATGACGTCGGCGACGTTCTGGCGCGCCAGAGCGCCTATCCCCGCGTGCGCGGCGTCCGCCACAAGCCGAAGGCCGCCGGCGCTCCGGGCGCGGTGGTGCGTGATGCGCCCGGATCGATGGGCGACATGACCTGGCGGCGCGGCTTCGCGCTGCTGGAACCGCACGGCCTGTCCTTCGACCTGCAGACACCCTGGTGGCATCTGGAGGAAGCCGCCGATCTGGCGGCGGCCTTCCCGCATACGCAGATCATCCTCAACCACACCGGCCTGCCCTCCGACCGCAGCCGCGAAGGCCTCGACGCCTGGGCGGCGGCGATGAGACGTTTCGCCGAGGCACCGAATGTCGCCGTGAAGATTTCCGGCCTCGGCGTGCCGGGTGCGCCCTGGACCGCCGAGAGCAACCGCGAGATCGTGCTGACGACCATCGAGACCTTCGGCGTTGCGCGCTGCATGTTCGCCAGCAATTTCCCGGTCGACAGCCTCGTCGCCTCCTACCGCACGATCTTCGAGGGCTTCTCGCAGATCACGGCGGATTTCTCCCGCGACGAGCGCGCCGCCCTGTTCGCCGACAACGCCCGGCGGCTCTACCGCTTCGCCTGACTCGCGCCCGGCGACGAACCGCGTCGCCTGGCCTCGCAAAGACCGCCCGAAAGGGTTGCGCAGGCCACGCCCGATGTGATCCCTACCGGCCATCGCCGACGCGCATTCGCGCCGGCCCCGCCGCCAACAGGAAGCCCGCCATGACACTGTCCGACTATCTTCCCGCCGACCATGGCGATGCCATCCTCGTCGGCCGCATCCACGATCCCGAAGTCTCCGGCCCGACCGTCGTCGTCCTGAAGGGCGACCGTTTCGTCGATGTCTCGGCCGTCGCCGCGACCATGTCCGAGCTTCTCGAGACGAAGGACCCGGTCGCCCGCCTCGCCAGCGCGAGCGGCGGCAAGAGCTGGTCCGCCGAAGAGATCCTGTCGGCTTCCCCGTCGGATTCGACCCGCCCGCATCTCTTGGCACCCTGCGATCTGCAGGCGGTGAAGGCCTGCGGCGTCACCTTCGCGCGCTCCATGGTCGAGCGGGTGATCGAGGAACGCGCCAAGGGCGATTTCGCCCGTGCCAAGGCGATCCGCGAGGAGATCGCCGCGGTCATCGGCGGCGCCCTCTCCGACATCAAGGCCGGTTCACCCGAGGCGAGCCACGCCAAGGAAGTCCTGCAGAAAGGCGGCTACTGGTCGCAATATCTGGAAGTCGGCATCGGCCCGGATGCCGAGGTCTTCACCAAGGCGCCGGTCCTGTCCTCGGTCGGCCATGCCGCCGAGATCGGCATCCTGCCCTCCTCGGCCTGGAACAACCCGGAGCCGGAAGTGGTGCTGGCCGCCAATTCGCGCGGCGAGGTCGTCGGCGCGACGCTCGGCAACGACGTCAATCTGCGCGACGTGGAAGGCCGCAGCGCGCTGCTCCTCGGCAAGGCCAAGGACAACAACGCCTCCTCGTCCATCGGCCCGCTGATCCGGCTGTTCGACGACCGCTTCACCATGGACGACGTGCGCGCCGCCGAGCTCGACCTGACGGTCACCGGCACCGACGGCTACGTCCTAGAAGGGCGTAGCTCGATGCGCGAGATCAGTCGCGATCCGCTGGATCTCGTCGCCCAGACCTGCAGCCGCCACCACCAGTATCCCGACGGCTTCATGCTGTTCCTGGGCACGCTCTTTGCTCCGGTCGAGGATCGTGACGTCGCCGGCCAGGGCTTCACCCACAAGCTGGGCGACACGGTCGAGATCGCCAGCCCGCGCCTCGGCCGGCTGGTCAACACGGTCACCCACACCGACAAGGCGCCCGAGTGGACCTTCGGCATCACCCAGCTGATGCGCAATCTGGCCGCCCGCGGCCTCATCGGCACCCCACGCACCTGACCAGCCTCATCGGCCGGTCCGGGGCGATTCCCTGGCCGGCCCGGTGTCCGGCTCCGGTTAGCTGGTCCTGATCAGCCCGACCCAGCGGCCCGGCTATTTCGCCTTGGCGAAGTCGCCGGCCGCCTGCATCAGGTCGAACGCCTTCAGGACGTGGGTTTCCAGGAGTTTCTCGATCGCCGCCTCGTCGCGCGCTTCCAGCGCGTCGAGGATCGCCTCGTGCTCCTTGATCGCCGCCTCCCAGCGGTTGGTCTTCAAATTGCACTCGTAGCGGATGCGATAGAGCTGGGCGTTCACCACCCTGTGGTGCTCGGCCAGCACCGGGTTCATGGCGCAGCGCACCAGCGCCTGGTGGATCTGCTGGTTGCGATCGAAATAGCCGATGCGATCACCGCGCAGATAGGACGCCAGCATCTCGTGGTGCAGCGCCCGCAGCTCCCGCAATTCCTCCGGCGTGGCATTGCGGCATGCCAGCTTGCCGGCAAAGGCCTCGAGCCCGCCGAGAAATTCCAGGAGATGGCGGACATCATTGGCGCCGAGCACCGCCACGGTGGCGCCGCGCCGCGGATGCAGCTTCACCAGCCCTTCCGAGGCCAGGATCTTCAGCGCCTCGCGCAGCGGCGTGCGCGACACCTGCAGGATTTCCGACAGGGCCCGCTCGCGCACCGGCTCGCCCGGCAGAAGCTGGCTTTCCAGGATCATTTCGCGAATGCGATTGGCGACGAGGGCCGGTTTCAGATCCTGCGACGGGGTCGCATCGACCCGGCGGGGAAACGCGGTCACCACCGCGGATTGCGTTTTGGTCATCGTCGCTCTGTCGCCGTTTGTCCGCCTGCACCGCGTTCCCGCGGTTCGGCCCCATCCGTGAATGCCCGTTTGCCGGGGTCGGCCCCGTGCATTTGCCACCCAGCATAGCACGGTTCGCGGCGTTCACGTCGCCGCAGGCCGCGTTCCATACCAAAGTGGCAGACGGCATGGGACGTAAAACGGGTCCGGATTCGATTTTCCGAGGGGTTCAGGCGTCCGGGCCACATCTTCCCACCCTCTGTCATCACCGCACGAGCACCATTGTATGCCAATATCAGCCTCCGCATCGAGAATACGATGCATGGGCCGCCAGAGATTATGCCCGTTGACCTGCCATTGCCCGATATTGCATACCAGATGCGGTGGGAGCGGCGGCGGCGGCCTGACGACAGGCACGACCGCCCGGCATCAGGGGGGAAAGCATGGACAATCCGGCACCGGACGACCGCGCGGCGACGCAGGAGGCCGCCCGGCCCTTGCCGCTGGCAGGACTGCGGGTTCTCGATCTCAGTCAGGTGATGGCCGGACCGTTCGGCTGTATGCTGCTCGGCGACATGGGCGCCGACGTGATCAAGGTCGAGCCACCGGCCGGCGGTGACCAGACCCGCCGCTCCATGGGCTTCCGCATGAAGGGCGAGGACAGCCCCGGCTTCCTGGCGCTGAACCGCAACAAGCGCAGCGTCACCATCAACCTGAAGACCGAGGCCGGGCGCGAACTCTTCTACGCGCTGGTCGAGACCGCCGACATCGTCGTCGAGAACAGCCGGCCCGGCGTCGCCAAGCGGCTGGGCATCGACTACGAAACCCTGTCGAAGCGCAATCCGCGGCTCGTCTATGCGAGCATCTCCGGCTTCGGGCAGACGGGACCCTGGTCGCAGCGTCCGGGCTTCGACCTGATCGCCCAGGCGATGTCCGGTGTCATCAGCGCGATGGGCATTCCCGGCGGCGAACCGATCAAGTCGGGCGTGCCGATTGGCGATCTGGGCGCCGGCCTCCTCGCCGTCTACGGCATCTTGAGCGCTATCATCGGCCGCCAGGCAACCGGCCGCGGGCAGTATGTCGATGCCTCGCTCTTCGAGGCGGCGCTCGGCCTCTCGGTCTGGGAGAGCACCGAATTGTGGGCCACCGGCCGCTCGCCGCAGCCGCTGGGCACGGCCAACCGCATGAGCGCGCCCTATCAGGCCTTCGCCGCCGCCAACGGCCATTTCGTCGTCGGCGCTGCCAACCAGAAGATCTGGCTGACCTTCTGCCAGGTCATCGACCGCATGGACCTGACCGAAGACCCGCGCTTCCGGGACAATCGCGACCGGCTGCAGAACCTGCCGGCGCTGGTCGCCGAGCTGAATGCCGTCTTCAAGACCGAGACCGTCGACCACTGGGTCGATGCCTTCATCGCCGCGGGCGTGCCGGCCGGGCCGATCAACGACTATGCCCAGGTGATGGCGAGCGACCATGTCGCGGCCCGCAACATGGTCATGAAGGTCGAGCATCCGGTGGAAGGCGAGATCAACACACTCGGCTTCCCGGTCAAGCTGTCCGGCACGCCGCAGGAAGTGCGCTATCCGCCGCCGCTGCTTGGCCAGCACACCCGTGACCTCGTCGATGAACTCGGTCTGTCGGACCGCTACGACGAACTGGCCGGCGGCGGAGCCTTCTCGCAATGAGTGCCAACGACGCCGACGGGGCCGTCACGCTGGAGCGGCGCGGCACCGTCGCCCATGTCACCTTCGACCGCCCGGCCGCCCGCAACGCCATGACGCGGCAGATGTACGGGCAGCTCCACGCCATCTGCGACGAGCTGCAGGCCGATGCCACGCTGCGGGCCGTGGTCTTGCGCGGCGCCGGCGGCAAGGCCTTCGTCGCCGGCTCGGACGTACGCATCTTCTCCGGCTTCGAGACCGGCGAGGACGGCATCGCCTATGAGCGCGAGATGGAGGAACACACGCTGGCGCTGGCCCGCATCCCCGTCCCGACCATCGCGGCGATCGACGGCTGGACCGTCGGCGGCGGGCTGAATCTGGCCGCCGTCTGCGATCTGCGCATCGCCACCGCCGGATCGCGCTTCGGCGTGCCCATCGCCAGGACCGTCGGCAATTGCCTGTCCATGGCGAACTATGCCCGGTTGGTCGCCGGCTTCGGCGCCGCCCGGGCCAAGCGCATGCTGCTCCTGGGCGAGATCCTCGATGCCGACGAAGCGCGCGCCTGCGGCTTCCTCGCCGAGATCGTCGAGAAGGACGCGCTCGACGATGCCGTCACCCGCCTCTGCGATACCATCCTCGCCAACGCGCCGCTGACACTGCGGGTGAGCAAGGCCGCCATTGCGCGCCTTGCCGAGGACCCCGGCGCCGACGGCGACGATCTCATCGCGTCATGCTACGGCAGCCGTGACTTCAAGGCCGGGGTCGCCGGCTTCCTGAGCGGCAAACCGCCGGCCTGGGAAGGCCGCTAGGCATCGGCCGGGACCAGCGAGGACCATCCATGACCGCATCCATCGCCGAGACACATGCGAAGCCCGCCCCGGACGCCATTCGGGCCGAACTGCTCGCCGAGTTCGGGCCGAAGACGGTGCTGTCGGACCCGGTCGACATGCAGCGCTATTGCCGCGACTGGCATGGCGACGTGGAGGGCAGCGCCCTGGCCGTGCTGCGTCCCGCCGATACCGAGGAAGTCTCGCGGCTGGTGCGTGCCTGCGCGGCGGCCGGTCTGGCCATCGTACCCCAGGGCGGCAATACCGGGCTGGTGCTGGGCGGCCTCCCGACCGATGCGGCCGGCCATGTCGTCCTGACGCTGGAGCGCATGAACCGCATCCGCACCATTGCCGCCGACGATTTCTCCGCCGTGGTCGATGCCGGCTGCATCCTTGCCGCGATCAACGCGGCGCTGGCCGAACAGGACCTGCTCTTCCCACTGTCGCTGGCCGCCGAGGGCTCCTGCCAGATCGGCGGCAACATCGCTACCAATGCGGGCGGCATCAATGTCCTGCGCTACGGCATGACACGCGAGATGATCCTCGGCCTGGAGGTGGTGCTGCCCGACGGCACGATCTGGAACGGCCTCTCCACCCTGCGCAAGAACAACAGCGGCGTCGACCTGAAGCAGCTCTTCATCGGCGCCGAGGGCTCGCTCGGCATCATCACCGGCGCGGCGCTGCGCCTCGTGCCGAAGCCGACGCGCAGCGAGACCGCTTTTCTGGCGCTGCGCTCCCTCGACGACGTCATGGCGCTCTATGCGCTGGCGCGGCGCGAATGCTGCGACCTGCTGTCGGCCTTCGAGCTGGTGCCGCCCGAGGGCCTGACCTTCGCGAAGGAGGCGGACGCCGACTTCGTGCCGCCGCAGATCGCCGACGCGCCGGCCTATGCGCTGATCGACGTGGCCGCCACCGGCCCGATCGATCTGCGCGCCATGGTCGAGGCCTTCCTCGAAACCGCCATGACGCGGGACCTGGTGATCGACGGCGTG
Source organism: Aurantimonas sp. NFXS3 (assembly GCF_049132005.1). Taxonomy (NCBI): domain Bacteria; kingdom Pseudomonadati; phylum Pseudomonadota; class Alphaproteobacteria; order Hyphomicrobiales; family Aurantimonadaceae; genus Aurantimonas; species Aurantimonas sp. NFXS3. The sequence continues at coordinate 169,349 of NZ_JAGDDZ010000004.1, forward strand.
CTCGCCGCCTCCGAACGCCAGGCCGCCGGCCTGTGGCAGATCCGCGAGGGGATGATCGAGGGACAGGCGCTGCGCGGCCCGCATCTGCGCACCGACCTGTCGGTTTCGCCGTCGCAGGTCGCCGGATTCATCACGCAATCCATCGAAGAGCTCGGCCGCAAGCTGCCGAACTGCCTGCCTGTCGCCTACGGCCATGTCGGCGACGGCAATATCCACCTCAACGTCATCCCGCCGCGCGGCCTCGAGCGGGAGGCGCGCGACGCCATGCTCTACGAGGCGAAGACCATCCTCAACGCCGTGGTCGACCGCCATGGCGGCGGCATCAGCGCCGAACACGGTATCGGACGTCTGAAGCGCGGAGACTTCGAAGCACGGCGCTCGCCGGTGCACGAGACCCTGCTGCGCGGGTTGAAGCAGTTGCTCGACCCGGCGGATCTGATGAATCCCGGCTGCCAGCTCACCTCGCCGCGCGACGGCGCGGATGTCAGAAGCCTCGGCTAGAGCAAACCGTGCGGCTCGGCGGCCGCGCGATCAGCGACCGTTCTTCGCTCGCCATTCCTTGAAGCGGGCCTGGTGCTCGTCCTTGGTGCAGGGATAGAGGCCGATGATTGTCTCGCCCTCGCGCACCCGCTCGATGACGAAATCCTCGTAAGCGGTCATCTCCACCGCCTCGTCGGCGACCTCGTCGGCGATATCCGCCGGAATGACGATCACGCAGTCGTCGTCGCCGACGATGACGTCGCCGGGAAACACCGGCGAGTCGCCGCAGCCGATCGGGCCGTTGATCTCGATCGCCTCGTGCAGCGTCAGATTGGTCGGGCTCGACGGCCGCGTGTGATAGGCCGGCATGTCGAGGCCGCCGATCGTCGCCGCGTCGCGAAAGCCGCCATCGGTCACGATGCCGGCGGCACCGCGCACCATCAGACGGGTGATCAGGATATCGCCGGCACTGGCCGCCCGCGGGTCCTTGCGACTGTCGATGACCATGACATGGCCCGACGGGCAGGCCTCGATCGCGGCCCGCTGCGGATGGTCGGGCTTGCGGAACTCGGCGAGCTGGTTGCGGTCCTCGCGGGCCGGCATGTAGCGCAGGGTGAAGGCGGGGCCGACCATGTTGCGGCCCTTCGGCGCCACCGGATGCACCTCCTGGATCACCTGGCTGCGCAGCCCGCGCTTGTAGAGCGCAGTGGCGAGCGTCGCCACCGAGACGCCCATCAGTTTCTGCCGTGTTGCTTCGTTCATCGCCAGGGTCTCGCTCCGGTGCGTTGGTTGGACGCCGGGAACGGCGCCGACGGGATCAGATCAGGCCGTTGGTCGTCAGGAAGTCAGTCATGCGGGTCTGCTGCGCCTCGGTCAACGGCCAAGCCGAGGGCGGCCGTGTCGGTCCGCAATCGTCGCCCATCGCTGCGAGCGCCGCCTTCACGCCGGTGACGTTGGTGCCGTTCAGCTCCTCGGCCCGGATCTCCTCGAAGGCGCGCATGCCGGCGATGAGGTCGCGGGCGGCCGCGTAGTCGGAAGCTTCCAGCGCTGCATGGATCGCCATCGAGCGTTCCGGCCAGACATTGATCAGCCCCGAGGTGAAGCCCCGCGCGCCGACGGCGTAGAAGGCCGGCGCCCAGACTTCCGCGAGACCGCCGACCCAGGTGATCGACGGGTCGCAGGCGGCGATCGCCTCGGCGAGTTTCATCGGGTTGGGCGTTGCCCATTTCACGCCCTTGACGCCTGGCAGCGCGCAAAGCGCGGCGATGCCCTTCGTGCCGATCGCATCATTGCGCAGATACAGCATCACCGGCAGGCCGCCGGAGGCGTCGATGATGGCGCGGACATAGTCGACGGTGCCGCGCGGCGCGACGAACGGGTCCGGCGGCTGGTGGATCATCAACGCGGTCGCGCCGGCCTCGGCCGAAGCGCGGGCCAGCCGGCAGGCATCGCGGATGCCGCGCCCGACGCCGGCAAGCAGCGGCGCCCGCCCGTCCACCAGCGCGGCGACCTCTTGCACCATGGTCACCGCCTCGTCGGTGGTCAGGGCGTAGAACTCGCCGGTATTGCCGTTGACCACCGGCATGTGGACGCCGGCGGCCAGCGCCCGGTCGAGGATCGGCGCCAGCTTCGCCGGCGCAACGTCGCCCGCGGCGTCATAGGGCGTGACCAGAATGCCGGAAATGCCAGCAAGGGCCGTATCGAGATCGTGGCGCATCGCGGCCCTCTAGAAGATGTCGGGTTCGGGAACCGCCGGGCCGAAGCCCCGCTCGAGATAGTCGAAGTCGCAGCCCTTGTCGGCTTGGGTAACGTGGCGCGAGAACATCCAGCCATAGCCGCGGCCATAGCGGGGCTCGGGCGGCGTCCATGCCGCGCGGCGCGCTTCCAGTTCGGCCTCGTCGACCAGCATGTCGAGCCGCCGGTTCGGCAGGTCGAGCCGCACGATATCGCCGGTCTTCAGCAGCGCCAGCGGGCCGCCGACGAAGGATTCCGGTGCCACATGCAGGACGCAGGCGCCATAGGAGGTGCCCGACATGCGCGCGTCGGAAATCCGCAGCATGTCGCGATGGCCCTGCTTGATCAGCGCCTTGGGGATCGGCAGCATGCCCCATTCCGGCATGCCCGGCCCGCCCTGCGGCCCGGCATTGCGCAGCACCAGCACATGGTCTGGCGTCACGTCGAGGTTTTCGTCGTCGATCGCCTTCTTCATCTCCGGATAGGAATCGAAGACCAGCGCCGGCCCCTCATGCACATGGAAGCGCGGGTCGCAGGCCGCCGGCTTGATCACCGCCCCGTCCGGGCAGAGATTGCCGCGCAGCAGTGCCAGCGAGCCCTCGTGATAGACCGGGTTGGACAGCGGCCGGATGACGTCGTCATTGTAGACGACGGCCCCCTCAAGGCATGCGCCCAGCGTCTGGCCGGTGACGGTGAGGCAGGAGGTGTCGAGCCGTTCCTCGAGCTGCTTCATCAGCGCGCGCAGGCCGCCCGCATAGAAGAAATCCTCCATCAGATAGTCCTTGCCCGAGGGGCGGACATTGGCGATCAGCGGCGTCGTGCGGCCCAGTTCGTCGAGATCGTCCAGCGTCAGCTCGACTCCGGCGCGGCGCGCCATGGCGATGATGTGGACGACCGCATTGGTCGAGCAGCCGGTGGCCATGGCGACGATGGCGGCATTGCGCACCGCCGCCGCGGTGACGATCCGGTCCGGTGTCAGATCCTCCCAGACCATGTCGACGATCCGCCGGCCGCAGGCCGAGGCCATGCGCTGGTGGCCGGAATCGGCCGCCGGGATCGACGAGGCGCCCGGCAAGGTCAGCCCCATCGCGTCGGCGATGGCCGTCATCGTCGCGGCGGTGCCCATGGTCATGCAGGTGCCGACCGAACGGGCGATGCCACCCTGGATGCCCAGCCATTCCTCGTCGGTGATGTTGCCGGCCCGCCGCTCGTCCCAGTATTTCCAGGCATCCGATCCCGAGCCGAGGATCTTGCCGGCATAATGGCCGCGCAGCATCGGCCCCGCCGGCAGGTAGATCATCGGCACGCCGGCCGTCAGCGCCCCCATGACGAGACCCGGCGTGGTCTTGTCGCAGCCGCCCATCAGCACAACCCCGTCAAGCGGGTGCGAGCGGATCATCTCCTCCGTCTCCATCGCCAGCATGTTGCGGTAGAGCATGGAGGTCGGCTTGGTGAAGCTCTCGTCCACCGACAGCGACGGCAGTTCGACGGCGAAGCCGCCGGCCTGGGCGACGCCGCGCTTCACGTCCTGCGCGCGCTCGCGAAAATGGCCGTGGCAGGAATTGAGCTCCGACCAGGTGTTGAGGACACCGATGATCGGCTTGTCGCGAAAATCCTCTTCCGCATAGCCGAGCTGCATCATCCGCGAGCGATGGCCGAAGCTGCGTAGATCGTCGGGCGCGAACCAGCGCGCGCTGCGCAGCGTGTCCGGCGTCTTCCGGCGGGTTTCGGCCATGGTTTCCTCGTCCTCGGCAGCATATTTCGGCGGCATGTATGCGCTTACATAAACCAGCTGTCAACGAAGCGGGCGGCGCAGCACAGCTGCCGATACCAAGATGGAAAAGCAAGCCGAATGCGTATACATGTTGGCGCTGAGGCACGGCGGATGCGGGCGCGAAGGTCCAGTCCACGGCGAGCCAGCCGGCCGCGCGAAGCTGACAGTTGACCCATGTGTCGGGACGAGAGGTGGAGACGAGGCGATTGACGGACGATCAGGCTCCACCGCCGAAAGGCGCGCCTCCCGGAGGCGGTCCGGTCACCATGGCGACGATCGGACGGCTCGCCGGCGTCTCGCAGGTCACCGTCTCCCGAGCCCTCAGCGATCCGTCCAAGGTTTCGCCGGCCACGCTGGAGAAGATCCGCGAGGCCATCGCGGTGACCGGCTTCGTCCCCAACGCCCTGGCCGGCGCCCTCGCCTCGCGGCGTAGCCGGCTGATCACCGCCCTGGTGCCGTCGATCACCAACATCGTCTACGCCGCGATGATCAAGGCCTTCAGCGAGCGGATCCGGGCCCATGGCTACCAGATCCTGCTGTCGGAGACCGGGCTGGATCCGGCCGACGAGGAGGTGCTGATCGAGACGCATCTGTCGCGCCGGCCGGACGCCATGCTCCTGACCGGCATCCACCACACGCCGCGGGCCCGCAGAATGCTGCTGGGCGCCGGCATTCCGGTGGTCGAGGTCTGGGACATCACCGACTCGCCCATCGATCTGTGCGTCGGCTTTTCCCATGCCGAGGCCGGGCGCGCGGCCGCCGACTATGCCATCTCGGCCGGCTACGTCAGGGCCGGCACGGTGTCGGCCGACGACGAGCGGGCGGCACGTCGCAAGGCGGCCTTCGTCGCGCGCTTCGCCCCCGCCGCGGAGACGGCGATCGAGACAGTCGATTTCGATGGCCCGGCCAGCCTGGAACGGGGCCGGCAAGGCCTTGCCGAACTCATCGACGCCCGTGGTTTCGCTGGCGGGGTGGTCTTCTGCAGCTCCGACCTTCTGGCCCACGGCGTGCTGATCGAAGCCAAAGCGCGCGGGCTCGCCGTTCCGGCGGACATCGCCGTGATCGGCTTCGGCGACCAGGATTTTGCCGCCCATGTCGAGCCGGCGCTGACCACCGTGCGGGTCGATCGGCCGGCCTTCGGGCGGGCCGCGGCGGAAGCGATCCTCGCCCGTTTCGACGGCACCGGCCCGCAGGCACCCGTCACCGATCTCGGATTCCGGATCGTGGCGCGCACATCCGCCTAGCCTGAAGAACCAACGGTTGCGCGGCGGCCGCCGGTAGAAACCGCGCGACGGACGTCCGGCAGACAGGGCGGGCCGATAAGGAACGATTCACCGAACGTGAACTGTCATGAGGTCATCACAAACTGTTTACCCGGTCTTATGAGTTCGTCCTGCACAAAGTCGCAAATGCAACTGTCAGGGTAATGAATTGTCCGGTTTTCGCGACCCTCGCGCCATGATGCGGATCAGCCATTATTCGATGGTGGGTTGGCTTCTCGCCATCATCGGCCTGTCCGTTCTGGGGCTCACCGGCGCCGGCAGCGAGGATCTCTGGCATACCCGGATCCTCGCCGCGACGACCGCGGTCGCCGTCATCGCCCTGTTCTGGGCATGCCGGCAGCATCGCCTCGAGACCGAACTGGTTCGCCAGAAGGACGCCACGGACCGCCAGAATGCGCTGATCCACGAGCGCGACGGCGTCACCAGGACACTGACCCGCCGGGTTTTCATCATCCGTTGCGGAGCGCAGCTCAAGATCGCGCCCCCATCCGGCGGCTACGCGCTCCTCCTCGTCGACATGGATTATCTCAAGCAGATCAACGACGCCTACGGACACGACATGGGCGATGCCGCCTTGCGTCATCTGGCGACGGTCGCCCGACGCGTCTTCCCCGGCAGCCTCATCGGCCGGGTCGGCGGCGACGAATTTGCGCTGCTGACCGAATGCGCCTCGCCCGAAGCGGCCACCCGGCTGGCCGAGAGCTTCCTGATCGCGCTCGACCACACCGCCTATCACGCCGGCCGACCGCTGAACCTGTCGGCCTCGATCGGCATCGCCTTCGGCCCGGGCGACACCGCCCTGTTCGACGAGCTGATGCAATATGCCGACCTCGCGCTCTACCAGAGCAAGCGGAACGGCCGTGCCCAGGCGACCCTGTTCGAAAACGAGATGCTCCGGGACCAGAAGCACACCCGCTATATCGAGCGCGAGCTGCGCGCCGCGATCCTTTTGAACGAGCTGGAACTCGCCTATCAGCCGATCGTCACCGCCGAGGGCAAGCTGCATGGCTGCGAGGCGCTGGTGCGCTGGCGCCATCCGTCGCGTGGTATCATTCCGCCGGTGGACTTCATCCCCATTGCCGAACAATCGCTGCTCATCGACCTGCTCGGCGAATGGGTGTTCCGCCGCGCCTGCCGGGATGGCGCCGAAACGGACCGATTGTCCATCGGCGTCAATTTCTCCGCCAGCCAGCTCAAGCGCGACGACGTCGTGACGATGGTCGAACGCGTGCTGGCCGAAACCGGCATGCCGGCAAGGCGCATCGTCATCGAGATCACCGAATCCGTCGCCATGAACGCCAATGACGGCGTCATTCGCCGTCTCGCCGCGCTGCGCGCCCTCGGCCTGCGCATTTCGCTCGACGATTTCGGCACCGGCTACAGCGGCTTTTCGTACCTCCGCGCCTTCCCGATCGATTCGATCAAGATCGACCGCAGCTTCGTGGTCAAGCTGGGGGACAGCGAGGCCGACAACGTGCTCATCACCGCCCTTGCCAGCGTCGCCAACGCCATGGGGCTCGCCATCGTCGCGGAAGGCGTGGAGACCGCCGAACAGATGCTGCTGGCCAGCACCGCCGGCTGCAAGCTCTTGCAGGGCTATTACTTCGCCCGGCCCCAGCCATGGTCCGACATCCAGGCGATGCTGGATCGCGGCGGCCCCGTCAGGATCCGCGCGACCGAGGCGGCCTGACCGGGCGATCCCGCGTCGGACGCCCGATCAGGTCGGCCGCAGCTGCGTGCCGGCGTCGTCAGCTCCGCAGATATTTGACGAGGGCGAAGACCCCCAGCACCAGGACGGCGAGCACCAGCACCGCGCCGATCCCCATGCCGCCCATCATCCAGCCCATCGGGCCGGAATCCATCATCATTTCATTGTCCTGCATCATGATCGCAATCCTTGTGTCCGGTTGTGACGCAGATCAGGTGCCGGGCTGGATGTTGCAAGGGAGCGCCCATCTAGAAGGGATGCCGATCCGGTGAGGATCGGCGCCGACCAGGGAGCGTTTCGCCATGATCAGCCGGGTTCCGCCGATCATCGTCTTCGACGTCAACGAGACGCTGCTCGACATCACCACGCTGGAGCCGTTGTTCGAACGGGTCTTCGGCGATGCGGCGGTGATGCGTGAATGGTTCGCCCAGCTCGTTCTCTATTCCCAGACGCTGACCCTGTCGGGCCGCTACACGCCCTTCGGGGAAATCGCAGCGGGCGTCATCCGCATGGTCGGGGAGACCCGGAATGTCGCCGTCGGCGATGACGATGTCGCCGAACTGCGCCGGCGGATCGGCAGCATGCCGGCCCATCCCGACGTCGCCCCGGCGCTGGCGAAGCTGCGCGACGCCGGCTTTCGCCTCGTCACCCTGACCAATTCGCCGCCGTCGGCCGCGCCGACCCCGCTGGACAAGGCTGGCATCGCAGAGTTCTTCGAGGCATCCCACAGCGTCGACAGCGTCGGCCGGTTCAAGCCGGCGCCCGAGACCTATCGCCTCGTCGCCGAGGCGCATGGCGTTGCCACCGGCGATCTCTGCCTCGTCGCCTGTCATGTCTGGGATACGATCGGCGCGCAGGCTGCCGGCTGTTACGGCGCGCTCGTCACCCGGCCCGGCAACGCCGTGCTGCACGCGCCCGAAACACCAAGGCCCGACATCGTCGCTGCCGATCTCGGCGCGATCGCTGACGCCATCATCCAGCGCTTCGCGCCGAAGGGCTGAGGTCTAAGGGGCCAAGGCCGCGCGCTGGCTGTCGCCGCAAGTCCATACCGCCCTGCCCCGCGGCAGGATCATGCCCGCGCGCCGAGCACCTGCACCAGGAACCGCGTCGTGCGCTCGAAATGCGCCGCCACCAGATCGCTGGCCCGGTCGGCATCGCGTTCCAGAACCGCCGCGGCGATCTGCCGATGTTCCTCGGCCAGATCGCGCTCGTGGCGCTTCAGGTCGACCGAGGCCCGGCGGTAACGCTCGCACTGGTCGTGCAGGAGGCTGCGCACATGCAGCAGCCATTTCGACCCGCAGGCCGACACCGTGGCGTAGTGGAAGTCCCGGTTGGCGGTCTCCCATTCCGACAGGGTCTCGTGATCGTCGGACATGATCCGGTCGTCCAGCTTGCCCAGCCGGTAGGCCGCGGCGACGACGCCTGATTCCCACATCGCGTCGCCCTTCTCGATCGCCATCCGCAGCATCTGCAGCTCGATGGCGGTCCGGGCGGTATTGAGATCCTCGAATTCGTCGGCATCGAGCGGCGCCACCGCGAAGCCGCGATTGCCGGTGGCGATGACCAGCCCGTCGGCCGCCAGCCGCTGCAGCGCCTCGCGCAACGGCGTCGGCCCGACTTCGTAGATCCGGCTCAGCCGCTCGATCCGCAGCCGCTCCGTCGGCGCCCGCACCCCGGCGATGATGTCGGTTCGCAGCTGCCGGTAGGCCGCGTCGGTCAGCGTCATGCCGGTGTCCGGTTTCAGGGGGCGCGTCGACACGTCCAGATCCATGAGTGTGGCAGCCTTTCCTTCGCTGGCGCCCCGCATGCCGGCTCTGCGCCGACTTGGCAATCCGCGGGCTCCCGGCACAACGCCGCTTGACCCGTCACTTTCCATATGTTTGCATGTTTTATCGATAAAACAAGGAAGCATCGCGGAAATGAAGCTGCTGACATTCGAACGGGACGGTGTTCCGGGCGCCGGCCTGCTGGATGGGAACGAGATCGTGGTCTGCGAGACCGGCGCGGCGGCCCGCCTTGCGGTGCGGCGCATCGCCGAGGGCGACGCGGAGCTGCTGGATGCGTGGAAGACCAAGGCGGCCAATGGCGCCGAGCGCCTCTCGCAGTCCGACGTGACCATTCTCGCGCCGCTGCCGGAGACGCGCCGCGACATCTTCTGCGTCGGCAAGAACTACCGCGAGCATGCCTCCGAGTTTCACAACAGCGGCTTCGATTCCGGCGGCAAGCAGGCCATCCCGGTCGCGCCCGTCATCTTCACCAAGTCGCTGTCGGCGATCATCGGACCCGGCGCGACCATCGAGGCCGGCCTCGATCGCACCCGCACCGTCGATTACGAGGGCGAGCTCGGCGTGGTCATCGGCAAGCGCGCCTTCGGCGTCTCCAAGGCCGACGCCATGGACTATGTCTTCGGCTATGTCGTCATCAACGACGTCACCTCGCGCGAGCTGCAGCGCCATCACAGCCAGTGGGTGATCGGCAAGGGCATCGACACCTTCGCGCCGATGGGCCCGGTGCTGGTCACCGCCGACGAGGTGCCGGACGTCACCAGGCTGACCGTCACCACCACGGTCAATGGCGAGACCCGCCAGAAGGCCAGCGTCGCCGATCTGATCTTCGACATTCCGACGCTGATCGAGACGATGACGGCCACCATGACGCTGCTGCCGGGCGACATCATCGCCACCGGCACGCCCGCCGGCGTCGGCATCGGCTTCGACCCGCCGCGCTATCTCGCCGACGGCGACCGCGTTGCGGTCACGATCGACGGGCTCGGGACCTTGGAGAATCCCGTCCGCCAGTAACGACAACAATGGGGAGGAAGACAGGATGACACTCAGGACAATCGCCTGCACGCTCGCGGCAGGGCTCGCCGCCGCATCGCTCGCAACCGGCGCCGTGGCGCAGGACCAGACCAGCATCGCCTGGGGCGGCTCCAATCCGGGCGGCGTCATGTACTACATGGTCGGCGTCGCCGGCACCGAGCTCGGCAAGGACCTGCCGGACGTCAACATCACCCAGGTGACCACCGGCGGCTCCACCGAGAACGCCAAGCGGCTGATCAAGGGTGAGCTCGACATGGGCATCGTCTATGGCAGCCACGTCTTCATGGCGCAGGAGCCGACCGGCCCGTTCAAGGACGGAGAGAAGGGCGACATGCTGCGGGGCGTCGCCATGGCCTATGAGGGACCGACCTATTTCGTCACCCTCGCCGACAGCGGCCTGTCGTCGATCGCCGATCTCGCCGGCAAGAAGGTGGCGCTCGGACCGCCGGGATCGGGCACGGTCTTCAACTGCTCCAACATCCTGACGGCGCTCGGCATCCTCGATCAGGTCGAGCCGCAGATGATGACCTTCGCCGACGCCGGCCGTGCGCTGGGCAACGGCCAGATCGACGCCTTCTGCCAGTCCTCCTCGCCGGCCGCGGCCGTCACCGAGCTGGCCGAGACGCGCAACGTGGTGGTGCTGCCCTACGAGGAGGACCAGCTCGCCAAGATCAGCGAGACCTATCCCTTCTACCATACGGGCACGATGCCGGAGACGACCTACAAGGGCGTTCCGGCGACCGACATGCCCTATACCACCGTCTACTGGGTCGCCCATGAGAGCGTGCCGGAAGACGTGGTCAAGCGGATGGTGGCCTCGGCCTATGACCGGCAGGACGCGCTGGCCAACGGCCACAAGGCCTGGGCCCAGATGAAGCCCGACGTCGAGAACTTCGAGGCGCTCGGCGCCCCGATGCATCCCGGCGCCGCCGCCTATTACGCCGAGAGCGGCGCGGCGAAGTAGCCACCCGCCACAGTCAACGCATTGCTGACGCCCCCGTTTTCCGGCTGACCGGAAGGCGGGGGCCTTTCAACCACGAAAAGACGAGACGATGGTGGACGCATCCTGGCTGTTGCGCGTCGATGGCGCACGCCGGTCCCTGACCGGTTTCTACGCCCTCGCCTTCAATCTGGTGGCGCTGGGCTTCACCGGCTTCTACCTCTACACCTCCGGCTTCGGCCTCGTCTCGACCCAGACCAATCGCGGCATCTATCTGATGCTGACCTCGGTGCTGGTGTTCCTGCTCTATCCGGCACGCGCCGGCTCGCCGTCCCACCGCCCGAGCATCGTCGACCTCGTTCTCGTCGCCGCCACCGTCGCCAGCGTCTGGTACTGGATCGACCAGTATGTCAGCTACGCGATGTTCCGCGTCTCCTCGCCCAACACCGCCGATCTGGTGATGGGCGCCATCGCCATCGGGGTTATGCTGGAGACCAGCCGCCGGGCGCTCGGCCCGATCATCTCGATCATCGCCATCGTCTTTCTCGGCCAACTCTATTTCGGCGAATATCTGCCCGGTCGCCTGGCCAATCCCGGCATGTCGGTCGAGCGCATCCTGGAATTCACCTATTCCACCCAGGAAGCGCTGTTCGGCGTCGTCACCGCGACCTTCGCCACCTTCGTCTTCCCCTTCATGATCTTCGGCGCCTTTCTCGAGCGCTCGGGCGCCGGCGCCTTCTTCATGGATCTCGGCACGGCGCTGGCCGGCCGCTGGCGCGGTGGCCCGGCCAAGATCGCGGTCATGACCTCCGCGCTGTTCGGCTCCATCTCCGGCTCCTCCGTCGCAAATGTCGTGACCACAGGCGCCTTCACCATTCCGCTGATGAAGCGCACCGGCTTCCGCAACCATGATGCCGGCGCCATCGAGGCGATCTCCTCCACCGGCGGCCAGTTCATGCCGCCGGTCATGGGCGCCGGCGTCTTCATCCTCGCGACCCTCACCGAGACCAGCTACCTGACCATCGCCCTGATGAACGTCATCCCGGCCGTGGTGTTCTTCATCTTCCTCCTGTCGATGGTCGATCTGGAAGCCGTCCGCCTCGACCTGAAGGGCCTGCCGGCGGAAGAAATCCCCAGCCTGCGCTCGGTGCTGGCCAAGGGCTGGCAGTTCTTCGTGCCGCTGATCGCCGTGATCGGCCTGCTGTTCTCCGGCTATTCGGCCGATTTCTGCGCCTTCTGGGGCACCGTCTCGGCCGCCGCCCTGTCCTGGCTGCGCCGCGACACCCGCATGGGACCGACCGCCATCGCACAGGCCATGGTCGGCGGCGCCCGCAGCAACGCGGCGGCGGGTGCGGCCATCGGCACGCTCGGCATCATCATCGGCGGCATCGTCCTGGCCGGTCTCGGGCTGAAATTCTCCGCCGTCCTGATCGACTTTTCCGGCGGCAATCTCTTCGTCGCGCTCTGCCTCGTGACGGTCGTCTCGATCATCATCGGCATGGGGTCGAGCACCACCGGCTCCTACATCATCCTGTCGGTGGTCGCTGCGCCCGCTTTGATCAATCTCGGCGTGCCTGTGGTGGCCGCGCATCTGGCAGTGTTCTACGCAGCGTGCCTCTCCAACATCACGCCGCCGGTCTGCGTCGCCGCCTTCGCCGGTGCCGCCATCGCCGACGCGCCGCCAATGAAGACCGGCTTCGCGGCCCTCAAATTCGGCGCCACGCTGGTGCTGATGCCGTTCAGCTTCGTCTATGTCCCGCAGCTGCTCCTTGAAGGCACGCCGCTCGACATCGCCTACACGACGGCGCTCTACGCCCTTGGCTGCGTGCTCTTCGCCATCGCGCTTCAGGGCACCGAGCCGGTCGGCGGCGTGGTCACACCGCTGCGCCGTGGGATCTTCCTCGTTGCCGGCGGCCTCTTGATGTTCCCGACCAACATCTGGATCGACATGGCCGGCCTTGCCCTGCTCGTCGTCGCCGCTGCCCCGACGGCCATCGCGCGCCGCAACAGGATCGCGGCCGGCTGACGGCGGCGCGGCGCCAGCCTCGCCGGGCGTCGTTCAGCGCCTGGCATGCCAGCTTGCGACCGGCCGGGTCTCGCGGCCGGACCCTTCCGCCCTGCGACAATCTAGCCTAGACGGGCCGCGGGGGAATCTATTTCGGGAGGGGATCCATGAACCTGCATGCAGTTTTCGCGCGGAGCGAGGCGCGCGAAATCCGGGCCGGGCTGGTCGGTGCCGGCGAGTTCGGCGCGACCTTCGTGGCGCAGTCGCGGCATATTCCGGGGCTCGTCGTCCCGGCGATCTGCGACCGCGACATGGACCGCGCCCGCCGCTCGCTGCTGGCGGCGGGCGTCGCGGCGGAGGCCATCACGCTGTGCGACACGCGCGCCGCCGCGCTGGCGGCCATCGAAGCCGGCCGGACGGCGGTCGTCGACGATGCGCTGCTTCTGGCCGCGCTGCCGCTCGACGTGGTGGTGGAGGCGACCGGCCATCCCGAAGGCGCTGCCGCAACGGCCGCCGCCGCCATCGACAATGGCCGCCACAGCGTCATCGCCACCAAGGAAGCCGAGATCGTCGTCGGTCCGATCCTCGCCCGGCGCGCCGCCTCGGCCGGCGTGGTCCACACGCCGGTGGATGGCGACCAGCCGAGCCTGCTGATCGGCCTGATCGGCTGGGCACGGCTCCTCGGCCTGAAGATCGTCGCCGCCGGCAAGGCCAGCGAATCCGACTTCGTCTGGAACCCGGCCGACGACACCGTCACCGCCTGGGGACGATCGGTTGCGGCGCCGCATTTTCGCGATCTCTTCGCGACCGGCGATCCGACCGCCGCGATCCCACCCCGCGAACTGGCGGAATTCGCCCGCACCACCGTGCCCGATCTCTGCGAGATGGGCATCGTCGCCAATCACACCGATCTTGATCCGGACGTGCCGGAACTGCACGCGCCCATCGCCCGCACGGTGGAACTGCCGCATCTCATGCGGCCCCGCGCCGCCGGTGGCCTTCTCGGCCGCGCCGGCGTCGTGGACATGTTCAACTGCCTGCGCCGGCCGGACGAGCTCAGCTTTGCCGGCGGCGTCTTCGTCATCGTCGAGGCGCCCGATGCGGCAACCGGGCGGCTCCTCGCGGGCAAGGGCATTCCGGCGAGCCCTGACGGCCGCCATCTCCTAATCCATAACCCGGTGCATCTTCTCGGCGTCGAGGCGCCGATGTCGGTGCTGTCGGCGGCCCGGCTCGGCAGCTCGACCGGCGGCACCGAGGTCAGGCCCCGCTACGACCTCGTCGCCCGCGCCCGGCGCGATCTCACCGCGGGCGAGACGCTGGCCATCGGCGCGCGCCACCAGATGGAGCCGCTGGATCACCTGCTGATGCCGGCCCGGCCGCTCGGGGCCGGCGCGCCCGCGCCCTATTACCTGATGGACGGGCGCACCCTGCGCGCCCCGGTCGCGGCCGGCGAGATCGTCACCTGCGACGCCGTCGCCTTCGACACGGCGAGCACGCTGCACCGGCTGCGCAGCGAGCAGGACGACGTCTTTTTCGCCAACCGCTGACGTCGCAAGAGCGGGCGACCGCGACCGGTCGTCCGCTTCCATGCTCCGCGCGCGCCGAATGGCGAAGATGGGAAGAACCAACTCCGATCCGGCGTCCCCGCGCCAATCCATTCCTTGATGGAAGCCCCGCGAATACCGAGTTTCCGGTCAATGCGCGACAGGCGCCTCCCAATCCAGGAATGACCCCATGAAGCTCACGCTCGCAACGCTCACCGCCGCCCTTCTCCTCGGCACCGCCGCCCATGCCGGCAGCCTCGAGGACATCAAGTCCGCCGGCACCCTGCGGATCGGCACGGAGGGCACCTATGCCCCCTTCACCTATCACGATGCCTCCGGCGCCCTCGTTGGCTTCGATGTCGAGATCGGCCGCGAGATCGCCGAGCGGCTCGGCGTCGAGGTCGAGTTCGTCGAGGGCAAGTGGGACGGCCTGATCGCCGGCCTCGCCTCCGACCGCTACGACGCGGTGATCAACCAGGTCGGCATCACCGAGGAGCGGCAGGCCCGCTTCGACTTCTCCAAGCCCTACATCGTCTCCAAGGCGGTCCTCATCGTGAAGGACGACAATGAGGACATCGCCAGCTTCGCCGATCTCGACGGCAAGCGGGCGGCCCAGTCGCTGACCTCCAATTACGGCCGCATCGCCGAGGAAGCCGGCGCCAGCCTCGTCGGCACGGAAGGCTTCGACCAGTCGATCCAGCTCGTCCTCACCGGCCGCGCCGACGCGACGATCAACGACAACCTTTCCTATCTCGACTTCAAGAAGCAGAAGCCCGACGCGCCGGTGAAGATCGTCGCCTCGGAAGCCGAGGCCGCCGCTTCCGGCGTGGTCGTCCAGAAGGGCAATCCCGAGCTCGTCGCCGAGATCGACAAGGCGCTCGATGCGATCCGCGCCGACGGCACCTACGAGACCATCTCGCAGAAATATTTCGGCGCCGACGTCTCGCGCTGATCTTCGACGGCGGCGGCGGGATGCCCGCCGCTGCCGCTGCCCTACATCGTCGCCGAAGGGTGAGGTTCCGGCCGAGCACCGGAACCGGGTTACCCGCGCCCGCTTGCTGCGACAGGATCGGACCGTCCCTTGCCCCCCACCCTGCAATTGATGCTCGACTCGCTCTGGCCGCTGGTCCGGGCGGGTCTCGTCTTCACCGTGCCGCTGGCGATCCTCTCCTTCGCCTTCGGCCTGTCGCTCGGCTTCATGACCGCCGTCGTGCGGCTGTTCGGGCCGAAGCCGCTGGCCGCCATCGCCCGCTTCTATGTCTGGTTCATCCGCGGCACGCCGCTGCTGGTCCAGCTCTTCGTCATCTTCTACGGCCTGCCCAGCGTCGGCATCCTGATCGACGCCTTTCCGGCGGCGCTGATCGGCTTCACCCTCAGCGTCGGTGCCTATACGTCGGAGATCATCCGCGCGGCCCTGTCCTCCATCAACAAGGGCCAGTGGGAAGCCGCCTATGCGATCGGCATGACCCGGAACCAGGCGATGAAACGTACCATCGTGCCGCAGGCGATACGTGTCGCCGTGCCGCCGTTGTCGAATTCTTTCATTTCGCTGGTCAAGGACACCTCGCTGGCCGCGGCGATCACCGTGCCGGAGCTGTTCCAGCAGGCCCAGCGCATCGTCGCCACGACCTACGAGCCGCTCATCCTCTATGTCGAGGCGGCGCTGCTCTATCTCGTCCTGTCCTCGGTCCTCTCCGCCCTGCAGAGCCGGCTGGAGGCGCGCTTCGGGCGCCAGGGCGGCTATCTGGAGTCCGGCGCATGATCCGCCTGTCCGGCATCGCCAAGAGTTTCGGCGAGAACACCGTCCTCGACGGCGTCGATCTGAATATCGCCGAGGGCCGCGTCACCGCCCTGATCGGCCCGTCCGGCAGCGGCAAGAGCACGCTGCTGCGCACTGCCAACCTTCTGGAAATGCCCGAGGCCGGCACGCTGGAGATCGGCGATGCGAGGGTTGCCTTCGCGCCGGGCCAGCGCCCGTCGCAGGCCGAGATCCTGGCGCTGCGCCGCAGGACCGGCATGGTGTTCCAGAACTTCCAGCTGTTTCCGCATCGCTCGGTCGCCGACAATGTGACCGAAGGGCTCACCACCGTCTGGAAATGGCCGGCCGCCAAGGCGCGAAGCCATGCAATGACGCTTCTGGAAAAGGTCGGCATGGCCCACAAGGCCGATGCCTGGCCGGCGACGCTGTCGGGCGGCCAGCAGCAGCGCGTGGCCATCGCGCGGGCCATCGCCGCTTCGCCGACGCTGCTTCTGTGCGACGAGCCGACCTCGGCCCTCGATCCGGAACTCGCCATCGAGGTCGTCGAGGTGCTGCGGACCCTCGCCGAGGAGGGCATGACGATGCTGATGGCGACCCACGATCTGCGGCTGGCTGCCCAGATCGCCGATCATGTCGCCTTTCTCGACGGCGGCCAGATCGTCGAGGAGGGACCGCCGGAGACGATCTTCCGCACGCCCACCGATCCAAGGACGACCCGTTTCGTCGGCACGCTGCTGGGCGCCGCCGGCGGACACTGACCGCCCGCCGCACACGCTCCCCGCCGGACCCGCCTCAGCGGTCGAAGGCGACAGCGACGAAGCGGCCGGTCCGGGCGCGGTAGCCGACGCCAAAGCCCGCCGCGAAGGCGCGTTCGACGGCCTCGCCGACCAGCGCCGGCGGCGTCGCCGCATCGTCGAAATCAAGGAAATGGTGGAGGAACACGATCCGCCCGCCGGGCGCGACGGCCGCCCGCAAGCGGGCGAGCATCACCTGCAGATCGTTCGGCGCGAGATAATAGAGCAGTTCCGACACGACGATCAGGTCGAACGGCCCACGAGGCATCCCGCCCGGTAGCACGGCCTCGGCGAAACGGATGCGCGGTGTCGCCCGGTTGCGATCTCGCGCGATGGCCAGCGCCGTCGGCGAGCCGTCCAGCGCCAGGAGCCGCAGGCATTTGCGGCCCAGCACAGCGCTGTTCTCGCCATTGGCGCAGGCCAGTTCCAGCCCGCGGCCATAGATCCGCGTGCCCACCGCTTCCATCAGGATGCGGCGCTTGAACTGTTCGAAGGGCGAGGCGGCATAGCCCCAGGGATCGGGATCGGCGGCGAACATCGCCTCGAACCCGTCCAGATCAATCGGCTTCGCCATCCTGCCAGTAACTTTCGATCGGGCCCGTCAGCCGGGCAATGGTGGCCCCGTCGAGCATGAACCCGTCCGGGTCATCGTCGATCAGCGCCGTGGTCTGGGATAGATGCGCGGCCACCGCCGCCCGCTTGATCTCGACGACATCGGCGATGTCGAAGAAGACCCGGTGCATTTCCCCGGGACGCGGATGATCCTCCGGCGCCCCGAGTTCGTCGAGCCAGATCGCATATTCCATCCGCGCAGGCGCCAGGCCCGCCTGTTCCAGCGCCTGTGTGACCAGATGCCAGGCCGCGCGATGGTCGGAATGCGGATCGCGCCGCCAGGGCAAGAGCACCAGATCGGGCGCGGCGTCGGCGAGGATCTCGACGACCCGGGCGCGGGCCGCGTCCCAGCCGGGCGAGCCGTCCGGCGGCAGATCGGCATCGGGCAGGCCGAGAAAGCTGCGCGGCATGGTGCCGAGGCCGAGAATGGCGAGCGCGTCCTCGGCCTCGCGGTGACGCTTGGCGGCCAGCGCCGCCCGCGGCCATGTCGCCGAATTGCGATGCGACGCCCCGCCATCGGTGACGAACAGCGTATGGAACTGGCGGCCGTCCCTGGCGAGGATGGTCGCCAGCCCGCCGCATCCAAGCGACTCGTCGTCGGCATGGGGCGCGACAATGAGGATGCTGCGGGCGGTCAAAGTGCGCGGATCGCGCGCCTCGCTCATGCGCCCTCTCCCGGCAGCCAGTCGCCGGCGGCGATCGCATCGCCCAGATTGCGCAGAGCGCCATCGGGATTGGGCTGGCGCAGATAGGTGCGCAGGTCGCGGACGAGGCGCTCCAGCGGATGCGGCCGGTTGAAGCCGGCGGCGCCCACGGCCCGCTCAGCCTCTTCCAGCACCGCCAGTGCCGCGGTCTCGACGGCCGAGCGCACGGCGTTTGCCGTCGCGACGAGGCGCCTCGCCTTTGCGGCATCCTCCGGGTCGGCCGCGGCCGCGCTCCAGGCCTCTGCGCCGCGCGCCAGCCAACCATGGGCGGCATCGACATGCAGGCCCATGCGGGCGAGCCGCTGTGCCTGATAGGGATCGCCGGCCCGGTCGGTGCGCAGCAGATGATCCCGCGCCACGTCGAAGACGGCGTGCAGGCCGCCGGTCTGCACCGCGGCAAAGCGGATCGCCCCGCCGCTGAACCAAGGCTCGCGCGTATAGTCGCCCGGCTGACCGAGACGATGCCCGGCCTCGATCTTCAGTCCGGTGAAATCGACGACATGGCTGCCGGAGCCGCGCATGCCCATCGGGTCCCACCACGACCGGTCGACCGGCGCATCGGCCAACGGCATCAGCAGCATCTTCCGGCCCGCCTCGTCCGGCACCGTCACGATCGCGCGGGTCAGCCCATCGACACCGGAGGCGAAGTTCTTGGCGCCGACAAGAACACCGTCAGTCTCGGTCAGCGGCTTGCCCGGCGCGTCGGTGTTCCAGACACCCAGCCATGCGCCCTCAGTCGCTGCATTGCGGACCGCTGCATTCTGGGCCTCGCTGCCATAGGCACGGATCAGCAACAGCGCGTTGACGTGCCCCTCATAGATCCGGCCGACACCCAGATCGCCGCGCCCCACCTCGGCCAGGAGATGCAGGAGATCGCCGATGGCGGCGGGTTCCAGCGGCGGATCAGCGGCCAGCGACGAGCCCGACAGCAGCGCGAAACCCGCATGGGGGAACTCGGCCTCCGTCTCGTAGCTGCGCGGCAGTGCCACCAATGCGCGTCGCAGCGACGCCGCCTCGTCCTGTGGCCGGAGCTTATGCAGCATGTTCCCTCGCCTCATCCTCGCCGATCAACGCTCTCAATTCCGCAATCGCATCCAGCACCGGCACCGTGCCGGGGGCATCGGGCTCGTCCGGCGCATGGCGCTCGACCAGGAGGTGCGGCGGCAGGACCCGGCCGTCGCCATCATGGAGCTCTGCGGGCTTCAGCCCGAGCCGCGTCGCGATGGCCGCGAGCCCGTCCGGTTCGACATGGGCCGCGTCGCGCAGCAAGCTGCGGCGGATCGCCCGCGCCAGAACGCGCTGCGGGGCCTCCACCAGATGCGGTCGCCCGGCTTCGGCCTCGGCCACCCATTGCGCCAGCGTATCGGCCATGCCGCCGGCCGCCCGGCCATGGGTGCGCGCCGAGACCTCGACCCGCACCGCCGGGTCGTGGCGCAGCCTGAAGCCGGCCTGCCGGACGCGGGCCACGAAGGCGAGATCCTCGCGGAAGGACGCCGCCGGCAGGCCGGCGACCGCCTCATAGACGCTGGCGCGTACGGCCAAGCTCGCCCCGGTATGGTCGCGATGGCGCGGCCAGGGATCGTGAGCCAGCGGATCGACGTGGCAGGCGAGCCGGTCGCACAATTCCGCATAGAGAAGGTAATTCCTGGCGCGCGACGTAAAGGCCGGCCCGAGCAAGGCCTCTTCGCGCCGGTCGCCGATGATCAGCCCGCCGACCAGATCGGCACCGCGTTCGATCGCCGCCAGGTTGGCCGCGATCCAGTCGGGTGCCGGCACCGCGTCGGCATCGGTGGTCAGCAGGATCGTGCGGCCGGTATCCGGCGACAGGGTGCAGGCGAGGTCCATGCCCAGCCGACGCGCCGCACCGACATGGGCGAAGGGCGCCGGAAACAGGCATTCCACCAGATGCAGCCGCAGCATGGTGCCGGCCGCCGCCGCCTCCGCTGCCGCGCGCGACCGGTCGTCGGTGTTGTTGAGAACGATGACGACGTCGAGCTGCCGGCCGGTGCCGGCAAGCCAGGACTGTTCGGCAAGCGCGCGGAGAAGCGCCGGCAGGCGCTCCTCCTCGTTGCGGGCGGGGACCGCCACGATCGGCCGATAATCAAGGCCGCCTGACGGGGCGCGCAGGGCGCCCCGTCGAATGGTCGAACCGTCAGACCGCATTGACGTTCGGTTCGCGCTGCCAGTGGCGCAGCTTGCGACACTGGACGATGAAGCCTTTCGCGTCCTCGGCACTGGCGAGTTTCACGCAGCCCTCGTCGAGATCACCGGCGACGCCAGCCTTCTCGAACAGCGGCATCGCCTCGGCCGAATAGGCGATGAACTTGCAATGGGCAAAGGCGTCGGTGACGAAGTCGCGGGCCGTCGCCTCCTTGGTCAGGGTAGACGCGCCATCCGCGGACGCGAGCACCGCCACCGCGTCGTAGAGCAGCGACGGACCGCCATCGACCTTCTGCTTGGCCTCGATCCAGCTGCCGTCGCTGGCCTCGACGCCGCCGACCATCGGGGCGACGATTTCCATCATCGCGCCTTCCGCCTCGATGGCGGATTTCAGGCCGGACAGCAGCGCGGCATCGACACCGTCGGTGACCAGCACGCCGACCTTGCGGCCCTTGAAGCTCTCCGGACCGTTGAGGATGATCGACAGCTTCGGCGAGGTCTTCAGATCCATGCGCGTCGGCATGGCGGCCTCGGCCGGGGCCGGCATCTCCTTCAGCCGCAGGCTCTTGGCGACCGTCTTGGCCAGATCCTCGTCGACATTGAGGAGATGCGAGACGATGCGCGCGCGGATCGCCACCGTCTCGACCTTGGACAGCTCGAAGGCGAAGGCGTCAGCGATGTGCTGCTGCTCGGTCTGGGTCTGCGACAGGTAGAACTGCCGTGCCTGGCTGTAATGGTCGGCGAAGGTCTCCGAGCGGATGCGGCGCTTCTGGCCGGCTTCCTCGGCGGGGAAGCTCTGATATATGCCCCGCGGTGCCTCGCGCGGGCCACCGGCCGCACCGCCCCAGGAGTTCGGCTCGTAATTGGCGCGCCCCTTCGGGTTGCGCATCGACATGTGGCCGTCCTGCTGGAAGTGCCGGACCTCGGTGCGCGGCGCATTCACCGGGATATGGGTGAAGTTCGGTCCGCCGAGACGCTTCAGCTGGGTGTCCAGATAGGAGAAGTTGCGACCCTGCAGCAGCGGGTCGTTGGTGAAGTCGATGCCCGGCACGATGTTGCCGGTCTGGAACGCCACCTGCTCGGTCTCCTGGAAGAAATTGTCGACGACGCGGTTCAGCGTCATCTTGCCGACGACGCGGATCGGCACTTCTTCCTCGGGGATGATCTTGGTAGCGTCGAGGATGTCGAAGTCGAAGCGGTCGGCGAACTCGTCGTCGAAGATCTGCAGGCCGAGCTCCCACTCCGGATAGTCGCCCATCTGGATCGCGTCCCACAGGTCGCGGCGATGGAAGTCCGGATCGGCGCCGTTCAACTTCAGCGCCTCGTTCCACACGACCGACTGCAGGCCCTGCTTGGGCTTCCAGTGGAACTTGACGTAGGTCGACTTGCCCTCGGCGTTGATCATCCGGAAGGTGTGGACGCCGAAGCCTTCCATGAAGCGGAAGGACCGCGGGATGGTGCGGTCGGACATGATCCACATCGCCATGTGCATGGCTTCCGGCGTCAGCGACATGAAGTCCCAGAAATTGTCATGCGCCGTCTGGGCCTGCGGGAAGCCACGATCCGGCTCCTGCTTGGCGGCATGGATCAGGTCGGGGAACTTGATGGCGTCCTGGATAAAGAACACCGGGATGTTGTTGCCGACGAGGTCCCAGTTGCCTTCCTTGGTGTAGAAGCGGCAGGCAAAGCCGCGCACGTCGCGGGCAAGATCGGCCGAGCCCTTGTTGCCGGCCACGGTCGAGAAGCGGACGAACATCTCGGTCTGTTCGCCGGCGCGCTGGAACATGTCCGCCCGGGTGATGTCGGACAGGGATTCATAGGTCTCGAAGACGCCATGGACGCCGAAGCCGCGCGCATGGACGACGCGCTCGGGAATGCGCTCGTGGTCGAAATGGAAGATCTTCTCGCGGAACGCCTGGTCCTCGACCAGCGTCGGGCCGCGCGGACCGACCTTCAGGGTGTTCTGGTCGTCGCCGATCGGGGCGCCGCCCTGGGTCGTCATCTGGGGAACGTCGCCGCCGGCGACCTGGTGCAGCTCGCCGCCCTCGCCGCGATAGTCCTGCGTCGTACCGGCGTTCAGCGGCTTATCCGCGTTCGATTGCTGAGTCATGTCTGCTCCGGGTGAAGGGATGTTCACTCGGATAAGACTCGTAGCCCCCTAAAGGATGCGCGCGGATGTCGGAAAATTTGGCAGCCGCGACCATACCGGCGCGCGCATCGGTGCGCCGCCTGCCGCTGATCAGCCTCCCGGATCGCCGCGCTACTCCTTCACGGCCCCGGTCATCGACGAGACGTAGTAATCGACGAAGAAGGAGTAAAGGATAACCACCGGCAGCGAGCCCAGCAGCGCGCCGGACATCAGCGCTCCCCATTCGTAGATGTCGCCGCGCACGAGTTCGGTCAGGACGCCGACCGGCACCGTCTTGTTCTCCGAGGAGGAGATGAAGGTGAGCGCGTAGATGAACTCGTTCCAGGACAGGGTGAAGGCGAAGATGCCGGCCGAGATCAGCCCCGGCACGGCCAGCGGCAGCACCACCTTGGTCAGGATCTGCCAGCGCGTCGCCCCGTCGACCAGCGCCGATTCCTCCAGCTCGAACGGAATGGTGCGGAAATAGCCCATCAGCAGCCACGTGCAGAACGGGATCAGGAAGGTCGGATAGGTCAGGATCAGGGCAAACATGGAATCGAAGATACCGACCTGGAAGACGATGAAGGCCAGCGGAATGAACAGGATCGACGGCGGCACCAGATAGGCGAGGAAGATCATCAGGCCGGTCACCCGCGCCCCGGTGAAGCGGATCCGCTCGATCGCATAGGCGGCGAAGACCGAGGCGGCCAGCGCCAGGAAGGTCGAGCAGACGGCGACCACCATCGTGTTCCACAGCCAGCCCGGATAGGAGGTCTCGAACAGGAGATACTTGATGTGCTCCAGCGTCGGCCCGACCACCCAGAACGGGCTGTAGGTCTGGTAATCGGTGAGCTGGTTGTCCGGCTTCACCGCCGTGATCACCATCCAGTAGAACGGGAACAGCAGGACGAAGACGAAGACGAACAGCGGCAGGTAGAGCGTCAGGATCCGCCGCGGCAGCGTGTCGAACTGGCTGAGGCCGGAGGCTTCGGCCCGGTCGTTCGCCGCCTTGGCGGCCGCCGATTGCTTGCTCATCGGATCGTTCCTCCCCGCATCTGAACGCGCCTCATTCGCCGCCTCCCTGCTGCCATTTGCGCCGCTGCAGTCCGAAGAAGGAGAACAGGATCGCGGCGAGAAGGAACGGGATCATTGCCACCGCTATGGCCGCGCCCTCGCCAAGTTGGCCGCCGGGGATCGCCCGCTGGAACGACAGCGTCGCCATCAGATGGGTCGCGTTGACCGGCCCGCCGCGGGTCAGGACGTAGATCAGCTGGAAATCGGTGAAGGTGAACAGCACCGAGAAGGTCATCACCACGGCGATGATCGGCGTCAGCAGCGGCAGGGTGATCTTGGTGAAGCGCTGCCACGAGGTCGCGCCGTCCAGCGCCGCCGCCTCGTTCAGCGATTGCGGGATGGTCTGCAGGCCGGCGAGCAGCGAGATCGCCACGAAGGGAATGCCGCGCCACACATTGGCGGCGATCACCGAGGCCCGCGCATTGGTCGGATCGCCCAGGAAGTTGATCGGCGCGTCGATCCAGCCCCATTTCATCAGGACGAAGGAGATGATCGAGAACTGGCTGTCGAAGATCCACCAGAAGGCCAGCGCCGACAGGACGGTCGGCACGACCCAGGGCAACAGGATGATGGCGCGGAAGAAGTTCTTGAACGGCAGATGCTCGTTGAGGATCAGCGCCAGCCACAGGCCCAGCCCGAATTTCAGCACCGAGGCGACCGTCGTGTAGAGCATGGTGTTGTAGACCGACAGCCAGAACACCGGATCGTCGAACAGCCAGGCATAGTTCTCTAGGCCGATGAAGATGCCGGTCCGGCCGATGGTCGTGTCGGTGAAGCTCAGCCAGATGCCGAGGCCGAGCGGATAGGTCAGGAAGCACAAGAGAAACGCCGCCGCCGGCAGCATGAACAACAGGCCGAGCCCGCCGCGGCTCTGCACGAACCGGCGGAATGCCGAGGGCCTGGCGGTCGCCTCTATGCTGGACATCGTCGATCGTCTCCGTTGCCGAAAGGGCGCGCGGCCGAAGCCGCCGCCGACAGGCGCCCGGGCAGCAACGCCCGCGCGCCCGCCTCTTGTGGCACCGGCCGTTCAGGCCGGTGCCAGCCGCCTCAGCGGTAGTAGCGGGCGATGCGCCGCTCGGCGTTGGCGATGGCCTCGTCCGCGGTGCGCTGGCCGGTCACCGCCTCGGCGAACATGTCGACGAGCACGTAATCGGCCATGACGGCGGCCGACGAGGGTCCGAGCGGCCCGGCAAAGCCGTTCGGCCGCAGGCTGGCCGAGGCCTTGGAATAGGGCTCGTGGATCGGGTTCGAGGTCCACACCGGATTGTCGGCATAGGCCTTGAGCGACTGGCAGCAATAGGCGCTGGCGCCCTCGATCCAGGCGTTCATCTGCTCCGGCTGGAACATGAACTCGATATAGGCCTTGGCCGCTTCCGGGTACTTCGTGTGCTGGAAGATGTTGAGCGTCGAGGTCTGGTGCAGCTCCGCCGGCTGGCCGACCGGGCCGACCGGCATGGTGGTGGTGCGGATGTCCTCGGCGATCTCGGCCATCTCCGGGTCCTTGGTGGCCGCGTAATAGAGCGACACGCCATTCGCCGTCAGCGAGATCTGGCCGGCCAGGAAGGCGCGGTTGTTGTTGATGTCGAGCCAGCTCTCGGTGCCGGGGATGAAGGTGGCATAGAGCGCCTTGGCATATTCGATCGCCGCTCGGGTCTCGGGGCTGTCGATGGCCGGCTTGCCGGCCTCGTCGACGGTCTTGCCGCCATGGCTCCACAACAGCCAGTGAGCGTAGTTGTTGCCGTCGCCGACCGCCTTGCCGTGCGGGAATCCGGCCGGCGTGCCGTTGGCCTGCATCGCCTTGCACAGTTCCAGGAAGCCCGCCGTGTCTGACGGGAATTCCTCGAAGCCCGCCGCCTTCATGTGGCTGTCGCGATAGCAGATGGCGTTGCCGATGGCGCAGAGCGGCACGGCGATGAACTTGTCGCCCTGCTTGGCATAGCCTTCCAGGCCCTCGTACCAGCCGCCATGCTGCTCGCCGAGCGAGGTCGCAAGGTCGGTCACGTCGACGAGCTTGTCGGGATACTGGAACGGGTCATCGAACCAGCTCATCACCATGTCGGGGCCCGAGCCGACATTGGCGGCCACGGCGGCCTTCGGGCGCACGTCCTCCCAGCTTTCCTGGTCGATCTGCACCTCGACGCCGGTCGCCTCGGTGAAGGCCTTGGTGTTGGCGTTCCAGGCTTCCTCCTCGCCGGCGACGAAGGGCACCCAGCGCAGAAGCCGCAGCGAGGCGCCTTCCTCCGGCTTGAATTTCGGCGCGGCCGCCTGGGCCAGCGCCCCGCGCATGCCAAACGGCCCGATGAAGGCCGCGCTGGCGGCGAGGCCGGCCGTGCCGGCCAGAAGCGTCCTGCGATTGATGGTCATCGTGATCTCCTCCACTTGCGCGGGAGCGTGCGATTCTGTGCCCCGAAGTGACGGCGCTCCCGCTGCCGTCACGGCCGTCCTCCCTTGCCGGCCGGGTCCTCCAACCCGACCGGCCGCCCGAAGCCTTGCCGGCTTCAGGCCGAAACGCGCGCGCCCGTCGCCGCGTCGAACAGATGCACCGCCTCCGCGTCGATCGAGACCGGCAGCTCGTCGCCCGGCCCCGCCGAAATCCGCTCGCGGAACACGCACATCACGTCGCTGTCGCCCAGCTTGGCGATGACGTGGGTCTCCGAGCCCGTCGGCTCGACAACCTCGACCCGCAGCGGAATGTCGCCGCCGAGGCGGAAGGATTCCGGCCTGACGCCATAGATCGTCTCGCGGCCCGGCTCGGCCTTGCCCGGCCGCGCGATCGGCAGCCGGTGCCCGTGGCCGGTGACGAAGGTCGCGCGGTCGTTCGGATCGACGGCGCCGGTCATCATGTTCATGGCGGGCGAGCCGATGAAGCCGGCCACGAAGAGATTGTCCGGCCGGTCGTAGAGCTCCAGCGGGCTGCCCACCTGCTCGACGATGCCGTCATGCATGACGACGATCTTGTCGGCCATGGTCATCGCCTCGATCTGGTCGTGGGTGACGTAGACCGTGGTCGTCTGCAGCCGCTGGTGCAGGTTCTTCATCTCCGAGCGCATCGAGACGCGCAGCTTGGCGTCGAGATTGGACAGCGGCTCGTCGAACAGGAAGACCTGCGGCTCGCGCACGATCGCCCGCCCCATGGCGACACGCTGGCGCTGGCCGCCCGACAATTGCCGCGGATAGCGGTCGAGCAGATTGGTCAGGCCGAGGATCTCGGCCGCCGGCCGCACCCGCTCGGCGATCTCCGCCTTGGAGGCCTTCTTCAGCATCAGCGAGAAACCCATGTTCTCGGCGACCGTGATGTGCGGATAGAGCGCGTAGTTCTGGAAGACCATCGCGATGTCGCGATCCTTGGGCGGCAGCGCGTTGACCACCCGGTCGCCGATCAGGATCTCGCCGGAGGTGATGTGCTCTAGACCGGCCAGCATCCGCAAGAGGGTCGACTTGCCGCAACCGGACGGACCGACCAGCACGACGAACTGGCCTTCCTCGATATCAATGGATACGCCGTGCAGCACTTCGACCGGGCCAAACGCCTTGCGCACGTCCCGAAATGTCACAGATGCCATTGAAGCCCCACCCTCGCAGCAATTTCAGGCGGTATACTGTATTCGCAGGCTCCCCTGCGCAATGGCTGGCGGGCGCCGGACGCCGAAATCTTGTGCTGCACCGCAAGGTAACCGCGACCGTTACAGCGCGATTGCGGGCTTTTCGTATACGTTACGCTGGCCCGGCCTGCCGCTTCGCGTTACGCTTCGGCGCCGGCCGTTCCCCGCAACAGCAACACGGTCGTCCGGAGGGTCGGCATGCCGGTCGACGGGGAGGAACCCATGACCATTCATCGACGCGCATTGCTCACCGGCGGCGCGGCGCTCGGCGCCGCGCTCGCCATGCCGCATATCGTACGGGCGCAGTCGCTCGCGCCGCAGCCATCCCGCTATCCCGACGACGCCTGGGAGGTGCTCGATCCCCGCTTCTCGCAATACATGATCGGCAACACGCCGCTGCAGCGCCAGTGGAGCGGCGCCCTGTGGGCCGAGGGGCCGGCCTGGAACGGCGTCGGCCGCTACGCCGTCTTCAGCGACATTCCCAACAATCGCCAGATGCGCTGGGACGAGGTCACCGGGGCGGTGACGCCGCTGCGCCACCATTCCAACCATTCCAACGGCAATACCTTCGATTTCGAGGGCCGGCAGATCAGCTGCGAACACTCGACCGCCCGCGTCGTGCGCTACGGCCACCAGGGCCCGGCCGAGGTGCTGGCCGAGACCTTCGAGGGCAAGCAGCTCAACGCGCCGAACGATGCGGTGGTCCACCCGGACGACGGCGGCATCATCTTCACCGATCCGGGCTATGGCAGCCACTGGTATTATGAAGGCACCGTGCGCGAGCTCGAACTGCCGACCAGCATCTACCATATCGATGCGTCGAGCGGCGCGCTGACCCGGCTGAGCGACGAGATCTTCAAGCCGAACGGCCTGTGCTTCTCGCCGGACTACCGCACGCTCTACGTCGCCGATTCTGCTGCAACGCATCATCCGGAGCCGGCCCTGATCATCGCCTGGAATGTCGAGGACAATGGCCGCCGGCTGACCGGCCGGCGCGAATTCGCAACGCTGGAAAGCGGTTTCCACGACGGTCTGCGCGCCGATGTCGACGGCAATGTCTGGGCGGCGACGGGCTTTGCCGGCGAAGGCCAGGACGGCGTGCATGTCTACGCACCGGACGGCACCAAGATCGGCCAGATCAAGACCCCGGAGGGCTGCGCCAACCTCACCTTCGTCGGCGAGCACCGGAACCGGCTGCTGATGACGGCGAGCCAGTCGATCTATTCGATCTTCACCGCCGCCCAGGGCGCCCATATCGCCTGATCGGCGACAGATACGCGGCGGCAGCGCGATCCTTAGCTGCCGCCCGTCCGGCCGCGCATTCTTGGCGCCCACTCTGCGCTGCCTTATAATGATGCAATCATAAGTCGTGTATATATTTTAGCCATGAAGCGCATGTTCTGCGCGCGCTTCGGCTGCATCCCGCGGCGGAGGGCGGTAAAAAATCGGCAGAATCCGCCCTGCAGAAAGTGCAGGGCAGCCATGCAGGTGGCCGCGACGCAGTGATTCCAGCGACTTGAACGAACCCGCGCGTCGGGCACCACCGTCCGGACTGGCCAACCCGCTCATCTGGCACACTCCATGCTGCGTCTGTCGCAATGCAGCATGAGGAGCCGATATGGGCGACAGACAGACGCAACTGGAAATCCGCGGCCTCGCCAAGACCTTCGCCACGCGCAGTGGCACGGTCCCGGTCGTCCGCGACCTGACCTTCGACATCTACGAACGGGACTTCGTCTCGATCATCGGCCCGTCGGGCTGCGGCAAGACGACGATCTTCAACATGATCGCCGGACTGCTCGAGGCCGATGGCGGCGTCATGCGCTATCGCGGCCAGCCGGTGGACGGCCTGCGCGGCCGCATCGGCTACATGATGCAGAAGGACCTTCTCTTTCCCTGGCGCACAGTCCTGCAGAACGCCCTGCTGGGCCTGGAAATGCGCAATGTCGACCGGCAGGAAGCCCGCGAAAAGGCCCTCGACTACCTCAACACCTTCGGTCTCAGCGGCTTCGAGAACGCCTATCCGAGCACCCTGTCGGGCGGCCAGCGCCAGCGCGTCGCGCTGATCCGCACCCTGGTCATGGACCCGGACATCCTGCTCCTCGACGAGCCCTTTTCGGCGCTGGATTACCAGACCCGCCTGCATCTCGAAGGCGTCCTCGTCGACGCGGTCGAGAAATCCGGCAAGACGGTCATCCTGATCACCCACGACGTCGACGAGGCCGTCGCCCTGTCCAAGCGCGTCGTCGTCCTGTCCGGGCGCCCGTCCAAGGTGAAGGCCATCCACGAGATCGACATCGCCAGCCACTCCCCCGTGGAGTCGCGCAGCGATCCGCACTTCGCCCAGTACTTCCACCTGCTCTGCAACGAGCTCGACATCCAGACGCACTGAGGGCACCGAATGAGCATCACCACCACACGCAATCCTGCCGCGACCGGGGCCATGCCGCGTCGCCGCATCGACTGGCAGATCGCCAGTGACGGGCTGGGCGGCGGCATCGCCCGGTCAGGACTGCAGCTTCTCGCCGTGCTGAGCTTCTTCGCCTTGTGGGAACTCGGCGTGCGCTACGGCGGCGTGTCCGGCTTCCTGTTCGGTCAGCCGTCGGGAATCTTCGTCAATTTCGCCCGCTTCATCATGGACGGCTCGCTCTTCGTCGATGCCGGCTACACCACGCTGGAAGCGGTCGTCGGCTTCATCCTCGGCACCACCATCGGCACGTCTCTCGGCCTGTCGCTGTGGTATTCGGTCGGTGTCGCCCGACTGGTCGAGCCCTTCGTCATCGCCCTCAACAGCGTGCCGAAGATCGCCCTAGCACCGCTGATCATCCTGTGGTTCGGGACCGGCTACACCTCGAAGATCGCACTCGTCGTCGCCATGACCGCCATCGTGGCGCTGATCACCGCCTACCAGGCGGCCCGCGATTCCGACAAGGATCTGCAGCGCCTGCTCACCTCCATGGGCGCCGACAAGCACCGCATCTTCTTCAAGGCGGTGGTGCCATCCTCGCTGCCGGCGGTGATCGCCACCTTCCGCATCAATATCGGCTTCGCCCTCGTCGGCGCCGTCGTCGGGGAGTTCATCTCCTCCCAGCACGGGCTCGGCCACCTCGTCTTCACGGCGTCGAATCTCTACGACCTGAACACCGTCTGGGTCGGGCTGTTCTCGCTGATGATCCTGGGCTTCGCCCTCTACCACATCGTCAATTTCATCGAGCGGCGCGTGCTGCCGTGGAAGCAGGACCAGTCCACGCGACAGGTCGCAGCCTGAGGCTTGCGCCTCCCATCACCAGCAGGGGTACCAACAATGAAGAAGTTTCTCGCCGTCGCGGCCACCGCCGCCCTCACCGCCTTCGCCAGCCCGGCGCTGGCCCAGGACAAGACCGAGGTGACGATCTCCCAGGCCTTCCAGTCGCTGCTCTACCTGCCGCTCTACGTCGCCATGGACAAGGGCATGTTCGAGGCCGAGGGCCTGACCGTCATCAAGGAAAGCGCCGGCTCCGGCCCGACGGCGCTCAACTCGGTCATTTCCGGCAGCGCCGACTTCTCGCTGCACGGTCCCGAATGGACCGCCATCGCCTTCGAGAAGGGCGCCCCGGTCAAGACCATCGCCAATGTCGTCAACGGTGCCGCCGTCTGGATCCTCGCGGACGAGGATTTCGACTACAAGGGTCCCGAGAGCTTCACCGACCAGACCGTGGTCGCCGGCATGATGCCGACCACCTCGACGTCGCTGTTCCTCAAGATGCTCGGCGAGAACGACGTCTCCGAGGACAGCGTCACCCTCACCCAGGTGCAGATCGGCGCCGAGCCGGCCCCCTTCATCGGCGGCCAGGCGCCGCTGGCGGTGATGTATGAGCCCGGCGTCGACCAGGCGGTCGCCGAGGGCAAGAAGGTCATCGTCTCCTTCCCGAAGGAATACGGCCCCTACGCCTTCTCCACCATCATGACCCGCACCGATATCGACACCGACAAGGCCCAGAGCTTCGTCAACGGTCTCGAAAAGGCACTGGCGATGATCCAGGCCTCGCCCGAAGATGCGGTCGCGGTCGCCCAGAAGGAGTTCCCGAACCTCGACGCCAAGGTGGTCGAGGCCGCCGTCAAGCGGATGATCACCGACGGCGTCTACGCTCCCAGCGTCGACATCACCGACGAGGCGATGACCACCAGCCTCGGCGTCCAGATCGCCCTCGGCAATCTCGACTCCCAGCCGGACTTCGCCAATTTCATCGACCGGCAGTTCATCGACAAGGCGATCGTCGACTGAGCGAGCGCATCATCGATGCCGCGGGGCGCCCAGCGTCCCGCGGCGACGCATTCGAGGGGGATCTGACCATGGCAAACATCACCGCCACCGCGGCCGGCATCGGCACTGCGGGCGACACGACGCTCGGCCCCGTCGGGGTCGCCTACGAAATGGCCGTCAGCAGCAATCCGGCCCTGCGCGCTTTCGCCCATCTGCCGGACACCGCGCCGGCCGCCGGCACCAGCGGCCCGCTTGCCGGCCTCGCCGTCGGCGTCAAGGACATCATCGACACCGCCGACATGCCCACCGGCTACGGCTCGCGCATCGACCCGGCGCATGTTCCGGCCGCTGACGCCTGGATCGTCGCGCGCATCCGCGAGCTGGGCGGCACGGTCCTCGGCAAGACGGTCACGACGGAGTTCGCCTGGCGCAGCCCTGGCGCGACGGTCAATCCGCACAATTCGCGCCACACGCCCGGCGGTTCGTCGAGCGGCTCGGCCGCCGCCGTTGCCGCCGGCATCGTGCCTCTGGCGCTCGGCACCCAGACCATCGGCTCGGTGATCCGCCCCGCCGCCTATTGCGGCGTCGTCGGCTACAAGCCGAGCTATGGGTCGATCCCGCGCACCGGCGTCCATCCGCTGTCCTGGTCGCTCGACCATGTCGGCCTGTTCGCCCGCGACGTCGCCACCATCGCCAGGGCCTATGGGCTGTTCGCCGCCGCCGACCCGTCCGATCCGCATGGCGACCTGCCGGCCGGCACCGCACCGGAGCCCGGCAGCGCGACTGTCGCGGCCGAACGCCCCAGGATCGCCGTCATCGAGCCACCGGCCTGGGACCGCGTCGATCCGCATCAGCGCGCCCTGCGCGACCGGGCAGCGGCAGCGCTGACGGCGGCGGGCGCGATGCTCGAGCCGGTGGCGCTGAACGCGCTCTACGCCCAGACCCTCGACGACATCATGACGGTTCTGCGGGTCGAGGGGCGGCATATCTACGAGGAGCGCGTCGAGCGCTTCCCCGATCGCACCAGCGACCATCTGAAGGCGCTGGTTGCCGACGGAGCCGGCATCTCCGCCAAGGCCTATGTCGCCGCGCTGGAGAACCAGAAGCATCTGCGCCGCGCGATGGCCGAGCACTTTGCCGGCTACGACGCGATCCTCACCGTGCCGGCGACCGGCGAAGCGCCGGAGGGGCTCGACAACACCGGCGATCCGGCGCTCTGCGCGCCCTGGACCTTCATCGGAGCCCCGGCGATCAGCCTGCCCGCGGGCTTCGGGCCCAACGGCCTGCCGCTCGGCATCCAGCTCGTCGCGCCGTGGAGCCGGGACCGACAACTCCTGAGCGTCGCCGCCTTCGCCGAGGCGACCCTGGCGACGATGGGCTGATCAAGGCTTCGGACGGCCGCCTCTGCTTTGGAGGCGGCCGTCCGGGTCAGGCGATCAAGCGTCCTTCTTGCGGAACGTCGTGCAGGCGGTGGGCATCATCTCGTCGCCATGGCCGGTCTCGACCAGCCAGTCCAGCGCGCCGCGCACGCCTTCGGCGACCTTGCGGGACGTGCCGGTCTCCTCGACGAGCTGGCTGTAATAGGTCAGGTCCTTGCGGGCGTTCGCATTGGAAAAGCGCATTGGGGTGACATCGCCATCGAGGATATAGGGGGCGGTGCGGTCGAGACCGGCGCCGTAGCCGCCTCCGCGCCGCAGGCAGTCCACCAGCACCTCCGGCGCGATGTCGTTCTCGGCGGCGCAGGCCGCCGCCTCGGCGATCAGCGTGACGCTGCCCAGCGAGACGAAATTGTGCAGCAGCTTCAGCGTCTGGCCCCGGCCGATGCCGCCGGCATGAAAGCGGTTCTCCGAAAACGCCTCGAACAGCGGTGTCAGCGCCTCGACCGTCGCCGCGTCACCGCCGATCAACAGGTTGAGCCGGCCCTCCTCGGCCTCCTTCGGCGTGCGGGTCATGGCCGCATCGACGAAGTCGCAGCCGACCGCCTTCACCGCTTCGGCGGCCTTCATGGTGGCGCTGGGAATGCCGGTCGAGCAATCGACCACGATGGTGCCCGGCTGCAGCGCGGCGGTGACGCTGTCAGGCCCCAGCAGCAGCGCCTCGATCTGCGGGCTGCCGGTGACGCACAGGATGAGGACGTCGCACGCCGCCGCCAGCGCCGAGGCGTCATCGAAGCGCCTTGCCCCATCCGCATCGAGATCATCGCTCGGCTGGTTGCCGGGATGGTCGAGATAGGCGAGCGGCCAACCCTTCTTCTGGATGTTGCGGGCGATGCCGTGGCCCATCATCCCGACGCCGATCACGCCGACCGTCTGCTTCGTCATGCACTTGTCCTCTTGTGAGAAAGGGTCAGGCCATCGCCCGCAGGATGGCGTCGGTCATCTCGCTGCAGCGTGCGCGTCCGCCGAGATCGGTGGGCACGAAGTCGCCCGCCTCCAGCGTCCGGTCGACCGCCGCCTCGACGCGTCCGGCCGCCGTGGCGAGCGCGGCGTCGTCGTGCTTGTCCGCCAGCCAGCGCAGCATCATCGCGCCCGACAGGATCGCCGCCACCGGGCTTGCCAGATCCTGGCCGGCAATGTCCGGCGCCGAGCCGTGGGCGCCCTGGAACAGGCCGTGGCTGTCGCCGATCTCGCCCGAGGGCGAAATGCCCATGCCGCCGACGGTGGCGGCGCCGAGGTCGGAGATGATGTCGCCGAACATGTTCTCGGCGACGATCACGTCGTAGAAATCCGGCCGCTTCAGGAGATGCACGGTGATCGCGTCGGCATAGGCGTAGTCGATCTCGACATCGGGATAGTCGCCGTGCACTTCGTCGCAGATCCCGCGGAAGAAGGCGTAGCTGCGCAGGATGTTGGCCTTGTCGCAGACCGTGACGCGACGCTTGCCGTCACGCAGCGCGCCCTTGCGCTGCCGGGCCAGCTCGAAGGCGAAGCGAGCGACGCGCTCGGTGCCCTTGCGGGTGATGACGAGGCTGTCGGAGGCCATCTCGCCGCGCAGCACCACGCCAGCGCCGCGGCTGGCATAGAGCCCCTCGGTGTTCTCGCGCACGATGACATAGTCGATGCCGCCGCCCTCATAAGCGCGCAGCGGCGAGGCGACACCCTTCAGAAGCTTGATCGGCCGCACATTGGCGTAGAGATCGAGCGCGAAGCGCAGCTTCAGATGCAGTTCGTTGCCGACCTCGGTGCCGTCCGGATAGACGACGCCCGGCAGGCCGGCGGCGCCGTGCAGGATCGCGTGATGCGTCCGGCAGGCCTCGGCCGTCTCGGCCGGCAGCACCTCGCCGGTCGCCACATGCGAGCCGGCGCCGCCTTCCAGCATGACGAAGTCGAGGACGCCCGCGCCGCAGGCTTCCGTCAGCACCCGCATGGCGCCCTGCGTCACCTCGGGGCCGATCCCGTCGCCCTCGATGGTCGCGATGCGGTACGGCGTCACTGCACTCATGCGGAAGTCCCTGGTCTGGCTGAAAGGATTGCGCCGGCCTGCCGGCTCACAGATGCGCCGCCGGCCACAGCGAGATCGCCGGCACGAAGGTGATCAGGAGAAGCGCGCCGAACACCACGAGCACCGGCACGATGAGCGAGCGGAACATGCTCTGCACCGGGATGCGGGCCACGGCGGCGGCGGCGAAGAGGTTCACGCCAAGCGGTGGCGTCACCATGCCGAGCGCCAGATTGACGATGACGATGATGCCGAAATGGACCGGATCGACGCCGAAGCCGATGGCGATGGGCGTCAGGATCGGCGCCAGGACGAGGATCGCCGCCGAGGTCTCCACGAACATGCCGACCAGGAGCAGCAGCACGTTGACGAAGAGCAGGAAGCCCACCGCCCCGCCGAAGGTCGCTTCCGCCCAGCTGCCGATGACATTGGGCAGACCCGACAGGCTGACGAGGAAGGAGAACAGTCCCGCCGTGGCGATGATCAGCATGATTGCCCCGGTCGCCACGGCCGATGCCCGGAAGATCCGCGGCAGGTCGGAGAAGCTCATCTCCCGGTAGACGAACAGGCCGACGACCAGCGCATAGACCGCAGAGACGGCCGCCGCCTCGGTCGGCGTGAAGATGCCGCCATAGATGCCACCGAGGATGATCACCGGCAGCATCAGCGCCCAGAAGGCGTCGATCGTGCTCTTGACGATGGGCAGCGCGTCGTCGCCGTCCTCCTTGCCGATGCCCTTCAGCCGGCACCAGACCTGGGTCATCACGATCAGCGCGCCGGCGATGAGCACGCCCGGCCCGATGCCGGCGATGAAC
Source organism: Aurantimonas sp. NFXS3 (assembly GCF_049132005.1). Lineage (NCBI taxonomy): Bacteria > Pseudomonadati > Pseudomonadota > Alphaproteobacteria > Hyphomicrobiales > Aurantimonadaceae > Aurantimonas > Aurantimonas sp. NFXS3. The sequence continues at coordinate 204,968 of NZ_JAGDDZ010000004.1, forward strand.
AGCTTGGTCACCGAGGTCTCGGTGGAGACGCCGAAGATGATCATCGGCACCGAGGGCGGAATGATCACGCCGAGTTCGGCCGAGGTCGCCTGGATCGTCGCGGCCATGGGCAGCGGATATTTGTGCCGCGCCATGGCCGGCACGAGGATCGCGCCAATGGCGAAGGTGGTGGCAACGGACGAGCCGGAGATCGCTGCGAAGATCATGCAGGTGACGACGCAGGTCGACGCCAGCCCGCCCTGCACGCCGCCCACCAGCGACTTGGCAAAATCCACCAGCCGGCGCGAGACACCGCCATGGGTCATCAGATTGCCGGCCAGGATGAAGAACGGCACCGCCAGCAGCGGGAAGCTGTCGATGGAGGTGAAGATCTTCTGCGGCACCACCAGCAGCGGCAGCGGCGAGAAGAAGGCGACACCGACGATCGCGGCAAGGCCGATCGCGACGGCGACCGGGATCGACAGCGAGAAGAATACGAGGAGAGCAGCGACGAGGGCGGCGTTCATTCGAAGGACTCCCGGTCGCGCTGGACGTCATGCTCGGCCCGCGACGGCTCGATCGGGCGCAGGAATTCGAGGATGGCGCCCGGTATCGCCAGCACCGCGCCGACCGGGATCGCGGCATAGAGCCAGGAGATCGGGATGTTGAGCATCGCCACCTGCTGGGTCGAGACGCGGATCGTCATCAAGACGCCGAACCAGGTCAGCACCCCGAGAAAGGCGAGGATGCCGAGAAGGACGATGAAGGAGACGCTGCGCTGCATGCGGTCGGGCAGGACGCTGCGCACGAATTCCAGCGGGATCATCGCGCTCAGCCGGAAGCCGGCGCCGGCGACGAGAAACACCATCCAGATCACCACGCCGCGGGCCAGCACCTCCGACCACGCCGCGGCATCGCCGAGAACGAAGCGCGTCACCACCTGCCAGAACACCAGCGCCGTCGCCAGCGCCAGCAGGAGGGCGGAGAGATTATGTGTGAGAACGGTCAGCTTCTCGGCGGCGGTCAGGACGGCCTTGCGCATGGACGGCACCTTCGAGAGCTGGAGGACGAGACGCGCGGCCTCGATCGAAGCCGCGCGCGGGCGGTGGCCGCGAACCGCAGCCGGGCGGCGCTGGGCCGGACGGTCCGGCCCCGCGATTTGTCGAGTGGCTTACTTCTGGGCGTCGCGAATCCGCTGGATCATGGCCTCGCCATATTCCTTGCCGTAGCGGTCATAGGTCGGCTGGACCGCATCCTGGAACGCCTTCTTGTCGACATCCTCGATCACTTCCATGCCGTTCTCGCGCATGGTGGCGACACCGTTCTTCTCGGTCTCGGCGACGACCGCGCGGGTCGCCTCGACGCCGGCCTTGGCGGCTTCGCGGATCCAGCCCTGCTCTTCTTCGGAGAGCTGGTCCCAGTGGATCTTCGACATGGTGATGACCGCCGGCGAATAGACGTGGCCGGTCAGCGTCACGTATTTCTGCATGTCCCACATATTGTTGGAGACGATGATCGGGATCGGGTTCTCCTGGCCGTCGATCGTGCCCTGCTGCAGCGAGGTCAGCACCTCGGTCCAGCTCATCGGGGTCGGCGATGCGCCGAGTTCCTTGAAGGCGTCGATATGGACCTGGTTTTCCATGGTCCGCAGCTTCAGGCCCGCAACGTCCGCGGGCGTCTGCACCGGCTTCACCGAATTGGTGATGTGGCGGAAGCCGTTCTCCGACCAGGCAAGGCCGATCATGCCCTTGTCCTCGAACTTGGCCAGGAGCTCGTCGCCGATCTCGCCGTCGAGAATCTCGTGGGCGCTGGCGTAGTCGTTGAACAGGAACGGGAAGTCGAGGGCGTAGATCTCCGGCACGAAGCTGCCGACCGGACCGGTCGAGGTCATGGCCAGCTCGATCGTGCCGATCTGCTCGCCTTCCAGGAGCTCGCGCTCGCCGCCCAGCGAACCGCCGGCCTTGACGTTGATGGTGATCTCGCCTTCGGAGAGCTCGTTCATCTTTTCGGCGAAGGCCTTGGCGCCCTGGCCGTAGTGACCGTCCGGCGGCGTCACGATGGCGAAGTTCATTTCCTTGGCCGAAAGCGACGTCGCGGTCAGGGCGCTGGTCGCCAGAAGGGCGCCGGCGAGAATGCCTCTCAGGGTCATGCGTATTCCTCCCATTCGGTTCGGACCGTCTTGGTTGAAATTGCCCGCATCCTCCTGCGTCGGCAACCTCAAATCCGATGATGTTTACACCAGATATCCGATACGATATCCGTATGAGACTGAATGGCATTGGTCAAGGACGGGCTGTGGCCGACCGCAACACCGCCTTTCGCGGAGATCGCATGGGGGACTGGACCGCGTCCACGGACGACCTGATCGTGCAGGGTCCGTCGCTCGGCGACGCGGTCTACGAGCGGCTGGTCGACGACCTGATCGGCCTGAAGATCCCGCCCGGCGAACGCCTCTCCGTCGACAAGCTGGCCCGCCGCTTCGGCGTCTCCCAGACCCCGACCCGCGCCGCCCTGATCCGGCTGGAAGCCGAAGGTCTCGTCGTCAAGAAGCATCTGACCGGCTACTCGGTCGCGCCGCTGCCCTCCGTCGCCCGGCTCGAGAGCATCTTCGAGATGCGCGCCCTGGTCGAGCCGCGCAGCGCCGCGCGCGCCGCCGAACATGCCACGCCCGGCCAGCTTGCCGTGCTGAAGGAGATCGCCGCCGAGATGCAGGCGCTGTCGCGCGAGGACATCGACGCCCATTGCGCCCGGCTCGTGGTTCTCGACAGTCGCTTCCACACCGCCATCGCCGAGGCCTGCGGCAACGACCTCATTGCCGAGACGCTGGGTCGGCTGTTCACCCAGATGCACATCTTCCGGCTGCGCTATCACGCCAATGTCGGCCACGCCGTCATCGAGGAGCATGTCGGGATCCTCGAGGCGATCATCGACCGCGACCCGCCGCGGGCCGAAGCCGCCATGCTGGCCCATCTCGAAGCCGCCCGCGAGCGGCTCGAACCGCACGTCCGACACGCCGTCTGAACGACACCGGCCGCCGGCGGATCGTCCCGGCGCGCCCACCGCGCCGCATGCGCGGGCATTTTCCTGGGAGGAACATCACATGACAATCCAGTCCGGTCTCTGGTTCGATCCGACGAAGCTCTTGATCGGCGGTGAATGGCGCCCCGGCGCCGGCGGCCGGACCATCGCCGTCGAGAACCCCTCGACCGGCGAGAACATCGGCCAGATCGCCGCGGGCACGGCCGCCGATGTCGAGGCCGCGGTCGCGGCGGCGGAAGCGGCGCTCGACGGCGAATGGGGCGCCATGACCGCGACCGAGCGCGGCCGTATCCTGGTGCGTCTGTCCCGCCTCGTCACCGAACGCGCCGAGACGCTGGCGCATCTGGAATCGAGCGATGTCGGCAAGCCGCTCGGCCAGGCCCGCAACGACGCCGTGGCGCTTGCCCGCTATTTCGAGTTCTACGGCGGCGCCGCCGACAAGATCACCGGCGAGACCATCCCCTATCAGCAAGGCACGACGGTCCTGACCCTGCGCGAGCCGCACGGCGTCACCGCCCACATCATTCCCTGGAACTACCCCATGCAGATCATGGGCCGCTCGGTCGGCGCGGCGCTCGCCATGGGCAATGCCTGCGTCCTGAAGCCGGCCGAGGACGCCTCGCTCAGCGCGCTGGCCGTCGCGGCGCTGGCCGAGGAAGCGGGCCTGCCCGCCGGCGTCCTCAACATCGTCACCGGCTATGGCCACGAGGTCGGCGCGGCGCTGTCGGCGCATCCGCGCGTCCACCATGTCTCCTTCACCGGCTCGGTCGGCACCGGCCGGCGCATCCAGGCCGCCGCCAGCGAGAACGTCATTCCGGTGACGCTGGAGCTCGGCGGCAAGTCGCCGCACATCGTCTTCGACGATTGCGATCTCGACGCGGCCCTGCCGACCCTCGTCGGCGCCTGCGTCCAGGCCGCCGGCCAGACCTGCTCGGCCGCCTCGCGCGTGCTGGTGCAGCGCGGCATCTATGACGAGGTGAAACGTCGCATGGCCGAGGTCTATGCCGGCCTCGTCGTCGGCCCCGCATCGGCCGACCACGATCTCGGACCGCTGGTCTCGGGCAAGCAGAAGGCGATCGTCGCGGGCTATATCGCCCAGGGCAAGGCCGAGCTGACCATTGCCGGCGAGGGCACGATCCACGCCGATGCCCCGGCCGACGGCCACTACGTCGCGCCGATCCTCTTCGCCGACGTCGATCCCGACCACAGGCTCGCCCAGGAGGAGATCTTCGGCCCGGTGCAGGTGCTGATCCCGTTCGAGGACGAGGCCGACGCCATCCGCATCGCCAACGGCACCGATTACGGCCTCGTTGCGGGCGTGTGGACCGAGAACGGCGCCCGCCAGATGCGGCTTGCCCGCAAGCTGCATGTCGGGCAGGTCTTCATCAACAATTACGGCGCCGGCGGCGGCGTCGAACTGCCCTTCGGCGGTGTCGGCAAATCCGGCCACGGCCGCGAAAAGGGGTTCGAGGCCCTCTACGGCTTCTCCCGCCTGAAGACGATCTCGATCAAGCACGGCTAGGCCGAGCGAAGGACGGTATCGCAGCGCGCATGACGCGCCCCGCGATACCGCTTCCCCCCTCGAACCTGTCCCCTTACCCGTCTGCCGTCAGTGGCTGATCATCCACGGCCGCTTGGCGGGAAAGGTCTTGGCGCCGGTCGGCATGGTCAGCGTCGCACCGGCTTTCGCCCGGCCGCCGGGCGCCGCGCAGCAGGAGCAGCCGGCGCCGTGCTTCTTGCCGCCCGAGCGCGGCGCGTTGGCGCTGCGTTCGTTGGTGGCGAAGGCGGTGCGGCGGCCGGCATCCATGGTCGACAGCCGCGGCGCCGAGAGGATCACCCGGCGGGCGCTGTCGCCGCAGGACGGGCAATCGCAGGGCTCACCAGCCTGCGCCATGGGGCGCAGGCTGGTGAAGGTACCGCAATCGGCACAATCATAGTCGTAGAAGGGCATCGCCTTACAGGTCCTGCGCGATGGGCATGTCGATCGAGCCGTCGAGGAACTTCGTCGGCCCGTCATTGCCCGGCATGATGTCGAACTCGAAGATGTCCGTCGGCAGCCACAGGGTGGCGCAGGCATTCGGCACGTCGACGACGCCGGAGATGTGACCCTGGACCGGCGCGGTGCCGAGGATCGAATAGGCCTGGGCGCCCGAATAGCCGAACTTCTTCAGATATTCGATCGCGTTGAGGCAGGCCTGGCGATAGGCGATGTGGACGTCGAGATAATGCTGTTTGCCGGCCTCGTCGACGGAGATGCCCTCGAAGATGAGATAGTCGTCGTATTTCGGCGTGATCGGCGAGGGCCGGAAGATCGGGTTCTTGACCCCGTATTTCTTCATGCCGCCCTTGATCAGGCTGACCTTGATGTGCAGCCAGCCGGCCATCTCGATGGCGCCGCAGAAGGTGATCTCGCCGTCGCCCTGGCTGAAGTGGAGATCGCCCATGGAGAGCCCGGCCCCATCGACATAGACCGGGAAATAGACCTTCGAGCCGCGCGACAGATCCTTGATGTCACAATTGCCGCCATGCTCGCGCGGCGGCACGGTGCGCGCGCCCTCCGCCGCCGCCTTCGCCTTCGCCTCGCCCGTCAGCTTGCCCATATGGGCCGACTGGGTGTTCGGCAAAGCCGCCAGGGTCGGCACACGGTCCGGATCGGTGTCGAACAGCGCCTTCTCGCGGGTGTTCCAGTCGTCCAGCATCGCCCGGTCCGGCAGGCAGCCGATCAGGCCCGGATGAATGAGGCCGGCATAGCGCACGCCCGGCACGTGGCGCGACTTGGTGAACATGCCCTCGAAATCCCAGATCGACTTCTGGGCCAGCGGGTAGTGCTCGGTCAGGAAGCCGCCGCCATTCTGCTTGGAGAAGAAGCCGTTGAAGCCCCACAGGCTCTCCTCGAAGGCGCCGATGTCGAGGATGTCGACGACGAGGAGATCGCCGGGCTCGGCACCCTTCACCCCGATCGGGCCGGACAGGTAATGCACCTGCTCGAGCTCGACATCGCGCACGTCGGAGGCGTCGTCGTCATTCTTGATCTGGCCGCCGGTCCAGTCATGGGTCTCGACCTTGAAGTCGTCGCCCGGATTGACCCAGCAGGCCATCGGGATGTCGGGATGCCAGCGATTGTGGACCATCTCGTTGTCATGCGGCGACTGGGTCAAATCGACCTTGATCAGGGTGTCGGTCATGCCGTTGCGCTCCTTCGTTTCGGCTTCGGGAATGGTTGCCGGTCAGACCGACAGATATTTCGCGATGCGCGCCTCGTCGGCGCCGTCCACCGGCTCGTCATGGACAAGGTCGCCGTTCTCCAGCACCAGCACCCGGTCGGCGATGTCGAGGGCGAAGGACAGGACCTGTTCGGAGACGACGATGGACAGGCCCTTCTCGTCGCGGATACGCTTCAGCGTGCGGCCCATTTCGCGGATGATCGAGGGCTGGATGCCTTCGGTCGGCTCGTCGAGGAGCAGGACTTTGGGCCGCGAGGCGAGCGCGCGGGCGATCGCCAGCTGCTGCTGCTGGCCGCCCGACAGATTGCCGCCGCGCCGGCCCTTCATTTCCAGCAGCACCGGAAACAGCTCGTAGATGTCCTCCGGCACCTGGCTTTCGCCGGTCACCGTCAGGCCGGTCTCGATGTTCTCGCGCACCGTCATGGTGGAAAAGATCATACGCCCTTGCGGAACGTAGCCAAGACCGCCCTTCACCCGCTGGTGGCTCTTCGCGCCCGACATGTCGGCACCGTCCACCATCACGGCGCCGGAGGACTGGGGCACGATCCCCATCAGCGACTTCATCAGCGTCGTCTTGCCCATGCCGTTGCGGCCCATGACGGCGACGATCTCGCCGGGCGCCACGTCGAAGGTCAGGCCGTGCAGCACCTCGCTCGAGCCATAGGCGACATGCAGGTCGGAAATGTTCAGCATCGGCGTGCTCCTCAGTGCCCGAGATAGACTTCGACGACCTTGGGATCGGCCTTCACATGGGCCATGTCGCCCTCCGAGATGACCTTGCCCTGGTGCAGCACGGTGACCCGCGTCGCGATGTCCTCGGCGAACTTCATGTCGTGCTCGATGACGATCACCGAGCGGCCCTTGATGATGCGGTTGAGGAGTTCGGCGGTCTTGACCCGCTCCGACACGCTCATCCCGGCGACGGGCTCGTCGAGCATCAAAAGCTCGGGGTCCTGGATCAGCAGCATGCCGATCTCCAGCCACTGCTTCTGGCCGTGGCTGAGGAACTCGGCGCGATCGTCCAGATGGTCGGCGAGGAAGATCATCTCGGCGATCTCCTCCACACGGGCCCGCACCTCCGCGTCGCGCTTGGACGCCAGCGCCCCGAACACCGTGCGTCCCCGCGGGAAGGAGATCTCCAGATTCTCGAAGACCGTCAGGTCGTCGTAGATCGACGGGTTCTGGAATTTCCGCCCGACGCCGGCATGGACGATCTGATGCTCCTTCATCTTCGTCAGCTCCTGCCCGCGAAAGCGGATCGAGCCGGAGGACGCCTTGGTGCGCCCGCAGATCAGGTCGAGGGCCGTCGTCTTGCCGGCGCCGTTCGGGCCGATGATGACGCGGATCTCGTCGGGATCGACGTAGAAGGAGAGATCGTCCACCGCCTTGAAGCCATCGAAGGAGACGGTGAGACCTTCCACGGCTAGGAGAAACTCTTTGGGTGTCGTCATGGCGCGGGTCCTTATTCGGCGGCGGCGGGAGCGACCGCGGCGTCGGGCGTTCGGCGGTCGGCGAGCGGCGCGGGCGAGCGGCGCAGGAACCGGTCGATCAGCGGCCGCACATGGCTGGTGAAGATGCCGGCCAGGCCGTTCGGGAAGGCCATGACGACGACGATGAACAGCGCGCCCATGGCGAAGAGCCACAGTTCCGGGAAGCTCTCGGAGAAGGAGGTCTTGGCCCAGTTGACCAGAAGCGTGCCGTAGACCGCGCCGATCAGCGACAGGCGACCGCCGACGGCGCAGAAGATCACCATCTCGATCGACGGCACGATGCCGACGAAGGTCGGCGACATGAAGCCCACCTGCAGGGTGAACATCGCCCCGCCGACACCGGCAAGCGCCGCGGCAAAGCAGAACACGAAGGTCTTGAAGGCGGCGACGTCGTAGCCGGAGAAGCGGACCCGATCCTCCTTGTCGCGCAGCGCGACGAGGATGCGGCCGAGCTTGGAATTGCGCACGAGCATCGACAGGCCGATGGCACCGAGCAGCAGGAGCGCATTGACGAAATAGAGGATCGTCTTGGCGTCGTCGGTGCGGATGTCCCAGCCAAGCAGGGTGCGCAGGTCGGTGATGCCGTTGACGCCGCCCGTATAGCCCTGCTGGCCGATGATCAGGATGGTCAGGATCGCGGCGATGGCCTGGGTGATGATGGCGAAATAGACGCCGCCGACCCGCCGGGTGAACATCGCAAAGCCGATGACGAAGGCGAGGATCGCCGGCACCAGCACCACCGCCAGAAGGGTGAAGCCGAAGGAGTGGAACGGCTCCCAGAAGAAGGGCAGCTCGGTCAGCTGGTTCCAGTCCATGAAGTCCGGAATGCCCGGGGTTGACTGGATCGCCGTCGCCTCCGGCGTCGAGGCCTCCAGCTTCAGGAACATGGCCATGCAGTAGCCGCCGAGGCCGAAGAAGATGCCCTGCCCGAGGCTGAGAATGCCGGCCGAACCCCAGCACAGGACGAGGCCGACGGCGACGAAGGCGTAGGTCAGGTACTTGCCGACGAGGTTGAGGCGGAAGGCGTCGGTCATCGCCGGGATCACGACGATCAGCAGGGCTGCGAGGAGGAGGAAGCCGATCGCCTCGTATCGGCCGTTGGAAGACAGGAACTTCGTCATGGTTTGATCCTCACCGGCGGACTTTGAGGGTGAACAGGCCCTGCGGTCGCAGCATCAGGATGCCGACGACGGTCAGGAGGGTCAGCACCTTGGCCATCGACCCGGACAGGAAGAATTCCATGGTCGACTGGGCCTGGGAGATGGTGAAGGCCGAGGCGATGGTGCCCAGGAGGCTTGCCGCGCCGCCGAAGACGACGACCAGGAAGGTGTCGACGATGTAGAGCTGGCCGGCGCTCGGCCCGGTCGAGCCGATCATGGTGAAGGCGCTGCCGGCGACGCCGGCGATGCCGCAGCCCAGCCCGAAGGTCATCCGGTCGACCTTTTCGGTGTCGATGCCGACGGCGCCCGCCATGGTGCGGTTCTGGACAACGGCGCGGGTCTGCGCGCCAAGCCGCGAGCGGAACATGACGAGATAGACGCCGAGCGTGATGAGCAGCGTGATCGCCATGACGATGAGCCCGTTGATCGGGATCTCGATGATGTCGGTCAGAGGCAGCGAGCCCATCATCCAGCTCGGCAGGGTGACGCCCACCTCGCGCGCGCCGAAGATGGTGCGGTAGGTCTGCTGCAGGATCAGCGACAGGCCCCAGGTGGCCAGCAGCGTGTCGAGCGGGCGCTTGTAGAGAAAGCGGATCAGGCTCATCTCGACCGCCACGCCGAGGGCCCCGGAGGCGAAGAACGCCAGCACCACCGCCACGAAGAAGGAGATCGGCACCAGGGCCGGCAGGAACGCTTCGAAGAAGCCCGCGACCAGGTAGGTCACGTAGGCGCCCAGGATCATGAACTCGCCATGGGCCATGTTGATGACGCCCATCTGGCCGAAGATGATCGCGAGGCCGAGGGCCATGAGCACCAGAACCGAGAACAGCACCAGCCCGGCAAAGCCCTGCATGGCGAAGATCGATCCGAGTTCGCTCCAGGAATAGTCGGCAAACATCCGGGGCTCCTTGTTGGGCGGAAGGGGGCTCGGCGCACGGGTCGCGGGAAGCGGAACGTGTCGCGGGCGGGAAAACGGCTGGGTCGGGCAAGGGCCGGCGGATCGGCCGATCGGCGGACCGTCCGCAAGGGACGGCCCGCCGGAGCGTTGCGGCTTACTGGTAGCCTTCCGGGAACGGATCGGGCTCCATCAGCTCCTCGGTCTCGTAGACCACCTCGTACTGGCCGTCGGCCTGGGCGTGGCCGATGCGCGTCTTGGACCAGAGGTGATGGTTCTCGTGGATGCGCACATAGCCTTCCGGCGCGGTGGTCAGCTCGATGCCCGGGGACGCCTCGCGCACCGCGTCGATGTCGAAGCTGCCGGCCTTCTCGACCGCGGCCTTCCACAGCCAGGGGCCGAGATAGGCGGCCTGGGTCACGTCGCCGATGACGATGTCCTCGCCCCACATGTTCTTGAAGTCGGCGACGAACTTCTGGTTGTTCTCGTTCGGCAGGCTCTCGAAATACTTCATCGCGGCATAGGCGCCCTCGATGTTCTCGCCGCCGATGCCGCGGATCTCGTCCTCGGTCACCGAGATCGTCAAGAGGACCGGATCCTCCTTGGTCATGTCGATGCCGGCAGCCTTGAGCTGCTTGTAGAAGGCGACGTTGGAGCCGCCGACGACGATGGCGTAGATGACGTCCGGCTTCTTCAGCTTGATCTTGTTGATGACCGAGTTGAACTGGGTGTGGCCGAGCGGATAATAGTCCTCGCCGACGACTTCCAGGCCGAGCTTCTCGATGTGCTTGCGCGCGATCTTGTTGGAGGTGCGCGGCCAGATGTAATCTGAGCCGAGCAGGTAGAAGCTCTTGGCGTCCTTGTTCTTCACCACCCAGTCGATGCCCGACAGGATCTGCTGGGTCGCTTCCTGACCCGTGTAGATCACATTGGGCGACTCCTCGAGCCCCTCGTAGAAGGTCGGGTAGTAGAGCATGCCGTTATACTGCTCGAACACGGGCAGAACCGCCTTGCGCGATGCCGAGGTCCAGCAGCCGAACACTGCCGCGACCTTGTCCTCGACGAGCAGCTTCTTGGCCTTCTCGGCGAAGGTCGGCCAATCGGAGGCACCGTCTTCCTGGGTGTATTCGATCTTGCGGCCGAGGACGCCGCCCATGGCGTTGATCTGCTCGATGGCGAGCTTCTCGGCCTGGACGGAGCCGGTCTCCGAGATCGCCATGGTACCGGTGACCGAATGCAGGATGCCCACCTTCACGGTGTCCTCGGTGACCGCGAGGCCGGTGGTGTTCACCTCCTCGGTCGGCGGCGTCTGGGCGAAGGCGGCGCCCGCACCGGTCACGGCAAGCGTCAACGCCGCCGCGGTCCCCAGCAGAAGCTGGCGTCGCAGCCTGGAGCGCAGGCCGTCACCTCTGGTCGCGTCTGTCATCTGAAACCCCGTCTTTGGATGAATGAGCCCGGCGGTCCGGACTGACCACTCGGTTGACAGGGCGATCATCGCGACGAATGCTGCAGAGCAACAATACGCAGATTGACGTATTCCGGTGCTGACCGTCAGGCCCCATCATCCCGCCATGCGGACGGGCCTTTGCGACAGGACGGGCGGCAGATTCCAGCGTGCGGAAACGGGGACCGCGGGCCGGCGGTCGCTGTCATCCATCGACCACGCCACACGGCGAGGCGGCAATGTGAGGACGCGAATGCAGGACGGCTGTCTGTGCCTCTCCCGGGACGCGGCGTGAACGACCCGCGCAGCGCGCCCCAGCGCATCCTCCGGGTGCGCCGCAGCTACAACCAGTTCGTCGCCGACGAGACGCTGGAAGACTACGCCCTCCGCTTCACCGCCAAGAGCGCCCGGCGCTTCACGCCGATGCAGATCGCGATGACGGCGCTGGGCGGCATCTCGTTCCTCGCGCTGGAAGCCATCGGCGGCACGGTGACGCTGAGCTACGGCGTCGCCAACGCCCTGCCCGCCATCGCCTGCGTCGCCATCCTGATCTTCCTGGCCGGCCTGCCGATCTCGTTCTACGCCGCCAAATACGGCGTCGACATCGACCTTCTGACCCGCGGCGCCGGCTTCGGCTATCTCGGCTCGACGGTGACCTCGCTGATCTATGCGAGCTTCACCTTCATCTTCCTCGCCATCGAGGCGGCGATCATGGCGATGGCGCTGAAGATGACCATCGGCCTGCCGCTATGGGCCGGCTACATCGTCTGCGCCGTCGCCGTCATCCCCATCGTGACCCACGGCATCGCCCTGATCAGCCGCTTCCAGACGATCACCCAGCCGATCTGGGTGCTGCTCAACGTCGCCCCCTTCGTCGCCCTCGCGCTGGCCGGCGGCCTGCCCGACGCCGAATGGGCAGCCTATACCGGCACCCGCGGCGACGGCAGCTTCGACATCCTGCTGTTCGGCGGCGCGACGGCGATCCTCTTCGCTTTGACCGCGCAGCTCGGCGAACAGGTCGACTTCCTGCGCTTCATGCCGCGGCGCCGGGCCGGCCGGAGCGCCGCATGGTGGACCGCGCTGATCGCCGGCGGCCCCGGCTGGATCGTCGTCGGCACGCTGAAGATACTCGCCGGCTCGATGCTGGCGGTCTTCGTGGTCGGACAGGGCCTGTCGATCGCCGAGGCCCATCATCCCACGGTGATGTATCTGACCGCCTATGAGGCGATCATCCCGGACGCGACCGCGGCGCTGTGGATCACCGGCCTGTTCGTCGTCATCGCCCAGATGAAGATCAACGTCACCAACGCCTATGCCGGCTCGATCGCCTGGTCGAACTTCTTCTCCCGGCTCACCCACAGCCATCCGGGCCGCGTCGTCTGGGTGATCTTCAACGTCGCGATAGCGGTCCTGTTGATGGAGATGGGCATCCTGCAGGCGCTGGAGGAAATCCTGGCGCTCTACGCGATCCTTGCCGTCGCCTGGGTTGCGCCCCTCGTCGCCGATCTCGTCGTCAACAAGCCGCTCGGCCTGTCGCCGGCCCATATCGAGTTCAAGCGGGCGCATCTCTACGACATCAACCCGGTCGGCTTCGGCGCCATGGGCACCGGCATCATCCTTGGCGCCCTCGCCCATGTGGGCCTGTTCGGCGAGCTCCTGGCCGCCCTGTCGGTGTTCGTGACGCTGATCGCCGCCTTCGTCGCGGCTCCGGCCATCGCCTATGCCACCGACGGCCGCTATTATCTGGCCCGCAGGGCACGCGACGACTGGGCCGGTCTGCCGACGCTGGCCTGCTGCATCTGCGAGCACGAATTCGAGCGCGAGGACATGGCCTCCTGTCCGGCCTATGCCGGGCCGATCTGCTCGCTCTGCTGCACGCTCGACGCGCGCTGCAACGACCTGTGCAAGACCGGCAGCCGGGCCCGCGAACAGATCGTCGACGGGCTGGCGCGCAACGTCTCCACCCGCCTCGCCGCCTTCGCCGATTCCGCCCGCGGCCATTATCTGGCGATCTTCCTGACCCTGATCGGCTTCAGCGCCGCCGCCCTGTCGCTGATCTACCTGCAGGCGACCCTGACCCGCTCGGCCGATCCGTCCACCGCGGCCATGGTGCTGGCGCAGGTCTTCGTCATCCTGATCATCTTCATCGGCATCGCCTCCTGGGTCTTCGTCCTCGCCCATGAAAGCCGCCGCGTCGCGCTCGAGGAGACGCGGCACCAGACCGGGCTTCTGACCCGCGAGATCGAGGCGCATCGCATCACCGACGCCGAGCTGCAGCGGGCCAAGGAAAAGGCCGAGGCCGCGAGCCTCGCCAAGACCCGCTTCGTCGTCGGCATGAGCCACGAATTGCGCACGCCGCTCAATTCGCTGCTCGGCTTCGCCCAGATTCTCGACAAGGATACGGCCATCCCCGAAAAACGCCGCGAGGGCGTCAAGGTGATCCGCCGCAGCGGCGAGCATCTGGCCGGGCTGATCGACGGCCTGCTCGACATTTCCCGCATCGAGGCCGGCAAGCTGGAGATCTACCGCGACGAATTCGCCCTCGGCCCGCTTCTGTCGCAGATCGTCGAGATGTTCCGCCTGCAGGCCGGCAATGCCGGCATCGGCTTCGTCTACAGGGTCGAGGGGGCCCTGCCGGACATCGTGCGCGGCGACGCCAAGCGCACCCGGCAGATCCTGATCAATCTCCTGTCGAACGCCATCAAGTTCACCCGCGAGGGCCAGGTGACCCTGACGGTGCGCTATCGCAGCCAGATCGCCGAATTCGCCATCTCCGACACCGGACCGGGGATCGCCGAGGAACATGTCGAGCGCGTTTTCGAGCCCTTCGAGCGCATCGAGGACGGCGCCGCGCGGCCGGTGCCCGGCATGGGGCTCGGCCTCACCATCACCAAGCTGCTCGCCGAGATCCTGGGCGGCGACGTCCGGCTGGCCTCGACGCTCGGTGTCGGCAGCACCTTCACGGTCCGGCTGATGCTGGCGACCGTCGTCGCCCCCGTCGGGGTCGTGGCCCAGCGCCGGGAGGTCACCGGCTATCGCGGCGAACGCCGGACCGTGCTCGTCGTCGACGACGAGCCGGTGCACCGGCAGCTGGTCGAGGAAATCCTGACACCGATCGGCTTTACCGTCCTGACCGCCGATGGCGGCGAGACCGGCCTGCGCATGGCCCGGCTCGCCGAGCCCGACCTCGTCATTCTCGACGTCAGCATGCCCGGCCAGAGCGGCTGGGAGGTCGCCGAGCGCATTGCCGCGGACGGGATCGCGAGCCGGATCGTCATGCTGTCGGCCGACGCCCGGCCCCAGTCGATCACCGGACCGATCGCCGACTGGGTGTCCAAGCCGCTGGTGATCGACACCCTGCTCGACACCATCGCCCGCACGCTGGGTCTCGAATGGCTGCATGACGACGAACCGGCAGGCGACGCGCCGGTCGCACCGGCTCCGGTGTCCGGCGAAAGCGACGGTGTCGACGACTTCGGCGCCCTTGCGGAGATCGACCGTAGCGACCTGCAGGCGCTGGTGGAGATTGGCCATGTGCGGGGGATCAACGCCAAGCTGGACGAGATCGCCCGCCGCGACCCGGGCGCCGCGGCCGGCGTCGCCCAGCTCCGCCTCGCCGTCGAGCGGATGGATTTCGATGCCGTCGAAACGCTTCTGGCGGGAGGCGGGCGATGAACGCGGAACGCGGCGGCCACCGCACCACCGTCCTGGTGGTCGACGATTCGCCCGACACGATCAGCCTGTTGCGCACCGCGCTGGAGGACGAGGGCATGACCGTGCTCGTGGCCGCCAGCGGGTCGCGGGCACTCGCCATTGCCCGCCGGGCGATCCCGGACATCATCCTGATGGATGCCGTCATGCCCGGCACCGACGGGTTCGAGACCACCCGGCAGATCAAGGCCGACAGCCGTCTGGCCGACATTCCGGTGATCTTCATGACCGGGCTCAGCGAGACCGAGCACGTGCTCGAGGCCTTCGAGGCCGGCGGGGTCGACTACGTCACCAAGCCTGTCGTCATCGAGCAGGTCTTCGCCCGCATGCGCGTCCACCAGGCGAATGCCCGCAAGACCCGCTCGGCCCGGCTCGCCCTCGACAGCGCCGGCCGGCATCTCTTCGCCATCGACGCGTCGGGCGAGGTTCTCTGGACGACGCCATGGGCCCGCCGCCACATTCTGGAAGCCGCCGAGGGGCCGATCCCCGCGAGCGTCCTGAAGACCATCCTCGCCAGCCTGCGCGAAGGCCGCGCGACCGCAACGGAGATCGGCACCGGCCTGAGCTTCGCCTTTCTGGGCGAGGCGGGGGACGGCGAATTCCTGCTGCGGGTCTCGCAGGTCGCCAGCGACGCGACGCTGATCGCGTCCCTCAATGCGAAACTGCCGATCTCGCCGCGCGAGGCCGAGGTGCTGCTGTGGCTGTCGCGCGGCAAGTCGAACCAGGACATCGCCGACATCCTCAAGCTGAGCGTGCGGACGGTGAACAAGCATCTGGAGACGGTTTTCCGCAAGCTCGGCGTCGAGAACCGCTCGGCCGCCACCGCGATCGCCATGGAACAGATCCGCGAATTCGTCTGACCGCCCGCCGGCAAGAACGGCCGGTACCGCAGGCACCAAATTTCTTCACCCTGCCCCAGGCAAGATTCCGGCAGGTCCGGCATCCCGCGCGGTTCCTGCGGGAACTTCTGCGCTCGCAACTCCTTGGCCAAGAGGCAACGGCAAGGTGGCGCGCGGGACGCCGCAGGAAGGACGATGGAGCATGAGCAACGCCGCAGCGAACGACAGCAATTCGTCGGCCGTCCTCTACCGGATGGTCATGGAGGAGCATGTCTGCCCCTACGGGCTGAAGTCGAAGGACCTTCTCGAGCGCGAAGGGTTCGCGGTCGACGACAACTGGCTGACCACCCGCGAGGAGACCGACGCCTTCAAGGCGAAGCATGGCGTCGAGACGACGCCGCAGGCCTTCATCGGCGGCGAGCGCGTCGGCGGCTACACGGACCTGCGCGAACATTTCGGCAAGTCGGTCCAGTCTGAGGACGAGACCACCTACCAGCCGGTGATCGCCATCTTCTCGGTCGCCTTCCTGATGGCGCTGGCGGTCTCCTTCGCCGCCTATGAAACGATCTTCACCGTGCGGGCGATCGAGTGGTTCTTCGCCATCTCCATGTGCCTGCTCGGCATCCAGAAGCTGCAGGACGTCGAAAGCTTCTCGACCATGTTCCTGAACTACGACCTCCTGGCGAAGCGATGGGTGCGCTACAGCAAGATCTACCCGTTCGGCGAGACGCTGGCCGGCGTGCTGATGATCGCCGGCACCCTCACCTGGCTGTCGGCGCCGATCGCGCTGATCATCGGGACGATCGGCGCCGTGTCGGTCTTCTATGCGGTCTATGTGCAGAAGCGCGAACTCAAATGCGCCTGCGCCGGCGGCGGCTCGAACGTGCCTTTGGGCTTCGTGTCGCTGACCGAGAACCTCGTGATGATCGGCATGGGCCTTTGGATGCCCCTGCGCATGATGCTGTGGGGCTGAGCTCCGGGGCACTGCAATCGGAGGGCGGCAAGGCCGAAACCTCGCCGCCCCGGGATCTGATCGTTCAGGCGGCGTCGCTCACCATTGTTCCTGCGCGGCGCGCAGCATCAGCGTGTCGTAGCTGTAGTCGGAGATCCGCCACCACTGGTAGGTCCGGTCGCGATATTCCATCTGGTGGTCGAGCAGCTTCTTGAAGGCCGGGCTCTTCTCGCCAAGCTCCGCATAGACCTCCCTGGCCGCTGCGTAGCTCTTCTGCAGGACGTCCTGCGGGAAGGCGCGCAATTGCGTGCCCTCGGACAGCAGACGAGCGAGGGCGATCGGGTTCTGGACGTCGTATTTCGCCGTCATCTCGGTGCCGGCGGCCATCGCCGCCGTCCGCACGATCGACTGGTAGCTGGCCGGCAGCGCGTTCCACTTTTCCAGATTGATGAAGAAGCTGAGCGACGCCGCGCCCTCCCAGAAGCCCGGGAAGTAATAGAAGGGCGCGATCTTCGACAGGCCAAGATTCTGGTCGTCCTGCGGGCCGACGAATTCGGCGGCGTCAATGGTCCCGCGCTCCAGCGAGGGGTAGATGTCGCCCGCCGCGATCTGCGTGGGCACAAGGCCGAGCCGCTGCAGGACGTTGCCGGCGAGACCGCCGATCCGCATCTTCAGCCCCTTCAGATCCTCGGCGCTGTTGATCTCCTTGCGGAACCAGCCGCCCATCTGGGTGCCGGTGTTGCCGGCCGGGAAATGCACCAGATCGTAGGTCGCGCAGAACTCGTTGAAGAGGTCGTTGCCGCCGCCCTCGTAGAACCAGCCATTCTGCTGGCGGGCATTCGGGCCGAACGGAATGCAGGTGCCGAAGGCGAAGGCCGGGTCCTGGCCGATATAGAAATAGGAGCCGGTCTGGCCCATCTCGACGGTGCCGCGCTGGACGCCGTCGACGATGCTCAGCGGCGGAATGATCTCGCCGGCGGCAAAGACCTGGATCTGGAAGCGACCGTCCGTCGCCTCGGTCACGGCCTTGGCGAAGGAATCAGCCGCGCCGTAGATCGTGTTCAGCGATTTCGGATAGCTCGATTGCAGGCGCCAGATCACCTCCGGCTGCGACTGCGCCAGCGCCGGTGCGGCGAGCGAACTGCCGACGGCGCCCAGTCCGGCCGTCGCGATGAAGTTTCTGCGGTCCATTACTCTTCCCCCGTTTCGGTGGCCCGGATGGGTCCGGGCGCCTCCCCGGCGCGTGCGCCTGGCGCCGCGCCGCATGTTCACATCGCCGTCGTCAGGCCGCCGTCCACCACGAGGACATGCCCCGTGACGTAGGATGCCGCGGGCGAGGCCAGGAACACCGCCGCGCCGGCGATCTCCGGTGGCTGTCCCCAGCGCCCGATCAATGACCGGCCGGCGAAATGCTCCGCGGCCTTCGGATCGGCGATCAGATCGGCATTGGCTTCCGTCGCAAAGCCGCCCGGCGCGATCGCGTTGCTGGTGATGCCATGCCGGCCGTATTCGGCCGCCAGCGCCCGCACCAGACCGGTGAGCCCGTGCTTGGAGGCCGTATAGACGGCATCGTTGGCGCGGGCGACATGGCCGGCGATCGACGTCATCATGATCAGCCGGCCATGGACCTGCGGCACCATCAGCGCCGCCGCCTCGCGAGCAAGGACGATGCCGGCGGTCAGATTGGTGTCGATGAGCGCACGGATGTCGGCATCGGAAAACTCCGCCAGCGGCTTGCGGTCGCGGGCCCCGGCATTGTGCACGAGAATGTCCAGCCTACCGGCGTCCGCATGGATTCGGCGCAGCGCCGCGCGCGTCGCATCGGTATCGGTGAAATCGAAATCGGCAACGACCGGCTCATGCGCGGTGCCGCTGATGCTGCCCGCCGCCGCCTCGAGGCGCGACCGGTCGCGGCCGGCCAGAACGACCCGGGCCCCCGCCTCGGCCATGGCCCGCGCGACCTCCAGCCCGAGCCCGCGGCTTGCGCCGGTGACCAGCGCCACCTGCCCGTCGAGCGAAAACAGGCCGGGCACGGGGCGTGATGCGGCTTGCAGCGTCACGCGATCCGCCACGGCCCGGCATGTCCGACTGTCGCCCCGTTCGTCATCGATCCCCCCGAACCGCCGCCGCATGCGCCGCCGGTCATGGCGCGCGTCGTGCCCCGCAGCGCAGCGCATACGATACGATTCGTCCCGGACTGTCATGCGGTATTATGACAGCCCTGAGAGGCGGAAGACATGCGCGCCATCCGCAAATGAAGGCAAAGTTTCGGGGCCCGGCGACAGATCGCACTGGTTTGTGCGCCGCACTCTGTGATTACCTTCCCGAAGCGCCGGTTCATCGGTGCTTTGCCGCATCGGGAGAGTGCGGCTGATCACCGTCTGGGAGGACAACATGACGAGGCTTCTCAAAGCTGCCGTATCGGCAGCCACCATCATGCTCGCGACCGGCGCCCATGCCGAGACCGCCGACAAGCGCATTGCCCTGTCCAACAATTACGCCGGCAATTCCTGGCGCCAGGCCATGCTGGAAAGCTGGAAGACCGTGACCGACAAGGCCGTGGCCGACGGCATCGTCGCCGAAGCCGACGCCTTCACCACCGCCGAGAACCAGGCCACCGAGCAGGCCGCGCAGATCCAGAACATGATCCTGCAGGGCTACGACGCGATCGTCATCAATGCGGCGTCGCCGACGGCGCTGAACGGCGCCATCAAGGAAGCCTGCGATGCCGGCATCACCGTCGTCTCCTTCGACGGCATCGTCGAGGAGCCCTGCGCCTGGCGGATCGCCGTCGACTTCAAGCAGATGGGCGCCGACCAGATCGACTATCTGAAGGGCCGCCTGCCCGACGGCGGCAATCTGCTCGAGATCCGCGGGCTGGCCGGCGTCTTCGTCGACGACGCCATCTCGTCCGGCATCCATGCCGGCGTCGAGGCCAATCCGCAGTTCAAGATCGTCGGCTCGGTGCATGGCGACTGGGCCCAGGACGTGGCGCAGAAGGCCGTCGCCGGCGTGCTGCCGTCCCTGCCGGAAGTGGTCGGCGTCGCGACCCAGGGCGGCGACGGCTACGGCGCGGCCCAGGCCTTCGAGGCCGCTGGCCGGCCGACGCCGATCATCGTCATGGGCAACCGCCAGGACGAGCTGACCTGGTGGGCCGAGCAGCGCGACGCCAATGGCTACGAGACCATGTCGGTCTCGATCGCGCCGGGCGTGTCCACCCTCGCCTTCTGGGTCGCCCAGCAGATCCTCGACGGCAAGGAGGTGCCGAAGGATCTGACCGTGCCGTTCCTGCGGATCGACCAGGACGGGCTCGACGAGGCCCTGAAGACGACGCCCGAGGGCGGCGTCGCCAATGTCGAGTACACGCTGGAAGACGCCCAGGGCGTGATCGCCGGCACCAACTGAGTTCGGACCCGATGACGACAGGCAGTGACGCTCCGGGGGCAGCCGGCCCCCGGGGGAACATTCTGGTCGCGCTGCAGAACGCGCGCAAATCCTTCGGGCCTGTCCGGGCTCTCGACACGGTCGACCTGACGGTGACGGGCGGCGAATGCCTCGCTCTCGTCGGCCATAACGGCGCCGGCAAGTCGACCCTGGTCAATCTGATCAACGGCAATCTGGAGCCCAGCGAAGGCGCGGTCCGATACGGCCTGGCCGACGGCAGCACCGGTTCGGGCCAGATCGCGCGGCGCCGGGCCGGCGTGCGCGCCGTGCATCAGGAGCTGTCGCTCTGCCCCAACCTGACCGTCGCCGAGAATGTTCGCATTTCCCAGCGCGACCTCACCGGTCGCGGCTGGCGCGGCCGGGCGGCGCAACGCGTCATGGCCGCCCTCGACGAGATCTTTAGAGGCCACCGCATTCAGCCCGAGGCGATCGTCGGCGACCTGACCCTGACCGAGCGCCAGATGGTCGAGGTGGCGATCGGCTTTGCCGACGGCGCCGAACCGGCGCGGCTGGTCATTCTGGATGAACCGACCTCCTCGCTGGACGGCTCGATCGCCGGGCAGCTCCTCGCCCATGTCCGCCGCTTCTGCGCCGGGGGCGGCTCGGTCATCTTCATCTCCCACATGCTGGGCGAGGTCTTCGACGTGGCGACCCGGATCGCCGTGATGAAGGACGGCCGCGTCATCGCCGATCGCGAGGCCGGGCACTTCACCCGGCAATCGCTGGTCTCGGCGATGGGCCATGTCGCCTCCGAAAAGGCCGCGCAGCGCGTGCGGCCGCAGGGCGACGACATCCTGTCCACACCCGAAGGGCTGAAGGCACGGCGCGGCGAGATCGTCGGCCTTGCCGGGCTGGCCGGCCACGGCCAGGCCGAAGCGCTGGCTGCCTTCTACCTGTCGCAGACCTCGAACTGGCGGGCCCGGGCGCCGCAGGCGGTCTTCGTCGCCGGCGACCGAGGCCGCGACGGCATCTTTCCGCTGTGGTCGATCCTGCGCAATGCGACGCTGGCCGCTCTGCCGCGACTGACGCGCCGGGGCATGGTCGACCGCGACAGCGAACGGACTCTCGCCGAGGACTGGCGCGAGAAGATCGGCATCCGCACCGACGACATCGACAACCCGATCCTGTCCCTGTCCGGCGGCAACCAGCAGAAGGTGCTGTTCGCCCGAGCGCTGGCGACCGAGGCCCCGATCGTCGTCATGGACGACCCGATGCGCGGCGTCGACATCGGCACCAAGACCCAGGTCTACGAGATGATCCGCCGCGAGGCCGACGCCGGCCGCACCTTCCTCTGGTATTCGACCGAGATCGACGAGACGTGCCTGTGCGACCGCGTCTTCGTCTATCGCAACGGTGCCATCGCCGCCGAGCTGACCGGCGCCGCGATCACCGAGGAGCAGATCCTGTCGAACAGCTTCGAGATGCAGGGTCAGGCCGCATGAAGCCGAATCTGCGCATTCTCCTGCCGGTGCTCTCGCTGGCGCTCTTGCTCGGCGCGGTCTTCGTCATCCAGCCTCGCACGATGAGCTATCTCGGGCTGAACCTGCTGTTCAACCTGGCGGTGCCGATCGCGCTCGCCACCGTCGCCCAGATGATCATCATCATGGTCAACGACATCGACCTGTCGGTCGGCACCTTCGTCAGCTTCGTGGCCTGCGTCACCGCCACATGGCTGAATGACGCGCCGCTGATCGGCGCCGCCATTCTGGCGGCCTCGGTTCTGGCCTATGCCGGGCTCGGCGCGCTGATCCAGGCCCGCGGCCTGCCGGCCATCGTCGTCACCCTCGGCATGTCCTTCGTCTGGGCCGGGCTGGCGCTGATGATCCTGCCCTCGCCGGGCGGTGCCTCGCCGGGCTGGCTGCGCTGGCTGATGACGGCCAAGCCGCCGGTCGCGCCGATGGCGATCGTCGCCAGCGTGCTGATTGCCGGCCTCGCCCATCTCCTGATCATGCGCTCCTCCTTCGGCACCGTGCTGCGCGGCTTCGGCGGCAACGAGCGGACCCTGGCGCGGGCCGGATGGTCGCTGATCCGCCTGCGCGCCAGCGCCTATGCCCTGTCGGCGGTCTTCGGCATCCTGTCGGGCATGACCCTCGTCGGCCTGTCGACCGCCGCCGACGCCAATATCGCGCTGCGCTACACGCTGCTGTCGATCGCCGGCGTGATTCTGGGCGGCGGCGAGTTCACCGGCGGCCGCATCTCGCCGGTCGGCGCGGTGATCGGCGCCCTGACGCTGGCCCTGGCCGGCAGCTTCCTGTCCTTCATCCGCCTGTCGCCCGACTGGCAGATCGGCGCCCAGGGGATCATCCTGATCATCGTGCTCGCCGCGCGGCTGCTCCTGTCGGTCCGGCGGCGCAACCGGGGCGTGGCGGCATGATCGCGACGCTCTTCTCGCGCGCCTGGATCTGGGCCTTCGTCGCGGCGGGCATCACCTTCGCCTTCACCGCAGCGATTGGACAAACCGCCGGCGGCACCGGCCTTCTGGTCGCGGCGCTGACCTTCTCGGCCTTTTCGGTCATCGTCGGTCTCGGCCAGATGTTCGTCATCACGCTGGGACCGGGCAATGTCGACCTGTCGATCCCGGCGACCATGACCCTCGCCGGCACCGTGTCGCTGAAATATATGGGCGGCGCGGCCGGGGCCGACGTCGCGCTTGTCGGGCTCCTGGTCGCACTGGGCATCGGCCTTGGTGCCGGCATCGCCAATTTCGCGCTGATCAAGCTCCTGCGGATCCCGCCGATCATTGCGACCCTCGCCTCGTCCTTCGTCTATCTGTCGCTGGCGATCTGGTCGAACCGCGGCATCCGCATCAAGCCGCCCGAGGCGCTGTCCGATTTCGCCATCGGGCGCAGTCTCGGCGTGCCCAATGTCGCCTGGCTGGCGCTCGTCATCGCCGTCATTGCCTGGGTAGCGCTCAATCGCGCCGCCTATGGGCGCAATTTGTCCGCTAGCGGCCAGAACCCGCGCGCAGCGCGGCTCGCCGGCGTGCCCGTCGATGCGGTGCGGGCCATCACCTACGTTCTCTGCGCCGGCCTCGCCGGGCTCACCGGGTTCCTGCTGTCGTGCTTTTCCGGCGGCGCCGCGCTCAACATGGGCACGGAATATCTCCTGACCTCGATCGCCGTCGTGGTCATCGGCGGCTCCTCCATCGGCGGCGGCCGCTCCAACGTCCCCGGCATCTGGGCCGGCGCGCTGTTCCTGTTCCTCATCGTCTCGATGCTGAATTCCTACGGCCTCGGCGCCGGCGTTCGCCTCTTGATGACCGGCCTCATTATCATCGCCATCGTCGCCGCCGGCAGCCGGCCAGTCAGGGGCTGAGGTCCGACAGCAATCGGGGAGTCCGGATCGACGCTGCCGGAAGGCCCCGGCGGGACCCCGCGGGTCGCCGGCTCTGAGGGGCACGGCACCATCTCCTCGGTCGCCGCAGTTCCCCTCTTCGCGGCAGAGACGAGGGGCGATACGGGCGCGCCCCGCGCCGCGATCGCGAACTTTGCAGTTGGCTTTGACTTGATCTGCGGAACGCACCGGCGATCGCTTGCGAACGACACGGCATCTATAATACCCCTGCATACAGAAGAATACGAATGCGGGAAATCGTGAGGGGAGCGGGACCATGCCAGGGACGGTACGGATCATTCAGGTGGAAGCGCTGACCGGCGTCGCGGCGGCCATTCTCGCGGCGAACGGCCTGCCGGCGGAGGATGCGCGCTATTGCGCCGAAAGTCTGGTCGAAGCGGATCTGCGCGGTGTGTCGTCCCACGGCGTCGCCCGCCTGCCGGTCTATGCCCGGCGCCTGAAAGAAGGCGTCCTCAACCCCGCTCCGACGCTCACCGTGACCGAGCGCATGCCGGTCGCCGCGCATGTCGACGGCGACAACGGCATCGGCTTCGTCGTCGCGCGCAAAGCGATGGACATCGCCATCGAGAAGGCCGCGATCTACGGCGTTGGCCTCGCCGCCGCCTCCCGCTCCAACCACTACGGCATGTCGTCGCTCTATGTGAACCGCGCGCTCGAGGCCGGACTGGCCTCCTTCGTCTTCACCAATGCGGCGCCGACCATGCCGGTGTGGGGCGGGCGCGACCCGTTTCTCGGCACCAATCCGCTGGCCATGGGCGCGCCGGGCCCCATCCCCTTCGTCCTCGACATGGCAACCTCGGTGGCCGCCAAGGGCAAGGTGCGCCGCGCGCTCGCGAAGGGCGAGACGATCCCGGAGGGCTGGGCGCTGGATGGCGAGGGCCGGCCGACCACCGATCCGGCCGCCGCGCTCGAGGGCGTGGTGCTGCCGCTGGGCGGTCCGAAGGGCTCGGGCGTCGCGGTGATGATCGACGTCCTGGCGGGCATCATGTCGGGCGCCGCCTCCGGCGATCGCGTGATCAACCAGAATGACGACTTCACCCGCGGCCAGGATGTCGGCCATTTCTTCCTGGCGATGCGGCCGGATCTGTTCATGCCGCCAGATGCCTATGCGGATCGCGCACGCGATTACGCCGAGCGGCTGAAGGCCGGCCGGAAAGCCGCGGGCTTCGAAGAGATCCTGCTACCGGGCGAGCCGGAAGCCCGCCGCGCCGAACAGGCGCGCCGCACGGGCCTGCCCCTCACCGCCCAGGACATCGCCTCGATCGATGCGGCGGCGAAGGACGCCGGCGTTCCGGGCCTTGGCTGACCAGGTCGTCCGCCGGCCTCGCCGTCGGGCGAGGCCGGAGGGTGATCGGTTCAGTCCGTCGGGGTCACGATGACCCCGGACTGGCGCAGGGCGCCGATCGCCGTGTCGTCATAGCCCAGTTCCGCAAGCAGTGCGTCGGTGTCGGCGCCCATCGCCGGAGGATCGGAGCGGATGCCGAGATCGTGGCCGGCGATCTGGAACGGCAGCCGCGGCAGCCTGGTCTTTGTCCCGTTGGGCATGGTCGTGGGCAGCAGCCCGCCAGTCGCCTCCAGGTGCGGATCGTCGAACAGATCCGCCGGCTCCGCGATCGGGGCGAAGGGAATGCGCGCCGCCTCGCAGAGCGCGATCGCCCCGGCCGAGTCGAGATTGCGGAAGACCTCCTGGACGATCGGGATCAGCCGGCCACGGGCAGCCACCCGCTGGTTGTTGGTCGCCAGTTCCGGATCGTTGCCCAGATCGTCGCGCTGCAGCGCCGCGCAAAAACGCTTCCAGTGGGCGTCGGTGGTGATCCCGACGAACATCTGCTCGCCGTCCTTGAGGGTGAACAGCTCGTAGACCGCCCAGGACGACCGGCGCGCCGGCATCGGCGGGACCGGTTCGTCGATCTGCGAGGCATAGGCTAGGTGCTGGCCGACCAGGAACACGCAGGATTCGAACAGGGCCGAGCCGACGGCGGCGCCCTTGCCGGTCTCGCCCCGCTGCATCAGCGCCGCGAGGATGCCGATCACCGCGAACATGCCGCCGGTGATGTCGACGACCGAGGTGCCCGCCCGCAACGGCTGCCCTGGCGGCCCCGTCATATAGGCGAGGCCGGCCATCATCTGCACGACCTCGTCCAGCGCCAGCCGGTTGTCGTAGGGCCCCTTGAGGAAGCCCTTCAGGCTGGCATTGACGAGGCGCGGATTGAGTTCGGCCACCGTCTCGGCCGACAGGCCCAGCCGGTCCATCGTGCCCGGCGCGAAATTCTCCACCAGGACGTCGGCGCTGCGCACCAGGCGATGGGCGATCTCCTGGCCCTCCGCCGTCTTCAGATCGAGCGCGATCGATCGCTTGTTGCGGTTGAAGAAGCCGAAATAGCCCGTCCCGAACCCCTTCAGGGTCCGGGTCGGGTCGCCCCGCGGGGCCGGCTCGATCTTGATCACGTCGGCCCCGAGATCGGCCAGGATGAGCCCGCAGGTCGGGCCCATCACCGTATGTCCGAAGTCGAGGACGCGGATGCCGGCTAGCGGCAGGCGTGCGGCTGGTTCGCTGGGCAAGGCTCAGGTCCGGAAGGACGGGTCGATCCGGTCCAGCTTGCGCAGCAGGCCCGGCCATTCCAGGACGCCGAACGGGCGGCGCGTCTCGGGCCGGTAGAGCGCGTTGGTCTTTTCGATGATCGCCTCCGGCGGCGTGCCGATCTCGGTATTGGCCGACATCGCCATCACCTGCACCTTGCAGGCCAGTTCGGCCCGGTAGATGTTCGAGAAGGCCTGGGCGACGGACGGCGCCACCGTCAGGAGGCCGTGATTGCGCAGGATGAGCAGGTCGGAATCGCCGAGATCGGCGACGATGGATTCCTGCTCGGCGAGATCGACGGCGACCGACTGGTAGTCGTGATAGCCGATCGTTGCGAAGCGCATCGCCGTCTGGGTCAGCGGCAGCAGGCCGCATTTCATCGTCGAGACCGCCATGCCAGCGGGGGTATGGGTGTGGATGACGCAATGCGCGTCCTCGCGCGCCCGATGAATGGCGCTGTGGATGACGAAGCCGGCACGGTTCGGTTCGTAGTCGAAGTCGGGCTTCTGGACGACATTGCCGTCGAGGTCGATCTTGATCAGGCTCGAGGCCGTGATCTCCTCGTAGAAATAGCCATAGGGATTGATGAGGAAGGTGTCCTCCTCGCCCGGCACGCGCACCGAGATGTGGTTGGCGATCATCTCGTCCATGCCCCACAGGGCGACGAGCCGGTAGGCCGCGGCAAGGTTCACCCGCGCTTCCCATTCCGCTTCGCTGACCTTGTCCTTCATCGACGCGATGTCGGTCGTGTAGTTCTTGGTCTTCAGAACCGCCATCGGGTCTTCGGCGACGATGTTCTTGTCATGCTTGGTCATGGCTCTTCCTCCTAGCGAGGCGGGCGCGCGAGGCTGCACCGCCGCTGCGACAGCCGCCCTCGCTCCCGGGCGGCATGGCATTCGATGCCCCAGTCATGCGCCATTGCCCGTTATCTTTCCATGCACTAGTTTCGCCTGAACGGTAACTTTCGGTGTCCAATGGAATTGCGCGACCTCGCCTTCTTCGAATCCGTCGCGACGCGCGCATCCTATGAAGAGGCCGCCGCCGAGGTCGGCCGGACCAAGCCGGCCCTGACCAAGGCCGTGCGCCGGCTGGAACAGCAGATCGGCGCGAAGCTCTTCGACCGCACCGGCCGCGGGAAGCGGCTGACGCCGGTGGGCGCGATCCTTCTGGAAAAGGCGCGTCACCTGCGCCAGGAAGCCGAGGCGGTATCACGGGAGGTGGGCGAAGTGGCGCGCGGCGAGGCCGGCACGCTGCGCATCGGTTCGGGCACGACCATCGTCAACCACGTGCTGCCCCGCGCCTGCCGCATGCTGACGGCGGTGGCGCCGGGTGTCGACATCGCGCTGACCGTGGGCATGAGCGACGTCCTGCAGGCGCATCTGCGGGCCGGCGAATGCGACCTCGTGATCGCCCCGGTCGACCCGCGGGCCCACAGCGAATTCGACGCCCGCACCATCTACCGCGACGAGATGGTGGTCGCGGCCAGCCCCTCGCACCGGCTGGCGAAAGGCGGGGCGAGCCTTGCCGATCTCGCCGGCGAGAAATGGGTGTTGCCGTCGCGCTCGGTCGGCACCCGCGCCTGGCTCGACCGGATCTTCGTCCAGAACGGCCTGCCTCCGCCGCAGGCGCGGGTGGAGACCAGCTCGATCTCGGCCCTGCCGGAGATGGTGGCCGAACTCGATCTCCTGACCTTCGTGGGGCGCAATTCGCTGGGGATCCTGACCGAGATCGCCCTGCCGGAGACGACCCTGTCGCGCAGTTTCGCGTTGCTCACCCGGCGATCGGGCAATCTGCCGCCTGTCGCCACCCGCTTTGCCGACATCCTCGCAGGGTTACCCGCCGACTGAGGAGCCGGCACGGCTCGTCTCATCCCGCAGCCGGGCGCGGTTCAGTCGTCGCTGCTGCCGCCACCCGTCGAGAGCCGCAGGCGCATCGAATATTCGAAGCGACCGGCAGGATAAGTGTTGGTCGAGACCTCCATCGTCTCGCCGTCGGCGGTGATGTACTGGCGCACGATGTGCAGGATCGGCGAACCGGCTGCCACGTTCAGCAGCTCGGCATCCTCCTCGCCCGCGGCCTCGGCGCGCATCGTCTGGCGGATTTCGCCGATGGCGAGGCCGTAGGTGTCGGCAACGGTCTGGTAGATCGGCGTCGTCAGCGGCGGCCCGCCGAGCGCGATCGACCTGCGGACCTCGCCGAACCGGCCGGCGACATAGGCGCAGGTGCGGCAGAAGGCGCCCTGGCTGTCGCCGGGCACGGCCCGCGTGCCGCAGAACGCCACCCAGCGCTCGCCAATCCTGCCGCCCATTCGGGCTACGAAGCTCTCGTCCGCGGTGATCTCGTCGATCGACCGGACCGAGAACTCCGTCTCGGCCGCATATTGCATGACCTTTTCCACCGACTGGGCGGACATGATGTAGGTCGACTTGGCGTGGCGCTGCTCGACGCGGGTGCCGATGCCCTGGGTCCGGGAGACGAGGCCAAGCGCCGCCAGCCGGCGCAGCGCCTCGCGGATCGTCGACCGGCTGACGCCGTGGAGCACGCAGAG
The DNA here is from genome assembly GCF_049132005.1 of Aurantimonas sp. NFXS3. Taxonomy (NCBI): domain Bacteria; kingdom Pseudomonadati; phylum Pseudomonadota; class Alphaproteobacteria; order Hyphomicrobiales; family Aurantimonadaceae; genus Aurantimonas; species Aurantimonas sp. NFXS3. The sequence goes on from NZ_JAGDDZ010000004.1 coordinate 233,628, forward strand.
CTCGGCCTCGGTCGGCAGCATGCCGCCGACCGCATAGCGGCCATCGGCGATGTCGGCGGCCAGCGCCTGCGCGATCCGCAGATAGCGTGGCGGCTGTCCGGCCAGGCCGAGCGGGTCCGTTCCCATCGCCATCCTCATTCCTGCGGCCCGGCTTCGCCATGCAGGCGAAGCAGCATCGTCCATCGGTCGGCGGCGCGCCCTGCCGGCGCGCGCGTCCCGCAAGCCCCTCTTACGTCACGCGACGCGGCAGGCAAAGACGTCGCCGCGCAGCAGCCGGTCCAGATTGTCGAGAGCCCGCTCACACTGGCGACGCAGGCCAATGGGCGAGCGGCCTGCCATATGCGGCGTGACGACGAAATTGGGCGCGTCGAGGAGCGCAGCCGGGATCTCGGGCTCCTCCTCGAGCACGTCGACGCCCGCCGCATGGATGCGCCCGTCCTTCAGCGCCTCGGCCAGCGCCTGCGAATCCACCACCGACCCACGGCCGATATTGACGAGGATGCCGTCCGGTCCGAGTGCGTCCAGCACCTCACGGCCGATGAGGTGGCGGGTCTCCTTGCCGCCGGGAATCGCCACGACGAGGAAGTCGCTCTCCTGCGCCAGCGTCAGGACGTCGGGAATGTAGCGATAGGGAACACCGGTCTTCTCGCTGCGGGTGGTGTAGTTGATCGACGCGTTGAAGGCACTGGCGCGCGTCGCGATCGCCTGGCCGATCGCCCCCAGGCCCAGCATGCCGACCCGGGCGCCGTTGAGGGTCGGCCGGTAGCGCTTGCGGGCCTCGTTCCAACGCCCATCGCGCGCCGCGCCCATCACCTCGGGCAGCCCCCGCGCCGCGGCCAGCATCAGCATGATCGTATGGTCGGCCACCGTCTCGCCATTGGTCGCCGGCGCGTTGGTCACGGCGATGCCGCGCTCTGTCGCGGCGGCCAGATCGACATTTTCGTAGCCTACGCCGAAACAGGCGATCAGCTTGAGATTCGGCAAGAGATCCATCTGCGCCGCGGTGAAGCCGACAATGCCGCTGGTCACGACCGCGCCGACGGCCTCCCGCTCGGCCTGCGGCATGAAGTCGGCGTCGAATTCGCCGATCCGGTCGCGCAGGTCGCTCGCCTCGCAACCGGCGGCCAGAAATCCGTAGGACGCATCGACCAGCGGCGCGAAGACGAGGGTGCGGACGGGAAGTTTCGTGTCCGGGCTGCCGAGCATGATGGGCGTCTCCAAGGGATCGAGAGGGCTCCGGTCGGCTGGACATCCCGACCGCGATTGGTATGATTGATAATAACATCCGTACAAATGGGCAAGCATGCCCCGCACTGCGCGAAGGGTTCTCCTTGTCTGCCATGTCCTCGATGCCGATCGTCGCCGCCGTCGCACCGGCCGGATCTTTCCCCGGCCGGTACCGCCGCCCGAGTTGGTCGTGACGGGCGGCCCGCGGTGAAGGGTCTGGCTCCCAATCTCGTCGGCGCCCTGTGGATGCTGGGCAGCGCCCTGGTGCTGACCGTGCAGGGGTCGCTGGTCAAGCATCTCGGCCAGGACCTGCCGGTGGTGATGATCCTGTTCCTGCGGGTGATCCTGATCCTGTCGATCGCCGCGCCGCTCGCCATGCATCGCATCGGCCTGTCCGGCCTGCGCACCCAGCGCCCCGGCGCCCATATCGGCCGCACCGTCTTCGGCCTCGGCATGATGGCCTGCACCTTCTACGCCATCACCGTCCTGCCGCTGGCCGATGCCACAGCGCTGTCCTTCACCCGGCCGCTCTGGTCGATGCTGACCTCCTATCTCGCCTTCGGCGAGGTCGTCGGCTGGCTGGGCGGCTTTGCCACCGTGTCCGGCTTCGGCGGGGTGCTTGTCGTGGTGCAACCGCAATCGGGCATCCATCACGGCATGATCATCGCGCTGGCCGGCGCCGCCTCGTCGAGCCTGGCGCTGGTCTTCATCAAGAAGCTGACGCGGACCGAGCCGGTGGCGCGGATCCTGTTCTATTTCTCCGCCATCTGCGCGGTGATCCTGGTGGGCCCGGCGATTCTGTGGTGGCAGACGCCGACGCTGACCCAGCTGGCCTGGCTCTGCCTCATGGCAATCTGCGGCTCGGCCGGCCAGTTGATGTCCTCGCTCGCCGTCAAATACGGCGATATGACCGTCGTCACGCCGATCGATTTCATCCGCGTACCGGCCGCTGCGGCCATCGGCTTCGTGGTCTTCGGCGAAAGCCCGACCCTGTGGACCTTCGTCGGCACCGCGATCATCTTCGTGGCGACGATCATCGTCCTCAACATCCGCCGTCGCCGCCCGGCGACGCTGCCCCTCGACGAACCGACCGCCGTCGGCGCGCACAAGACCGGAACGATCCCAGGAGACTGACGATGAAGATCGCCATACTCGACGACTGGCTGGACACGGCCCGCGACCTGGCGCCCTGGGACCAGCTCGACGCCGAGATCACCTTCGTCACCCGCCACATCCGCGAGGAGGATCTCCCGCGGGCGTTGGCCGGCTTCGATGCGGTCTGCCTGATGCGCGAGCGCACCGCCCTGCCCCGCAGCGTCATCGCGGCACTGCCGGATCTCCGGCTCATCGTGACCGCGGGGCGCCGCAACATGCGGATCGATCTCGAGGCGGCTGCCGAGCGCGGCATCATCGTCTGCGGCACCGAGAGCCATGGCGGCGGCACGGTGGAACTCACCTGGGCACTGATCCTCGCCCTTGCCCAGCGCATCCCGCAGAACGACGCGGCGATGAAGGCCGGCGGCTGGCAGACCGGGCTCGGCACACTGCTGGCCGGGAGGCGCCTCGGCGTGGTCGGCCTCGGCCGCCTCGGCAGCCGCGTTGCGGCGATCGCGCCGGCCTTCGGCATGGAGGTCGTCGCCTGGAGCCAGAACCTGACCGACGAGGCGGCCGCGACCGGCGGCGCCCGCCGCGTCTCCAAGCACGAACTCTTCGCAACCGCCGACGTGGTGACGGTGCATCTGACCCTGTCGGAGCGAACCCGGCACATCGTCGACGCCGCGGCGATCGGCGCGATGCGGCCCTCGGCCTTTCTCGTCAACGCCGCCCGGGCCGGGCTGGTCGAGACGCCAGCGCTGGTCGCGGCGCTCGAAGGCAACCGGATCGCCGGCGCCGCCATCGATGTCTATGACGAAGAGCCGCTGCCGGCGGACGATCCGCTGCGCGGCGTGCCGAACCTCGTCCTGACGCCCCATGTCGGCTATGTCTCGCGCGAGAACATGGGCGTGTTCTACCGTCAGATGGTCGAGAACATCGCCGCCTTCCAGGCCGGAGCGCCCATCCGTCGACTGACGCCGGACGCCCCGTCGCTGGGCTGATTGCGAGGCTTCGCCCGGTTCAGGCGAAAGCCGCCGCGCCGCTCGCGGAAAGCGCCGCGATCTCGGCCTCGTCGAAGCCGGCCTCGGCCAGTGCCGCACGGCCGCCTTCCCCCACCCTCGGCGGGGTGGCGAGCGCGGCATCGCGCTCCGACGGCTTCGCCAGGCCAGGAAGCCGCGTCGCCGGCAGACGGCCGAGGCCGTTCAGTTCGGCCCAGCCGATCGCCTCCATCTCGACGACCTGCGGGTCCTCCATCAGCTCGCGGTAATCATGCACCTTGGCGTGCAGGATATCGGCCTCGGACAGTTTCTCCTGCCACCAGCGCGTCGGATGCGCGGCGACATGCGGCGCGACCAGCGCGTTGAGGTCGGCCGCATTGGCGACGCGCTGCTGTTCGGACGCAAAGCGCGCATCCTCCAGCCATTCCGGCGTGCCGGTAATGGTCACCAGCTTGGCGAAATGCGCATCGCGCCGGGCATTCAGGCTCAGATAGCCGTCCGCCGTCGGGAAGGTGCCGACCGGCGCCCCGACCGGCTTGACCGCCGCGCCATCGAAGATCTCGGCGACGATCCGCGCTTCCTGAAAGGCCATGGCGCATTCCAGGAGGCTGGTGCGCAGATGCGTGCCCTCGCCCTTGACGGCCTTGCGGTAGAGCGCCGCCGACACGGCCTGGGCGAGATAGAGCCCGGTGGAAATGTCGATCGCCAGCATGTTGAGCCGGCGCGGCACGCCGGCGAGATCGCGGTTGATCGACATGAAGCCGGTATAGCCCTGCATCACCGTGTCGGTGGCCGGCAGGTCCCTGTTCGGGCCGGTCTCGCCGAAGCCGGTGACGGTGGCATAGACGACGGACGGGTTGCGAGCCGCCACGCTGGCATAGTCCAGGCCGAGCCGGCTGGTGACGCCGGGCCGGTAATTCTCGATCACCACATCCGCCTGCTCCAAGAGCCGCAGGGCGGTCTCGCGTCCCTCCGGCGCCTTCAGATTGAGGGCCAGCGAACGCTTGCCGCGATTGAGGACAATCGCCTCGGCGGAAAAGTCGTCCACCCGCTTGCCGAGGCCGCGGCTCCAGTCGCCATAGCCGATGGGCTCGATCTTGGTGACGCTGGCGCCGTTCTGGGCCAGCATCATGCCGCAATAGGGCGCGGCGACGCCCTGCGCGAGCTCGACGACCTTCAGCCCCTCGAATGGCGGGCTCGCCAGACCGGTGCCGGTCACTTGGCGCTCTTCTTGTCGAGGAAGGCGCGCACCGCGTCGCGGTGCTCGTCGGAGGCGTAGCAGATCGACTGGGCCTCCGAGCCGAGTGCGAAGATCTGTTCGGCCGGCAGGTCGAGGGCGCGGTTGAGGATCGATTTCGACAACGCCATGGCGATCATCGAGCCGCGGGTGAGCTCCCCGGCCCAGGCGCGCGCCTCGTCCAGAAGCGGGCCCGCCGCCTGCCGGTCGGCCAGCCCGATGGCCAGCGCCTCGTCCGCCGCGACCGTGCGGGCCGAATAGATCAGCTCCTTGGCGCGCGGCAGGCCGACCCGCCGCGGCAGGAAATACAGGCCGCCGCCATCCGGGATCAGGCCGCGCTTGCGATAGGCCATGGCGAAGCTCGCCTCTGCCGAGACCATAACGAAGTCGCAGGCCAGCGCCAGATCGCAGCCAAGGCCCGAGGCCGGTCCGTTGACCGCCGCGATCGTCGGCTTGTCGATATTGTTCATCGTCGAGATGGCCCGGTGCGTCGATTTCTGCCGCTTCCAGCCATTGATGCCGACCTGACCGATCGGCGCGTCGAGCCGCGCCTTCATGCCGGCAATGTCGCCGCCGGCGCAGAACGCGCTGCCGGCTCCCGTGAGGACGATGGCCCGGACCTCCTCCTGGACGTTCAGCCGTTCGAGAATGTCGATCAACAGGACGCGCGTCGCGTCGTCGATGGCGTTGCGCTTGTCCGGCCGGTTGAGGGTGACGGTCGCGATGCCGTCCGCCACGTCGCAGAGAATGGCTGCGTTACTGTCCTGCATGGTCGTCGTCCTGATCCGTTGACGCAAACGGCCCCCCGCGGACGGGGGGCCGTGCTTGGTTGGCAATCTGGTCTCGAATTACTGGATCCAGGGCGCCTTCTCCCAGAGCGCCTGCATCTGCTCCTTGGTGGAGCGCATGTGCTCGCCATATTCCTTCGGCGGCAGGAAGTTCAGCGGCAGGTCCTGCTTCTTGGCGGCCGCCTGGAATTCCTCGTCCTGCATCATCTTGTCGACGGCCGTGACCAGCGCGTCGCGGGCCTCGTCGGGAATGCCGGCCGGAGCGGCGAGACCGCGATCGGAGCCGGCGACCACGTCATAGCCCAGCTCCTTGAAGGTCGGCACGTCCGGCAGCTGGTCCCAGCGTTCCGCGCGCATCGTCGCCAGCGCCCGCAGCGTGCCGTCGGTCACGTAAGGCGCGGCCTCGCCGATCCCCATCACCGAGGCGGCGACGTGACCGCCGAGCAGCGCCGTGCGGCTCGGCGCGGCGCCCGGGAACGGCACATGCGTCACTTCCAGATCGTTCGGCGTCAGAACCCGCAGCAGCGAGGTGTGGGTCGCGCCGCCGAGCGAGGAATTGCCGACAGGCATCACGCCCGGATTCTCCTTCACATAGGACATGAAGTCATCCAGCGTCTTGAACTGGCTGTCCTCGCGCACGACCAGCGTGGTGCCGTCGGAGACGATGTTGGCCACCGGCTCGAAGGAATCGATCGTGTAGTCGGGCTCACGCTCGATGATCGGGTTGATGAAGGACGGGATGTTCAGCATCCCGATCGTGTAGCCATCGGGATTGGCATTGGCGATCGCGGTAAAGCCCAGCTCGCCGCCGGCGCCCGGCTTGTTCTCCACGACCACGGACACGCCGTTGCCGAGATATTTCTCGAGGAACGGCGCCACGGTGCGCGCCATCACGTCGGTGCCGCCGCCGGCGGAATAGCCGACGATGACGGTGATGTCCCGCTCCGGGTACCCCTGGGCATGGGCGGCTCCGGCCAGCATCAGCGTGCCCGCCAGCGCTGCCGCGATCTTGGTACGTAAGCTCATTGTCGTCTCCTCCACTCGGAAAATCGTGCCGTCGATGCGCTCCCGAAAGCGACGGCAGCCGGTGCCGGCTGCCTGTCGCCCTGCATGGACCTCCCGCATCGCGTCGTGGCAACATAGACAAAGCGCACGACAGAACACAATAGGATACAATCATCCGCATGACCGCTCCGCGCGCCGATCACGCCCCCGTCGCACGGCCTGTCGCCGGCCCCGCATGTCCGTCGCGCCACCCGTCGAACCCGCATTGAAGGACTGACCAGACGATGCAACAGGACCCCCTGGACCACGCGGCTGCGATGCTCGCCGGCCGCCGGCAACAGGACCCGGATGCGGTGATCGCCGCCGTGGAAGCGGCGGGCACGCGGATCGAGACGCCTTGCGGCGCCGGCACGATGGCCTGGCGGGTCTTCGGCGACGGGCCGCCGCTGGCGCTGCTGCACGGCGGGCATGGTTCCTGGTTGCACTGGTTGCTGGCGATCCCGGCCCTGGCGCGGCATCACCGGCTCCTGGTGCCGGATCTGCCGGGCTTCGGGGAATCCGCCGGCCTCGACGACGCTCCGGCGGCGGGCACCGCCGCGGCCGAAGCCGTCGCCGCACCGGTGCTGGCCGGGCTGAACACGCTCTGCGGGGAACAGCCGGTTGCCCTCGCCGGCTTCTCCTTCGGCGGCGTCATCGCCGCGACCATGGCGGCGCAGCTCGGCCGCTTGGCCACGGCCCTGGTGATCGTCGGCGCGCCGGGCCTCGGGCTGCTGCCGACCGGGCCCCTGGCCACGCGGTCGGTCCGCAATCACCCGACCGAGGCGTCGCTCATGGCGGCCCATCGGGACAATCTCGCCGCCATGATGATCCACGATGCCACGCTGATCGACGATCTGGCGGTTCGCATCCAGGCGCTGAACGTCCCGCGGGCGCGCACGCCCAGCCGTCTAGTCTCCCGCAGCACCGCGCTCGGCGATGCCGTCGCCAGCATCGCCTGCCCGCTGATCGCGATCTACGGGGAGCACGACGTCGTCTCCCCGCAACATGGGGAACGACTCGCGATCCTGCGCGACATGCTGCCCTCCGCGCGTCAGACCGTGCTGCCGGGTGTCGGGCACTGGGCCCCGTACGAAGCGCCGGAGGCCGTCACCACGCTGATTGCGCGCGCGAGCAGTCCCGGCTGACCGCGGCCGTACGCCGGATCACCTCTTGTAGACTTCTGTATACCGTCGTAGTCTGGAGCCGGGAAACGGTCGCAGACCGGCGTTCAGCCGGCTGGCCATGGGAGGAGTGTACGGTTGCTCGAGGCCGGCAGAGACATGCGCATGACAACGTCCGGCAGCGCCGGCGCGTTCGCGCTGCGGGCCCGCCGGCCTTCGCAGACGTCCGGACCGTTCCCCCGCCGCAGCGAATGCGGCAGGGGTGTTCCTGTTAGAAGCTCACTTACCCCAGGGCGTGCGCTCCCAGACCTCTTCCATCTTGGTCAGGGTCTCGGCGAGATGCTCCCGGTGCTCCTTCGGCGGCAGGTAGTTCAGCGGCAGGAGCTGCTTGCGTGCCTCCTCCTGGAACTCCGGATCGGCGACCGCCTGGCGCACGGCCTCGGCCAGCGCCGTGGCCGCATCCTCGGGAATGCCCGCCGGCGCGACGAGGCCGCGATCGGAGCCGGCCACGATGTCATAGCCCAGCTCCTTGAAGGTCGGGGCCTCCGGCACTTCGTCCCAGCGCTCGGACGCCATGGTGCCCAAGATCCGCAGCTTGCCTTCCTGGTGATACGGGCCGGCCTCGCCGAGCCCCATGATCGACGCCGCCACATGCCCGCCCAGAAGCGCGGTGCGGCTCGGCGCGGAGCCCGGGAACGGCACATGGGTCACTTCCAGATCGGCCATGCCGAGGAAGCGCAGCAGCGCCGTATGGGTCGAGCCGCCGATGGCGGAATTGCCGATCGGCAGCGAGCCGGGATTCTCGCGGACATAGGTCACGAGATCGTCCAGCGTCTGGAATTCGGAATCCTCGCGCACGACGATGGTGCCGGGATCGGAAACGACATTGCCCAGGGTTTCGAAGCTGTCGAGGTCGTAGCCGGGCGTGCGCTGGATCAGCGGCGTGACGACGGCCGGCACGTTGATCATGCCGATGCTGTAGCCGTCATTCTCGGCGGTCGCGATGGCAGTGAAGCCGATCTCGCCACCGGCGCCCGGCTTGTTCTCGACGACGATGGAGCCGTCGCCCGGCAGATATTTCTCCAGATAGGGAATGAGGGTGCGCGCCATGACGTCGGTGCCGCCGCCGGGCGAGTAGGCCACATACATGGTGACGTTGCGCTCGGGATATTCGGCCGCGGCGCTGCCCGACGCGCCCATGGCCAGCGCCGACACCGCCAGGCCCGCTGCCGCGATTGCCCTGAATATTCGCATGGTTTCCTCCACTGCTTCTGGTCTGAACTTCCCGGCACCTCGCCGGGAATCGCAATAGCGTGGAATAATCCTATGAAGATGTAAACATTGAAATCACGAAAAATGCGTTTTATGGAAGACTGCTCGTTAGATCTCGAAGAACACACTGCGTATTCCGGAGACTTCATACCGGAATCTGATAACGGATACTTGGGATGACTTACATCAAGGACAGAATTGGCGCGGTGGCGCTGCTGCTGCTGGCGGTCAGCGTGTTCGTCGCCTCGGGTTCACTGCCCTTCAAGTCGATGATCTTCCCGCGGATGATCAGCACCGTCATGGCCCTGTGCGCGGTCCTGATGCTCCTGCGCACGGTGCCGCTGCGGTCCGGCCGGGCCCCCGCGGCGGCCACGGACCCCAAGCTGAACCAGCCCTTCTTCCGCAATTCGCGGAACTTCCTGATCACCTTCGGGGCGTTCATCGCCTACGTCGTGGCCATCAGCACCCTCGGCTATTTCGTGGCAACGGCGATCCTCATCGTCGCCCTCGCCCTCGCTCTCGGCTTCCGGGACTATCGCCTTCTGGCCGCCGCCACGGTGAGCTTCCTGGTGCTGGTCTACGTGGTCTTCATCCTCGTGTTCGAGCGGCCGCTGCCGCACGGCATGTTCTACTGACACCAGCGGCCATTCGGAGTTCCTGACGTGTTCGAACCGCTCCTTCACGCCCTTCCCTATGTCTTCCAGCCAGCGAATCTCTTCGCCATGGTGGCGGGCGTGGTGCTGGGCATCGCCATCGGCGCCCTGCCCGGCCTGTCTGCGACCATGGGCATCGCCGTTCTCATTCCGCTGACCTTCGGGCTCGATCCGCTGGTCGGGCTCGGCATGATGGCCGGCATCTACAACGGCGCCATGTATGGCGGCGCGATCCCGGCCGTGCTGCTGCGCATTCCCGGCACCCCGGCCTCGATCGTCACCACCTTCGACGGCTACCCCATGGCCCAGAAGGGCGAGGCCGGACGCGCCCTGCAGATCGCGGTGGTCTCCTCGGCCATCGGCGGCATGGTCAGCGCCGTCGTCCTGATGACGCTGGCGCCGCCTTTGGCCCGCGTCACCCTGGCCTTCGGCCCGGCGGAATATTTCTGGGTCGGTATCTTCGGCCTGTCGGCCATTGCCGTCTTCGTCGGCAAGAACCCGATCAAGGGCGTCCTGTCCGCCTGCATCGGCCTCCTGATCGGCTGCATCGGCATCGACACGATCACCGGCGCGCAGCGTTTCACCTTCGGCAACATCAATCTCTATGACGGCTTCAACATCGTCGTGCTGCTGACCGGCCTCTACGCCATCCCCCCGGCCATCGCGATGGCCGAGGAGGCGGTAAAGACGGGAATCAGCCGCGACAAGCTGCGGGTGAAATCCAGCCACGGCATGTTCGACGACTGGCGGCGGCTGTGGAAGACCTGGACGCGCTCGTCGATCATCGGCGTCATCGTCGGCTTGCTTCCGGGCGCCGGCGGCAACATCGCCGCCTTCCTGTCCTACAACGAAGCCAAGCGCGCCTCCAAGACGCCGGATGAATTCGGCGAAGGCTCGCCGGAAGGCGTCGCCGCCGGCGAATGCGGCAACAATGCCGACAATTCCGCCGCCCTTGTCCCGGCCCTGACCCTCGGCGTGCCGGGCAGCTCGGTCGCCGCCGTCATCCTCGGCGGCCTCCTGATCCACGGCCTGCGGCCCGGCCCGGCGCTGTTCCGCGACTATCCGGACGTCGTCTACGGCTTCATGATCCAGATGTTCGTGACCTCGGCGCTGCTGATGTTCATCGGCGGCATTATCGGCACGCGCGTGTTCATCCATGTGCTGCGACTGCCGCGGGTACTGCTGGTGCCCCTCATCGCCGGCCTGACGGCCGTCGGCGTCTACTCGATCAACAATTCCATGTTCGATCTCTACATGATGCTGGGCTTCGGCCTTCTGGGCTATGCCATGGAGCGGCTGGACTTCCCGCTTGCCCCGGCCGTGCTCGGCCTGATCCTCGGGCCCATGGCGGAGGAGAACATGCGGCTGGCCCTGCTCATCTCGCAGAACGACTGGCTGGTCTTCGTCACCAGGCCGATCTCGGTCACCATCGCGGTGCTGACACTGCTGGTCCTGGCCTTCCCGATCATCCGCGACATGCTCGCCAGGCGCCGAACGGCGCCTGCCTGACGCCGGCACGCCCGACATGAAAAAGGCCGGACCTGCGAGGGTCCGGCCTTTTTCGTTGTATCGGAAGATGGTCAGGCGACGCTGGCACGCGCCGGCGTCGCCTGGAGACCCGGCAGGTCGAGAGAAGTCCGCTTCTCCAGACCCCAGAGCGCCGCCAGCAGCGCCTCGGCTTCGGCTGCCGCCAGCACGGAGCCGGCCAGCTCGGTGAACTTGTCGGACAGTTCCGCGTCGCTCAGCGGCATGTCCGGATCGCCCTTGCGGGTCGGCTGCAGGAAGCTGAAGCGTTCGCCATTCGTCATGACGATCGTCACCCGCGCCGCGCGCTGGCCGGGAAAGCGGGAATCGATGTCCTCGTCGAGCTCCAGCGTGATCTTCGGCAGGAGATCGCGCACCGCCGGGTCCGCCATGCGCTCGGGCTCGAAGGCGGCGAGGCGGACCGAGCCGTGGACCAGCGCATGAGCGACGACATAGTGGAGGCTGAACCGGCAATCGACCGGCGTCTGCGGGTCGGGCCGGTTGCAGATGTCGACGCTCGGCCGGTAGGTACCGACATGAATGCTGTCGATGTCCGCGGCATCGATGCCGTGCTGATGCTTCAGCACCAGCGCCCCGTCGATGGCCGCGAAGGTATGGCCGCAGCAGCCATGGTTCTTGAAGGTCATGACCTCGATATTGTAGGCGCTGCCGAGCCCGGCGGTCGCCTTCGACCAGTCGGCCCGCCCGCTCATCGCGGCCCCCATGCCGACCGGCCCGTCGAGGACGTCGAGCGCCCCGGTGACGCCCTTGCCGGCTGCCATCGCGCTGGTGACGCCGGCTTCCGCGGCATGGCCGGCATGGATCGGCTTGCTCATCGCGTCGGACCGGAACGCCTGCTGCAGCCCCGCCGCCATCGTCGCGGCCGTCGCCAGCGCGTGGGCCGTCTCGTCCTCGTCGAGGCCGAGGATCAGCGCCGCGGCGGCCGACGCGCCGAAGGTCGAGATCGTCGCGGTCGCGTGCCAGAACTTGTAATGCTCGCGGGTCATCGCAAGGCCGATGCGCGTCGACACCTCGAAGCCGGCGATCACGCCGCGCAGGAAGGTTTCGCCGTCGCAGCCCGTGGTCTGGGCGCAGGCGAGCGCCGCCGCGATGGTCGCGCAGCCCGGATGAACGGCCGAGTCGCGGTGGATGTCGTCGAACTCGGCGGTGTGGGCGGCCGTGCCGTTGAGAAAGGCGGCCGTGCGGGTCAGCGCCGTCGCGCCGCCCGGCAGCACGACGGCGCGGCCATGGCCGATCTCCTCGGCGAGCGCGGCGCGCAGCATCGGCCCCGGGTCCTGGGCGGTCCCCGGCATGGTCGCCGCGAACCAGTCGATCACCGCGCGCTTGGCGTGGTGGATCGTCTTGTCCGACAGCTCCGAGCTGCGCTCGCGCGCAACATAGGCCCCGATCTCTTTCAGAAGCACGGCTGGTTTCCTCCCATTCTGGTCCGGTGATGGCGATGGCGGCGACCCGTATGCCGCAAGGCTTGCCGCCCGCCTTCATTCCGTGCGAATGAACCCGAAACCAATTGTCCGGTCAACCGAACATTTGCCGGACAACAGCATGGGGAGGCGTGTTATGGCTATCGATCTGGCGGTTCTGAGGGGCGACGGCATCGGCCCGGAGATCGCCGAGGCGACCCTCGCCGTGCTCGCAGCGGCGGACCGCCGTTTCGGGCTCGGCCTCTCCTTCAGCGAGATACCGGTCGGACTGGCGGCCTTCGCGGCGGAGGGCACGACCTTTTCCGATGCCAGCGAAGCGCGGATCCGCGCCGCCGACGGCGTCATCCTCGCGCCGCTTGCGACCTACGAATATGCCGAGGGGCAGCCCAATCCCTCGGCCCGCATTCGCCGCGGGCTCGACCTCTACGCCAATATCCGGCCCAGCGTGTCGCGCCTGCCGGGCGCCGCCCGGCGGATGGATCTGGTGATCTACCGGGAAAACACCGAAGGCTTCTACGCCGACCGCTCGATGTTCGCCGGCAGCGGCGAGTTCATGCCGAGCCCCGACATGGCGCTGGCCGTGCGCAAGATCACCCGAAGCGCCTGCGAGCGGATCGCCCGTGCCGCCTTCGAGGCCGCCCTGCATCGTCGCCGCAAGGTGACGGCGGTCCACAAGGCCAATGTGCTGCGCCAGACGGATGGCCTGTTCCTCGAGGCCGTTCGCCATGTGGCCGGAGACTATCCGACGGTGTCGCTCGAAGAGGTGATCGTCGACGCGATGGCGGCGCATCTGGTGCGCGATGCCTCCGTCTACGATGTCGTCGTCACCACCAACATGTACGGCGACATTCTCTCCGACGAGGCCGGCGAACTGGCCGGCGGGCTGGGTCTCGCCCCGGCACTGAATGTCGGGGCGGAGCACGCCGTGGCGCAAGCCGTCCACGGCTCGGCGCCCGACATCGCCGGCCGGGGCATCGCCAATCCGGTGGCGCTCATCCTCTCGGCCGCCCTCCTCCTGGAGTGGCTCGGCGCGCGGCGGGGCGAGCCGCTCCTCACCGATGCCGCAAGGGCGATCGAGGCGGCGGTGACCGCCGCCCTTGCCGATCCCGCCACCCACACGCCCGATCTCGGCGGCGACGGAACGACCGCCGGCTTCGCCGACGCGGTCGTTCGGGCCTTGTCGCGCTGAGACCCCGCTGAAAGGACGATCCATGGACAGCCTCTACACGCCGGAGCAGATCATGTTCCGCGACGCGGTCGCGAAATTCGCCCGAGCCGAACTGGCCGAGGGCCGGGTCGCCCGTGCCAATGCCGACGGTCTCGATCCGGCCACGACCCAGAAACTCGTCGACATGGGGCTGATGGGCATCATGATGGACGAGGCCGATGGCGGCCAGGGCGGCACGCTGATGGACGCGGTCATCGCCATCCGCGAGATCGCCCAGGTCTGCCCCCGCTCCGCCGATGTGGTGCAGGCCGGCAATTTCGGCGCGATCCGCACGCTGTCGGAATTCGCCACCGCCGCGCAGCGGGCGCGCTGGCTGCCGGGTCTGCTGGCCGGCCGGACGGTGATCTCGGTCGGCATGAGCGAACCGGAGGCCGGCTCCGCCGTGACCGAGCTGGCGACCACCGCCACGCCCGACGGCGACGGCTACCGCCTGAACGGCACCAAGGTGTTCGGCACCCATTCGGGCTCCGCCGACCTGATCCTCTGCTATTGCCGCTTCGGGCCCGGCGTCTCGGGCATCGGCTCGGTCATTCTCGAGCGCGGCATGGAGGGCTTCAGCGTCGGCCAGCCGGTCCGCTACATGAACGGCGAGAGCTGGAGCCAGCTCTATTTCGACAATCTCTACGTGCCGCCCGAGAACGTCCTGCTCGGCCCCGGCGGCTTCAAGAAGCAGATCTCCGGCTTCAATGTCGAGCGCCTGGGCAATGCCTCGCGGGCCGTCGCCGTCGGCCGCCTTGCCTTCGAGGTCGCCCGTGACCACGCGCTGGAGCGGCGCCAGTTCGGCCGCCGTCTCGCCGAGTTCCAGGGCATCCAGTGGAAATTCGCCGACATGGCCGTGAAGCTAGATGCGGCCGAGCTGCTGCTGACCCGCGCCGTGATCAATGCCGGTGAGGGCCTGCCCTCCGCCATGGAGACCGCGATGGCCAAGCTCGCCTGCAACGAGGCCGGCCACTTCGCCGCGAACGAGGCGCTGCAGGTGATGGGTGCGCTGGGCTTCGGCGAGGACCATATCGTCCAGTACTGCCTGCGCCGCACCCGCGGCTGGATGATCGCCGGCGGCAGCACCGAGATCCTGAAGAACCGCATCGCCGAGGAAATCTTCGGCGAGAAGTTCTCGCAACGGCCGCCCCGGCCGGCACCGTCGGACGCCCGGCCATGACCGGCAGCGCACGCGGCCCGGCCTTCGTCGATGCCCTGCTGCGCCCGCGCAGCGTCGCCATCATCGGCGCCTCAGACACCGCCGGCCGACTGACCGCAAGGCCGCAGGCGTTTCTCGCCCGCCATGGCTATGCCGGCACGGTCTATCCGGTCAATCCACGCCGCGACACCGTGCAGGGGGCAAGGGCCTGGCCCAGCCTCGCCGCCCTGCCCCAGGTGCCGGACCACGCCTACATCCTGCTCGATACGGAGCGGGCGATCGGCGCCGTTGCCGATTGCGCGGCCGCCGGCGTCAAGGTCGCCACCGTCCTGGCCGACGGCTTTGCCGAATCCGGCGGCGAGGGCATCGCCCGGCAGGCCCGGCTCGTCGCCGCCGCGCGCGAGGCCGGCGTCGCGCTGATCGGGCCGAACTCCACCGGCGTCGTCGGGTCGGCGGCGGGCTTTTCGGCCACCACCAACGCCGCCTTCGCCATCGACGCCCTGCCCCAGGGGCGCACCGCGGTGCTGTCGCAATCGGGTTCGGTGATCGGCGCCATCCTGTCGCGCGGCGCGGCCACGGGGCGCGGCTTCGGCGCCTTCGTGTCCGTCGGCAACGAGGCGATGCTGGGCGTCGGCGAACTCGGCGAGGCGCTGGTCGAGGACGAGGCCTTCGATTCCTTCGCGCTGTTCGTCGAGACCCTGCGCCGGCCCGAGAGGGTCGCCGCCTTTGCGGCGCGCGCCCGCGCCCTCGGCAAGCCGATCACCGCCTTCCTCGTCGGCCGCTCGGAAGCCGGCCGGGCGCTCGCCCAGTCCCATACGGGCGCAATGATCGGCGGGCCGAGGGCCCTGGCGAGCTTCCTCGCCCATCACAGCATCGTCGTCGCCGACAGTTTCGAGGGCATGATCGAGACCGCCGGCGCCCTGTCCCTGCGCACCCGCCTCGCGTCGCGCCCGAAGCGCGCCACCGTGCTGACGACGACGGGCGGCGGCGGCGGCATGGTCTATGACGGCATCGCCCTCAAGGGCTCGGCGCTGGCCGGCCTGTCGCCCCGCGCCGATGCCGCTCTTCGCGCCGAGGGGATCGCCATCAAGCCCGGGCCGATCGTCGACGTCACCTTCGCCGGGGCCCGCTACGAGACGATGAAGGCCGTGGTCGCCGCGCTGGCGAGCGATCCGGAGACCGGCCTGATCGTCGCCGCCATCGGCTCGTCGGCCCAGTTCAATCCCGAGATCGCCGTCCGGCCCATCGTCGACGCGGTCGCCGAGCTTGGACCGGAGGCCGCACCGGTGATCGCCATGCCGGTGCCGCACGCGCCCGAAAGCCTGGCGCTGTTCAACGATGGCGGCGTGCCGGCCTTCCGGACGGTGGAAAGCTGTGCCCAGGCCGTTGCGGCGCTTCTGGCCGATCCCGCGCCGCCGCCGCCGGGTCCCGCCCGCTTGTCCGACGCCGTCACGGAGCGGCTCGCGGCGCTGCCCGAAGGGCTGGCCGACGAGATCGCCGCGGCCGACATCTTCGCGGCGCTTGGCATCGCCGGACCGCAAAGCCTGCATGTGGGGGCCGACGAGCCTCTGCCCGATCTGCCCTTTGCCGGGCCCTATGTCCTGAAGGCGGTCTCGGCCGATCTGCCGCACAAATCGGAGGCGGGGGCCGTTCGGCTGGACCTTGCCGGTCGCAGCGACGTCGCCGCCGCCCTCGCGGACATGCGCGGCCATCTCGCCCGGCAGGTGCCGCAGGCCCGGAGCGGGGGCTACATGGTGGCGCAGATGGCGCGCGGCTTGGGCGAAGCCATTCTCGGCTTCACCCGCGACCCGGTCACCGGCCCGATGGTCAGCGTCGGGCTCGGCGGCGTGATGACGGAAATCTTCGCCGATCTCGCCGTCAGCCCGGCCCCGGTCTCGCGTGACGGCGCGCGCGCCATGATCGCCTCGGTGAAGAGTTTTGCGTTGCTGCGGGGCTATCGCGGGGCGCCGGAGGGCGATCTCGACGCCCTTGCCGACGGTCTCGTCGCCCTGTCGCAGCTCGCCGTGGAGCCGCGCGTGATCGAGGCCGAGATCAATCCCGTGCTGGTCCGCGAACATGCGCGCGGCATCCTCGCCCTCGACGCGGTCATCCGCATGGGCCCCCGCCGCGAGCCGGCGCCGGACACGGGCGACTGAGGGGCAGCCTCAACCGCGCGTTTCACCGTCCGTCACAGAAGCGCGTCGATCTCCGCCAGTACCTTGGCCGGGATGGACAGCCCGCTCTCGCGGTTCGCGGCGCTGCGCCGCTCCTCGATCTCGCCCGGCAGAAGCACCTCGCCCGGCTCGCCCGAGGCCCGGATCATGCGGGTGATCGCCGCAAGCCGCGCGTCGGGCTCTCCCAGATGGTCGGTGCGGGCCGCGATCAGCGTGAAGCAGGTCCCGGCCGTACGGGAGAAATCGCTGGATTCGCCGAGCTCGGTCGCGGCCGAGCCGCCGGCGAAGAAGCCGGTCAGCAATTCGATCATCAGCGCCAGACCGTATCCCTTCGGTCCCCCGATCGGGGCGAGCGTCCCGGCCAGCGCGGCATGGGCGTCGGTCGTCGGCCGGCCGTCGGCATCGAGGGCGAGCCCTTCGGCGATCGGCTGGTCCTCGGCGGCGGCCCGGCGGATCTTGCCGCGCGCCACCACGGTCGTCGCCATATCCAGCGTGACGGGCGGCTCAGCGCCCGGCACCGCGATCGACACCGGGTTGGTGCCCAGCACCGGTCGCTTGCCCCCGATCGCCGCCATGGCCGGCGGCGCGTTGGAGACCACGATCGCCGCGCAGCCCTGCCGCGCCAGCCGCTGGGTATAGGCCGAGGCGAGGCCGAAATGGTTGGAGCCCCGCACCGAGATCCAGGCGACGCCGTGAGCCGCCGCCCGCTCGACCGCCAGCTCCACGGCCCGCATGGCCGCCGTCGGACCGTAGCCATTGTTGCCGTCGAGGATCACCAGACCGCCGGCGTCGCTGACGATCGTGGCTTCGGCAGCCGGATCGATCAGGCCCGCCTTCGCCCGCGCCACGTAATTGGGCAGGCGGGCCACGCCATGGGACGCGACCCCGCGCAGATCGGCTTCCACCAGCACATCGGCGACCGTCTCCGCGATCTTGCGCGGAGCGCCGTTCGCCGCGATCGCCCGGGTGGCGAGGGCGCGCAGTTCGTCTGCAGTCATGTCATTCGGCTCATGCAGGCTTGGGGTTGGTCGGGCGCAGCAGATAGAGCGGCGCGAGGATCACCGGGATCGCCGCAAGGTCGGTCCAAAGACCGGGCATCATCATCAGAACCGACCCCGTCCCGACGATGATGCGCCGCCACGGTGCGAGCGGTCCGCCCCACCAGCCGGTGGTGGCGATGGACAGCGCATAGACGCCGACGAAGGCCGAGGTGATGGCGACCACGATGTCGCCCGTCGTGCCGATCAGGAGGATTTCCGGGCCATAGACGAAGACGAAGGGCACGACGATCTTGGCGAGCCCCATCAGGAACGCCTCGACGGAGGTTTCCAGCGGTTTCGACTTGGCGATGGCCGCCGCGGCATAGGCTGCCAGCGCCACGGGCGGCGTGATCGCCGAGACGAGGCCGTAGTAGAAGATGAAGAGATGCGCGGCGATCAGCGGCACGCCCATCTGGGTCAGCGCCGGCGCAACGAGCACCGCCAGCAGCAGATAGACGCCCACCGTCGGCAATCCCATGCCGAGCACGATCGAGGCGATTGCGGTCAGGCAGAGCGCGATGAAGAGCGAGCCGCCGCTGGCGTCGACGATGAGGCCGGAAAGCTTCAGTCCGAGCCCGGTCAGGGTCAGCATGCCGATGACGATGCCGGCACAGGCGCAGGCCGTCGCCACCGGCAGCAGCCCGGCCACCGCGGCCCGGCAGGTCGCCATCAGCCGCGCCGGGGTCGGTCGCGACGATCTGGCGAACATCGCCAGCACCAGAGCCGCCACGATGGCGTAGAAGCCGGCGCGGTAGGGCGTGTAGCCGTCGAGCAGGAAGTAGAGGAGGATCGGGATCGGCAGGAGCATGTAGCCCCGCGTCAGGAGAAGATGCCGGAAATTCGGCAAGTCCGCCGCAGCGACCGCCTTCACATCGTATCGGGCTGCATGCAGCTGCACCGCCGCGAACACCGCGCCGAAATACAACAGTGCCGGGAACAGCGCGTGGCTGATGATCTCGACATAGGGAATGCCCGTGAAGGAGACCATCAGGAAGGCCGCCGCGCCCATGATCGGCGGCATGATCTGCCCGCCCGACGAGGCGGCCGCCTCAATGGCCGCCGCCGTCTGCGGCTTGTAGCCGGTGCGGATCATCAGCGGGATGGTGAAGGTGCCGGTGCTGGCGACGTTGGCGACGGCGCTGCCGTTGATCGAGCCGAACAGCGCCGAGGAAATCACGGCGACATAGGCCGGCCCGCCCTTCTTGCGGCCGGTCAGCGCATGGCCGAAGCCGATGAAGACGTCGCCCATGCCGGTGGTCTGCAACAGCGCGCCGAACAGGACGAAGACGGCGATATAGGTCGCCGAGGCGCCGACCGGGGTGCCGAGGACGCCTTCGGTGGTCAGGTAGAGATGCGAAACGATGCGGTCGATGCCGTAGCCGGTATGCCCGATCGGCGGCGGCAGGAGGTTGCCGAAGGCGGCATAGGCCAGCGCGAGAAGGGCGATGATGACCAGCGGCCAGCCGATGACCATGCGGGTGGCGATCAGCACCACGCCGATCAGGATCGCGCCGAGCCAGATCTGCTGCTCGGTGACGATGCCCGCCGTCTCGATGATCTCGCGATAGTCGAGGCAGACATAGAGTGCCGGCAGGGCTGTCACCAGCGCCAGGACGATGAGCGCGGTGCGCAGCCAGCGACCGCTCACCGCCGCCGTCGACAGGAACAGGATCGCCGCGATGCCGCAGACATGGACGACGCGCTGCTGCAGCGCGGTGAAAGGCCCGTAATAGGCGGTATAGAGGTGGAAGAGCGTGAAGGCGACGACGCCGATGCCGACGATCAGCCGCAGCATCCAGTGCCCGTTGACGCCGATGGCGGCACCGGCGGCCAGGGCCGGGTCCTCGGCCGGCAGGAGGTCGCGCTCAAGCAGCACGCCGGCGGCGGGAGTTGACTTGTCGGACATCGCAATATCGCTGGCTGGAGCAGGATGGGCGCGGCCGGCCCCGCCGGTCGCGCCCGCTGATCGGTCGAAACCGTGGCTCAGTCGAGCGCGCCGATTTCGCGATAGTAGCGCTGGGCTCCCGGCGCCAGATCGATCGGCGTCTTCACCGCCGATTCCGGCGTGATCTGGTTGGCCGCCGGATGGATCGCCTGCAGTTCGCCGATATTCTCGAACAGCGCCTTGGTCATGGAATAGACCAGTTCCTCGTCGGTCTTCTCGTTGACGAAGAGGATGTTCCAGATGTCCATCGTCGGGATGTCCGCGGTCTGGCCTTCATAGGTCCCGGCCGGAATCACGCCCTCGATGTAATAGGGATATTTCTCGTGCGTGGCGGCAATGGCCGCCTCGTCCAGCGGCAGGATCTTGATCTCGGCCGCGGTGGCCAGATCGATCACCGTCGGCGTCGGGAAGCCAGCCAGCACGACGGACGCGTCGAGATTGCGATCCTTGAGGGCCTCGGTCGCCTCGGTGAAGTCGAGATATTCGCGCTGCACGTCGATGCCCGCCCCCTCGAACACCGCGTCGGCCATCACCCGGGTGGAGCCGCCCGGAGGGCCGACCGCGACGCGCTTTCCTTCCAGATCGGCGATGCTCTCCATGCCGGAATCGGTCCGCACGATGATCTGGATGGTGCTCGGATAGAGCGCAGCGACCGCCTGCAGCGGCCAGGACTGCCGGAACGGCTCTTCCCCGTTCCTGGCGAAGAACACCGTGTTGGCGTTGCCGATCCCCAGCGTCATCTCGCCGGCGCCGACACGGCGGGAATTTTCGATCGAGGCGCCCGTGACCTCCGCCGCCGCCGACACGCCGTCGATGGTCTTGGAGAAGATGTCGGCCATGCCGCCGCCGAGCGGATAATACACCCCGCCCGTGGAGCCGGTTCCGATGGTGATGCGCTCCTGCGCGACGGCGGTGATCGGCGTGGCGGCAACGGCGACGATGCCGAGCGCGCCGATCAGACGCGTGAGCGTTCCTGTCGTGAATGCCATGCTTACCTCCCAGTATAATGGCGACAATTCCGATGCGGCGGCGTCGTCTTGCGCGCAACAGGATGCAAATGTATACCAGCGTTCAGGACAACTTCAACGAAAATCGCGACCGCCCATGGCTTCCGCCAGCTCCAACGCCCCCACCGTTCCGCCACGGCTGGTCCACGGCAAGCCGCTGTGCGCACCGCCGCTGAGCAGCGACCGGCGGCCCCGCGCCACGATCCCGGCAGGGGCGTGGGACAGCCATTGCCATCTCTTCGGCGCCCATGATCGCTATCTGCCGGCCGACACCGCAACCCACATGGCGCCCGAAGCGACCCTTGCGGACTATCGCGGGCTGCTCGACCGGCTCGGCCTTGCCAGGGGAGTCTTCGTCACCTCCACCGTCTACGGCACGGACAACCGCCTTCTGATCGAAGCGCTCGCGGATGCCAATGGCGATGGTGCCGGCGATGACTGGCTGCGCGGCATCGCGGTGATCGACTCCACTATATCGGATGCTGAGCTGGAGGCGATGCACCGGGCCGGCGTGCGTGGTTTCCGGATCAATCTCATGCAGCAGACCGGCGGCCCGCATTTTCGCGGTGGCGTCGGCCAGGAACACCTCTTCCCCCTCGCCGAGCGGGTGAAGCAGTTCGGCTGGCACGCCCAGCTCTGGGTGGATTCGGCCCTTTTGCCGGAATTGCGGAGCGAGCTGCGGCGGCTGCCGATCCCCTTCGTGATCGACCATTTCGGACGCACCCAGGCCTCCCGCGGCGCCAACGATCCGGGCTTTGCCCTCCTGTGCGACATGCTGGCGGCGGGCGAGGCCTATGCCAAGATCTCCGGCGCCTACCGGATCTCCAACCATGCGCCCGACTATCCGGACGTCGCGCCGATGGCCGCCCGCATCATCGCCGCCGCACCCGACCGGCTGGTCTGGGGCACCGACTGGCCGCATCCCAACCATGCCGGCATCATGCCCGACGACGCCGACCTTCTCGACGTCCTTGTCGGCTGGTGCGAGGGCGACGCGGCGGCGCTGCAGGCGATCCTCGTCGACACCCCTTCCCTCCTCTACGCCTGAGATGACATGACCGACGCCACCACGCGTTTCGACCTTGCCGAGTTGACCCCGCGCGAGCGCTACAAGCTCCTGTCGAGCGCCATCGTGCCGCGCCCGATCGCGCTGGTCGTGACGCGCTCGCCTCAGGGCCATCACAACGCCGCGCCCTATTCCTTCTTCAACGTCCTGTCGGAAGATCCGGCCATCGTCGCTCTCGGCCTGCAGGTGAACGCGGCCGGCGAGCACAAGGACACGGCCAACAACATCGCGCGGGAAAAGGAGTTCGTCATCAACCTCGTCGACGACGCCCTGGCCGACCGGATGAACATCTGTGCCGTCGACCTGCCGCCGGAGGAAAGCGAGATCGACGCGGCGGGCCTGACCATCGCCGCCTCGTCCATGGTCGGGCCGGGTCGGATCGTTGAAAGCCCGATCGCGCTCGAATGCCGCGAGGTGCAGACGCTGAAATTCTCGCCCCGCCGCAACATCGTTCTGGGCGAGGTGCTCTGCGTCCATGTGCGCCAGGGCCTCGTCGATCCGCAGACGCTGAATGTCGACATCGACAATTACGAGCCGCTCGGCCGCCTGTTCGCCAGCCTCTATTCGCGCCAGAGCACGCGGTTTTCCATGCCGCGCATGTCGCTGGAGGAATGGCGCGACCGGGCCGGAACCGACTGACCCCCCGCCCCGGACGCATTTGATGCCTCAGGCGGCGCGGCGATAGGCGTTGAGGCGGCCGGCCTTCATCACGCTGCCGGGCAGCGCATGGCCGACGACCTGTTCGGCAAGCCGCGCCGCTTCCGACAGGGCTTCCAGGTCGATCCCGGTCTCGATGCCCATCTCCTCGCAGAGAAACGCCAGATCCTCGCTGCAGACATTGCCGGCGGCCGCCTTGTGGCAGGCGAACGGACAGCCGCCGAGCCCGGCCACGGAGGCATCGAAGGTGTCGACGCCCATCTGCAGACCGGCAAAGGCGTTGGCGATGCCCATGCCGCGCGTGTCGTGGAGATGCAGCGCGACCTTCAGCTCCGGCCAGCGCTCGCGCACCGCGCCAACGACCCGCTGCACCGCGGCAGGCGTCGCCCAAGCCATGGTGTCGGCCAGCGAATAGGTCTTGATGGTGACGCCGCATTCCGCGGCGATCTCGAAGGTCTCGGCCATCACCGCAAGGACACGCGCGACCGGCACCTCGCCTTCGAAATTGCAGCCGAAGGCTGCCATCATCGAGGCCCGCTCGACGGTCAGGCCCGCCTCCAGATAGCGCGCCACCATCCGCGTCTG
Organism: Aurantimonas sp. NFXS3; assembly: GCF_049132005.1. NCBI lineage: Bacteria > Pseudomonadati > Pseudomonadota > Alphaproteobacteria > Hyphomicrobiales > Aurantimonadaceae > Aurantimonas > Aurantimonas sp. NFXS3. Next base: position 256,869 of record NZ_JAGDDZ010000004.1, read on the forward strand.
GACCCGGCGGTTCTCCGCAAAATCCCGGTTCTGGTTGCGCAGCATGAAGCTTTCCGACGCGACCATCGAGATCGAGCCCTTGAGATCGAGCTGGCCACGATGGGCCAGCGCCCGGTCGAAGCCCTTCTCGTTCAGCCACAGCGCGGTGTAGGCCGTACCCGGCGCGCGGGTGATGCCGGCGACCACGGCGTCCGCATCCGCCATGCCCGGCACCCGGGCCGGATTGACGAAGGACGCCACCTGGATCTGCGGCAGCCGCGCCTGCGACAGCGCATCGATCAGCGCGATCTTGTCGGCCGTCGCGATCGGTCCCTTCTCGAACTGAAAGCCCTCGCGCGGCCCTTCCTCGTTGATCCTCACGCATTTCGGATAGTCGGCCATGCTGGTCTCCCTGGTGTTGAACGGGCGTCGCGCCGAACGGCCCCAAGCCCGCACCGGCGCGAGCGCCCGACGCCATGCCGGCGGTACGGCGCCACGGCGCCGGTCGGGGTCAGTCGTCGGTGATGCCCGGCTCGTCCTCGTCGCTGGAGCGCGACAGATATTCCTGGCGCATGAGCTTGAGGCGGCTGCGCTGGGCGTTGCGGATGTGGATCTGCGCGGCTTCGTTCGCCGTCTTGGGATCGCGCCCCTTGATGGCCGCGAGGATGGCGAGGTGCTCGTTATGGGCGCTCTCGTCCCGCCCGGGCAGGCGCAGCGTTGTGCCGCCGAGCAGCGCCATGGAATCCCGCAGGCCGATCAGCGACCGCTTGAGAAAGCGATTATGAGCCGCATGGTAGATCGCCGAATGGATCAGCCGGTTGAGGTCGGCCATGGATTTGGACTGGCCGAAATGGTCGACCTCCGAGGCGATCAGCTCCTCCAGTTCCTCGATCTCCGCGACCGAGGCGTGACGGGCGGCAAAGCCAGCAGCCGCGCCCTCCAGAACCTCGCGAATGTCATAGAGCTCGATGGTTTCCTGGTGATCGAGCTTGGAGACCACGGCGCCGAATCGCGGGGTGAAGGAGATCAGTCCTTCCGCCTCGAGCCGGCGGATCGCCTCGCGGGCCGGCGTGCGGCTGAGGCCGAGACGCTCGGCGATCTCCAGTTCCCTGACCCGCGATCCGGGCGGCATCTCGCCGGCCTGGATGGCGGCTTTCAACTGCTGGTAAGCGGTCTCGCCGCGCGAGACATCCGATTTGCTCATGTCTGTCCATATCCGGTTGGAAACGGCACCCATTTCGAAATGCCGGGCGTGCGACCGGAACCATAGCACAGGCCCACCCGCCGGCGCCGCCCCCGCAGGTTCGCGATCACGACGCCAATCCGGACCGGCCCGTCCTCAGGCCTGCGATTGGCCGGCCACCGGCAGCAACGTGCGCTTGCGCTCGCCGGCCGGCGGGGCATTCACCGCGACGTCGCCATGGGCCAGCCGCTGTTCGTGGGCATGGCGCACGAGGGCCGTGAAGCGATAGATGCCGTGGACGAACTTGCCATAGGGAAATGTCAGGAACAGCGCGAAGACGACGCCGAGATGGACGGCGAGCAGGACGCCCATGGCCGGCGTGGCGCGAAAGACAAGCAGCGCCAGGCCGGTGACGCTGGTCAGGAGCAGCATCCACAGGAAGGCCGCGCCCATGCCCGTGCGGTCGTCGCGGCGGATGGCGACGTCGCGGCGCTCGCGCTGGCGAAACAGTCCGATCGGCCCGATGACGAGGCCGATCCCGCCGAGAACCCCGAGGATCACGGTCGGATGCCAGACCGGATAGGGCGCTTCCCAGCCGAAATAGTGGAACAGCGTGCCCGAGGAGGTCGAGGCGAAGCAGAGCAGGAAGCCGTAATAGGTGAAATGATGGTAGAGGCGCCGGCGATCGTTGGGCCGCTCGCTCTCGTCCATGCAGCCCATGCCGCCGCCGTCGAGATAGCGCAGCCGGCTGGTATCCTTGACTGCCTGCCACAGCGACGACAGGCGCAGGTCCTGCACCGGGCCGCTGGCCCTCCAGAAGGACCGCACGCCCATCCCGAGCGCCACCATGGCGTAGAGGAAGACGCCGCCGAAGATGGCGACCATGGTGTTGTGGGGCATCAGCCGGTAGAAGGCCCCCTCGCCGGTATGGACGCCGAACAGCACCGAGGCGTCCTGCCAGGCGGCAAAACCGATCAGGAAGGCGGCGACCGATCCCGCCGCGGCCAGGGCCACCCAGAGACCGTTGCGCTGAAAGACGCCGGAGAAGACCGGCGGCCAGGCGTAACGGGCATAGGTTTCGTCGCGGAGCTCGGCCATGGCGACCGGCACGTTGATGGCGAATTCGTGCGGCGGGGCGTACTGGCAATCGTAGTAGCAGGCCCCGCAATTGTGGCAGAGATTGGCGAGGAAATCGACGTCGCCGCCGGCGAAGTCGCGGCGCAGTTCCATGGCCGGAAACACCGCGCACAAGCCCTCGCAATAGCGGCAGGCATTGCACACGCTCATCTGGCGCGCGGCTTCCTCCTGCGAGGCCGAGGCGAGGGACGCCAGATCAATTCCGGACATAGCGAGCCGCTCCTTCTCCCGCCAGCCGCCCGAAGACGCTGCCGATGGTCATTCCGATTCCGGCCAGATAGCCCTCGCCCAGGACGTTTCCGGCCATGATCTCGCCGGCCGCGAACATGTTCGGCGAGACCGTGCCGTCCGCCATGACCATGCGGGCCTCGCGGTTCACCTTGACCCCGAGATAGGTGAAGGTGATGCCCGGCCGCAGCGTGTAGGCGTAGAAGGGCGGCTGATCGATGGTGCGGGCCCAGTGTGATTTCGGCGGCTCCAGCCCCTCGGTCCGGCAGTCGTCATGGATGGTGTGGTCGAAATGGCCGGGCTGGCAGGCGGCGTTGAAACGGTCGATCGTCGCACGCGTCCTGGCGGGATCGAGCCCCATCTTGGTCGCGAGCTCCTCCAGCGTATCGGCCCGCTCGGGCGGAAACACCGAGGGCATGAAAGAGCGGATCGACTTCTCGTCGATGATCACATAGCCGATCTGGTCGGGCTGGGCGGCGACCAGCCGGCCCCAGATCGCGTAGCGTTTCGGCCAGAAATCCTCGCCCTCGTCGTAGAAGCGCTCGGCATTGGCGTTGAGGACGACGCCGAAGGGCACGCAGTCGAGCCGGGTGACGATGCCGCCGTCGAATTTCGGCGCCCGCCCGTCGATGGCCACCGCGTGGCCCTGGGTCGGATCGCCGACCTGTTCGACGCCGCGGTCGAGCAGCATGCGCAGGATCTCGCCGCGATTGTAGGGCGTGCCGCGGATGAGGAAGTTCTTCGCCCCCGGGCCCCAGGCCTCGGTCAGCCATTCGATATTGGATTCGAAGCCGCCCGAGGCGGCGACGAAGGAGCGCGCCGCGACCTCTTCCATGCGCCCCTCGACCTCGAGCGTGGCGCCGACGAAGAAGCCGTTGTCGATCTCCATGTCGACGAGCCGCGTGTCGTAGCGGATCTGCACGCCCAGATCCTCGGCCGTGCGATAGAGCGCGTTCAGCATCGAGCGACCGCCGCCGAGGAAGAAGGCGTTGGTACGCCCCAGCGACAGGGTGCCGCCCAGCGAGGGCTGGAACCGCACCCCCTGCTCCCACATGAAGTCCCACAATTCCTTGGACCGCTCCAGGGTCAGGAGGGCGAGTTCCTCGTCGGTCCTTCCCTTGGTCACCCGCATCAGATCGTCGAGATACTCCTCGACCGGATAGGGACCGGTCAGGGTGCCGTTCGCCGCATCGTGGGCAACGCGCATGTTGCGCGTGTGCCGGGTGTTGCCGCCGCGATAGGATTTCGGCGCCCGCTCCACGACCATGACCCTTGCGCCCGTGCAGGCCGCGGAGATCGCGGCGCAGAGGGCGGCGTTGCCGCCTCCCGCAACGAGTACGTCGAGCTGGTCTCCCTCGCCTGCCATCGTCGACATCGGTCCCTTCGGATGAATTCAGATCGGGCATCCCCGGCCCGACTTATGTCAAAGTATCCACCGGGATACAAGCGTGCGAAACCTCATCGGACGGAACGCCGCACGCCGGCATCCGGCGCACGGAGCGCGCAGGAGGCCGTTCCGGAGCTTTGGTTGCGATGATGGAGAAGTGTGGCGGGGGATAACCACGGGTAGCATGCCCCTGGCCCGAACGCTGGTCAGCTATACGGTACCGCCGTAGGGCGAGCGCAAATGGTCGTGGGTATAGGACCCGGCGCCCCCAAGGCTGCCGGCTCGGCTTATGCCCCACAAAGCATTGACCCAGCGCATATCGCGCATTCGCGCTGCGCGGGGGATCTTCAACGAACGCGCCCGGCTCCGGCCGGGGTCCGTCGGGCGGCCAAACCCGCCGCCGGAAGTTGGAACCGGTTCGCCTAAGCGATGAACCGCTGGGTAGCGGATGTCGCTGACCGTGACGCCGCCAGCGTGGAAGGCCCGGTCGACGAAGCACCCGGGCCTTTTCGGTCAGGCCTGTTCGGTCTCGGCCAGCGGCGCCAGGGCGAATTTGGCGGCGGTGGCGTTGAGGTCCGCGACGACATTGTCCGGCAGGTCGATGCCCTCGGCGCTGTTGCTGCGCGCCCGCTCCATCTCGACCTCTCCGGGCATCTTGATCTCGGAGAAGCCTTCGGCGGTGGCGCTGTCCTTCAGTTCGAGGACGAGATCGCGCACCCGGGCCGCATAGCCGCTCGACGCATGAATGCGCGAGACGTCGATCAGCAGCATGAAATGGCCGATATCCTGCGGCGTCTCGAAATCGCTGTAGAGATTGCCGAGCGAGCCGGCGAAGCGGCCGCCCGACAGAACGCCGCACAGCACCTCGACCATGATCGCCAGGGCCGAACCCTTCGGGCCGGACAGCGGCAGGACGACGCCGCGTTCGGCCGCACGACCGTCGCAGGTCGGCTTGCCGTCGGCGTCGAGCGCCCAGCCTTCCGGGATCGCCTCGCCGCGCTTGGCCGCCTCGACCACCTTGCCGCGCGCGACCACCGAGGTCGCCATGTCCATCATGATCGGCGTGCCGCCGTCCACCGGCGTGCCAAAGGTCACCGGATTGGTGCCGATCACCGCCTGCCGGCCGCCGAAGACCGCCATGGAGGGCGGCGCGTTGGTCATGGCCAGCGCGATACAGCCGGCAGCCACCGCCTTTTCGACATAGAAGGAGCCGGAGCCATTGTGGTTGCTGCGGGCGACGGCGGCGACGCAGACGCCCTGCTCCTTCGCCGTGGCGATGGCCGCCTCGACCGCCGCATCGCTGACCACCGGCCCGGGCCCGTTGTCGCCATCGACCTGCAGGAAGGCCGGCGCCGGCCGCTCGAATCGGATGTCGGGCCTGGCGTTGACGGCGCCGGCGGCAATCCGCTCGGCATAGATCGGAATGCGCGTCAGCCCGTGCGAGCCGTGGCCGCGCAGATCGGCATGGATCAGGACGTCGGTGACCAGCGCCGCATGCTCCGGGCTCAGCCCGCTCGCCTCGAAGAGCGCGTTGGAGAACGGCCGGAGCGTCGCAAGGGAAAAGCGGGTCATCGGGTCGACCTTTCGTCGTCGGTGCCGTTCATCTGATCGTAGAGGAGCCCCAGGGCGGCGCTGTCGAGCTTGGCGAAGCCGCTGTTGCAGGCGGCGACCAGCAACTGATGGGCGAGGCCCGTCGCCGGCTGGGCGCGCCGGTAATGGGCGCCGACGGCCGCTGCGATGCCGAGATCCTTGCGCATCAGCTCGGCCCGGAAGCCGGGCTCCAGATTGCCCTCGATGTAGCGCAGGGCGTGCGCCTCGAGGACGCCGCTGCGCGCCGCGCCCGAGGACAGCACCTCGCGCATCACCTTCGGATCGACACCCGCCGCGCGGGCGAGCGCCACCGCCTCGAAGGCGCCCATCATGTTCACCGCGACCATCAGCTGATTGCAGGCCTTGACCGCCTGTCCGGCGCCGAGCGGGCCGACATGGTGGATGTTGGTGCCCATGGCGTCGAGAACCGGACGGGCGCGCGCGACATCGGCGTCGCTGCCGCCGCACATGATCGTCAGCTTGCCCTCGTCGGCGCCCTTGCGACCGCCGCTCACCGGCGCATCGACCAGGCCGGCGCCGACATTCGCCAGGGCGGCCCCCATCTCCTCGGCCTCGAAAGGGGCGATGGTCGAGCAGTCGACGAGCAGCCCGCCCTCCCACGACGCCGAGGCGAGGCCCTCGTCGCCGGACAGCGTCTGGCGTAGCGCCGCCGCATCCGGCACGCAGGTGACGATCAGCCTCGTGCGGCTCGCGATCGCGGCGGGGCTGTCGACGATCTCGGCCCCGAGCGCCCGGAAGGCGTCGGCCTTCTCGGCCGACGAGGTCGTCGCCACCAGCTGGAAGCCGGCTTTCAGGATGTTCTTCGCCATGCCGGCGCCCATCACGCCGAGCCCGATGAATCCGATGGTGTCCGTCATGGGGTCTGTGTCCTTTCGACTGGCTGCGCCCTGCCCTGCCGCCGGCTGCGGTGGGCGGCGAGGACGAACAGGGCAAGCGCCGCCACGCCGAGGGTCAGCGAGACGGGGTTGGTCAGGAACGGCTCGAACGATCCCTGGGACCGGGTGAGCGCCTGTCGCAGGGCCTGTTCGAAGGGCGGCGTGATGATGAAGGTGATGAGCAGCGGCGCGACGGGAATGTCGGTCCGGTTGAAGACGAAGCCGAGAATGCCCGCGCCCAGCATCACGTAGATGTCCATGACGTTGTTGCGGGTGACATAGCTGCCGGCGACGCACACCAGCGCGACGCAGGGCATCAGGTAGATCTTCGGGATGCGCAGCGTCATCGCCAGCGGCCGCACGGCGAAATAGCCGATCGCGACCATCAGGAGCGTGGCGAACAGCAGCGCGAAATAGATCGTGTAGACGATGTCCGGCGAGGTGATGAAGATCAGCGGTCCGGGCGTCACGCCCTGCAGGACGAGCGCCCCGAGCAGGATCGCGGTGACCGCGTCGCCCGGCACGCCCAGCGCCAGGGTCGGGATGAAGGTCGCGCCGACGACGGCATTGTTGGCGCTTTCCGAGACGGCGACGCCGCGCGGGTCGCCCTTGCCGAAGGTGTTGTCCTTGTTGAGCGAACGCTTGGCGTCGGCATAGGACATGAACGACGCGATCGTCGCGCCGATACCCGGCATGATGCCGATGGCCGAGCCGATCGCCGAGGCGCGGGTCATGGGCATGAGTATGCCCTTGAGCTCGCTCCAGCGCAGGCGGTTGGCCGCAAGGTCCTCGTCGCCGAGATCGAACTTGCGTTCGCCCTGGGAGAAGCGGCGTGTCGCCTCCTCGATGATTTCCGCCACGGCGAACAGGCCGACCAGCAGCGGCACATAGGTCAGCCCGTCCATCAGCGCCGTCGAGCCGAAGGTGAAACGCGGCGTGCCGACCATGGGATCGGTGCCGACGGTGGCCAGCAGCATGCCGATCGCGCCGGACAGCAGCCCCTTCATCAGCGAGTTGCCGGACAGGATGCCGATGATCAGGAAGGTGAAGAACAGCAGCGAGGCGATCTCCACCGGGCCGAAACGCAGGGCGAAATTCGCCAGTTGCGGGGCCAGCAGCACGAGCAGGACGATGCTGAAGATCGAGCCGAAGGCCGAGGCGATCAGCGAGATCCGCAGCGCCTTGGTCGCCAGCCCCTGCTGGGCCATGGGATAGCCGTCGAAGATGGTCGCCGCGGATGCCGGGGTGCCCGGCGCGTTGAGAAGGATCGCCGAGATCGAGCCGCCGAAGATGCCGGCGCCGTAAAGGCCGATCAGCGTCACCAGCGCCTGGTCCGTGGGCATGAAGATGGTCAGCGGCACGGCCAGCGCCACCGCGATATTGACCGAGAGGCCGGGAATGGCGCCGATGATCAGGCCCACCGCCACCGAGACGAACAGGGTGAGCAGGGTGACCGGCTCCATCAAGCCCCAGAAGGCCTGCAACAACGGGTCCATTGATACCCCTTCGGGTGGTTAGAACCACGCCCCGGACGGCAGCGGGATCAGGAAGAGCTTGCGCAGCACCTGGTCGACCAGCACCGGGACGGCGAGCGTCAGGATCAGGGCGATGAGCCAGCTGGCGGGGCGGCAGACGAGGAACACCGCCACCATGAACAGCACCGAGGCGGCCAGGAAGCCGATCGACGGCATGGCGAGGGCGTAGACCACCAGCATGACGGTGAAGACGAGGCCGGCGCCGAGCCCGCGGCCGAAGCGGCGGTCGCCATCGACCGCGGCCGGCCCGCTGGTGGCGAAGACGCCGACGCTCAGAAGCAGCGTCACCGCCCCGGCGAAGTTCGGCAGGGCCGTTGGCCCCACCGAGTAGAAATCGCCGGTGCCCATCGCCGCCGCGCTGGCTCCCACTTCCGGGACGAGGATCGCCAGGAAGTAGACCGAGGCCAGGCCGCAGACGATGGCGACAACCCGCGTGGCTGTCATTGCGCGGTCTTCGGGGTGTCGCCCATGGCGTTGGCGATGGAATCCGACATGTCGCGCATCGCCTTTTCGAAATCGGCGCCGCTGAGATAGCCCGGCGTGATGTTGCCGCGCTCGGCCAAGGTCTTGAAGGTTTCGGATTCGATCGCCTTGGTGAAGCGGTCCTGCAGATATTCGGCCACCTCGTCCGGAATGCCGGCCGGTGCGACGAGCCCCTTCATGTTCTCCAGATCGACGTCGTAGCCGAGTTCGGTCAGCGACGGCACGTCGGGCAGCTGCTCGGCCCGGTCCGAGGTCGTGGCGATGGCGTTGACATTGCCGGCCTCGACCTGTGCCGCGGCATCACCCGGCGTGATGATCGCCATGTCGACATGACCGCCGAGCAGGGCCGCAAGAGCCGGCGCGCCGCCCTGATAGGGCACGTGCTGGATCTGGATGCCGGCTTCCTTCTCGAACACCAGGAAGGCCGAATGCAGGATGCCGGCAGGACCGGAGGAGGCATAGGCCAGCTTGCCCGGATCGGCCTTGGCCGCCTCGACCACCGCCTCGACGCTGTCGAGTTCGCTGCCCTTCTTGGTGACGATCACCATGTGCTCGCGATTGACCCGCAGGATGCCGCGGAAATCGTCGAGGCTGTAGGAAATCTCGCGATGGTTGGGCACCGAGGTGCTCTCGCTGCCGCCGGCGACGAGCAGCGTGTAGCCGTCGGGCTCGGCCTTGGCGACGGTCTCAGCGGCCAGCGTGCCGGATGCGCCCGGACGGTTCACCACCACCAGCGGCACGGGGAAGAATTCCTGCGCGGCCGAGGCGATCAGGCGCGCCGTCTGGTCGGTGCCGCCGCCGGGCGCGAAGCCGACGATGATCTCGATCGGGCGCTCCGGCTTCCATTCGGCGCTGGCCGGCGACGCCACCGCGGCGGCGACGAGCCCCATGGTGACGGCAATCGTCTTGACGAATTTCATGATGTCCTCCCTCTTGTGTTGATTGGTCTTCCGACGGGCCGCCGCGGACGGCGCCCCGTCCCTCCTCACACGCCTTCGCAGCCCTTGGCCTTCAGAATCTCGTCCACCCAGGCGCGATCCCATCCGGCGCCCGCAATGGCCGCCTGGATGCCGGCTTCCTTCTCCTGCTGCGCCCGCGACGCCGCCAGCACGCTCTCCGCCTCCTCGCGGGGAATGCACACGACGCCGTCGAGATCGCCGATGACGATGTCGCCCGGCGCGATCACCATGCCGTCCAGCGCGATCGGCACGTTTACCTCGCCCGGGCCGTCCTTGTAGGGGCCGCGATGGCTGACGCCGGCGCCATAGACCGGATAGTCGTCGACCGCGATCACGTCCATGTCGCGCACCGCGCCGTTGACGACGAAGCCGACGACCCCGCGCGAGCGGGCATGGCTGATGATCAGTTCGCCGATCAGCGCGTTGGTGAGGTCGCCGCCCGCATCGACGACGATCACGTCGCCGGGCTGGGCGATGTCGGCCGCCTTGTGAATCATCAGATTGTCGCCGGGCCGGGTCTTCACGGTCAGCGCCGTGCCGGCCAGCGTGCCACCCTTGTGCATCGGACGCACCGACGGTCCGGCGGCGACCATGCGGTTCAGATTGTCGCTGATGATCGCCGACGGAATCTGCGCGAACGCCTCCACCAGCGATCGGTCACTGCGCACGTGCCCGTCCAGCACACGAAATCCTGCTGCCACTCCGGCCTCCCTGCCGCTCTTCATCACGGGGAGCTTGACCGAGGCCGGTCATTCCGTCCAATACATTGTTGGCACTTCAATGATAGCGACAGGGCATCACTGATGGTCGAGACGCGCCTGCTCCGGTCCTTTGTCTGCGTCGCCGAGGAGCTGCATTTCGGCCGCGCCGCCCGCCGCCTGCACATTGCCCAGCCGGCCCTGACCCGGCAGATCCAGCAGCTCGAGGAGCGGCTGCAGGCGACCTTGCTCAACCGCAACCAGCGCATCGTGACCCTCACCCCGGCCGGCCGGATGTTCCTGGAGCGCTCCTACCGGATCCTGGCGGATCTCGAGCAGGCGGCCAAGGAGGTGCGGCGGGTCGAGGCGGGGCAGGAAGGCCGCCTGTCCGTGGGGTTCATCCATTCCTCTACCTATGGCGTGACGCCGCTCGTCCTGCGCCGGTTCCGCCTGGCCTTTCCGCGGGTCGATCTCGAACTGTTCGAGATGACCATCCAGGAGCAGCTGGCGGCGCTGCGCGACGGCCAGATCGACGTCGGCATCCTGCGTCCGCCGATCTCGGATCCCAGCCTGCGCGCCCGGCCCTTGCGCGAGGAGCGCTTCGTGGTGGCCCTGCCCCACGACCATCGACTCGTCGCCACCGACCGGCTGCACCTGCGCGACCTCTCAGAGGACGGGTTCATTCTCTTCACCCAGCGCAAAAGCCCGCTCTTCTACGCCCGCATCATCGGCATGTGCGAAAAGGCCGGCTTCGTCCCGCGGGTCGAGCAATATGCCACCCAGATCCACACGATGATCGGCCTCGTCAGCGCCGGCATGGGCGCGGCGATCGTGCCGGAGGTCGCGCGCAGCCTGAACATTCCGGGCGTCGCTTACGTGGAGATCGCCGATACACCGCCCACGGTACAGGTCTGCCTCGGCTGGCGGGCCAGCGACACCTCCCCCATCCTCGCCGCCTTCTGCGATCACGCCGAAACCAGCGCCCGCCTCGCCGCCGAAACCACGGGTGGATGAAGAGCTTCAACGAGCCCTTGCGCTGAAAATTCGGGCGACAGAACCTGGCCGCCAGTAGTGGATGCCTTCGACAGCAATGTCCGTTGCCCACCGCGTACCCTTCCCCGGGGCCGCAATTGCACAAGATCAATCAGTTCATCTTTCAATAGCTCTGCAATCGCCGCTTTCCATGCCGCTATGGACTCTGCGAGCCGGCGCGTTGGCAAGGAGAGCGGCATATATTCGAGTCGCGATCGTCTCCGAATGACGCGCCAATGTATCCCTGACCTCTATCAAGCTTTTCGACCCGGAATACTACGCGTTTGTCGCAACGATCCGTATCGGAACCGAAGCGTGGCTTGGCGGGGCTACCGGGCGTTCTCTTGGGAAATTACTTCATGGACTCAAACGTGCATATGGATGTCCATAGACCGTGTAAGCAAGCCATGTCGGCTCGGCGTCGGCCTTCGCTTTTCGCCGCGCCTCCCGTGTGGCCGCGGCAACAGTCCTGCCACTCGCAAGGCTTTCGTAGAAGGTCCGCGCAAAGGACAGTGCCGTCTGGTCACCTACCGACCACAATGCGCCCACGAACAACCCGGCCCCCTTTTCGATAAAGGCCTTTGCCATGCCGCCAGACCCGGAAAAAGTGGCACCGGTATTGCCGGCCTGGCAGGCATTGAGAAAGACGATCGGCCGGGCGCCGGCTGGCCTGAACAGGTCGGCCCGCGCCTCAATGTTCTGGACAGTCAGCCGGCTTTCGATCTTCTCCCGTGTTTCTGGGTCGGTCGATGCGGAGAGGAGAAGGCCGGCGTTCCAGATGTTGTCCTGCCCGGCAGAACCGTGGCACGCGAAATGGTAAAGATCGACATCGCTTTCGGCCTTCATCTCAGCAAGTATCGAGCTTCTATTCGCTGCGATACTACGGCTGGCGAACAAACTAGCCATCATTGTACGCTCAAGCTCTGCGCCTTCAAGCCGGCCTGCTGGCGACGAGTAATCGGGTACGATGTGGCAGGCGTGGCCGGAGCGCACGCGGAGATTGGCCGGCGGGAAGCTGCTTGCGACCCAGCGCACCAGCCCCATTTCAGCGAGGAAACGGGTGCCTGCGCCGATACCTCTATCTTGTGGGTCGGAGACGTAGAGTAGTTCCCAAGGGATGAAAGGTTCCTCAGACACTACTTCGATCGATCCGATCTTGTCGCGATGCTCCCACACCAATCTGCGGATCTTCTCGGGTACAATGGCATTGTAGAGGTAGGACCCGTTGTCGGTGAGATCGTCAAAGAAATGGTTGTAATTAATTCCCGACCCCCAGGCTCCCTCCAGCTTCTGGAACAGCCCGTCGAGATAGGCAGTGCGCTGCTGTGACGAAATTGTTTGGCTGGCCTGGTCACGGAACTCGAGATCCTCCGATTCGATCAGGTAGGTGAGATCGCGTCCCCCATCGCCATCGGATGAATCGAGGATGCGCAACCGGACCAACGGAGGATCCTCCTGCGCAGTGTCGACGGCGGCCGCCGCCGTGATCTTGCCCGACGCAACGAATTCCGGCTGAAGTACGAACCGGGCGAGCCTTCTTCGCCCTTGCATGGCGTCCACCCAGATTTCCGCAGGGCCTGCCTGCTTGCCTTTAACTTCAAAGACGTAGACTTCCGGCTCGCCAGGCTTCGGTACGACGATTTCGGTGCGGCCATCACCGACCATGGAACAATTGGTGATCGGCTGTACAACGATGTTGATAGGGTCTGCAGTTGCAACCGTCTTCTTCGCTTGAGCGCCCGCCTTGCCTTCAGCGATTACGATCTCCTCGCGCGAGATGGTTACAGTCAATTCGGCCGGCTTCTCCAGCGGAACCGTGCGGTCCATCTCGGCGGCGAAGTTGCACTCCGCCTGCTCGGTCTCGGTTTCAGCAAACGTCTCCGATGCAGGCGTCCGCAAAGATCGGCGCCCATACCGACTCGGACCGCTGGTCCACCGGTTCATTCGCGCCCGCGCCGCAAATTCCACCCCCCCGTACACTTCCGCCTCCTCCAGAGGCGGCGCGGTTGACGCTTGCGCAGATGTCGCCGGAAACTCGTTGGCTTCGCTTGGCGGCGGCATCAGCGACGGGGTCACAGCAATTATATTGTCGGACTCGTCGTCAGTGACGATTTCGCCCGTTGGCGGGAACTCGAGCGGCTTGTTTTCTGAACGTCGCCGACGGGAGGCGACTTGACCTTCATGCAGGTCGAGCGCCTCAATCAGATCCATACCGGCATCAGCGCGACGCAACTTCTCTATTATGTCGCCCGCACGGAAGACGTAATCGCCATAGTGCAGTCGGCTGACTACGACCGTCTGCGAGAGGTCGATCCCCGCAATTTCCATCCTTCCGAGGGCTTCCTGCGCACGCATACCCGCGTCAATCACGATGGTCGGCTTCTCGGCCTCTGCGATCTCACCCGCATTGCGCTCGATCAGCCATTTCGACAATAGTTCACCAACATCGTTCTGCGCGAAATAGTTGGTATGGTAGATAATCGCGTTGCGATCCCAGAACAACTTGTCCTTCAAACGCGAAGTATCGACGCCAAACTTCGTCATTGCCGCGATGTCGACGACGAGATCGTTTTTTTGCTGCATCAACGTGTCGACGCCGAAATCGGCAAGTGCGCCCAGGAGTCTCTTCGAAAGCGCCGTCCGCTGGTCTGAATTGAAGAGCCGCGGTTCGAAATTGGAGCCCAACGCGAAATAGGAAATCTCTGCCGTATCGGCAGCACGTCCGGGATCGTTGAGTTCGGACACTAGCTGACTGGACGGAGCCATAGCCGCGATGCCCGGCACCATCTCCTCGGTGATGGCGGTGTCGACGATCGCCTGTACAAAGCCGCTTAGCGTCTTCAGGCTTTCAGATATGATCGTTCCGGAAGTACCGGCACCGAGATAGCTCAGCCCCTTGCCGGCCGCGACCGACAGATTGGTGAAGATGTCGAGAAGGGCCTTCCAGTTCTCGGGGTTAGCCAACGCCGTACCGCCATTGGTGCAGCCGACGAAGACTGCATTCCTCGGCGTCAGCGGCGACCCGACCTTGCGGAGCATTTTCTCCACAAGCACACGCGTGACCAAACCGCCACGTGAAAAGCCGATCATGTCGACGGTACTCTCGGGGGCAATGGACAGCCCGGCAAGCGCTTCCATAATCGCGGCGGCATTTTCCTGCGGGGACTCGCTCAGCGTCCGATGGTCGAAGGCGATAACGGCGTCATAATGCACAAAGGCCGAGCCGAGGAACGCCCGACCGCCCTCAGTCGCGGACAGTGCGCCGAAGCTGCCGACGGTGCTCGAAAACGTGCCGTGGATCATCAACAGTATGCGCGCCGGCTCGCCGACCGGAAGGCTGACCTGCGGCGGCCTGTCACCGACCCGCCAGTCATTGATATTGTAGTCGCGTATTACGATCAGTCCGGGCCTGACATTACGCTCCAACGAACGCTCGGCCACGCCGATAGTCCTGCGCGCCGCGAACTTGACAACAATTGCACGGATCGGATCCGTGATCTTGCCGGCGAACCAGTCGCCCAACCCGCGGCGACTTCGCATTTCGCCGCCATCCTCTGCGCTGGCGACGTCGATCGTGAAGACCAGCGTCTTGCCGGGCGCCTCGCCGCCCCTTCGGCGAACTGGGACCTCACGCGGCAACTTCCAAGCATAAACGCCGTCGCTCTCCAGAAGCAGCGCCGCGGACTCGTCATCGCCGACCTCGATCTCGACTTTGGTATCTTTTGGCTCCGGCGCGGTACTCCTGCGAGGGCGTCCGCTCGGCGCGTCTGGTGCTTCCACTGGAACGATGTCGAAATCGTCCGCGATCGTTACCGCATCGTCACCTTCCAGCGCATCAAGTAGCGCATCGGTCGCTTCCGGATCGGCCTGCGCCTCGATATCGAAAGCCGAGCGCCGACCTCGGCGCATGCCGCCCGGGCCTTCGAACGCTTTGCTTACGACCGTCACGTCGGAGGCATGGATGACGCGGGTGTTTTCGTTGATGACGGTTTCGACCATGGCAGCCTTCCTCCCTCCGTATCAGCGGCCGCCTGCCTGCCTACGTCTCATACCCTTTCGGCAGATCTGACGACGCACTGCTCCATAAACTGACCGTTGCACCTTATTTACTGTTCCATTTTTCCAACTTTCCGAGAAATCCCCAAGCAGCCACACCCAGGAAAAGCGGCATAAAGATACTGCTCGTTCCGGCGAGAGCGGGAATTGAGGCTGCAATATCGCCCAGAACTCCATTACTGGACGAACTTCCGAGGACCCCGGTGAGCACGGATCCGATAATGCCGATGGTGCTCTTGTAGCCGTTGAGGAATTTGCCGACCGGTTTACCGAGGGCGCTATTCACCGGCCCGATGTCCGGCTTACCGTCGCCCGCTTCCTCGCCAAGCAGCCTGCGTGACAGCCGCGCCAAGAGGAGTGTTTTCAAGTCCGAGGATTCGTAAACATGTTGATCGAAGGGAGCGTCCGGCCGCAAGATTTTAAGGAGATCGTTCGTATCTAGCGGCTTTTCCGAAGCGAGCAATTGAAGCAGGGTCAAAAGGGCGGAATCTCTAGTTGCATCCGAACCAGTGAGCGGACCTTCGGTCATGTTCCTGTCCTTCATCAGCAGGGACAATAAAGCTGGGATCAGAGCGGATGGCGTATCAGCCGCCGTGCGGTCGCTTGCCAATCCGGATTGTGGGATGACGACCGGACTGGCGACAGGCGGAGGCACTGCCATGCCGGAAGGATCGAACGAAATACCTAGCGCATCGGCTGTCTCAGGGCCGACCTCGCCATCGACCACCAGCCCCATGGCCTCTTGGAAAGCGATAACGGCCGCTTCGGTGTTGGCACCAAACTCCCCGTCGATGAGCCCGGGATCATAGCCCCGTTCGTTCAGCGCCGACTGGATCCGACGGACGATGACGGACGCCATGTTGGTCTCGCCAATGCGATAGATGGAAGTGGGTCCCGAGAGATCGAGACCGTCGATCCGGGCATAGCTCAACCCAGGGATAAGCACGCCTGTGTGCCATGTTCGGCCGTGAACCGTGTCGGCGACGACCCCCGCCCTCTTGCTCTTTGCCTCAATCGTGCCGCCCGCGCCGTCGCAGAGCGCAATATGCCCCATACTGCCAGGCCTTGGAGGATAGCGCAGTAAGATGCCACCGACTGTGCTCGCCGCCTCCTCTACAGAAACTTTTATTCCCTTGGACAGCACGTCGGTTTTCCAAGCCCCAGTATATGCTTCGGTAGTCCGCGGATTTCCGTCGTTGTCGATGCAGCCGTAGAGAAACCCGGCGCGCTGATAGATTAGCCAAGAGACAAATTCAGCGCAGTCCCAAGGCCCGACCCAATCGGCATCATCTTTAGGTACCAATACATTACGGTACTTCTCTCCGACATGCTTGCGCGCCAAGACCACCAGCGCAGCACCATCGGTTTCTGCGACGCTGGCTTCGACGACAGGATCCGGCTGGCCGCCCAAATCCGCTAGGAACTTGTCGGCGCTGCCGAGCCGGAACATCCGGTGGGCCTGCTGCCACTGCAATTCGGATAAGTTGTTACCCCGACCGGATTCCCGGTGAGCGATGGCCTTGAGCAGGGGGATTGCTTTATCCGGATCGCTGACCATCGCCTTGGTCAGGATATCGTGCGGATTATAGCCCGGAATGCCTACGTCATGCGAACCCGTCCATCTCTTCCCCGCCGCGTAGATCGTCTTTCCGGTATAGTCACGATGCAGCAGCTCGAAGTTGGATGCTGCTCCATTGACCGGCGACGGAAACCGGGCGATTTTGTGCCCGCCGCCGATGATGCCATAACCGATCTGGCCGAATTTCGCTGCTTCGGCGCTTGGATATTGAGCACCCGGGTTGTTGTAGCGGAACGATGCCACCTCCCCCATTGGTGGCACATCCTTGCGAATGGTGGTCGTATTGGAATCGGTACTTGGGCCAATTGTTGATTGCAACACACCCACCTCCATGCAGCAGGATCTGCGAGATACACCTCATGCATTACGATAGATAAGCGAATATATCAACCGGTGACGTTGCGTCGTGTTACGAATCGATGCGGGCGGATTCAAAACCATGCAACTGATACACGCTCGATTTACGGATGGTTATCTTACTTTGGCCACGTAAATAGGGCATTTGACATTGCGGAATGTCCAACCCGCGATGATGTCGGACAATCGCGCGGTAAAGATTTCGAAGTACTCCAACCAGTACACCTATCTGGGCCGCAAGTCACTTGATCCAAATTCCAGGCCAAGGCCAAGCGTCGAGTGGATAACCCAGGCCTAAGACGGTTTGAGCGCCCGTTCAGCGCCAACCGTATCAGTCAGGGCGAAGGACGCTGGCGCATCAGCGCTAAAGATCACAATAAGAAGGGCTGCGTATGTTCGAGCAGTGACGAGGCGAAGAATTCGGTGCTGATGAGAGCATGCTCGCGGGCAGGCGCATGCCACTCCATCCTGCGCGATGCCAGATCGTGAATCCGCACTGAATGAGTTGGCGCCGCGATCCTGGCGAATCTATTTCGCATTTCGGCGCTCCATTCTGTCAACGCACGCGTTCCAGAATGCCGAAGATCACCTCGCCGTGTTCCTTCAACTCGCTGCCTTTGGTTTCCATACGAAGATCTGGGCGGTGTAAGCGTTTGGGGCCATGTGGCGTCTCCTTTTGTTGAAGTTGACGCTCTTGTAGCGATCCGCTGATCGGCCTCACATGGCAGTTAGGGCGTGCCTCTATTTTCTTCTCAGTTTTTCCCAGCGGAGGTCGTCCAGCGTTTGGTGGACTCGCGCGCCTGACGCACCATCGCTGGGATATCTGCGTAGGTAACGTTGGCGGAATCCCCAGGAAGAGGGTCCTCGGCGAACCTTTCTGCTATGTCGTTATAGGAAATCCCTGCCGCCACAGCGTCGAGTACGCGCCAAGAACGACGAACGGTCTTGCGGGCATCCCGCCATTTCGAGCCGACAAGTTCCTCCCGATCGACACCTAACTCCAATGCCATTTGTTCGAGTTGCCGTTTGACTTCGGCTAACTGGGCCTCGAAGGGCAAGTCAGCTGCCAATCGTACGAGGATCTGACCGTGATCGATCGCAGTCTGAACGAAGTCGGCGACGGAGTGCGACAGCGTGTATCTGTCTTTATTCAGAATGCGCTTGCTGGACGCTGAAGCTAATTCGATCGCGGGATCGTTGAAGAATACCGGCGCCTCCTCGCCCCATGGGTCGGTGAGCACATCAATGCCCCATTTCTCGCTGAGGCTGCCAGTGTACCGATATGGAAAATGGTTCGATGAATGTTCAGCCCACTCGCGCTGATAGCGTTCATCTCGGCGCAGGAACCCCCATCGGATTTCACCGAGAGACATATTATCGACAGGAGGATAATTCTCCGACTTCGTCCAGTCGCGAGGTGAGGACTTTAAATTAGCCACTACGGTCGATCCGCGATCTGCAGCGTAAGGTGTGTGAAGCGCAGTGCTATGGGACTATAGCCACCGCGTTTCTTACGGCTTTTCAACCGCTGCAGCGTATCTCGATCTCAGGCGAGCCTTCAAGCTCGCGGAGTGTGATGAGCGATCACTTTGATACCCGCGCTTTCACACCTCGGCAGACACCGTTCGAGGCGCCAAAAACGCCTGACGCTCTTCGCAACGTCCGACGGGGGGTACAGCCGACCCTCAGAGCGACGACGAGGAGCCAGAACGTGTCAAGACGTCCTCACACATCTACGCGACATGTTGGGGTAAATATTGGGGTAGCCTGCGGGTAAAGGCGTAAATACATAGGAAAAGCAATGGGTTGAAGCCATATAATGGCGGAGAGGGGGGGATTCGAACCCCCGATACGCTTGCACGTATGCCGCATTTCGAGTGCGGTGCATTCGACCACTCTGCCACCTCTCCGGCCGTTGCCCCGTCGGTCGGGACCATCCTGTTCGAAGGTGTCGCGCCGGTGGGACGACGGGCGTCCGGACGGTGCGGCTTCAAATCAACCGAGGCATTGGTCGGCGCCTTGCGAGCGCGCCGGTCTCTTATCAAAGCCGGGGCCGCGTGCACAAGGGCCCCGCGACACGATTTTCGCCGCGGGGCCGCATTCGGGGCGCGTGAAGAGCCTCGCGGTCCTTCGCTGCGACTGCGCGCGACGGAATGCCGTCGTTCCTCGTGCTGCTGCGAGATGGCCGGTCGCGCTCGCCGGCTCGCGCCCTGCCAGGTCTCCAAGGACGCCGCGCATTCCCGCTTCCAGGGGACATCCTGCGGCATCCGCTGCCGGACGACACGTCGGCCACTCCGGAACGGCGCCACGGGTGAGCCGCGCTCGGCCCTCAGCCGTCAGGTGCGGGGTCTTGTCACCGGTTGCAGGGCGAACAGGTCGGGCAGCTTTGGCCAGACGACGCCCGGGCGTGGCGCGAGCAGCGTGAGCAGCGCCGTGAGACGCTCCCACGCGGCCGCGTCATGCTGCAGGTGATGGGTCAGGAGGCCGATCGGCTGCGTCTCTGAGGGCGGCCACCCAACGGGCCCAGGACCACCGGCAAGCGTACCGATCGCCGCCGCGGCAGGCGTGTCCCGGCGTTTTGGGGCAGAGGGACTAGCGGCAGATGTTCCACCCGCCATGGGGTCAGCACCGCCGGCAGGTGTGTGCGCCGGCGTCTCCGCTGGCATGCCCCGGCGCATCCGCGCCGCGGACGCGATATTTGCCGATGTTTCACCCGTCACGGGGTCAGCGCCACTGGCAGGCGTGCGGGCCGGCGCCTCCATTGGCGTGTCCGGGCACATCGGCGCGGCGGACGGATTACTGGCCGATGCTCCCCCCTCGCCCATCAACCGTGCGGCGATCTGCGCGGCCAGCAGCCTGTCGAGGGTTGCGGCGTCCTGCGCCCGGCCCGCACGCCAGTCCATCAGGTCGAGATGGGTGTGGACGCGATGCCGGGATGCCGGCTTGGCGAAAACGGAGAGGCCCGGCAGGCCGGCGTCGCCCAGCCGGGCGGCCATGCCGGGGCCGATGCGGTTCCAGGGCGGCACGAAGACCGGCAGGAACCGCTCGTCGGCGAGCGCGGCAAGCCGGTCGCGGCCCCGCCGGATCTCCTCCAGCATGGCCGCCGCCGGGCGATGATCGCCGAATTCGGCGCGCTTCTCGCCGGCCGGCGCGTGGTTGGCATGGCCCCAGCCGTGCAGGAACAGACAAATGTCGTCGTCCGGCGTCATGCCATCCAGAAGATCCGGCCGGGCCCCGTCGGGGATCACCGCCAGCGCCAGCGGCACGCCGATCTCTTCGCGCTGCGCCAGAAGGCGCGCAAGCTCCGGCGTCGCGCCCCGGGCGTCGTCGTCGCGCCACCAGAAGGCGAGCTCGACACCGGCAGCGGCGGCGGCGTCCAGCTGCCGGCGCGTCAGTGGGAAGTCGGCAGGGCTCACGCGGCGTTCCGGGCGGGCGTCGCTTTCAGGAGCGCAGCCACCCGGTCGATGCCGGGCTTCGGCGAGAAGCGTTCGCGCACCCGGCGCTCGCCGGCCGCCGCCAGCCGTGCCGCCAGATCCGGATCGTCCATCAGCCGCGCCATCGCCTCGGCCAGCGCCCGGGGGTCGCGCGGCTCAACGAGCAGGCCGGTGCGTTCGTCCTCGACCAGTTCCGGGATCGCCGAGACCTTCGTTGAGACCACCGGCAGGCGATGCGCCTGCGCCTCCATCAGGACGTTCGGCAGGCCGTCGCGGTCGCCGCTGCGGGCAATGCGCGAGGGCAGGACGAACAGGTCCGAACGCGCCAGCAGTCCGAAGACATGCTCGCGCTCGCGGCTGCCATGCCAGGTGATGCGGTCGCCGATCCCGGCCTTGTCGGCCTGTTGCTGCAGCCTGGCGGTCATCGCGCCGCCGCCGACATGATCGAAAGTCCAGTCGCGATCCTTCAGCCGGGCAAGCGCGCGGATCAGATCGCCGAACCCCTTCTTCTCCACCGTGCGGCCGACCGACACGATGCGGAACGGGCGCTCGCCGCGCGCGGCCCGCTCCGGCGGCGCGATGCCGGACAGGTCGAGGCCGTGATAGACCAGCTCGACCCGCCCGGGTTCGGGGGCCAGCGACTGCAGATAGTCGAGATTGACCTGCGTGCAGGTCACGCCGAAGGCGGCCGAGCCCAGCTTCTCGGTCAGCTCCCAGGCCTGCGAGGTCCAGATGTCCTTGGCGTGGGCGGAGAACGACCAGCCAATCCCGCGGATCGTCGCGGCATAGCGCGTCACCGAGGCCGGCGTGTGCAGATAATGGGTGTGCAGCCAGCCGATGTCGTCGGGCAGTTCATGGGCGAGGACGCAGGCCTGGCCGAAGCGCCGGTGGCGGTTGGCGGTGGGGTCGCGCGTCAGATCGGCCTCGAACATCGCTCGCGCCGCCTGATAGCCCGGCTGGCGCTCGGCAAAGGCGCGGCCGGCCCGCACCCGCGCCGGATCGTCCTTCAGATATTCCGGCAGATAGAGGATCTCGGCATTGATCCGCCGGTGCACCGGATGCACCCGCTTCTCGGCCGGCTGGCGCAGCGACACGATCAGCTGCGCGACGCCGCGATCCTCGAGCCCGGCGATCTCCTGGGCGATGAAGGTCTCCGACAGCCGCGGATACCCCTTGACGATCGTGGCGATGCGTCCTGCCATGGTGGTCGGTCCTTGCGACAGCGTCCGGCACTGGCCGAGGATGACCGGCAGGTGCCCGTTCCCCGCCGGAAGGCGGGCCGGATGCCGGCCATCTAGTCACATGGCCGGCGGCTCGCAACCCGCGACAGGCCGGGCCAGGTCGCGGCATCCCCGCGATGCCGTGGGGGCGCGGTGAGATGCCCACGCTTTCCCGCCGCCAGCGGTTTGACAAGCCGGCGGGCGCAAAGCTTACTGACGCGGCAGACAAGGGCCCGTCCATGCATCGATCCACACGGCAGCAGCGAGCATTTCGGCAGGGAGCGCTCGCCGGCATGGCCCTCCTCTGGACGGCGATCCTCTGGGCGCCGGCTTCGGCCGGACAGGCCGTCGCGGACACATCCCACGCGCCCTTCGGCGAGCCCGCCGCGCTGCAGGCGGCGGTGAGTGCCGGGGACCTGCCCCCGGTGTCTCAGCGCCTGCCCGAGCGCCCGCTGGTCATGCCCGTCGATGCCGTCTGCTCGGCCGACCGGCTCGGCGGCACGCTGCGGATGATCGGCGGCAGCGCCAAGGACACGCGCACCCTGTCGGTCTTCGGCTATGCCCGCCTCGTCGGCTATGACGAGGACTACGCCTTCGTGCCCGACATCGCCGAGCGCTTCGAGGTCGAGGACGGGCGCATCTTCACCTTCCATCTGCGGCCCGGCATGAAATGGTCCGACGGTGCGCCGTTCACCGCCGAGGATTTCCGCTATTTCTGGGAGGACATGGCGCAGAACCCGCAGATCGCGCGGTTCGGCATTCCCGGCGAGTTGCTGGTGGAGGGCAAGCCGCCCCGCGTCACCTTCCCCGGGCCCTACGAAATTCGCTACGAATGGGCCAAGCCGAACCCGAACTTCCTGGCGACCCAGGCCGCCGCCCTGCCCTTCGAGCTCTACCGCCCGGCCCATTACCTGAAGCAGTTCCACGAGACCTATGCCGACCCGGAAACACTCGCGGCGCGGGTCGAGGCGGAAGGCCAGCGCAACTGGGCGGCGCTGCATTTCAAGATGGACCGCGGCCACCGCAACGACAATCCGGACCTGCCGACGCTGCAGCCGTGGAAGCTCGCCACCGAGCCGCCCTCCGAACGGCTGATGTTCACCCGCAACCCCTATTTCCACCGTGTCGACGCGCAGGGGCGCCAGCTGCCCTATATCGACACCGTCGCCCTGACGATCGCCAATGCCGACCTGATCCCGGCCAAGGTGGCCAATGGCGAGGCCGATCTCCAGGCCGCCTATCTCAGCTTTCCCAATTATCCGTTCCTGAAGCGGGCCGAAGCGCGCGGCGGCTTCGAGGTCCGCCGCTGGGAATCCGGCCGCGGTTCCCACGTCACGCTCTATCCCAATCTGAACGTCAAGGACCCGGCCTGGCGCCGGCTGGTCCAGGACGCCAATTTCCGGCGGGCGCTGTCCCTGGCGATCAACCGCGACGACATCAACAAGGCGATCTTCTACGGCCTTGCGGT
Organism: Aurantimonas sp. NFXS3; assembly: GCF_049132005.1. NCBI lineage: Bacteria > Pseudomonadati > Pseudomonadota > Alphaproteobacteria > Hyphomicrobiales > Aurantimonadaceae > Aurantimonas > Aurantimonas sp. NFXS3. The sequence goes on from NZ_JAGDDZ010000004.1 coordinate 280,090, forward strand.
GCCCGGCGGAAACACCGTCCTGCCCCGCTCGACCCTGTTCGACCCGGAGCTGCCGACGATGTGGGCCGGCTACGACCCGGATGCGGCCAATGCGCTACTCGACGAGCTCGGACTGGAGCGCGAGAGCCGCAATGGCCTGCGCCTGTTGCCCGACGGGCGCCAGATGCGCATCGTCGTCGAGACCGCCGGTGAAAGCCGCGAGCAGAGCGACGTCCTGCAACTGATCCACGACGACTGGCGCCGGCTCGGCATCGATCTCCTGATCCGCGAATCCCAGCGCGAGGTCTTCCGCAACCGCATCAAGGCGGGCTCGACGCTGATGTCGGTCTGGACCGGTCTCGACAATGGCGTGCCGACCCCTGCCACCGACCCGGCCGAGCTCGCCCCCTCGACGGCCGAGCAGCTGCAATGGCCGTCCTTCGGCATGCAGACCGAGACCGGCGGCGAAGGCGGCGAGGCGATCGGCGGCAGCGAGGCGCTGGCGCCGCTGCGCGAACTCGCCGAGCTGCGCAAGCGCTGGATGCGAACCGACGACGACGCCGAGCGCGCCGACATCTGGGGCCGGATGCTGCGGATTTCCGCCGATCAGGTCTATACGATCGGCATCGTTGCCGGCGTCGACCAGATCGTCGCCGTGGCGGACACGCTCAACAACGTGCCCGAGCGCGGCGTCTACAATTACGAGCCCGGCGCCTATTTCGGCATCTACCATCCGGACGGGTTCTGGTTCGATTGCGGCGCGTCCGCCCTGGCAGGAAAACACGGATGATCCGCTATCTCGCCGGCCGCCTCGTCACCATGGCCTGGACGCTGCTGGCGATCAGCGTGCTGGTCTTCGTCATCATCCAGCTGCCGCCCGGCGACTACCTGACCAGCTATATCGCCGAGATCCGCGCCCAGGGCGAGAACGTCACCGTCGACAAGATCGCCTTCCTGCGCGAGCAATACGGCTTGGACAAGCCCTTGTGGGAGCAGTATCTCGTCTGGGTGACCGGGCTGATGCAGGGCGATCTCGGCTATTCCTTCGAGTACAACCAGCCCGTCGCCGACATCGTCGGCGAGCGCATGCCGCTGACGCTGCTGCTCAACGTGGCGACGGTCATCTTCGTCTATCTGGTCGCCTTCCCGATCGGCATCTATTCCGCCACCCACCAATACAGCTGGGGCGACCATGGCTTGAGCTTCCTCGGCTTTCTCGGCCTCGCCACGCCGAACTTTCTGCTGGCGCTGATCCTGCTCTATCTCGCCAATGTCTGGTTCGGCACCTCGATCGGCGGGCTGATGGACCCCCGCTTCATCGACGCGCCCTGGTCGCTGGAGAAGGCCGGCTCGGTGCTGTCGCATCTGTGGGTGCCGGTGCTGGTCATCGGCACGGCCGGCACCGCGGGCATGATCCGCCGCCTGCGCGCCAATCTCCTCGACGAATTGAACCGGCAATATGTCGTCACCGCCCGCGCGAAGGGGCTGCCGGAACACCGGGTGCTGCTGAAATACCCGCTGCGGATGGCGCTCAATCCGTTCATCGCCGACCTCGGCAGCCTGCTGCCGCAGATCGTCTCCGGTTCGGTGATCATCTCGGCGGTCATGTCGCTGCCCACCACCGGGCCGATGCTCCTGTCCTCGCTGCGCAGCCAGGACATGTTCCTCGCCGGCTCCTTCCTGATGTTCCTGGCCCTTTTGACGGTGGTCGGCATGTTCGTCTCCGACGTGCTGCTGGCCATTCTCGATCCGCGTATCCGGCTCGGAAAGACCACCATCCGATGAGCGAGACGCCGCATTTCGTCTCGCGCGAACCCTTCGATTCCGAAGCCACGGTCGCGGCCGGCTCGACCGTGTCGCTCGCCTATATGGAGGCCTCCCAGTCGCGGCTGATCTGGTGGCGTTTCCTGCGCCACCGCGTTGCGGTGGTGTCGCTGGCGTTCCTCGTCGTCAGCTATCTCTCGATCCTCGTGGTCGAGTTCCTGGCGCCCTACGACATGCAGAGCCGGCACACCGACTTCATCTTCGCCCCGCCCCAGGCCGTGCATCTGTTCCACGAGGGCAGCTTCGTCGGACCCTTCGTCTATCCGCTCGACTTCCACCTCGACCTCGACACCCTGCAGCGCGAATACACGCCCGACACCAGCCGGCCGCTGCCCCTGCGCTTCTTCTGCCAGGGCGACCCCTACGAATTCTGGGGGCTGGTCTCCGGCGACCGGCACCTGGTCTGCCCGCCGGAGGGCGGCAGCCTGTTCCTCTTGGGCACCGACCGGCTCGGCCGCGACATGCTCTCGCGCATTCTCAGCGGCGCCCGCATCTCGCTCACCGTCGGCCTCGTCGGGGTGACCCTCAGCTTCATCCTCGGCATCACAATCGGCGGCCTCGCCGGCTATTTCGGCGGCTGGATCGATTCCGTCGTGCAGCGGGTCACCGAGATCCTGCGCTCGCTGCCCGAACTGCCGCTATGGCTGGCCCTGTCCGCCGCCCTGCCGGTCACCTGGAGCCCGCTGCTGATCTATTTCGGCATCACGCTGATCCTCGCCCTGCTCGACTGGCCGGGCCTTGCCCGCGCCGTGCGCTCCAAGCTCTTCGCCCTGCGCGAGGAGGATTTCGTCGTCGCGGCCGAAATGCTCGGCGCCCGTCCGCGCCGGATCATCTTCCGCCATCTGCTGCCGAACTTCATGAGCCATCTCATCGCCTCGGCCTCGCTGTCGATCCCGACGATGATCCTGGCGGAGACGGCTTTGTCGTTCCTCGGGCTCGGCCTCAGGCCGCCGATCACCAGTTGGGGCGTCCTGTTGTCGGAAGCCCAGAACATCGAGGCGGTGGCGCTCTATCCGTGGCTGCTCCTGCCGATGGTGCCGGTCATCCTGACGGTGCTGGCCTTCAGCTTCGTCGGCGACGGGCTGCGCGACGCCGTCGATCCGCACCACCACCACTGACCGCTAGCGCACCCGACGCGGCTCCGGCAGCGCTCAGGAGACGGTGCGCACCGGCGCGTCGGCGGCTGCGGCAGCGTTCCGGCGCGGCGTGAACAGCTCCATCCGGCGCTCCACGCCGTTCAGCGCATGGGCCCCGACCGAGACCCAGTCGTCAGGCGACAGGGCCGCGACCTCGGCGCTGGCGAGCACGTTGGTCTCGACCGTCTTGGTCAGCTTCTCGATGCGCTCGACCTCGGTCACCGTCGAGCCGATCACCGTGAAGGCCAGCCGTTCGGGCACGCCGATATTGCCGAAGACGACGCTGCCGACATTCAGGCCGACGCCGAACTCGATGAGATCGAGGCCGCGCTCGCGGCGCACCGCGTTGGTCGCGTCGCGCAGCACAAAGGATTCGGCCACTGCCTGCTGCACCTCGGTCGTGATGCCCGGCCCGTCGATCGGCCCGTCGCCGAGCGGAAAGATCACCAGCACCGCATCGCCGATGAAGGCCAGCACCTCGCCGCCCGCCTCAAGGGCCGGCCGGGTCGCGCATTCGAAATAGTCGTTGAGGAGCTTCAGGAAGGCATCGCTGTCGAGCGTACCGGTCAGCCGTGTGGAATCGCGCAAATCCGAATACCAGACCAGCGCCTTCGTCCTAGCGCCGTCGCCGAGCCGGATATTGCCGTCGAGAACGCTGCGACCGGCCTTTCGTCCCAGATAGGTCTCGACGATGTTGGTCATGATCTGGGACTGGATGATCGTCTTGCAGACCAGCGCGAAGGTGAGCTGGATTTCCTGCAGGATGTCGAGATCCTCGTCGGTGAAGCCGCTCGCCCGGTCGCTCGCCCAGATCACGATGATGCCCCGCGCCTGCAGCTCGCTGTAGGCGCCCGGTTGCGAGAATTCGGTCTTCAGGGCGATGTAGTCGGTGTAGCCAGCCGCCGCCAGCTCCTCCAGAATGGCGAAATCCAGGAGCTTGCCGGGGCCCGACAGGCGACGCCGCAGCACCGGAATGTCGGCCTCCACCATGTAGCGCAGCGGACTGCGCTGCCACGCGTCGGTATTGGCGTCCTGGTGGTGGAAATGCTCGATCCCGACATCCTCGTCGCGATGCCATTTGACCATTTCGGCGCGAAACAGCGGATGCAGGGTCGGCCAGTTCAGCCGCGCCCGCGCGATGGGCACGCCGATGCCGGTCAGCCGCAGACAGAGATCGCGAAAGATCGTCTGGATGTCGCTCTTGCCCAGCGACTGCTTCAGCAGCCAGTCGTCAACCTGCTTGGCCAGTCCCATCGTCGTGACTTTCCGTTACCGTTCCGTCCTCTCCGATCGCCAGCGTCAGGCCGGTCGCCCCGATGCGCGCGCCGGTGAAACGCGCCTGCGCCTCCTCCGCCAGCTTTGCCAGCGAAGCATCGGTCCGCAGGACGTCGTGGTGGAAGATGACCAGCCTGTCGATCCCGCCGGCCTGGCACAGGCGCACCCCCTCCTGCCAGGTGGAGTGGCCGAAGCCGCGGTACTTCGCCATGTCCTCGTCGCTATAGGTGGAATCGTAGATCATCACCTCGGCCCCGGCGACGAAGGCGGCGACCGCCTCGTCGCGCGTGCCCGGCTCGTGCTCGGTATCGGTGATGTAGCAGATCGAGCGGCCCTCGAAGTCGACCCGGTAGCCGACCGCTCCGTTCGGATGGTTGAGGCGGACCGTGCGCACGATGATGCCGTCGCCGAGGTCGAGGATCGCGGGCGGGCGGAAGTCGCGATAGTCGATATGGGCGGCGAACTGCTTCGGCGTCACCGGGAAATAGGGCGGCCGCATGAACCGCTCGACCATGTCCCGGCAGGTCGTGTCGTCGAGGAAATGGCCGGCATGGATGCGCACCGCCGCGTGGTCCTTGTAGAGCGGGATCACGAAGGGCAGGCCGATGATGTGGTCGAAATGGCAATGGGTGAGCAGGATGTCGATCTCGCCGACCTGCTCCTCGTAGAGCTTGCGCCCGCAGCCCACGATGCCCGTGCCCGCGTCGAAGACCAGCACCCGGTCGCCGCAGCGCACCTCGACGCAGCTGGTGTCGCTGCCGTAGCGGGTATTGGCCGCCGCCGGGGCCGGTATGCTGCCGCGTGCGCCCCAGACGGTGAGCTCGAACCGGCTCAATCTGCGGCGTCCGGAGCGATGGCGGCCCGGTTGCGCGCCGCCACCAGTTCCTGGTTCATGTGGGTCAGGCGCTCGGCCAGTCCGCGCATCACCTCGGCGGCGATCTCCGGGAACTGCCGCAGCAATTGCAGGAAGCACTCCTTGCGCACCCGCAAGGCCGAGACGTCGCTCTTCGCCGTGACGGTCGCGGTGCGCGGCGTGTCGCACAGGATGGCGATCTCGCCGACCACGTCGCCGGGGCCGAGGGTCGCGACCACGAAGTCGCCGTCTTCCGTCTCGATCGAGACATCGGCCTCGCCGGCCACGAGCACATAGGCGGAATCGCCACGCTCGCCCTGCCGGCACATGACCTGCCCCTGGCGATAGGCGATCGAGTCCGAGGTGAAGGCGATGAGCTTCAGCCGGCTGGGCTCCATGCCGGCAAAGATCGGGACCGAACGAAGCAGGTCCATTTCAGATTTGAGCAGTGTCACGTCGTCCTCTCGGTCATCCGGCCACTTCGGCGTCGTCGCGCGCCGCATCGGACTCGTGCGGACGCGTTTCGGCCCCCGTCGAGTTCGTGATCATGCGCCCGTCCTTGAATTCCAGTCTCCGGTCGAAGAGCTCCGCATGTTCGGCGTGGCTCAGGACCCAGAAGATCGTCTGCCGTTCGATGCCGAGTGCCGCACGCGATGCGAGGACACGCACAATAGTCTCCCGCTGGCTCTCCCCGTCAAGTGACGACAGCGGCCGGTTGAGAACCAGGAGATCGGCGCGCTTGAGCAGTGCCCGGGCAAGCGCCAGCTTCTGCTGCTGGCCCGACGACAGCCGCTTGGCGCCGCTGCCCACGTCGAAATCCAATCCGATCTCGAACACCGTCTGCGACAGGCCGGTCTCGCGCAGGGTCTCCACCAGCACCTCGTTGATGCGGGCCGAGGCTTCGGCGTAGCGGTCGACGACGCGGCCGAAGAGGATGTTGTCCTGGAAGCTGGCGGCCGGGTTGATCGCCCCCGGCACGTGCATCGACACAGCCTGCGCAAGCTCGGGGTCCATGCGCTCCAGGAGCCGCGCACGGGCCGACAGGACCGCGGCCTTGATGTCGTCGTCGAGCAGTCCGAGCCGATGCCGGGGCTCGATATAGCCGAAGGCCAGCTCCTGGAAGGCGCGCCGGTCGCGTCGGCGTTCGCTGGTGCTGCCGTCGGTCGCGGCGCGCCGCAGCGCCGCCTTGTAGCCGTCGACCTCTTCCGGCGTCATCAGGTCGACATTGTCCATCAGCGGACTGTCCGGCGCCAGGTCGCCGAAGATCTCGATCACCGTCTCGGCGATCTGCCGGCCCATCTCGTGCAGGAGGTCGTCGAGCCTCGCCTCCTCCAGGACGGCGACCATCTGCGGCCGGGCGGCCAGCGGCATCTCCTCGGCGGCTTCCGGCAGGGCGATGCCGAAGACAATGTTCTCCAGGACCGTCGCATAGTCGGAATAGCGGGCCGGATCGAAGGATTCGAAATAGACTTCGTCGCCGCCTTCCGCGAGCCGTTCGCGGAAGCGCCCGCGGGCCTTCAGGACATGCGCGCAGGTCTCCTCGGGCAGGTCCGCCGGCGCGCGGTTGCGCAGCCCGAGCCGGGCGATGTCGATGCGGAAATCGGCGACGTCCAGCACCTGCGCGAGGCGGCCGTGCAGTTCGTGCGGTCCGGTGATGCCGGCCGCCGCGTAGTCGATCCAGTCGCCGTCGACGTCGAGGTCGCTGTTGCCCGACGCCCGGGCTGCGAGCTGGCGCGCCTCGCTGGCGGCGCGGTCTCCGCCCGCCGGCACCAGCGGCGCATGGCGCAGCCCGTAGACCAGCGCGTCGCGGATCGACATCTGGGGGAAATACAGCCCCGAGGTGGCATAGGCGATGCGGCGCCCGACAAAGGCGTCGGGCAACCCGTCCAGCGCATGGCCGTCGATGCTGATGCGCCCCGACGCGGCCTCGGACAGACGCACCAGGGCCTCGGCCAGATATTCGGCCCCGCCGCCGATCGGCCCCGACGCGGCGATCGCTTCGCCCGGCCCCAGCCGCAGGCTGGTCGGCTCGAGAAGGTCGTTGCCGGAATCGTCGGCAATGCGCAGGCCCGAAATGGCGATCTCCCGCTCGATCCGCGGCGGCGTCTCGTAGGACAGCTTCTGGACGTCGGGAGAGATCAGGTTGCCCATCACGAACTGCTCGCGGATCTGGGCGTATTTCGACTGCACGTCGACCCGGAACTGGTCCCAGGCGATGAGCTCCTTCAGCGGCCCCGGCAGCTCCTTGTAGGCGGCGATCACCGCAACGAGCTGGCCGATGTCGAGCCGCCCGGCGATCACCAGATAGCCGCCGGCCAGATAGAAGATGAAGGGAGTGATCTGCGCCAGCAGGTTGTTGATGAAATTGACGAAGAACTTCCAGCGGAAGAAGTCGTAGCGGATCGACAGGATGCGGCCGAGCCGGCTGCCGAGCTCGGCGCGCTCCCAGTTGGAGGTGTCGTTGGTGCGGATCGAGGGGATGCTCTCGACGATCTCGCCGATCCGGCCCGACAGGAGCCGGGCGGTGATCTGCCGGGCCCGGGCGAGCCTGACCAGCCGCCGGCGCATCTGCGGGATCAGGATGAGCTGCAGGAGCACGACGCCGCCGGCCACCGCGCCGAGCCAGACATTCTGCAGGAAGATGAAGAAGAGACCGGTGCCGGCCTGGCTGAGCAGCAGGGCCGGGTCGGCGAAGGCACTGCCGCCGAAGCCGCCCACCGGCTCGGTCTCGTCCTTGATCATCGAGGAGATCTCGGGACCGCGCACCTGCTTGAAGCGGGCGGTCGGGAACCGCAGCACCAGGTCGACGAGCTGGAACCGCAGCCGCCGCAGCAGCTGTTCGCCGAGCCGGCCCTTGTAGTTCGACAGATAGAATTTGAAGAGCCCGTTGACGATCACGAAGAACAGGAAGGTCAGGCTCAGCCACAGGAGCACGCCGAGCCGGTCGAGTTCGACGCCATCGAACAGCGCCAGTTCGCCGCCGCCCAGGAAGCCCGGCAGCGGCAGCGAGACCGCGAACAGCGTCTCGGTCTGTCCCGGCGCCCAGTCGCCCTGGATCGGCCCGTTGACGATCCGTTTCGGCAGGTCGAGCGTCAGATACAGGAATGGCAGCGAGACCAGGAGGACGGCGAACAGCCAGATCTGCTGGGGCCGCGAATGGCGCCAGACATAGCGGAAGATGCTCTCGTCGAGTTCGTCCGCTGCCGCCATGTCAGCGCCGCTCCGTCGCCGGCGATGGCGCGGGCCGTCCGGCGAGGAAGTCGAGATTGGCGGCCCGCACGAAATGCCCCGGCCGGGCCTCCAGCAGCGGCCGGGCGACGCCGGGCTCGGCCGTGAACGGCGCCGGCCAGTTGCGCTGGCCGATCTCGCCCACCGGCGGCAGATGGGCGAAATCCAGCGGCCGCTGCGGATCGGCGTGCGGCACCGCCTGCATCAGCATCTGCGTATAGGGATGCAGGGCGTCCTCGAAGAACGCCGCGCGCGGCGCCAGTTCGACGATCTCGCCGTCGCACATCACCGCGATGCGGTCGGCGACATAATTCACCACCGCCAGATTGTGCGAGATGAACAGATAGGTCAGGCCGCACAGGCGCTGCAGATCCTTGAGCAGATTGAGGATCTGCGCCTGCACCGACACGTCGAGCGCCGCCACCGGCTCGTCGCAGATCAGGAATTCCGGCTCCAGCGCCAGGGCGCGGGCAATGCCGATCCGCTGGCGCTGGCCACCGGAAAAGCTGTGCGGATAGCGGCCGGCATGCTGCGGCTCCAGCCCGACCGCCGCCAGCAGCCGCTCGATGCGCACGCGGCGCTCCGCCCGGTCGCAGACCGCGTGGATCTCGAACGGTTCGGCGAGGATCGCCCCGACCGTCATGCGCGGATCGAGGGACGAGAACGGGTCCTGGAAGACATATTGCAGCCGGTTGCGGACGGCAAAGAGCTGGCTGCGGTCGGCCGTGACCAGGTCGAGAGGCCCGTCGGGCGTGTCGAACAGCATGGCGCCCCTGTCGACCTGCACCGCCTGCATGATCGCGCGGGCGAGCGTCGTCTTGCCGGAGCCGGATTCGCCGACAAGCCCGAGGCACTCGCCGCGGCGGATGGTCAGCGAGACGTCCTTCAGCGCATGGATGCTGGGCGCCGGCGCGCTGGAAAACAGCCGCCGGTCGCCGCGCCGGGAAAAGCTCTTGGCGACCCCCTTCAGTTCCAGCAACGGCGCGCCGACAGCGCCCGATGGCTCGCGCCGCATCAGCGCGCCGGCATCGACCTTGATCTCGCGGATCGGCTTCAGCCGGGGCGATTCCGCCTGGTCGAGATCGGGCACCGCCTTCATCAGCGAGATCAGATAAGGGTGCTGCGGATCGGCGAAGATCGTCCCGGACGACCCGGACTCCACCACCTTGCCGTGGTGCATCACCACGACGTCCTCGGCCAGGTTGGCGACGACGCCGAGATCGTGGGTGATCAGCAGGACGGCCATGCCGAGTTCGCCCTGCATCTCGCGCAGCAGCTTGATGATCTGCGCCTGCAGCGTCACGTCGAGCGCCGTCGTCGGCTCGTCGGCGATCAGCAGCGCCGGCTTGCAGATCAGCGCCATGGCGATCATCGCCCGCTGGCGCAGCCCGCCCGACAGCTCGAACGGATAGGATTTCAGCGCCCGCTCGGGCTCGGGAAACCTGACCAGCCGCAAGGTCTCGATGGTCCGCTCGCGCGCCTCGGCGCCGGAGGCGCGGCCGTGCACCTCCAGCACCTCGCCGATCTGGTCGCCGAGCGTATGCAGCGGCGAGAAGGAGGTCATCGGCTCCTGAAAGACGATCGAGATCGACTGCCCGCGCACCGCCCGGAAGCGCGGGCTGCGCGGCGACAGGGCGGCGAGGTCGACCGGGCCCTGCAACGGATCGTCGAAATGGATGCTGCCGCCGGTGATCACCGCGCTCTTCGGCAGCAGGCCGAGAATGGCCTGGGACGTCACGGTCTTGCCGGAGCCCGATTCCCCGACCAGCGCCACGGTGCGGCCTGCGCCGACGCTGAGCGACAGGCCGCTGACGGCCTTCACCGTCCCGGCCATCGACTGGAACTCGACGGACAGGTTCTCGATCGCAAGCAATGGCCGCGCGGCGACCGATGCGGGCCGGTCCGGCGTGTCTATCGGCCGGTCCAGCACCGAGGCACCGCTTCCCCCTGGCATCCGCTCATTCCACCTCTTCGGCTCCGCGGCATGGTCCTTCGCGCACGGGCGTTGCGATTGCAGCACGGAACCGCGCGGCAAGTCATGCAGATTTTGCGATCCATTGCCCGCCGCGGCTCACTCGCCCGCACCGCCTGCCATGGCGGCGATCGTCGCCGCGGCGTTGGCTGCGCCCTCCAGATCGATCGCGGGACGCGCCCCCGCCTCGCGCTGCCAGGCCTCGGCCACCGCCGCCGCCATGGTCTCGGCCGACAGGCGCGAGGTCGGCACCACCGACAGGAGCCCCATCTTCCCCATGCGCTCGGAGCGGAACCATTGCTCGGTCTCCTCGCCCTCGTCATAGGGCACGACAACGGCCCGCGCTTCGGCGCGCAGGAGGTTCATCACCGTGTTGTAGCCGGCCTGCGAGATCGACAGGGCGCAGCCGTCGAGCCGCTCCTGGAAGTTCGTCTCGAAGCGCTTCACGATGGTCGTCTCGTCGGCCAGCGCTGCCAGCGCCTGGAACTCGTCCTCGGCCATGCGCGGTCCGGTCAGGAAGCGCCAGACCCGGTCGGCCAGCGGCGTATGCGGCCGCGCCGCCATGACCGTGCGCATCAAAGCGCCGGCGGCCGCGCCGCCGCCGGCCGACACGATCACCTCGCCGTTGCCCGGCGCTGCGCCGCGCTCGGCCGGCTCGGTGACATAGCCGGTATAGCGAATGAGATCGTCGATCTCGCCGGCATGGGGATAGGTCTCGGCGAAGGTGAAGAGCGACGGATCGGAATGGACGAGCACGGCGTCCAGATGCTCGCGCGCCAGCGCGGCGCCCCTGGCGGCCCGCTCGGCATGCTTGGTCTCCACCAGGATGTCGCGCACCGAGGTCACGCATTTGACCCGCGGCTTGTCGCGCGACGCCCGTTCGAGGAGCGGCACCAGCTCGAAATTGAAGCGCCAGCGTCCGAAGGGGAACATCTCCAGGAGCACGACGTCCGGCTGGACCTTCTCATAGAGCGCCAGCAGCGCGTCGCGCCGAGCCGCACGCCATGCGTCGGTGATCGGCTCGCCCTCGGCATCGTAGAGCGTCTTGAAATTGGCGCCGTCGATATGGGTCGGCGGCAATTGCACCACCTCGGCGTTGGCGAAGGGCATTTCCGCGACCGGCATGCCGCCGAGCGCCACCGTCACCTCCATGCCGCGCCGGGCCATGGCATTGGTGAGGAGTTCGCCGCGCCGCAGATGGCCGACGCCCAGCAGATGCTGGACATGAAAGAGAACGCGCATCAGGCCGTCTCCGCCTTTCCTGTTGGTGTGGGCCGTCCGAGCGTGTCGGACAGCGCGGCGTCGAGTGCCGCGGAGGCTGCTTCCAGCGAATGATGCCGCTCCGCCCGCCTGGATGCCGCTGTGCCCATGCGGGTCCGCAGCCCCGGATCGAGCAGCCGGCGCACCGCGGCGGCGAAGGCCTCCGCATCGCCCTCCGGCGTGAGCAGTCCCGTGATTCCATCCTCGACGATGCCGGAGACACCGCCGCTGTTGCCCGCCACCGCCGGAAGCCCCGCCGCCTGCGCCTCGAGCAGTGCCATGCTCCAGGATTCCTTGATCGCCGGCCAGACGGCGAGATCGGCCGCGGCGAAAAGGTCGGGCATCTCCTCTGGCGCCGCGGCACCATGGAACGCCACCCGGCAGGACAGGCCGGCGAAGGCAGCGCGCACCTGCGGCTCGGCCGGGCCGGCTCCGACGATGAGGACGTCGAAGGCCGCGCCGTCGAGCCTACCCAGAGCCTCCGCCAGCAGGCGATAGGAGGCGAGCTTCTGGTCCTCGCGCATCATCGCCGCGGCGATCAGCCAGGGCTGGTCCGGCGCCAGGCCGTGGCGTGCGGCCAGCGCCGCCCGTATGTCGGTGCGCCGCCCGGCCGCCGCCCGCCAGGGCTGCGTATCGACGAAGGGCAGCAGCGCCCGATAGGCGGTCTCGTCCCCGAGCCAGGGCATGACGCCTGCCTTGTCCGCCGGGTTGAGCCCGATGACGAGGTCGGCGCGGGACAGGGCCGCAAGGCTGGCCTCGAACCCTTGCGCCCAGCGCCCGCCGCGCTGCTTGCCGGCGACCGAGGCTTCGGCGACGACATAGGGAACGCCGAGCGCCGTGGCGACGCGCAGTCCCAGCCAGTCCGGCGCCTTGTGGTAGAGATGGTAGGTGAACCAGAGGTCGATCCGGGGCTTCGCCACCCTGCCCTGCCGCAACAGCCGCTCGGCCAGCCGTCCGCCGACCGTCTGCAGCCGCGCCTGACGCGCCGGGTCGCCGCGGTCATGGCTGCGAAAGTGCGACGGCACCACCACCCCGTGGCCGGCCAGCCGCAGGGCGTCGATCAGGCCACGCGCCACGGTGCGGTCGCCGGATGGCCGCGGATCATCGGGAGATTTCATCGGCGCGTAGAACGCGATGTTCATGCAGTGCCGGTCTTGGGCAGGGTCCGGGCAGGCGCCCACTCGTCGTCGCCGGCGGCGCCGCGGCTGGCGCTGCCCGAATGGCGCCCGGCGGCGATGTAGCCGTCGGCCAGTTCGCAGATCGTCTTCAGGCCGTCGAGAATGCCGTCCACCGCCACCGAGCGCGGTCGCGCCTGGCCCGGCAGCGCGCGGATGGCATCGGCCATGGCGGCGGGATTGTCGATCTCGTCATCCAGCAGCATGGCGATCAGGCCGAGCTCCTGGGCCTGCGAGGCACGGATATACTGCTCCAGCCGGGGCTGGCGGCGCGGCACGACCACGGCCGGCTTGTCGAAGGACAGGATCTCGCAGAACGTGTTGTAGCCGCCCATCGCGACCATGCCGGCCGCCCGCTCGATCAACGGCTCGATACTGGCGGCGAAGGTGATCAGGTCGACGCTGTCGAGCCGGGCCGCGCGCCGCTGGAAATCCGTCTGGTAGCCGGTCTCCATGAAGGGGCCGAGAACGATCTTGGCCCGTACGCCGATCGACGGATCGGTCTCGTAGGCCCGCAGCACCCAGTCCACCAGCTGGGCGCCGTCGCCGCCGCCGCCGGTGGTGACCAGCACATAGGGTCGCTCGCCGATCCGGATGCGATCCGGCAGCGCGCCCGAGGGCTCGTCCGCGCGCTGCAGATAGCCGGTGAAGGTCGCCTTGCGCCGCACCGCGTCCGAGACGCCGATATCGGCCAGCGGATCGCAGATTTCCGGCAGCCCGTAGATCCAGATGTCGTCGTAATAATTCTCGACCGCGCCGAAGGCCTCCTTGCGGGTCCATTCCTCGATCAGCCGCGACGGCTCGTCCATGATGTCGCGCAGCCCCAGCACCAGCCGGGCGCCGGTGGTCTTGAGGTGATGCAGCGTCGCCTCGACCTCGCCGCGCATGCCGAGCGGCTCCTTGTCGACGATGAAGATGTCGGGATCGAAGATTTCGGCGGTCGAGCGGATGATCGCGCTGCGGATCTTGGTCAGATCCTCCAGCGACAGGCCCGGATTGGACGGGGCATAGGTGTCGGCGCCGAGCTTGACGACGCCCGGCACGCGAATGAAATCCACCTGGGGCGGAAAACTGAACGAGCCGACGACAGGCGAGCCTGCTACGATGAGGATCGAGATGTCGGGCCGGTGCGCCACCAGGGCCTGCGCGATCACGCGGCAGCGGCGCAGATGGCCGAGACCGTAGGTGTCGTGACTGTAGATGAGAACGCGCGGAGGCCGGGCTTTCATCAGATACTCCTGCCGCTCCGACCCTGCTCGACCGGGACACACTGGCCATTTTCCGGCCCTGACGCAAGCGCGCGTGTCCCCGGGGAAACCGCGCCCGTCTACCGCCGCGACGGATCGACCGCAATGACCACAGCCGGGGACGGAGCGTTCATGAGGGCCAGTTACCGGGCGAATCCGACGTGAGCAACCGAAACAAGCTGCTGGCGCCCTTCGCCCGGCGCGAATCCAGCCGCGCCATTCCCGAGCGCGTGCGCGAGGTCGTGGATCGCTTCGAAATCCGCAGCGAACGGTTGATCGGCTGGGTCCAGCTCGGCATCGGCCTGTTCATCACCGTGCTCTATCTGGTCTCGCCGCGTCCGGTCGACAGCGAGATGCAGCACCCGGTGCCGATCAGCCTCGCGGTCTATCTCTGCTTCACCGCCCTCCGCCTGTTCCTGTCCTACCGGATCCGCCTGCCGGCCTGGTTTCTCGGCCTGTCGGTCCTCGTCGACATCGCGCTGCTCTACGGTCTCGTCTGGTATTTTCACGTCCAGTACGGCCAGGGCGCCAGCTTTTCCCTGAAGGCGCCGACGGTGATGTATGTCTTCGTCTTCATCGCCATTCGCGCCTTCCGCTTCGATCCCGCCTGGGTGCTGACCACCGGCGCCGTAGCGGCGCTCGGCTGGGTCGGCCTGACGCTCTATGCCATCGACGCCGAGGGCACCGACGCCATCACCCGTAGCTTCGTTGCCTATATCCATGGCGACGGCATTCTGGTCGGCGCCGAGATCGACAAGATCGTCGCGATCCTCGTCCTCACCACCGTCCTGGCGCTTGCCCTCGTGCGGGCCAAGCGGCTCCTGGCGGCGGCGACGCTGGAGCATATCGAGCGCGAGGAAATCCGCCGCTTCCTGCCGGCCGATGTGGAGCGCGCCATCGTCACGTCGCCGGAATCGGTGGTGGCCGGCGACGCCGAGGAGCGCGAGGCGGCCATCGTCATCCTCGACATTCGCGGCTTCACCGGCTTCATGGCCCGGCACGACGCGCGGCAGGTGGTCGAGGTGCTGGTCGGCCTGCATGCCCGCATCGTGCCGGTGATCGAGCGCCATGGCGGCATCGTCGACAAATATCTGGGCGACGGCCTGCTGGCGACCTTCGGCGCGACGAGGCCGTCGCGGACAGCCGCGGCCGAGGCCCTCGCGGCCCTCTGCGAAATCCTCGCTCTGTCCCGGGAGTGGGCGGCGGAGATGGAGACACGCTTCGGCCCGATCGGCCTGCGCGTCAACGGTGCGGCGACCGCCGGAACCGTGGTCTTCACCGCGCTCGGCGACGAGCACCGGCTCGAATACACTGTGATCGGCGATCCGGTGAACCTCGCCGCCAAGCTGGAAAAGCACAACAAGGTCGAGCAGACCCTTGCCCTGACCACCCAGGCCAGCCTCGACATGGCGCAGGCGCAGGGGTTTCGCCCGCCCGCTGCCTCCAGCCTGACCCGCCTCGACCGCCGGCAGGTGCAGGGTGTGGACGCCCCGCTCGACCTCGTCGCCTTCGCCTGAGCGCTCAGGGCAGCTTCTGGTCGAGGAGGATCACCTCCGAATGCAGATGGTCGACGTCGCGGGGCGCGACATCCGCCGGGCGGTACCAGCGCGGCAGCCTGATCGTTTCCACCGTGCCTTGATCGTCGCCCGGCGTCATGAAGCGCGTGTCGATGGCGAGAACGCCGCGCTCGCCGGTCACGATGACATCGGCAATACCCTGCGCATGCGCCGACAGGAACGCCGGATCGCTGGCATGCAGGATCTCGTGATAGGCGATTGCCTCACCCTTCAGCTTGCGCTGCCAGACCAGCCAGCTGTCGCCGACGAAGGCATGGTGCAGGTCGAAGCCGGCATGGGCGTCGAGGACAACCCGCTGCGCCGGATCGAGCCGCTCGCGGATCGCCGCCGCATCCCGCAGCACCGGCAGGCGCCCCGGCGCCCCGCTCGGCCGGAACAGGCTGCGGCTGTCGTCGAGCACCGAAAAGCCCAGTGCCCGGATCTTGCGGCCGGTGGCCCGGCGGGCGGTCATGGTCTGGTAGGTGACGCCGGGCTGCGCCGTGCCCGAGCGCAGCAGATCGTCGCCGGTCCCGTCGCCGCGATAATCGGCGAGGAGATACCAGGAGGACAGATCGCAGAAGCGCCGCAACTGGCCGCCGATCACGCGGTCGCTGTAGATCGTGCCCATGAAGCCGACGACATGCTCGCCATCCTCCACCAGCCAGCCGCGCTCGACACCCTCCGGTCGCCAGGGATAGTCGAGCAGCCGGGCCCAGCGCTCGCGGGGGATCCTGGCGTTCATGTGGGTGTGCAGGAGTTCGACCACCGCAGCGATGTCGCCGGCTCGCGCCGGTCGCACGATCGCGCTCATCGGACGAGTTCGTCCGTCATGGCGCCGGCGAACAGTGCCCCCGCGTCGCGCCATCGGACCGCCGGATGGGCGGCGAAAAGGGCCAGCAATTCGTCGAGAAAGGCCCAGGTCTCGGCGTCGTGGTCGAGATGGTGGGTAAGGATGCCGAAGGGCTCGGCCGGATCGCTGTGCCCGAGCCGCCGGTCGGCAAGGCGCTCGGCGGCCAGCCGGACCAGCTTGTCGTGCCCGGCGAAACGGGCACCGCCCTTCCAGGTGAGAAGATCGAGATGGGCGTTCACATGGCGGCAATCCGCCTGCGGCGAGGCGGTCTGGCGCGGCCCGAATACCGAGATGCCGGCATAGCCCATGGCCGGCAATGCCTCGGCCACCGCCGGCTCGATGCGGTTCCAGGGCGGCACCATCACCGGCACGAGCCGGTCGCCGAATGCCGCCGCCAAGCGGCTGCGCCCCTCGTCGAACTCACCCAGCACCTCCGCCAAAGGCCGGTCGCCGCCGCATTCCACGGCGCGTCCGCCGGGCGCGGCGTGGTTCCTGTGGGCGTGGCCATGCTGGAGGACGGTCAGGAGCGGATCGCCCCGATGGGCGACCAGGCTGTCCGTCAGCCCCGCGGGAATGACCGCCAGCGCCAGCGGTGCGGCATGGCGGTGCGCGGCGGCGACCAGCGCCTCGAGCGCCGGCGTCGCGGCAATCGCATCGTCGTCCCGCCACCACATGTCGATCCGCCGGCCGGCATCGTGCCAAGCGTCGAGTTCGCTCAGAAGGTCGTCAGCGTTCCGCATGGCGCGGCTTTAGCGGCGATCGGGCGTCCGGGCAATTGCTGCGCGGCGCGACCGATCGGCCAGAGCAAGAGACGGTCAGTCTCTTTCTTCGTCTTCCTCGGCGTCCTGTTCGTCGTCCGGAACATCGGTGCCGATCAGCCGCTCGTCGGGCTCTTTGCCGGCAAAGGAATTGTCGGTGCGCTGCAGCGCATTGTCGAGGACGCCGCCATCGGCGGGCTTTTGGTCGTGTCTGGGGGCCTTCGGATCGGCCATCGTGCGTTCTCCTGATGCAGTCGAACGCCTAACCACCAGCGTGCCCGCCCCGTTCCACTGGGGACACGGGAGGCGGCAGCACACCGCCGCCTCCGCTTCGCTGCGCCCTACTCGGCCGGCACGTCGCCGGCAGGCATGTAGAGATCGCCGCCCTCGCGATATTTCTGCGCCATCTTCTCCATGCCCTCCTTCTGCGCCTCGGCGCGGATGTCGTGGGAGATCTTCATGGAGCAGAATTTCGGGCCGCACATGGAGCAGAAATGCGCCACCTTGTGCGCCTCCTTGGGCAGCGTCTGGTCGTGGAAGGAGCGCGCCGTCTCCGGGTCGAGGGAGAGGTTGAACTGGTCCTCCCAGCGAAACTCGAAGCGCGCCCGGCTCAGCGCGTCGTCGCGCAGCTGCGCAGCCGGGTGGCCCTTGGCGAGATCTGCGGCATGGGCCGCGATCTTGTAGGTGACGACGCCGACCTTCACGTCGTCGCGGTCCGGCAGGCCCAGATGCTCTTTCGGCGTGACGTAGCAGAGCATCGCCGTGCCGAACCAGCCGATCATCGCCGCGCCGATGCCCGAGGTGATGTGGTCGTAGCCCGGCGCGATATCGGTGACCAAGGGTCCGAGCGTGTAGAACGGCGCTTCGCCGCAGACCCGCATCTGGCGATCGACATTCTCCTTCACCTTGTGCATCGGCACATGGCCCGGCCCCTCGATCATCACCTGGCAGCCCTTGGCCCAGGCGATCTTCGTGAGCTTGCCCAGCGTGTCGAGCTCGGCGAACTGTGCCGCGTCGTTGGCATCGGCGATCGAGCCGGGGCGCAGGCCGTCCCCCATGGAGAAGGACACGTCATAGGCCCGGCAGATATCGGCGATCTCCTCGAAATGCTCGTAGAGAAAGCTCTCTCGGTGGTGATGCAGGCACCACTTCGCCATGATCGAGCCGCCGCGCGACACGATGCCCGTCGTGCGGTCCACCGTCAGCGGAATATGGGACAGCCGCACCCCGGCATGGATGGTAAAATAGTCGACGCCCTGCTCGGCCTGCTCGATCAGCGTGTCGCGGAAGACCTCCCAGGTGAGGTCCTCGGCGATGCCGTTCACCTTTTCCAGCGCCTGGTAGATCGGCACCGTGCCGATCGGCACCGGCGCGTTGCGGATGATCCAGTCGCGGATGTTGTGGATGTTGCGGCCGGTGGACAGGTCCATCACCGTGTCGGCGCCCCAGCGGATCGCCCAGACCATCTTCTCCACCTCCTCGGCCATCGAGGAGGTGACGGCGGAATTGCCGATATTGGCGTTGATCTTGACCAGGAAGTTGCGGCCGATCGCCATCGGCTCGACTTCCGGATGGTTGATGTTGGCCGGGATGATGGCGCGGCCGGAGGCGACCTCGTCGCGCACCCATTCCGGGGTAATGAAATCCGGGATCGCCGCCGAATACGGCTCGCCGTCGCGCTCCAGGGCCCGCTTTGCCTCGGCCCGGCCGAGATTCTCGCGGATCGCGACGAACTCCATCTCGGCGGTGACGATGCCGGCGCGGGCATATTCGTACTGGGTCACGGCGCGCCCGCCCGTCGCCCGGCGCGGTGCGTTGCGAACCGGAAATTCCGGCGTCAGCTTCTCGGCCGGCAGATTGCCGTTGTCCTCGGGCTGCACCGCGCGGCCCTCGTAGAATTCGGTGTCGCCGCGGGCCGCGATCCAGCTCTCGCGGATGCGCGGCAGTCCCTTGGCAATGTCGGTCTCGACCTGGCTGTCGGTATAGGGGCCGGACGGATCGTAGACGATGACGTCGGGCTCGCCCGCGGTCGGATGCACGGTGATTGCGCGCATCGGCACGCGGATGTCGGGAAAGGCCGTTCCGGCCAGGTAGATCTTGCGGGATGCCGGCAGCGGGCCGGCGGTGACGGTGGGTGTCACGGCATTCATCTTGGTTCTCCAGTCGCGCTCGCGTCGGAGATCCAGTTCTGCTTTCGGTGATCGAAAACTCTCGTCGGCCTGTCGGATCGCCCCTGTCGTTGAGGGCATGGCCCGCATTGCGGGCCGGAGAGGTCGGCGGCTTTCCCATCCCTACGCCAGTATGAACTGGATCAGGTTCGTAGGGTCGCCGCGCGCTTCGCCGATGATCGGCGGCCGTCGGCCTCTCAGTTCCTTGCCGGAACTCCCCTTGGACGAGCGGACGGTAGCAGTCCCCGTGGGGGTGTCAACAGCGGTTGCAGCGGTCGTTACCGAAGATCGGCACGTCACAGGAAGAGGCAGGGAACGGGAAGACAGGAAGCAGGACCGGCAGCGGCCGATCGGGACATCGCGGCGGCGACGCAGGCGATGCGCCGCGGGCCGGGACGACCGGGAGGCGGTCAGGGGCAAAGCCCGAGCCAGACCCGCGATGCGTGTCGCGGGCGGTCCGCGGCGCAAGCGGCGCCGTCGGACGAGATGGTGTCACATGCGGGCGGCCAGCGCCCCGTCATGCGGTCGGCAAAGCCGAGACCCTAGAGGATGTCGAGGCTGACCTTGGCGGTGCCCGAATGGATCATGCCGATCTTCGAGGCCGCGGCGCGCGACAGGTCGATGATCCGGCCGCCATGATACGGGCCGCGGTCGTTGATGCGCACGACGACGGACTTGCCGTTGCGACGGTTGGTGACGCGCACCTTGGTGCCGAAGGGCAGCGTCTTGTGAGCCGCCGTCATGGAGTTCATGTTGAAGCTTTCGCCGTTCGCCGTGCGGCGACCATGAAAGCGCTTTCCGTAATAAGAGGCGGAACCCGAGGCCGCGGACTTCGTTTCGGCTACGACCGGAGTGATTGCGACGGAGTACGAACCGACCATCGTTCCGGCGAAAAGCGCAGCCGCGAGAGCGGCCTTCGGCAGAAACTTCATTCTTGGCATGTCCTTGAGATGCGACGTTTGCGACGCCGCCTCCTTCGTCAATTCCTGTGACGAGAAAAAGGACGGACTCTGGCAGCAATAGGGTCTTTCTACGACAGCGGAACTTTTCGGGCCCTGGCGTATCGTCCTGAGCCCAAACGAAGAATTTCCGTCCGAGCCCTGTACTGAATGCGACAGCCATGTCGCATTCGCGCCGGTGACGCCTTAACCGGTCAGACCGCCAGCTTCGGGGTCCGGCCGCTGTCTTCGAGTTCCCATTCGGCCTGCCAGTCCATGCCGTCCTGCGACAGGACGAGGTAGTTGCGCTCGCTCGTATAGGTCGCGCGGCGCGACGGCAGCGGCCGCAAGCGGATCTTCCGGCCGCGCAGTGGGCTCTCGCCGACACGGGCGAGAAGGCCGAGCGCAAACGGATAGGCCGGCCCGGGCGCGGGGTGGGAAATGCCGGACGCGACGAGCTGGTGCATCACACTCCCGTTCAGAAGCCGCATCTCGCCGCGCGTCGCCAGATGGATTTCGCCGGAGACGACCACGAGCCCGCCGACGGCCCGCTCGGCGCGATCGGCCAGGCATTGCAGGCAGCGGATCCATTCGCGCCGATGCGCCCGGCTCTGCCACTGGTCGCGCAGATCGTCGGACAGCTTGGCGACCCGCGGTACGATGCCGGCGACGAGCTCGGCCCAGCTCAGCCGCGGCCCGAGCACCGGCACGCTGGACATCAGCACGATCCGGTCCGGCTCCGGCGTCGTCTCCAAGGCCGTTTCGAAGCTCTTCCATCCGACCGGCCCCATCACCCGGTCGGGGCGGCGTTCACTGCGCAGGTCCGGCGCGAGGATCGTCAGGCCCGGATAGCGCACCGCGACGCCCAGGCTGCGCGCCTGCCGGTCCAGCGCGATCGCCGGCAGGTCGGCCTCATCCGCCGCCAGCTGGAAGATCAGGAACATCTCGCGCGCCGCCTCGAACAGGCCGCGCCCGACGGGACTGTCCAGGAGCGCCGCCGGATGGCTGCCCCAGCCGTCGATGATGTCGTGGTCGTCCCACATCGACACGGACGGCACATGGGCCGACATCGCCCCCATGGCGGGCCGGGCGAAGCTGATCAGATAGCGCTCGAAATAGAAGCGCCGGATCGCCGCGCGGGCCTCCTCGGTCAGCGGTACGGTCCCGCGCTCGTCGGGCTTCAGGCTGGTCCAGCGCTGTACATCCGGATGACAGGCGAGGACGTCGTCGGCATAGAGCTGGTCGCCGCCCTGCAGCATCAGGGAGAACGGAGCGCGGTCGTGCTCGGCGGTGAGCCGGGTCCACATGGCGTCGCGCTCGGCGATGTCGCGCGTAAGATCCCCGTTCTCCTGGCCGTTGCAGGAGACATAGGCGATGCGCGCCGCGCCGCCGTCGGGGCTGACGACGGCATAGTCCGTCTCGTCGATGCGGTAGGAACTGGTGGTGCCGGCCGGCAGCGAGAAATCGTAGCGCCAGACCGTGCGGCCGAACCTCGTGGCCAGCGCAATCGGCTGCATCGCCTCGCCCGCGGCAAACAGGTCGGGCGCCGCGGCCGCCTCGTCCAGGACGAGGATCGCAGCGAGATGGTCGCGCCGGCCATCGCCGCCGCGTGCATAGAGGATCGGGCCGATCCGGTCCGGAAGCGGATTGGCGGCGGAAACGGTCTCGGTCATCGGCTCCTGCCGGCTTGGCTGTGACCGATGCCCGTCCCGGCTTCGGTCTCGCCCCGCCATATAGGAAGCCATGGCTGCCATGCCGACCGCAATGCCGCCATCACGCGGGCCGGACGATCGGACGCCGGCAGAACCAACGGGGATTGCGGCTTTCGCGGAGCCCCGCGCCGGCCGAACTCAGTCGGCGGTGGTGGTCTGGACGCCAGGCAAGGCCTGCATGCGGGCGTCGAGCGTGGCCGTATCGGCGACATCCGGGGTCGGCGCGGCGGCCTCCGCCGCACGAACGCGTCCGCCCTTGCCGCTGTCGGCGCGGGCCGGCTGTTCGGTCAGGCCCTGCCAGAGCGTCAGGAAGGGATTGGCCTCGTCACCGGTAGTCTTGCGCGGCGCCATGGCGGTGGCCGTCGCCAGCCCGGCCGGGGCCGACGTGTCCCGTTCGGGGCTCGGCGCAACGGCGGCGGTGCGAACCTCGTCGATGGCCGCGGCGGCGCCATTCTTGCGGACCTCCGCCTGGGACGCCATGCGGAAGCCGGCACTGCGCTGGTCGCGCGAGATCTTCTGGTAGAAGGCGTTGCCGCCGGCAATGACCTTGTAGTGCATGTTGCCGTAGCCGAAGCTCAGGCCCGCCGTGTGGAAGAACTTGGCATCGCCGACGGCGGCGTGGCGCTTGCCCGACAGGACCTCATGGGCGGTCTGCATCGCCAGTTCCTTGCCGGCCCCCATGTCGCGGGTCATCACGCCGGGCGCGAACTGCTTGGGCTGGGCGACCACGTCGCAGACGGAATCGGGATAGCTCGGCGAGCCGACGCGGTTCATCACCACGGTGCCGACGGCGAGCATGCCCTCGCGGCTGGAGCGATTGGATTCGAAGAACATCGCCCGGGCGAGGCATTCCTGGCTCGGACCGTAGCTGAGGGGTGACACCACCTCCTCGATCTCCGGTGCGCCGACACAGCCGGACAGGACGGCAGCGGACAGAAGGGTGGCAAGGGCCGGCAGACGGCCGCGGATCGACAACGTGCTCATGGCGCTGTCGTGGTCACGAAATGTGTCGGCAAACGGGGCGGCGTGTGCGGGAATCACACCGGCAGGCGATTCCGCCAGCCGGTGTTGCCGAATCGCCGCGCCTGCCGCCGGGTCAGACCCGGCGTTCGATCATCATCTTGCGGATCTCGGCGATCGCCTTGGCCGGGTTCAGTCCCTTCGGGCAGGACTGGGTGCAGTTCATGATGGTGTGGCAGCGATAGAGCTTGAACGGATCTTCCAGATCGTCGAGCCGCTCGCCGGTCGCCTCGTCGCGGGAATCGATCAGCCAGCGATAGGCCTGCAACAGGACGGCCGGGCCGAGATAGCGGTCGCCATTCCACCAGTAGGACGGGCACGAGGTCTGGCAGCAGAAGCACAGGATGCACTCGTAGAGGCCGTCGAGCTTCTCGCGGTCCTCATGGCTCTGGCGCCATTCGCGCTCGGGCTCGGGCGTATCGGTCTTCAGCCACGGCTCGATCGAGCGCAGCTGGGTGTAGGGCACCGTCAGATCGGGGATCAGGTCCTTGATCACCGGCATGTGCGGCAGCGGATAGACCTTCACGGCGCCGCGGATCTCGTCCATGCCCTTGGTGCAGGCCAGCGTGTTGGAGCCGTCGATGTTCATGGCGCAGGAGCCGCAAATGCCCTCGCGGCAGGAGCGGCGCAGCGACAGGGTCGAGTCGACCTTGTTCTTGATCCACAACAGCGCATCGAGAACCATCGGGCCGCAATCGTCGGTGTCGACGTAATAGGTGTCGGTCCGCGGGTTTTCCTCGTCGTCCGGCGACCAGCGATAGATCTTGAACTCGCGCACATTCGTCGCGCCCGCCGGCTTGTCCCACACCTTGCCGGGATTGATGGTGGAGTTCTTCGGGAGGGCAAGTTCGACCATGAGGATGTATCCGGTGCCTTTCTGGAATCGTTCGCAACATAAAGCGTGCGCTGCAAAACACCAGAGACGAAACCGCGCGGAAAGGCTTCAAATCGTTTGAAGTCCGGCCGTTTTCCGGTGTCTGCGACGTTGTCTCGCGGCCGTTGCCGGGTGACGCCTGCCTCAGCGATAGATCAGCGTCGGCAGCCACATGGTCAGGGCCGGGATGAAGGTGATCAGGAACAGCACCACGAAGAGCGGCACCAGGAAGGGCGCCGTCGCCGACATGCAGCGCTCGAACGGAATGCCCGATACCCGCGACAGGACGTAGAGCACCATGCCGATCGGCGGGGTCAACAGGCCGATCATCAGGTTGAGCACCATGATCACCCCAAAATGCACCGGATCGACGCCCATCTGCATGGCGATCGGCAGCAGCACCGGCGTCAGGATGGTGATCGCCGCCACGGTCTCCATGAAGCAGCCGACGATCAGCAGGATCAGGTTGATCAAAAGCAGGACGACCCACGGATTGTCGGAGATCGTCAGGATCAGCGCGGCGAACTGCTCCGGCGCCCGGTTGGAGGTCAGGATCCAGGCGAAGATCGACGCCGCGGCGACGATGAACAGGACGACGGCGGTGGTCTCGATCGTGTCGAAGGAGACCCGCAGGAACCGCTTCAGCGTCAGCGTGCGATAGACCACGAGGCCGAGGATCAGCGCCCAGGCACAGGCCGCGATCGCCGCTTCCGTCGGCGTGAAGGCGCCGGTCAGGATGCCGCCGACGATGATCACCGGCGTCATCAGCGACAGGAAGGCGCGCTTGAAGGTGAAGCCGAGGATCGACAGCTTGAACGGCTGGTCGACCGGATAATTGCGGCGGCGGGCATAGATCGCGATCATCGCCATCAGCGAGACGGCCATCAGCAGGCCCGGAATGAAGCCCGCGGCGAAGAGTTGGCCGATCGAGGCGCCGGCGACGACGCCGTAGATCACCATCGGCAGGGACGGCGGAATGATCGGCCCGATGGTCGAGGACGCCGCCGTGATGCCGACCGCGAAGCCCGGCTCGTAATTGGCGTCGCGCATCGCCTTGATCTCGATGGCGCCGAGGCCGCCGGCATCGGCCACCGCCGCGCCCGACATGCCGGCGAAGATCACCGAGGCGCCGACATTCACATGGCCGAGACCGCCGCGCATCCAGCCGAAGATCGCCTTGGCGAAGTCGAAGATCCGCTCGGTGATGCCGGCGGCGTTCATCAGGTTGCCGGCGAGGATGAAGAAGGGGATCGCCAGCAGCGGGAAGGAATCGACGCCGTTGATCATGCGATGGATGACCACGACGTCGGGCACCCGGCCCTCGACCAGGATGAAGATCGCCGAGGAGCCCGCCAGAGCGATGGCGACCGGCACGCCGAGGATGATCATCCCCAGAAGCAGCACGAACAGCATCGTCAGCAGCATGGAAACCCCGAACAACAGGTAAGGCCGCGACCGGCCGGGCGCACCGGCCCGGCGTCGCATGCGAAGGAATGGGAGGCAGCGGCGCGCCTGGGCATCAAAGGCCGGTGCCCGTCAGCGCGAAGCGTTCCGGGTCGATCAGCCGGCTGGTGCCGCTGCGCCAATGGCGGATCAGGGCGATGAGCGCGTAGACGGTCATCAGCGCGAAGCAGACCGAAACGCCCCAGTAGACGGAGGATTTCGGCACGTCGATCGAGACCATCTTCTGATGCGTGCGGCCGGCGAGCTGGACGCAGAACCAGCCCATGGCGCCGTAAAAGACCAGCGTGATGACATCGACGGTGATCTGCGCCACGAAGCGTCCCCGCCGCGGCAGATAGCGGTAGAACAGCTCGACCGCGATGTGGCTTTCCTTGCGGGCCGCCATGATCGCGCCGATGAAGGTGACCGCGATCAGCAGGAAGCGCGCGATCTCCTCGGTCCAGCCGAGGGAATTGTTGAGCACGTAGCGCGTGAAGAACTGCAGGAAGACCACGAAGGCCAAAAGCCAGAAGACGCCGAAGACCACGCCGTCGCTCCAGCGCAGATCGGACAGATCGACGGGCTGGTCGGCGAAGGGGTTCGGCTCCAGCGGCTGTACGCCCGCTTCCGGGCCGGGTTCGATTTCAGGTGACGCCATGACCGCATCCGGAACGAGGAGACAGGCCGGGCGCGCTGAGCGCGCCCGGCGAGACTTCCGAAGAGAAGGAGACTATTCGATCGCCTGGAGGCGGTCGTAGGTCTCCTGGTCCCAGGTGGCGTCGGGACCGTTATGCAGCTTCATCGTCGCCTCGCGGAACGGCGTGATGTCGACCTCGTGAACGTTGACGCCCTGCTCGCGGAACCACTCGGCGAGCTTGGCCTCGTTCTCGCGCACCTGCGTGGTGGCGCAGTCGGCGGTTTCCTTCAGAACATCGGAGAGCGCCGTCCGGTCGGCCTCCTCCATCTGGTCCCAGGTCGGGCCGCCGACGATGGTCAGGAGCGCATCGTTGATATGGGCGGTCAGCGAGATGTCCGTCTGCACCTCGTAGAACTTCTTGGCCTGGATGGTCGGCAGCGGGTTCTCCTGGCCGTCCACCGTGCCCTGCTGCAGCGCCAGATAGACCTCGGCGAAGGCGATCGGCGTCGGATTGGCGTTCACCGCCTTCGGGAACATCATGTAGAGCGGGGCATTCGGCACCCGGATCTTCATGCCCTCCATGTCGGCCGGCGTGTTGATCGGCTTGTTCGCCGTCACGTGCCGCTGGCCGTAATAGGTGGTGGCGACGACGTGGTTGCCGGTCGCCTCGTTGTAGCCGGCCGCCAGTTCCTTGAAGAGATCGGAGTTGCGGAACGCGTCCCAGTGGTCGTAGCCACGGAACATGAAGGGCGCGCCGCCGATGGCGATCGGGCCGTAGGCGCGGCCGGCGAAAAGCTGGCCCGTATAGATCACGTCGACGGTGCCGAGGCCGAGGCCTTCGTTGATGTCGACTTCCTTGCCGAGCGAGGACGCCGGGAACACCTCGAAGGAATAGCGATCCTCCGTCGCCGCCTTCAGCTTGTCCGACGCCTCCACCGCGCAGGTATGATACGGCTCGCTGGACTCGTAGACATGGGCGAATTTCAGCGCCGTCTGGGCGAAGGCCGGCTGCGCGGTGAGCGCAATGGCAGTCGCGGCCGAAAGGGCCAGTACATGCTGTGTGTATTTCATCTTGTTCCTCCCCAATGTATACACTGTTTTCAGGCGATCATATTGATTGCATCCCACAGCGCAATGGCCCCATCGTCGTTCTTGACGATCGCTGCCGCAAGGGCGGCGACGCAAAATGAGGCGGGCAGCGGCGCGGCGAGGTATCCGGTCGATGCGATCGGTCGAGACAGAGGATAGTTCAGACATGTCGACGAATACGGTGCGCCTCGACCCTTCGGACAACGTGGTCACGGCGCTGAAGGCGCTGGAAACCGGCGCCGCGGTCGAGGAGACGACGACGCTCGGACTGGTCCCGCGCGGCCACAAGATCGCCACCCGGGCCATTCCCGCCGGAACGCCGGTGATCAAATATGCGCAGATCATCGGCTA
The DNA here is from genome assembly GCF_049132005.1 of Aurantimonas sp. NFXS3. Taxonomy (NCBI): domain Bacteria; kingdom Pseudomonadati; phylum Pseudomonadota; class Alphaproteobacteria; order Hyphomicrobiales; family Aurantimonadaceae; genus Aurantimonas; species Aurantimonas sp. NFXS3. The sequence goes on from NZ_JAGDDZ010000004.1 coordinate 307,435, forward strand.
CGCCGCCGAGGACATCGCGCCCGGCAGCCACGTCCACACCCAGAATGTCGAGTTCCGCGGCACGGCCCACAATTACGATTTCTCCACCGACCTGCGGCCGGTCGCCATGGTCCCCGAGGACCAGCGCGACACCTTCATGGGCTATCGCCGCAAGGACGGCCGCGTCGGCACCCGCAACACCATCGCGGTGATCACCTCCGTCAACTGCTCGGCGACGGCGGCCCGCAAGATCGCCGAGGCCTTCGGGCCGGAGGAGCTGGCGGCCTATCCCAATGTCGACGGCGTCACCGCCTTCGTCCACGGCACCGGCTGCGGCATGGGCGGCGATGGCGAGGGCTTCGAGGCGCTGCAGCGGATCATGTGGGGCTATGCCCGCCATCCCAACGTCGCAGGGGTGCTGATGGTCGGCCTCGGCTGCGAGGTGAACCAGATCGACTGGCTGCTGGAAGCCTTCGGGATCGAGAAGGGCCCGATGTTCCACGCCATGAACATCCAGGACGTGGCGGGCCTGCGCCGCACGGTCGAGATCGGCGTCGAGCGGGTTCGCGCCATGCTGCCGATCGCCAACGAGGCGCGCCGCGAGCCCTGCCCCGCTTCCGAGCTGATGGTCGCGCTCCAGTGCGGCGGCTCCGACGCCTGGTCGGGCATCACCGCCAATCCGGCGCTCGGCTATGCCTGCGACCTGCTGGTCGCCCAGGGCGGCACCGGCGTCCTCGCCGAAACGCCGGAGATCTACGGCGCCGAACATCTTCTGACCCGCCGCGCCAAGGACGAGAAGACCGGCCGCAAGCTGGTCAAGCTGATCGAGTGGTGGGAGGATTATACCGCGCGCAACAAGGGCTCGATGGACAACAACCCGTCGCCCGGCAACAAGAAGGGCGGTCTGACCACCATCCTGGAGAAGTCGCTGGGCGCCGCGGCCAAGGGCGGCACGACGCCGCTCAACGGGGTCTTTCGTTACGGGGAACCGGTCAATACGCGCGGCTTCGTCTTCATGGATTCGCCCGGCTACGATCCGGCCTCGGTGACCGGCCAGATCGCCTCGGGCTGCAACCTCGTCGCCTTCACCACCGGTCGCGGTTCGGCCGCCGGCTTCAAGCCGTCGCCGTCCATCAAGATCGCCACCAACACCGAGATGTATCGCAAATTGTCCGAGGACATGGACGTCGATTGCGGCCGGATCGTCTCCGAGGGGCTGTCGATCGAGGCCGCCGGCCGCGAGATCTACGAATTGCTGCTGCGCGTCGCGTCGGGCGAAATGTCGAAATCCGAGGCACAGGGTCTCGGCGACTACGAATTCGTGCCCTGGCAGATCGGCGCGACCATGTAGGCAGGACCGTTTGCGGGCGGCCGCTACGGCGGCGCCGCCCGTGCGCGATCCTCGGTGAGCGGCGCAGATCATGTGCGCCGCGCATCCACCGGCTCAGTCCCGGACGAAAATCCCCAGACCCGCCCGGTCGTAATAGTCCAGCGTGACGTCCGCGACCCGGCCATCGTTGTCCGTGCGGAACCGCGCGAGCGATGGCCCGATGGCGTTCTCGCCGATCGTCTCGAAGGTGAAGACGTCGCCGTCATATGCGGTGAGGGCAAAGCGCGTCGGCGCTGGCGCCGGACCGAGGATCATCGACAGGGCGCCATCCTCCGCCTCGACGCGGAGCGGGCCGTAATAGCTGTTTTCGTAGCGGCCGGCATAGGTCTCGAGATCGCGCGGTGCCGCGGCATCGGCAGGTGCCGGCGGCACCTCCGCCGCCTCGAGCTCGGCGTCCCGCTGCGCCGCGAAGATGCCGCCGATGAAGCCCAGCCAGTCGACGGTCTGCTCGCCGTTCTGGACGATATCCATGAAGCTCGCGCAGATCGCCTCCGGCACGCCGATCGGCTCGCCATTGGTGAGGACGACGATGCCGAGTTCCTCGCCGGGAAGCAGCGAGATCGCCGTCGCGGTGCCGAGGTTGAAGGCGCCGGAATGGCCGAGCGTCACCCGGCCCTGATCGTCGATGCCGACGTTCCAGCCCAGCCCGTAGAAGCCGGCGCGGATCGCCGGATCCGCCGGCAGGCGATTGGGCATATGCGGCTGATGGGTCGTCGCCAGGGCGCTTTCATCGATCAGGGTCGTGCCCTCGAAACGACCCTGGCCGAGTTGCAGGCGCAGGAAGCGGGCCATATCCGAGACCGAGGCGCTGGCACCGCCGGCCGGTGCCTCTGCGTCCGCTACGCGTTCGTAGCGCGCCTCCCAGCGTCCCTCGTCCGGCGCGCCGGCCCGCACATGGATCTTCGCCCGGTTGTCATGGCCAGCATAGTCCGCGTTGCGATAGCTCGTGCGGGTCATGCCGAGCGGCCGGAACAGCCGCTCCGTGGCAAGGTCCTCGAAGGGTTGGCCGGCGGCCTTGGCGGCGGCGACCGCACCGGCGGTATAGCCGAGATTGGAGTAGTGATAGGTCGAGCGGAACGGGTCCAGGGGCTGCTGGTCGATCCGCGACAGGATCGTCTCCCGGTCGAAGCCCAGATCCTCGAGAAGGTCGCCCGCCCCCGTCGCCAGCCCCGAACGATGCGACATCAGATCGGTGAAGGTCGCATGGTCGCTGACATAGGGATCGGACAGGGCGAAGGACGGATCGTAGCCGCGCACCGGCTGGTCCCATTCCAACAGGCCGTCGCCAACGAGCCCCGCGACGAGGGTCGAGGCGATGGGCTTCGACAACGAGGCGAGCAGGAAGACCGTGTCGGTATTCACCGGCTCCGGCTCGCCGACTTCGCGCAGGCCGAAGCCCTTGGCGAAGAGCACTTCGTCCCGGTAGACGACGGCGACCGCGACGCCCGGCACGCCGGTCGTCTCCATCACGCCCTCGACGACCCCGTCGAGGCGATCGACAGCCCGGTCCACCTGCTGCCGGTCCAGAAGCGGCGGCACCGGCATGACGGGCGCCGGCAGAAGATTGGCGGGCGAAGGCGACGCGCCATCCTGCGCTATCGCGGGTGTTCCCGGGGCGGTGAGGACGAGGCTGAGGGCGAATGCCGGCAGGGCCAGGTTTCTGAACGAACGCACAGGGCGGATCATCGCAAGGCTCCCTTCACCCGCATCGGACGACCGAACGGGTGAAGCAACCTTACGATGCGGCAGATGCGACAGGAACCCCGCAATCCCGGCAGGGTTTCGGCCGCGTTAACGGATCAGGGCGCCGTAATGGCGAACGACTTCGCCGGCCAGCTCGTGCCCACGTTCGGCCGCCTGCCGCGGTTCGGCGCCGTCGAGGCGCGCGGCGAGATAGCCGGCATTGAAGCTGTCGCCCGCCCCCGTCGTGTCGATGACGTCGGCGACCTTGCGCGCAGCCACGGTTTCGAAGCCGCCCTCCGTCGCGACCAGCGCCGGGTCGGAGCCGTCCTTGACCACCACTTCGCCGGTGCCACAGGCCAGATACCGTCTGGCGGTCGCCTCGGGCGACGCGTCACCGAAGGCCGCGACCTCGTCGGGAAAGCTCGGCAGGCAGAGGCTGGCGACGGCGGCGCCCGCCTCCATCGCCGCCCGCATCACATCCGGCTCGGGCCACAGGCGCGGCCGGATGTTCGGATCGAAGGCGACCAGCTTGCCGGCGGCGCGGGCCGCGCCGAGCATGTCGAGCAGGCGCTGGCGATCGTCCGGCGACAGGATCGCCAGGGTGATGCCGGAGAAATAGAAGGCGTCGCCGCTCGCAGCGGCCGCGTCCAGCTGCGCCGGGTCGGCCGCCAGCAGCTTGGCCGCGGCGCTGTCGCGCCAGTAGGAGAAGCTGCGTTCGGCGCCGTCCAGATGGATCATGTAGAGGCCGGGCATCCGCTCGGGGATGCGGCGGACGAGATCGGTCGCAAGCCCCGCCTCGGTGAAAAAGGCCAGCATCTCGTCCGATGTCGTGTCGGTGCCCAGCGCCGTGTGATAGGCGACGTCCCAGCCCTCGCCGAGCCCGCGCCGCAGGTACCAGGCGGTGTTGAAGGTGTCGCCGGCAAAGCCCTTGCGATAGAGCCCCTCGCCGGCCGAGGACAGCTCCACCATGCATTCGCCGATGGAGACGATGCGCCTGCGGGTCGCCGCGCTCATGCCGGCACCCGATGGGCGGCCGCATCGCCGTCGAGGGTCGCGACCGCGGCCATGACGCCGCGCAGTTCCGCCAGGCCGCGCATGCGGCCGATGACCGGATAGCCCGGATGCGTGCCGCGACCGATGTCGGACAGAAGCTCGTGGCCGTGATCGGGTCGCATCGGGATTTCCGCGTCGGCCCGGCCCTCGGCCCGGCGACGGCGCTCCTCGGCCATCAGAACCCGCACCAGCGCCACCATGTCGGTGTCGCCGGCCAGATGATCGGCCTCCTCGAAGGAGCCGTCGGCGTCCTTGGCGACGTTTCTGAGATGGGCGAAATGGATCTTGTCGGCAAAGCGTGCGGCGATCGCCGGCACGTCGTTGGCCGGATTGGCGCCGAGCGAGCCCGAGCAGAGCGTCAGGCCGTTGGCCGGCGACGGCACGGCATCGAGCACGAAGGCGATGTCCTCGGCATTCGAGACCACCCGCGGCAGGCCGAAGAGCGGTCGCGGCGGATCGTCGGGATGGACGCAAAGCCGCATGCCGGCCTCTTCGGCCACCGGCACCACCGCTTCGAGGAAACGCCGGTAATTGGCCCGCACGTCGTCGCGGGTGATGCCGGCATAGCGACCGAGGATCTCGCGCAGGCCGGCAACGTCGTAGCGCGCATAGGCGCCCGGCAGGCCGGCATTGATGGCAGTCAGCAGCCGCTCGCGATCGGCCGGCGTGGAGGCCTCGAACCAGGCTTTCGCCCGCGCCAGCGTCTGCGGCGCGACGCCGTCGGCCGCGCCCTCGCGCTCCAGCATGAAGACGTCGAAGGCGACATATTCGTGCATGTTGAAGCGCAGGCTGGTGCCGCCGCCCACCACCGGCGCGGCCAGTTCGGTCCGCGTCCAGTCGAGGAGCGGCATGAAATTGTAGCAGACGGTACGGATGCCGCAGGCGGCGAGATTGCGCAGCGACTGGCGATAGGTCTCGAACAGCGGCTCCAGATCGCCGTCACCCAGCTTGATGCGCTCGTGCACCGGCAGGCTTTCCACGACCTGCCATTCCAGGCCGAGCGCCGGGTCTTCGGCGATCAGCGCCTTTCGCGCGGTGATCGCCTCGACCGTCCAGACCTCGCCATAGGGGATCTCGTGCAGGGCATTGACGATGCCCCGGGCGCCGGTCTGGCGGATTTCCGATAGCTGGATGCGATCCTGCGGCCCGAACCAGCGCCACGTTTCCTGCATGTTGCGTCCCCACCCCGGTCGCGTGTCGGGCGCCCTGCGACGCCCCTGTCCTGGCTGACGGCGCGCCGGCTCAGCCCGCGTCGCTGTCGTCGAAATACTGGTCGAACTCGACCCTCAGGCGGACCAGATGGTCGTTGATCCGGCCGAGATGCGTGCGCATCGCAAGGTCGGCCGCCTCGCCATCCCGGGCCTTGATGGCCTCGAAGATCGCCACGTGGTCCTCGTAGACCGCCGGCTGGCCGAAGGCCAGTGACAGGAAGCGCAACCGGTCCATCTGCGCCTTCTGCTCGTCGATGAGCTGCCAGGCAAAGCCGCATCCGGCGCCCTGCGCGATCAGGCGATGAAATTCGTCGTCTTCCAGGTGGAAGGTGTGGCGATCGTCCTTCAGCTGCGCCGCCCGCTGCAGTTCCAGATTGGCCTCCAGCCGGCCGACCAGTTCGCCGACGTCGCGCTGGCAGGCCTCGCGCACCACCGCGACCTCCAGCGCCTCGCGAATGAAGCGGGCGTTGCGGACCTCCTGAACCGAGATCTTCACCACTTCGGTCCGCCGCTGCGGCTGCACGCGCAGATAGCCGGTCCGGGCGAGCCGGCCGAAGGCCTCGCGCACGGGCTGGCGCGACACGCCGAGATGCCTAGCGACCTCGGCCTCCGAAATGCCGACGCCGGGGAGAAGGCGAAGCTCCAGGATGGCCGTGCGCAATTGCGTGTAGACGCTGTCGGCCATCGTGCCCCGGGGCTGGGTCGTGGCGTCCGGGGAAAGGGCTTCGAGAGACATGGCGGACCTTTGTTGACGACATTCGGATACTAGGATACCAGTTTGTTCGCAAGCAATGAAATTCGTGGGTGAGGAACGGATGGCGCTACTGGACGAGGATCGGCTGTTCCCGGCGACGCCGAGGGTGCGCGACATCGCCCGCGCGCTCTACCAGACGGTCGCCGACCTGCCGATCATCAGCCCGCACGGCCATACCGATCCGCGCTGGTACGCCGAGAACCAGCCCTTCCCGGACCCCGCCCAGCTCTTCGTCACGCCCGATCACTACATCTTCCGGATGCTGGTCTCGCAGGGCATCAGCCTTGAGGAGCTCGGCGTGCCCGACGCCAACGGCGTCGCGACCGAGACCGACGGCCGGGCCATCTGGCACCGCTTCGCCAGCCATTATCACCTGTTCCGCGGCACCCCGACGCGGCTGTGGCTCGACCATTCCTTCCAGACCCTGTTCGACATCGAGCGGCGCCTGTCGGCCGAGACCGCCGACTTCTACTACGACCGCATCTCCGAGCGTCTCGCCCAGGATTCCTACCGGCCACGGGCGTTGTTCGAGCGCTTCAACATCGAGGCGATCGCCACCACCGAGAGCGCGCTGGACGACCTCGCCCATCACCGCACGATCCGCGACAGCGGCTGGGGCGGACGGGTGATCACCACCTACCGGCCGGATGCGGTCATCGATCCCGACTTCCCGGGATTTGCCGCCAATCTCGCGCGTCTCGGCGAGATCACCGGCTGCGACGTCGCCAGCTATGCCGGCTATCTCGACGCCCATCGTGCCCGCCGCGCCTATTTCCGCGACTTCGGCGCGACCGCGACCGATCACGGCCATCCGACGGCGCGCACCGCCGATCTGCCCCGCGCCGAGGCCGAGGCGCTGTTTGCCCGCGTCACCGACGGATCGGCCTCCGCCGCCGACCGCGAGACCTTCCGCGCCCAGATGCTGACCGAGATGGCGAGGCTGTCGGTCGAGGACGGCATGGTCATGCAGATCCATGCCGGCTCCTTCCGCAGCCATTCGGACCGGATCGCCGCCGGCTTCGGCCGCGACAAGGGTTTCGACATCCCGCAGCCGACCAATTACGTCACCGCGCTCAAGCCGCTGCTCGATGCGGTCGGGCTGGAGCCCGGCCTGACGATCATCCTCTTCACGCTCGACGAGACCGTCTATTCGCGCGAGCTGGCGCCGCTGGCCGGTGTCTATCCGTGCCTGAAGCTCGGCCCGCCCTGGTGGTTCTTCGATGCGCCGGAAGGGATGAAGCGGTTCCGCGAGCAGGTCACAGAGACCGCCGGCTTCTACAACACCGTCGGCTTCAACGACGACACCCGCGCCTTCTGCTCGATCCCCGCCCGGCACGACGTCGCGCGGCGGGTGGACTGCGCCTATCTGGCCGATCTCGTGGTCACCGGACGCCTCGTGGAGGACGAAGCGTTCGAGGTTGCCCACGATCTTGCCTATCGCCTGGCCAAGGAGGCCTACAGGCTTTGACCGGCGGCTGACGCCGCCATTTCTGGGAGGAAGCAGGCATGAGCATATTCAGGAAAGTCACCGCGACGATCGCGCTGGCGACGATGCTGGCGGGGGCAGCCACGGTCGCCTCGGCGCAGGAGATCCTGCTGCGTTCGTCGGACACCCATCCCGACGGCTATCCGACCGTCGAGGCGGTCAAGTACATGGGCGAGCTCATCAAGGAGCGCACCGACGGCCGCATCGGCATCGAGGTCTATCACTCGGCCCAGCTCGGCGAGGAGAAGGACACGATCGAGCAGACCCAGTTCGGCGTCATCGACCTGAACCGCGTCTCCATGGGACCCTTCAACAACATCGTCGAGGAGACCCAGGTCGTCTCGCTGCCCTACATCTTCCGGTCCATCGACCACATGCACAAGGTGATGGACGGCCCGATCGGCGAAGAGATCCTGGCGGCCTTCGAGCCCCATGATTTGATCGGCCTCGCCTATTACGACGGCGGCGCCCGCTCCTTCTACAACAGCGAGAAGCCCATCAAGTCGATGGAGGACCTGAAGGGCCTGAAGTTCCGGGTCATGCAGTCCGACATCTTCGTCGACATGGTCAACGCGCTCGGCGGCAACGCCACCCCGATGCCCTATGGCGAGGTCTATTCCTCGATCCAGACCGGCGTCATCGAGGGCGCCGAGAACAACTGGCCGAGCTTCGAATCCTCCAAGCATTTCGAGGTCGCCAAGCACTACACGCTCGACGAGCACCTGATCGTGCCGGAAGTCCTCGTCATGTCCAAGAAGAGCTGGGAGAAGCTCTCGCCGGAGGACCAGGAGATCGTCCGCGCCGCCGCCAAGGAGAGCGTCACCAAGATGCGCGAGCTGTGGCAGGCCCGCGAGGCGGAATCGGAGAAGATGGTCCGCGAGGCCGGCGTCGAGGTCGTCAAGGACATCGACAAGCAGCCCTTCATCGACGCGATGAAGCCGGTCTACGAGAAATACGTGACCAACGACAAGCTGAAGGACCTCGTCGCCCGCATCCAGGCGTCCGAGTAGCAGCCTTCGCGGGACCGGCGGCGCAAGGCCGCCGCCGGTCCCGATCCTGTCTTCGCTGCGTCCCGCCGAAACGGCAGCGGGCGAGCGTCCCGCCGGCTCGCCCCGGCCGTTCCCGTCGCAGGTTGACCCCGCTCCATGCGTCACTTTCTCCTGACGATCGAACCGTTCGTGCGCCGGCTGGCGCGGACCGCGCTCTGGGGCGCGGGCATCGGTCTCGTCACCATGACCCTGATCATCTTCTGGCAGGTCTTCGCCCGCTACGTGCTGAACGACAGCCCGAGCTGGACCGAATCCACCTCCGTGCAGCTCATGGGCTGGTTCATCTTCCTGGGCGCCAGCGTCGGCATCCACGAGGGCTACCATCTCGGCTTCGACGTCCTCGTCTATGTCGTGCCGGACAACGGCAAGAAGGCCCTGCGCACCATCTCGGACCTCGCCGTCCTCGGCTTCTCGCTGGCGATGATGGTCTACGGCACCGAGCTGATGGCCGGCACCTGGAACACCACCATCCCGACCCTCGGCCTTCCCGGCGGCACCACCTTCATGCCGCTGATCGTCGGGGCCGTCCTGTCCATCCTCTTCACGGCCAACCGCATCCTGCGCCGCTTCAGCGGGCTCGAGAATGCCAACGCCTTCGCGATTTCGGACTGAGCCCGACCATGGATCTATTCATCCTCTTCGGAAGCTTTGTCTTCCTCCTCCTGATCGGCACGCCGATCGCCTTCTGCCTCGGCATCGCGTCGCTGGCGACGGTGATCTACATGGGCATCCCGCCGCTGATCGTCTTCCAGCGGCTCAATTCCGGCCTCAGCGTCTACGCGCTGCTCGCCATTCCCTTCTTCATCTATGCCGGCGACCTGATGGTGCGCGGCGGCATCGCCTCGCGGCTGGTGGCCTTCGCCGGCTCGTTGGTCGGCCATGCCCGCGGCGGCCTCGGCCAGGTCAATGTCGCCGCCTCCACCCTGTTCGGCGGCGTCTCCGGCTCGGCCGTCGCCGACGCCTCGGCGATCGGCGGCCTGATGGTCCCGCAGATGGAAAAGCGTGGCTACAGCGCCGACTACGCGGTCAACATCACCGTCGTCTCGTCGATCATCGCGCTCTTGATGCCGCCGTCCCACAACATGATCATCTATTCGATCTCGGCCGGCGGCTCGATCTCCATCGCCGACCTGTTCACCGCCGGCATCGTCCCCGGCGTCCTCCTGGCCGGCGTCCTGATGTTCGTTGCCTGGCGCGTCGCCATCAGGCAGGGCTATCCGACCGAGACCTTCCAGGGCTTTCGCACCGTCGGCGTCCTGTTCCTCACCGCCATTCCGGGCCTCCTGCTCATCGCCATCATCTTCGGCGGCGTGCGCTCGGGCATCTTCACCGCCACCGAGAGCTCCTGCGTCGCCGTGGTCTACGCGGTGCTCGCCACCATCGTGTGCTACCGCACGCTGAGCTTCGCCTCCTTCGTCGAGGCGACGCTGGGCGCCGTGCGCACCACCGCCATGGTGCTGCTGATCATCGGCGCCGCCGCCGCCTTCGGCTGGCTGCTCGCCTATCTGCGCGTGCCGGCCGAGCTCGTCGCCTTCATGAAGAGCGTCTCCGACAACCCGATCGTCATCCTGTTGATGGTCAACATCATGCTGCTCGGCCTCGGCACCTTCATGGACATGTCGCCGCTGATCATCATCACGACGCCGATCTTCCTGCCGGTCGTGACCGCCTATGGGGTCGACCCGGTGCAGTTCGGTGTGATCATGGTGCTCAATCTCGGCATCGGCCTGTGCACCCCGCCGGTCGGCGCCGTGCTCTTCGTCGGCTGCGCCATCGGCCGGATCTCGGTCTGGCAGGCGATGCGCACCATCTGGCCCTTCTACGGCGCCGCGCTCCTCGTGCTCGGCTTCGTGACCTACGTCCCGGCGGTGTCGCTCTGGCTGCCGTCGCTGTTCAAGTGAGCATGATGCAAAGACTGTCGCTTTCGACCCTCCCGTCCCTGCCCCAGGCCGTCCGCCGGCCGGCCTACGATCCGAGCCGGACCACCACCGGCATCGTCCATCTGGGGGTCGGCGCGTTCCACCGCGCCCATCAGGCCGTCTATCTCGACGACATCCTCGCCACCGATCCGCAATGGGCCATCGCCGGCGCGTCGCTGCGCCGGGCCGACATGCGCGATGCCTTGGCGCCCCAGGACAATCTCTTCACCGTCGCCTTCCGCTCCGGCGAGGGCGCGCAGCTGCGGGTCATCGGGTCGCTGAAGGCGATCCATGTCGCGCCGCAGGACCCCGAAGCCCTTTTGGCGCAGATGTGCGATCCGGCGGTGCGCATCGTGTCGCTGACCATCACCGAGAAGGGCTATTGCCACGATCCGGCGACCGGCGACCTCAATGCCGCCCATCCCGACATCGTTGCGGATCTCGAAAACCCGCGCGCGCCGACCACGGCGCCGGGGCTGATCGCCGAAGCGCTGCGACGCCGGCGCGAGGCGAACATCGTGCCCTTCACGGTGATGCCCTGCGACAATCTTCCGTCCAACGGCGAGACCACCCATCGCATCGTTTCGCAATATGCCACCCTGATCGGCGGTGACCTCGCGCGTTTCGTCGAGAACGACGTCGCCTTCGCCGGCACCATGGTCGACCGCATCGTGCCGGCCACCAGCGATGGCGACATCGCCGAGATCACCGCGGCGCTGGGCGTCGAGGATGCCTGGCCGGTGGTCAGCGAACCCTTCGGCCAGTGGGTCATCGAGGACCGCTTCCCGACCGGCCGGCCCGACTTCGCCGCCGTCGGCGCCGAGATGGTGTCCGATGTCGAGGGCCACGAGCGCATGAAGCTGCGCATGCTCAACGGCGCCCATTCGACCCTGGCCTATCTCGGCTATCTCGGCGGCTACCAGACCGTGGCGCAGGCGATCGCCGACCCGGCCTATGAGGCGCTGGTGCGCGGCCTGATGACCGAGGAGGTGATGCCGACGCTGCAGATGCCCGGCACCGATCTCGGCGGCTACCGCGAGGCGCTGCTGGCGCGCTTCCACAATCCGGCCCTGCAGCACCGCACCTGGCAGATCGCCATGGACGGCTCGCAGAAGCTGCCCCAGCGCCTGCTCGGCACGGTCCGCGACCGCATTGCCGCCGGGGCGCCCTTCGAGCGCCTGGCGCTCGGCGTCGCGGCCTGGATGCGCTACGTCACCGGCACCGACGAGGCCGGCGCGCCGATCGACGTCAGGGACCCGCTGGCCGACCGGCTGCGGACCATCGGCGAGGAGGCCGGCCGCGATCCGGAGCGGCTGGCCGCGGCCTATCTCGGCATCGGCGACGTCTTCGGCGCCGATCTGCGCGACCATCCCGAATTCCGGCGCGCCGTGACCGCGGCCCTCGCCGCATTGCTCACCGACGGCGCCGCGGCCACCGTGGCACGTACCGCCCATTCGCCCCGCTAGGCGCCTGCGCTTGAGGCACCGCAAGGAGACAGACCATGAGCACGATCGTTGAGACACCGGGCGACTGGACCCAGGTCGACGCCAGTACGCGGCGCCGGATCCTGACCCATTCGCCGGAGATGATGGTCGTCGAGGTGGAGTTCCAGCCGGGCGGCTGCGGCCCCGCCCATTCCCATCCGCATCTCCAGGCGACCTATGTCCGGCAGGGCGTCTTCGACTTCACCATCGCCGGCAGGACCCGGCGCGTGACCGCGGGCGACAGCCTCGTGGTCCCGTCCAACGCCGTGCATTCCTGCTTTTCGGCGACTGGCGGCACGCTGATCGACATCTTCACCCCGGCTCGCGAAGACTTCCTCTAAGCCGGCTAAGACACCACCGTTTCTGTCCCGTGCCGGGCTCGCGTCCGGGGCGACGGCGGAGCCATGTCCAGAACGGAGACATCCCATGACGATCGAGACACGACAGGCGATCGACCCGCGTCACGCCCGCACCTTCGACACCGCGCAGCTGCGCGCCGAATTCCTGATCGAGCAGCCCTTCGTGCCGGGCGAGATCAATTTGGTCTACAGCCATTACGACCGGATGATCGTCGGCGGCGCCGTGCCGTCCGCCGGCGACCTCGTGCTCGACAGTGCCAAGGAGACCGGCACGCCCGGCTTTCTCGACCGCCGCGAGGCGGTGATTGTCAATATCGGCGAGACCGGCACGGTGGGCACCGGCAGCGGCAGCCATGAACTCAACCATCGCGACATGCTCTATGTCGGCCTTGGCGACGGCCCGCTGACCTTCTCCGGCGCGGCGGCGCGCTTCTACATTCTCAGCGCCCCCGCCCATCGCCATTTCGACACCAAGCTGGTGACGATCGATGCCGCCAAGCGCGTCGATCTCGGCGCCGCCGCCACCTCCAACGACCGCTCGATCTTCCAGTTCGTCCATCCCGACGTCATGGAGAGCTGCCAGCTCGTCGCCGGCATGACCACGCTGCACGGCGGCTCGGTCTGGAACACCATGCCGGCCCATGTCCACGACCGCCGCTCCGAGGCCTATCTGTATTTCGACCTGCCCGAGGATGCCCGCGTCTTCCACATGATGGGCGAGCCGTCCGAGACCCGGCACCTGGTGGTGAAGAACGAGCAGGCCGTCCTGTCGCCGCCCTGGTCGATCCACAGCGGCGCGGGCACGGCGTCCTACACCTTCATCTGGGCGATGGCCGGCGACAATGTCGACTACAAGGACGTGGACATGGTGGAGATGGGAGACCTGCGATGAGTTCGGGCTTCGACCTGACCGGCAAGCGCGCCTTCGTCACCGGCGCCAATACCGGCATCGGCCAGGGCATCGCCGTGGCGCTGGCGGGGGCCGGCGCGACGGTCGCCTGCGCCGGGCGCTCGCCCATGACCGAGACGCTGGAGATGATCACGGCCGCTGGCGGCAGCGGCAGCGAACATCTCGCCGACCTGTCCGACAAGACGGCCGCCGTGGAGCTCTACGAGGCCGCGGCGCGCCAGGACGGCCCCTTCGACATCCTCGTCAACAATGCCGGCATCATCCGGCGGGCCGACGCTGTCGATTTCAGCGAGGCCGACTGGGACGATGTCCTCGACCTCAATCTGAAGACCGCCTTCTTCCTCTCCCAGGCCTTCGGCAAGGCGGCCATGGCCGACGACCGCCACGCGGCGATCGTCAACATCGCCTCCGTCCTGTCCTTCCAGGGCGGCATCCGGGTGGCGAGCTACACCGCCTCCAAGCATGGCATCTGCGGCCTGACCAGGCTGCTCGCCTGCGAATGGGCCGCGCGCAACGTCAACGTCAACGCCATCGCCCCGGGCTACATCGTCAGCAACAACACCGAGGCGCTGCGCGAGGACCCGGACCGCTCCGCCGCGATCCTCGGGCGAATTCCGGCAGGGCGCTGGGGCGAAGCCTCCGACATCGGCGGCGCGGCGGTGTTCCTTGCCTCCGACGCCGCACGCTACGTGCACGGCGCCGTGCTGCCGGTGGATGGCGGCTGGCTGGCGCGCTGACGCACCGCGCCTGCCTGAAACGACAAAGGGCGGCGCCGACATGGCACCGCCCTTCTCCGATCCGTCTGACGACGTAAGTTACTTCGCTGGCTTGGCCGCGTCGTCCCCGGTGCCGGGCGTGGCCTCGGCCGGAGCCGTCGCGGGAGCATTGTTATCCTGGCCCGCCGCACCGGTCTCGGCGGCGCAGCTCTCCGACGTCGCCTGCAGGAAGGCGAAGATTTCCTTCTGGTCGGGCTCGCCGACGCGGCCGTCGCCCAGCATGCGCTCGGCCACCGGCGGCGCCACGACGCTGGCGATCAGATAGTCGCGCTGCGGCGCCGACAGATCCTCCATCGCGGCCTCGCCGAGGCAGGTGCAGGCGGCCGGGCTCATCTGCTTCATCTGGACGCCGCAGAGACCGGCGATCATCTCGACCTGGTTGTCGTCCGACACCCGCGGCAGCTCGAACTTCTCGCCGACCTCGTTGCTCGGCGCGACGGGAGCGCGCTTCGCCTCCTCGTCGGTGACGGCAGAGCCACCCGGCGCGCCGGACGCGGTTGCGTCGCTGGCCTCGCCGCCCGAGGCGGCCGGGGCTTCGGGGGTTTCGGTCGCCGCCGGCTCGGTCGGCGTCGGCGCGCCGGCCGTCGATTCCACCGCCGGCTTCGCGTCGCTGCCCTCGGCCGGCGTCCCGTCCTGGGACTGGGCAAGGGCCGGCGCCGCCGTCAGTGCAAGGAAGGTGATGCCGGCAAGGGCGACGCGTGTCGTTCTGATCATGTAGTCCTCCGAATTTGGTCGTACCGGCCGTTCTGACGGGCCGTTCAGCGGTGTCCCGTGGGACAAGCTAGGGCCTTTGACCCCGCCTGTCAGGATGGCGAATCGCCCCCTCCCCGGAGCGATCCGTTTCAGCCGATCCAGAAATAATAGCCGGCGAGAATCAGGCCGATGGCGATGACGAACAGCCGCACCGCGATCTGCGGCACCCGCTTGGCCGCCCAGACGCCCGCATAACCGCCCAAAGCCACGCCCGGTATCATGGCCAGCGCGCCGGGCCAGTCGACGACGCCGCCGGAGACGAAGACGATGATCGCTGTGATGGCGATGACGTTGGCGAGAAGGTTCTTGATGGCGTTCAGCCGGTGATAGTCGCCGCCTTCGGTGAGGCCCAGCGTCGCCAGCATCATGATGCCCATGCCGGCGCCGAAGAAGCCGCCATAGATCGAGGTGAAGAACTGGACGATCGGGCTGGCGAGATTGCGCCCCTCGGCCGCCGCGTCCTGGTGCTTCGGCTTCGGCTTCAGCCAGGGACCGGCCGCAAACAGCGCCGTCGCGCCGAGCAGCAGCCAGGGCACCACGGCCGAGAACTGCTCGTTGTTGAGGTAGAGCAGGAACAGCGCGCCGCCGAGCGACCCGATGGCCGAGACCACCGCCAGGACGAGGACGCCGCGCCACATCTTGGCGAAGTCCTTGCGATAGGCCAGCGTCGAGGTGATGTAGCCCGGCAGCTGGGCGATCGACGACGTCGCATTGGCGACGATCGACGGCACGCCGATCAGGGTCAGCGCCCCGAAGGAGATGAAGGTGCCGCCACCGGCGACCGCATTGATGGCACCGGACACGAAGCCTGCGAGAAACAGGAGGGCAATGACGAGGACGGACATGCGAGAAGACCTTGGAGCGCCGGCCGCATGCCGGCATGGCGAGCGGTGGCCTGAAGCGGGAACGACGCGCGCGCGGCCGCACGGCATCGTCACAAGGGCTTCGCACGATCCCCGCGGAGCGACAAGGCAGAGGCGTCTTGTGCCGCTTTGCGCACGGATCGGGACGGATTCCGACCGGTTCTTCGCTCGCAGCTAGTGACAAGCCGGCCAAAGCGTTGTATGGGCACCACCGATTTCCTCAGAATAACTTGACCGTCCCGGCGGCCATGTCGGCTGAGACAAACTCATCCGGCATGAAACGAATTGAGGCTATGCCATGAACATCATCTCTGAACTCGAGGCCGCCGAGGCCGAACGGATCAACGCGATCCGCACCATTCCCGAATTTTCCGCCGGCGACACGCTGCGGGTGAACGTCAAGGTGACCGAAGGCACGCGCACCCGTGTGCAGGCCTATGAAGGCGTCTGCATCGCGCGCTCGGGCGCCGGCATCCAGGAGAACTTCACCGTTCGCAAGATCTCCTATGGCGAGGGCGTCGAGCGCGTCTTCCCTGTGTATTCGCCGATGCTCGATTCGGTCGAGGTCGTGCGCCGCGGCAAGGTGCGTCGCGCCAAGCTCTATTACCTGCGCGATCGTCGCGGCAAGTCGGCCCGTATCGTCGAGGCCACCAACGTCCGTGCGCGCAAGCTGAACGACGAGGCCCGTCAGGTCGCCGTCGCCGAGCGCGACCGCGCCAAGGCCGAGAAGCAGGCTGCCAAGGACGCAGCCGCCGAGTAATCGGCAGCAGACAGTTTCGTCAGAATTTCAAAGCGGCCTCCGGGCCGCTTTTTTTGTGCGTGGATTCGAAGGCAGGCAGGGGCACCGGGGCGGGTCAGGCGCGGCCGTGGCCGAGCCCGTCGTCACGGTCGTCGCCGGCCGGGTCCCAGCCCCATTGGACCCGCGCCCACAGGCGCTCATGCAGGAGATAGACGCAGAAGCCGACGCCGCCGGAGGTGACGGCCAGGATGCCGCCCGATGTCAGCGATCCGGTGAAGAGATAGCCAAGGGCCGACATGGTCACCAGACCGAGCCCTTGCCAGGAGGCGGCTTTGGTCAGGCTGCGCATGCGGGTTTCCATGGCTGAAATCTCTCCTGTGCGGGCGGGGGCTGCGCGACGGGCAGCGTCGCCGGTTGTCATGGGCGGGACACGAACGGCTTCGAGCGTGGCTCCACCATCCCTGCGGCCCCCTTTCCATAGCCGGCTCACACGGTCCGGGGTATTCCGTGAATTCTCATGGCTGAAGTCACGTTCGCAGATTTTATCCGCAAGACGTGATAAACTTCACGGATGATGGACAAGCGCCACCGCTCCCGGCTGTTTCGCGAACGTCTCGCCAGCGCAATGACCGCGACCGGCATGACCAAGAGCGCCCTCGCCCGGGCGAGCGGCGCCGACAGGTCCACCGTGTCGCTGCTGCTGTCATCCGACGACGGCCGGCTGCCCAATGCCCAGTTCGCCGCCGAAGCGGCCTCGGCTCTTGGCGTCTCGTCCGACTGGCTGCTCGGCCTGACCGATCGCCCTGAGCGAGCGGCCGAGATGCTGCAGGCCTCGATGCGGATCGAGGAAGCCGCGCGGGCGCCCTCCGACGAACTGATCTTCCGCTGGCACGAGGAAGCCCGCGGCTACAAGATCCGCCATGTGCCGGCGACCCTGCCCGACATGCTGAAGTCGGAAGAGGTGCTGCGGTTCGAATATGGCGACTTCCTCGGCCGCACCTCCGACCAGGCGATCGCCGACATGCGCGACCGGCTGGACTATCTGCGGGCTCCCGACACCGACTACGAAATAGCCATGCCGATCGACGCGCTGGAGGGATTTGCCGCGGGCGAAGGCTATTGGCGCGGCCTGCCGGCGGCCGAGCGCCGCGCCCAGCTCGACCGTCTGCGGCAGCTGACCGAGGAGCTCTACCCCTCGCTCCGGCTCTATCTCTTCGATCGGAAGAAGGTGTTCTCGGCACCCGTCACCGTGTTCGGGCCGCTGCAGGCGATCATCTATGTCGGGCAGTTCTACCTCGCCTTCCGCGAGCGGCGGCAGGTGCTGGAACTGACCCGCCACATTGACGGCCTGATCCGCGAATCGGAGTTCGAGGCCCGGCACACCCCGGCTTTCATCCGCAAGCTGGCCGTCCCGGACTGACGCGGGTCAGCCGTTGGCGGTCAGCTCCGAGGCGTCGGTGCGATCGTTGACCGTGCGCAACGTGTCCGCTGGCTCCGAACCCTTGCCCAGCACGCTGAACGACCCGTCGGTCTCCAGCACCACCGCCTCCACATTGGTCATGGCGGCATGGCCGCTCGAGCGCATCGCGGCGATCACCTCGTCCTTGGTCACCCGCTCGTGGCGCAGGGCCGGCGCCAGAAACCGGCCGCGAAAGAACAGCAGCGTCGGCTCGGCCTTGATCATGTTGCGAAACCGCGCCGAATAGAGCGACGCGCTGGCCACGCCGTATTGCAGCGCGCACAGGAGCAGGAACGCCACCAGCCCTTCTGTCAGGGTCACGTCCTTGCTCAGGAGCACCGTGGCCAAGGTTGAACCCAGTGCCACCGTCACCACCAGGTCGAAGGCGTTCATCTTCGACAGGGTGCGCTTGCCGGTGATCCGCAACAGGAAGACGAGGCCGGCATAGGCCAGCGCCCCGACGATCACGATGCGGAAAAGGTCGTACCAACTGTCGAAGAACATGATCGCTCGGCTTTGTCCGGGTTCGGTTCTGGCACCGGGGATCGCGAAGCGCCCCGACATGCCGCTTGCAAGAGCCAATCGCCGAAGCGCGCGACGGTTCCCGCCGCCATCGCAGGAAAGCGCAGGCGTGGGCACTGCGCCCCGATTGTCACCTGCCGTCGCAATCGCTATTTTGTGCCCATGCATCGGATCCGGGACATGAAGGCGCGTCGACGCCTGCCGACCAGCGAGGGCTTCGCCAAGCTCTCCGACCACGCGCGGCTGCCGGGACGTTTCTTCTATCGCCTGTTCGCCGCCGACGGCCTCTAGGCGCCAGGATGCGAGGGCCGCGAGCCCCCCGCCCATCGTTTCATCCATGCACAGACCGGCCGGAGCGTAACGCCCGCCGGAGAAGGACCAACCCATGAGCCAGGCCAAACCGCGCACCCTCTACGACAAGATCTGGGACGAGCATCTCGTCGCCCAGCAGGAGGACGGCTCCTGCCTCCTCTATATCGACCGCCATCTCGTTCACGAGGTCACCAGCCCGCAGGCCTTCGAGGGCCTGCGCCTGACCGACCGCAAGGTCCGCCAGCCCGAGCGCACCCTCGCCGTCGTCGACCACAACGTGCCGACGACCGCCGACCGGGTGAACGGCATCAAGAACGAGGAAAGCCGCATTCAGGTCGAGGCGCTGGCCAGGAACGCCGCCGATTTCGGCATCGAATATTACGACGCCGCCGATCGCCGCCAGGGCATCGTCCACATCATCGGCCCCGAGCAGGGCTTCACCCTGCCCGGCATGACCATCGTGTGCGGTGACAGCCACACCTCGACCCATGGCGCCTTCGGCGCGCTCGCCCACGGCATCGGCACCTCCGAGGTCGAGCACGTGCTCGCCACCCAGACGCTGATCCAGTCCAAGGCGAAGAACATGCTCGTCCAGGTCGATGGTGCGCTGCCCGACGGCGTGACGTCGAAGGACATCATTCTCGCGATTATCGGCCAGATCGGCACCGCCGGCGGCACCGGCCACGTCATCGAATATGCCGGCGAGGCGATCCGCGGCCTGTCGATGGAAGGTCGCATGACGATCTGCAACATGTCGGTCGAGGCCGGCGCCCGGGCCGGCCTGATCGCGCCCGACGAGACCACCTATCGCTACATCGAGGGCCGTCCGCGCGCGCCCAAGGGCGAAGCCTTCCAGATGGCCGTCGACTACTGGCGCAGCCTCGCCTCCGACGAGGGCGCCCATTACGACAAGATCGTGCATCTGGACGCGGCGAACCTGCCGCCGATCGTCTCCTGGGGCTCCTCGCCCGAGGACGTCGTCTCGATCGATGGCGTCGTGCCGGATCCGGCCGCCATCGAGAACGAGAACAAGCGCAAGTCCAAGGAGCGCGCGCTGGAATATATGGGCCTGACGCCGGGCACGAAGATGACCGACATCAAGGTCGACAAGATCTTCATCGGTTCCTGCACCAACGGCCGCATCGAGGATCTGCGGGAAGCCGCCAAGGTCGTCGAGGGCCGTCGCATCGCCGAGGGCGTGTCGGGCATGATCGTGCCGGGCTCGGGCCTGGTGAAGGCGCAGGCCGAGGAAGAGGGCCTCGACGTCATCTTCAAGGATGCCGGCTTCGAATGGCGCGAGGCGGGCTGCTCCATGTGCCTCGGCATGAACGAGGACCGGCTCGAGGCCGGCGAGCGCTGCGCCTCGACCTCGAACCGCAATTTCGAGGGCCGGCAGGGCTACAAGGGCCGCACCCACCTGGTCTCGCCGTCCATGGCGGCGGCCGCAGGCATCGCCGGTCACTTCGTCGACATCCGCGACTGGCGCTAGGAACGAGCCGCGTCGCCGCCAAGCGGCGACGCATCGCCTTTGACCACAGGCCTGCAAGGGGCGGTACCGGCAACGGGGCCGCCCCTTTCGCGTGCATCCTGCCCCGCGTCACAGGCTTGACGCCCGCCGCGTTCCGGTCGACACAGACCGGATGGAAATTCCGGCCCCCGATATCGACATTGAGCGCCTGCGGCTGGGCGATGCGCGCGATCTGGCGCCGCTGATCTCGGCCTATAACCAGTCGCTGTTTCGCGGCCCGCCGGGCGCGCCCGACACTTACTATGCCGAGCAATTGCTGCAGGACCGCACCGCCGAGGTGCTGGGCGCGCGGCTGAATGGCCGGCTCGTCGCCTTCGTGATCTTCTACGACCTGCCGGATGTGTGGACCGGCATGCGTTCCGGCCTTGCCGATCATATCTATGTCGACCACCAGCATCGCCGGAAGGGCATCGCCAAGGCGATGATCGATCTTCTCGCCGAAGAGGCCGACGGTCGCGGCTGGTCGAAGCTGGTGCTGCACGCCCCGCGCACGCCGGGCACCGGACGCGGTCTCTACGAAAAGGTCGCCGATCCGGCCGACTGGGCGAGCTACGTCATCCGCTTCCGCGACCGCGATCCGTCCGAGCGCTGATTCGCCGCGCGCATCGGCTCTAGCGGCGACCCGCCCGTCGCGCGCCTTCTTGCCGCGCCTAATCGATTAAGCCGAACCGCCCCCAGCGATCCCGCGCCCAAAGGGTTGCTTTCGCAATTGCGATAAGCCTTTTAGAAGCGTTCCGATCGCTGTAGGGGAAGGGCAACCCGGCCCCCGCGCACAGCGCCTGGCCAATGCGAGGACAAGAAGGCACCCATGTCCGACCTCAAGACTGCGCGGCCGCTGTCGCCGCATCTTTCGATCTACCGATTCCGCCCGACCATGGCGATGTCGATCCTGCACCGCATCACCGGTTCGGCGCTCTATGTCGGCACGCTGCTCTTCGTCTGGTGGCTGGTCGCCGCCGCGAGCGGCCCGGAGGCCTTCTCCTACGCCTCGGCCTTCTTCGGCTCGATCATCGGCCGCATCATCCTGTTCGGCTACACCTGGGCGCTGCTCCACCACATGTTCGGCGGCATCCGCCATCTGATCTGGGACACCGGCATCGGGCTCAGCAAGGAGACGTCGACGAAGCTGGCCCAGGCCACCCTCGTCGCCTCGCTTGCGCTGACGCTGATCCTGTGGGTCGGCATCGTGGTCTTCGGCTGAGGGATATTTCCATGACTGAGATGAGAACCTCGCTTCGCCGCGTCCGCGGCCTCGGCTCCGCCCATGAGGGCACCGGCCATTTCTGGCAGCAGCGCCTGTCGGCGATCTCCAATCTGGTGCTGATCACCGGCTTCGTGATCCTGCTGATCGTCCTGCACGACCAGCCCTATGCCGAGGTCCGCGCGGCCCTCGCGCATCCGCTGGTGGGACTGCTGGTCGCACTGACCGTGATCTCCTTCACCTACCATATGCGTCTCGGCATGCAGGTGATCATCGAGGACTACATTCACGGCACGACCAAGCTGCCGCTGCTGATCCTCAACAATTTCTTCGCCATCGCCATCGCCGTCGCGAGCCTGTTCGCGATCGCCCGGATGAGCTTCGGAGTCTGACCATGGCCACGAACGGCACGAACGCAAACGGCCAGCCGCACCGCACGGCGCCGTCCCAGAACGGCAAGGCCTACGAATTCACCGACCACACCTTCGACGTGGTCGTGGTGGGCGCCGGCGGCGCCGGCCTGCGCGCCACCCTCGGCGCGGCCCAGGCCGGCTTGAAGACCGCCTGCATCACCAAGGTCTTCCCGACCCGCTCGCATACGGTCGCGGCCCAGGGCGGCGTCGCCGCCTCGCTCGGCAACATGGGCAAGGACGACTGGCGCTGGCACATGTACGACACCGTCAAGGGGTCGGACTGGCTGGGCGACCAGGACGCCATCGAATATCTGGTCCGCAACGCGCCGGCCGCCGTCTACGAGCTCGAGCATTTCGGCGTGCCCTTCTCGCGCACCGAGGATGGCCGCATCTACCAGCGTCCCTTCGGCGGCATGACCACCGAATTCGGCCAGGGCCCGGCCGCGCAGCGCACCTGCGCCGCCGCCGACCGCACCGGCCACGCCATCCTGCACACGCTCTACGGCCAGTCGCTGCGGTACTCCTCGGAGTTCTTCATCGAGTATTTCGCCATCGATCTGATCATGGACGAAGAGGGTGTGTGCCGCGGCGTCGTGGCGCTCTGCCTCGATGACGGCACCATCCACCGCTTCCGCGCCAAGAAGACGATCCTGGCCACCGGCGGCTACGGCCGCGCCTATTTCTCCGCCACCTCGGCCCATACCTGCACCGGCGACGGCGGCGGCATGGTGCTGCGCGCCGGCCTGCCTTTGCAGGACATGGAATTCGTGCAGTTCCACCCGACCGGCATCTACGGCGCCGGCTGCCTGATCACCGAGGGCTCGCGCGGCGAAGGCGGCTATCTGACCAATTCCGAGGGCGAGCGCTTCATGGAGCGCTATGCTCCCTCGGCCAAGGATCTGGCCTCGCGCGACGTCGTCTCGCGCTCGATGACCATGGAGATCCGCGAGGGTCGCGGCGTCGGCAAGAACAAGGACCACATCCACCTGCACCTCGATCATCTCGATCCGGCGGTGCTGGCCGAGCGGCTTCCGGGCATTTCGGAATCGGCGCGGATCTTTGCCGGCGTCGACGTCACCAAGGAGCCGATCCCGGTGCTGCCGACCGTCCATTACAACATGGGCGGCATCCCGACGAACTTCCACGGCGAAGTCCTGACCAAGAAGGACGGCAATGCCGATACGGTCGTGCCGGGCCTGATGGCCGTCGGTGAGGCCGGCTGCGTGTCGGTCCACGGCGCCAACCGCCTCGGCTCCAACTCGCTGATCGACCTAGTCGTCTTCGGCCGGGCCGCAGGCCTTCGCTGCGCCGAGACGGTCAGCGCGTCGGAAGAGCAGCCCGACCTGCCGGCCGGCGCCGGCGACAACGCGCTCGCCCGCCTCGACCGCTTCCGCTACGCCAATGGCGCGACGCCGACGGCGGAACTGCGGGCCGACATGCAGAACACCATGCAGTCCAACTGCGCCGTGTTCCGCACCGGCGAAATCCTCGACGAAGGCCACACCAAGATCCACGAGGTCTGGAAGGCGTCGGACGACATTCGCGTCACCGATCGCTCGCTGATCTGGAACACCGACCTGATCGAGACGCTGGAATACGACAATCTGATCGCCCAGGCGGTGGTGACGATGGATTCGGCGCGCAACCGCACCGAGTCGCGCGGTGCCCATGCCCGCGAGGATTTCCCCGATCGCGACGACGCCAACTGGATGAAGCACACCCTGTCCTTCTGCGACACGGTCGCCAAGACCGTCACGCTCGAGGATCGGCCGGTGCACACCTACACGCTGTCGAACCAGATCGACTACATCGAGCCGAAGAAGCGGGTCTACTAGGACCCGTCGGCGGGCTTCGGCCCGCCGGCTTTCGCCTCGACTAGCGGGACTTGCCCGGCAGGAGGTCGGGCCGCCGTTCGCGGGTCAACCGCTCGGCCTCGGCGTGGCGCCAGCGCGCCACGGCGCCATGATCGCCCGAGGTCAGCACCGGCGGGATCGTCCGGCCCTCCCATTCGGCCGGCCGGGTATAGTGCGGATGCTCCAGGAGCCCGCCCTCGAAGCTCTCCGCATCGCCCGACACCGCATTGCCCATGACGCCGGGCAGAAGCCGCACCACCGCGTCGAGCAGCACCAGCGCGCCGACCTCGCCGCCCGACAGGATGTAGTCCCCGATCGAGATTTCCTCGAGGCCGCGTCCCGCGATCACCCGCTCGTCGACGCCCTCGAAGCGGCCGCAGACGATCACCGCCCCCTCGCCCGCCGCCAGCTCGCGGACCCGTTCCTGGGTCAGCGGCCGGCCGCGCGGGCTCATCAGGATGCGCGGCCGGGTGTCGGCCTCCGGCGCGGCGTGGTCGAGCGCGGCCGCCACCACGTCGCTGCGCATGACCATGCCCGCGCCCCCGCCCGACGGCGTGTCGTCCACCATGCGATGACGGCCGATGCCGAAGTCGCGGATCTGCACCGTCTCCAGCGAAAAGTCCCCGCGCTCCAGCGCGCGGCCCGCCAGTGATACGCCGAGCGGGCCGGGAAACATCTCCGGATAGAGCGTCAGGATGGAGGCGCGGAAGCTCATGGCCGGATCAGCCGAGCGGCTGGACGGCGCCGGCTTCGATGATCTTCAGGTCGCGGTGCAGCACCTCGACCGAAGCCAGCGCGGCGCGCCAGGCGGCCACATGATCGGACTTGGCGTGCCGCTCCAGGTCCTCGCGGGTCTCCCATTCCTCGTAGACGCGCAGAAGGCCGGGCTCGACCATGTCCTCGGCGAAAGAATAGACGATGCAGCCCTGCTCCTCGCGGGTCGCGGCGATGACGGCGCGGGCCGCCTCGCGCACCCGGTCGAGATCGGCCGGGTCGAGACGCTGGATGCCGGAAACGATGATCATGTGTGTCCTCCCTCGAAAAAGCGGCAGCCGGCCCCCTCGCCGGCGTGCCTACCGGCAGGTGGTTACGCAATCGGACCGTGCGAGTAAACTGCGCGCCGGGCGGCCGTCCTAGCGCTCCATGCGATCGGCGCCGCCTTCGGCCTCGCCGCCGTCCTCCGGCTCGTCGTCGGGCGTCGCCAGTCCGGCGGGGCCCGGCTCCACCACCATCAGCCGCCGCTCCGCGTCGATCACCGGGATCGCCGCCTCGGAGAAGGGGATCATCAGGGTCTGCCCCTTGGTCGGGCGGATCTCGACGATGTCGCCGGCGTTGAAATCGTGGAACGCGATGACCGTGCCGACGGCCTCGCCCGCGACGGTCTCGACCGTGTAGCCGACGAGATCCTCCAGATAGAACTCGTCGTCGTCCTCCGGCTCGGGCAGCACCGAACGATCGACGAAGAGCTCGCGCCCGTTCAGCCGTTCGGCGTGGTTGCGGTCGGCGACCTCCTTGAAGCGGACCATGACGACGTTCTTGGCGACCCGCGCCGACAGCACCGTGTAGCGATTGCCGGAAGCGTCGACGAGCGGCCCGTAGGCGCCGAGATCGGTCGGGTCGGCGGTGAAGGAGCGCACGCGGCACTCGCCCTTGATGCCCTGGGCCCCGCCGACGACGCCGAGAAGGACCGGGTTCTCGAGCTTGCCGGTCTCAGACATGGGCGATCTCGCCATGGGACGGATCGCGCTGTGCGCTCGGGACCGCTTGCTGCATCGGGAACGACTCATTCATTCGGGGTGGGACGCGGCGGCGACAATAGCCCGCCCCGCCCGCCTTGGCGACAGCGGGTGTACGCCAGACGCGTGACCCCCGCCTCAGTTCACCAGCGACTGCCCTTCGCGGCGGCGATCGCGCTTCTCGTCGGCATAGTGCTTGCGCTTGGCCTCGTACATGCGGGCGTCGGCGCGCTTGACCGTCGCTTCCAGCCGCTCGCCGGCCTCGGCCGTCGCCACGCCCAGCGAGAAGGACAGCTCCGCGCCGGTGTAGAACTGGTTGTTGACCTCGACCAGCTCGACGATGTTCTGGGCCATCTGCAGGCCGTCCTCCTCGCTGCTGGCCGGCATCATCACCACGAATTCGTCGCCGCCGATGCGGGCCACATGGCAGGGCTCGCGCACCGCCTCGTTCAGCACCTCGCCGGCCCGGCGCAGCAGCGCGTCGCCGGCCGCGTGGCCCATCACGTCGTTGACCGTCTTCAGGCCGTTGAGGTCGGCGACGATGATCGTCACCGGCGTCGGGCCCTTGCGCTCCAGCCGGTTCAGTTCGTCGACGAAGAACGACCGGTTGTAGAGCTTGGTCAGGATGTCGTGCTTGCCGAGATATTCCAGATAGGCCTCGGCCTTCTTGCGGGCGGTGATGTCGGTCAAGGCGACCTGCACCAGCGACCAGTCGCTTTCGCGCCCGGGAAACACCGAGAACTGCATGTGGACATGGAGCTGGTCGCCGCTGAGGCTGTAATTGACCACCTCGCGCTGCTGGAACAGCTTGCCTTCCCACAGATCGACGAGCTGCTCGCGGAAATGCTGCTCCATGGCGTCGCGGAACACCTCGCCCAGCCGGCTCAACAGATCGTCGCGGCTCTCCGCGCCGAACAGCTGCAGCGTGTGCTCGTTCACATCGATGACGCGGATCTCGGACAGGCACCGGCTGACGAAGTCGGGATGGACATCGACGAAGGTCCGGAAATCGGTGATGCCGCGCTCCCGGACATCGTCGATCAGCGCCTTCACCTCGGAGAAATCCTCGACCCACAGCGAGACGGGCGAATATTCGAACAGGCCGCGGGCAAAGCTCTCGCTGACCGCCAGTTCCCGGCGCTGGTCCTCGCGCTCGGTGACGTCCTCGGTGGAAATCAGCAGCCGTTCCCAGTCGCTCTCGTGGCCGGGCAGGAGCCGCGCCTTGAGCTGCACGTCGAGGCGCTTGCCGGTCAGCGTGTAGTTGACCGCATAGCTCTCGAACTCGGTCTGCCCCTCCCAGAGCTGGATCAGCTCTTCCTTGTGGCTGTCGAGCATGTCGCCCGAAAAGACCTTGTCGAGATTGTCGCAGATGTTCTGGAAATTGTCCGCCTCGAACAGGTCGAGGGTGCACTGGTTCACGGCGATCAGCCGGATCCTCTGTGCCGCGGCGGCGACGCGCGACGGATCGGCGTCAAGATGCTCGCGAATCGAGATGATTCCCGCGGCGCGCCATTCCTCGAACAGCGCCTTCACCCCGCTGTAATCCTCGATCCACAGCGGCACGGGGGCCAGATCGAAGATCGCAGTCTCGGCCCAGCCATCGGGGCCGTTTCCGAGGCCGTCGGCCGGGTCCAGTCTTGCATCGGGCATGTGAAGCAGTATCCCTCCTGAGGACGACCGCTCCCGGAACATTCCGATGCCGCCCTGCTCAAACGGCGCCCAGAGGCGCCGTTTGCACAAGGATGATGCTACGCCAAGCTTACTTGACGCTTTACTCGGCGGAAGCGGCTTCCTCAGCCGGAGCCTCTTCGGCCGGCGCGTTCTTGGCGGCTTCGGCCTCGGCTGCGGCGGCCGCGGCGTCTTCCTCACGCTGCTTGCGCTCGGCCTCGCGCTCCTGGGCCTTCTTGCCCGGCAGGCCCTTGGTCGGGTTGGCGCGGGACGGACGGCTCATGATGCCGGCCTGGTCGAGGAAGCGCAGGACGCGGTCGGTCGGCTGTGCGCCCTCGGCGAGCCAATGCTTGATCCGCTCCTCGTTCAGCGTGACGCGCTGGGCGTCCTTCGGCAGCATCGGGTTCCACGAGCCGAGCTGCTCGACGAAGCGACCGTCGCGCGGCGAGCGGGCGTCGGCAACGACGACGTGGTAGTAGGGCCGCTTCTTGGAGCCGGCACGGGCGAGGCGCATCTTCAGGGGCATGGGTCTTGTCCTTTGGTTCGAGATCGGCGGCGCGCCGATCGGTTCGATAGTGCGTGTTCAGGTCGTTCGGTCGGGCCGGATGGCCGTCACTTCTTCTTTGCCGGCAGTCCCGGCAGCCCCGGGAAACCGCCGCCGGGCATGCCGCCCGGTCCGCCGATGCCGGGGGGAAGTCCCTTGGGAAGGCCGGGCATGCCGCCGCTCTGCGCGGCCTTGGCCATGGCTTCCAGTTCCTTGGGGTCCATCTTCGACAGGTCGGGCATGCCGCCGGGCATTCCGCCCATGCCGCCGAGGCCCATCTTGCCGGCCAGGCCGCCCATCATCTTGCCCATCATGCCACCCTTGCCCTTGCCCATGGACTTCATCATGTCGGCCATCTGGCGGTGCATCTTGAGCAGCTTGTTGATCTCGGCGGACGAGGTGCCCGAGCCGGCGGCAATGCGCTTCTTGCGGCTGTGCTTGAGGATGTCGGGATTGCCCCGTTCCTTGGCGGTCATCGAGGAGATGATGGCGAGCTGCCGCTTCAGCATCTTGTCGTCGAGGCCGGCGGCGGACATCTGGTCCTTCATCTTCCCCATGCCGGGCATCAGGCCCATCATGCCGCCCATGCCGCCCATCTTCTGCATCTGACCGATCTGATCGGCGAGGTCGTTCAGGTCGAACTTCCCCGACTGCATCTTCTTGGCCATCGCCGCGGCCTTTTCCGCGTCGATGTTCTCGGCGGCCTTCTCGACGAGGCTGACGATGTCGCCCATGCCGAGAATGCGGTCGGCGATGCGCGAGGGATGGAAATCCTCCAGCGCATCCATCTTCTCGCCGGTACCGATCAGCTTGATCGGCTTGCCGGTGACGGCGCGCATGGACAGCGCCGCACCGCCGCGGCCGTCGCCGTCGACGCGGGTCAGGACGATGCCGGTGATGCCGACGCGCTCGTCGAAGGAGCGGGCAAGGTTCACCGCGTCCTGGCCGGTCAGCGAATCAGCGACCAGCAGGATCTCGTGGGGCTCGGTGGTCCGCTTGATGTCGGCCATCTCGACCATCAGCGGCTCGTCGATATGGGTCCGGCCGGCGGTATCGAGAATGACGAGGTCGTAGCCGCCGAGCTTGGCCGCCTGCTTGGCGCGGGCGGCGATCTCCACCGGGCCCTGGCCGGCGATGATCGGCAGGGTGGCGACGCCGGTCTGCTCGCCGAGGACGCGCAGCTGCTCCTGGGCCGCCGGGCGCCGCGTATCGAGCGAGGCCATCAGCACCTTCTTGCGCTGACGCTCGGTGAGACGCTTGGCGAGCTTGCCGGTGGTCGTCGTCTTGCCCGAGCCCTGCAGGCCGACCATCATCAGGACGACCGGCGCCGGCGCGTTGAGGTCGATGGCGACCTGCTCGCTGCCGAGCGTGGCGATCAGCTCGTCATGGACGATCTTGACGACCATCTGGCCGGGCCTGATCGACTTCAGGATTTCCGCGCCGACGGCCTTGGCGCGCACGCGATCGGTGAAGTCCCGGACCACTTCCAGCGCGACGTCGGCCTCCAGCAGCGCCCGACGGACCTCGCGCAGCGCAGCCGCCACATCCTTGTCGGACAGGGCGCCGCGGCCGGTGAGGCCGTTCAGGATGGACCCGAGGCGGTCCTGGAGTGAATCGAACATGCGTGCTTCCTTCCCGGCCTTCCGAACAGAGCCGGAAGGTGGTTCGCTTCGATCCGAACTGCAAACCCGCCTGTGCTCAAGCCACTGCCGGATGGGCAATGCTCAAAGCAGGATCGCATCCGCGGGCGAAACTCGCTGGCGGATGTTGACCTCCGTGCGGCTCTTGCGAGAGGGGCACGGTCGGCGGGTCGCGGACAGATGTCGCGGATTTGCGTCTGCAGAAACACCGACCGGCCGCCAATGTCAAGTTTCGCGGCCCCTGCGGAACGTCGGGACGATCGAAGCCGGCCCTGCGGCGGACACTCTGGCGGCGCCGGTCATGGGGTCATCGCCGGCCGGAGGCGACGACGCCGTCACCCGTTCGCCTGTCGATAGCCGGGCACGGAACGAATACCCCCCTGCGGCATTCTGTGGCGGAACGACGCATGGCGATCCTCGCCGTTGCCGATCCTCCTGCGAGGCTTCGGCCGGGACCGACGCGTAGCCCGGCAGCCCTTGGCTGCCTTTTGTTGGAAGTGGAGTCCCCCTGTGAGCGACCTTCGTGAACCAGAACGCGAGCGCACCGTCATCGTCAACAACGACCGCGGTGGAAACGGCGGCGGCGGCGGCGGTGGTAGCTGGCTAATCGCCGGCATCCTGATCGTCGTGGTCGTGATCGGCGCCTTCTTCATCTTCGGCGATGGCCTGCTCGGCGGCGGCGCCGGCGGTGGTGCCGACACCAATGTCTCGATCGACACGCCGGACGTGAATGTCGAGGCCCCGGATGTCGGCGGCGGCGGCGACGCACCGGCACCGGCCAACTGATCCAGTTCCACCGGCGGCCGGGCGATCGGCCGCCGGTTTTCGTTCAGGGCCGGTCGACCGGCGCGCCACCGCCCTGTTCCCGTGATCGCCGCGCCCCGAAGACGCAGCGTCCTCGCCGCAGGGCTTGAACATCGCGGCGTACCGGCGCATTCGGAGAGCCTCACGCTTCACGGAAGGCCGCCTGAATGGACACGCAGACCCCGGATTCGGACATCTCGCAGACGCTCAGCCCGCTGTTCACCCCGCTCGAACTCGGCGCATTGCGGCTGGAAAACCGCATCATCATCGCGCCCATGTGCCAGTATTCCGCCGATGACGGATCGGCCACCGACTGGCACATGATGCATCTCGGCCAGCTCGCCATGTCCGGCGCCGGCCTGCTGATCCTCGAAGCCACGGCCGTCTCGCCCGAAGCCCGCATCACCCACAAGGATCTCGGGCTCTATTCCGATTACAACGAGGCGGCGCTCGCCCGCGTCCTCGATGCGATCGCCGTCCATTCCCAGATGCCCGTCGCCATCCAGCTCGGCCATGCCGGCCGCAAGGCGTCGAGCGCCGAACCCTGGGCCGGCGGCCAGCAGATCGCCCCGACCGATCCGACCGGCTGGCAGTGCGTCGCGCCCTCCGCCCTTCCCCATTCACCCGGCGAAGTGGCGCCGACCGCCCTCGACGCTGAAGGCCTGCAGAAGATCAAGGACGATTTCGTCGCCACCGCCCTTCGGGCCGTGCGTCTCGGCATCGTCGGCATCGAGCTGCATTCGGCGCATGGCTATCTCCTGCACCAGTTCCTGTCGCCGATCTCGAACCGGCGCGACGACGAATATGGCGGCAGCGTCGAGAACCGCATGCGCTTCCCGCTGGAGGTCTTCGACGCGGTCAGGGCGGCCGTTCCCGCCGACATTCCGGTCTGGGTCCGCCTGTCGGCCAGCGACTGGGTCGAGGGCGGCTGGGACATCGAGGGCTCGATCGCCTATTCGAAGGCGCTGGAGGCACGCGGCGCCGCAGCGATCCACGTGTCATCCGGCGGCGTCTCGCCCGACCAGAAAATCCCGCTCGGACCCGGCTACCAGGTGCATTTCGCCGAGGCCGTGAAGGCCGCGGTGTCGATCCCGGTGATCGGCGTCGGCCTGATCACCGAGGCGCGCCAGGCCGAGGCCATCATCGCCGAGAACAAGGCCGATGCCATCGCCATCGCCCGCGCCATTCTCTACGAGCCACACTGGCCGTGGCATGCGGCGGCCGAGCTCGGCGCCTCGGTGCGCGCGCCCAAGCAGTACTGGCGTTCCCAGCCGCGCGAGTTCAAGGCGCTGTTCAAGGACGCCGCCTTCGGCCAGCGCTGAGCGCGCGATCCTTTCAATCGCGCCGCGCATCGGCCATATAACCGGCATGACCGACAGCGCCGCACGAGATACGGATTTGAGCGTGGCCTTCGCCCGGATGAACGGGCTGGGCAACGAGATCGTCGTCGCCGATCTTCGCGGATCGGCGGCGCGGATTTCGGCCGCGGCCGCACGCGCCCTCGCCGAGGATCCGGCCACCCGCTTCGACCAGATCATGGCGATCCACGACCCGCGGCTCGACGGCACCGACGCCTATGTGCGGATCATCAATCGCGACGGCTCGGAGGCCGAGGCCTGCGGCAACGGCACGCGCTGCGTGGTGCAGGCGCTCGCCGCCGAGACCGGCCGCCACGACTTCACCTTCGAGACCCGCGCCGGCATCCTGACCGCCTTTGAGCGCGACGACGGGCTGATCGCCGTC
Source organism: Aurantimonas sp. NFXS3 (assembly GCF_049132005.1). Taxonomy (NCBI): domain Bacteria; kingdom Pseudomonadati; phylum Pseudomonadota; class Alphaproteobacteria; order Hyphomicrobiales; family Aurantimonadaceae; genus Aurantimonas; species Aurantimonas sp. NFXS3. The sequence goes on from NZ_JAGDDZ010000004.1 coordinate 339,266, forward strand.
GATATGGGCCGGCCGCGCTTCGGCTGGTCCGAGATTCCCCTGTCGGAAGAGTTCAGCGACACAAGGGCGATCGAGTTGCAGATCGGGCCCATCGACGCGCCGATCCTGCATTCGCCCTCGGTCGCCTCCATGGGCAATCCGCACGCCATCTTCTGGGTCGATCGGGACGTGTGGAGCTACGAGCTCGACCGCTTCGGGCCGGTGCTGGAGAACCATCCGCTGTTTCCCGAGCGCGCCAATATCTCGATCGCGCAGGTCACGGGGCCGGACGCGCTTACCCTGCGGACCTGGGAACGCGGCGTCGGCCTGACCCGCGCCTGCGGCTCGGCCGCCTGCGCCGCCGCCGTCTCGGCGACCCGCACCCGGCGCACCGGCCGCATCGTCACGGTGACCGTGCCCGGCGGCGACCTCCTGATCGACTGGCGCGACGACGACCATGTCATCATGACCGGGCCGGCCGAATGGAACTGGTCGGGCCGTCTCGATCCCGCGACCGGCGCCTATATGCGCGACGAGATGGCGACGCACGAGCCGGCCTGATGGGTGTCGAGATCGTCTCCTTCGGCTGCCGGCTCAACACCTACGAGGCCGAGATCATGAAGCGCGAGGCCGTGGCGGCGGGCCTCGACGCCGATCCGCGCGGCGCCATCGTCTTCAACACCTGCGCCGTGACGTCGGAAGCCGTGCGCCAGGCCCGCAAGCAGATCCGCCGGGCAAGGCGCGAGAACCCGGAGGCGCGGATCGTCGTCACCGGCTGCGCCGCCCAGACCGAGCCCGACCGCTTCGCCGAGATGGGCGAGGTCGACGCCGTCCTCGGCAATGACGCGAAGCTGACCGCCAGCGCCTATCGCGCCCTCCCCGATTTCGGCGTCGCCGCCGAGGAGAAGGTCCGCGTCAACGACATCATGAGCGTCACCGAGACCGCCGGCCACATGGTCGACGCGATCGAGGGCCGTGCCCGCGCCATCGTCCAGGTGCAGAATGGCTGCGACCATCGCTGCACCTTCTGCATCATCCCCTTCGGGCGCGGCAATTCCCGCTCGGTGCCGATGGGCGCCACGGTCGACCAGGTGAAGCGCCTTGTCGCCGCCGGCTACAACGAAGTGGTGCTGTCGGGCGTCGACATGACCTCCTGGGGGGCGGACCTGCCCGGCGCGCCGAAGCTCGGCCAGCTTGTCCAGGCAATCCTCAGGCATGTGACGGACCTTGCCCGCCTGCGGCTGTCCTCGATCGATTCCGTCGAGGCCGACCCGGCGCTGATCGAGGCGATCGGCTCCGAGACCCGGCTGATGCCGCATCTGCACCTCTCGCTGCAGGCCGGCGACGACATGATCCTGAAGCGCATGAAGCGCCGCCATTCGCGCGACGACGCCATCCGCTTCTGCACCGACATCCGGGCCGCGCGGCCCGACATCGTCTATGGCGCCGACATCATCGCCGGCTTTCCCACAGAGACCGACGCCATGTTCGAGAACTCCATGAAGCTCGTGGAGGATTGCGGCCTGACCCATCTTCACGTGTTTCCGTTCTCACCGCGCGAGGGCACGCCGGCGGCCCGCATGCCGCAATTGCCGCGTGACATCGTCAAGGACCGGGCGATGGCCCTGCGCGCCCGCGGCGAAACCGCCCATCGCGCGCATCTGGCGAACCTCGTCGGCACGCGGCAATCGGTGCTGGTGGAACGCAACCAGCGCGGCCGCTGTGCCGATTTTACCCTTTGCGAGATCGAGGAGGGCCTCCCCGGCTCCATCCTCGACGCTATCATTGTGGGCGAACGCGGTGGCAGACTGGTCGCCCGCCCCGATATCCTTCGTTCCGGCCCGCCCGGAACATCCTCCGACCATCTGAGAGAACTGACGTAAGCCATGGCTGAGCAAAAAGGCTTCTTCCGCCGCATCTTCTCCTTCGGGTCGGACAGCGAAACCGATCGCACGCCCGAGCATGGTGATACGCCGCGGCCGTCCGATACCGAATTCGGCGCGCCCGACTCGCCCGATCCCGACGTCCGCCCGAAGGCGGCGGCCAGTTCGGTCGCCGATTCGGAGGCCGGTGCCGACGTCAACGACGGCGGCGGCATCACCCCGCTGGCCGAAATGGCCGAGCATTCCAACGCGGACCAGGCTCAAAAAAAAACGCTGAACTCGGGCCAGAACTAGAGCCGGACACCGAGACGGCGGACTTTTCCTGGCTCGAGGAACCGACGCCGGCCGAGCCCGCCGACGAGAGCGAGTTCGCCTTCCTGGGCGCCGACCCCGCCGAGCGGCTGGGCGAACATGCCGAGCCGGAGGTTGCGGCGCCCGTCGAGCCGCTGGCGGGCGAAACCCGCGAGACCTCCGAGATCGCCGATGCGGTGGCGCCCGGCATCCCGCCGGCCTCCGACGCCGATCATCTCGACGGGCACAATGACGACGCGCTGTCGTCCGGCGACGAGGATGCCGACTTCTCCTGGCTGGACGCGGATCTGCCGCCGGAGGACGAGGAAGACGGCGAGGCGCCGGTCGCCGAGCGGGTCGATCCGTCTTTCGACACAGCCGATACGCCCGAGCCCGACATCGCGCCGCCGCCGGCCTCCGCGCCCGAAGGCGACCGGGCGCCCCTGCCCGTCCCGGCAGCCACGCCGCGCCCCGCACCCGATGCCGCCGCGGGCTTCCGCCTGCGCGAACAGGCCCCGGCCGCTCCCGAACCGGTGCCCGCGCCCCGCGTGCCCTGGCTGCAGCGCCTGCGCGAGGGGCTGGCGCGTTCCTCCACCCAGCTCACCGGATCGATCGGCGCGATCTTCACCAAGCGGCGGCTGGACGAGGACACGCTGCAGGATTTCGAGGACGTGCTGATCCAGGCCGATCTCGGCGTCGAGACCGCCCTGAAGATCACCGACCGCCTGTCGGAAGGCCGCTTCGGCCGCGAGATCAGCGGCCAGGAGGTGCGCACCATCCTTGCCGAGGAAATCGAGAAGGCGCTGGACCCCGTGGCTCTGCCGCTGGAGCTCGACCTGGCCAAGAAGCCGCATGTCATCCTGGTGGTCGGGGTCAACGGCACCGGCAAGACCACGACCATCGGCAAGCTGGCCGCCAAGCTGACCCGCGGCGGGCTCAAGGTGACTCTCTGCGCCGGCGACACCTTCCGCGCCGCCGCCGTCGAACAGCTGAAGATCTGGGGCGAGCGCACCCAGTCCGAGGTCGTCGCCAAGGCGATCGGCGCCGATGCGGCAGGCCTTGCCTATGAAGCCTACGACCGGGCCGTCGAGAACGATTCCGACGTCCTGATCATCGACACTGCCGGTCGCCTGCAGAACAAGACCGAGCTGATGGCCGAGCTGGAGAAGATCGTCCGCGTGCTGCAGAAGCGCGAGCCGGACGCGCCGCATACGGTGCTTCTCACCCTCGACGCCACCACCGGCCAGAACGCCATGAACCAGGTCGAGATCTTCCGCAACGTGGCCGGGGTCAACGGCCTCGTCATGACCAAGCTCGATGGCTCGGCGCGCGGCGGCATCCTCGTCGCCATCGCCGCCAAGTTCCGCCTGCCGGTCTATTTCGTCGGCGTCGGCGAAGGCATCGACGATCTCGAACCCTTCAAGGCGAAGGACTTCGCCGCCGCGATCGCCGGCACCACCACGTCGGCCTGACCGGCGAAAATTCGCCGCGACGGGCGGTCACGCCTCGCATTCGTCGCGATCAGTTCCGATATGGACCGGGAATAGGGAGTCCGCATGTCGCACCACATTCTCGAGGAAGAGCCGAACAGCCCGGCGCGCAAGGAGATGAACCCGCTCCTGAAATTCGCGCTGGAGCTGGGCCCGCTGATGGTCTTCTTCTTCGCCAATTCGCGCGGCGAGCAGCTCGCGGCGACATTTCCGATCCTGAAGGAGTTCGGCGGGCCGCTGTTCATCGCCACCGGCCTGTTCATGGCGGCCATGGCGATCTCGCTGGCGGTCTCTTGGGCGATCACCAGATCGCTGCCGATCATGCCGCTGGTCACCGGCGCGGTGGTGCTGGTGTTCGGCTCGCTGACCCTGTGGCTGCAGGACGAGACCTTCATCAAGATGAAGCCGACCATCGTCAACGGCCTGTTCGCCGCGGTGCTGCTCGGCGGGCTGCTCTTCGGCAAGTCGCTGCTCGGCTACGTCTTCGACCAGGCCTTCAAGCTGGACGCCGAGGGCTGGCGCAAGATGACCCTGCGCTGGGGCCTGTTCTTCATCTTCCTGGCGGTCGTCAACGAAGTCGTCTGGCGCAATTTCTCGACGGATTTCTGGGTCGCCTTCAAGGTCTGGGCGACGATGCCGATCACGATCGTCTTCATGCTGACCCAGATCCCGCTCATCAAGCAGCATTCGACCGAACGACTGGCCGGCGCGGAAGACACCGGCCGCTAGGCCGTCCCGTACCGACATCTTCACAACCAAGAGGCCGACCGACATGGACATGCAGAAGCTTCTCGGAGAATTCCTCGGCGCCGGAAACCAGGGCGGCCGCCATCCCGGCGACCAGCGATCCGGCCAGGGCCAGGGCGGCTCGATCGTCGACCAGCTCGGCGGCATGCTGCAGGGGCGCGGCGGGTCCGGCTCGGGGCTCGGCGGCATGCTCCAGGGCGGCGCCGGCTCGGCCATCGGCGGTGCGCTGCTCGGCGGCCTCGCCTCCAGCCTGTTCCGCGGCAAGGGCGTGCGCAAGCTCGGCGGCACGGCGCTGAAACTCGGCGGCGCGGCCGTCGTCGCGGGCCTCGCCTACAAGGCCTATCAGAACTACCAGGCCAGCCAGGGCACTGCGCTGCCCAACGCCCAGCCGACGCCGCGCCTGCCCGACGAAGCCCGCGCGCCGGCCGAGATCCCCGCCCCCGAAGGCACCGGCTTCCTGCCGGCCGGCGACGAGGAGGCCCATGCGCGGCTGATGCTGTCGGCGATGATCGCCGCGGCCAAGGCCGACGGCTATATCGACGCCGAGGAGCAGCAGGCGATCTTCGGGCGGATCGACGAGATCGATCTCGACGCCGAGGAAAAGGGCTTCGTTATGGACGAGATGCGCCAGCCGATGAGCATCGATGCGCTGGCCGCAAGCGCGACCACGCCGGAACTGGCGATGGAGATCTACACCGCCTCGGTGCTGGCGATCGATCCCGACCATCCCGCCGAGCGGGCCTATCTCGACCTTCTCGGCGCACGGCTCAACCTGCCGGCCGAACTGACCGCCGAAATCCGCCGCACCGCCGGCGAAGTGCAGGACTGAGGGGCCCGAAGGTGGCCGTCCTCGGCTGAACTCCGGCTCGATCAGAACTCGCCGACCGGCAGCGCCCGCCCATCGGGCATCGTGTTGCCGGTCGCCTTGTCGGGATTGGTGAAGGGCACCGGCAGCGCGCCCTCCTGCGCCGCGCGGTCATGGTTCAGCGCCCAGTGGACCGAGGGAAACGCCAGCTCGTCCCAGGGAATGTCGTCCCAGGCGAAGAGGTCCACCGCCTGGCTTTCGATGCCCGGCGCAATCGTCGGTTCGGCAAGGCTTGCCCGGTAGATCAGCTGCACCTGGCTGATCCGCGGCACCGAATAGACCGCCAGTAGCCGCTCGATGGCCAGCTGAGCCGTCGCCTCTTCGCGCGCCTCGCGCCGCGCCCCGTCCTCGGGTGTCTCGTTCAGCTCCAGATAGCCGGCCGGAATGGTCCAGAAGCCCTGTCGCGGTGCGATCGCGCGACGGCACAGCAGGATCCGGCCGTCATGGCGGACCACCGAGCCGACCACGATCTTCGGGTTCTCATAGGCGACGAAGCCGCAAGTGTCGCAGATCTTGCGGGCGACGTCGTCGCCCTCGGGCGTACGCAGGGAAAAGGATGTCTCGGTCATGCGCCCCATATGGTTCGGCGCGGCTGCCCGGGAATATGCACGCGGATCGGCACGCCGCGACCGAACGTCCGGCGCCGACCCGGTCAGCTCGTCGGCGCAGTGCCCTTCGAAGGTCCGGCGAGGACGCGCTCCACCGCCGGCAGGAGGCCGGTCTTCACCGCCTCGGGCGTGAACGGTCCCGTCTGCTTGAAGACGATCTCGCCATCCGGCGCGACGAGGAAGCTCTCCGGCACGCCATAGACGCCCCAGTCGATCGTCGCCGAGCCCTTCTGGTCCACGCCGATCGCGGCATAGGGATTGCCCAGCGACTCCAAGAACTTGCGGGCGTTCTCCGGCTTGTCCTTGTAGTTGATGGCGACCAGCTTGAAGCGATCGTCCTGGGCCAGATCCATCAGCAGCGGATGCTCGTCCCGGCACGGCCCGCACCAGGACGCGAAGACATTGACCAGCACCGGCCGGCCATCGCCGAAGCCGGTGAGGTCGAGCGCCGGCATCGGCCCGCCGTCGGGACCGGAAACGCCGTCCAGCGCCGGCAGCACGGTCTGCGGCGCCGTCTTGCCGATCAGCACCGAGGGGATCTGCTGCGGATCGTGGCCGGAGACGAGCTGGTAGAGAAAGATCGCCGCAAGACCGCCGAACAGCACCAGCGGCAGCGCCACCAGCCAGTTGCGGCGGGGTCTGGGGGCCTTCGTCACGGTCTCGGCCGCCGGCGCCGTCGGCAGCGTCGTCGGATCGTCCGTCATCGCGTGGCCTCCGCGCCGCTGACGGGCGCGGCCGCGGCCGAGCGGCGACGAATGCCGCGCGCCTCGAGGTCCTTCAGCGCCCGCTTCTGGGCGCGGGCATCGAGAAACACCCAGGCCGCGATCCCGACCAGCGCCAGCACGGAGATGGCGTAGGCCGAGCCGATGAAGCCGATATAGTCGTTCTGCATGATGGTATCCTCAGGCCTCTGCGCGGCGGGCCGCCAGCCGCGACAGCGCCGCCACGCGCCGGCGCAGCACTTCCGTGCGCATCGCCGTCAGATGCAGGGCGAAGAACAGAAGCGTGAAGCCGGCCGCCGAGACCAGCAGCGGGATCAGGAAGACCGGCGGCATGGCCGGCCCGTCGACCCTGATGACGCTGGCGCTCTGGTGCAGCGTGTTCCACCAGTCGACGGAGAACTTGATGATCGGGATGTTGACGAAGCCGACGAGCACGAGGATCGCCGCAGCCTTCGCGCTGCGGCCCGGCTCGTCCAGCGCCCGGGTCAGCGCGATCAGCCCGAGATACATCAGGAACAGGATGAACACCGAGGTCAGCCGGGCATCCCAGACCCACCAGGTGCCCCACATCGGGCGGCCCCAGATCGAGCCGGTGATCAGCGCCAGCGCCGTGAACACCGCGCCGATGGGCGCCGCGGCCTTGACCGCGACGTCGGCCAGCGGATGCCGCCAGACCAGCGTGCCGAGCGCCGACACGCTCATCACCGTCCAGATCATCATCGACAGCCAGGCGAAGGGCACGTGGATGAACATGATCTGCACCGTCGCGCCCTGCTGGTAGTCCGGCGGAGCGCGAAAGCCGAGGGTCAGGCCGACCGCCAGCGCGATGAGCGCCAGGGCATAGAGCCATGGCTGCAGCCTGCCCGACAGCTCCAGGAAGCGGGTCGGATTGGCCAGGATCGTGAAGCGCGACGGCTTGGCGGCGGACATGTCGGTCATGGGTCCAGTCTAGAAGGTCTCCAGCCAGCCGGCAAACATACGATTTCGTCAGGATTGCGCCGGCGACCCGCCTGCCGAAGGCGCGGTCTCAATCGGCCCCCGCCCGCAGCGCCGCGCCGGCGGCGATCGGGCCAAGGGCGCCGAAGAGCAGCGTCAGCGCGCTCAGGATCAGGAAGGGCGGCAGGAAGGGGTCCGGCTCGTTGACCGCCCCGTAGGTCGCCGAGACGCCGAAGATCAGCACCGGGATCGCCAGCGGCAGGACCAGCACCGAAACCAGGAGCCCGCCGCGCGGCAGCGCCACGGCGACCGAGGCACCGACGGCGCCGATGCAGATGATCGCCGGCGTACCGACCAGCAGCGTCAGCATGACAGCGCCGATCGCCGGCGGCTCCAGCGCCAGGAACAGGCCGAGCACCGGCGCGGCGAGCACCAGCGGGAGGCCCGAGGCGACCCAGAGGGCGGCGCATTTCGCCAGCACCACCAGCGCCATCGGCGTCGGGCCGGTCAGGAGCAGGTCCAGCGTGCCGTCCTCGCGGTCGGCCTGGAACAGCCGGTCGAGGGTGAGCAGCGCCGACAGGAGCGCGCCGATCCACAGGATGGCCGGTCCGATCCGCGACAGGAGATTGAGGTCGGGGCCGACGCCGAAGGGGATCGTCGCGACGACGGCGAGGAAGAAGATCACCGCGGTCATGGCGCCGCCGCCGCCCGACAGGGCCAGCCGCAGGTCGCGGCGGAAGAGTGCGATCACAGCCAGCCCTCCGCGGCGGCAAGCTCCGCCGCATCGATGGAAGGCGCCGCGTGGTCGACGTCGCGCGCGGCATGGGCGGACGGCGCCAGGTCCAGCGTCAGCGTGCGGGACAGCCCGAGCGGCTGGTGGGTGGCGGCGATCACCAGCCCGCCCGCCGCCACATGCGCCTCGACGATCTCGGCGAATTTCAGCTGCGAGCCGGCATCCAGCGCCGAGGTCGGCTCGTCGAGGATCCAGACCGGCCGCGGCACGAGCAGCAACCGGGCGAGGCTCGCCCGCCGCTGCTGGCCGGCCGACAGATAGCCCTGCGGCAGATGCGACAAATCGGGCAGCCCCAGCGCGTCGAGGCAGTCGGCGATCGACCGGCCGCAATCCCTGCCGCCGCCGAGATAGCGCCGCCAGAAGGCGAGGTTCTCGCCGACGCTGATATTCGGCTTCATCGCGTTGCGGTGGCCGACATAGTGGGCGATCTCCGCCAGTGTGCGGGCCGCCTCGCCGTCCGGTGCCGTCGCGCCCGTCACGTCGATACGACCGGCGACCGGCGGCAGCAGGCCGGCCAGCGTGCGCAGGAGCGTCGACTTGCCGGCGCCGTTCGCCCCCGTGACGACCAGCGCCTCGCCTGCCGCAATGCGGAAATCCAGCGGCCCGGCTGCGGCCGCTCCGCCACGCCCGACGACCAGCCCCACGGCGGTCGCGATCGGCCCGCTCACGCCCGGCCCGCGGCGGAAATTGCGTGACATTGCACCGGCCTGCAAAGGCAGGGCGCGACGCGCGGCGGCTGGTGGGCGCCGGTCCGGCACGGCCAAGTCCTTGTCATGTCCGCCTTTTTCTGCACTGCAATGGATTTTCCGCCCCAAGGCCATCTGGCCCTTTATAGCCGTTACAAACTTGCCTATAACGACCGCAACCACACCAGCGACCGGCGTGGCAACAATTCAGCGCCGATCTCAGGGTCCCCGTCCGGCACCGGCGGGCACCGGGGCGGACAAGCGGAAATGGTCGCACCCGCATCTTCGAGCGCTTTTCCGCAGCGCTCAAGGCCGTTCGCCCTTCGGACTTATACTGGTCGAGAAGGAACGAAGCCAATTGTCCCACGCACCCGACAGTTTCAATAGCCGCAGGACGCTCTCCGTGGGCGGCAAGGACTATGTCTATTACGACCTGAAGGAAGCCGAGAAGAACGGCCTTCAGGGCGTAGCCCGCCTGCCCTTCTCGCTGAAGGTCCTGCTCGAGAACCTGCTGCGCAACGAGGACGACCGCACGGTCAAGGCGGACGACATCCGCGCCCTCGCCCGCTGGATCGAGGACAAGGGTTCGGCCGGCCACGAGATCGCCTACCGCCCGGCCCGCGTGCTGATGCAGGACTTCACCGGCGTTCCCGCCGTGGTCGACCTCGCCGCCATGCGCGACGCGACCCGGAATCTCGGCGCAGACCCCAAGAAGGTGAACCCGCTGGTTCCGGTCGATCTGGTCATCGACCATTCGGTGATGGTCGACTTTTTCGGCCAGAAGGATTCCTTCACCAAGAACGTCGACGCCGAATACGGCCGCAACGGCGAGCGCTACACCTTCCTGCGCTGGGGCTCCGAGGCCTTCGAGAACTTCCGCGTCGTGCCTCCCGGCACCGGCATCTGCCACCAGGTCAATCTCGAATATCTCGCCCAGACCGTCTGGACCCGTCACGAGAACGGCGAGACCGTCGCCTATCCCGACACGCTGGTCGGCACCGATTCCCACACCACCATGGTCAACGGCCTGTCGGTTCTGGGCTGGGGCGTCGGCGGCATCGAGGCGGAAGCGGCCATGCTCGGCCAGCCGATCTCCATGCTGATCCCGGAAGTCATCGGCTTCCGCATGGACGGCAAGCTGCCGGAAGGCACCACCGCCACCGACCTCGTCCTGACCGTCACCGAGATGCTGCGTCGCCGCGGTGTCGTCGGCAAGTTCGTCGAGTTCTTCGGCCCCGGCCTGTCGAACCTGACCCTCGAGGACCAGGCGACCATCGCCAACATGGCCCCCGAATACGGCGCCACCTGCGGCTTCTTCCCGATCGACAAGGACACGATCGCCTATCTGGAGGCGACCGGTCGCGACAAGGACCGCATCGCGCTGGTCGAGGCCTACGCCAAGGCGCAGGGCATGTACCGCGAGGACGGCACGCCGGACCCGGTCTTCACCGACACGCTGGAACTCGACCTGTCGACGGTCGTCCCGTCGCTGGCCGGCCCGAAGCGTCCGCAGGACCGCGTCGCGCTGACCGAGGCGGCGACCAAGTTCGTCGACGCCCTGGCCGAGATCAAGGGCGGTCGCAAGAAGAGCGAGACCCCGCAGTCGAACGCCGATTCGCGCTACATGGACGAAGGCGCGGTGCCGCCGAACACGACCCCCGGCGACGTGCGCCATCCGGTCGAGGGCGCCGAGCACGGCCTGGCCGACGGCGACGTGGTGATCGCCGCGATCACCTCCTGCACCAACACCTCCAACCCGAACGTGCTGGTTGCCGCCGGTCTCGTCGCCCGCAAGGCGCATGAGAAGGGCCTCAAGGTGAAGCCCTGGGTGAAGACCTCGCTGGCCCCCGGCTCGCAGGTGGTCACCGAATATCTCGACAAGGCCGATCTGCAGAAGGATCTGGACGCGCTGGGCTTCAACCTCGTCGGCTATGGCTGCACGACCTGCATCGGCAATTCCGGGCCGCTGCCGGAGCCGATCTCCGAGGCGATCACCCAGAACGACCTCGTCGCCTGCTCGGTGCTGTCGGGCAACCGCAACTTCGAGGGCCGGGTCAATCCGGACGTGCGGGCGAACTATCTCGCCTCGCCGCCGCTGGTCGTCGCCTATGCGCTGGCCGGCTCGATGTTCGTCGACATCACCAAGGAGCCGCTCGGCCAGGATCAGGACGGCAACGACGTCTATCTGAAGGACATCTGGCCGACGACGCAGGAAATCGCCGAGATCGTCCGCAAGACGGTCACCCGCGACATGTTCGAGAACCGCTATGCCGACGTCTTCAAGGGCGACGAGCACTGGCAGAAGATCGAGGTGTCCGGCGGCCTGACCTACGACTGGGACGACCGCTCCACCTACGTGCAGAACCCGCCCTATTTCGAGGGCATGAAGCAGGAGCCGGAGGCCGTGCAGGACGTCAAGGGTGCGCGCATCCTCGGCCTGTTCAAGGATTCCATCACGACCGACCACATCTCCCCTGCCGGTTCGATCAAGAAGGACGGCCCGGCCGGCGACTACCTCGTCAGCCATCAGGTCCGCCCGGTGGACTTCAACTCCTACGGCGCGCGCCGCGGCAACCACGAAGTCATGATGCGCGGCACCTTCGCCAACATCCGCATCAAGAACGAGATGGTGCCGGGCGTCGAAGGCGGGGTGACCTGCCACCAGCCGTCCGGCGCGCAGATGCCGATCTACGACGCGGCGATGAAGTACAAGGACGAGGGCGTGCCGCTCGTCATCTTCGCCGGCAAGGAATACGGCACCGGTTCGTCGCGTGACTGGGCGGCCAAGGGCACCGTGCTCCTCGGCGTGCGTGCGGTCATCGCCGAGAGCTTCGAGCGCATCCACCGCTCCAACCTCGTCGGCATGGGCGTTGTGCCCTTCGTCTTCGCGGAGGAAGGCACCTCCTGGCAGTCGCTCGGCATCAAGGGCGACGAGAAGGTGACCATCGACGGCCTGACCGAACTGAAGCCGCGCCAGATCCTGGAAGCCCGGATCGAGGCGTCCGACGGTTCGGTGCAGACGGTGAAGATCCAGGCCCGCATCGATACGCTGGACGAGCTGGAATATTACCGCAACGGCGGCATCCTGCAGTACGTCCTGCGCCGCCTCGCCGCCTGATGGGCGATCCCGGCAGGTCCCTGCGGCCCGCCTGACAATCGAAGCCGCCGGTTCCACAACCGGCGGCTTTGCCATGTCGGCGACCCGGCACTCTCCGTCACCGGCAAGTGACTAGCGGGTGTTCGTCCCGACCTCTAGGTTCGCATCATGAACACAGCCCACGACAGATCCCTGCGGCCCTGCGCCGTCACGCCGAGCATGGACCTGCCGCTCGTGCGCAGCGTCTCGCCATGAGGCCGATGTTCGCGGGTCTGTGCGCGCTCCTCGCCGCGTCGCTGCCGGTCGCACAGGCCGCCGGCGCCGGGCAGATCGAGATCCGGCCCGTCCAACAGGTCGTCGAGCTCTTCACCAGCCAGGGCTGCTCGTCCTGCCCGCCCGCCGACCGGATTCTCAGCCGGCTCGCCGTCGAACCCGGCATCCTCGCCCTCGCCTATCACGTCGATTACTGGGACTATATCGGCTGGCGCGACACCCATGGCTCCAGCGAGAACACCGAGCGCCAGCGCGCCTATGCCGCGGCCTTCGGCACCACCACCATCTACACACCGCAGGTCGTCGTGAACGGCGTTGCCGACGCCATCGGCTCGCATGAGGGCAAGGTCCGCGCCTTGATGGACGATCATCCGCTGAAGGCGGCCGGCAAGGGCGCGAGCGTCACCATGCGCGTCGACGACGACCGGCTGCATATCACCGCCGACGTCGCCGGCGCCAAGGCCGGCGGCCGTCAGCCGGTGCTGATGCTCGTGACCTATGACGACGAGACCCGGACGGCGATCGACCGCGGCGAGAACCGCGGCACCACCATCGTCAACAGCCATGCGGTACAGGACTGGCGCATCCTCGGCATGTGGTCCGGCGAACCTTTGCAGGTCGATTTGCCGCTGGAGATGCTGACGCGCCCCGAAGGCGAGAGCCGGGGCTGGGCGGCGCTGCTGCAGTCGGTGACCGACGAGGGCAAGCCCGGCCCGATCCTGGCGGCGGCACAGGTCGAGTTCCACCAGCGCTGAGCGGCAATGCCCGCATCGACCGGCCGAAAGGGTCTCGCGGCGATCGGTTGAATCGCTTTGGCGCGACCCCATTTCCGTGTCACCATATGGTCACGAGCCAGAGCGCGCCCCGCCGAGCGGCGCATGATCGCACGAGGGGCTGACTTGGATTTTTCCGGATCGAACGGCGACAGCGCGTCCAATCTCCTGCCGTTTCCCGGCTCCCGCCCGTCGGACATGCCGATCGTGTCCTTCGACCGGCACGAACTCTCCCAGATCCTACGCATTTACGGCCGCATGGTCGCCGCCGGCGAATGGCGCGACTACGCCATCGACATGCTGAAGGACCGGGCGGTCTTCTCGGTCTTCCGGCGGACCAGCGAAATGCCGATGTACCGGGTCGAGAAGAACCCCAAGCTCGCCCGCAAGCAGGGCGCCTATCAGGTGGTCGCCGCCGGTGGTCTGATCCTCAAGCGCGGCCACGATCTGGCGACCGTGCTGGGCGTCTTTGACAAGAATCTGAAGCGCACCGAGATCGGCTGATCCGCCAAGCTCAGCTTGGGTGGCGCGTCTCGTCGGGCAGGCTGTCGCCGCCGTCGCCGAGCGGCAGCTGCATCAGCACCGTGTCGATCCAGCGGCCGAACTTGAAGCCGGAATTCTCGAACACGCCGATCATCCGGAAGCCCGCCCGCTCGTGCAGGCGGATCGAGGGCGTGTGGTCGGAGCCGCCGATGACGGCGATCATCTGGCGAAAGCCGCGCTCCGCCGACAGTTCCACCAGCCGCGTCAGGAGATCGGTGCCGATCCGCCGGCCTTTCGCTTCGGGCGCCAGATAGACCGAATCCTCCACCGCGAAGCGATAGGCCGGGCGGGTGCGGAAGGCGTTGGCATAAGCGTAGCCGAGCACCGTCCCGTCCGCGTCCTCGGCGACGATATAGGGAAAGCCCTGCCCGGTGATCGCGGTGAAGCGCGCTTCCATCTCGGCTTGGTCCGGCGGCACCAGCTCGAAGGATGCCGTGCCATGGAGGACCGCATCCTCGTAGATCGCGGTCAGGGCGGGCACGTCCGCGAGGACGGCGAGACGGATCGTGTGGGCACTCATGGACGCGGCGGCTCTTCCCTTGTTTTCTCCTGCTTCTGATGCACCGCCGCGCGCAGCGGATCAATGCCGCCCGGCAGGGCCGGCCGCGGAAATTCACCGGCTTGCGCACCAAACACGACGGTCGCGCCGGAATGCCGCGCTCACGAAAAAGGGCGGCCCGCAGGCCGCCCTCGTCAACTCACATCCCTGGTCGGGCAGACTATTCGCGGTTGCCGAACAGCTGCAGCAGGAACAGGAACATGTTCAGGAAGTCGAGATAGAGGCGCAGGGCGCCCATCACGGCCTTGCGGCCCATGACGGTCGAGCCGTCACCCTCATAGTACATTTCCTTGATCTGCTGCGTGTCGTAGGCGGTCAGACCCGCGAAGACGAGCACGCCGATTACCGAGATGGCGAACTGCAGCGCCGGCGAGGCGAGGAAGATGTTCACGACCATCGCGATCACGATGCCGATCACGCCCATGAACAGGAATGAGCCCCAGCCCGAGATGTCCCGCTTGGTGGTGTAGCCCCAGAGCGACAGCGCGCCGAAGGAGGCTGCGGTGATGAAGAACACCTGGGTGATGGATTCGCCGGTATAGACCGCGAAGATCGAGGCCAGCGAGACGCCGACCATCGCCGAATAGATCCAGAAGGTCGTCTGGGCGGCTGCGACGCTCATCTTGTGGACCCGGAACGACAGGAAGAAGACCATGCCGAGCGGGGCCAGCATCACCACCCATTTGAGCGGCGTGTTGAAGAGCGTGTTGCCGAGCTGCGTGAGGCCGACGACATCACCGGCGTCGTTCGTCACGAAGGACAGCATGTACAGGGCGTAGGCCGCGACGCCGGTCAGCGCCACACCGCCTGCCATCAGGTTGTAGACCTTGAGCATGTAGGAGCGGAGGCCCTGGTCGATGTCCGCTCTGGTACCGGCGGCTGGCACAGTGCGAGCGCCGGCGTTCCGATATTCCGCCATGGAAGAATTCCTTTCTGCGTGTCCCGTCCGGTGTCCATATCCGGCACGAAATGGCCGGCACATGGAGGCGCCGCTGGCGGGACGCCCAGCGATCCTGAGGATAATATGCGGATGGGCCGCGCGGCACACAAGAGTACCCTGCCGCGCGGTGACGAAATCGCGCGGATTCAGGATTAATTCTGCGTTATCCGCGGCCTGAACCAGCTTCGTCAGGGGCTGACGGGCGGCTCAACTCCGCGAGCGCCCGTCAGAGATTGCGCAGGACCGGCGCGGCCTTCTGCCCGAGAACGCGCCAGGTGCCGGCGAGACCGATCCCCACCGTCAGCACCAGCGAGACGCCGAGCGTCGTCAGCGCCACTGTCCAGTCGAAGACGAAGGGCAGCTGCATGATCTGGTCGACCACGAACCACGCCGCCGCCGCGCCCGCGCCGATGGCGAAGATGCCAGTGGCCAGCCCCAGAAGCAGATATTCCGTGGTGAAGGCGCGAATCAACACCATGCGCGTTGCACCCAGCGTCTTCAGCACCACCGCATCATGGACCCGGCCGCGGTTGCCGGCGGCCAGCGCTCCGGCCAGCACCAGCACCGAGGCGACCAGCGCCACCGCCGCGGCGACGCGGATCGCCAGGGCGAGCTGGGCGATCAGGCCGTTGATGGCGTCGAGCGCATCCTTGACCCGGACGCTGGTCACGGCCGGATAGGCATTGGTGACGCGGTTGAGGATCGCCTCTTCGGTCACGGCCGCGTCCTGCGGCACCGACAGGGTGGCAAGCCAGGCATGCGGCGCCCCGGCAAAGGTGTTGGGCGAGTAGACCATGATGAAGTTGATGGCCAGCGTCTCCCACTCGACCGCCCGGAAGCTGGCGATGCGTGCGGTGATGTCGCGGCCGAGCACGTTCACGGTCAGCGTGTCGCCGATCGACAGGCCGAGCTCGCGCCCCTCCTCCGCGGCGAAGGAGACCAGCGGCTCGCCATCGTAATCCTCGGGCCACCATTCGCCCTCGGTGAGCGAGGAGTTTTCCGGCACGGTGGGCGAATAGGTCAGGCCCCGGTCGCCGCGCAGCACCCAGCCGCCTTCTTCCGGCGGCTCCATGGTGGCGACGTCCTGCCCGTCGAGGGCGGTGATCCGGCCCCTCAGCATCGGCACGGCGTTCAGTTCAGCGCCCGGCGCGAGCTCGCCGACGGTCTGGCGGAAGCCGTCGATCTCGCTGCTCTGGATGTCGACGAAGAAGAAGTTCGGCGCGCGCGAGGCGAGCCCCGTGCCGATCTCGCGGCGCAGATCGTAGTCGATGGTCGCCAGGGTCACGAGCAGGGTCAGGCCGAGGCCGAGGGACAGGACGACCGAGCCGGTCAGCGCGCCGGGGCGGTGAATGTTGCCGATCGCCAGCCGCAGCGGCGTCGAGCGCACCCGCGGCGCGCGGGACGCCAGCCATTCGATACCGATGGCGACGGCCCGCAGGATGACGAAGGCCGCCGCCGTGCCGCCCAGGAAGATCAGCGCGACGCGCCGGTCGCCGGCCATGGCGAGCGCCAGGAGCGCGATCACCAGCGCCAGGCCCAGTGCCGAGCCGAGATAGGCCCAGCGCATGCGATAGCCGCCGGTGGCGCCCGCCTCGCGGAACAGGGCGGTCGCCGCGATGTCGCGGGTGCGCCCGAGCGGCAAGAGCGCGAAGGCCAGCGCCGTCAGAGCGCCGAAGACCGCTGCGGTCAGCAGCGCGACCGGATAGATCGACGCGCTGGCGGCGACCGGGATCACGCTTTCCAGGAACCGCGCCGTCACGAAGGGCGCGATCGCCGCCAGGACGAGACCGAGCGCGATGCCGACCGTCGCAAGCAGCATGATCTGGATCAGATAGACCATGACGACGAAGCTGCCGCCGGCGCCCAGGCTCTTGAAGGTGGCGATCACCGCCCGCTTGGAATCCAGATAGGCATTCACCGCATTGGCGACGCCGACGCCGCCGACGATCAGCGCGGTCAGCCCGACCAGGGTGAGGAACTGCGAGAACCGCTCGATATTGCGCTGGAGCGACGGCGCCGCCTCGGCGGCCGTGCGGATCTGGAAGCCAGACTGCGGAAACCGTTCGTTGGCGGCCTTCGACAGGGCCTCGGCATCGCGGTTGTTGCCGGTCAGGCGGACCTTGTAGTCGTATTCGACGAGGCTGCCTGGCTGGATCAGGCCGGTCGCGTCGAGCGCCGCACGGGCGATCATCAGGCGCGGCGCGAAATTGAAGCCGTCCGACAGCACGTCCGGCTCGCGGTCGATCACGCCGCGCAGCTCGATGTCGGAATCGCCGAGACGGATGGTCTGGCCGGGCTCCAGCCCGAGCCGGTCGTAGAGTTCGGAGGCCGCCAGGGCGCCGAAACGGCCGTCGCGTTCGGCCAGGAGGTCGCCGAGCGGCGCCGCCGGCGTGGTCTCCAGCGTGCCGAAGAGCGGATAGGCGCCGTCGATGGCCTTCACCTCGGCCAGCGACTGGTCGGTGCCGTCCGGAAGCCGCACCATGGAGCGCAGCGACGCGGCTTCGGCAACGTCGCCGAGCTCGTTGAAATAGGCCATTTCCTCGGCGTTGGCTTCGCGCTGGACCAGGGCGAAGCGCAGATCGCCGCCGAGGATAGCCCGCCCTTCCTGGGCGATGCCGCTGGTCATCATGGTCGCGACGGAATTGACCGCGCCGATGGCCGCTACGCCCAGCGTGATGCA
Organism: Aurantimonas sp. NFXS3; assembly: GCF_049132005.1. NCBI lineage: Bacteria > Pseudomonadati > Pseudomonadota > Alphaproteobacteria > Hyphomicrobiales > Aurantimonadaceae > Aurantimonas > Aurantimonas sp. NFXS3. Next base: position 357,131 of record NZ_JAGDDZ010000004.1, read on the forward strand.
GGCGAGGAAGATGTAGAAGCCCGACAGGCCGCCGCGCATCTCGCGCAGGGCAAAGCGCAGCGCCAGCCGGAAATGGCTGCGCCCGCCGACGATGTCGGGCCGCGCCGGGGCGGCGACGGCTTCGGTGGTGTCGGCGACGCTCATCCGGCGGCGCTCGCCAGCTGTGCCTCGGTCAGGGCTTCGAGAGCATCGCGATCGTCGTAGATGACGCCGGACCGCACGGCGATCTCGCGGCCGCAGCGATGGGCGAGCGCCGGATCGTGGGTGACCAGCACCAGCGTCATCTGGCGGCGCTGCTGTTCGGCAAAGAGCAGGTCGGCGATCTGCCGGCCGGTCTCCTGGTCGAGATTGCCCGTCGGCTCGTCGGCGATGAGGATCGCCGGCTCCGGCGCCAGCGCCCGCGCCATGGCGACGCGCTGCTGCTCGCCGCCCGACAATTCGCCCGGATAATGCGACACGCGGTCGGCGAGGCCGACCTGTCCGAGCTCGTGGGTGGCGCGCTCGAAGGCCTTTGGATGCCCGGCCAGCTCCAGCGGCACCGCGACATTCTCGAGCGCTGTCATGTTGGGGATCAGGTGGAAGGACTGGAAGACGATGCCGACATTCTGGCCGCGGAAGGCAGCGAGACGGTCTTCGCTGAGACCCTCCAGCGAGCGTCCGGCGATCTCCACCTTGCCGCTGTCGGCCCGTTCCAGACCGGCCAGCACCATCAGCAGTGTCGACTTGCCCGAGCCGGACGGCCCGACGATGCCGACGGACTCGCCGCGATCAACGGACAGATCGACGCCCTTGAGGACGTGGACCGCGCTTCGGCCGGACCCGAGCGTCAGATGAACGTTTCGTAACCGGATCGCTGGTTCTGCCAAGCCTGCCAGCTCCTATATGCGGGGGCGACCGCCCCGGCTGGGGCCTGCGCTATATGGGTGTGCGATGCAACGCTTCCAACCGATCCTGATGGTCATGACGATCTTGTCATGGCTGATGCTGCCGGCCGCAGCACTGGCGCAACAGGCGGCGACGCCCCCCGACGCAGGCGAAACGCTGCAGATCGTCGCATTCGGCGACAGTCTGAGCGCCGGTTACGGCGTCGGCCCGGGCGAATCCTTCCCCGAGCAGTTGCAGGCCGCCCTGCGCGATGCCGGCCACGACGTCAGCGTCGCCAATGCGGGCGTCTCCGGCGACACCACCAGCGGCGGCCTGGCGCGGCTCGAATGGTCGGTGCCGCAGGAGGCCGATCTCGTCATCGTCGAACTCGGCGCCAACGACGCGCTGCGCGGCATCTCGCCGGAGATCACCGAACGCAATCTCGACCAGATCCTCGCCAAGCTCCAGGCCCGCGACCAGACCGCGCTTCTCGCCGGCATGATGGCGCCGCCCAACATGGGCCCTGACTACGCGGCCGAGTTCGACGGCATCTACCAGCGTCTCGCCGACAGATACGACGTCGCCCTCTATCCGTTCTTCCTCGATGGCGTCGCCGCCGAGCCGGCGCTCAACCAGGACGACGGCATGCATCCCAATCCCGAGGGCGTCGCCGTCATCGTCGAGCGCATCCTGCCGGCGGTGACCAAGGCGCTCGATGCGATCAGTGCGGAGCGGGAAACGGGTTGAAGCTCGCCGCCAGCCGGCGCAGCGGCGCGGCGAAGCTGCGCAGGCGTTTGCGCCGCCACTCGATCATGGCGAAGGCGAAGGCTTCGGTCTCGTCGGTCCATTCCCGCGCCAGGCTCTGCACGTCGGCATAGGGCCGGAGGATCTCCGCGGTGACGTCGCCGGCGTCGAAACTGAGGTCGGCGCCGTGCTTGGCGGCGATCGCCTGCATGCGGCGGTTTTCGCGCAGGCAGGTCAGGAACAGTCGCCGCACGCCGCGATTGCGCGCGCTGGCGACGAGCCGGCCAAACAGGCGGTCGCCATGGCCGTGGCCCTGATAGGGCTTCTCGATGGAGAACGCGCCCTCGGCCTCGTCATGCGACCCGGTCAGGAAGCGCAGTTCCGCGGCGCCGCGCAGTTCTCCGTCGATGAACAGGCCCTTGACCAGGGCCTCCTCGCCGAGCGCCAGCGACACGTAGCGTTCCAGAAAGAAATCATTGACCGCATTGCCGAAGCGCAGGCGCCGGATCTCGGGGTCGAGGCGCTTGAGGTGGGCCAGGAGAAGCGGCTCCTCGCCCGGATGCAGGCGCCGGACATGCACCGGTCCGGAGGCGGCACCGGACTGGGCGGCGGTCGGGACGGCAACGCTGGGCGCTGACGGGCGTGCAGGGAACGGGACGTTGGACATGCTCTTCAGCCTTGTTTCGTCCTCCCGCGGCGATCTCCCGAGCCGCAATCCGAATATAATTGTGCATTGCGAAACGAACAACGCGGCGAAGGTCCCTGCAGGGCTGCCCTGTGCTTGCCACATGGCTCGCGAGGTGAGACGCTTTTCGCGATGGCAACACCGCACGGAGGTCTTTCCGATGCCGCGACTGTTCACCGCCCTCGAGATTCCCCACGACATCGCCCTGTCGCTGTCCTTCCTCCGCGGTGGCTTGCCGTCGGCCCGGTGGATCGATGCCGAAAACTACCATCTGACCCTGCGTTTCATCGGCGACGTGGAATCGCGCCTGGCCGACGAGATCGTCGCCCAGCTCGACCGGATCGACTGTTCGGGCTTCACCCTGTCGCTGAAGGGCGTCGCCGCCTTCGGATCGAAGAAGCCGCATTCGCTCTATGCGGGGGTCGAGGCGCCGGCAGAGCTGGCCGAGCTGCAGGCCGAGATCGACCGGATCTGCCGCCGGGTGGGCCTGCCCGCCGACCCGCGCAAATTCGTGCCGCACGTGACCATCGCCCGGCTCCGCCAGCCCAAGGTCGAGGAGGTCGCCCGCTATCTCGCCGGCCGCGGCAATTTCTCGACCTTGCCCTTCCGGGCCTCCCGCTTCGGCCTGTTCTCGGCGAAGGACTCGGTCGGTGGCGGCCCCTACCTTCTGGAAGAGGCGTTTCCGCTGGCGCCGGATGGGGCGGCGCATCACGATATCGCCGCCGACCAGATGCAGCAGTACCGCGTCGGCTGAGGCAACGGGACGCCCGGCGAACCGCCGGGGCTTGAGACGCCGCCCGATGCGATCCATCTACCGTCCGCGAGACGGAGGATGCGATGGCAATCGAGAACGGCAAGATCGGCGAAATCCTGCGCCCGGGCAGCGAGGCCGAGCAGGCGCGGCAGGAATCGGACGTGCGCCGCTCCTTCTTCGACACGGTCCGCCGGGGCCTGCGCCACATCCCCTTCATGGAGGACGTGGTGGCCTCCTATTATTGCGCCCTCGACCCGCAGACGCCGGCTGCCAGCCGCGGCGTCCTCCTCGCCGCACTCGCCTATTTCGTGCTGCCCTTCGACATCGTCCCGGACTTCATCCTCGGTCTCGGCTTCACCGACGACATCGCGGTTCTCTGGGCCGCGTTCCGCACGGTCCGCGACAATATCCGGCCCGAACATTATGCGAAGGCGCGCACGGCCCTGGGCGAACTGGACGACTGAGATCGCGGGCGCCGTGGCCGGCCGGCCTGCCGGCCGAAATCGCGCCAACCCCATGTCTCGCAACGATTTTCGATGCTTTTTCCGCGAATTGCGGCATGCGCGCCAAACTGTCGCCCGATTCTTTCCGTCATTCACATTCCGTGAAGTCGGCGGATATGCCGGGGGCTGTCCCGCGTGGTGACGACGCCGGGGTCCTTCTTGGCCCACAGGCCGGACATCGACGATCTTCGGCCGCACCTTGGGGTTTCGTTAACCAAGGATAAAGGCCCGGCCGCTAGACTGCGACAGTAATCTTTCGTCCGGCGTCGCGCCGGTCGCCACAGCCATACCACGCACGCACAGCGAAATGAGCGGGGAACCATGAACCTCAAGAACGTCCTGACGGCCGCTGCGGCCATTCTGATCTTCTCGAGCGCCGCCGGGGCGGCCCAGACCCCGACGCGCATGAACCAGTTCAACGCCTGGGGCACCTATTCCTATTCGGGCTCCGACGGGAAGATCTGCTACGTCCTGTCGACGCCGACCAAGATGACGCCTGCCAATGTCGATCATGGCGACATCTTCTTCCTCGTCTCGCAGAAGCCGGGTCAGGGCGTCTCCTACGAGCCGCAGGTCGTCATGGGCTATGCGCTGAAGGAAGGCTCCAAGGTCATCGTCGACGTGGACGGCAAGGATTACTCCATGTTCGTCAAGGGCGAGTCCGCCTGGATGGAGAACGCCGCCGAGGAGCCGCAGCTCGTCGCCAATCTGCGCGCCGGCCGGGTGATGACCGTCGAGGCGACCTCCCAGCGCGGCACCGAGACCAGCTACACCTATTCGCTCTCGGGCGTGACGGCGGCGCTGAACTCGATCAACGACTGCAAGTAGGTCCCACCGGCTTCGGCCGGGGTCTGCCATCGCTGAAAACGCCGGGCCCGGAAGCCCGGCGTTTGGCGTTTCAGGCAGCGGAAAGACGGCCTGACCTTGCGAAACCGACCGGAAACCGTCATGTGACGGGGTGAATTTCCGAATTTCAGTCAGTCTCGCCGGCACGTCGCCTGCGAAAGGACACGCTATGGCCGTCTCGCTCGATCTCGCCCACGCCGCCAATCGCCCGCGTCCCGCGCCGCCGGTCATGCCGATGGCCGGTGACGAGAAGCCGTCGCTGGTCGGCCTCGACCGCGCCGCCCTCGGCGAGGCGCTGTCCGCCGTCGGCGTGCCGGACAAGCAGATCCGCATGCGCGTCGCGCAGCTCTGGCACTGGCTCTATGTGCGCGGCGTCGCCGATTTCTCGCAGATGGCGAATGTCGCCGGCACGCTGCGTCAGGCGCTGGACGAGGCCTATACGATCGCCCGGCCGGAAGTCGTCGACGAGCAGATCTCGGTCGATGGTACCCGCAAATGGCTGTTCCGCTTTCCGCCGCGAGGCGCCGGGCGGCCGGTCGAGATCGAGACCGTCTACATTCCCGAGGAAGGCCGCGGCACATTGTGCATCTCCAGCCAGGTCGGCTGCACACTGACCTGCACCTTCTGCCACACCGGCACCCAGCGCCTGGTGCGCAACCTCCTGCCCGACGAGATCGTCGGCCAGATCCTGGCGGCGCGCGAGCGGCTCGGCGACCTGCCGGACGCGGCGACCCCCGCCGGCGCGATCGTACCCAACGGTGGCCGGCTGGTAACCAATGTCGTGCTGATGGGCATGGGCGAGCCGCTCTACAATTACGACAATGTCCGCCAGGCGATGGCTGTCGCCTCCGACGGCGAGGGCCTGTCCCTGTCCAAGCGGCGCATCACCCTGTCCACCTCCGGCGTCGTGCCGTCGATCGTCAAGGCGGGCGAGGAGATGGGCGTCAGCCTGGCGATCTCGCTGCATGCCGTGCGCGACGAATTGCGCGACGAGCTGGTGCCGATCAACAAGAAGTACCCGCTGAAGGACCTGCTCGACGCCTGCCGCGCCTATCCGGGCCTGTCGAATGCCCGCCGCATCACCTTCGAATATGTGATGCTCAAGGACGTCAACGATTCCATGGCCGACGCCAAGGAACTGGTGCGCATCCTTCGCGGCATCCCGGCCAAGATCAATCTGATCCCGTTCAACCCGTGGCCGGGCTCGGCCTATGAGTGCTCCGACTGGGACCAGATCGAGCGCTTCGCCGACTATGTGAACCAGGCCGGCTATGCCTCGCCGATCCGCACCCCCCGCGGCCGCGACATCTTCGCCGCCTGCGGCCAGCTCAAGTCGGAATCCGAGCGCATGAAGAAGAGCGCCCGCGACCGGCTCGAATCCCTGCGCGCCAGCGAACTCGCCGCGGACTGATCGCGTCTCCGCGCCGTGGCCCGTCCTGCGACCCGCCCCATATTCAGCCTGCGGGGCGCTCGCCTCGGCCGTTCGGGAAGGATAAGAGCCGCCGCATGAGCACCGTCCTGCGTTTTCTCTTCGTGATCCCGATCGGCTTCGTCGCCGCCGTCATGACCGCCGCCTTCGCCATGCTCTGGCCGTTTCTCGACGCGCCGCGGGGCATCACCGGCGCCGATCCCGTCTTCCTGTTCCATACCGGCATTGCCTTCTTTGCCCAGGCGGCGCAGATCGGCTCGGTCGTGCTGGTGCCCTGGGCCCTGTTCATGGTCGCCACCGAGCTCTTCGCCCTGTCGTCGATCGTTCTCCACATCGCCGCCGGCATCATTGGCGGTGTCGCGATCATCGTCACCGCCTATGGCGGCAGTGCCCCGCATATGAGCGTCCAGACGGCGATCGTCGTCGCCTCCCTGTGCTTTGCCCTGGCCTACTGGATCGTCGCCGGACGAACCGCCGGCCGGTGGCGCCGCCGCAAGACCGAACCGAGCGCCGACGGCGCCAGCGAAGGATAGACAGAATGGCCCGCCGCCCGACCGATCCCCGCGCCGCCGCAGAAGCCGTCTTCAAGCCCGCCGCGCCGTCCACCGAACGGCTGAAGGAAACCTCCACCGGCGTTCCCACGGCAAAGGAAATGGTCTCGCTGCGGATCGACCGCGACGTGCTGGAGCATTTCCAGGAGGAGGGCCCGGGCTGGCAGGACCGGATCAATGCCGCCCTGCGCAAGGCTGCCGGCCTCTGAAGAGGCCGTCCCGCACGTCGTTGCGGGACATGGCGGACCGGCAGACCTTGCCCTGACGCTGCACTGCGGCAGATTGGCGCCATGATCACGATCCATCACCTGAACAATTCACGCTCCCAGCGTGTCCTGTGGCTCCTCGAGGAACTCGAGGTCACCTACGAGGTGAAGCGCTACGAGCGCGCCAAAGACATGCGCGCGCCGGCCGAGCTGAAGGCCGTCCATCCCCTCGGCAAGTCGCCGGTGCTGACCGATGGCGAGCGGACCGTCGCCGAGACCGGCGCCATCGTCGAATACATCCTCGCCGGCCATGGCAACGGCCGGCTGATGCCGCCTGAGGGCAGCGCGGATTACTGGAACGCCCGGCACTTCCTGCACTATGCCGAAGGCTCGGCGATGCCGCCGCTGTTCCTGATGCTGGTGCTGCAGATGATCCCGGCCCGCGCGCCCTTCTTCGCCAAGCCGATCCTGAAGACCTCGATGAAGAAGGTCGACGACATGCTGGTGCGCCCGCAAATGGCGCTGCATCTCGACCATTGGGAAGCCTCGCTCGGCGACACCGGCTGGTTCGCCGGACCGGAAATGACCGTCGCCGACATCATGATGAGCTTTCCCGTCGAGGCGGCGGCCCAGCGTTTCGGCTACGAGGACCGGCCGAAGCTGCGCGACTTCCTGCTGCGCATCCACGAGCGCCCGGCCTATCGCCGCGGCCTGAAGCGCGGCGGCCCCTACGCCTACGCCTGAGGCGCGACCGGGCTCAGCGCCCCTGGGTCAGAAGAATCTTCACCGCGAAGGCCGAGAACACGCTGGCGAACAGCCAGTCGATGCCGCGCATGATCTTCGGCCGGCGCTTCAGCGCCGCCGCGAACCTGTCGGCGGCCAAGATCATCGCCGCGCTCATCGGCACCGCCAGGACGATGAAGAACACGCCGAGGAAGAACAGCTTCCCGGCGACGTCGCTGTCCTGCGCCGAGACGAATTGCGGCAGGAAGGTCACGAAGAACAGGATGATCTTCGGATTGAGGAGATTGATCCCGATCCCGGTCAGCCAGTTGGAGAACAGGCTGTGCGGGCGCCGCGCCGCGGTGCCGTCGAGGCGGAAGGTGGAACTGCCGCGCACCGCCTGGATGGCGAGGAAGACGAGATAGCCGGCACCGACGATCTTCAGCGCCAGGAACGCCTCCGGCGAGGCGGCGATCAGCGCCGAGATGCCGAAGGCGGCAAGGCTGGTGTGGACGAGGATGCCCGTCGCCGCCCCGAGCATGGCGGCAAAGCCGGCCGCCCGCCCTTCCGACAGGGTGCGGCCGAGAAACAGCGTCATGTCCGGCCCGGGCGTGATCGTCAGGACGAACGCCGCGGCGACGAAGGCAAGCAGCGTCGCAAGATCGGGAAGAAAGCTCATCGCGCCCTCATCAGCATGCATCGACCGGCGCCATCTGCAGCAGCAACCGGACGGCGCCGAACCTAGGCCCGCTACGGGCCGAACGCCACCCGATTTCCGCCCGCACCGGTCCTGCCCGTGCGACGCCCGGTTTCCCTCGCGGCCCGCTTTGCGCTAGAGCCCATGCAAACGGCAAGACGGAAGAACCCATGGCACAGCATCGCGACATCAAGAAGGTCGTCCTCGCCTATTCGGGCGGCCTCGACACCTCGATCATCCTGAAATGGCTGCAGACCGAATACGGCGCGGAGGTCGTCACCTTCACCGCCGATCTCGGCCAGGGCGAGGAGCTGGAACCGGCCCGCAAGAAGGCCGAGATGATGGGGATCAAGGAGATCTACATCGAGGACGTGCGCGAGGAATTCTGCCGCGACTTCGTCTTCCCGATGTTCCGCGCCAACGCGGTCTACGAAGGCACCTACCTTCTGGGCACGTCGATCGCCCGGCCGCTGATCTCCAAGCGGCTGGTGGAGATCGCCCGCGAGACCGGCGCCGACGCCATCGCCCATGGCGCCACCGGCAAGGGCAACGACCAGGTGCGCTTCGAGCTGTCGGCCTATGCGCTGGCCCCCGACATCAAGGTCATCGCGCCGTGGCGCGACTGGGAGTTCAAGTCGCGCACCGATCTCCTCGATTTCGCCGAGAAGAACCAGATCACCGTCACCAAGGACAAGCGCGGCGAGGCGCCCTTCTCGGTCGACGCCAACCTGCTGCACTCCTCCTCCGAGGGCAAGGTGCTGGAAGATCCGGCGGAATCGGCGCCGCCCTACGTCTTCATGCGCACCGTCAGCCCCGAGGACGCGCCGGACCAGGCGACGATCATCACCGTCGGCTTCAAGAACGGCGATCCGGTCTCCATCGACGGCAAGGCGATGAAGCCGCACGAGCTTCTGGCGGCGCTGAACGATCTGGGCCGCGACAATGGCATCGGCCGCCTCGACCTCGTCGAGAACCGCTTCGTCGGCATGAAGTCGCGCGGCATCTACGAGACGCCGGGCGGCACCATCCTGCTCGCCGCCCACCGCGCCATGGAATCCATCACCCTCGACCGCGGTGCCATGCACCTGAAGGACGAGCTGATGCCGCGCTATGCCGAGCTGATCTACAACGGCTTCTGGTTCTCGCCCGAGCGCGAGATGCTGCAGGCCGCGATCGACCACAGCCAGCGCCATGTCGAGGGCACGGTGCGGCTGAAGCTCTACAAGGGCAATGTCATCGTCGAGGGCCGCGAGAGCGAGAAGTCGCTCTATTCCGACGCGCTGGTCACCTTCGAGGACGATCACGGCGCCTACGACCAGAAGGACGCCGCCGGCTTCATCAAGCTGAACGCCCTGCGCCTGCGCACGCTCGCCAAGCGCGACGGCCGCTAGGCTCTTTGGCCGGCGCCCCGCGCCGGCAGCGGACGCGAATGACAAAGGCCCGGCGGATCGCTCCGCCGGGCCTTTCGTTTGCCGGAACCGTGCGCCTATCGGGCGGGCGCCGGCTCCTGCGCGGCGACCGGGCGCCGGCTGCGGTTGAAGGCCATGGCGGTCAGGACGATCGCCAGCCAGACGACCGCCAGGATCAGCCAGATGCCGCCATAGATCAGCCCCATGCCGATCAGGCCGGCCTGCACGACGTAATAGGCCATGGGGATCAGCGTCATGCGGATCACCTCGCCCTCGCGGTCGGTCAGGCCCACCACCGCCGATGCCGCGACGACATTGTGGACGCAGATCATGTTGCCGGCGGCCCCGCCCACGGCCTGCAGCGTGACCACGATCATCGCCCCGGCCGCGCCGAGGCCGATCTGTTCGGCGGCCGAGAACTGGAACAGCGAGAACATCATGTTCGACACGGTGTTCGAGCCGGCGATGAAGGCGCCGAGCGCCCCGATCAGCGGCGCGAAGAGCGGCCAGGCGCTGCCGACCACGCTGGAGACGCCCTCGGCCAGCACCAGCGGCATCGATTCCAGCGGGCCGCGACCGGTGTTCAGGAACACCTGCACCATCGGCACCGCCAGGAGCAGCGCCGGCGCCGCGGCGACCATGGTGCGGGCCGAGCCGGCCCAGGCCCTTGCATAGGCCTTGCCGCTCATGCCGAAGATGAACACCGCCAGCAGCGAGGCGATGATCAGCACCGCGCCCGGCGAATAGAGCAACTGCGCCGTGGCGTTGATGCCCGAGCCGAAGAGATCGTTGAAGGCGAGCGTCGCGCTTGGCGAAGTCAGGGCCGCCTTGAGCGGCGCGATGACACGGGTCAGCACCAGGAGCACCGCGATGATCAGATAGGGCGACCAGGCCCGCATGAGCGAGATCTGCCGGCCGCTGGCATGGCCCGCCGCCACCTCTTCCGCCTCGGCGGCCTTCAGCGTGCCGAACCAGTGGTCGTTCCAGCCCTGCCGCGCCGGGAACTCGAACCGGTCCTTCGGCAACAGGAAGCCGCGGCGCGCCGCCGGCACGACGATCAGGAGGCCGATCAGGCCGCCGACCAGCGACGGAAACTCCGGCCCGAGCAGCCACGCCACCAGATAATAGGGGACGGTGAAGGCGATGCCGGCGAAGAGTGCGAACTTCCAGACCCGGAAGCCCTCGATAAAGGAGCGGTTGGCGCCGAAGAAGCGGGTCAGCATACCGACCATGATCAGGGGGATGACGAAGCCGACCAGAGCGTGGACCATCGCGACATTGGCGGCGATGGCATAGACATAGTCGATGAGCGGCAGCGGCGAGATGGTCTGCAAGACGCCGTCATTGCCCGACAGGCCGGTGTTGATGCCGACGAGCATTGGCGTGCCGACCGCGCCGAATGAGACCGGCGTCGACTGGATGATCAGCGTCACCAGCACGGCGGCCATGGCCGGGAAGCCGATCGCCACCAACAGAGGTGCTGCGACCGCCGCCGGGGTGCCGAAGCCGGAGGCGCCCTCGATCATCGAGCCGAACAGCCAGGCAATGATGATCGCCTGGATGCGGCGGTCGGGTGACAGATCGGTGAAGCCGCGGCGGATGGCGCGGATGGCGCCGCTTTCATGCACGGTCTGCAGGACGAGAATGGCGCCGAAGATGATGAAGAGCAGCGTCAGCGCGGTGACGAGACCGTTGACCGTGGCGCCGGCGACCGTGCCGAGATCCTGCCCCCAGACGGTGAGCGCGATGATCGCCGTGGCCGCATAGGCCACCAGCATGGCAAGCTTGGCCGATCGCCGCATGACGACGAGCAAGACGAACACGATCGCGACCGGCAGCAATGCCAGGCCGAAGAGAACTCCCTGCCCCATTCCCGTTTCCTCCGAAGGGTGAGTGACTTGGCTGCTAATTTCCCTCGGCTGGACAGAAAGCAAGAGGGATTGTTCGTCGTCCTGACGATTGACTGTTCAGACCGGCTTTTCCCGGCCTCTTCCGATCCCCAGATAGACGAAAGTCTGATCCCGAAAGGTGCCAAGCGATGATCCCCTATTCCGTCCTCGACCTGTCGCCGATCCCCGAGGGTGGGACCGCCGCCGACGCCCTGCACAATTCCGGTGATCTGGCGCGCCACGCCGAGGCGCTCGGCTACACGCGCTACTGGATGGCCGAGCATCACAACATGACCGGCATCGCCAGCGCCGCGACGGCCGTGGCGCTCGGCTATGTGGCCGGCCAGACGCAGACCATCCGTGTCGGCGCCGGCGGCGTCATGCTGCCCAACCATGCCCCGCTGGTGATCGCAGAACAGTTCGGCACGCTGGCGACGCTCTATCCGGGCCGCGTCGATCTCGGCCTCGGCCGCGCGCCGGGCACCGACCAGATGACCGCGCGGGCGCTGCGCCGCAGCCTCGACAACTCCGACAACTTCCCCCAGGACGTGATGGAGCTGATGGTCTATTTCGAGGAGGCCGAGCCGAACCAGCGCATTCGCGCGGTGCCCGGCGAAGGCACCCGCGTGCCGGTGTGGATCCTCGGCTCCAGCCTCTACGGCGCCCAGCTCGCCGCCCATCTCGGCCTGCCCTATGCCTTCGCCTCGCATTTCGCGCCGGGTGCGCTCGCCCAGGCCGTCGAGGTCTATCGCGACAGCTACAGGCCGTCGGAGCGCTGGCCCGAGCCGCATTTCATGCTGGCGATCAACGTCTTCGCCGCCGACAGCGACGAGGAAGGCCGGGTGCTGAAATCATCGATGCAGCAGGCCTTCGTGAACCTGCGCACCGGCATGCCCGGCCCGCTGCCGCGGCCGGTCGAGGATTTCGAGGCCCGCGTCGACCCGATGGCGAAATCCATGGTCGACCAGGCGCTGTCGGTCTCGGCCACGGGCTCGCCGGCCAGTGTCGCCGCCAGCCTGTCGGCGCTGATCGACACCTACCGCCCGGACGAGGTGATCCTGACCGGCCAGATCCACGATCACGCGGCCCGCAAGCGGTCCTTCGAGATCGCCGCCGGTGTGATGCAGGAGATCGGCGCGCGCCGCGACGCCGCCGAATAGGCAGTCACGGGCTTCGGACGGGCGGTTCGCCGCCGGGGCGCTTTGCAGCGCCGGCGGCGAACCGCTAGAGATTGCGCGTCACGGATGCGGAGTGCGCCCGATGCCCGCCCTCACCACGATCGGCTTCGATGCCGACGACACGCTCTGGCACAATGAGCGGTTCTTCCAGCTGACCGAGGCCCGGTTCCGCGAGATGCTGGCTGATCATGCCGACGCGGACCTGGTCTCCAGCCGGCTCCTGGAGGCCGAGCGCCGCAATCTCGGCCACTACGGTTTCGGCATCAAGGGCTTCGTCCTGTCGATGATCGAGACCGCGCTGGACGTCACGGGCGACACTGCCTCGCCGGCCATCGTCCGGCAGATCCTCGATGCCGGCCGCGAAATGCTGGAGCACCCGGTCGAAGCCCTGCCCGAAGCGCAGGAGACCCTTGCCGCGCTTGCCGGCAGCTACCGGCTGGTGCTGATCACCAAGGGCGACCTGTTCGACCAGGAGCGCAAACTCGCGGCTTCCGGGCTGGGCGACCATTTCGACGCGGTGGAGATCGTCAGCGACAAGACGGCGGCGACCTATGAGCGGCTGTTCGCCCGCCATGGCGACGGGCCGGCCCGCGCCATGATGGTCGGCAATTCGCTGAAGTCGGATGTGCTGCCGGCGCTGGCGGCGGGCAGCTTCGGCGTCCATATCCCGCATGAGCTGACCTGGGCGCTGGAACATGCCGAGCAGCCGAAGAACGCGCCGCGCTTCCGGCAGGTGGACAGACTCGGCGACGTGCGCACCATCCTCGCCGAGATCGGCTGAGCGCAGGCCGGCCCCGCCTCAGTCGCGGCCGGCCAGGTGCTGGGCCTTGCGCAGATCCGGGAACATCCACGACCACAGCCCGGCGACGCCGACCGTCGCCAGGCCCCCGAGCACCACCGCCGGCACGGCGCCGATCCAGAAGGCCATCACCCCGGCGCGGAACTCGCCGAGCTCGTTGGAGGCGCCGATGAAGACCATGTTGACGGCGTTGACCCGGCCGCGAACCTCGTCCGGCGTCCAGAGCTGCATGATCGTCTCGCGGATATAGACGCTGATCATGTCCGACGCGCCCATGAAGATCAGCGCGACGATGGCGAGCCACGGCACGGCGGCCATGCCGAACAATGCGGTAAAGGCGCCGAACAGGCCGACGAAGACGAACATCTTGACGCCGGCATGGGTCTTGATCGGGTGGGCCGCGAGCCACACCGCCATCGACACCGCGCCGATGCCGGGCGCTGCGCGCAGGAGCCCGAGCCCCCAGGGGCCGACATGCAGGACGTCCCGTGCATAGACGGGCATCAGCGCCACGGCGCCGCCGAGCAGCACGGCGAAGAGGTCGAGCGAGATCGCGCCGAGCACCACCTTCTCCGACCAGATGAAGCGAAAGCCCGCGACGATGGTCTCGAAGCTCGCCGGCTCGCTGGAGCGCTTCTGGCTGGGTGCCGTGATCGACAGGACGAGCACCGCAGCCGCGACGAACAGCGTCAGGCCGGTGCCGTAGGCGGCGACGGGCGACACGCCGTAGAGCAGCCCGCCGGCAACCGGGCCGACAATCGCCGCGATCTGCCAGGAGGAAGAGTTCCAGGCAATCGCGTTGGCGAGCTCCCGCTTGGTGACCAGATTGACCACCAGCGATTGCGAGGCCGGGCCGAAGAAAGCGCGGGCGATGCCGAAGCCGACAAGGATCGCGAAAACCGGATAGGGCGTGGCGAGGCCGTGCCAGGTTAGGAGCAGCAGCCCGAGGGCGCCGAGCGCCTCGACGAGGATCGCCACCGCCATGATCATCCGCCGCGAATAGCGGTCGGCGGCAGCCCCGGTGACCAGCACCAGGACGAGCGCCGGCAGGAACTGGCAGAGGCCGACGATCCCCAGATCCAGCGGATTGCGGGTCAGGTCGTAGATCTGCCAGCCGACCGAGACGACGACGATCTGGATGGCGAAGGTGGAGAAGAAGCGCGACAGCCAGTAGCGCAGGAACCGCGGATTGCGGAAGGCGGCGAAGCGATCCTCGACCGGAATGGCGCTCGCGTCCGGATCGCCCGGCGCGGCGGAAGCGGTCTCACTGTCCTGTGTCACCCACGCACCTGCAACGATCCGGCCCGCACCAACCGGGCAAGGCGGACCATGACTGCGCGATGTCCTGGAAGGAAATGATGGCTGGTGGAGCTGAGCGGGATCGAACCGCTGACCTCGTCATTGCGAACGACGCGCTCTCCCAACTGAGCTACAGCCCCGTCCACCATTTCGACCGGCATTTAGTGCCGCGGCGCCGGCCCTGTCAACGCCCCTTGCATGGCGGCCGCGGCGTGACCGAACCGGGCCGGTCGCACATGCGGCGAAGCGGGCGCGGCTTGCGTATCGGCAAGGCGATGGCTACATCCGAAACCGTTATCGCAAAGGGCCCGATTTGATGCTTGCAGTCACCTACGTCCTCTATCAGGCACTCAATCTGTACTGGTGGATCGTGATCGCGTCGGCCGTGTTGTCGTGGCTCTATGCCTTCAACATCGTCAATCCCGGCAATCCCTTCGTCGACTCCGTCGGCCGCTTCCTGTGGCAGATGACCGAGCCGGTCTATCGGCGCATCCGCCGGGTCCTGCCGGATCTCGGCGGCATCGACCTGTCGCCGCTGGTCGTCCTGTTCGCCATCATGTTCCTGCAGTATCTGATCGCGGTCTACATCAATCCGGCGATCTACAGCGCCGGCATCTGAGCGATTGCTCCGCCCGGTCCGGTGACCGACGCGCGCTTCTGGCGGCCTGACGGCGAGGATGCCGTTCTCGTCGATCTCCGCCTGACGCCGAAATCAGCCGCTGACCGGATCGAGGGCAGCGTGACGGATGCGGCGGGACGCGCCTTCCTGAAGGCGCGGGTGCGGGCCGTGCCCGAGGACGGCAAGGCCAATGCCGCGCTTCTCAAGCTCCTTGCCAAGACGATCGGCGTTCCGAAATCGGCGGTGACGCTGGTCGCCGGCCACACGTCGCGGGTGAAGACCCTGCGCCTCACCGGCGACGCCGGGCGCCTCGCGACGGCGCTCAACGCCCTGAACTGACCTCCAGACACCAAAACGCCGCCCGAACTCAGTCGAAGGCGGCGTGGCATGCATTCATGTGGGGCAGAGCGGATCGATGCCCGATCGCGGCGTCCTGCGCCGCGGCCTCAAGGCTCAGAGACGGCCGAAGCGGACGGCCTGAGTGATCTGCGACCGGCCGACGCCGATGTCGGCGAGCTCGCGGTCGTCCATCATTTCCAGCTGGCGGATCTGGTTACGATGGTTGCGGTAGGTGTTGAGGCGGGTTGTTAGACGGCGAAACATGGGATCCTGATTCCAGGGTTTGGGGTTTTCGATAGCCATCAAGTAAGAGATCGCACTGCACAAAAGTAGTGCGTTTTGCTGCACGTCTCGTGTGCATTCTGCGCATGACGCAGTCATCAGTCCGTCAATATCTTCCGTGTTACGCTGCCGCCGCCCCCTCCTCGTCCGGACGGCCGAATGCAGAACGGGCGCGGCGGTTGCCCGCCACGCCCGTATCTGAATGCTGTCTGTGGACCGGTCCGGTCAGCCCTTGGCGTTCTCGGCCCGCTCGACCGCCGCGGTGATCAGCGACCGCGCCTTGACGCTGTCGCCCCAGTCGCCGATCTTGACCCACTTGCCGGGCTCCAGATCCTTGTAGTGCTCGAAGAAGTGGGCGATCTGCAGCAGCGTGATTTCCGGCAGGTCGCCATATTCGCGAACGTTCTCGAAACGCCGCGTGATGTGCGGCGACGGCACGGCGATGATCTTCTCGTCCTCGCCGCTGTTGTCTTCCATGACCAGCACGCCGATCGGGCGGCAATTGATCACGCAGCCGGGAAACAGCGGCCGGGTGTTGCAGATCAGGACGTCGATCGGATCGCCGTCGTCGGACAGGGTGTGCGGCACGAAGCCGTAATTCCCCGGATAGGTCATCGGCGTGTAGAGGAAGCGGTCGACGACCAGGCAGCCGGCGTCCTTGTCCATCTCGTACTTGATCGGATGGCCGCCCAGCGGCACCTCGATGATGACGTTGATGTCTTCCGGCGGGTTCTTGCCGCGGGCGATCGCGTCGATGCGCATGATGTGTCCTTCCAGATGTGGCCTGTCGATCCGAACGGGCGACCCGCCTCGCATGTCCTTGAAGGACGCGAGAGCGATCCATGGCAGGGATGATCGCGTTGGTGGCCCGGTTTCCCCGAAGACGCTCTAGCCGCTCCGGCGAACCCGCGCAACACGCGGCTGCGCAGGCTGTCCGCCCCTTCGGCCAGGCACGCGCCGGCCGGCTGCGGACGTCAGTTCCAGAGGAAGGCGATCTTGGCGACCTTGCGCGTGTCGAAGCATTCGCTGCCTTCGGCGATGTCGCGTCCGCCGAGGCGCCCGTAGAACTCGATCGCCCGGTCGTTCTCGGCCAGCGCCCAGACCACCAGCCCCTTCAGGCCGCGCTCGCGCAACAGCGCGGCGGCGGCTTCGAACAGGCGCTTGCCGAAGCCGAGCCCCTGATATTCGGGCCGCAGATACAGCTCGTAGATTTCGCCGTCGGCGCGCAACGCCTCGGTACGGTTGCGGCCCAGCGTGGCGTAGCCGATCGGCGCGCCGGAGAACTCGGCCACCAGGATCGCCGCCCCGCTGCGGATCGCCGTGTCCCACCAGTCGTCGTTGCGCCGGCCGATCATCTTTTCGAGGCTGCCATGCGGGATCAGCCCGCCATAGGCGCCGCGCCACGACGTGGCATGCACCGCGGACAGGGCGGCGGCATCGTGCGGTTCGGCCAGACGGATTTCGGCGGCAAGCGTCTTCATGGAAGCTTAACCATAACCCACATCGAACGATCCGTCTTGGTTCGCCGGCACCGTCCGGCGATTCGCGGCGACTGTAGTCGTCCGGGAGTCCGAGCGGGGACACAGCAAGCGGCTATCCCCCGGTTTTTGCTGGAAGGTCGGATCGAAGGCGCGTCTATCGGGGCGCCAGCACGCCCTGCGCCAGCGCCCGCTGGATGCCGGCGATATCGGCACGCCGCGACAATGGCCGTGTGATCGGCGACTGGCCGGACACCCAGAGCGTCATTTCCGAATCCGTATCGAAGCTGCCTGCGGTCTCGATGGCGAACATGGTGATCGACCGATAGGGCACCGACTGGATGTGCCGCTTGCGGCCGGTCATGCCCTGCTTGTCGACCATGATCAGGCGCAGATCGGTGAACACCAGGAGATCCCGCACGATCTGGAAGGCGAGTTCGACACCCTCTCCGGGCAACAGGATCGGCGCCAGATCGGCCTCAATCGCCGTCGCGTCCGCATCGCTGGAAAGGCCCATCAGGCCGGAAATCAGTCCCATCGCATCACATCCCCGTTTCGTCTTCGCCGCCATGTCGGGCGCCGCCCGGCACTGTCCACTCGCGACGGCCACCGACGATGGCCGTCAGTTTTTCTAAGGCCCGGATCAGAATTTGAAACTCCGCCTTACCGGCTCGGCGGATTAAGGTCTGCCCCAACTGGCCTCGCGGCACCCGTTCGCGCGGCTGCGCGTCTGGGAGGATCGCATGAAGCACGGTATCCGGCATCTCTACATTCCCGGCCCCACCAATGTCCCGGAGCGCGTCCGGCGGGCCATGAACGTGCCGATGGAAGACCAGCGGGCGCCTGATTTTCCGGCCTTGTCTCTGCCCCTCTTCCAAGATCTGAAGCGTGTCTTCAAGATGCGCGAGGGACGCGTCTTCATGTATCCCTCCTCCGGCACCGGGGCCTGGGAAGCGGCCATCCAGAACACCCTGGCGCGCGGCGACAAGGTGCTGATGTCGCGCTTCGGCCAGTTCTCGCATCTGTGGGTCGACATGGCCCAAAGGCTCGGGCTCGATGTCGAGGCCATCGACGTGGAATGGGGCACCGGCGTGCCGCTCGATGCCTATGAACGCGCGATTGCGGCGGACCGGGCCCATACGATCCGCGCCGTCTTCGTCACCCACAACGAGACCGCGACCGGCGTGACCTCGGATGTCGCCGGCGTCCGGCGGTTGCTCGATGCCCACCAGCACCCGGCATTGATCTTCGTGGACGGCGTCTCGTCCATCGCCTCGATCGACTTCCGGCAGGACGAATGGGGCGTCGATCTCGCCGTCGCGGGGTCGCAGAAGGGCTTCATGCTGCCGGCCGGCCTGTCCTTCCTGGCCGTCTCCGAAAAGGCGCTGGCGGCGGCTCGCGACAACCGGCCGAAGATGGAGCGCACCTATTTCGCCTTCGCCGACATGATCACCCAGAACGCCAACGGCTTCTTTCCCTATACCCCGCCGACGCAATTCTTCCACGGGCTGCGGGTGGCGCTGGACATGCTCTTCGAGGAGGGGTTGGAAAACGTCTTCGCCCGTCATCACCGGCTGGCCGAGGGGGTGCGGCGGGGCGTCGCCGCCTGGGGCCTGAAGCTGCAGGCCGTGGCGCCGCAATGGCATTCCGACACCGTGTCGGCGATCCGCGTTCCCGAGGGCGTCGATGCGAATGCGGTGATCCGCACCGCCTATGAGCGTTACGACACCTCGCTCGGCGGCGGGCTGGCCCAGCTCTCCGGCAAGGTGTTCCGCATCGGCCATCTCGGCGATCTCAACCCGGCGATGTGCCTGACGGCGCTGAGCGTTGCGGAAATGGCGCTGGCCGATGCCGGCGCGAAGATCGAGCCGGGTTCGGGCGTCGCGGCCGCGCAAGGCTGGTACCGGGATGCCGCGGTCGAGGGGAGCGCCCTCATGCAACACGCCGCGGAATAGCCGCGGCCCGCCACCCGCCCCGCAAACGAAAAGGGCCGCGCATCCCGGATGGAATGCGCGGCCCTTGATGTGTCCGGCGAATGCCGTGCGGCGGATCAGGCCGCCTTGCGGCTCTTGTCGAAGCGCTTGCGCTCGTTGGAGTCGAGATAGATCTTGCGCAGACGGATCGTCTTCGGCGTCACCTCGACGAGCTCGTCGTCCTGGATCCACGACAGCGCCCGGTCGAGCGTCATGCGGATCGGCGGCGTCAGCTTGATCGCCTCGTCCTTGCCCGACGCGCGCATGTTGGTCAGCTTCTTGCCCTTCAGAACGTTCACTTCCAGATCGTTCTCGCGGGTGTGGATGCCGATGATCATGCCGGCATAGACCTTGACGCCGGCGTCGATGACCATCGGGCCGCGGTCTTCCAGGTTGAACATGGCGAAGGCCACGCTCTCGCCGGTGTCGTTGGAGATCAGGACGCCGGTGTTGCGTCCCGGCAGCTCACCCTTGAACGGGGCGTAGCTGTGGAACAGCCGGTTCATGATCGCGGTGCCGCGCGTGTCGGTCAGGAGCTCCGACTGGTAGCCGATGAGGCCGCGGGTCGGGGCATGGAAGACGAGGCGCTGACGATCGCCGCCCGACGGACGCAGCTCGATCATC
The DNA here is from genome assembly GCF_049132005.1 of Aurantimonas sp. NFXS3. NCBI lineage: Bacteria > Pseudomonadati > Pseudomonadota > Alphaproteobacteria > Hyphomicrobiales > Aurantimonadaceae > Aurantimonas > Aurantimonas sp. NFXS3. The sequence goes on from NZ_JAGDDZ010000004.1 coordinate 377,022, forward strand.
TCGGCCTTGCGCTCGGACATCTTCTGCACGACGACGCCGGAATGCTCCTCGTCGACGTCGATGACGACCTCTTCGATCGGCTCGAGCGTCTGGCCGTTCTCGTCTTCCTTCATGACGACGCGAGGACGCGAGATGCCGATCTCGAAGCCTTCGCGGCGCATGGTCTCGATCAGCACGGCCAGCTGCAGCTCGCCGCGGCCGGAGACGTAGAAGGAATCCTTGTCGGCGGCTTCCTCGATCTTCAGCGCGACGTTGCCCTCGGCTTCCTTCAACAGGCGGTCGCGGATGACGCGGCTGGTCACCTTGTCGCCCTCGGTACCGGCGAGCGGCGAATCGTTGACGATGAAGGACATCGTCACCGTCGGCGGATCGATCGGCTGGGCGTGCAGCGGCTCGTTGACCTGCGGGTCGCAGAAGGTGTCGGCCACGGTGCCCTTGGACAGGCCCGCAATGGCGACGATGTCACCGGCTTCGGCGAATTCCAGCGGCACGCGCTCGAGGCCGCGGAAGGCGAGGATCTTGGAGATGCGGCCGCTTTCCAGCAGCTTGCCGTCGCCATGCAGCACCTTGACCGCCTGGTTCGGCTTGATCGAGCCGGACTGGATGCGGCCGGTGATCAGGCGTCCGAGGAACGGGTTGGCTTCGAGGATGGTGCCGATCATCTTGAACGGCTCGTCCTTGCCGGCCGTGTCCGGCTCCGGAACATGCTTCAGGATCAGGTCGAACAGCGGGGTCAGGCCCTGGTCCTGCGGGCCTTCCGGCTCCTCGGCCATCCAGCCGCCACGGCCCGAACCGTAGAGGATCGGGAAGTCGAGCTGCTCTTCGGTCGCGTCGAGCGAGACGAACAGGTCGAAGATCTCGTTGAGGACTTCCTGATGGCGCTCGTCGGCGCGGTCGATCTTGTTGATCGCCACGATCGGCTTCAGGCCGACCTTCAGCGCCTTGCCGAGCACGAACTTGGTCTGCGGCATCGGGCCTTCCGACGCGTCGACCAGGATCACGGCGCCGTCCACCATGTTCAGGATACGCTCCACCTCGCCGCCGAAATCGGCATGGCCCGGGGTGTCGACGATGTTGATGCGGGTATCCTTCCACTCGACCGAAGTCGCCTTGGCCAGGATGGTGATGCCCCGCTCCTTCTCCAGGTCGTTGGAGTCCATCGCGCGGTCTTCGGTGCGCTGGTTCTCGCGGAACGATCCCGACTGCGCCAGGAGCTTGTCGACGAGTGTGGTTTTGCCATGATCGACATGCGCGATGATCGCGATGTTGCGGAGCTTCATAAGTGTCACCGGAAACGAGTTAAGGCCGCGGCGGGACCATCAATGGTCCACCCGGCGCGAATTCCACGCTCCCATACAGCAATTTGTGCGGGTGCGAAAGGTGGAGGCGTGTTTATGCGGCGCGACCCGCCCGTCCTCTTCACGGAAGACGGGGCGAACGCGACCGAACGAGCAACCCACATAGTCATTCTGCGCCCCGGACACAACAACCCGGCGCGATACATGCCACAACCGGACTTGACACAACGGAACAAAGGACGAACCATTTGCCCGCTGGAGTTCGATTCGCAGTCCTGCGGAAGGATGACACCATGACGACTGACAGCGGAAAAACCTTTCGGAATGCCGGGTCCGGTCAATACGTGACCAAGCGCTACGCCGAGACGCACCCCCACACGACGATCAGCGAGACCAGGGGCGGCGGCTCGACCCACGGCGCGCATCGCAGCGCGATCACCGGCCGCTTCGTCGGGCCGGCCGCGGCGGGCCGCTGGCCGGACCGGACCATCAAGGACAGCTGATCCGTCACGGCATCCGCGCCCGCCGACCAGGAACCGGGCGACCGGCTGAAGCACGTGGCTCAGCCGGCCGGCCTGTCTGTCCCGCCGCTGCGTCACCCGCGCCGGACGGGGTCGAGCGTCGTCGTCCAGAGCTCCGTGTCGTCGGCATCCATCAGCCGGACCGTCATCTGCTCGCTGTCGCCGTCGATCTCGACGAGGCCGAAGAACTGCAGGCCCATGGACGGCGGCAGGTTGGCGCCCTGCTCCTCGGTCGGCGCCTTCACGAACCGCACCTCCGGCCCGAAGGTCTTGTCGAGATCGTTGGGGCCGAAGGTACCGGCATGGATCGGGCCCGACACGAACTCCCAGAAGGGGTCGAAATCCTGGAAGGCGGCGCGATCCGGGCTGTAGTGATGGGCCGCCGTGTAGTGGACATCGGCGGTGAGCCAGACCGTGTTGGCAATGCCGGCCGACTTGATGAAGCGCAGGAGGTCGGCGAATTCCATCTCGCGGCCCTTCGGCGCGCCGCCATCATTGTTGGACACCGCCTCGACGAGCTTCCTGTCGCCGACATTGTCCCAGACGACGAGGCCGATCGGCATGTCGGAGGCGATCACCTTCCAGGTGGCGTCTGACTTGGCCAGCTCCCGCTTCAGCCAGGCGATCTGCTCGGCGCCCATCATCTGCGTCGCCTCGGACGCCTCGGTTTCCAGCCCCTCGGTGTTGCCGCCGCGATAGGAGCGCAGGTCGAGGAAGAACACGTCGAGCAGCGGGCCATAGGCGATCTTGCGATAGACCCGGCCGGGCTCCTCGGCGACGTAGCCGATGGGCGTCATCTCATGGAAGGCGCGCGCGCTGCGAGCGGCCAGGAGGGCGATGTCCTTGACCGCATAGCGGTCGTCGGCAGTCAGGTCCTTGGCCGAGGACCAGTTGTTGATGACCTCGTGGTCGTCCCACTGGAAGAAGGTCGGGACGCGCGCATTCATCGCCTGGACGTTCTTGTCCATGAGATTGTACTTCCACTGGCCGCGATACTCGTCCAGCGTCTCGGCGACCTTTTCCTTCTCCGGGATGAGAAGGTTCTTCCAGACGCTGCCGTCGGCAAGTTCCACGCTCTCCTTCAGCGGGCCGTCGGCGTAGATCGTGTCGCCCGAATGCAGGAAGAAGTCCGGCTCGTGCTTTGCCATGGTGGCGTAGGCCTTCATGCCGCCGCGGCTCTCGTCGATGCCCCAGCCCTGCCCGACCGTGTCGCCGGACCAGGCAAAGCGGATCGAGCGGCGCGACGCCGGCGCCGTGCGGAAGCGCCCGACGATGGGCTCGGAGACGCCGTTGACGTCGCCGAGATCGGTGGCGACGGCACACCAGAAGATCTCCTGGTCCGATGGCAGCCCGGCGATCAGCCGCTTGGCGGTGAAGTCGGATTCCGGCAGCGTCGTCAGGCTGTGCAGCTTCTTCGCATCGGCAAAACTCTCGGTCGTCGCCCATTCGAAATCGATGCGCGACGGCCGGTCGGCCCGCGTCCACACCATGCCGGAGGTGGCGTCCACGTCGCCGGTCTGGACGCCGTGGGTGAAGGCCGGGCGGCTGGCCGCACGGCTGATCGCCGGCATGGCAAGGCCGGAACCGGCGACGAGCGCCGCCGCCCCCGACGAGGCGAGGAAGCGGCGGCGGGACAGGGGAAAGCGTTTCGCAGACATCGGGGAACCTCCAGCAGAAAGAGGCCCGCACCATCGCCAGCTTGCGTGGCAGGGCGATTGCAGCCCTGCGAAACTTTCGAGTCGTTCCAAACTGCGGCGGCGCCAGCGAAATTCCGGCCCGCCGCAGCAAGGAACGGCCCTGGCCTCAGCCGGTCACGAAGCCGCGCTTGCGCAACAGCGCCCCGGAGGTCGGCATGCGGCCCCGGAAGGCGGTGTAGAGGTCCGCTGCGTCCTGCGAATTGCCGGCCGAATAGACATGCTCCAGGAGCCGCCCGGCCGTCTCGGGATCGAACGGATCGCCGGCCTCCTCGAACGCCTCGAAGGCGTCGGCGTCGAGCACCTCCGACCACATGTAGGAATAATAGCCGGCCGAATAGCCGTCGCCCGAGAAGATATGGGCGAAGTGCGGCGAGCGGTGACGCATGACGATCTCGCGCGGCATGCCCAGCTCTTCCAGCATGGCCCGCTCGGCGGCCAGCGGCTGGTCCGGCACCTCGCGCAATTCGTGGAGGCCGAGATCGATCAGCGCCGAGGCGGTGTATTCGACGGTGTCGAAGCCCGCGTCGAAGCTTTTCGCGGCCAGCATCTTGTCGAGCAACGGCTTCGGCAGCGGCTCGCCGGTCCGCACATGCCGCGCATGCTCCGCAAGCACGGAAGGAACGGTGAGCCAGTGCTCGTAGAGCTGCGAGGGCAGCTCGACGAAATCGCGGGCCACCGACGTGCCGGACAGCGACGGCCAGGTCACGTCGGACAGGAGCCCGTGCAGGGCATGGCCGAATTCGTGAAACAGCGTGCGGGCGTCGTCGAGCGACAGCAGCGCCGGCTGGCCGGCGCTCGGCTTGGCGAAATTGCAGACATTGTAGATGATCGGCAGCTGCCCGCCATCGAGCTTGTGCTGGCTGCGCAACGCGCTCATCCAGGCGCCGGACCGCTTCGACTGGCGGGCGAAATAATCACCGAGGAAGAGCCCGCGCGGCCGGCCGTCGCGGTCGGCGACCGCCCAGACCCGCACATCCGGGTGCCAGGCCTTCGCCTCGGGCAAGGGCGTGAAGGAGAGGCCGAACAACCGGCCGGCCACGTCGAAGGCGGCCGTGATCATCCGGTCGAGCTCGAAATACGGCTTCAGCTCGCTCTCGTCGATGGCGAACTCCCGCTGCCGCCGCTGCTCGGCGTAATAGCGCCAGTCCCAGGGCTCCAGCGGATGATTGTCGCCGCGCTCGCCGGCCAGCTGGCGCAGCGCCGCCGCATCGTCGGCCGCGCGTGTCTTGGCATGCTCCCAGACCTCTTCGAGCAGCGTGCGCACGGCCACCGGCGTCTTGGCCATCGTGTCGTCCAGCTTGTAGGCGGCGAAGCTGTCGAAGCCGAGCAGCCGCGCCTTCTCGGCCCGCAGCCGGAGAATGTCGGCCATGATCTGCCGGTTGTCCGACGCGCCCTCATTCTCGCCGCGGCTCGTCCAGGCGCGGAAGGCTTTTTCGCGCAGGTCGCGCCGTGTCGAGTAGGAGAGGAACGGCACGACCACCGAGCGCGACAGGGTGACGGCGGAGTTCTCGAGCCCGCGATCGGCGGCAACCCCGGCCATGGTCGAGATCAGATCGTCCGGAAGACCGGCCAGATCGTCTTTTTCGAGGCTCATCACCCAATTGTGTTCGTCGGCCAGAATGTTCTGGGAGAAGCGGGTGCCGAGCGAGGAGAGTTCGGCGTCGATCTCGGCCAGCCGCTCGCGATCGGCCCCTTCGAGCCGCGCGCCGCTGCGCACGAAGCCCGCATGGATCCGGTCGAGAAGCCGCCGGTCTTCCGGCGTCAAAGTCGCCGCTGCATCGCGATCGGCATGGACCGCATCGATACGGGCGAAAAGCGCAGCATTGAGAGTGATTTGCGACGAATGACGCGAGAGAAGCGGCGAAACGTCGCGCTCGACCCCCTGCAATGCCGGGTTCGTATGGGCACCGGCAAGGGTGAAGAAGATCCGCGCCACCTCCTCCAGCTTCCGGCCGGCGCGCTCCAGGGCAGCGATCGTATTGTCGAAATCGGCAGGCGCCGTGTTCTCGGCGATCGCCGTGATTTCAGACAGATGCTCGCTCATGGCGGCGCGAAACGCGTCCGGAAAATCTTCGGGACGGAATTGATCGAAGTCAGGTACTTCGCTGGCTAATGCGTCAGGATGGTTATCGTCGAGCGGGACTGCGTGGTGCAAATCGTTCATCTGTCTGCCTTTATCCGCCTCTGCCATGCGCGTGTTCCACGTGTAGATGATGCGGACAGGGTTCAGATGAAAGACCATCGTGCTATTCTGGTCGCGCCGACAGGGTGAAATCCTTCACCCCGGCATTGAGCGAGTAATGTCATTCAGAGCCGGGACGGCTCACCGGAAAACGTGAAACAAGGGCCGCAACCAATGTCGCAACTTCTACCGGGCAACGCCCTTGGCTTTGTTATCGTGGACCTCGGGCGGCTGTATCGGCAGGCTTTCGAGAAAGCGGTCATCGACGCGGGAATGGAACTGACCCCGGGCGAGATCAGGGCGCTCGCCTATGTCGGCCGCTACAGCGGCTCGCGTCAGGCGGTTCTGGCCGAGCGGATGGGCGTCGAACCGATGACCCTGTCGGCCTATCTCGACCGGCTCGAGGCGCGCGGCCTGATCAGCCGCTCGGTCGACCCCAACGACCGCCGCGCCAAGGTCATCGCGCCGACCAGCTCCGCCGAGCGGGTGTTCGAGGAAGCCCGGCCCGTCGCCCTCGCGGTCTATGAGCGCACCGTCAGCGGCCTGTCCGAGGACGAGCGCAAGACCGTCGACGTCATCATGCGCAAGATGCGGGCGAACCTGACCAACGTGCCGCTGAGCGACGGCGACGACCGCGACGCGCCGGAGCCCCTCGCCGATGTCGCGGAGATGCGGGTACAGGGCGCAGCCTAAGGCTCCCTTACGTCTGGCAAGGGCGACGCGTCGACCCTAGATGGCGGTGATCGGGACGGAACGGCGTGCATCGCGCGGCGTTGCCGTCCCTTTCCGGACAGCCACTCACCACGGACCGCCGCCTTGACCGCACAAACTGCCCGCGCGCCCATCATGTCGGAGCGCCGGACGAGCCTCATCGGCGGTTGCCTCGTGGCGATCGGCCCGATCTCCATGGCGCTCTACACGCCGGCCATGCCGACGCTGGTCGCCGAGTTCGACACCACCGAATCGATGATCAAGCTGTCGCTGGCGGTCTATTTCGCCGGCTTCGCGCTGACCCAGCTCGTCTGCGGGCCGATGTCCGACGCCTTCGGACGGCGCGTCACCACGCTCGGCTTCATGGTGCTGTACCTGGCCGGCGCAATCCTCGCCATGGCCGCGGCGAATGTCGAGATGCTGATCGCCGCCCGCATCCTGCAGGGTGTCGGCGCCTCGGTGGGCGTCGCCACCGCCCGCGCCATCGTCCGCGACCAGTTCGAGGGCGAGACCTCCTCGCGGATCATGAACACCATCGGCATCATCCTGGCGCTCGGTCCCGCCGTCTCCCCGACCATCGGCGGCCTGACGCTGGAGCTCGCCGGCTGGTACGCGATCTTCGTGGTGATGATGTTCTTCGGCCTGATCGTCATCGGCGTCACCCTCGGCGCCATGCGCGAGACCGTCGTGCCCGATCCCAGCCGCATCCAGCCGAAGGCGATCCTGCATTCCTACCGGCGGCTGATCAGCAACCGCCACTTCATGGCGACGAGCCTCACGGTCGCCGGCTCGGTCGGCGCGCTCTACACCCTCGCAACGGTCCTGCCCTTCGTCCTGATCGAGCGCGCCGGGCTGACGCCGACCGAATACGGCATCGGCATGCTCGGCCAGTCCGGCATGTTCTTCTCCGGCTCGCTGGCCATGCGCTACCTGATGACCCGCACCAGCGCCTATCGCCTCGTCCCGGTCGGCCTCGGCTTCATCGGAGCCGGCGCTCTGTCGATCGCCCTGTCGATCGCGGTTCTGCCGGTGTCCTATCTGTCGATCATGGTGCCGGTCGGCCTCTACGCCTTCGGCATCGCCTTCGTCATGCCGGCCATGACCACGGCGTCGCTGGCGCCATTCCCGCACATGGCGGGCGCCGCCTCGGCGATGATGGGCTTCATCCAGATGGGAGCCGGCCTCGTCGGCGGCGCGATCTGCGCGGCGATCGGCGAGCCGGTGCTGGCCACGCAGATCGTCATCCCGGCCCTCGGGGTGATCGCCATCGGCTCCTATGCGGTCTATCGGACGCGTCCGCATCTGGCCGAGCCGGAGCCCGCGCCCGAAGTGCCGGCGCCGGAACTCAGCTACGACGGCCGCGGCTGACCCTGCGGTTCGTCCCGTGCTCCGCAGGGCATCAGGGCCGGGTCAGAAGATGCCGGGAATGATCCGTGCCGTGCGCGCCCGGTAGGCGCGATATTCGTCGCCGAAGGCCTCTTCCATCATCCGTTCCTCCGGCGCGACCCGGGCCGCGAAGAGGATGCCGAAGCCGATCAGCCCCGCCGGCCCGGCGATCCAGTTGGGAACCAGCAGCGCCTGCGCCAGCGCCATGGTCCAGAAGGCCGAATACATGGGGTGCCGCACCCGCCGGTAGATGCCCGAGGTCACCAGCCTGTGCTTCTCGCGGATGTCGAGCGAGACCGACCACATCTTGCCGAGCGCTTTGTGGGTCTTGCGGAAGAGGACGAGCGCGCCGGCCATGGCGCCGAGCCCCAGAGCGATCTGCCACCAGGCCGGATCATAGGTGGCGGATTCCGGCCAGCCGGTGGCGACGAACACGCCCGGCAGGATGCCGAGCCCCGTCAGCGAGATCGCCATGCGCAGCGTTTCCGCCGGACCGCGGCGGCTGCGCTCGACACGGGCGCGCTTGGCCCGCCGCTCGAACGGGTAGCGGATCACGTACCAGCCCGCGACCATCAGCGCCCAGGCGACCGATCCGACGAGGGCCGGCGTCACGGCCGCGCTCCTTCGCCCGTCGCCGGTGGAGACAACGGCGGCAGGTCGACGGTTTCGAGGCGGCCGTAATCGACCAGCGGGCGGGGTCCGAGCAGAAGCATGTGGAAGGAATAGGCGCTGCGCCGCTCGACCGCGAGGACGAATTGCCGGTGCAGGCGAAAGAAATCGCGCTTGATGCGCCGGTAGGTGGCCGTCGTCACCAGCCGCTTGAAGCGGATCCGCACCACCGTGGGCGCCTCGCCCTCCCTGATGCCCAGCGAGCGGGCCGGGTCGGATCTGTAGAAATTAATCGGGTCGGACAGGCCCTGCACGTCGATCCAGGGCACCGCATGGGTCACCACGATCTCCCGCACCGCCCGGCGCTGGGCACCGGCCGCCGGGTGCAGCGCGGTCTTCATCAGGCTGGAGCCGACGGTCAGCACCTGCAGCGGGCGGTCGCGGCGGAGCCCCGCCGCAAGCGCCCGGTCCAGCGCCAGGACGGCCAGGCTGGCGCCCAGACTGTGTGCGGCAACCACGATCTCGTCCGCCTCCGTCCCGGCCACGGCGTGGCGCATGGCCTCGGCATGGGCGTCGATCCGGCGCGTGATGGCCGGATTGCGGTCGCGGCAGAAATCGCGGGCCATCGCCCAGTCGTCCATCGCGGTCAGCACGTGCAGGCGGCGGTTGGCGTAGAGCAAGAGCGCCCAGGCCGTCGCGAGACCGGCCAGAACGGCCACGAGCAGGCCCGCAGGACCCGGCAGCGGGGCAAGCGCCGCCACGAGGCCACCGATGATCCAGCCGCCGAACAGCGTTCCGGCCAGGACGGCGAGCGGAAACAGGTAGAAGAACAGATAGCGCCAGCTCACCCGGGCATAGCGGAACACCGTCCCGGTGACGAGAAAGTCGCCGAGACCGGCCAGCCCGCTGAAGAGCCGCCGAAGCGACGAGCGCCCGGCATAGGCCAGGATGAGGTCGCTCCAGTCGCAGAAGACGAGATCGGTGTGGGTGCGCCAACCGTGGCCGGTGAGTTCGGCCCGCAGCACGCCGCGATGGGTCGCGGCTTCCGTCTCGGCGCGGCGATCTGTCGGCTCAATGGCGAGCCGGGTGTCCCAGAGCGCAGCCGTCCGGGCCGCAGCGCGCGCGAAGCGGTCCATATGCGCGGTGATCGGCATCGGTTCGAAGCCCGGAAACACGAACACCAGCCGCTTCTCGATCATGCCATCTCCAGCGTCCGCACGCATGGCGGACCGAATGTCCGGCCTGGCGTGCAGCCTTCCACGCGATGCCCGCGCCCTTCAGCCGATCGCTACGCTACGTCGCAGCATTTGCAAAGATGCAAGCAGGACAGCCGTGCGTCCGCGCCGAACGACCGACCGCCGGTCCCCGTGCGCCGCGACGGGATCAGCCCTTCGGATGCGCCCCGAAGATGCGGGCGAGGAATTCCTCCAGCCAGCGCCGGACCGGCGCGTCGTAGATCGCTCGCCCGTCGAAATGCTGGCGGCGTCCCTGGGCGCCGGGCAGCGTCAGCCGCGCATGGCCGCGGGTCGTCCAGCGATGCATCATCGCCAGTGTCAGCTCGGCATGGAACTGCACGCCATAGGCATTCGGACCGTAGCTGAACGCCTGGTTCGGATACCAGTCACCCTCGGCCAGAAGCGTCGCGCCCGACGGCAGGTCGAAGCCTTCACGGTGCCACTGATAGACCATCTCCGGCCAGTGCGGCAGCAGCGCCCGACCCTGCGGCGTCGCCTTCAGCGGATAGAAGCCGACCTCGGCCAGCCCGTCGCGATGGCTGCCGACGCCGGCGCCGAGATGCTTGGCGAGCATCTGCGCGCCGAGGCAGATGCCGAGAAACGGACGCTCTTCGGCCAGCGGCACCTTCATCCATTCGATCTCGCGCACGAGGTGGGCGTCGGTATCGTTGGCGCTGGGCGGGCCGCCGAAGACCACTGCCCCGCGATGATCGTCCAGCGTCTCCGGCAGGGCATCGCCCATCACCGGCCGGCGGATGTCCATGCGCACGCCATGGGCGTCGAAGACCTGGCCGACGCGCCCCGGCGTCGAGCTTTCCTGGTGCAGGACGACGAGGATCGGACGGGGATCGTCGGTTTCCAGCGTATAGGCATGCCGGGCGATGGCCTGCGCGACCGTATCGGCGCCGTCACTGATGCTGTTGTCGTAGTAGGCCATGAAATCAGTCGGCGACCCCGCTTCTCGTCGCTGCCTCCCGCTTCATCAACATCCGGTCCCGCGTCGAAACGCCGAGCAGGTCGGAGACCCGCCAGATCAGATTGTCTTCCAGCTCGTGAACCGAGCCGTCGGCATAGGTCACTTCCCACAAAAGCTCGACGAAGCGGATGCGCTCGGCCTCGCCCAGCCGGTTCTTCAGGACCGAGGTGAAATTATAGAGATCCACCGCCTCCGTGTCGGCCTCGTCCCCCGCCGCGACGATCCTGTCGACCTCGTCGGGCGCCAGCGCGAATTCCTCGCGCAGGACATCGTGCAGGCGGGTGCGCTCGTCATCGGTCACGACGCCGTCCGCCCGAACGATGTGGAACAGGAGTGCGGCCGTCGCCACGCGCAGATCGTCTTCCGGGTCCTTGCGGCTTTCCGCCGGCCCGGCCCCGATATTGCGCAGAAAATCGCGGAATGCTTCGAACATCGTTCCTCGCCGTGAGCGGCCGTCGGCCTCAAGAGCCGTCAGCCGAACCGCGCTTCCTTGCGCTCTTCGCTGGTCGGCGCGGGTTTGGTTTCCTTCGGCGGGTCAACTGCCTCGGGCTTGCGCGGTTCCGCCGGCTTCGTCGCATCCGTGGCGGCCGGCTGGGTCGCCGCTCCGCCGGTTCCGCCGCCATTCGCCGCGGGAGGCGTGGCCGGCTTTGCCGGTTCGGACGCCGCCGGCTTGGCCGGCGCAGGCGTTGCGGCAGGCACGGCCGCCGGTGTCGCCGGCTCGGGCGTTTTCGCCTCGGCACCGATCGTCTTTGAAGGACCGTGATCGGCCTCGCCATCATGCGCGTCGATCATCGGACCGTCGCCATCGCCGATCCGCTCGACCGGCACCTTCCATTCGAAGGCGTCGAGACGTCCGGTGACCGGCGAGATCGGCGCCCAGTTGCGCGACACGACGCCATCGGCCGTCCAGGCCGGATCGCGCGGCGCGCGGATGGCGCGGCCAAGCCACTCGCGCACCCGGCCGACTTCGCCGGTCTGCGCTTCCTCGATATCGGCGAGCAGCAGATAGGTGCTCTCGCGCGGCTCCGCATCGGCCGCAGCCATTGCGGATTTGCGGGCCAGATCGAATTCGCCGGCATCGAGCGCCGCCCGCGCCAGGCACATCTCGGCTTCCGCGCCGCTGTGCAGGCCGTGCAGCTTGCGGGCCCGCTTCAGCCGGTCCTCGGGCGAATCGCCCGGTCGGGCATGCACATAGGCCTCGGCGATGTCGGGATGCGGCTGGCTGATCCAGCTGGTCTCCAGCACCTTCGAGCCGCGGCGCAGATCGCCCAGGCGGAACAGCGCCTCGGCGGCGACCAGGGCCGCAGGCGGCAGGTCGGGCGCGAGCTTCTGCGCTTCCAGCCCGGCGGTCTTGGCCCCCGCCGGATCGCGCTCCGACAGCGTCATCGCCTTGGCGGTCAGAAGCACGGCGCGCATCCGCTTGGATTCGTCGCGATCGACAAGCCGGGTGTTCTTCTGGGCTTCCAGGATGGCGAGCGCGCCGTCCCAGTCGCCGGCAAGGCACTTCGATTCCAAGACGGCGCCGCCGGCCCAGGGCACATGCGGCGCAATCCGCACGGCGCGCTCGGCATAATGGCGCGCGGCGGATTCGTCGCCGACGCGCTCGGCTTCGAGGAACAGGCCGCGCAGGGCGAGAAGCCGGGTCTCCGGGTCGCGCTCCATCTGCTCGAAGGCCGAGCGGGCGCGGGCGTGATCGCCCTCGATCATCGCCGTCTGGGCGTCGAGGAAGCGGATCAGCGGCTCGCGGCGCGTGCCGAGCAGCTTGTCGCTGCGCTTGGTCATGCGGCGGGCAAGCACGGCATCACCGGCGCCGGCGGCGATGATGCCGCTCGACAGGGCCTTGTAGCCGCGGTCGCGCCGGCTCGTGCTCCACCAGTTGCCGATGGCGCCGGGCGTCTTGAAGAAGGCCCGCACCAGCCAGACGACGAGCAGCACGGCGAAGATCAGGACGCCGAGGCCGATGAGGAAGACCATCAGGCTGGTGGCCACCTGCTGGCCCTGCCAGACGAAGGTGACGCTTCCCGGATTGTCGGCCAGCCAGGCAAAACCGATGCCGGCGGCCAGAACGACGAGAAGGAAGGCGAGGATTCGCAGCATGTCTGTTCCTTAGCCCTGATTGTCCTGGGCAGCCGGCTGAGCCGGCGCCGTGGCCGACGCAAGCGCGTCGGCGATGACCCGGTCGGCGGTCTGCCGGGCTTCGACCTGATCGGCGAAATCCTGGCTGGCCTCCTTGGCCGCGTCGGGAAGCGTCTGCCATTCGGCGGTCCAGGCGGACAGATCGCCCGCGCCGATGGCCGCGTCGAGCCGTGCCAGGCTTTCGTTCGGTCCGCCTTCGCCGGGCTCAGCCGAAGCCGACGGCTCGACCGGTCGCACCTGCACCAGCGAGCGCAGGCCCGACAGGAGCTGGTCGCCCACCGGCGCATCCGGTGCAACCGGCGTCAGCTGGCTGGCGATGCGGTCCTCGACCTCGGGCCAGCGCGTCGCCAGCTCGCGCTCGGTCGGCACGCCGTCCGCTGCAAGGGCCCGCAACTCCTCCGTCGCGCCCTCGCCACCGGCGATCTGCGCGTAATTCTCGAGCTGCTGCATGAACGGCCCGCCCGCATCGATCGCGGCCTTCAGATTGGCTGCCGCGAAGGCCTTGGAAGCCTGCAAGTTGCGCGCTTCAACAGTGGCGATCCGGCTGTCGAAGCCGGAAATCGTCTCGTTGATGCCGGCGATCCCTTCCTGCGCGCTGGCCGCCGTCGCCTGCGCGTCGCTCGCCGCCTTGGCGGCGGCATCGGCGCTCGACTGGGCCGCATTCGCCGCCTCCTGCGCGGCGCTGGCGGTCTGGCCGGCCTGATCGGCAGCCTGCTGGGCAGCCGTCGCGGTCTGGGTCGCACCCTCGGCGGCCGTGCGGGCCGCCTCGGCTGCCTGCGCAGCGCTGTCGTCCGCCGGTGCGGCTGCGGCCTGTTCCAGCGCATCGACGCGGCCCGTCAGGGCCTGCGTGTCCGCACCATCACCGGCCGGCGTCGCCGGCAGCGCCGCGAACTGCTCGCGCAGGGCCGCCACTTCGCCGTCCAGATCCTGCAGCGCGCTCTGGCTGGCGTAGCTTTCGCCGGTGGTCTGCTCGCTCGTACCGAAATTCGGCAGATAGCCGGCCGACTGCAGCGCGGCGCCGCCCACCAGGGCGACGATCGCGCCAACGAGGCCTGCCGCCGCCGCACCGCCGAAGCCGAGCCCGGAGGACCGGTCGGTCGCCGCCGATGTCGTCGTGCGGCCCGTCGATGGACCCGTGGTGCCGGTCGTGCGCGACGCGGCGCTCGTGCTGGAACTGCCGGACGAGGACGTCGTGGACCCCGTTGCGGCGGACGCTGGCTTGCTGCCGGGAGCCGTGCTGCCGGTCGTGGCTGGCGTTGCCGATGCCGGCCGCGCAGCACCCGTGGTCGAACCGGTGCCGCCCGAACCCGTCGAGGCGGGCTTGCCGGTGGTTGCAGCCGATGCGGTTGCCGATGCCGGGGTGGATGTCGGCTTGGCAGGCGAACTGCCGGTGGTCGCGGACCCACCGCTTGCGGAGGATGGTGCCGAACCGGAGGAGGCGGACGTCGGCGAAGCCGCGCCGCTGGAAGCCGCAGGCTTCGATGCGTCCTTGCCCGCGGTGGCTACCGGGCTGCCGGTCGCCGATCCCGTCGTCGGTGTTGACGTCGCGCCGCCCGATGCCGGTGTTGCGGCCGCACCACCCGTTGCAGGCGTTGCCGGCTTCGCGGTCGCGGTGGTCGCAGCCGGGGACGCGGTCGTGCTCGATGGCTTTGCAGTCGTTGCGGAGGATGCCGGTGCGGTTGCCGCCTTCGCATCGCTCGCCTTGGCGCCGGTCGCGGCGTTGGCCGAAGCCGACGTCGCAGCGGTCGCGGCGCTGGCGGAGCCGGTCTTGTCGGAGGCCTTCGGATCGCTGGCGGACTTGGCGACCGGCGACGATGTCGCTGCCGTTGCCGGCTTCGACGGCTCGGCCTTGGCCGCACCGGTCCCGGCCGTACCCGATGCCGACGCATCGCCGGTCTTGGGCTCGCTCGCACCGCGGCTCGAGGTGTACTTCACCTCGCTCTTCGCCGTGCCGGCGGACGCCGTGGACGCAGCGCCGCTCTTCGGCGCCGTCTTGCCATCCTTCGATGCGTCGGTCGGGCCGGCGGGCTTGGCAGATGCCGTCGCGCCGGTGTCGTCGTTTTTCTTGTCGGTCACCGGTTCGTTCTTTTCCGCTTTGAGATCGATCGTCTGGCCGCGCGTCTTGCTCGGCCTTGAGCGCCGGGGACGGTTGGTCATCGAAACTGCTCCATTCTCACCGGGCTTGGCAGGGATATCGGTCGATTTCCGCACCGCACGCATTCACGCTATTCGTCCTTCATTCGCACGGGCCGCGCAAGCGCCGCATCAGACCTGATCCTTCAACTAGGTTAGTCGAGCCGTTCGAAAAGCGAGGCAAGCCGGGTGTCGTCAGATAGGCGAACCGTTTCGGCGAGATTCGTGGGCAAAGCCGCGGCAATTCGCGCCGAGAGCGCCAGGATCTTCGGCGCTGGCTGGAAGAGATCGGGACAGGTCGCGACCAGTTCGCCATAGGCCGTCGCCTGCCCGGCCGACAAAAGCAGCACTGCGTCGGGCGGCCCGTCATGCAGGACAGCCGCGACGGCGCTCCGCTTCGGGCGATGGGCCACCGTCTCGTAGACCTCCCAAACGCGGCAGTCGATTTCTGCAGCGGCCAGCGCGGTTTCCAATGTTCCGGTGCGGGGCCGTCCGGCGGCATAGAGGATCGTCGCGGTCTCGCCGAGCCCTGCGCCCCGGGCCAATCGGGCCATATCCCCGGCCTCCCCCGCGGCACCCCGCACATCGGTGAAGCCGGCCGCCCGCAGCGCCGAGCCGGTCCGCTCACCGACGGCGAAGACCGGGCGCCCATCGCCCGGAAACGCCTTCGCCAGGGCCGGCACCGCGCGCATGCTGGTCGCGGCAAGCGCGGCGAAGTCGCCTGTCGGAGCGGGGCCGCCGATCGTCCGCATCGATTCCACCGGCAGAACGAGCGGCCGATGGCCGCGCTTGGCGAGCGCCTCGGCCGTCTGCACGGCCGCGTCCGCCGCGCGCAGAATCAGCACCCGGGCCATGGCCGGCCGCGCCGCGTCAGGCGCCCCAGCCGTCGAAGAAGCCCGGCCCCGCCGCGTCCAGCACGTCGCGGCCGGCCAACCGGCCCAGCGCTTCGGCATCGGTGGCGATGCCCGTGCGCCGGGTCTCGTGCATCCGGCTGCCGTCCGGCGTCAGGATCATGCCGTGCAGGGTGACCGTGCCGTCCTCGGCCAGCACCGCATGGGCGGCGATCGGCGTGCGGCAGGACCCGTCGAGTTCGGCGAGGAAGGCCCGCTCGGCGGTCAGCGCCACCGTCGTCCGCGGGTCGGCGATCGCCGCGACGAGGCCGTGCACCCGTTCGTCGCCGATCCGGTTCTGGATGCAGATCGCCCCCTGCCCCGGCGCCGGCAGGAAGCGCTCGACCTCGAGGATTTCCGTCGCGACGTCCTGCATCGCCATGCGGTTCAGGCCGGCCAGCGCCAGCAGCGTGGCATCCACCTGGCCCTCTTCCAGCTTGCGCAGCCGGCTCTGGACGTTACCCCGGAAGGTAATCACCTTCAGATCCGGGCGCATCCGCTTCAGGAGCGACTGGCGGCGCAGCGAGGCCGAGCCGATGGTCGCCCCGTGCGGCAGTTCGTCGATGGTCGCCGCCGTGCGGCCGATGAAGGCGTCGCGGACATCCTCGCGCGGCAGATAGGCGGAGACCTCCAGCCCCTCCGGCGAGGCGGTGGCCATGTCCTTGGACGAATGGGCCGCGATGTCGATGCGCCCGTCGATCAGCGCCGCCTCGATCTCCTTGGTGAACAGCCCCTTCCCGCCGACTTCCGACAGCGGCCGGTCGAGGATGCGGTCGCCGGTGGTCGAGATCACCTCGATCTCGAAGGCCTCCTCCGGCAGATCGTGCGCCGCCATCAGGCGGGCGCGCACCTCGCTCGCCTGCGCCTTGGCAAGCTGGCTGCCGCGCGTGCCGATCCGGATGATGTCGCTGGCCATGGTCTGTCCCGTCAGTTCGCTTTGCATGTCGTCGGCTCGTTCATAGGGCGGGCGAGCGCCCACCGGAACCGTCCGGGCCGGAATTTCGACCGCCGGTGACCGGTTCCGAGCGGCGATCGACGGTGGCGGGACGCGCGCCGATCGCCTATGTCGGCAGCACGCCATTACCGCCCGGACCGAACGTGACGCCTGCCAATCCGCCCCGCCCCCTGATCCTCGGCATCGAGACGAGCTGCGACGAGACCGCCGCGTCGGTCGTCGGGCGCGACGATGCGGGCGCGCCGGTGATCCTGTCCAATGTGGTGCTGAGCCAGGTCGAGGAACATGCCGCCTTCGGCGGTGTCGTGCCGGAGATCGCCGCGCGGGCCCATGTCGAGGCGCTGGACGGCATCGTGAAGGCGGCGATGGACGAGGCCGGCATCGGTTTCGACGAGCTCTCCGCCGTCGCGGCGACCACCGGCCCCGGCCTTGTCGGCGGCCTGATCGTCGGCGCCATGACCGGCAAGGCGATCGCCGCAGCGCGCCGGCTGCCCTTCCTGGCGATCAATCATCTCGAAGGCCACGCCCTGACGCCGCGCCTGACCGACCGCCTCGCCTATCCCTATCTCCTGCTGCTGGTCTCCGGCGGCCACAGCCAGATCGTGCTGGTGCGCGGGCTCGGCGCCTATGAGCGCTGGGGCACGACCATCGACGACGCGCTGGGCGAGGCCTTCGACAAGACCGCCAAGCTGCTTGGCCTGCCCAATCCCGGCGGGCCGCATGTCGAGCGGCGCGCGGCGGCGGGCGATCCGAAGCGCTTTGCCCTGCCGCGCCCGATGAAGGGCAATCCGCGGCTGGACTTCTCCTTCTCCGGCCTGAAGACGGCCCTGCGCATGGCGGCCCAGGCCGCCGCGCCGCTGTCGCCGACCGATGTCGACGATCTGTGCGCCGGTTTCCAGGCTGCCGCTGCCGACAGCCTTGCCGACCGGGTCGGCCGCGCCCTGACGCAGTTCCGCGACCGCTTTCCCGATCTGGCCGATCCGGTGCTGGCAGTGGCCGGCGGCGTCGCCGCCAACCGGGCGATCCGCACCGCGCTCGAGGTCGAGACTGCACGGACCGGCGTTCGGCTGGTCGCGCCGCCGCTGGCGCTGTGCACCGACAATGCCGCGATGATCGCCTATGCCGGGCTGGAGCGTTTCGAGGCCGGCATGGTCGATGGTCTCGACGCGCCGGTGCGCTCGCGCTGGCCCCTGGACGGGGATTCGGCGCCGATGATCGGCTTCGGCCGACGGGGAGCCAAGGCATGAGCCACTTCGCCATCATCGGCGGCGGCGCCTGGGGCACGGCGCTGGGCTGCCTCTATGCCCGGGCCGGCCACGCGCCGCGGATCCTGGCCCGCGACGCCGGGACCGTTGCCGCCATCAACGAGAGCCGGCGCAACCCGCGCTATCTGCCCGACACGCCGCTGCCGGCGGGCCTCACCGCCACCACGGACCCGGCCGAAGCCCTCGCCGGCGCCCGCACCATCCTCTTCGTTGTGCCGGCCCAGAGCCTGCGCACCGTCGCCGCCGATCTCGCCCCGCACATTGCCTCCGACGCCCTAGCGATCCTCTGCTCCAAGGGCATCGAGCGCGAGACCGGCCGCTTTGCCACCGATGTTCTGGCCGAGGTGCTGCCGGGCCGCCCCCTCGCCGTCCTCTCCGGCCCGAGCTTTGCCGCCGACGTGGCGCGCGGCCTGCCCACTGCGGTGACCATCGCGGCCGAGACCGAAGAGGCCGCCGACGCGGCGGCGCGGCGTCTATCGACCGAGACCTTTCGCGGCTATGCCACCGCCGACATGCGCGGCGTCGAGGCGGGCGGCGCGTTGAAGAACGTCCTGGCGCTGGCCGCCGGCGCGGTCGCCGGCCGCGGCCTCGGTGCCTCCGCCCAGGCCGCCATCGTCACCCGCGGCTTCGTCGAGCTGCGACGTCTGGGCGCGGCGCTCGGCGGCCGGCCCGACACGCTGATGGGCCTCTCCGGCCTTGGCGATCTGGTGCTGACCTGCTCCAGCGCCCAGTCGCGCAACTTCGCCTATGGCATGGCGCTCGGCCGCGGCGACGACCGCGCCGGGCTTAAGCTCGCCGAGGGCGTGTTCACCGCCGAGATCGCCGCCCGCCTGGCGCAGGAGCACCGCATCGACGCGCCGATCATCGCCACCGTCGCCGCCATTCTCGCCGGTCAGCTCGACATCGACGCGGCGATCGAGGCCCTGCTCGCCCGCCCTTTGAAGCGGGAAACCGTTTGAACCCGCGGCACCGGGCTGTCGCTCGCGTGCCGTTTTTCTGACCCACCAGACAAGGATCACCCGATGCTCTTTGCCATTCTCTGCGACGACAAGCCGGACAGCCTGCAGCTGCGCCTCGACACCCGCGCCGACCATCTGGCGTTCCTGCACGGTCTCGGCGACGGGCTGAAATTCGCCGGCCCGTTCCTCGGCCCCGACGACAAGCCCTGCGGCAGTCTGGTGGTGATCGAGGCGGACTCGCTGGAGGCAGCGAAGGCGACCGCGGCGAAGGATCCCTATGCGCTGGCCGGGCTCTTCGCCAAGGTCGATGTCCGCCCGTGGAACTGGGCCATCAAGAACCCGGCAGCGACGGCATGAGCGAGGGCATGCGCTACTGGCTGTTCAAGTCCGAGCCGTTCAAATGGTCCTTCGACCATCAGAAGAAGGCCGGCGACAAGGGGCAGGAGTGGGACGGGGTCCGCAACTACCAGGCCCGCAATTTCATGCGCGAGATGAAGGTCGGCGACCGCGGCTTCTTCTACCATTCCAACGAGGGCAAGGCCGTCGTCGGCATCGTCGAGGTGATCGCCGAGGCCCATCCCGATTCCACCGCCAAGGACGGCAAGTGGGAGTGCGTGGACATCAAGGCGGTGATGGACGTCCCCAATCCGGTGACCCTCGATGCGGTGAAGGCCGAGCCGGCGCTCAAGGACATGGTGCTGGTCAACAATTCCCGCCTGTCGGTGCAGCCGGTCGAACCGGACGAGTTCCGCAAAGTCTGCGAGATGGGCGGGCTCGACCCCGCCAGGGCCATGGGCAAATAGCCGCAGCGACGGCGCAACGGTGCTGTCGCGGGAACGGAGCCGCGCCATGAACATTTCCGGAACAACACAATCTTCGGAGACACGTCATGGATACTGCGAACGCCAAGGTCGACACCGGCTCGAACACCGAGAAGGACCCCGAAACCTGGACGACGGGCGGCGAGCCCATGACCGGGGCACAGGGGTCCTATCTCAAGACCCTCTGCGAGGAGACGGGCCACCCCTTCGACGAGACGCTGAGCAAGGCCGATGCGTCGATCCTGATCGACAAGCTGCGCGCCGAAAGCGATCGCGTGAAGAACGAAGCCTGATCGGTTTCCTTAAAGACGGTGCGGGCCGCTTCGGCGGCCCCGCTTTTTCATCGCCCGTACAGCCCGGCCTTCCGGCATGAAGGATCGCATTGTCCCCGCCGACGCCGAGCGCTTCATCCGTGCCAACACGGCGATCCTCGCTCCGCCCCATGTCCCGGAAATCCGGCTGCATCTGGCCGACGAGGCGCATGACCTGTGGCTGAAGACCGAGGCGGAACTGGACGCGATCGGCCTGCCGCCGCCCTTCTGGGCCTTTGCCTGGGCCGGCGGACAGGCGCTCGCCCGCCATGTCCTCGACCATCCCGAGATCGTTCGGGGCCGGCGCGTCGCCGATTTCGCGACCGGCTCCGGGCTCGTCGCCATCGCCGCCGCGCGTGCCGGCACGGCCGCCGTCACCGGCTACGACATCGACCCGTTCTGTGCCGCCGCGATCCGCCTCAATGCCGCCCTCAACGAGACACCGGTCGGCTTCGAAGCGCGCGACATCATCGGCGAGATCCCGCAGGCCGACATCATGCTTGCCGGCGACGTCTTCTTCGACGCGGACATGGCCCGGCGGATCACGCCGTGGTTCGACCGGCTGGGTGCCCAGGGCATCGCTATTCTCGTCGGCGATCCGGGTCGGGCCTATCTGCCGGCCGATCGCGTCAGCCGGCTGGCGACCTACGAAGTGCCGGTCACTCGGGCCCTGGAAGACGCCGAAATCAAGCGCACCAATGTCTGGCAGTGGACGGGCGCCTGATCGCCAGGCACCCGTCCTGCGCATGATTTCCGGGCCGTCAGCGGCGGAAGACCGGGACCCGGCTCAGGCCGCGGCCTGCCGGCCCCGCTTGGTCAGCCGCACCGGGATCGACTTGGCGGCCGGCACATGGGCCCGCCTGGAATGGTGCCAGAGCGGCAGCAGGGCGTTGAGTTCCGGGTAATAGCCGCCGCAATTGCCCTTCGGCATCGCCCAGGCATGGACCCGGTAATCCTCGACCTTGCGGACGATCCCGTCGTCGGTATGGGTCTGGACATCGACGCGGTCGTCGTTCCGAAGACCCAGCCGCTGCATGTCCTCCTCGTTCATCAGGATGACCATGCGGGTGCCGAACACCCCGCGCAGACGGTCGTCATAGCCGTAGATCGTCGTGTTGAACTGATCGTTCGAGCGCAGGGTGATCAGCTTCAGGACATCGGCGCTGGTCGTGTCGATGTCCGGGTCGACGTCGAAGGTGTCCGGGGTGAGGAAATTCGCCTTGCCGGATTCCGTGCGCCATTCGCGATAGGAGGCGCCGATGTCGCGATGGAACCCGCCGGGCGTGCCCATGCGCTTGTTGAAGTCGCGGAAATCGGTCGGATAGGCCCGCTCGATCGCGTCGCGGACCTTGGCGTAGTCGCCGACCCATTCATCCCACGGCACGGTCGATTTGCCCGGCACCAGCGCCTTGGCGAGTTCGGCGACGATCTTGGGCTCCGACAGGAGCTCGCGCGACGCCGGCTCGCGGTGGCCGAAGGAGGCATGGATGCAGGCGGTCGAATCCTCCATGGAAACCGTCTGCGGCCCGCTCGCCTGCGTGTCGCGCTCGATGCGGCCGATGCAGGGCAGGATGTAGTTGATCTCCGCCGTCAGCAGGTGGTTGCGGTTCAGCTTTGTGGAGATCTGGACATTGAGGCGCATACGCCGCCAGGCATCCTCCATGCGGGCCGTGTCGGGAATGGCGCGGGAGAAATTGCCGCCCAGCGCCACGAAGGCCTTCACCGATCCGTCGAGAATGCCCTCGCAGGTTCCGATCGTGTCGAGACCGTCTTCCTTGGGAACCGTGAAGCCGTAGAACTCCTCGAACTTTTCCACCGGGATCAGCTTCAGCTTCTCGGTGATGCCGACGGTGCGCTGGCCCTGCACGTTGGAATGGCCGCGGATCGGCGAGATGCCGGCGCCCGGCTTGCCCATCATGCCGCGCATCAGGAGGAGGTTGACCAGCATCTGCACGTTCTCGATGCCGTGCCGGTGCTGGGTGAGGCCCATGCCGTAATTGCCGATGACCTTCTCGGCCTTCGCATAGACCCGGCCGACATGCTCCAGCTCGTCCCGCGGCAGGCCGGAGCAGCGCACGATCTCGTCCCAGTCCGCCTGCCGCACGAAGCGCTCGAACTCGTCGAAGCCGTGGCAATGCGTCTCGATGAAATCGACGTCGAGCACTCGCGACCGGCCGGTCTCCCGGGCCGCATCGTCGAGGGCGAAGACCGCCTTGGCGATGCCGGTCATGGCCGCGATGTCGCCGCCGCCGCGCACCTGGTAATAGTCGCTCGACATCTTCGTCCCCTCGTCGGGGGACAACATCTCCGTCGGCGATTGCGGGTTCTTGAAGCGCATCAGGCCGCGCTCCAGCACCGGATTGAAGGTGATCACCGGCGCCCCGCGCTTGCGCGCCTCCTGCACCCAGTGCAGCAGCCGCGGCGCATTGGTGCCGGTGTTGTGGCCGAAGAAGAACATCATGTCGCACTGGTCGAAATCGTCCAGCGTGACCGTGCCCACCGGCGAGCCGATCGATTCCGGCAGGCCGACCGACGTGGATTCGTGGCACATGTTGGAGGAGTCGGGCAGGTTGTTGGACCCGTAGATCCGCGCCATCAGCTGCCACATATGCGAGGTCTCGAGCGCGGCGCGGCCCGAGACGTAGAACACCGCCGATTTCGGATCGATGGCGTTGAGCTCGGCGGCGATCTCACGGAAGGCGTCCTCCCACTTCACCGGCACATACTGGTCGAGCGTGCGGTCGTAGCGCATCGGGGTCGTCAGCCGGCCCTGCTTCTCCAGATCGTGGTCCGTCCACTCCAGAAGCTCGCTCACCGTATGCTTCGCGAAGAACTCGCGGTCGCAACGCTTCGGCGTCGTTTCCCAGATCGTCGCCTTGGCGCCGTTCTCGCAATATTCGAAGGTATGCGGCTCGGCGGGCTTGGCCCAGGAGCACGAGACGCATTGATAGCCGTCGGCCTTGTTCTGCTTCTGCAGGGTCGCCCACAGGGTGGACGCCAGCATGCCCTCGTCCTTGGCGTGGGACAGGAGCGACTTGACCGAGCCCCAGCCGCCGGTCGGCTGGTCATATTGTTCGATGGTCGGATTGTCGGTGTTTTCGCTGCGTTCCATGTCCGTCTCCATGCAACCTGTCAGGAGAGCTCAGGAGCCACTCCCGGCAAACCGTAAGCCTGACGGGTCAACTCCGCAGGCTCGCACGCGGTTGCATGTGACGAATTGTCGGGCCGCTGAAGAACGCCGCGCGTCAGCGCTGCACCACCAGCCTTGCGCCGCGCCTCAGATACGGCGCCAGCCGCAGCATGTCGGCCGGCGCCACCGCGACGCAGCCCTGCGTCGGTGGATAGCCGGGCTTGGCGACATGCAGGAAGATCGCGCTGCCGCGGCCCCGGCCGCGCTGCCGGATGTTCCAGTCGAGCACCACGACGAAATTGTAGAGGCGGTCGGCACGCGCCATTCGCTCGGCACTCGCCGGAAACGGCAGCCGGACATGGCGATTGTAGGCCGCGTGGTTGGGCGCGTCGCACCATCCGTCCACATCGGCCCGGATCCGCCGGATCGGCAACGGCGCGGCCGGGCGCGCCATCCGGCCCGGCCGGTGCCAGGCCGACAGCACGTCCATCGCGGCGACCGGCGTCGCGCCGTCGCCTTCGCGCTTGAAGATCGTCGTGCCCGACCGGCCGAGCGCGCAGGGCAGGCGCAAAGGCCCGGCACACAGGATGCCGCGACGGGGATTGCCGGGCGCGCGCCGGACCATCAGCACCGGTTTTTTTGGAATCATTCGCAACTGGACCATGACACGGCGGGAAAACCGCCTATGTCTATCACGAATTGTTACAGCCGCGAGCCGCTCCGTCGGCGCGACGGCAGAGAAAACCGGGCGACGATATCGCATGAGCGTACGCAGCATTCTCATCGTCGATGACGACACCGATCTTCGGCAGACCCTGGCCGACCAGCTCTCCCTCCACGAGGAGTTCACGGTCCTGCAGGAGCCCGACGCGACCAAGGGCATCAATGCCGCGCGGGCCGGGCTGATCGACCTCGTGGTGATGGATGTCGGCCTGCCCGACATGGACGGCCGCGAGGCGGTGAAGGTCCTGCGCAAGACCGGGTTCAAGGCGCCGATCATCATCCTGACCGGCCAGGACACCGACGCCGACACCATTCTCGGCCTCGAGGCGGGGGCGAACGACTACGTCACCAAGCCGTTCCGCTTTGCCGTGCTGCTGGCCCGCATCCGCGCCCAGCTGCGCCAGCACGAGAACAGCGAGGACGCCACCTTCCAGGTCGGCCCCTACATCTTCAAGCCCAGCCAGAAGGTGCTTCTCGACGACAAGGGCGGCAAGATCCGCCTGACCGAGAAGGAGACGGCGATCATCCGCTATCTCTACCGCGCCGACCGCCGGGTGATCACCCGCGACGTGCTGCTGGAGGAGGTCTGGGGCTACAATTCCGGCGTCACCACCCACACGCTGGAGACCCATGTCTACCGGCTGCGCCAGAAGATCGAGGCGGACCCGTCCAGTGCGCGGATCCTGATCACCGAATCCGGCGGCTACAAGCTCGTCCCCTGATGCTGGCCGCCCCGGAAAGCTGCGGATGAGCGCTGCCTGCCGGTCGGAAGCGGCAGGTCGTGAGTTTCCATCAATTCGCCGCTCCCGTATAACCATTCGCTAACGCTCCCTTGGCGGGGAAACAGGTCCGGCTGCGCCGGGCAACGAAACGACGGGCAGCCAGAGCTGCGACGGTGCTGGTCAACGGGCCGCCGCGAACCCGGCAGGAGATCGGTGCGCCGACCAGATGAGTCTCGAAAGCGACATCGCCGTCCTGCGCAACGTGCCCCTGTTCGAGGATCTGCATGCCGACCAGTTGCGGCTGCTGGCCTTTGGCGCCGAGCGCCGGCGGCTGCACCGCGACGAGTTCGTGTTCCGCGAGGATGCCCGCTCCGATGCCGGTCTGGTCATCGTGTCGGGCGAGATCGCGCTGCTGCGCGGCCGGCCGGAGCGCCAGATCGTCGTCGGCACCTACGGCCCCGGCACGCTTCTGGGCGAAATGGCCCTGATCACCGAGACCCGTCGCCCGACAAGCGCCCGCACGCTGACCGACTGCGAGCTGATCCGCATCACCCGGCCGCTGTTCCGGCGCATGCTGGAAGAATATCCCGACTACGCCGCCGGTCTTCACGCCAAGCTGAAGGCCCGGTTGGCCGAGATGACCGGCGACATCCTCGCCATGGAACACCGCTTCACGAGTTGAACCCAGGGCCGCGCCCGCAAGGGGCGCCCGTTCCCTAACTTAATCGATGTTGAAGCTCGCCAGCACCGGCACGTGGTCGGAGGGCCGCTCCCAGCTGCGTGCGGCGCTCATCACGTCGATCGTGGTCAGGGCCGGCGCGAGGTCCTGCGATCCCCAGATATGGTCGAGGCGTCGGCCGCGATTGGACGCCGCCCAGTCCTTGGAACGGTAGCTCCACCAGGTGAAGAGCTGCTCGTCCATCGGCACGTGATGGCGCATCAGGTCGGTCCAGCGCCCGTCGGCCTGCGCCCTCAGCAGCCCCTCGCATTCGATCGGCGTATGCGAGACCACCTTCAGAAGCTGCTTGTGCGACCAGACGTCGGTCTCGAAGGGGGCGATGTTGAGATCGCCGACGAGCAGCGAGGAGACGCCCGGCTCGGCCTCGGCGCTGATCAGCCTCATCTCCTCGATGAAGTCGAGCTTGTGCTTGAACTTGACGTTGACCTCCGGATTCGGCTCGTCACCCCCCGCCGGCACATAGAAATTGTGCACCCGCAGCCGCCGCCCGCCGATGCTCAGCCGCGTCGACAGATGGCGCGCATCGCCGATCTGGCAGAAATCCTGGCGCACGATGTCGTCGAAGGGCTGCTTCGAGACCGTGGCGACGCCGTGATAGCCCTTCTGGCCATGGATCGCGATGTGCTCGTAGCCGAGCGCCTTGAAGGCCTTTTCCGGAAACTGGTCGTTCGGGCACTTGGTCTCCTGCAGGCACAGGATGTCCGGCTGCCGCTCTTCCAGGAGCCGCTGCACCAGGGGCATGCGCAGGCGCACCGAATTGATGTTCCAGGTCGCGATGGTGAAGGGCATGGGCAGTTCCGGCGAAAACACGATGGGGCCCCCGCTTAGGCGGCCTGCCGGCACCGTTCAAGTCTTGCCCGCTCATGCAACCGGCGCCGCACGAGGCGGCGCCGGTCCGGTACGGTATGGCGAAGAAGCCGAAGGCCGGCACAGTCCTGCCGCCGTGCCGCGGCCCCACTCCAGCCGAAGGCCGATCAGCGGACCTGCTGCACGACCTTGCAGAGCGCCACGAGACCGCGGTCGAAGGCGTTCGGATCGGCCATGATGCCGGCGCAGCGGCGCACCATCGCCGTCTGCTCCGACCGCGACATGCCCTCGAAGGCCGCATGATAGCGCGCCTCGTCTCCGTCGAAGCCCTGCGCGGCGCCCGGATTGGGGATCTGCGGGCCGGTCGGCGCGGGCACGGCGGTGCCGCCCGGCTGCTGCGCCGTGCCGCCAAGGGAGACGCGGCCGTTCGTGTCGATGCCGTTCTGGCCGCCAAGGGCGACAGACACGCCCGCATCGGCGCCGCTGCCGCCGCCAACCGAGGCCCCGACACCGGCGTTCACGCCATTGCCGCCACCGATGGATGCACCGGCCCCCGCGTTGACGCCGCTGCTGCCACCGACCGAGGCCCCCGCACCAGCGTTGACGCCATTGCCTCCGCCAACCGATGCGCCGGCGCCCGCGCCGACACCGCCGCCGTCATGGCCTCCGGCCGAGGCGCCAGCCCCGGCACTGATGCCGCCGCCGCCACCGACCGACGCGCCCACGCCGGCACTGACCCCGCCGACGGAGGCGCCGACGCCCGCGCCAATCTGCGCCAGTGCGGGCGACGCCACCGCAAGCGCCGATCCGACAAGAAGAGTAGAAAGGATGATCCGAGGGTTTGCTGCACTCATGACTGCCTCCTTTTCTCGTGACTGCCGAACAGCAGTCGTCGAGCGGTTAATCCAGTCGGAGGACGGATCGTTTCAGGCCACCCGTCTTGCGTTAATCTTTTGATTAACACCGGGTAACCATGAAAAACCTGTTTCGAGCAAGATATTGCGCTGCGATACGCAGGGCGATGCCGGTCTTGGCGCCGCGGGATCGTGCCCGCGGCCGCCGAAGCGTGAACCGGCGAAGCGCCGCAGGGCTAGGCTTGCCAGCCCCGCGACGCGGGCCGCGTCAGTTGCCGGTCTGGCCCTGGGCGATCGCGGTATAGGGGATCTTGAACGTCGATTCGGCGATGTCCCCGCCATGCTTGACGTTGTAGATCATCACCGTGGTGTCCTTGCCCTGCTGGTCGCGGATCGTCCACTGCTTGAGTTCGTAGCTCTTCGGATCGAACATCAGCGTGATCCGCGAATTGCCGAAGATCGAGCTGTCGCCCATGACGATCGTCGTCAGGTCCGGCTCTTCCTTGACGCTCTGGATATTCGCCTGGGAGAGGTCGATCCGCCGGTCGAGCAGCAGCTTAAGCGGCGTCTTCGACAGCGGATAGGTGTCCCAGGTGTTCAGCTTCTTGTTGTTGATCGCCACGGTGGAGCCGTCGGCGATCACCCGTAGCGGCTGCTGGGTGTAGTCGAAGCGCACCTTGCCGGGCTTCTCGATATAGAACTTGCCCTCGGTCTGCCGGCCGTTCGGATCGAACTGCACGAAATCGCCGTGCATCGAGGGGATGCCGGCGAAATGATCGGCGATCTGCTGGGCGCCGGCCTGCGCCGCGGCAGGACCGGCCGCCATCGGACCGCAGACCGCGGCGACGGCAAGCGTCGCAGCCAGGGCGCGGGTCGTGGCGAAGCGGGAGATAATGTCGAATGTCTTGGCCATGGTGATGGATACTTCCCTTGTTCCGAAGTCCGCCCTTCGTCTCATGCGGGGGATATAGGGCCCCGGAGCCGTTTCGGCGCGGGGGGCCCTTCCTTGGACGTCAGTCTGGGGGAGCAATGGGGCGCGCGTGCGGCGCACTGGCCTTGTTTCGCGCGCCCTCCGGCGATCACATGCGGTCGTCTTCGGTCGGCACCAGGATCTCGCGCTTGCCGGCGTGGTTGGCCGCGCCGACGACGCCCTCGCGCTCCATCCGCTCGATGATCGAGGCGGCGCGGTTGTAGCCGATCGACAGCCGCCGCTGGACGTAGGAGGTAGAGGCCTTGCCGTCGCGCAGGACGATCGCCACCGCCTGGTCGTAGAGGTCGGCGCCCTCGTCCGGCTCGCCGCCGCCCGAACCGCCGCCGGAGCCGCTGTCGCCGCCATCTTCCTCGTCCTCCTCGAGGATCGAGTCGAGATAGTCCGGCACGCCCTGGCTCTTCAGGTGATTGACGATGTCCTCCACCTCGGCGTCGTCGACGAACGGGCCGTGGACGCGCTGGGTGCGGCCGCCGCCGGCCATGAACAGCATGTCGCCCATGCCCAGGAGCTGCTCGGCGCCCTGCTCCTGCAGAATGGTGCGCGAGTCGATCTTCGAGGTCACCTGGAAGGAGATACGGGTCGGGAAGTTGGCCTTGATCGTACCGGTGATGACGTCGACCGACGGGCGCTGGGTCGCCATGATGACGTGGATGCCGGCGGCGCGGGCCATCTGCGCCAGGCGCTGCACCGTGCCCTCGATGTCCTTGCCCGCGACCATCATCAGGTCGGCCATCTCGTCGATGATGACGACGATGTAGGGCAGCGGCGACAGGTCGAATTCCTCGGTCTCGAAGATCGGCTCGCCGGTCTCGCGGTCGAAGCCGGTCTGGACCGTGCGCGAGATCGTCTCGCCCTTCTCCATGGCGGCCTTCACCCGGGCATTGAAGCCGTCGATGTTGCGCACGCCGACCTTGGACATCTTGCGATAGCGGTCCTCCATCTCGCGGACGGTCCACTTCAGCGCGACGACCGCCTTCTTGGGGTCGGTGACCACCGGGGCCAAGAGATGCGGGATGCCGTCATAGATCGACAGTTCCAGCATCTTCGGGTCGATCATGATCAGGCGGCACTCGGCCGGGGTCATCCGGTAGAGCAGCGACAGGATCATGGTGTTGATCGACACCGACTTGCCCGAGCCGGTGGTACCGGCCACCAGCAGATGCGGCATCTTGGCGAGGTCGGCGATCACCGGCTCGCCGCCGATGGTCTTGCCCAGCGCCAGCGGCAGCTTGGCCTTGTTCTGGATGAACGCGTCGGAGCCGATCATCTCGCGGAAATAGACCGTGTCGCGACGCTGGTTCGGCAGCTCGATGCCGATGGCGTTCTTGCCGGGAATGACCGCGACGCGGGCGGCGATGGCGCTCATCGAGCGGGCGATGTCGTCCGACAGGCCGATGACGCGCGACGACTTGATGCCGGGTGCCGGCTCCAGTTCGTAGAGGGTGACGACCGGGCCCGGACGGACCTCGATGATCTCGCCCTTGACGCCGAAATCCTCCAGCACGCCTTCGAGCAGGCGGGCATTCTCCTGCAGCGCCTCGGGCGACAGCGAGCTGTCGCGGCTGCGCGGCTTGGGCGGCGTCAGGAATTCGATCGACGGCAGCTCGAAGCGCACCGGGTCGGCGACCGTGGTGACCGGCTTCAGGGCCGTGGCGCGGCCGGAGCCGGTGCGCAGGCGCTGCTGTTCGGCGGTGACGGTGGCCTGCGGCACGACGCGCACGCCGGCATCGGGCTGCGGGGCTGCGGCGCGCTGCGGCGGCCGGGCGGGTGCGCCCTGCCCTTCGGCACGGCCGCGTGGCTCGCTGCGCGGCGCTTCGGCGGCCGGCGCCTTGCGGCCCGGGAAGGCGACGATGTTGCCGGCCAGAAGCCCGCGCCAGCCGCCGTTCTCCTCGGGAATCGGTGCGGCGTTGGGCGACACGCGGTCGGCGGGGCCGACTACCATGGCATCGTCGCCGAGGGCCGGCTGCGCCTCGTCGAAGCTGCCGTCATAGGCCGCCGGCTCGTCGCCATAGGGCACGTCATCCTGCCAGTTGCCGGCATCGGTCATGCCGTCATCCTCGGGATAATCCGCCATCGGGTCGTGATATCCGGCGCCGGTCTCGACCTGCGCCGCGACGCGGATCTCGCGCCCGCTCTGCATCTGCGGCTGCTGCGCGGCCTGCGGCGTCGCGAAATCGTCGTCCTGCCAGTCGTCGAAGCGATCGCCGAATTCCGCCGGCTCGCGCGCGGCGCGCCGGGCTTCGAGGTGACGCTGCACCGAAGAGCGGACCGAATAGGCGGTATGGGCCAAAGCGCCGATGGCCAGCGCCACGCGGCTTTCGCCGGCCTCCTCGTCCTCATCCTCGACGGGACGGCGGCGAGTGTCCGCCACGGGCCTGGCGCGGTTGCGATCGATCAGACCGGCGCCGTTGAGGAACAGCCAGCCGGCCGGCGCGGCGATCATCACCGCGAAGACGAAGCCGAGAAAGCCGCTCGGATAGGCGCCGGTGGCCAGCGCCGGGAATTTCAGCACGATGTCGCCGGCCACGCCCCCAAGCCCGATCGGCAGCGGCCAACCGGCCGGGGCCGGCAGGCAGCCGAGGGCCGCCGAGGCGAGAACGATGCCGGCCAGCGCGTACCAGGCGCGGCGCCAGATATGATCGACGGACAGACCGGACAGGAACAGAAGGCCCCAGATCGCCGGCAGCGCGACGAGTAGCGCCGCGCCCAGGCCGAAGATCTGCATGGCGAGATCGGCGACCACGGCACCGGCCGGACCGGCCCAGTTCTCGACCATGTTCTGGTTCGACTGGCTCAGCGACGGATCACTGACCGTCCAGGTGGCGCAGGCGACGCCCAGATAGGCCGCCAGGCCGATCAGACCTGCCGCACCGCAGAGTTCGCCCTGCCGCCGGATGAAGGAAGTTTGGCTGTCGCCACTCGCCGTCGATGCCATCGTGTCCTGCCTGTCTCGTCGTCGCGGACCGGCCCGAAGCGGCGGGTCCACTGCTTGCGCGGAGAGTAGGCGCGGCTGGTTAAGACCCGTTTAAGCTTAAGAGGAAGTTGCGGCGGCTGCGGCAAAGCCCGCCGGAACCGCCTCCGGCTTGCCACGGCCAGCCTTGCCTCCCATGTCGCGGCCGACAGTGACAGATGGAGCAAAGGCATGGACATTCGCCACGAGAATCACGGCGGCAAGGGCCGCTTTTCGACGCCGGGCGGCAAGTCGGAGCTGACCTACACGATGGCCGGCGAGACGACGGCGATCTTCGAACACACCTATGTGCCGGCCAGCGAACGCGGCCAGGGCATCGCCGCGAAACTTCTGGCCGCGGCGGTCGACTGGGCCCGCGGCGCCGGCGTGACCGTGGTGCCGCAATGCTCCTACGTTCAGGCGCAGTTCCGCCGCCATCCCGAATACCGCGAGCTTCTTTGAGGGCGGCGCCGGCCGCCTCCCCTTGCAAACGCCAACGGGGACGGGCTTGCGCCCGTCCCCGTCGAGTCAGCCTTGGGAGGATGGCTTAGGAGTGGTAGGCGACCTCGCCGTGATAGGCGAGATCGAGGCCCTGGCGCTCGGCCTCGGCGGTCGGCCGCAGCCCCACGGCCATGTCGACGAGCTTGAACAGGATCGCCGAGATGACGCCGCACCACACGATGGTGACGAGGACGGCCCAGATCTGGATCATGGTCTGCCCGGCGATGGAGAAGTCCGCATCGCCCGTGCCGCCCAGCCAGGGCGCGGTGAAGATGCCGGTGCCGATCGCCCCGACGATGCCGCCGACGCCGTGGATGCCGAAGACGTCGAGGCTGTCGTCATAGCCGAACTTGTTCTTCACGACATCGACGAAGAAGTAGCAGATGCCGCTGGAGATCGCGCCGAGCACGATCGCTCCGACCGGCCCGACCGTGCCACAGGCCGGGGTCACCGCGACGAGGCCGGCGACGATGCCGGAGGCTGCGCCCAGCATCGAGGCCTTGCCGCGCATCATCGTCTCGATCACGCACCAGGCGACCAGCGCGCCGGCCGTGGCGGTGAAGGTGTTCAGCATGGCCAGCACCGCGCCGCCGGTCGCCTCGAGATTCGAGCCGGCGTTGAAGCCGAACCAGCCGACCCACAGGATCGAAGCGCCGACCATGGTCAGCGTCATCGAGTGCGGGGCCATCATGTCGCGGCCGAAGCCGGCGCGCTTGCCGACGAACAGGCAGCCCACCAGCGCCGCGATGCCGGCATTGATGTGGACGACGGTACCGCCGGCGAAATCGAGCGCGCCCCAGTTGAAGATCAGGCCCGAGCCGTCCCACACCATGTGGGCGATCGGGAAATAGACCAGCGTCACCCAGAGCACGGTGAACAGCATCACCGCCGAGAACTTGATGCGCTCGGCGAAGGCGCCGACGATCAGGGCGGGCGTGATGACCGCGAAGGTCATCTGGAAGGCGATGAACAGATATTCCGGCAGCGCGACCCCGTCGGTGAAGGTGGCCGCGGTGGAATCGACGGTCACGCCGGCAAGGAACAGCTTGCCGAAGCCGCCCCAGTAAGGGCTGGTGCCGCCGCCGAACGCCATGGAGTAGCCGTAGACCACCCAGATGATCATCACGACGCCGGCGATGACGGTGCACTGCATGAGCACCGACAGCATGTTCTTGGCCCGCACCAGCCCGCCATAGAACAGCGCCAGGCCCGGCAGTGTCATGAACAGGACGAGCAGCGTCGCGGTCATCATCCAGGCGACGTCGCCCTTCTCGACGACGGGCGCTGCCGCCGCAGCCGCATCAGCCACCGCGGCCTCCTGGGCCAGCGCCGGACAGGCAAGCGCCGCGGCAAGGCCGAGGCCTGCGGCGAGAGCCGGCAGATGGCGTTTCAGACGGGAAGTGGTGACCATGTCGCTCTTCTTTCCAGTGCGCCCCTGAAGGGGCCGGAGAGGAAGCGTCGCGGCGCTCCCGCGGGCAGACAATCAAAAGCCGTGCCATATCCCCGAAGCAGCGCGCAGCGCCTTAAAACTGGCCGATCTGACGCCATATCCGCCGCCAGGGCTGCGCAATCTGCCTGTTTCGCGCCCAGAGTGACGCTTTGTTAGGCATACCGGTCACGTGTTTGGCATCGGCGCCCCGAACGTGAAAAGGGGGCCACAAGGGCCCCCTTCTCGCATCGTTCGGCAGGATCGGATCAGGCGCGGCCGACCGAGAACTCCGGATAGGCTTCCACGCCCACCTCGGTTCGATCGAGGCCAAGCGCCTCTTCCTCCTCGCTGACCCGGATGCCCATCACCGCCTTCAGGATCGCCCAGACCACCAGGCTGACGACGAAGGTGAAGACACCGTAGGCGAGAACGCCGATCAGCTGCACGCTGAAGCTCGTCTCCGCATTGGTCAGCGGCACAGCCATCGTACCCCAGATACCGGCAAGCAGATGGACCGGGATCGCACCGACCACGTCGTCGATCTTCAGCTTGTCCAGCAGCGGCACCGCGAAGACCACGATCACGCCACCGACGGCACCGATCAGGATCGCCGACAGGGGCGACGGCTGCAGCGGCTCCGCCGTGATCGAGACGAGACCCGCCAGGGCGCCGTTCAGCACCATGGTCACGTCGACCCGCTTGTAGATGACCTGCAGCAGGATCAGCGTGGCGACCACGCCGCCGGCCGCGGCCAGGTTGGTGTTGGCGAAGATGCGCGACACGTCCGACACGTCGTTGATCGTGCCCATGGCGAGCTGCGATGCACCGTTGAAGCCGAACCAGCCGAGCCACAGGATGAACGTGCCCAGCGTGGCGAGCGGGATCGACGAACCCGGCATGGCGACGCCGCGACCGTCAGCGGTGAAGCGACCCTTGCGTGCGCCCAGAAGCAGCGCGCCCGCCAGTGCAGCCCAGCCACCGACCGAATGGACGAGGGTGGAACCGGCGAAGTCGGAGAAGCCCATCACCGACAGCCAGCCGGCGCCCCACTGCCAGGAACCGGCGATCGGGTAGATGAAGCCGGTCAGGATGACCGTGAAGGCGAGGAACGGCCACAGCTTGATGCGCTCGGCCAGCGTGCCCGAGACGATCGAGGCGGCGGTGGCCACGAAGACCATCTGGAAGAACCAGTCGGAGGCCGTCGAATAGCCGGTGGCGAGGTTGTTGCCGCCCACAGCGTCGAAGCTGTAGGTGCCGAAGGAGCCGAAATAGCCGCCGTCGACGCCGGTGTACATGAGGTTGTAGCCGACGATCCAGTACATGATGCCGGCGATGGAATAGAGCGCGATGTTCTTCAGGCACTGCATCGACACGTTCTTGGAACGCACGAGGCCGGCCTCGAGCATGGCGAAGCCCGCCGCCATCCACATCACCAGGAAGCCGCCCACGAGGAACAGCAGGGTGTTGAAGATGTAGGCGACGTTCGGCTCGGTCGCATAGGCGACGGCCGCCGCGGCAGCGTCGGAGCCCTGGCCCGCAGCTTCGGCCGCAGCAGGCGCGGCGTCCTGGGCGAAGGCGGCGGTGGCCGCCAGGCCGGTCAGCGTGCCGGCGGCGAATAGGAGTTTCGTGAACTTCATGGTCCGGTCGCTTCCTCTCACAGTGCGTTGACGTCGACTTCGCCGGTCCGGATGCGGACCGCCTGGTCGATGCCGAAGACGAAGATCTTGCCGTCGCCGATCTGGCCGGTCTTGGCGGCGGTCTGGATCGCCTCCACCGTCCGGTCGACCAGATCGACCGCGACCGCGACCTCGATTTTCAGCTTGGGCAGGAAGCTCACCGCGTATTCGGTTCCGCGGTAGATCTCGGTGTGGCCCTTCTGGCGCCCGTAGCCCTTGACCTCGGTGACCGTCAGCCCCTGGACGCCTATGCCGGTCAGTGCTTCGCGCACCTCGTCCAGCTTGAATGGCTTGATGATCGCCATCACGATTTTCATGTTCACCTCGAACCTTGGGCGGCTGGGAGCACCGCCGAGTTGAGCCAGCGAATGCCGGGAGCGTCATGCGCCCGACGGTTGACTGACTCAGAGGAAAACAAGGTCCGTGCCAAACGGGCCGAACAACCGCCAACCAAGCGATTTTTCTGGCCAGGGCCCTCGGGCGCCACTTTTTCAGGCACCCGGCATCAGACCGACCTGCATGTTTTATGTGCAGATCGGGCGGTCGTGATGGTTTTCTAGGCGCCCCGGCGCGGCCGGATCAGCCCTTCCTGCGCGACCGAGGCGGTCAGGACGCCGTCGGCGGAATAGAGCGAGCCGCGGGTCAGCCCGCGGGCGCCGGAGGAGGACGGGCTGTCCTGGGCGTAGAGCAGCCAGTCGGAGACCCGCACCGGCCGGTGGAACCACATGGCGTGGTCGAGGCTGGCGGCCTGGATGCGCTTGTCGAACACCGACAGGCCGTGGGCGAAGAGCGAGGTGTCGAGCAGCGTCATGTCCGATAGATAGGCCAGCACCGCCGCATTCAGTGCGCGGTCGTCGCCGATTTCGCCCGGGCAGCGCACCCAGACCCGCTGCACCGGCTCCAGCTTGTCGGTCGTCAGATAGTGGTCGAAGGAGATCGGCCGGAACTCGATCGGCCGCGGCCGCTCCCAGTAGCGCCGCACCGCTTCGGGCGCCCGCTTCAGGATCGTCTGGTTCAGATCCTCGCCATGCGGCACCTCGTCCGGCCCCGGCACGTCCGGCATCGTCGCCTGATGGTCCAGCCCCTCCTCGTCCTTCTGGAAAGAGGCCGACAGCGAGAAGATCGCGTGGCCGTGCTGGATGGCGACGACCCGGCGGGTGGTGAAGGAGCCGCCGTCACGGATCCGGTCGACGTCGTAGATGATCGGGGTGGCGGGGTCGCCGGGACGCATGAAGTAGGAATGCAGCGAATGACAGAAGCGGTCGGCCGGCACGGTGCGCTGCGCGGCGACCAGCGCCTGGGCGATCACCTGGCCGCCAAAGACCCGCTGCCAGCTCTGGTCCGGACTGGTGCCACGGAAGAGATTCTCCTCGATCCGCTCCAGGTCGAGGGTCTCGAGGAGCTTTTCAACGGCCTCTGTCATCCTAGATTCACTCCGGTACGCGGACAGATCGCCGCCGTTCGCCTGACCCGGCGTTGCACCACAAACCGGCAGATGGTCAACCGGTTTCGGACCGAATCTGCCCCGCCGCCCTCGCGCGTGCGCGATATCAGGAGCCTTGCATGTCCGACGACACCCTTGCCGATTCCCAGCCCGAGCACGCCGACATCGTGGTCGCCGGCGCCGGCTATGTCGGCCTGACGACGGCGGTGGCGATCGCGGATGCCGCGCCGTCTCTGAAGATCGTCCTCGTCGACGCCGCACCCGAGGGCGTCTGGCAGCGCGACGGCCGCGCCTCGGCCGTGGCCGCCGCCGCCATCCGCATGCTGGAGCAGCTCGGCATCTGGCAGGAGGTCGCCGACGAGGCCCAGCCGATCACCGAGATGATCGTTACCGATTCCCGCACCTCCGATCCGGTGCGGCCGGTCTTCCTGACCTTCGGCGGCGAGGCGCGACCGGGCGAGCCCTTCGCTCACATGCTGCCCAATGTCGCCCTGAACGGCGCCCTGCGCAAACGTGCCGACGCGCTCGGCATCGAGATCCGCGCGGCCACCGCGGTGTCCGGCATCGACCAGAAGCCGGCCTCGATCCGCGTCAAACTCGCCTCCGGCGGCGCCATCGAGGCGCGACTTCTCGTCGCCTGCGACGGCGTGCGCTCGGCGATCCGCGACATGGCCGGCATCGGCACCGTCCACTGGGATTACGGCCAGTCCGGCATCGTCGCGACCGTCGCCCACGAGCGTCCGCATCACGGCCGCGCCGAGGAGCATTTCCTCCCCTCCGGTCCCTTCGCCATCCTGCCGCTGAAGGGCAACCGTTCGTCGCTGGTCTGGACCGAGCCGACCCGCGAGGCCGACCGCCTCGTCGCCTCCGACGACATGATGTTCGAACTGGAGCTGGAGCAGCGCTTCGGCCACAAGCTGGGCGCCCTGACCGTCGAAGGAGGCCGCCGCGCCTTTCCGCTCGGCCTGACGCTCGCCCGCGACTTCGTGCGGCCGCGCATCGCGCTGGCCGGCGATGCGGCCCACGGCATCCACCCGATCGCCGGGCAGGGCCTCAATCTCGGCTTCAAGGACGCCGCGGCGCTGGCCGAGACCGTCGTCGAGGCCGCCCGCCTCGGGCTCGACATCGGCGCCCTCGACACCTTGCAGACCTACCAGCGCTGGCGGCGCTTCGACACCGTGCAGATGGGCATCACCACCGACGTCCTGAACCGGCTGTTTTCCAACGACAATGGCCTGTTGCGCGCGGCGCGCAGCTTCGGCCTGTCGCTGGTCGACCGCACCCCGCGGCTGAAGGATTTCTTCATCGGCCAGGCCGCCGGCCTGCATTCCGGCGCCTCGCCGCGGCTCCTCCAGGGCGAGGCCATCTGAGGGCTCCGCCCCGGCGAAACGGCAGCATTTCGGGGCGTCTGGAACGATTCTATCGCCCCGCACGCCCCCGGCAGCAAATTCTTTCCCGCCTTGCCGCTGCTCGGCAATGCCCGCCGCCGATCCGAGGATCGAATACGCCTATGTAGGGTCAACGCGACGTGGCCTTATGGGGCCGATGGCAGGGAGCAACCGACATGGCGAAGGATCACCGCGCCGGATCGAAGGTCAGGGGCGACAAGCTGCCGGCGATCGTGATGGCCAATCACCTTCTGGAAGGCGACGTCGTCTTCCTCGCCGACAGCGGCTGGACGCTCGACCCGTCCAAGGCCCGCGTCGCCTATGACGCCGAGACGGCCGACGCCATGGAGGCCGAGGGCAAGGCGGCGCTCGCCGCCAACATGGTGGTCGACCCCTATCTCGTTCCAGTCGACATCGAGGGGTCCGGCCTGCCGGTCGCCCGGCATTTTCGCGACGCCATGCGCCAGAAGGGTCCGTCGATCCATCCGGACATGGGCAAGCAGGCCGAATACGAGACGCCCGCCTGAGCCGCGCATCTGCGCGACAGGGGATGGCAGCCGGCCGGACCGGCGCCGAGACGAGCTTGAAGAGGACACGAGCATGTATCGCTATGACGAGTTCGACGAGGAGTTCGTGCGCGAACGCGTGGCCCAGTTCCGCGGTCAGGTGGCCCGGCGGCTGGACGGCTCGCTCTCGGAAGACGAGTTCAAGCCGCTGCGGCTGAAGAACGGCCTCTATCTCCAGCTCCACGCCTACATGCTGCGCATCGCCGTGCCCTACGGCACGCTGAGCTCGAAGCAGCTGCGCCAGCTCGCCGACATCGCCGAGACCTACGACAAGGGCTACGGCCACTTCACCACGCGTCAGAACCTGCAGTTCAACTGGCCGAAGCTGAAGGACGTGCCGGCGATCCTCGACATGCTCGCCGATGTCGAGATGCACTGCATCCAGACCTCCGGCAACTGCATCCGCAACGTCACCGCCGACCAGTTCGCCGGCGTCGCCG
Organism: Aurantimonas sp. NFXS3; assembly: GCF_049132005.1. NCBI lineage: Bacteria > Pseudomonadati > Pseudomonadota > Alphaproteobacteria > Hyphomicrobiales > Aurantimonadaceae > Aurantimonas > Aurantimonas sp. NFXS3. The sequence continues at coordinate 415,467 of NZ_JAGDDZ010000004.1, forward strand.
CCGACGAGGTGGAGGATCCGCGCCCGACCGCCGAGCTGATCCGCCAGTGGTCGAGCCTGCATCCCGAATTCACCTGGCTGCCGCGCAAGTTCAAGATTGCCGTCACCGGCGCCGAGCACGACCGCGCCGCGATCATGGTCCACGACGTCGGGCTGAAGATGAAGCGCGGCCCGGACGGCGAGCCCGGCTACGAGGTCGTCGTGGGCGGCGGTCTCGGCCGCACGCCGATGATCGGCAAGATCGTTCGCGACTTCATTCCGCGCGACGAGCTGCTCGCCTATCTCGAGGCGATCATGCGGGTCTACAATTCCGAGGGCCGGCGCGACAACAAGTTCAAGGCGCGGGTGAAGATTCTTGTCCACGAGACCGGCGAGGAGGAATTCCGCCGCCGGGTCGAGGCCGAATACGCCCAGCTCGACGGGCCGACGATCAACGCGCCCGAGGACGAGGTCGCGCGCATCGCCGCCTATTTCGCGCCGCCGGCCTACGAGACCCTGCCCGACACCTCCGAGACGCTGGAAGCCGCGCGCCGCGCCGATCCGGGCCTCGATCATTTCGTCACGCAGAACGGCTTTGCCCACAAGCAGCCTGGCTACATCGCCCTGACCATCTCGCTGAAGGCCATCGGCGAGGTGCCGGGCGACATGTCGGCCGAGCAGATGCGCGTCTTCGCCGACATCGCCGAGCGCCATTCCCTGTCGGAGCTGCGCGTCACCCATTCGCAGAACCTCGTCCTTCCCTATGTGAAGAAGGACGAGGTGCCGGCGGTCTATGCGGCGCTGAAGGCGGCGGGCCTGGCGACGGCCAATGCCGGCCTCGTCACCGACATCATCGCCTGCCCCGGCCTCGACTATTGCGCGCTGGCGACGGCGAAATCGATCCCGATCGCCCAGGAGATCGCCCGGACGTTCCAGGACGAGGACCGCCAGCGCGACATCGGCCCGCTGCCGATCAAGATCTCCGGCTGCATCAATGCCTGCGGCCACCACCATGTCGGTGCCATCGGCATTCTCGGCCTCGAAAAGGCCGGCAAGGAGAACTACCAGATCACCGTCGGCGGCGACGCCACGGAGAACGCCGCCCTTGGCGAGCGCCTCGGCCCCGGCATCGACGCCGAGGACGTGCCGGGCGCGATCGAGAGCATCGTGCAGGTCTATCTCGGCGAGCGCCGGGAGGGCGAGGAGTTCATCCAGACCGTGCGCCGCGCCGGGCTGGAGCCGTTCAAGGCCGGCTTCACCGCCTATATCGCTTCGCGCCAGGCCGCGACGGAGGCAGCCGAATGACCCTGATCCGCGAGACCGGCGAGACGTCGGACCATTATCGCCGCGTCGACAGCATCGAGGCCCTAGGCACGGATGGCGCGCTGATCGTGCCGCTGGCCCTGGCAGAGGCGGCCAAGGACCATCTCGCCGGCCGCCGCTTCGGCCTGTCGGTACCCAACAACGCCGCGGTGGAGGACATCGCGCCGTTGCTGGCGGACGTGGACCTGGTCGTGGTCGAGTTCCCGGCCTTCTCCGATGGCCGCGGCTTCTCGCTGGCCAAGCGCCTGCGCCGGGCCGGCTTCGAGGGCACGCTGCGCGCTTCGGGCCCGCTCATCGCCGACCAGTTCGCCGATGCGCTGGCCTGCGGCTTCGACGAGGTGGAGCTGCCCGAGACCATGGCCAACCGCCAGCCCGTCCAGCAGTGGATGGAGGCCAAGGACACCATGAGCCGCCACTACCAGAACGGCTACGGCGACGACCGCAGCATTCTGAGAAAACGGCTGGCCGCCCGCGAGGCTTGAAACGATGACCGCAACCCTGCCCGATCTGGCCGCGACACTGAACGGTGAATTCGCGGGCCTGACGCCGCTCGAACGCCTGCAGGCGATGGTCGCGCGCGTCGACGGTCCCGTCGTCTTCACCACCAGTCTCGGCATCGAGGACCAGATGATCACCCATCTGATCTTCTCGAACGATCTGCCGATCCAGGTGAAGACGCTGGACACCGGCCGGCTGTTTCCCGAGACCTACGCGCTGTGGCGCGAGACCGAGGAGAAATACGGCCGTCGCATCCGGGCGATGTATCCGCAGGCCGAAGCGCTGGAGGAACTGGTCAACGATCAGGGCATCGACGGCTTCTACTACGCGCCGGAATTTCGCAAGAATTGCTGCGGCGTGCGCAAGGTGGAGCCGCTCGGCCGGGCGCTGGCCGGGGCAGCGGGCTGGATCACCGGCCTGCGCCGCGACCAGTCGGCCAACCGTTCCGACATGGATTACGTCGCCTTCGACGGCGCCCGCGGGCTGATCAAGGCGAACCCGATCTTCGACTGGACGCGCGAACGCATCGCCTCCTTCACCGCCGCCGAAGGCGTGCCGGTGAACGCGCTGCACGCGCAGAACTTCCTGTCGATCGGCTGTGCGCCCTGCACCCGCGCCATCCGGCCGGGCGAGCCCGAGCGGGCCGGCCGCTGGTGGTGGGAAGAAGAGACCAAGCGCGAATGCGGCCTGCATGTCGATGACGACGGCCGGCCCATGCGCGCCGACAACAACCGTCCCGCCGAAGGGGACGCGGCCTTCGAAAGGCTCCCGCAATGAAGCACATGACCCATCTGCAGCGGCTTGAGGCCGAGTCGATCTTCATCATCCGCGAGGTTGCGGCGACCGCCGACAATCCGGTGATGATGTATTCGATCGGCAAGGATTCGGCCGTCATGCTGCATCTCGCCATGAAGGCCTTCGCCCCCGGCAAGCCGCCCTTCCCGCTGCTTCATGTCGACACGACCTGGAAGTTTCGCGAGATGATCGAGTTCCGCGACCGCCGGGCGCGCGAGCTGGGCCTCGACCTCATCGTCCACACCAATCAGGACGGCGTGCGCGACGGCATCAGCCCGTTCGCCTCGGGCAGCCGGGTGCACACCGAGGTGATGAAGACCCAGGCGCTAAAGCAGGCCCTCGACAAGTACCAGTTCGACGCGGCCTTCGGCGGCGCGCGCCGCGACGAGGAGAAGTCCCGCGCCAAGGAGCGCATCTTCTCGCTGCGTTCGGCCGAACATCGCTGGGACGCCAAGAACCAGCGGCCCGAGCCCTGGCGGCTGTTCAACACCCGCAAGAAGAAGGGCGAGAGCTTCCGCGTCTTCCCGCTGTCCAACTGGACCGAGCAGGATGTGTGGGACTACATCGCCCTGGAGAACATCCCGGTGGTGCCGCTCTATTTCGCCAAGACCCGGCCGATCGTGCGCCGCGACGGCGCGCTGATCATGCGCGACGACGAGCGCATGGAACTGCGCCCGGGCGAGACCGTCGAGAACATGATGGTCCGCTTCCGCACCCTTGGCTGCTACCCGCTGACCGGCGCGGTGGAATCCGAGGCGGCCGATCTCAAGGACATCATCTTAGAAATGCGGGGCTCCCGCACCTCCGAGCGCCAGGGTCGGGTCATCGACCAGGATTCCGGCGCCTCGATGGAAGAGAAGAAGCAGGAAGGCTATTTCTGACATGACCATCGCCGTGCAGAAACGCCCCCGCGAGGATGCGGTCGACACCGCCCTCACCGGCCATGCCAATCCCGCCGTGATCGCCGAGGACGAACGCTTCGCAGGCCCCGCGCCCGACGATGGCGATGTGGCCGTGGTCGATCCGCAGGCCGCCATGCAGCCTGCGCTGGCGCCGGCCGAATCCCTCCTGCGCTTCATCACCTGCGGCTCGGTGGACGACGGCAAGTCGACCCTGATCGGCCGTCTGCTCTTCGAGACCAATGCGGTCTTCGACGACCAGATGGACACGCTGAAGCGCGATTCCCGCAAGTTCGGCACGACCGGCGAGGATCTCGACTTCGCGCTGCTGGTCGACGGCCTGTCGGCAGAGCGCGAGCAGGGCATCACCATCGATGTCGCCTATCGCTATTTCTCGACCGGCAACCGCGCCTTCATCATCGCCGACACGCCGGGCCACGAGCAGTACACCCGCAACATGGCGACCGGCGCCTCGCAGGCCGAGCTCGCCGTCATCCTCGTCGATGCGCGCAAGGGCATCCTGCCGCAGACGCGGCGGCACTCCTTCATCACCTCGCTCGTCGGCATCAAGAGCGTCGTGATCGCCATCAACAAGATGGACCTCGTCGACTTCAGCCAGGAACGCTACGAGGCGATCCGGCGCGACTACGAGGCGATCCTGCCGCAGCTCGGCTTCACCGACGTCTCCTATGTGCCGCTGTCGGCTAAGAATGGCGACAACATCGCCGCCCCGTCGCCGAACATGCCCTGGTATGATGGCCAGACGCTGCTGCAGCGCCTGGAGACCGCGACACCGGAGACCTTCGACGCCGGCTCGGCGCCGTTCCGCCTGCCGGTGCAGTGGGTCAACCGCCCCAATCTCGACTTCCGCGGCTTTGCCGGCACCATCGTCGGCGGGCGTGTCGCCCCCGGCGACGCGATCGCCGTCATGCCCGGCCGCCGCACCACCACCGTCAAGGCGGTCTGGGGTCCCGACGGCGAGGTGGCCAGCGCCGAGGCCGGCGAGGCGGTCACCCTCACCCTTGCCGACGAGGTCGATGTCTCGCGCGGCGATGTCCTCGTCGGGCCCTCCGACACGATCGCCGCCCAGAAGACCGTGACCGCCGACATCCTTTGGATGGCCGACCGGCCGCTGATTTCCGGCGGTCGCTACGTCGCGCGCCTCGCCACCTCGACGACGCCCGCCTCGGTGCGCAGCCTCGACAACGCCATCGACATCCACACCTTCGAATCCGGTGCGGCCAACGTTCTTCTGATGAACGAGATCGGCCAGATCACCCTCGGCTTCGACCGGCCGGTGATGGCGACGACCTACGAGGAAAACCGCGAGCTCGGCTCCTTCATCCTGATCGATTCGCTGACCAACGAGACCATGGCGCTCGGCATCGTGCGCACGGTCTCCGCCTCCGACGAGATCACCCAGGCCGTGCCGGCCGAAGCGCCGCTGTCCCCTCTCGCCCGGGCGCAGGCCCTGTGGTTCGGCGCCGCCGAGGGCGAGCATCGCAAGGGCCACGGCAAGCTGATCCGCTACCGGGCGGCCGGTGCGGTGATGATCGGCATCCTCGCGCTGCTGTTTGGGCTGGGGATCGGTTTCGCCGTTCTTCTGGCGGCGATCGACTTCGTGCTGCGGCCGTTCCTGGCGCTCATGACCGGCGGCGGTGATCTGCCCGGAAAGAACGGCGCCGACCCGACCACGGTGGGCGACGGAGCCGGCATTTGATGGCGGCAGGCACGATCGGGCCCTGCACCGAGGATCGCGGCAACCCGAGCGACGACATTCGCCGCTCGCGGCGGGTGCGGCGGCGGCTGCCGCTGATCGAACTGATGCTGCTGGTCGCCTCGATCGCGGTCTGCGCCGCCTTCGTGCTGGACTGGCTCGGCTGACCGGGTGATCGCGATCCTCCCCGTCGAGGCCGTTAACCGGCACGGCGGGGAGATGGCCGCAGCATGGCCCCTGCCCGAAAATCGTCCCTGAATGAGCACCTCGCAGTCACGTCCCCGCCATCCACCGCGCCGAGGTTCTGGCCATGGACGGATCGGAGCCTTCGATCCGCATCGACGGAGTGACCTCATGAAGACCACCCTTCTCGCCGCCGCGGTTCTCGCCTTCGGCGCCGGCGGCGCCTTCGCCCAGGAAGCCCAGACCGCACCGCAGAAGACCCCGACCTGCGCCGAGGCCCTGCCCCAGATCGAATCGCTGATCGGCCAGGCCGACCAGGCCGGTCTGAAGACCGAGACCGCCGAGGATCACGTCGAGACGGCGCGCGCCGCCCAGACCTCGCAGGACGAGGAAGGCTGCATCCGCGCCCTCGTCATGGCGCAGAACGATGTGCTGACGCAGGCGCAAGAGGCCACGCCGGCGCCCGAGACCAGGCAGCAGTAAGCTGCGCATATCCAGACAATGCACGAAGGGCCGGCGCATCAGCGACCGGCCCTTTTCATGTCGGCACAAATCGGCGCGGCTCAGTCGAGGGTGCGCGCCTCGGACGGCAGCATGATCGGGATGCCGTCGCGGATCGGATAGGCGAGCCGCGCCGCCTCCGACACCAGCTCGTTGCGCTCCCGGTCGTAGCTCAGCGTCGTCTTGGTCAGCGGGCACACCAGCAGCTCCAGCAGCTTGGGGTCCGGCTGGCCGGCCTGGTGCCGGGGGCTCGTCTCGGTCATGGCATGTCCTTCAGCGCGGCGTTGCGGCGGCCGTTGCGCGTCTTATCGCCCGCCGGCCAAGCGGCCGCAATCGCCGTCGGCCGGCATGGGTCGCCTATTGCAGCGTGTGTGGCGGCGAACCGTCGCCACCATCGCCATCGCGGGCCAGCGAGATCTCGGTGATCGCGATCAGCGTCTCGGCCCGCGTCTTCAGGTCCGGCGCTTCCAGCAGCGCCTGCTTCTCGGCCGCGCCATAGGGCGACATCATGCAAAGCGCGTTGACCAGCGTCTCGTTCGACGCCCGGGTGACGCTTTCCCAGTCGGCCTCGAGCTGGTTGGCGTCGAGATATTGCCGGAACGCCTTCAGCAGCGCGTCGCGGTTCACCTCGTCCGCACCCTTGCCGAAATCGAGATCGCCGAGGAACGGCTTGACCCGGAAGGAGCGATAGGGCGCGCGGGTGGCCAGCTCTTCCAGGGTCCGGAAGCGCACCACGCCATGCAGATTGAGGATGTAGCGGCCGTCGCCCGATTCGGTCAGGGAGGTGATCCGGCCGAAGCAGCCGACCTGGCAGAGTTCGGGTTCGCCGTCGGAACGCGCGCCGCCGTCGAGGCTGGGCTGGATCATGCCGATGATCCGCGCGCCCGCCATGGCGTCGTCGATCATCTCCAGATAGCGCGGCTCGAAGATGTTGAGCGGCAGTTGACCGCCCGGCAGGAGCAGGGCTCCCGAGAGCGGGAACACCGGGACCGTGTCCGGCAGGTCCGAAGCGGTCCGGTAGTTGATATTGCCAGCGTGAACCAAACGATGTCTCCGTGTCAGACACCGAAGTTGGATCGGTCGCCGGCGATCTCAAGGGATGCGGCAGAAGGCGGCAGGCACGGCGCGCCCTGTCGTCCCCCCGAACAGGCCGCACCGGACCGCGCATTGTCGCGCGGTCCGGAACGGAATTCAGGAGAACAGGAGGCCCGACAGGCGCCGCCGCGCGTCCTTGGTCGCCGGATCGGTCGGTCCCCAGGCCTGGAAGAACTCCAGGAGCTTGGTGCGGGCCGCATCGTCGTCGAAGCTGCGGTCACGGCGGATGATCTCCAGGAGGTGCCCCGCCGCCGTCTGGCGGTCGCCCTTGGCCTGGGCGATCAGCGCCAGGTCGTAGCGCGCCCGGTGATCGTCCGGATCGCTCTCGATGCGCTGCTGCAGCAGCACCGGATCGCCGAGCTGGGCGATCTCCTCGGCGAGCTTCAGCTTGGTGCGCACCGCTTCCACGGCCGGGTCCTCGGTCTTCCCCTCGCCGGCGACGTCATACTGGTCGATCAGCGCCTTGGCGCGGGCCGCGTCGCCGGTCGCCAGATAGCATTCGGCCAGGCCGCCCGTCGCGCCGGCATGGCCCGGCTCGTGCTGCAGGACGGCGCCGAAGATCTGTGCCGCACCGCCGGCGTCGCCATCGGCCAGAAGCTGGTTCGCCTGCTCCATCGCCTGGGCCACCGGATCGTTGCCGCTGCCCCCCTGGCCCTTGGTCACGCGATCGATGAAGGCCTTGATCTCGCTCTCGGGCAGCGCGCCCATGAAGCCGTCCACCGGCTGCCCGCCGACAAAGGCGAACACCGCCGGGATCGACTGCACGCCGAGCTGACCGGCGATCGACGGATGGTCGTCGATATTCATCTTGACCAGCTTCACCTTGCCGCCGGCGGCCGCGACGGCGCGCTCCAGGATCGGCGTCAGCTGCTTGCAGGGGCCGCACCAGGGCGCCCAGAAATCGACGAGCACCGGCTGGTTGCGCGATTCCTGGATGACGTCGGCCGGGAACTGCGCCGTCGTCGTGTCCTTGACGAGGTCGGCTGCGGCCGGGGCGGAGGCGTCGCCGAAACCCTGCAGGGTGGTCGTCGGAGCGGCGGGCGCTGCCGGGGCCGCGGGCTGGCGCGGCGCGGCGGCGGACGGCGCCGCCGGCGTGGTCGACTGCTGGCCGTAGCCGCCATAGGAGGTGCCGCCGTAGGGGGCGTAGGGATTGTCGCTCATTCTGCCTGTCCGTCGCCGGCCGGCGCCTCGAGCCCGATGACAAGCGGCTCGTGCCCCGTTGATTGGAAGAACGCCATCAGGTCCGCCGTCGCGATCGTCGTCGTCGCTTCGTTGGTCATGGGATGGCAGTTCACCATATCGTGCATCAGAAGGCCTTCATCAAGCACGAGCCGGACCATGCCGTCGCGATCGTTGACGACGCCGAAGGCGGTCACCGATCCCGGCTCGACGCCGAGCAACGCGCGCATCTGGTCGGCGCTGGCGAAGGACAGCCGCCCCGATGCGCCGATGCGCTTGTGCAGGCCCTTCAGATCGACCGTCCGGCTCTCTTCGGCGACGACCAGGAAGATCGTCCCCTTCTTGTCCTTCAGGAACAGGTTCTTGGTGTGCCCGCCGGCGATCGTGCCGCGCAGCGCCTGGCTTTCCTCCACCGTGTGCAGCGGCGGGTGCGCCACGGTCGTGGTGGCGATGCCGAGCCCGTCGAGATAGGCCATCAGAGCGTCGCGGTCCTTCATCAGGCGTCTTCCCTTGCGATTGGCGAACAGCCGCCGGTTACCGCACCTGCGCCCGCTTGCGAAGTCCCGTCCCCGAACCGCTGCGCCGCCCGGCATGACAATGGCACCGGATTCACGACACGATCTCCAGCGCGATCTGGCCCGGTTGGTCGAGCATGAGCGTCTTAGCTCGGGTCCAGTCTGAAAGATCCTGGGAGAGGATCGTCGTCTCCCGTGCTGCCTTTGATCTCGTTCAGCCCGCGGCCCTTTCCGCCCTCCTGCGCCGCCCATCGGCACCTTACGACCCTTCCCGACCGCTGCGCCCCCCGCACTCCGTGGCTCCGGGACCCCGTCGGATCCCTCGCCAGACACCCCGGAATCCCGCGCATTCCGGCCCCCACAGGCCATCACGAAAATCCCGTTCGATTCCCGTCATTTCGCTGTTGCAATCCACCGATGATTGGGGCATACACCGCTCGTCCGCGGCGCTCAGGCGCCGCACGGAGCGGGCGGGCGTAGCTCAGGGGTAGAGCACAACCTTGCCAAGGTTGGGGTCGTGGGTTCGAATCCCATCGCCCGCTCCAATTTTCCCCATCTCGACATTTCTGACTGCGTTGATCGCGATACGGTCCTGCCGGTTTCGTTCGTGCGGGCGCGCGTCTGTTTCGGCGTGCCGTGCGAACCTACCCGCCGCGAGGCGCATTTCTCGGACTGCACGAGCATCGGCCGCATTCTGTACAACGCCCCGTGACCTCCTTCGCCCGCCGCCTAGATGGCAGGGCAAAGGAGTTCCCACCATGAACAAGCTCATTCCCATCGCCCTGACGGCGCTTCTGGCCCTCTCGGCATGCAGCGACGAAACCGAGACCGACGCCGCCGATCCGGCCGTGTCCACCACCAGCGAGCCGGCTTCCGCGCCGTCGACGACCGAACGCGAGACCGGCGAAGCCATGGAGGCGATCGGCGAGGCCGGGCGCCAGACCGGCGAAGCAGCCCGTTCGGCGCTGGAAGACCTGTCCGAGGCCGCCGGTCCGGCCATCGACCAGGCGCGCGAGGCCGGCAGCAAGGCTCTCGACGACGCGAAGGAGGGGCTGAACAACGCCACCCGCAGCGCCGCCTGCCGGACGGCCCGTGCCGCCGAGGACGCCGACGGTATCGCCGCCAATTGCTAGAGCGGCAGTGCCGCCCAGCGATGCGTGGCGGGGTGATGCTCCGCCCACACCGCCGGGCGGCCTTTTGGACCAAGCCGACACTCCGACTACGATCGCGCCGGGCGGGCCGGAAGGGCGATCCCGGCAACTCTCCCCGCTCGGCAAGCCATGGCAACGACCGCCAGCCGGACGAACGGGTTCAGGCCCCGCCCGCCTTTTCTTTCGGTAAGATGTCGGTCGCCCGGTGATCGTCGCCGACACCCTCGATCAGGAAGATCTCGCCCTCCGTGCCCTGCATCCGCAGGGGCCTGATGGCCTGATAGTCCGGCGAACCGTACCATGCCCGCGCCAGGCCCATGTCCGGGAAGGCGAGAACGACGATGTCGTCGGTCACCTCTCCCTCACAAAGCTCCTTCGCGCCGCCATGGATGAGGAAGCGGCCGCCAAACGGCGCCAGCGTGGCGTCGATCCGCTCGAGATAGTCGACAATGCCCTGGTTCAGAGTGACATTGCGCAGATGGGCGATGGCGTAAGCGGGCATGGCGGCCTCCCTGTTCATTTTCAGGCCAGTGCCCGACCGGACCGCTGTGCCGTCTCGAACTCGAGAACGGCCAGAAGAGCGACGACACCGGCCTGGGCGAGGAGACAGATCCAGCCAGGAAGATTGGGCGCGAGAACGCCGCTCACAGGCAAGGCCACGCTGGCGACGACCCACAGCGCATTGCCGAGAACGACCATGTGAGCCGCCCAGCCCGGTATCGGTCGAAGCCGGGCGACGGCGACCATGAAGGCGGCGATCGGGAGGAGAAGCATGCCGGCGCCCGAAAGAAAGCCGGCGGGAATCTGCGTCACGCTGGCGATGGGGCCGGAGGCGGCCAGGAGGAGACCGCCCATCACGGTGCAGGTGACGGCATCAAGGGTCAGCAGGGTGCGGAGGGTGGGAATGCGCGCATGGCGTTCCATCGGTTCAGCCTTTCCTGAGCGATGCGGCTCGATCCGCCGGGCCGCTGCCGGCGATCCTGATCGCGTATGGGACCTCTGTCGATTACGTCCGAGGTCATTGCGCAGGCCAGGCGGGGTTGTGGAGACACGGCCATGACACGCGCACGACGATCCGCGGGAGACCTCTTGCGCCAATGGCGGCAGCGGCGGCGCTTCAGCCAGCTCGGTCTCGCCCTCGATGCCGGCATTTCCCAACGCCATCTCAGCTTTCTGGAATCAGGCCGGTCGGCGCCGAGCCGTGCGATGCTCCTGCGCCTTACGGACCATCTCGACATGCCGCTGGAGGCGCGCAACGCCCTTCTCCTTGCGGCCGGCTTTGCGCCGATCTTCCCGCAGCACGATCTGGCGGACGCCGAACTGACCGCCGCCAGAGAAATTATCGACCGGATCCTGGCCGGCCACGCGCCCCACCCTGCCCTGGCCGTGGACCGTCACTGGACGCTGCTTTCCGCCAATGCCGCGATTGCGGCCCTGACGGACGGCGTCGCGGGGCACCTCCTCGCCGGCGCAGTCAATGTCCTGCGCCTCGGCCTGCATCCGGAGGGACTGGCCCCGCGGATCGTGAATTTCGCCGAATGGCGCGCGCATCTCCTGCGGCGCCTCGCCCGCGACGTCGCCCTGTCGGCCGACCCCGTGCTGGCCGCTCTCCTTGAGGAGCTCGAATCCTACCCGGCGTCCATCGCGGTCGACTTGTCACCAACCCCGGAACCGCCCGAACCGGCCGTGGCCGTGCCGCTGATCATCGCCAGCCCGCACGGGCCGCTGACCTTCCTCAGCACCACCACGATGTTCGGCACGGCCACCGACGTCACCCTGGCCGGAATCGCCATCGAGAGCTTCTTTCCGGCGAACCGGCAGACGGCCGACGCCATGGCGACATTCGCCGGCAGCGTCCAGGACGCCCTGTCCGGGCCGCGGGAATAGATCGGTCTGGGGGGAGTCGTAGCGGGGTCCGAAAAGCGGACCATGCAGGCAAGGCCAGAGGTTTCGGCCACGCCAGACGGACGCTGAGAGATTGCAGCGCCAGAACCGACCCAACAGCGACACAACAGAGGCCCCAAACGACAAACACTCCCGGAGCCGGGGCTCGCGGGAGTGTTTGAAACTTGGTTGCGGGGACAGGATTTGAACCTGTGACCTTCAGGTTATGAGCCTGACGAGCTACCGGGCTGCTCCACCCCGCGCCATTGCCGTGCGGCGCGTTCCGCGTCGCCGGTGACCTCCATATATGCGACAGGCGGATGAATGTGAAGAGGAAATCTCGTGGAATTTCGAGAAAACGAAATCCTCTCCGGCTCACGCGACGCTCGCGGGCCGATCCCTCCTGTCAGGCCCGAAAGGCTAGCAGAGGTGGCGTCGGTTGAGAAGCGTCGCCACCTGCCCTCCGGGCCGAAGCCACGGCGGCCGCTGCCGCCGATGCTTCGGCTGCGACGGTTCAGTTGCGCAATTCGCGCCGCAGCACCTTGCCGACGCCGCTCTTGGGCAGCTCGTCGCGGAACTCCACCTCGCGCGGCCGCTTGTAGCCGGTCAGATTGTCCCGGCAGAACGCCTTGACCTTGTCGGCCGTCAGCTCCGGATCGCTCGCCACGACGAACAGCTTCACCGCCTCGCCGGAATTCTCGTCCGGGATGGCGATCGCGGCCGCTTCCACGACGCCGGGCATCCGCGTGACGATCTCCTCGATCTCGTTGGGATAGACGTTGAAGCCGGAGACGTTGATCATGTCCTTCTTGCGGTCGACGATCCTGAACCGGCCGGTCTCGTCCATCACGCCGATATCGCCGGTGCGGAAGAAGCCGTCGGCGGTCATCACCCGGGCCGTTTCGTCGGGACGGTTCCAGTAGCCGACCATGACCTGCGGGCCGCGGATGGCGATCTCGCCGCGTTCGCCCATCGGCACCTCGCCGCCCTCCTCGTCGAGGATCTTCAGCTCGGTCGAGGGGATCGGCACGCCGATCGTCCCGCTGTATTCGGTGGAATCGGTTGGATTGCAGCAGGCCGACGGCGCGGTTTCCGACAGGCCGTAGCCCTCGCAGATCGAACAGCCGGTCTGCTTGCGCCACAGCTCCGCCGTCGCCGCCTGGACGGCCATGCCGCCGCCCACCGACAGGCGCAGATGCGACCAGTCGACACTCTTGGCGTCGGGGTGCCGCGCCAGGGCGCCGAACAGTGTGTTGACCGCCGGGAAGGAGTGGAAGCGATACTTCTTCAGCTCCTTCAGCGTCGCGGGAATGTCGCGCGGATTGGGAATCAGGATGTTGCAGCCGCCGGTGCGCATCGACAGCATCATGTTCACGGTGAAACCGAAGATATGGTAGAGCGGCAGCGCGCAGACCGTCGTGATCTGCTCGTTCGCCGGCATGTTCTTCAGCGCCGGCGCGTGCCAGGCTTCCGACTGCAGGACATTGGCAATGATATTGCCATGGGTCAGGGTCGCGCCCTTGGAAACGCCGGTCGTGCCGCCGGTATATTGCAGCACCGCCGGCTCGTCGCGCTCCGAGGCGACCGCGGTGAAGCTCGCCGCCCGCCCGCGCGCCATGGCATCGCGGAAGGCGATGGCCCCGTCCAGCTTGTAGGCCGGCACCATCTTGCGCACCTTGCGGACGACGAAATTGACCAGGTGCCGCTTCAATGTCGGCAGCATGTCGCCCATCGACGTCACGATGACATGCTCGACCGGCGTCTCGGCCCGGCAGGCCTCGAGCGTCGAGGCCATGTTCTCGAGAATGACGATCGCCTTGGCGCCGGAATCGCGCAGCTGGTGCGACAGCTCCCGCGGCGTATAGAGCGGGTTGGTGTTGACCACGATCAGCCCGGCCCGCAACACGCCCGCGACCGCCACCGGATACTGGAACAGGTTCGGCATCATCAGCGCGACGCGGTCACCCTTCTGCAGTCCCAGCGACTGCAGGAAGGCGGCGAAATGGCGTGACTCTTCGTCCAGCTCCTTAAACCGCATGGTGGCGCCCATGAAGTGGAACGCCGGCTGGTCCTTGTGCTGGATGAACGCTTCGCTCAGCAGCTCGCCGAGGGAATGATAGGGGAAATCCGGCAGCTCGGCCGGAACGCCGTCCGGATAGATCTGCAACCAGGGTTTCTGCATTCTCGACACCTCCCGTTGTCCGCCCATACCGATAGCGCAGACTGGGGAGAAACGGAACGCTCTACCGTTTACGTCAACGGAAATTCTGCGGCTTTTCTCGGAAGGCGGACGAGCCTAGTGATCGCGGTCGCCGGGCGGGAGTCGGCCGCGCACCGATAGCGACCCGGCCGGCAGGGCGGGCCGGGTCGCTTTGGACGGTCGGGTCTGACCCGCCTAGAGGTTCCGGCCGATGGCGCCGCCGGCGACCGCACCGCCGACGCCGCCGATGACCGCACCGCCGGTACCGCCGACCGCATTGCCGATGACGGCGCCGCCGACACCGCCGACGGCCGCGCCGCCGATGGTCTTCTGGGTCCGGCTGCAGCCGGCGGCCGCAAGCATCACGGCCATGACGACGGTGACGGTGTAGAGCTTGGTGTTCATGCCGCAATTCTCCCTGCGAAGGCCCGCCATTCGTCGCGAATGCGGTGTCCCACAAGAACTAAGCCGACGGAATGATGCGGCAAGAACGCGGCACTGGGTTTTGCGGCTGCCGCCGGATCACGGTCCCGTCAGGGGCACAGCAGCTACTCCCGGAGCCCCTGAACGCAAAAAGCCCCTCGGCTGGTGAGCGCGAGGGGCTTTGCGTGGTATGGTGTGAAGAAGATTTTATCGGACAACTTGCGATTTGCAGACCTGGCGGCGACCGACTTTCCCGCGTCTTGAGACGAAGTATCATGGGCGCTGGGGCGTTTCACGGCCGAGTTCGGAATGGGATCGGGTGCGGCCGCCCCGCTAGAAC
>NZ_JAGDDZ010000005.1:0-380045 GCF_049132005.1 Aurantimonas sp. NFXS3
CTTCAAACTGCTCGACCGAGAGCCCGGCCGGAATGAGCGATGACAGCGAAATGGCGTTCGACATGGCGATCTCCTTCATGAATCGCCAGTCCGCTCCTCAACTGCATCAGATATGAGTCAGACCCAATTTTGGACGCCGATCGGGGGTCAATTTTGAAGGCCGTTTGACACCTCCTCGCCGAGTCCGGGACGCTGATCATCCATATCGACGAATTCCAGCACGTTGCGGAAGCGGAGCCTGAGGACGCCGAGGAGGTCGTCGACACGCTGAAGAACGTCTCCCAGCAGAACGATCATCCGATCTCGCTGGTCCTGTCCGGCCTTCCGGAAATCCGCGACTTCATCGCCGGCCACTTCGCAAATACCCAGATCACGCGACGCGACCGCTTCTTCGAGATCCCGCGCCTCGACATCGAACGTGACCGGGTGAAGCTGACGGAATTCGTGGGCGAGATAGCGGCGGCCGCCGGTCTCGAAGATCGGACCCGGAACCACCCGGACTTCCTCGACCGGCTCGCCCATGCATCGACGAACCAGTTGGGACGCTTCGGCATCGTCGCGACGCTCGCGGCAAACGAGGCGCTGCTTCTCAGGGACGAGGTACTCGAACCCGGCCACTTCGCCGAGGCGATCAGGCTTCTGACTCTCTGCCCCGACGAGAGCAACGTTTTCCTTGTTTCCGATTGGCCCGATATGTCGGTCTGGCCGGACGACGACGCGGCGCGCCGGTTCGTCGCCGAGGACGAAGACGCGTTCTACGCGAACGGCCGGAAGACGAGGAAGAAGAGCAGGACGGCGGCGGCGACCCCGAACAGGATCGCGGCGGAATGACGCCCGGGCTCCTTCCACGCCGACCGCGACCCCGCCACGACGAAACCCCGTGGAGCTACGCCTCACGCCTTGCTTGGGCGAACGGCGCGTCGTCGATCGAGCATATGCTCATCCGCTGGGGCACCCGCGTCTTCGACGTCGCGAACGGCCGGCCGGAAGCGCTGCGTCTTCTGGGTAGCCTGTCCGGAACGACCGGGCCGTCCGTCGCGAACGTCCTCGAACGCGACGGCGCGGTCTACCGGGTGTGCGGAGAGCGCCTCGGCAAGCACAACCTCGTCCGCCGGCGTTTCGTGATCTGCCCAGTCTGCGCAGCCGAGGACGTGGCGACAGGGCGTGGTTCCGAACCTCTTCGAACGCACGGGCGCTTCGGCTGGGCGATCGAGGCCTTGCGGACCTGTGCCGTCCACGAGACGCCACTGCGCGAATACGAGCCGGCGACGACGATCGGCGGGATCGAGTTCGCGTGGTGCGTAGAGAAGAACCTGGAAGCCATCCTCGCCGACGCCTGCCGGGCAAGGCATCGGGCGCGGAACGACGGAGAGCTATATCTGGCCGGCCGGCTCGGTCTCGGGCTGCGGGGCGATGTGCCGTTCCTCGATGCGCTTCCGTTCCAGGCGGCCGAACGCCTCCTCGATATCGTCGGATCCGTCGTCGTCGATGGTCCTGCCGCCGTCCGCCGGAGTCTGCCGCCGGAGAACGCATGCCTGGCGCTCGCCGAAGGCTTCGCCGTCATGCAGGACGGCGCCGACGGTCTGCGCCGGACGCTCGGACGGCTGCTCGACGACACGCTTGCCGACCCGGACGCGAACTGGGGGCTTCGCCCGATGCTCGGCCGACTGCACGACTCCTTCATTCCGCGAGAAGCGGGTCCGGAAGTCGATTCGGTACGCGAGATCATTGCCGAGTTCGTCGCGGAGCGCATGCCGCGGTTCCAGACGGGCTTCACGGTAGGCCGGCAGGTCGACAATCGGCTCCTCTCGATCCGGGCTGCGTCGAGAGAGTTCGGCTGGCATCCGGTAACTCTCCGCAAGGTCCTCATGCATTTCGGGCTGATCGGGTCGGAGACAGACGGGCTGATGGACGAGCGGGTCGTTTTCGAGCGCGGAGCGTTCGAGGCGGCGATCCCGCCCTACGCCGAGACGTTCAGCCGGAACGGCCTCGCCAAGCATCTCGGTCTGTCGCGTGTTCACGCTCTCAAGGTCATCCCCACTTACATCGAGCCGCTATACGGACCGGATGAAGCCTCGGGGCTGGGCGAGTTTCGGTACACGCGGGCGGCTGCCGACGATTTCATGGACCGGCTCTTTGTCGGCTCCGTCGACTTCGAGGTGGCCGGCGACGGCATGGTCGACCTGAACCAGGCGTGCAAGCGGACATGCTCGAGCGTCACGGACGTCCTCGACCTCGCTTTGTCCGGCAATCTCGCGTGGAAGGGGCGCGTCGCCGGCCGGCGGGACTACGGCGCCCTGTTGCTCGACCTCGCTGAGATCTGCGGGCATCTGCGCGGCGAAGATCACGGCGGTCTGGCGGCCTACAAGGCAGCGCGGATCATGGGCGTTTCGCCCGAGGTGGTCGCGAAGCTTATGGAGATCGGTGCTCTGCCGTCGTTCGAAGCGATCGATCCAGTGAACCGGTGTCCGGTGCGGGTCACGCGGCCGGAGGACATCGCGGCGTTTCAGGCGAAGTACATCACGCTGAAGGCGCTGGCGGCAGAGCGTGGAGAGCGGTTGCTGAGAACTAAGAGGACGCAAACGGAACTGAATATTGAAGCAGCCTTTGACCCCGGCTTCGTCGGGGTTAGCATATATCCTCGCTTGCGAAACGGCCGCTCTGGGACACTCTCCGAGAATCAGGCACACTGTGCATAAATTTGTTGGTCCGATCTGGTGTATTGGTGCAGCTATGGAAGAGCACGGCAGCGATCATTGGCGTCAAAATCGGCTCATCGCCGAAAAGCTAATCGAATTGGCGCCGCCTAGGCACGATAGATTTCCTAAAGAAAACTCAGACGACGGCGACAACGACGACGAGTTCAAAATATTTAATTGTGAAATTGACGATCATGCGGAAATCGAGGCAAACCGGATTATCGGACAACTGGAATTTTCGTTAAAAAGAAGCGAATGGAGATTTCATGATATATATGATTTAATTGATCTTCAAAACTGGAGTTTTTCAACCTACCTAAATGAAGAATATCCTAGAGATATACATCTTGGCTACTTAATACCTAGAAAAATCTCAGCCTTATATCGCAACGTTCCCCCAATTGTCGTTGCATTTTTGATCGAACTGCCTGGCGGAAAAGATTTCCTCGACAGAGAAAACCATAATTTTGGGTGGCACTATCATTATCTGGACAAAAAACATCGTCGTTCAGACGTGATACTATCGTGGGATACTAGGTGGAAGTTAGGCGCGAAACATTTATCCGGCAGTGCTATAAGGCCAATTTTCTCTGAAAGGCATGCAGAAGGGAAGGCGAAATTCGTCGCTAGGCCAGAGCTTTGGGGGGATACGAAGCGTGAATCAGTTCACGAATCTTGCTCACCCGATCTTAAAAGAGACATTAAAGAATTCCGTTGTGCGAGCAATAAGTCAGACGCTGTTTGGCCCATCGGCTCAGTCTTAACACCACAACAAACAACAGCTTCAGTATCTGGTGGGGCCGTAGGGTCGCAAGCGCCGAAAAGAAAAAATCGCAATAAACGCTGAGTGATGAACTTCTTGTTCCTCAGGCCAATTGAATAAGCGATTGCGGAAGATGCCCGTTACGGCCATCGCCCCGTGAACCCCGACCTCCTCGCCAGTGCCATCAACGGTGCCACGGCTTCCCGATGCGCCGAGAGGAAGTCGGGGTCTTCCAGCCCTTGAAGATCGACCCGCAGATCGGCCTCATACTCGCCCAGGACCTTGTCGATGTCCTTGCCGCCGATACGCTTCGCCTTCTCCACCAAAGCGAGGTGCGTCAACCCCATCCTCTCAACGAGACCGATGTTGGGCAGTCGGACGCCCTTACTGGCGTTGAGTGACGTCGCCATCGGCACGAGGTTCCAGATCCGGTCGTGAGCGACGAACGACCACGGTACGAAATGGTCGAGCGAGAACTCCCGTCCTTGGAGCGCCCGCCCCGTGTAGAAGCACTCTGGATCCGCGTTCTCGAGCGTCGAGATCCAGAACTTCCGCTTGTACCCGAGGCCACCACCGCGGTCGGGCGGGCCGATCTTCTCGGGGATGCCAGGCACAGTCGGATTGCGCGACTGCAGGAACCGGATGAGTTCACGCTCGCCGAGGGCGCGCATGACGCCGAGATTGTCGGCGATATGGTCGAACCAATGACGTTCGATCTCGATCCCCACCTTGTCGATTCGATAGGGCACGGCACCCGGCGTCGCGAAGAGTTCGAGCGCAGCCTCGCGCCCCGATCGGCCGGCCGCCTTCAGCCAGGGCTCAAGGAACTTGTCCGGAACGTAGCGAAGGATGCCTTTCCCGCGCTCGCGATCGAAGGTCGGCTTCACCGCATTCCCGTCGTCGTCGCGCAGGCCGGCGAGCTTCCGATGGATCTGATCCTGCGGTCCGAACGACAGGCGGTAGGTGACGGCCGGCCAGAACGCCATGTCGAGCATCCGCCCTGCCATCTCGTCGAACGGCACGAACAGATCGATCGAGGCCCGGCCTGCCCTGTCCCGCACGGCCTCGATGAGCGACAGGAACCAGAATGCCTTGTAGGACGCCGTCATGTCGCGGAAGGCGCCGGCAAGAGGTCCGGTGTCGACCGCCATACTCACAGGCTGCCCGCCATGTGCTTGTCACGGTGCTTCTGCAGATAAAACTTGTGCGGACTCAGGCTCTTGTCCTTCGGCAGATGGATCCGCTTCCGATAAGGCTCGACAAGCCGCTTGAACTCCGCCGGCACCTTGTTGTCGGAGATCTGCAGGGAATAGTCGTCGTTAACTCGGATCAGTCCGCGGTCGAACATCCAGTGCGCCGTCTTCGACAGGGCGATGCCGTTCTGGACGACGTCGGGTCCGCCGTCCTTTACCTCCCATATATGCGCGCCATCGACTTCCGGCCTGCCGCCGCCGTTGCGAATCGACAGGCCGGTGAACGCGCATTTGAAGTCATAGGCGCTGCGGACATCCCGCCTGAACGCGGCCTCGCGGATTGGACGCTTCATGAGGATTTCCTGCATGCGCCGGATCTGCTGATCGAACGGCAGATTCAGCAGATCGGCGCCATCGCGGATGAGTTCGGGATCATCGAGATCGAGAAGCGCCGTCTTCCTCGGATCAAACAGGTCGGCAAGGCCGGCACGGACGATCGCGCCGAAGTCCTCGTTCGAGAGCGGACGTATCGGGTTACCTTGGGTATGAGGGCCGACCGCGATGTTCGGCAGTTTACGAAGCGCCTCCTCACGATTTTCCGACCCGTCTCGGAACGGCACCTGCGGCTCGAAGGCGAGGAAGTTCCGAATGCGTGCGACGCGCATGCCAATCGGCACCGTCAGTTGCTCTACCGAGTAGACCTCGCCGACGCCGATGTAGGCCGAGGGTGCGCTACCGTCACCTCGGCGGGATCGATGGATGACCACCCACCCGAGTCCGACCTCCTTCATCTGACCATCATGACGCGAACGAAATCGATACTCGCTCTCGATCCGATCTTCGTAGTCGGTACCTGGCCTCCAGGTAAAAACGCCCGGCATGGCGTTACCTCGTCATACTTCGAGGGGCCGCCCGCTTCACAATCATCATGCCCCCATACACCCAACGACCGTGATATACCCACGAGGTCTCTGTCAGTTGTTTGGCATGATCGACAAGAACACGAAAGTCAGCGTCGGCCATACTCATCGTAGGGAGAACCTAGTCGAGCAGCAGAATTCGTCAGCCACGCTTGGTCGGCGGTCGCTGGAATATTGCCGTCGATATCAAGCTTGGCTACGAATGGTGCACTGCCCTCCCCGGTGAATAACCGTACTACAGAGGCGGAAACCATCCGCTTACGGCCCCACTCGACTATTAGCGAAATTGGAGCTATCTCGAGTACATGACCTACGAGACCAGAAAGCCCGTCGTGATGAAGGAAACGCCGCAGCGCTAACGCTGCTGGCGATCGTCATCACGTGTCCGAACATCGGGCAGCTTTCTTCTTTCTGGACGTTCGCTTCCAGTCCATCTCGAGGTACGGCGCCATGGATAATCCGCGCCTTCTGATCCTATCGGATCTTCATCAGAACGATGGCGGCCGCCCCTTTGACCCGGCGACCGAAATCAGCACACCGTTCGACATCGCGATCGTCGCCGGCGACTGTGCCGGCCGGCTGACATCGTCGGTCGCATGGCTCGGCGAGCGCTTCGCTGGGGTGCCGACGATCTACGTCCCTGGAAATCACGACTGGTACCGAGACGGCTCTGCGTTCGGCTTCACGATCGAAGACGAGCTTGCGGCCGGTCGCGATCTGGCAGCCCGGCTCGGGATCACCCTGCTGTCCGACGAAGTCGCGACGATAGGCGGTTTGACGATCCTCGGCGCGACGCTCTGGACCGATCTGCATTCGCGTCTGCATGCCAGCCGGCGCCATGCGTTCGCCGAGGCGAACCGGTGGATGAACGACTATCACTTCATCCATCGTGCCTCGTCTACACGGCGGTCGCGGCGGATCACCCCTGACGACACGCTCGCATGGCATCGCCGCACGCGGCGCTTCCTCGCGGACGCATTCGCCGACGGCGTCGATCCTCGGCGCACGATCGTCGTTACGCATCACGCGCCCAGTCCGCGATCGCTGGCGTTGCCCGGTGACCGCCTAAACCACTGCTATGCCTCGGACCTTGAGCCTAAGATCAGGGGTTGGCGTCCAGCCGCGTGGATCCACGGACACATCCATACCGTGCGCGACTATGCGCTCGGTGATACGCGGATCGTCGCGAACCCGCAGGTTCGCGCCGGTGAGGCATCCGGGTTCGATCCGAACCAAATCATTGAGGTCTGAGCGTCAGACCTCGATGAGCAAACCCGCCGAGGTGAATAACGAACGGGTGGTTGCGACTTCTCCTGCCAAGCGCTGGCACAAGAGCGATCTTGTCTATCTGCTCGCTCAGATCCGCGCCGGCCAATTCCTGAGCCTCAACTTCATCAGGTACAGCTTCAAAGGACGAGGCCCATAATCGATTGCAAGCTTTCCCCGGCTTCCATTCGAGAGCGGAACGATGCCTCTTTCTCTTCCCGCTTGTGGCACGCTTCGGTGACGGTTCGGACCATGTTGGCATCGACGACCACGAGTCCATCATTGTCTCCGACAATAATGTCTCCTGGCGCGATGGTCACCTCGCCAATACGCACGGTATCCGGCGCCGGCCCCTTCATCTTCTTCGTGGTCCCACGAATGCATTGACCTGTACAAAATACGGGGAAGCCGTATCGAGCGATATCGTCGCCGTCGCGGACCGATCCACTGATGACCAGGCCAGCAATTCCCTTCTGCATTGCAGAGAGCGTCATCAAGTCCCCCCAGGGACCGGCTTCGGACTCGAAGCCGGCATCTGCGACAATGATGCTGCCTTTTGGCGCGCCAAGAATGGCGGCATGCAGCATGAGATTGTCCCCGCCCGGGGATCTCACCGGGAATGCTGGGCCATAAACACGCATGCCGGCTACCAACGGCTTGATCGACGATGGGAGCGCGCCTTTCTGCCCACTCGCTTCATGAATCGTGGCCGTTCCGAAGTCTGCGAGACTGGTCATTGTGGCCTCCGGCCAACACATGCATCACGAAGAACGGACACGATCGCATCGCGCTCCATCGGACGTGGATTGGGATACGGGGCGGCAAGTACGAGATCCGCGGCTTCGTCGATATCTGCGGGATCGAAGCCGAACTGAGTCAAAGTCATCGGGGCGTCGCAGGCGTCCGCCAGATCCCACAGACCCGCTGCGGCCTTCTCGGTGCCGATCGCATTGGCGATCCGTCGCATTGCCTCGGGCGCGGCATCGGCGTTGTAGCCGATTGCATGCGGGAGCATGACTGTATGCGTTTCAGAATGAGGGAGCCCGAACGTCCCACCCAGGACGTGACAGAGCTTGTGGTGGACGGCCATGCCCGAGTGAGCCATGACGAGGCCGGCCAGATGTGCTCCGTAAAGAAGATCCGCCCCCCCGTCGCCTTCGTAGGCCCCCGTGGATCGTATTCCGCCCGCCAGGCGACGAAGCCCTTCCTCAGCGATCGTCGTTACCAGCGGCGACTGGTCTTCCGGATACAGAGCCTCGCAGCAATGAGCCATCGCGTTGATTGTACTGGTCACGGCGGTGGACCGCGGCATCCCGTCGGTCAGATCTGGATCGTAGACGACCGTACGCGGAACCACCTCGCGGCTCTTGCCGCCCTTCTTCGTGCCGTCCTTAGTCACGGACCAAGCCGGAGTCATTTCCGACCCCGAATAGGTCGTGGGAACTGCGAGAATTGGAACCGGTCGTTCGATCGCGACCGCCTTGGCGATGCCGATCGGTGAGCCACCGCCGACCGAAATCATGCCGTCAGCATCCATGTCTCGTGCCGCAGCAAGTGCATCGGCGACACATTCTGCCGGAGCGTGGACCACCGCTTTGGCGAACAGGTTCGAGCCTGGGAGTGATGCGGATAGCTTTTCTGCTAGCTCTGATCGTCCATTTGTCGAGATGACGAGCACGCGTTGGAGACCGAGCTTGCCGACCTCATCGGTGACGGTCCGGACCTTGCCGCGCCCAAAAACGATCCGGGTAGGATACGGCTCGAAGACGAAGCTGTTCATGCACGGTCCTGTCTTGTCTGAAGGGAGTGATATCCGGCATTCCGGCGCGCCTCGATGAGCGGTTTTCCGGCGCGGACCTCTTCGAGAATGTTTTCTTCGCGTTCGGCTATGCCGCTCGCGATTTCGATCACTTCGTCGATCCTGTTGCGCGGGATGAAGACAACACCGCCCAGATCAGCGACGACCATATCGCCCGGCTCCACTCGGACGCCGCATATTGAGACTGGAACCCCGACGCGATCGAGAACGACCCTGTCCTTCCCTGTCCGCATCGCCGCCGAACGGGCGAAAACCGGAAAGCCAATTCCGGTGGCTTCGTCGACATCGCGGCAGATGCCATCGATCACTGCACCGCCCACGCCTCGAAGCTTACCGGTTTCGCAGAGGATGTTGCCCCAGACGGTGCAATCGAGACGACCGTGATTATCGATCACGACGACGTCGCCGGCGTCGCAGTCGTCGATGAAATCGCCGACGTTGCCCTCGGACATCCCTTGCGGGAGATAGGCCAGAGTAAAGGCCGGTCCTACAAGACGCTCGCACGGATACATTGGCTTGATCCCGAGCGCCTGACCGGGGATTCCCAACTTATCGAGGGCATCGGAGATTTCCGAGGTCGAGAGGTCGCGGAGAGCGGCGACGGCGCTCCGGCTGTCGGTGTCCATCGGTGGTGGCCTTTCAGAACATTAGGTCGGGAAGGAAGGTGACGATCTGCGGGAACAGGATCAGCAGAATCACCACGATCACGTCGACGAGGATGAACAGGGAAGCACCCTTGAACGCGTCTTTGAGATCCGCATTGACGGCTCCCGCAGTCACGAAAACGTTGATCCCTACGGGCGGCGTGACCAATCCGATCTCGACCATCTTCGTCGCGATAATGCCGAACCAGATTGCGTCGTAGCCAAGGCTGATGATCAGAGGGAACGCCAAAGGAAGCGTCAGTACGAGGATCGACACTGGATCCAGGAAAGCACCCAAAACCAGATAGACGAGCAGGACGGCGACCAAGACGGCGGTGGTAGGCATGCCGGAGGCTTGCACCCAGCGGATGGTATCCTGGGCGATCTGTGTCGAAGTCAGATAATAGCCGAAGATCGATGCGGCGATGATGATCGCAAATATCATCGCGGTCGTCTTCGAAGCCCTTTCAAGCGCGCCGATGATCCCTTTCCGGCGCAGGCCACTGAACAGGATGCCGATGACGAAGGCCCCAGCCGCGCCTACAGCGCCCGCCTCGGTTGGCGTCACAAAACCGGAATAGATGCCGCCAAGCACGACCGCGATGAGAAGGATCGCAGGCCAGATAGGCTTCAAAGAGCCCATCTTCTCCTCGCGGGTAAACTTCTTCTCGGCGGTTGGTGCGACCGAAGGCTCGACGCGTGCCCAGATGTTGACCAGCAGGATGTAGCCCGTCGCTGTCATGATACCGGGTATCAGGCCGGCAACGAACAGCCGTCCGATCGAGCTTTCCGTCAGGATGCCGTAAAGGATCAAGATGACGCTCGGCGGAATGATGACGGCCAGAGTTCCGGCCGAGGCCACGATCCCGAGCGAAAGCCGATCGTCGTAGCCGTACTTGCGCATTTCTGGCACAGCAATTGAGGACATCGTGGCAGCCGCTGCAGGACTGGATCCAAGTAGCGCCGCCAGCAGCGCGCTCGCGAGCGTCGTTGCGACCGCCATGCCGCCCCGTAGGTGACCGAGCCAGTAGTGACCTGCTCGGAAAATGTCCTGCGCCATCCGGCCGCCCGCGAGAAACTCGGCCATCAGGATGAACATCGGAATTGTCGTCAGCAGGAAGGATGCGCTGGAACGATAGGGCGACGTCTGGAGAATGCCGAGCGTCGGATTCAATCCGAGTTGCAGAAGAAGCCCGGCCGTCCCCGTGATCAACAAGGCGAAGGCGATGGGCGCCCCGATGACGATCAGGACAAGAAGCATGATGGCGAGAAGAGCGAGCGTCATATCGACTTCACCTCGCGATTCCCCGAACGTCCGACAAGCTTAAGACCGTCAACGAAAAGCCGGATGGCCAGGACTGCGGAACCAACAGGAACGATGGCTCGTGAGAGTCCGGTAGGCCACGGCACGACACCTGCAGTGACACGCCAGGCCGCTATGTCCGACCAGGCAGTCTGACCACTCTTCCATGCGATCGCCGCGAAGCATGCTGAAGCTGCCAGATAAACCAGCAAGAGTGCGCTCCTGCGGGCTGTATCAGGCAGGAAACGATGGAAAAGAGAAACCGAGACATGCCCATCGAGACGCTGGGTATTTGCCAGAGCGAAGAATATCACCATCGGCATCAGATAGAGTTCGGTCAGATGGTAGACGTCTGGCAGCGTCTCGGCGAAAGCATATCGGAGGATGGCGTCGACCGTTATCAGAACCATCATCGCCATCAGCGCGAGATAAGTTCCGAAGACCAGGGCTCGTTCGACTACCGTCAAGGCACGGTCGAGCATTTTCGTTTCCGGGATAGTTTAAGGGGCGGAAGAAGGCGCGGATGAAGACCAGGCTTCATCCGCGCACCTGATCAGTTGGTTGCGTCGAGCGCAGCCTTCCACTTCTTCAGGATCTCTGTTCCTGGCTTGCCGCGCTCATCGAGGCGCTGAGCCCATGTATCCGCCACGCCGGACAGTTTTTTGTTCCAGTCCTCAAGGACCGGGGCGTCAATCGAATAAACGTCAATACCTTCGGAGGAGAATTCTTCGGCGATCTTCTGCTCGTTCTCGTCCATCCACTCGGCGACGTGTTTCGCGGTCTCATCGCCAGCTTCTGTCATTGCCTTCTGAACGTCGTCAGGAAGACTTTCGAACTTTTCCTTCCCGATGACGAGGGTGAATGCGAAGCTTCCGAAGCTGCCATTGTCCGAGACGGCCTTGAGGACCTCGTTCAGCCTGTAACCCTTGAGCGACGCGAACGCGTTGACCGTGGCATCGACGGTCCCGCGCTGGAGAGCGGCATACATGTCAGGACCGCCCATTGGAACGGCGGTCGCGCCAAGGCGCTCTGCGGCTATCTCGAGAATGCCACCGGGCGTGCGAAGGCGGACGCCATCGAAGCCAGCTTCCGAATTGATGGCGCCCTTGGTCGAAGCGACCTGATACGGCGGGAGCATGGCTCCGAAGAGCGGGACGACACCTTCAGGCTCGAATTCTTCTGCAGCGAGATCGGAATCGAGAAATTCCTGGAACGCTGCAGTGCCACGAACGGACTTCTCAAAGAAGCCCGGAAGCTCGGTGACACCCGACAGCGGCAGCCGATCCGCGAACGACGACATCGGAACGTAGGTTACGTCTGCGATGCCGTTCTTCGCCATGTCGAGCATGTCAGCGAGAGGTCCCATCTGGCCGCTGGTGAAATAGTCGAAGGTGACTTCTCCATTCGACAATTCCTCAACCCGTCCCATCCAGAACTTCACCGCCTCTTCGGAAAGGTAGTGACCGCTCGGAAACGCGTCGGCGACGCTGATGCGGGTTTCCGCGTCCGCGTGGCCGGCCGAAAGAGCAGTGGAACACGCGATCAACGTGCCCGCGAGAATGCGCGTAAACTTCATGTCTGTCGTCCTCCCGACAGCGGTGCCGGTTTACTCTCCCGACCTGCCCCGCTATAGTGTTTGCACAGCAATCACAGTGATCGCACTGCAAGCATTAGGATGGCACGTCGATGCCTGTCAACTCCGCCGCCGGAACCACCGACGAAGTTTTGGGCAGCGTTCATGATCGAAACGAGTACGTCGAAAGCTTCGCAAAGGGGCTGGACGTTCTCTCGGCGATGAGCGGAATGTCGGGCCCTGCGACAATCAGCGAGATCGCAGCGAAGTCAGGCCAAGGGCGTGCTTCAGCGAGACGTTACGTGCTGACGCTGGTTCGCCTCGGCCATGCCGAACAGAAGGATCATGGATACCGTCTTCTTCCGAACGCCGTTCGGTTCGGAAACCAAGACAATGAGGCGGAACTCCTCGCTCGCCACGCGCTGCCGAGGATGAGACGGCTAGTTGACCGTCATCGTGAAGCCTCGTCGTGCGGAACCCTCGAAGATGCTTCCATCCGGATCATGGCATACGCCCGGAGCGACCGGCTCATGTCGATATACCTCGAAGCTGGCGATCGGCTTTCGGTCGCCTATTCAGCGCAAGGTAGGGTTCTTCTAGCCGCCCTGAGCGACGACGCCGTGATGAAGATTCTGGCACGTGATGGCAGGATTTTGGCGTCGCACGATCCTCATGCCGCGAGGAATCTGGTTCTCGATCAGGTTCGGATCGCGCGCAAGAAAGGCTTCGCGATCGTGGATGAGGAACTCGAAAAGGGCGTGCGGTCCTTAGCCGTTCCGATCATTTCGCCCCGAACAGGCGATGCGGTGGCCGCGATAAGCGTGTGCGCCCATTCCAACCGTATGAGCGTCTCGCAACTCACTGACGGTTGTCTGCCCGATTTGCAGGCCGTGTCAGAAGAGACGACGATTTCTGTCGGCGCGCTCGCTTAACGTCTTTTTCGAGAGCAGCGCGTTTCGTATCACGCCAGGCATGTACACAGGTCGTCCTGCCGGAGGCGACCATATCCTTGTTCCGGCTTCCAATACGCAAATTGGCTGGCGATGCCTGGCGCGGTTTCTCATGTCCTGCGCTTCCTGACGTAGCCGGCCGATATGCACTGGGCGGCCTCGTCGAGATCGCGTGCTTGGTCGACCCGTTCGGTTCGATGCGCTTGCATAATCCCCTCCGTTAACCTTCGAACCCCCGACGAATCAGCGTTGACCGCCGGCCTATGTTCGCACTATGTTCTCATTCATGATCAAGCGCACCGAAAAGAAGATGTCCGTCGTCGTGGCTGTGCGCCCGACGACCTGCAGCGCCGGATAGGGTAATCAGCCCGTCGTCCGGCGAACGCCCACGCGTTTTCTTTCGGACCGACGACATGCCCTCCCGCAATCATTCCCTTTCTGACAATTCCAACGCCGGCAATTTTACGGACCTGCACACGCTTTCCCGTCGTCGGGCCTCCTCCGCCCGGCGCTTCGGGCCCGTGGGTACGGTCTTCTGCATCGGCCGCCCTGTCTTCCGCTCGCAGATTGCCCGCGATCTCGCGTTGCTTCTCGATCTCGATCCGGCTGTCACCGCATGGTCGTGCCTGCCGGCCGTCGTCGAGTTGGCGAGCGCCGATGGTGAGATCGTCAATCACGTGCCCGATTTCCGTGTCGTCGGCAGCGAAGGGCGCGAAAGCTTCCTGGATGCCGGCGAGACCGGCCTGACACCGATCGGCCCGACGATCACCTATCGCACGATTCCTGAAGACGAGATCCGCGTCGAACCGGCGCTCGCCAACGCCCGCGAGATGATGCGCTACGCCAAACGCGTGGTGCCGCTCGGCGACCGGGTGCGCCTGCTCGCCTACCTCGAGGAGATGTCGCCGATCACACTGATCGAGGCCGCCTCCGCCATGCGCGAGAGCCCCGAACCCATCGGTGCCGTCGTCGCGCTCGCCCTGAAGCGCGTGATCGCCCTGGAGTGGCGCGAAACGCCAATCGGCCCCGAGACACAGGTGAGATCCCGATGTCGACAGAACTGAGAACAGGATTCGAAGGGCTGCGCCTGCGGGCGCGCCGAGGAAGACATGCGATGAGAAACCGACCGGACCCGGAAGATTTGGCGTTGTTCAACGCAGCCACATACGAGATCGTCGAGGACCTGAGTCCGTCTGCTCGCATGTTGTTTGACGCTGTCGATGCGAACATCGCGGCCACGACCCGCTTGCGAGGTGACCGGCCGCTCCTCGTCACCGCGAGCGTGTTTTCGGATCACTGGCTGGACAGCGCCAGGCAAGCGATCAAGACCGCGATCCGAGCGGCATGGCCGGATCCACACCTGCCGATCACGACGATGACCGCGACGACGGCGCACCGGCTCGATCATGGCTATCCGTTCGAGCTTCATCGACTGCCTGAGATGCTGAACGAGACGACACCCTGCATCTGCCTGTTCCCGCCCCAACACGAGGCTCCGGAGATCCTGCGCGTTATCTCGGACGCCTTCATCGAGATCATTGATCCTTCGCGCGAGGACCTCGAGTTTCGGCTCGGCTTCCTGGACGAGCCTCCGCATCTGCCTGATGGGACGACCGGCTCGGTCTACCGGCCACTCGAACTCGACTTTGCGGGCGGGCGCGGCCGCACGCCCGCCGAGCGCCTTCGCCTGCTTGAAGAGATCCGCGGCATGCGGATTGCGAGCGAGCAGGCGACGCCCGGGAGAAACATCACGACGGGTCCCCGCATAGAAGATCTGCACGGCTATGGTGATGCGGGGCGATGGGCGCTGCAACTCGTTGCGGATCTATCCGCCTATCGGCGGGGCGAGATCGGCTGGGAAGACGTCGACGCCGGCGCACTCTTCGTCGGCCCGCCCGGGACGGGCAAGACCCTGCTCGCGCAAGCAATCGCGAATTCTGCCGGCGTCCACTTCACAGCGACGAGCTACGCCCAGTGGCAGTCCAACAAGTCTGGTCATCTGGGGGATGTCACCAAGGCCATTCGTGCCGTCTTCGAGGCGTCCGCGAAGAACCTGCCGGCGATCGTCTTCATCGACGAGATCGACACGGTCCAAGGGCGCGGTGGATCTAACAGGTCCGCCGACGCCTGGTTCACGGCGATCGTCACCTGCCTCCTGGAGTGTCTGGACGGGATTGGTCGGCGCGAGGGCGTCGTGGTCATCGCGGCGTGCAATGACGATGCGAACCTCGACGCGGCGCTTGTCCGGTCCGGACGTCTCGACCGGAGGTTCTGGATCGACCTGCCCAACGAGGAAGCGCTTGCAGGCATCTTTCGCCATCACCTCGGTGACGGGATCGAGAGCGCTGTCATTGAGGACGTCGCTGCGCTGTTCGCTGGCACGATTTCCGGCGCGGACGTCGTGCGCATCGCACGCGATGCCCGGCGTCGGGCGCGCATGGCAAAGCGTCCGCTTGGCGGCGATGATTTGATCGCGGTTGCAATCCCGCCCGATACGCGCTCGCCAGCAATGATCCGGCGAATTGCGATCCACGAAGCGGGCCACGCCGTGATCGGAATGGCCATGGGGGAATTCCCCATGGCTCTCTCGCTGATCGACGGCGCTGGCTCCGGCGGGCATGTCACCTACGCGATCGACGATGAAAGCTTTGAAGGGCTTGCAGTGGATCTGCATCGGCAGGTCGTCGCGTTGCTGGCCGGTCGAGCGGCGGAAGAGGTCATCCTGGGTGCGGCTTCGGCTGGCGCGGGTGGATCGGATAGCTCCGATCTTGCCCAGGCGACACGACTGGTCGCAAGGACCGAAGGCTCGCTCGGGCTCGGGTCGTCGCTTGTCCATGGCGCTCAGATAGACAGCAGGCTCGTCCATGGTCGTTTGGCGCGGCTCTATGCCGAAACGGTCGTGATCGTTCGGCAGCATAAGCCAGCGATAGAAGCACTAGCCGCGTTAGCGATCGCAAGGCGCGTGCTCGGACGCGCCGCTCTAGAGAGTTTCGCTAGGGAACACGACCTTCGACGTTGAGTGCAAACCCTTGCCGGCGATCTGACTGGCAAGGGTTTTCAATGCACGAGAACCCGACCCGATGTGATCGTTGCAAGATGTCGATGACACATTATCGGTAGACCTCGGATTTTACCTTAGATTCGAATCATGGCTATGCCTGTCTTCCCCGCAGCAGTTCGGCGTCCGGCCATAAATCCTCATTTTCCGGCAGCTTCAGTCTCGAGCCATGGAGCGACATCACCGCAGCCTCGTCGATTGGCTCATATCCACCGCACTCCATGTCGGGATCACTGAAGCGGACGATCCTATCAGGCCCAATTTGCAGCCACCCGGCGTCGAACAGGCGGTGATGATTCGCGCAAAGGCAGATGCCGTTCCTCGGGTCTGCTCTCAACTTGCGCTGACCAGATGCCCAAGGGACGATATGAGCGGCTTCCAAAATTTCGGTGAAGCCTATCGAGCAAACAGCACAGCGATATCCGTACGCTTCTAGGATCGCGCTCCGGAAGACCCGCTGCACATCTCCCCTAGAAAGAGTGGCTACCCATTTATCCGGCGCCGTATTCGGCTCTTGCAGTAGCTCGGATGCAATTTTGTTCAGATCTTCCTGTTTTCTTATAGAAAATGGGTTCTCGAGGTTATCCCAATCGAACTGGTAGATTTCTTCCAGATCAGTTTGATCGCCCGGCACCCCCAGGTAGCCGCCGCCCTGAACACCGCTCGCCTTGTTGTGTACGAGAGCAGTCAGGCGCGGGTAACCTTCGCTTTGGCAGTAGTCCTGGATCGGACCTAGCACATAAGCCATTGGCCTCCAATGTATACCAATTTCGTCCGCCGCTTGCTTATATGTAACCGAGGTTTCTGCTTTCGCAGTCCTCACTAAAATCAACCACAGTCGCCCAGCACGCTGAAGCTGATCTACTTTTTGATCTGACATGGTCACCCTCCCCCGCACCCCATTTCGATGATTATTCCTTGAACCATATAGCTACGGCCGCCTTCAAAGGTCCGGGGTATTCGAACAGCCGAATGGCCGCGACTCTGAAGAGATCAGCAATTCCGTTTTGGGTTCAGCGCCAAGGGAGTCCGCTTTTCGCCGTATCTGGTCCGGAACAACGCGGGGAAAACCATCTACTACCATCAGGCCGCGAATATGAGGGCACCTCCCTCGAAGCGACGATGGATTCAGCCCTCAAATGAGACTGCGGGAAACCCGTTGTCGCCTGCGGGAAACTATGTATCGCGTGACATCGTTGCCCGAACATTGGGGTCGTCGCCGACCCACGGTATCAGGAAGCGTTGCGGCACATGCCGCAAGATTCCGCTCGCCCGCTCTTCTTTCACGTCGGCAGCCAAGATTTTCACGCAGGCACGATTTGCCGGCGCGCCGGCACTAGACGCCGGCCTCGAACACCAGATCCATCTTGTCGAAATCAATAACCTGGACCACTGGCACCCCTGCTACCTCTCCGCTATTGCCAGTCGTTCGCTCGATGCCGGCTCGCGTGAAGCACTCCGCGGCAAGGCGGACACCTTTGAGCTTCTGCCCGTTTTCAGATGCCAGCTTTGCGGCTCCCTTGACGAGGTCGATGATCTCTTCACCCGAACAGTGCGCCGCATCGATGGTGACTGTCCCGCCTTCAGCCTTGGCCTTCATTTCCGCCTCAATAGCTCCGAGCGTGTTGTCAACGAAGTCTGTCATTTCACCCTCCAATGATCTGCCTTGCCGAAACAACTGGCAAAGGCGCGGCCCGTTCCTGCTCCCGGATCTGGGAGACGGATCTCACCGGCTGCTGGCGCTTCGCGCCGACCTTCTGCGACAAATCCTATTGTCACCTGAGGCGAACTATGTGGCGCGCCGATCGCGTAAGTCGTTGATTTCGAGCCGGCCGAGTGGGACGATTGCGGGAAACTATGTGTCGCGGGACAAAGAGCCCCGGAAGCCCTGCTTCCGGGGCTTTTTCGTTTTGGTGACGAGACTCCTGCTCCGGGTGGCTGGACTCCCCCGGTTTCACGCGACGGCGCGCGTACGGGGCCGGCCTGCCGCCGCAAACGGATTGGCAGCAACCCTGCACGGCGCGACGAGCCAGAACGGCCCTCTGCGGCGTCATGACCTGCGACGGACGTTCGCTCTCCCGTCCCGGAGGCACCCGCCCGCGCTTGCCTTGCGCCGACACTCCCGGCAGCTTGATCGGGTGACGCAACGGTAGGCATGCGATGAAGAGGGCTTTGGTGACGATCTTTACCCTCGCCCTGGCGTGGACGCCGGTCGAGGCACGGACCAAGGCGGCCGCCTGGGTGGTGAAGGAACAGATCGCCGAGGCCTGCGATGGCGGGCGGGGCACGATCGATCCGGTCGGCGTGATCGAGCGCGACCTCGACGGCGACGGCAAGTCGGACCTTATCCTGTCCCATGACGCGATCTTCTGCGGCGACGGTCGGTTCGGTCGCAGCATGTTCTGCGGCGCGCAGGTCTGCTCGGTGATCTTCTATGTGCGCCGTGGCGGGCTCCTGAAGAAGGTCGGCGAGGTGCTCGGCGGCGGCGTCACGATCGGCGAGGGCCGCCGCCCGCCCATCTCCATGTACGGGCATGGCGGCCAGTCGGTCTCGGTGAAGTGGAACGGCAAGGCGTTCGAGTGAGGCGTGGCGCTGCGCGGGGCGTGACGGGCGACGGCGCGTCGGTGACGGCCGTTCTGCAGCGCCTCTGATACCGCCACCGTCGAGGCATGGGTCCTCGGGTCAAGCCCGAGGATGACGCGCGGCGGATGTGGCGGCCAGCCGTCGTGCGCCTCTGCGGTCGCTTCTGCTTCTGCGTTTTGACCACGTTCTGTTCAGCGTCGGCTTCCGGCTTCCGGCTTCCGGCTTCGCTATCATCATCGTCACCCGCCACCGTCGTGGTCGCCATCGCTGCCGATCTGCATCGGCCAGCACGCGCCGTCCAGTGCGCTGACGCGCCATACTCCCGAACGAGGTCGTCTTACGCGCCAAGCTCCCGAACAAGGTCGTCATCCTCGGGCTCGACCCGAGGACCCATGCCAAATCCTGGCAGCCGCCTACCGCCTCGCGGGCATGGGCTCCGCCGCGCCGCGGCAACCGCTGCTCCCCCTGACAATCCACGCCGCATCCGTCACACCCCGCACCGGCCGAGCCCACGCGCTTGCGCCCGCAACACCCGCCGCCAGCGCATAACGCCGCCTCCCGCGACCCCGCTTGATCGACATCAAAGCGCCGGCCCGTCGCCGCTGCCACACCACCCCCATCCCGCGATTGCGACCGTCTGATCGAATCGGCGTCCGGCGGGCCTATGACCGAGGGGGTTCCTGACGTGAAATACCAAACCGAGGCGATGTTCATCGGCGGCGCGGCGCTGGTCGCGCTGCTCGGGGCCGGCTTTGCCAGGGATGCGCAGTTCGCCGCGCATGCCTATGTCCTGTTCTTCATCCTGGCGGGCGCGACGGTGGTGCTGCTGCGGCGCATCGAATTCGCCGACGCCGCGCAGATCCCGCTGAAGACCAACGGCACCGAATATGCCGACGAGGTGGTGCGCTACGGCGTCATCGCGACAGTCGCCTGGGGCATTGTCGGATTTCTCGTCGGCGTGCTCGCCGCCGCGCAGCTTGCCTGGCCCGATCTCAACATCGAACCCTGGTTCAATTTCGGCCGCGTGCGTCCGCTGCACACCTCCGCCGTGGTCTTCGCCTTCGGCGGCAATGCGCTGATCGCCACCTCCTTCTACGTCGTCCAGCGCACCTGCCGGGCAACCTTGTGGGGCGGCAATCTCGCCTGGTTCGTGTTCTGGGGCTACCAGCTCTTCATCGTCCTGGCGGCGACCGGCTACCTTCTCGGCATCACCCAGAGCCGCGAATATGCCGAGCCGGAATGGTATGTCGATCTGTGGCTGACGGTGGTCTGGCTCGCCTATCTGGCGGTGTTCCTCGGCACGCTGATCCGCCGCAAGGAACCCCACATCTACGTCGCCAACTGGTTCTATCTGGCCTTCATCGTGACCATCGCGATGCTGCACGTGGTCAACAATCTCTCGATGCCCGTCTCCTTCATGGGCGCCAAGAGCTATTCGGCCTTCTCCGGCGTGCAGGATGCGCTGACCCAGTGGTGGTACGGCCACAACGCCGTGGGCTTCTTCCTCACCGCCGGCTTCCTCGGCATGATGTACTACTTCATTCCGAAGCAGGCGAACCGGCCGGTCTATTCCTACCGCCTGTCGATCATCCACTTCTGGTCGCTGATCTTCCTCTACATCTGGGCCGGGCCGCACCACCTCCACTACACCGCCCTGCCCGACTGGGCGCAGACGCTCGGCATGGTCTTCTCGATCATGCTGTGGATGCCCTCCTGGGGCGGCATGATCAACGGCCTGATGACGCTGCAGGGTGCCTGGGACAAGCTGCGCACCGATCCGATCCTGCGCATGATGGTCATCTCCGTCGCCTTCTACGGCATGTCGACCTTCGAGGGTCCGGTGATGTCGATCAAGGCGGTGAACTCGCTGAGCCACTACACCGACTGGACCATCGGACACGTCCATTCCGGTGCGCTCGGCTGGGTCGGCATGATCTCCTTCGGCGCGGTCTATCATCTGGTGCCCAAGCTCTGGCACCGCGAGCGGCTCTACAGCCTCCGCCTGGTCAACTGGCACTTCTGGCTCGCGACGCTCGGCATCGTCGTCTACGCAGCGGTGATGTGGGTCTCGGGCATCATGCAGGGCCTGATGTGGCGCGAATACGGAGCCGACGGCTACCTCGTCTACTCCTTCGCCGAAACCGTCGCGGCCATGCATCCCTACTACGTGCTGCGCATGATCGGCGGCCTGATGTACCTCGCCGGCGCGCTGATCATGGCCTTCAACGTCTACAAGACCATCCGCGGCGAGATCCGGTCGGAAGTACCGATGGGCGGACAGACGCCCGCAATCCAGATGGCAGGGTAAGGGGCCAGACATGAGCAAGGAAACCGAACGTCCCACCCTCGACGGCGCCCTGCCGGAAGTGAAGGCCGACCCGGTCGCCCGGGGCATTCTCGCCAAGCATGGCCGGGTCGAGCGCAACGCCACGCTGCTTCTCGTCCTGTCCCTGCTGGTGGTCAGCGTCGGCGGCATCGTCGAGATCGCCCCGCTGTTCTACCTGGAGAACACCATCGAGAAGGTGGAGGGCATGCGGCCCTACTCGCCGCTCGAGCTCGCCGGGCGCAACATCTACATCCGCGAGGGCTGCTATACCTGCCACAGCCAGATGATCCGGCCGTTCCGGGACGAGGTCGAGCGCTACGGCCATTACAGCCTCGCGGCGGAATCCATGTTCGACCATCCGTTCCAGTGGGGGTCGAAGCGCACGGGCCCCGATCTTGCCCGTGTCGGTGGTCGCTACAGCGACGAATGGCATGTTCAGCACATGATCGAGCCGCGCTCGGTCGTGCCGGAATCGGTGATGCCATCCTACGGCTTCCTGGCGACCACCGATCTCGACATGCGCGATCCGGCCGGTCACCTGCGGGCCAATCGCGCCGTCGGCGTGCCCTACAGCGACGAGATGATCGAGAACGCCAGGGCCGACCTGATGGTCCAGGCGACCGCCAATGGCGACACGACCGGCCTTCTCGCCCGCTACCCCAAGGCGGTCGTCGGCACCTTCGACGGCAACAACCAGCGTCTCACCGAGATGGATGCGCTGGTCGCCTACCTGCAGATGCTCGGCACCCTGGTGGACTTCTCCGTCTACGAGCCGGAACGCAACGACCGCTAGGAGCCTCCGGATGGATTTCGACTACCACAGCATGCGTGCCTTCGCAGACAGCTGGGCGCTTCTCGCCCTGACGCTGTTCTTCCTCGGCGTTCTCGCCTGGGTCCTCCGGCCGGGCGCCAAGCGCGCCGCCGACGATGCCGCCAGCATCCCCTTCAAGGAGGACTGACCGATGAGCGATCACAAGGACATCGACGACGTCAGCGGCATCGAGACGACCGGCCATTCCTGGGACGGCATCAAGGAGCTCAACAACCCGCTGCCGCGCTGGTGGCTGTGGACCTTCTACGCCTCCATCGCCTTCGCGGCGGTCTATACGGCGCTCTATCCGGCCTGGCCGCTGGTCAATTCGGCGACGACGGGCCTGCTCGGCTGGTCGAGCCGTGCGGATCTGCGCACCGAGATGTCGGCGCTGGAGATGGCGAATGCCGACCGCATCGCCGCCATCCGCACCTCGAACGTGGCGACCATCGCCGCCGATCCGGAGCTTCGTCCGTTCGCGATCGCCGCCGGCGAAGCGTCCTACAAGGTCAATTGCGTCCAGTGCCATGGCTCCGGCGCCGCCGGCAGCCCGGGCTATCCGAACCTCAACGACGACGCCTGGATCTGGGGCGGTTCGCTGGAGGAGATCGCCGTCACCCTGCAGCACGGCATCCGCTATGCGCCGGACCCCGACACCCGGGTCGCCGACATGCCGGCCTTCGGTCGTGACGGCATTCTCGATCGCGACCAGATCGCCGACGTCTCGCAATATGTCCTGTCGCTGACCGGCCGCGACGACCGGCCCGACGCCGCAACGCGTGGTGCCGACATCTACGCGCAGAACTGCGTCTTCTGCCATGGCGAGGCGGGCGAAGGCATGAAGGAGGTCGGCGCGCCCGCGCTCAACGACGCGATCTGGCTCTACGGCCGCGACGCGACCGCCATCGCGACGCAGATAAGCCGTCCGCGCCATGGCGTCATGCCGGCCTGGGGCGAGCGCCTCGGCAACACCGCGATCAAGGAACTCGCGGTCTACGTCCACAGTCTCGGCGGCGGCGAATAGGATCCCGCCGCCCGGTCGCGAGGGAGGTCGCGACCAAAGCCCCCGGCCCGCCAGCCGGGGGCTTCGTCTTGTCGGCAAGGCCTCGTCCACGATGGTGCGCTCCCGCGACGCACCCACGCACCGCCGGGCGTTGATGCAGATCAAGGCCGGTCCGCCGACGCGGGGCTATCGACACGGATGCCGCCCTGCGGTGCCCGCCGAACGTCGAGAGAGACCATGCTGCATCAGCCCGACATCGAACGCCTCGACGTCGAAGCCGTCAACGCCGCCAGTCGCCAGGACCAGCCCCTCTACGCCAAGCGCGAGAAGATCTTCCCCAGGCGCACCGAGGGGCAGTTTCGCCAGCTGAAATGGCTGATCATGGCGATCACCCTCGGCATCTACTACGTGACCCCGTGGCTGCGCTGGGATCGTGGTCCCTACGCGCCCGATCAGGCCGTCCTGATCGACATGGCCAACCGCCGCTTCTATTTCTTCTTCATCGAGATCTGGCCACAGGAATTCTTCTTCGTCGCCGGGCTTCTGGTCATGGCCGGCGTCGGCCTGTTCCTGGTCACCTCCGTCGTCGGCCGGGGGTGGTGCGGTTACACCTGCCCGCAGACGGTCTGGACCGACCTCTTCCTCGTCATCGAGCGCTTCTTCGAGGGCGACCGCAATGCCCGCATCAAGCTCGACAAGGCGCCCTGGAGCCTCGACAAGCTGCGCAAGCGGGTCCTGAAGCACGCCACCTGGATCGTCGTCGCCGTGGCGACCGGCGGCGCCTGGATCTTCTACTTCGCCGACGCCCCGAGCCTGCTGACGAGCTTCGTCACCGGCGAGGCGCCGTTCATCGCCTATGCCACCGTCGCTCTCCTGACCGCCACCACCTACGTTTTCGGCGGGCTGATGCGCGAACAGGTCTGCATCTACATGTGTCCCTGGCCGCGCATCCAGGCGGCCATGCTCGACGAGGATTCGCTCACCGTCACCTACAATGACTGGCGCGGCGAACCGCGGACTCGCGGCGCCAAGAAGGCTGCCGCGGCGGGCGTGCCGGCCGGCGACTGCGTCGACTGCAACGCCTGTGTCGCGGTCTGCCCGATGGGCATCGACATCCGCGACGGCCAGCAGATGGCCTGCATCACCTGCGCCCTGTGCATCGACGCCTGCGATGGCGTGATGGACAAGCTCGGGCGCGAGCGCGGCCTGATCTCCTACGCCACGCTCAGCGACTACAACGCCAACATGGCCGCCGCCACGGACCCGGCGACCGGCGCCATCGACCCGTCCCGCGTGCGCGACCATGCGGGCCGCTTCATCGCGGGGCTGCGGCATTTCGACTGGCGCATCATCCTGCGCACCCGCACCCTGATCTACCTGGCCATGTGGTCGGCGATCGGCGTCGGGCTGACCATCGCGCTGCTGGCCCGCGACCGTCTGCAGATCAACGTCCAGCACGACCGCAACCCGGTCGCCGTCACCCTCGCCGACGGGTCCATCCGCAACGGCTACACCGTGAAGCTGCTCAACATGCTGCCGCAGCCGCGCACGATCGGGCTGGCGCTCGAAGGGCTGCCGGAAGCGACGATGACCATCGCCGACATCGATGCGCCGGCCGCGCGAAGCTTCGACATTCCCGTCGCGCCGGATCAGCTGCGTGCACTGCGGGTCTTCGTCGCCCAGCCGGCGAGCGCGCTGCAGGCGGGCGAGACCAGCTTCCGCTTCGTGGTCACCGATCCGGTCGCGGGTGAGACCGACAGCTATTCCGCAATCTTCGAGACGGGGAACTGACCCATGCTGCGTCGCGTGTTTCGTCCTGACAAATTCACCGGCCTGCACATGATCGGCGTCATGGCGCTGTTCTTCGGCACCATCATCTCGGTCAATCTCACCCTGGCCATCTTCGCCAGCACGAGCTGGAGCGGCCTCGTCGTCGAGAACAGCTATATCGCCAGCCAGCATTTCAACGAGCTGACGGCCGAGCGCACCGCCCAGGCCGGGCGCGGCTGGACGGCGACGACGGCTTATTCCGACGGCGTCTTCCGCGTCGATCTGCGCGATGCCGGGGCCCGGCCGCTGCGGGGCGCGCTGGTCGCCGCCACCATCGGGCGCCCCGCCACCGAGCGCGACGACCGGACCCTGCGCCTCGCGCCGTTGCGCGCCGGTGGCTACGGCGTGACCACCGATCTCGCGCCGGGGATCTGGGAGGCAGAAGTCCGGGTCGATGCGACTGGCGAAAAGCCCTGGCAAAGCGCGATCCGCTTCGTGGTCAAGTGAGCGCACGACCATGAGCTGCTGCGGCACCGCCTTCACGCTCCCCGCT
This sequence comes from Aurantimonas sp. NFXS3, assembly GCF_049132005.1. Classification (NCBI taxonomy): domain Bacteria; kingdom Pseudomonadati; phylum Pseudomonadota; class Alphaproteobacteria; order Hyphomicrobiales; family Aurantimonadaceae; genus Aurantimonas; species Aurantimonas sp. NFXS3. The sequence continues at coordinate 25,235 of NZ_JAGDDZ010000005.1, forward strand.
GACCTCGGCGACGTCGCCGGCCCCGTCGACCCACGGACCGAGGAACTGCGCCATGCCGGGCGGCAGGCCCCGGACGGCACGGTGACCTATGTCCTGTCGGTGCCCGGCATTCGCTGCGGCGCCTGCCTGTCGGCCATCGAATCCGGCCTGAAGCCCCTGCCTGGCATCGCCTCGGTTCGGGTCAATCTCACCCTGCGCCGGGTGACCGTGGTCACACGCTCCGCCAAAATCTCGCCGGCGGTCATCACCAGCGCACTGGACGCGCTCGGTTATCCCGGCACGCCCGTCGATCTCGGCGATCTCGAAACCTTGGGCACCCGGCGCGAATCGACACGACTGCTGACAGCGCTGGCGATCGCCGGATTCGGGGCGGCCAACATCATGCTTCTGTCGGTCTCCGTCTGGTCCGGGGCCGATGCCGCGACGCGGGATCTCTTCCATCTCGTCTCGGCCCTGATCGCGGTGCCGACCGTGGCCTTCGCCGGCCAGCCCTTCTTCCGCTCGGCCGTCTCGGCTTTGCGGGTCGGGCGCCTGAACATGGATGTCCCGATCTCGCTGGCCGTCCTCCTGGCCCTCGCCATGAGTCTCTACGAGAGCCTGAACGGCGGCGCCGAAGCCTATTTCGACGCGGCCGTGACGCTGATCTTCTTCCTGCTGGTGGGCCGGTATCTCGACCAGCGCATGCGCGAGCGCGCCCGCAGCGCCGTCGTCGCCATCTCGCGACTGGCCGCACGCGGCGCGACGCTGCTCGCCGATGGCGAAACCCGCTACGTGCCCCTCGACGAGGTGCAGCCCGGCATGGTCCTGCGCGTCGCCGCCGGCGAGCGGATGCCGGTCGATGCGATGGTCCTCACGGGCCGGAGCGAACTCGACCGCTCGCTCGTCACCGGTGAAAGCGCGCCCCTCGCCGTGGCGCCGGGCGCCCGCGTCGAGGCCGGCACCCTCAACCTGTCGGGCGCCCTGGAGGTCGAGGCGCTGACGAGCGCGGACGATTCCTTCCTCGCCGAGATCGTCCGCATGATGGAAGCGGCCGAGACCGGTCGCGGACGCTATGTGCGCGTCGCCGACCGGATGGCGCGGATCTACGCGCCGGCGGTCCATCTCCTCGCCGCGGCGACGTTCCTTCTGTGGCTGATCGCGACCGGCGGCGACTGGTATCAGGCGCTCTATGCGGCGATTGCGGTTCTGATCGTCACCTGCCCCTGCGCGCTCGGCCTTGCCGTTCCGGTGGTCCATGTCATCGGCGCCACGCGCCTCTTCGAGGCCGGCATCCTGATGAAGGACGGCACCGGGCTTGAGCGGTTGGCCGAGATCGACACGGTGCTGTTCGACAAGACCGGAACCCTGACGACGGGCACGCCCCATGTCGCGGCGTCGAACATGCCCGCAACCGGTCGCGACGTGGCGCGCGCCCTCGCCGGCCGCTCGAACCACCCCGCCTCACTCGCGCTGCGGCACTATTTGGGAAGCGGTCCTGTGGCGGAGCTCGACGACATCCGCGAATGGCCGGGATGCGGCATTGCCGCCCTCAGGCAGGGTCGCCGCGTCCGGCTCGGACGCGCGGACTGGGTCGCCGAGATCGCGGGCCAGGCTGCGCCTGCCACCGAGGGTGTCTGCTTCGCCATCGAGGGGCAGACATTGGCGAATTTCACGCTTGGGGAATCGCTGCGGACCGGCGCGCATGAGGCTCTCGAAGCCCTGCGATCGGCTGGGCTCAACACCGAATTGCTGTCGGGCGACGGCGCGGTGGCTGTGCACCGGGTGGCGGGCGAACTGGAGATCGGGCATGCGGCAGCCGGCCAGTCGCCGGCGGCAAAGATCGACCGGATCCGCGCGCTTCAGGCAGGTGGTGCCCATGTCCTGATGGTCGGTGACGGCCTTAACGACGCGCCGAGCCTTGCCGCCGCCGATGTTTCCATGGCGCCGGCCTCGGCCTGCGATGCCGGGCGGCTCGCCGCCGACTTCGTCTTCACGCGCGACAGTCTGCGCAGCGTGCCCTTTGCCCATGACATCGCGCTGCGCGCAAAGCGGCTGGTGCGGCAGAATTTCGGACTGGCGATCGCCTATAATTGCATCGCCGTGCCGCTGGCCATGGCGGGTCTGGTCACGCCGCTCGTGGCGGCGATCGCCATGTCGGCGTCCTCGATCATCGTGGTGGCCAACAGCCTGCGACTGTCCGGAGGCGGTTTCGACGGCAAAGCCGGGACGTCGGCGCAGCCGGTCACGGAAGCCCGGTCATCGGGCTTCGAGCCGGCTGCCGAGGCAACGGCATGAATAACCTGCTGATCCTCGTGCCGATCGCGCTGCTGCTCGGGCTGGTCGGCCTCGCGGCCTTCCTGTGGACCGTGCGCACCCGCCAGTACGAGGATCTCGACGGCGCGGCATGGCGCATTCTCGCCGATGACGACACGCCACCGGGCGACAGGTGACGCCACGCACCGGGATCGCCGGTGCGTGGCGGTCGTGATCAGGCGTCGTCGGGCTCAAAATCCATGGCGACGCCGTTAATGCAGTAGCGCAGACCCGTCGGCGGCGGGCCATCCGGGAAGACATGCCCGAGATGGCTGCCGCACTGGCTGCAATGGCACTCGGTGCGGACCATGCCGTGGCTGCGATCCTCGGTGGTCTCGACGGCGCCTTCCACCGGCGTGTCGAAGGACGGCCAGCCGGTGCCGCTCTCGAATTTCTGGCCGGCGATGAACAGCGGCTGCCCGCAGCCGGCGCAGGTGAAGGTCCCCGGCCGCTTCTCGTGCAGCAGGGCACAGCTGCCCGGGCGCTCCGTCCCGTGGCCGCGCATCACCTGATACTGCTCCGGCGACAGCATCGCGCGCCACTCGGCATCGGTGCGTGTGACGGGGTAGGTCTTGGCGTCCATGTCGGTATCCTTCCGTGTCTGTTCCGGTCCGTCGGGAACGAAGCCCGCCGTAGCGGATTGCCCCCCGAACGGATCGGCTGGCTCCCATATAGGGGCGCTGCCGCCGCAACGCACGGGAGTGTCATATGAGCAATGTACCGGACAGGTTCGACAACCAGCAGAACAATCCCGACGCCCAGGATCGTGACCAGGACGTCAGCTACCGCCAGAACGCGCCGAAGGCGCGGCCCTCGCAGGACAACGCCTTCGATCGCCCGGGCAGCGTCGACCGGCTGGGCGGCGAGATCGAGCGGCGCCCGGCCGAGACGGTCAAGGGCGATGGCACGGCCGACGACACCTAGGCCGTCCTGACAGATCGGACATGAAAAAGGGCGGCGCTGCGGCGCCGCCCTTTTGCGTTCTGACGAGGCGCGCTGAGCCTTAGCGGCCGCGGCTCTTCTCGTAGCGCTCGCGGGTTTCCACATTCGGCGGATAGAGGCCCGGCAGTGCAACACCGCGATCGACCTCGGTCATGATCCAGGCTTCCAGCTCTTCCTGCTCGACGCAGGCATCGCGCACCTCGTCGACGAGAGCGGCGGGAATCACCACGGCACCATCGTCGTCCGCCACGATCAGATCGTCGGGGAACACCGCGACGCCGCCGCAGGCGATCGGCTCCTGCCAGCCGACGAAGGTCAGCCCGGCCACCGAAGGGGGTGCGGCAACGCCCGCGCACCACACCGGCAGACCGGTGCCGCGCACGCCGGCGAGATCGCGCACGACGCCGTCGGTGACGAGGGCAGCGACGCCCTTCTTGACCATGCGGGCACACAGGATGTCGCCGAAGATGCCGGCGTCATCGACGCTCATGGCATCGACGACGGCGATGCAGCCGTCCGGCATCGCCTCGATGGCACCACGGGTGGAATTGGGCGACGACCAGGATTCCGGTGTCGCCAGATCCTCGCGCGCCGGCACGAAGCGCAGCGTGAAGGCGCGGCCGACGATCCGCTCCATGCCGTCTTCCATCGGCATCGGGCCGCGCAGCCAGACATTGCGCAGACCCTTCTTCAGGAGGATCGTAGTGATCGTCGCGGTGGCGATCTTGCGAAAGACTTCGTTGGTCGAGGTTTGGCTCACGGAACACGCTTCCTGCTGATGACGGTGGCCATCGATACCGCAAGTCGCGGCGCGATCAAATGCCAAGTCAGGCTGATGAAGCGCGATCGGCATCCTCGCCCGCCGGCGAACCGGGGAGAATCTCGTCGGACTGGCAGCGCCCGACACCCGCGGCATTAAGGTCCCGCCAGGCCCGCGCCAGCGAGCCGTCGAGGTCGATCGACCGGCAGGCATCCTCCACGACGACCACCTCGAAGCCGGCCCGCCGCCCGTCCAGCGCCGTCCAGGCGACGCAGAAATCCGTTGCCAGGCCCGCCACGAAGACCCGGCCGACGCCGCGCTCGCGCAGATAACCGGCCAGCCCCGTTTGGGTGGCGTGGTCGGCTTCGACGAAGGCGGAATAGCTGTCGACGGACGGATGGAAGCCCTTGCGGACGATCATCTGAACGTTGGGGACATGCAGGGCCGGATGGAAGTCCGCGCCGCTCATGCCCATGACGCAGTGATCGGGCCACAGCACCTGCGGCCCATAGGGCAAGGTAATCATCTCGAACGCGTTGCGCCGATGGCTGGACGCAAAGGAGACGTGGTCCGGCGTGTGCCAGTCCTGGGTCTGGACGACGACCGGAAAATGCGGCGCCAGCGCGTTGATCGGCGCCACGACGCTGTCGCCGTCGAGCACCGCCAGGGCGCCGCCCCGGCAGAAGTCGTTCTGTACGTCGACGATGATCAGCGCATCGTCATGCTTGATATCGATATTCGCCATGACCCGAACCTGACAGTTCGTTCGCCGCGAGGAAAGTCCGCACGCGCAGCAACGGCACCCGGAGCCACATTCCGTGAGCCCGAACGGCAACGGCCATGCCGGGATCTCTCCGGCATGGCCGTTGCGTCTGAAACCTGGTCGTACGGTCTGGCGGTGTCAGCGAAGGCTGGCAGCGGCGCGCAGATCGGCCTTCGGCGAGACGTCGAGGACGTCGCCCGTGCGGGTGATCATCAGGTCCTCGGTGGTGCCGCCATTGCGGGACGGAACCTGAACGGTCAGTGTCTCACCGTCCGACAGCGTCGAGACGAAACGCAGCGGGCTGCCCGTCTCGCCGGCCTGCAGCGTGGTCACGACGCGGAAATCTTCGCCCTCGACCGTGTAATAGGCCGCGCCCTTGACGCCGCCGAGATCGATGGTCTTGCCGGCCAGCGGCTTCAGTTCTTCGGCCTGTGCGGCGCCGAATGCGAACAGGGCGATGGCGGCGGTTGCGATTGCAGTTTTCATGTCTTTGGTCCCTCTGAAGAAGAATTGGACCTCCCTGTCCCGACAGCTAGGCGTCTTTGCTGCAACGCACAACGGCATGGCAGCCATGAAATATTGTCGGACCGCCTAGGCAAATCGGGCGATTGCCGATGTCTATCGCGGCGCCTGCGGCGAACTCCCGTGCCGAGCGCGACGCCTCCGCCATGGCAAAGTCACGGTCGGACCCTATGCTTGCGGGAAATCAGGCATGCGGGCCGACCGCTTGCAGCAGTCTTGGAGCCAACGAAATGTATCACCGGATCGCGTCGACACCCCTGGCCCTGCTTCTGGCAGGCGCGATGGCGACCGCACTGCAATATCCCGCCGCCGCGCAGACCGAGGCGCCCGCGATCGATGGCGAACCCGGTTCGGAATTCGTCGAGGTGTCGCTCGGCGACTGGGATCTGAAGACGGCGCTGGCGACGGATCTCGGCATCAAGGTCTCCGAGCTGCCACTGACCATCTCGGTGACGCCGGAACTCGCCGGCAAGGTCTGCCCGATCTCGCGCGAGGACCTCGCGCAGCAGGAGGTCATCAGCCCCACGCGGACCTGCGCGGCGAAGGAAATGACCGAGGAACTGCGCGACGAGGTACGCCGCGGAATCGAGGCCGGGACCGCGCAGGAATAGGCGATCACGCCTGCCGCCATCACCGGGTCGCTGTACGCTATACTCCCGAGGGGCAGCTTTCATGCGTACTGCGTCCGGAAAGCCCCACCTGCGTCACACCTTCGCCGGAATTGAACCCTCTGACGTTCTCGCCCGCGGCGTGACCCGTTTCGTGCGCGTCTCGCGTCCGATCAGGTTGCGCCGGTCCGTCCGGTCCAGCGTGCGAACCGGGTTCGTGCAGTCTTGCGAGACGATCGTCAGACGTGGGCAACAGATCCTTAATTTCCTTGCGATCATATGGTGCCGCGCCAACGTCGCGGTGCCGATCCGACAGACAGCCGGGTTCTACGGAACCGTAGAAAGACGAAGATGGTCATGCGCATTCCCGCCCTCGCTCCTGTTGCGGCTCTCGCCGTACTCCTCGCCGGTTGCGTGGGAGACGACATGGACATGGCCGCGCTCGATCTCTCGGCCCCGCAGGACGACGCCCATTGCCGAAGCCTGCTGATCATTCCCGGGGAACTGGTCTATGCCCAGTGCCGGCTGGCGCTGCGCAAGACCTATTTGAACAATTACAACGCCCGCAAAATCGCGATCCAGCAGCAATACGGCATGCTCGACGAGCGGCTGGACCAGGCGCTGCGGGCCGACGCCTTCTGCAATTACGACGAGGCCGTGAAGGCGTCGATCGAGGTGCAGGACGAGATGTCCCTCGCCGAGATCGCCTATGCCAGCTGCGGCACCACGCGGGAGCGCCTGCAGGAGGAAATCGTCACGACGACGGGGGTCGATGGCTTCGCTTTCACGGCTGCCGAACGCCCGACCGTCATCGATCAGAACGTCGCCGCAATCCGCGAATCGCGGGCGGTGATTCAGGGTCCGCCGACGAATGTCGCGGCAAACTGAGGGGTCGCGTCCTGCGGCTTGGAGAGCAACGCGGTGCAGTGCGGTAAATGCAGCACTCTGTTGCAGGATTTAACGAATCTTGAGCCTTGGCGGCCCTTGCAAACAGGACCGTTTTCGGATTGAGAGAGCAGAGGGACGAACACGGAGTTTCAGGCGCTTATGAAGGGTTCTTCATAATCCGCAGTCACACGTCGGAGCCAAACGCTTCTATTCCGTCACGTTGCCTGCGATGTGTGGCATTTCCGCACTTGCCCGTACCACCCAAACGCAACAGGTTCTTGTCGCACCGGCCGCAAAAAGGCGTCGGAATATTCAAGCTGCGGCACCAACCGTCACATTGATAGGTAGTTCAAAATGAAGAAAATCGTCATCGCATCGGTCGCGGTCGTCGCCCTCGCATCCTTCGCTGGCTGCATGGGCAAGGGCATCGGCAAGGGCAAGGGCAAGGCACCGGTTGCTGAGCCGATGGTCGTCGAGCAGACCTACGTCACCAAGGGCTGACCTTGGTTTCTTGGAGGGAGTCGCTCCGGCGCTCCCTCCAAGCGCCGACCAATTACTGGTCCACGCTACGCGTTCCGCGATGCTCGACATCGGGGGGCGCTTCTATGTCTTGTCCCCGTCGAATGGCCCCTGGCCGTCTTCGACTTGAAAGGCCGACAATGTCTTCGAAATTCCTGCGAATCGCGTTCGCCGCGGCTCTCGGCGCCCTCGTGACGGGCTGTACCTCGAACTCGGCCAATACCATGTCGGCCGGTGCACCGGTGAACTCCAGCGCCGCGCTCGTCGCGCCAGCCGCCTTCGCTCCGCCTCCCGGACAGTCCGGCGCCGCGCAGCAGCTCTCCAAGCCCTATTTCATCGACTTCCGCGCCCGCAACGCAATGAGCTATGGCCACACCTTCGTGGTCTTCGGCAAGCTGGACCAGAACGGCCGTGTCCCGACCGATTCGAAGGGCGTGCTGATTCCCGGCGTGACCGAGGTCGCCGGCCTGCATCCGGCGTCGACCAGCAACGTGCCCTATACGATCGGTCACTTCCTGCCGGTGCCGTCCGAGACCGGCCCCAGCGACGGCGACACCGAGATCGCCTACATGACCGCGAACTACCGGATCGACCTGACCGAGGAAGAGTATCGCGACGTCGTCGGCTATATCCGCAGTCTGCAGGACTCTTCGCCGGTCTGGCACGCGGTGCTCTACAATTGCAGTTCCTTCGTCGGCGACATCGCCGAGCATATGGGCCTCAAGGCGCCCAACCACATGCTGTTCCCGGAGAACTACATCAACACGCTGAAGGAAATGAACTCGTAGGACCGTCCCCGCGACGCTTCTCGTTCATCGACGATCAGGCCCGGCCGCGACAGCGCGCCGGGCTTTTTCTTGCCTGCCACAAGGAGCCGGATCGGTCGGTTGTCGTCTGAGCCGCCGCGACGGCTATCGCGCGGCTGCGCCAACGCTGGCCACCAGATCGGCGAAGCGCTCGCCCTGGACGGCGATATGCGCCCGCAGTTCCCGCTCGGCCGTCTCGCCATCGCCGGCGGCGATCGCAGCGACGATACGCTCATGCTCCTGCAGCGACTGCTTCATGCGCTGCGACACGCGCAGCTGCAGGCGGCGATAGGCCTTCAGCCGCATGTGCAGCCGCTTCGCCTCGGCCGCGAGGAAGGCATTGCCGCAGGCGTCGTAGATCGCGTGGTGGAACCGCTCGTTCTCGTAATAATAGGCGTCGGTATCCTGCTGGGCTGCCGCTGCGCTGCAGGCGACAAGCGCGGCTTGCAGGGCCGCCAGGGCCTGCGGCGCCGCACGGCGCGCGGCCAGGCGTCCGGCCATGCCCTCGAGCTCGGCCATCACCTCGAACATCTCCACCAGTTCGCCGAGGCCGACCTGCCGCACGAAGGCGCCGCGATTGGGCAGCTGTTCGATCAGCCCGGCCGATGCCAGCTGGTTGATCGCCTCCCGGACCGGGGTGCGCGACACCGCAAAGCGGCGGGCGATCGCCTGCTCGTCGAGGCGCTCGCCCGCCGTGCGGGCATTGGTGACGATTTCCTGTTCGAGCGCGTCGCGGATCTCGCTGGCCTTGGGCCGCGCCGAGGCGAGCCCGCCCTTCGAGACGGCAGCGGACTTGCCATCCCCGGCGGGAGGCATGATCGTCGCTGCGGGAACATCCGATACGCTCATCCAGATCGTATACAATCCAATTGACAAGGCATGCAAGAGAGTATTGGCTTGCCCCAACGCGTCGGGAGGCGCGGCAGAACAATCAACGGGAGGAGAATTCCATGAAGACGATGTTGCTGACGGCCGTATGTGGCCTTGCCCTGACAGCTTCCGCCCTGGCGCAGGACGTGACTTTGCGCGCCTCGCACCAGTGGCCGGGCGGCAAGGGCGACGTGCGCGACGAGATGGTCCAGATGATCGGCAAGGAGGTCGAGGCCGCCAATGTCGGGCTGAAGGTCCAGGTCTTCCCGAACGGTTCGCTGTTCAAGCCGCGCGACCAGTGGGGCGCCGTGACCAAGGGCCAGGTGGACATCACAGCCTTCCCGCTGGATTACGCGTCCGGCCGTCATCCTGAGTATTCCGCGACGCTCATGCCCGGCCTGGTCGGCAACCACGACCGCGCCCAGCGGCTGAACGATTCGCCCTTCATGGACGAAATCAAGAAGTCGATCGACGAGGCCGGCGCCCTCGTCCTGTCGGATGCGTGGCTCGCCGGCGGCTTCGTGTCGTCCAAGACCTGCATCACCAGCCCGGAAAGCGCCAAGGGCCAGACCCTGCGCGCCGCTGGACCGGCCTTCGAGCAGATGCTGGTCGGAGCGGGCGCGTCGATCTCGTCGATGCCGTCCTCGGAAATCTACACCGGTATGCAGCAGAACGTCCTGCAGGGCGCCAACACCTCGTCCGGTTCGCTGGTGTCCTATCGCATCTACGAGGTTTCGACCTGCCTGACCGCACCGGGCGAGAACGCCCTGTGGTTCATGTACGAGCCGATCCTGATGTCGAAGCGCTCCTTCGAGAAGCTGAACAAGGAACAGCAGGATGCGCTGATGGCCGCCGGCGAGAAGGCCGAGGCCTATTTCGCAGAGGAAGCGTCCAAGCTCGATGCCGAACTGATAGAGGTCTACAAGAAGAACGGCGTCGAGGTCACCGAGATGACCAAGGAGAACTACGACGCCTGGCTCGCGATCGCCAAGGAGACCTCCTACAAGGAGTTCGCCGAGAAGGTCCCGAACGGTCAGGCGCTGATCGACGCGGCACTGGCCGTCGAATAGCCCGTAACGCCGCCAATGCGACAACGGGGGCCGGCCTGGCCGGCTCCCGTTTCCCAGGCCTCAAGCTCGGAATCTGACATGCGGTCCTTCATCCGCGCCGTCTCGGCGGTCTCGCGCCTTCTCGGCGTCATCGGTGCCCTGTTGCTGCTCGCGGCGATCTTCGCCGTCTCGCACATGGTCTTCGTGCGCTACGTTCTCGTGCAGTCCACCGTCTGGCAGACCGAGTTCACGATCTTCGCCATCGTCGCGGCCACCTTCCTCGGGGCACCCTGGGTGCTCATCGAGCGCGGCCACGTGAATGTCGACATCCTGCAGATCGCCTCTGGGCCGCGGGTCCGCGCCATCCTGCAGGCGCTGTCGGGGCTTGCCTCGCTCGTCTTCGTCGGGCTGATCGCCTACGCCTCCTGGTACCATTTCCACGAGAGCTGGACGAATGGCTGGATGACCGAATCGGTCTGGGCCATCCCGCTCTGGATCCCGGTCCTGCCCATGCTGGTCGGCACCGTCTGGCTCGCCGTCCAATACATCGCCGAACTGATGCGCCTGTGGCTCGATGGTGCCGATCCGCACCTCGCCAATCAGGACGCCCTGTTCTCCGATACCGTCAAGAAAGCCTGATCGATGAGCCCGACCGTCTCCGGTTTCGCCATGCTGGGCGTCCTGCTGGTGCTGCTTGCCATCGGCACGCCCATCGCCTTCGCCCTCGGCCTCGTCTCCATGGGCGCGCTGTTCGTCGTCTACGGGCCGTTCTTCCTCGAAACCCTCGGTGAGCAGTTCTTCGGCGGCATGGCGTCCTTCGGCCTCGTCGCCATCCCGATGTTCATCCTGATGGGCGCCGCCGTCGCCTCCTCGCCCGCCGGCAAGGACCTCTACGAGGCGCTCGATCGCTGGCTCAACCGGGTGCCCGGCGGCCTCGTCCTGTCCAATCTCGGCGCCTGCTCGATCTTCGCGGCCCTGTCCGGCTCCTCGCCCGCCACCTGCGCGGCGATCGGCAAGATGGGCATCCCCGAGATGCGCCAGCGCGGCTATCCGCCGGAGATCGCGGCCGGTTCCATCGCCGCCGGCGGCACCCTCGGCATCCTGATCCCGCCCTCGGTGACGATGATCGTCTACGGCATAGCCACAGAAACCTCGATCGGCCGCCTGTTCCTGGCCGGTGTCGGCCCCGGCATCATGCTGACCGTGTTCTTCATGATCTGGACCATCTATGCCTGCAAGCGGCAGGGTCTGGGTCTCACCGAACTGTCGCAGCGCTTCTCCATGCGCGAGCGCTTCGCCGCGCTGCCACGGGTGCTGCCCTTCCTGGCGATCATCGTCGCCGTGCTCTTCGTCCTGTATGGCGGCGTCGCCACGCCGTCCGAGGCGGCCGGTGTCGGAGCGCTGTTCTGCCTGATCCTCGTCGCGGTGATCTACGGCATGATCTCGCGCACCTGGCGCTTCTCGCAGATGACGGTGATCTTCCGCGACACGCTCAAGGAGAGCGTGATGATCATGCTGATCATCGGCGCGTCCGAGCTCTTCGCCTTTGCCCTGTCCTCGCTGTTCATCACCCAGTCGATCGCTGCCTTCATCGCCGACATGGACGTGAACCGCTGGGTGCTGATGGGCGTGGTCAACCTCTTCCTGCTGGTCGCCGGCTTCTTCCTGCCGCCGGTCGCTGTCATCCTGATGACGGCGCCGATCCTGCTGCCAATCATCACCGGTGCCGGCTTCGACCCCTACTGGTTCGCCGTCATCCTGACGATCAACATGGAGATCGGCCTGATCACCCCGCCGGTCGGCCTCAACCTCTATGTCATCAACGGCATCGCGCCCGACATCACGCTCGGCCAGATCCTGCGCGGGTCCCTGCCCTACGTCGTCTGCATGATCCTCGGCATCATCACGCTGTGCCTGTTTCCGCAGATCGCCCTCCTCCTGCCCGAACTCGTCATGGGGCCTGAGCTATGAGCCGCGTCTCCCTCCTGTCCGACCTTCTCGATTCGATCGGCGCCCGGTCCTGGTTCCTCGGCGACAACGCCAACCGGACGATCGGCGTCGGCCAGCTGGCGGCGCTCTGCCACGAGCTGGTCTCCTCGCGCGGCGAAGCATCAGGGGTACGCCTTGCGGCCGAGATCCTGCGCGGCTTCCGCGGCCTCAGCGACGCCGACGCCGAGCGCTTCTTCCAGATGCTGGCGGATGAGTTCACTCCGGACCAGGCGGCCCTGACCGATGCGGCCGCCGCGTTCCTCGACACGCCCGACGCCGAGACGCTGGCGCGGCTCCAGCACCATGCCGAGGCGCCGCGCCAGGAGCTGTTCCGCCGCCTGAACCTCGCACCGGGCGGCACTGCCGAACTGGTCACGCTGCGCGAGCGCCTGCTGCCGCTGCTCAAGGCCGACCGCAAGCGCTACGGCCCGGTCGATGCCGATCTCTGCCATCTGTTCCAGTCCTGGTTCAATCGCGGCTTCCTGCTGCTGCGGCCGATCGACTGGAACACCCCGGCCAGCATCCTGGAAAAGATCATCCGCTACGAGGCGGTCCACGCCATCGGCAACTGGGACGAGCTGCGCCAGCGGCTCGCCCCGCCGGACCGGCGCTGCTTCGCCTTCTTCCACCCCTCGATCCCGGACGATCCGTTGATCTTCGTCGAGGTGGCGCTGACGGCGGAAATCCCGGCGTCGATCGCCTCGGTGCTCGACCCGCAGCGCACGGCCCTGGCGCCGCAGGACGCGCAGACCGCGGTGTTCTATTCGATCTCCAATTGCCACAAGGGCCTGGCCGGCGTGTCCTTCGGCTCCTTCCTGATCAAGCAGGTGGCGCAGGACCTGAAGGACGCAGTTCCGAACCTGCGCACCTTCGTGACCCTGTCGCCGGTTCCCGGCTTTGCCGGCTGGCTCGCCGCACTGCCGCCCGCCACGATCGACCGGCTCGAAGCGGCAGAAAAACGCGCGATCGAGATCGTCGGCGAGCCCGGCTGGGCCGGCGATCCGGCGAAGACGGAAGCCGCCCGTCCCGGATTGCTGTCGCTCGGCGCCCGCTATTTCCTGCGCGCCCGGCGCCCGCGCGGCGGACCGGTCGATCCGGTCGCCCGCTTCCATCTTGGCAATGGCGCGATGCTCAACCGCATCATGCATCTGGGCGACGTCTCGCCGGGTGGCCTCGCCCAGGCCCACGGGCTGATGGTCAATTATCTGTACGACCTGCCGCGCGTCGAGCAGCGTCACGAGGCCTATGCAGCGGATGGCGACATCGCCGCCAGCCGGGCCGTGACGTCGCTGCTGCCCAAGCGCGGCGAAGTTGATTCCATGAAGGACGTAGCATGACAAACCCGCTCTTCGACGGCCTCCTCGCCACGGGACGCACGACGCCGGACAAGTGTTTCGCGATCCTGCCCGATGGCCGCGAATTCACCTATGCCGATGTCGAGGCGGTCTCGGCGCGTTTTGCCAATGCCCTCGTGGCGCTGGGCGTCGAGCCGGGCGACCGGGTTGCCGTGCAGGCCGACAAGTCGATCGAAGCGCTGATGCTCTATCTTGGCACGGTGCGCGCCGGCGGCGTCTTCCTGCCGCTCAATACCGCCTATACGCCGACCGAGATCGACTACTTCCTCAACGACGCCAAGCCGCGCGTCTTCGTCTGCGACCCGGCCAAGCGCGACGGGCTGGCCGCCACGGCCGAGGGCGCAGGCGCGCGCCTCGAAACGCTCGGCGCACGCGCCACAGACGCCGGCAGCCTCAACGCGCAGGCCGATGCGGCCTCGGGTGAATTCGTCACGGTCGCGCGCCAGCCGAGCGACCTTGCCGCGATCCTCTACACCTCGGGGACGACCGGTCGCTCCAAGGGTGCCATGCTCACCCAGGACAATCTCCTGTCCAACGCCGAAGTGCTGCGCGACTACTGGCGCTTCACCGCGGACGATGTGCTGCTGCACCTCCTGCCGATCTTCCACACCCACGGCCTGTTCGTCGCGTCCAACACCGCGATGATCGCCGGCGGCACGATGATCTTCCTGCCGAAATTCGACGTCGAGCAGGTGTTCAAGTACCTGCCCCAGGCGACCGCGATGATGGGCGTGCCGACCTTCTACACCCGTCTTCTCGCCGACGAGCGTCTCAACCGCGAGCGCACCGCCCATATGCGGCTGTTCACCTCGGGCTCCGCGCCGCTGCTGGCCGAGACCCATCGCGCCTTCGAGGAGCGGACCGGCCAGCGCATTCTCGAGCGCTACGGCATGACCGAGACCAACATGTCGACGTCCAACCCCTATGAGGGCGAGCGCCGCGCCGGAACCGTCGGTTTCCCGCTTCCCGGCGTCGAGCTCCGGATCGTCGATGCGGACACCGCCAAGCCATTGCCCGATGGCGAGATCGGCGTCATCGAGGTCAAGGGTCCGAACGTCTTCTGCGGCTACTGGCAGATGCCGGAGAAGACGGCCGCCGAATTCAGGGCCGACGGCTTCTTCATCACCGGCGACCTCGGCCTGATCGATCCGCAGGGCTATGTGACGATCGTCGGCCGCGGCAAGGACCTGATCATCTCCGGCGGCTTCAACATCTATCCCAAGGAAGTCGAGCTGGCGCTCGACGAACTGCCGGGCGTCGTCGAAAGCGCCGTGATCGGCGTGCCGCATCCCGATTTCGGCGAGGGCGTCGTCGGCGTCGTCGTGGCCGAGCGTCCGCTCGACGAGGCCGAACTGACGAGCGCGCTGGCCGAACGGCTCGCCCGCTTCAAGCAGCCCAAGCGCATCGTTTTCGTCGACGAACTGCCGCGCAACACCATGGGCAAGGTGCAGAAGAACATCCTGCGGGACCGCTTCGCCGATCTCCTCGGCGACAAGTGACCGCAAGGCCGATGACCGCATGATCTGCGTGGGGCCGGCGAAGTGTCGCTGACCCCGCCCCATGCCATTGCTCCCCGGCGGCGCCGGGCGATAGAACGGATCGCGAGTGCGGGCCGCATCCGGGATCGAGATTCGGCGCGCCGCCCTTTTCAGCGGCCGTCCGATGCCCGGCATGGCCGCCATCCGTTCGAGAGGAAATCCCGCCATGTCCAACGCTTCGGCCGCCGCGCCTTCGCCGTCTGCGTCTCCGTCCGCCGGTTTCGACTGGGCCGATCCGTTCCGGCTCGAGGACCAGCTCTCCGAGGACGAGCGGCTGATCTTCGAGACCGCCCGGTCCTATGCCGAGGAGAAGCTGCGGCCGCGCATCGTCGAGGCCTATCGCAACGAGACCACCGACCGGTCGATCTTCAACGAGATGGGCGAACTCGGCCTGCTCGGCTTGACCCTGCCCGAGGATTATGGCTGCGCCGGCGCGTCCTACGTCTCCTACGGCCTCGTGGCGCGCGCCGTCGAGGCGGTGGATTCGGGCTATCGCTCGATGATGAGCGTCCAGTCCTCCCTGGTGATGTATCCGATCTTCGCCTATGGCGACGAGGCTCAGCGCCGCAAGTACCTGCCCAAGCTCGCCACCGGCGAATATGTCGGCTGCTTCGGCCTGACCGAACCCGATGCCGGCTCCGATCCCGGCGGCATGACCACGCGGGCCGAGAAGATCGACGGCGGCTACCGCCTGTCGGGCGCCAAGATGTGGATCTCCAATTCGCCCATCGCCGACGTCTTCGTCGTCTGGGCGAAGTCCGCCGCCCATGACAACAAGATCCGCGGCTTCATTCTCGACAAGGGCATGAAGGGCCTGTCGGCACCCAAGATCGAGGGCAAGCTCTCCTTGCGCGCCTCGATCACCGGCGAGATCGTCATGGACGGCGTCGAGGTCGGCGAAGACGCGCTGCTGCCGAATGTGTCGGGGCTCGGCGGTCCCTTTGGCTGCCTCAACCGGGCCCGCTACGGCATCTCCTGGGGCGCCATGGGGGCTGCCGAGGATTGCTGGAAGCGGGCGCGCGACTACACGATGGAGCGCACCCAGTTCGGCCGCCCGCTGGCCCAGACCCAGCTCGTCCAGAAGAAGCTCGCCGACATGCAGACCGAGATCGCGCTGGGGCTGCAGGGCTCGCTTCGGGTCGGCCGCCTGTTCGACGAAGGCGCCATGGCGCCGGAGATGATCAGCCTGGTCAAGCGCAACAATTGCGGCAAGGCGCTGGACATCGCCCGCACCGCCCGCGACATGCATGGCGGCAACGGCATCATGGGCGAGTACCATGTCATGCGCCACGCCCAGAACCTGGAGACCGTCAACACCTACGAGGGCACGCACGACGTCCATGCGCTGATCCTCGGCAAGGCCCAGACCGGCCTCCAGGCCTTCTTCTGAGCCGCGACAGCAACCGCCGGAGACAAGCGATGCAGACCATCTTCGTCCAGTTCAAATGCCGGCCGGGCGCCGCCTATACGGTCGCCAACGATCTCCAGGAATCGGTCGAGGAAATGTCGGAGGTCTATTCGACCTCCGGCCATTACGACCTGATCGCCAAGTTCTATCTCGACGACGGTCGCGACCTCGGCCACTTCGTCACGGAAAAGCTGCAGGTGCTCGATGGTGTTGCCGACACCTTCACCACCGTCGCCTTCAAGGCGTTCGGCTCCGCCGGCTAGGCGTTTTCGCGCCCGCCAGCGCAGCTCTCCCCTGCAATCCAGGGATGCTACCATGGCGGTGCTTGCCAAGCCCGGTCCCATTTGCTTCCCTCTGCTCATTGCAACGGTGGGAGGCCGTTGCCGGGAGACACACGCTGCCTCGGCCAGCGTCGCGACGCGGCGGCCGGGTGACGCGATCCGGCCGAAATCCCACCCGACTTGCGACAATGGATGCGTGCCGCCCCGGCGGTCGCATCGCTCGTTACACTCGGGTCCGATCTGGACCACACCGGAGTTTCCACGATGAAGAATCTGCTTCTGGGCGCCGTCTCCTCCCTCGCTCTCGGCCTGACGGCCTCTGCCGCCATGGCGCAGTCGGCAGGCTGCGACGATGGCGAAATGGTCATCAAGTTCGCGCATGTCGTTGCCGCGACCGGTCATCCCAAGGGTGACGCCGCCACCATGCTGGCCAACCGCGTCAACGAGGAGATGAACGGCACCGCCTGCATGGAGGTCTTCCCGAACTCCACCCTGTTCGACGACGACAAGGTGCTGGAAGCGCTGCTGCTCGGCGACGTGCAGCTTGCCGCGCCGTCGCTGTCGAAATTCGAGGCCTACACCAAGAAGTACCGCCTCTACGATCTGCCGTTCCTGTTCTCCGACCTGTCGGCCGTCCAGACCTTCAACAACTCCGACACCGGCAAGGAACTGCTGACCGTCATGGAAGACGTCGGCTATACCGGCCTCGGCTACTGGCTGTCGGGCATGAAGCAGTTCTCGGCCAACAAGCCGCTGGAAGTGCCGAGCGACGCCGACGGCCTGAAGTTCCGCATCCAGACCTCCGACGTCGCCGAGGCGATGATCAGCGCCATGGGCGCCTCGGCCCAGAAGCTGGCCTTCTCGGAAGTTTATCAGGCGCTGCAGACCGGCGTCGTGGACGGGCAGGAGAACTCCTGGTCGAACATCTACACCCAGAAGTTCTTCGAGGTGCAGGACGGCATCACCGAGACCAACCACGCCGCCCTCGCCTATCTGCTCGTCACCTCCACCGAATGGCTGGACGGCCTGGAGCCGGAGGTTCGCGACCAGTTCCTGACCATCGTCAACGAGACGACCAAGGCCGCCAATGACGCCGTCGCCGACACCGAGGCGAAGAACCGTCAGAACATTCTCGACAGCGGCTCCACCATCCGCGAGCTCTCGGACGAGCAGCGCGAGCAGTGGGTCTCCACCATGAAGCCGGTCTGGGATCGCTTCCGCGACGACGTCGGCCAGGACGTGATCGACGCCGCGCAGGCCTCGAACCCGGCCAACTGATCGCCTGACCAGCGACCGGGCGCCCATCGGCGCCCGGTCGCCCCCCACAGGTCCGGCTGACGCCCCGGATTTTAAGGCGATCCACGCAATAATGCACGGTATCGACGGCGGGTCTCTTCCCCTTTGCGGTCCGATATAGTAGCCGCCACCGTCGACTGGACAGCATGGCCGCCACCGGCCGTTTCGGGAGGAGATTCATGAGCGCGTACTGGCCATTTCTCGCCATTCTGGCGCTCATCGTCCTCCTGTTCTTCGTCGAACGGCGCTGGCCCGACCGGGTCACCCGCATCGAGGAGAACATTCTCGCCACTATCCTCGCGGCGATCACCCTCGTTTCCTTCTCGCAGGTCGTCGCCCGCTACGGCTTCAACAGCGGCTGGACCGGCGCGCTGGAACTGACCCGCATCCTGTTTGCCTGGATGATCCTGTTCGGCATGAGCTACGGCCTGAAGCAGGGCATCCATCTCGGCGTCGACGCGCTGATCCGCACCTTCCCCAAGCCGCTGTTCCGCGCCGTGGCCCTGTTCGGCGCCTTCTGCACGGCGCTCTATGCGATCATGCTGCTGTCGGCCGACTGGCTGTCGGTCTTCGGCGCCAATTCCTCCGGCGGCGCGATCTTCTACTGGAAGCGCTTCTTCGACATCGGGCTGGGCCTCGACGATCTGCGCTATCCGGTCTTCATCCAGGAGGCCTTCGGCATGCAGGAGCGGGTGCAGCGCTGGATCGCCTATCTGATCCTGCCGATCGGCCTCGCCCTTCTGGCCTTCCGCGCCCTGCAGGGGCTGGTGATGATCTGGAACGGTGAGCGTGAACTGATCATCGCCGGACACGAGGCGGAAGACCTCGTGGCGGAAAACAAAGACCTCCTGAAGGACTGACGACGGATGGAAACCACCCTTCTCTTCATCCTCGTCCTGAGCCTGCTGTTCCTCGGCGTGCCGGTGGCGATCTCGCTCGGCCTGTCGTCGGTGATCCTGATCGCCTTCTTCTCGACCGACTCCATGTCTTCGGTCGCGTTGCAGCTGTTCACCGCGTCCCAGAACTACACCCTCCTGGCGATCCCCTTCTTCATCCTGGCCTCGGCTTTCATGTCGACCGGCGGCGTCGCCCGGCGCCTGATCAACTTCGCTATTGCCACCGTGGGTCATTTCCGCGGCGGCCTCGCCATGGCCTCGGTGCTGGCCTGCATGCTGTTTGCCGCGCTGTCGGGCTCGTCCCCGGCCACCGTGGTCGCGATCGGCACCATCGCCATCGCCGGCATGCAGAAGGTCGGCTACAGCAAGGACTTCGCCGCCGGCATCATCGCCAATGCCGGCACGCTCGGCATTCTGATTCCGCCCTCGATCGTCATGGTGGTCTATTCGGCCGCCACCGACGTCTCGGTCGGCCGCATGTTCCTCGCCGGTGTCATTCCCGGCGCCGTCGCCGGCCTGATGCTGATGATCGCCATCTACGTCATGGCGCGGATCAAGAACCTGCCGGCGGAGCCCTGGCACGGCTTCGGCAACATCATCCATCACGGCAAGGATGCCGGCTGGGGCCTGTTCCTGATCGTCATCATTCTCGGCGGCATCTATGGCGGCGTCTTCACGCCGACCGAGGCGGCCGCGGTCGCCGCCGTCTACGCCTTCTTCGTCGCCATCTTCGTCTATCGCGACATGGGGCCGATGAAGGGCATTCCCTGGGTGCTGCCCACCGACAGCCGCAAGGCCCGCGTCGGCTTCTCGGGACTGGTCTATGGCGTCGCCTTCTTCTTCGTCTGGATGATCCTATCCTTCTTCGCCACCGACGCGCCTGGCGGGGCCTCGATGAGCTTTGCCGAGCGCGCCACGGTCGGCGGCATCATCTCGCTGATCCTCGTCATCGCCTACACGCTGTGGCGGGGCGAGCGGACCGGCGTGACGGGCGTCCTCGGCCATCTGGGCGCCGGCCTGCCGGTCTGGGGCCGCAACCTCGCGCTCTCGTTCCGCAATATCGGACGCGCCTTCTTCAACGAGGACACGCGCAAGGTCATGGTGGAGGCGTCGCGCACCACGGTGATGCTGATGTTCATCATCGTCAACGCGCTGCTCTTTGCCCATGTCCTGACCGCCGAGCGCATTCCGCAGGCGATCACCGACATGATGCTGGGCGCCGGCTTCGACTGGTTCACATTCCTGATCGCCGTGAACATCCTGCTGTTGATCGGCGGGCAGTTCATGGAGCCTTCGGGCCTCCTGCTGATCGTCGCGCCGGTCGTGTTCCCGATCGCCATGGAGCTCGGCGTCGACCCGGTGCATCTCGGCATCATCATGGTGGTGAACATGGAGATCGGCATGATCACGCCGCCGATCGGGCTCAACCTGTTCGTGACCTCCGGCATCACCGGCATGAGCCTCGTCCAGGTGGTGAAGGCCGCACTGCCCTTCGTGGGCGTGCTGTTCCTCTTCCTGATCCTAGTGACCTACGTGCCGGCGCTCTCGACCTTCCTGCCCTACAGCCTGATGGGCCCGGAGATCGTCACGCGCTGACGACGGAGAAGCCGAGCCGCATAGTTGGCCCGGCGAGGACCGGAACGAAAAAGGGCGACCCCGGTGGTCGCCCTTTTTCGTTGGTACCTCGTCGCAACAACACAATCGGATGGCGGCCCGCGACCGCCGCGTGGCCTAAGGCCGGGGTGTCGCGATCTCGCCGAACTCGAGCACCGGACCGGCGTCGATGCGCTCGGCGTTCAGGAGCCCCGCGATCCGCTCGAGGCTGGCGACCACCATCGCCTGCTCCCAGTCCTTCATGCGGTCGAACTCGCTCTGGAAGCTGACCTGGAGATCGGGCGGCATGCTGGCGAGCATGGCGTGGCCTTCTTCGGTCAGGTCGATCCAGATATGCCGCCGGTCGCTCTCGCCGCGGCGGCGCTGCACCAGCTTGCGCTCGACCAGCCGGTCGATCAGCGTCGTCACCGTGGCCTGCGTCAGGCCGATCTGCGCGGCGATGGCGCTGGGCGTCATCTCGCCCTGGCTGAGGATCCGCAGCACCGTCAATTGCGAGCTGGTCAGGCCGGTTTCCTTGGCCAGCCGCCGCGCACTGAATTCCATGGCGCGAATGATCCGCCTGAGGGCGATCAACGCCTGCCGTCCCCGATCCTCCATGTTCCGCTTTACCCCGATGAGATCGTCCGCGAGGCCCTTTGCCTCTGCCGCATCCTGGCGGCGGCGCCATATAAGCGAGGGATCCTTCGACGATCAAACCGATTCTTTGGGGTTGGGGCAGAAATCATTTGACCAGCAAATGACCTCCGGCCGCCCATTCCGTCATCAATATTTTTTCCGAGCCCTGTCGGAAGGTGCTCAAACCACTGATATAACGCGATGAACCCTTGATGACGCGGGTGCCGAATCCCCGCGCAGATCGCCCGCGAGCGAGCCGCGGCGGTTGACTATCGCTTCGACCGTATAAATATTCCGCCTCAACGAAATAACGCACGAGGCGCGCCCATGCAGAAGTCCGATAAAGGTCACCGTCCCCAATTGGCCAGCGTTTCTAGCCCTTTGACGTTCCGCCATCCCGTCCGTGAGGATGGGCAGGCGGTGCACGACCTGATCGACTCCTGCGAGGCGCTGGACGACAATTCGCTGTACTGCAACTTCCTGCAGTGCACCCACTTCGCCAGCACCTGCATGCTGGCCGAGCTGGATGGCGAGATCGTCGGCTGGGTCTCCGCCTACCGTCCGCCGGAAGAGCCGGAGGCCCTGTTCGTCTGGCAGGTTGCCGTGGCCGAAGCGGCCCGTGGCCGTCGTCTGGCACGCCGCCTGATCGCCAACCTGCTCACCAGCGAGTCCTGCGAGGGTGTCGAGCGCCTGAAGACCACGATCACGCCGGACAACAAGTCCTCCTGGCGCATGTTCGAGGGCGTCGCCGACGAGTTCGATGCCAAGATCACCGACAAGGTCTGGCTGTGCGGCGACGAGCACTTCTCGGGCGATCACGACAGCGAGCACATGCTGACGATCGCGCCGATCGATGCGAGCGCCGCCGAGACCGACGACATGCCGGAACAGACGGCACAGGCTGCCTGACAGCCAGCCCCCGCAGCAGACTGCGGGCGCGACCGGAACCTGGACAGAACGTTGATGCCCGCTGTGCCGCGGGCTCCGTTCGTAACAACACGGATTGACACATGCTGAACCACACCGAAACGCCCGCCACGACGGGCGCCGCCACCTTTGCACGCCTCGAATCCGAGGTCCGCAGCTATTGCCGCAGCTTCCCGACGGTCTTCAGGAAGGCGCAGAACGCCACGCTGACCGACATCGAGGGCCGCGAATATATCGACTTCCTCGCCGGCTGCGCGTCGCTGAACTACGGCCATAACGACCCGGACATGAAGTCCGCGCTGGTCGACTACATCATGTCGGATGGCGTGACCCACGGCCTCGACATGTTCACCGAGGCCAAGGAAGCCTTCCTGATCTCGTTCAGCGAGCGCATCCTGAAGCCGCGCGGCATGGACCATCGCATGATGTTCCAGGGCCCGACCGGCGCCAACGCCGTCGAGGCGGCCCTGAAGCTCGCCCGCAAGGCCACCGGCCGCGAGAACGTCATCGCCTTCACCAATGGCTATCACGGCGTCACCACCGGTGCGCTTGCCGCCACCGGCAACGGCTCCCAGCGGGCCGGCTCGCGCAGCCAGCTCACCGGCGTCACCCGCATGGCCTATGACGGCTTCCATGGCGAAGGCGTCGACAGCGCCCAGATGCTCGACGACATGCTCGGCGATACGTCGAGCGGCATCGACGCCCCCGCGGCGATCCTCCTGGAGTGCATCCAGGGCGAAGGCGGCCTCAACGTTGCGTCGAAGGAGTTCCTGCAGCGCCTCAGCGCGATCGCCAAGAAGCACGGCGCGCTGCTGATCATCGACGACATCCAGGCCGGTTGCGGCCGTAGCGGTGACTTCTTCGCCTTCGAGTTCGCCGGCATCCAGCCGGACATCATCACCATGGCGAAGTCGCTGTCGGGCTTCGGCCTGCCGATGTCGATGGTTCTGGTGAAGCCGGAATACGACGTCTTCACCCCGGCCGAGCACAACGGCACGTTCCGCGGCAACAACCATGCCTTCGTGACAGCCCGCGCCGCCCTGGAGAAGTTCTGGGCCGACGATGCCTTCGCCAAGGATATTCGCCGCAAGGCCGACTATCTGAACCAGCGCCTCGGCGCCATCGCCGAGAGCTACGGCTTCCGGGTCAAGGGTCGCGGCATGATGCGCGGCATCGACACCGGGTCCGGCGACAAGGCCGCCGAGATCTGTGCCGCCGCCTTCGAGCGTGGTCTCGTGATCGAGACCGCCGGTTCGTCCGACGAGATCGTCAAGGTGCTGGCACCGCTGACGATTTCCGATGAGACCTTCGCCCGGGGCCTCGATATCGTCGCCGAGGCCTTCGAGACCGTTCTTCGTGCGCCGGCGCGTGTCGCAGCCGAATAGGCTGCAGACACCACCACCCCGCACATTTCATCGAATTGGAGTATCCACATGATCGTCAGAGATCTCGCAGAAGCCCGCAAGACCGAACGCCTCGTCAAGTCGGAAGGGTGGGATTCCACCCGCCTTCTCCTGAAGTCCGACAATGTCGGCTTCTCGTTCCACATCACCACGCTCTACGCCGGTGGTGAGAACCACTTCCATTACAAGAACCACTATGAGTCGGTTTACGTGGTGTCCGGCGAAGGCACGATCGAGGACAAGGCGACCGGCGAGGTTCACGACCTGCGTCCGGGCGTGATGTACGTCCTCGACAAGCACGACCGGCACATCGTCCGGCCGAAGACCGAGATGTCGGTGGCCTGCGTGTTCAATCCGCCGCTGAACGGCAAGGAAGTGCACGACGAGACCGGCGCCTACGCTCTCGAAGGCGAGGCGATCTAGGACCTGCGATCCGGGCGGCCTTGCGCCGCCCGATCCGTTCAGAGCCCTGCGCGCTGGCGGCCAGCCGGCGCGGGGCCACAAGCCGAACCGCGATGCGGCCAAAGGCCCGTCCCACCCGGCACACGCATCCCAGGCATTGCCCGGAGAGAGACCCATGACCAACCATACAGTCGAGAAAATCGGCGGAACATCCATGCTTCGGCATGAGGAATTGCTGGAGAACGTTCTGATCGGCAGCCGCAAGGGGGACGATCTCTACAACCGGATTTTCGTCGTCTCCGCCTATGGCGGCATCACCGACAAGCTGCTCGAGCATAAGAAGACCGGCGAGCCGGGCGTGCACGCGCTGTTCGCCAGCACCGATTCCGAATGGGCCTGGGGCGACGCGCTGACCGCCGTCGGCCGCGACATGCAGGCGATAAACGCCAAGGTCCTGGACGACACCGGCGACCGCCGGGCCGCGGACGATTTCGTGCGCGAGCGGATCGAGGGGGTCCGCAGCTGCCTGATCGATCTGAGCCGTCTCTGCTCCTTCGGCCAGTTCCGTCTCGAAGAGCACCTGATGACCGTCCGCGAGATGGTCTCGGCGCTCGGCGAGGCCCATTCGGCGATGGTCACGGCGCTCCTTCTGCGCAACCGCGGCGTCAACGCCCGCTTCGTCGATTTGACGGGCTGGCGCGACGACAGCCAGCCGTCGCTCGACGAACGCATCTGCACGGCGCTCGAAGACGTCGACTTCGCCACCGAGATGCCGATCCTGCCGGGCTATGCCCAGTGCAAGGAGTCGCTGGTGAAGAGCCACGACCGCGGCTACACCGAGGTGACCTTCGCCCGCGTGGCGGCGCTGACCGAGGCCCGCGAGGCGGTGATCCACA
Source organism: Aurantimonas sp. NFXS3 (assembly GCF_049132005.1). NCBI lineage: Bacteria > Pseudomonadati > Pseudomonadota > Alphaproteobacteria > Hyphomicrobiales > Aurantimonadaceae > Aurantimonas > Aurantimonas sp. NFXS3. Next base: position 49,874 of record NZ_JAGDDZ010000005.1, read on the forward strand.
AGGAGTTCCACCTCTGCAGCGCCGATCCGAAGACGGTCGGCCTCGACAAGGTCCGCGTCATCGGCCGCACCAACTACGATGTGGCCGACCAGCTCTCCAACATGGGCATGGAGGCGATCCATCCCCGCGCCGCCAAGGGCCTGCGCCAGGCCGGCATCCCGCTGCGGGTGCGCAATGCCTTCCGGCCGCAGGATTCGGGCACGCTGATCCTCGACGAGCGCGGCGCGCCGAAGCCGCGGGTCGACATGATCGCCGGCCTGCGCGGCGTCTTCGCCCTGCAGTTCTTCGAGCAGGACATGGTCGGTGTGAAGGGCTACGACGCGGCGATCCTGGAAGTGCTGACGCGCCACAAGATGCGGATCGTCACCAAGACCTGCAACGCCAACACGATCACCCATTTCATCGACGGTTCGATGAAGTCGCTGAAGCGCGTCGAGCGCGATCTGGCGGAGCGCTTCCCTGCCTCCGAGATCGAGATCGAGCGCGTCGCCATCGTCTCGGTGATCGGCCGCAACCTGACGGCGCCGGGCCTGACCCTGCGCGCTCTGCAGGCGCTGTCGGAGGCGGGCATCGCGCCGCTCGGCATGCAGGATCTGACACGCCGCGTCGACCTGCAGTTCGTCATCGACGACAAGGATTATGACGGCACGCTGCGCACGCTGCACGCCGCCCTGGTGGAGAGCGACATCGAGGCGATGGGGCAGGATGCCCCCGGCTCCGAGACCGCCCTGCGGGACGCCGCCTGAGCGATCTGTCCGGCCGACGCGTCGGCCGATGACATCATCAGACATGAAACGGGCCGCTTCCTACGGAGGCGGCCCGTTTCGCGTCTGGCAGTCAGTTCTGCATAGGCGGGACGAGGCACGCCGGCGCCCCGTCCCGTGTGCCGACTGGCTCAGCCGCCCTCGCCTGCGGTCAGCCGCAGGATCGAGCTGGAGCCCCCGCGGCGCGTCTCCGTTACCGCGTAGACGGCACCATCCGGCCCCACCTTCACGTCGCGGATACGGGCGTCGAGCGGAACGCGTTCCTCGGTCGCGACCCGGCCATCCTCGATCTGCAGCACGACGAGGCCCTGGCTCACCAGACCGCCGATCAGAAGGGCGCCCTGCCATTCGGGGAACTCGTCGCCCTGATACTGCGCCATGCCGGACGGGCCGATCACCGGGTCCCAGTAATAGACCGGCTGCTCCATGCCATCCTGGGCGGTGATGCCCTCGCCGATCGGCGCGCCGCTGTAGTCGATGCCATAGGTGATGACCGGCCAGCCATAATTGAGACCCTGCTCCGGCCGGTTCAGTTCGTCGCCGCCCTTCGGACCGTGTTCCACCGTCCAGAGCTGGCCCGCATCATCGACCACCGCCGATTGCAGGTTGCGATGCCCGTAGGACCAGATCTCCGGCAGCGCGTCGGCCGCATCGACGAACGGGCTGCCGTCGGCGGGCGAGCCGTCCGTGCGGATGCGGAAGATCTTGCCGAGACCGGAGGTGACATCCTGCGCCTGATCGCGGATCGGCGTGTCGGAGCGCTCGCCGACGGTGACGAAGAGGTCGCCATTCGGGGCGAAGCCGAGGCGCGAGCCGAAATGCTTGGTACCGGCATAGCCCGGCGTCTGCCGGAAGATCACGCGGACATTTTCGAGCGTGCCCGAACCAGCGTCGTCGGTGAGCAGTTCGGCCGCCGCCACGCTGGTGCCGTTCACCCCGCCCTCGCGTGGTTCGGAGAACGAGAAGAAAATCGTCCGGCTGTCGGCGAAGTCGGGCGCCAGTGCGATATCGAGAAGACCGCCCTGCCCGCGCGCATCGACATCCGGCACGCCAGCCAACGCCTCGCCGACCGTGCCGTCGGTACCGACGATATGCATCGCGCCGTCCTTGGCTGCGACGAGCATGCGGCCGTCGGTCAGGAACTCCATCGACCACAGCTTCGGCAGATCGTCGGCGACGATCTCCGTCGTCACCGCGACGTCGGTCGCCGGCTGTGGCGCCCGTGTCTGACCCTCGAAGGCCGGCGACTGGTCAGCGCCATGCGGCGCCCCGGTCGCGACCGGTGGGCGCGTGGCCGCATCACCGCTGGCGGGCGAGCCGCCGCTTTGCGCCAGCGCCTGCCCCCCGGAGAGCATGGTGGTGGCGGCGAGAATGATTGCGAAATGGCGCATGAAAACCTCCAATACTGACAGGAGGCCGCGCTACCGCGGCCCGTTGCCGGAGGAACTGGACCTCTCGGCAAGGCCTGCAACCATCGCGATCGGTGAATGATATGAACGTGATGACGCCGGATCCGGCGCGCCGGGACGCGGACGGTGCCGTCAGCGCGCCTGGTCGAGTTCGGGGGCACAGAAGACGCGGTACATTGCCTCCATGATCGCCCGGGTCTCGTCATTCGCCAGCGAATAGAAGATCGTCTGGGCTTCCCGCCGCGTGGTGACGAGCCCGCCCGTACGCAACCGGGCCAGATGCTGCGACAGCGCCGATTGGCTCAGCCCCGCCTCCTGCCCGAGCGCTCCGACCGAAGCCTCGCCTTCCGCCAGGCGGCACAGGATGCGCAACCGATGCGGATTCGCCATCAGCGACAGCATGGCGGCGACGTCCGCGGCCTTCTCGTCGAGCGCCTGCGCCATCGGCGATCGCTCGTCCGGAATCTCAATATTAGGCTTGTCTAATTTAGGCATGGCGCATATATACACTGGCAACGGCGAAACCCAAAGCGATTTGCCTCATTTCAATACGGTCGGGCACGGCCCGTACGGCCATCGCCCCGTGCCACGGCCCGACCACAAGACGCTAGAGGAGACGTCCGAATGTTGACCCGACACAGCCCATCTCGCGGCGCAGGCTCCCCGGACATCTGGGGATTCTACGAAGAAGACACGGGCTCCGTTCAGTATGTCTGTGCCGATCCGGCGACGCGCAAGGCCGCCCTGATCGATGTCGTGCTGAACTTCAATCCTGCCGAGGCCCGCACGTCGACCGAGAGCGCCGACGAGATCCTCGCCCATGTCGCGCGGGAGGGCCTCGAGATCGAGTGGATTCTCGACACCCATCCCCACGCCGACCACATGATGGCCTCCGCCTATCTGAAGGAAAAGCTCGGCGCGCCGACCGCCATCGGCAGCAAGGTCATCGAGATCGCCGAATTGTGGCGCGGCCTCTACAATCTGCCGGAGGCCTTCGACCCCGCCCGCGACTTCGACCGGCTCTGGAATGACGGCGACACCTTCACGATCGGCAACATCGACGTCCGCGTGATGCTGTCCCCCGGCCATACGTTGGGCTCGATCACCTATGTCGTCGGCGATGCGGCTTTCGTCCACGACACACTGATGTACCCCGACATGGGCTCAAGCCGCGCCGACTTCCCTGGCGGTTCGTCCCGCACGCTGTGGGCGAGCATCCGCGAGATCCTGTCGCTGCCCGGCGACACGCGCCTCTTTGTCGGCCACGACTATGGCACCGACTCCCGCGACGAGATCCAGTGGGAAGCGACGGTGGACGAGCACCGCCGCGACAACGCCCATGTCAGTGATGGCACGAGCGAAGCCGAATTTGTCGAGACACGCGACACGCGCGATGCCACGCTCGATCTGCCCGACCGGATGCTGCACGCCCTGCAGGTCAATCTGCGCGGCGGACGCCTGCCGCCGGCCGAGAGCGACGGCAACCATTATTTCAAGATTCCGGCCAACCGTTTCTGAGGAGCCCCGTGATGCACAAGACCATGCAGGACTATGTCGCCGACGCGAAGGCCGCCACCGGAACCATCGCGCCGACCGAGGCCCATGCTTCGGGCGGTGTGATCCTCGATGTGCGCGAGGCCCACGAACTGGCCGAGAGCGGCGAGATCGCCGACGCCGTTCATATTCCGCGCGGCTTTCTGGAGGCCAAGGCCGATCCGACGGCGCAGAGCGCCCATCCGCCACTGACCAGGGCCCATGGCGGCGAGACGCCGGTCTACGTGCTCTGCGCGTCCGGCGCCCGCGCCGCGCTTGCCGCCAAGACGCTGACCGAGATGGGCTACGAGGCCAAGCCGATCGAGGGTGGGCTGAAGTCCTGGTGCGACTGCGGCCTGCCGCTCAAGGACTGAGCGACAGCCGGCCAGGTCCGCCGGACGGATGAACGTCCGGCGGGCCCATGATCACCGCCTGCCAGCGCCCGCGCGGCCCCCGCGCCCATCGAGCCCTTCGCCATGACCCTCACCCTCGTCCAGTATCTCCTCGGCGCCTTCTCCGGTTCGCTGGTCGGGCTGTCGCTCGGGCTGTTCGGCGGTGGCGGGTCGATCCTCGCGGTCCCCCTGATGGTCTATCTCGTCGGCGTGCCCGGCGCCCACATGGCGATCGGAACCAGCGCCTTTGCCGTGGCCGCGAACGCCGCCGGCAATCTCGTCACCCATGCCCGGCTCGGCCATGTGAAATGGCGCTGCGCCTTCGTCTACAGCGCGGCAGGCATCGTCGGGGCGCTTGCCGGATCAACCCTCGGCAAGCTGATCGATGGCGAGCAGCTGCTCTTCGCCTTCGCCCTTCTGATGATCGGGGTCGGCGTCATGATGTTCCGCCACCGCGGCCATGGCGGTGACCACGACATCGAGTGCAACCGGCAGAACGCACCGAAGGTTGTCGGCTATGGCGCCGGAACGGGGGCGTTTTCCGGCTTCTTCGGGATCGGCGGCGGCTTCCTGATCGTGCCGAGCCTCGTCGCCGCGACGGGCATGACGATGCTGAACGCCATCGGCACGTCGCTTGTCGCGATCACCGCCTTCGGACTGACCACGGCGCTGAACTACGCCCTGTCCGGCTATGTCGACTGGCCGCTGGCGCTGGTCTTCATCGCGGGCGGCCTCGCCGGCGGCGTCGCCGGTGCCTACATCGCGCGCTGGCTGTCCGGCCGCAAAGGCGCGCTCGATATCGCCTTCGCCGGCCTCATCATGCTGGTCGCCATCTACATGCTGGTGAAGAGCGGACTGGCCTTTCTCGCCTGACCGCTTCCCGGCCCCCACGCCACCCAACCTGAGGAGCCGATCCGTGCCGCTCGAGACCATCACCCCCTATACGCCCTTCGCGTCGCTCGCCGGCGGCGTCCTGATCGGCCTGTCCGCCGTGATGGTCATGGCGCTGTTCGGACGCATCGCCGGCATTGCCGGGATCACCGCAGGGGCGCTTCCCGGTCGCCGGGAGGACTGGATCTGGCGGCTGGCCTTCATTCTCGGCCTCGTCGCCGCCCCCCTGCTCGTCTTCGTGGTCAGCGGGGAACCCGTCGCCCAGACCGTGCCGTCGAGCCTCGTCGCCATGGGCATTGCCGGCCTCCTGGTCGGCTACGGCACCGTCATGGGTTCGGGCTGCACCAGCGGCCACGGCGTCTGCGGGCTGGCCCGCCTGTCGGGCCGCTCGCTGGTCGCCGTCGCCACCTTCATGGCCTTCGCTGCCGGGACGGTCTTCGTCCTGCGTCACCTCGTTTGAGGAGGATCATCATGCGCCCTCTCTTCGGCTTTCTCGCAGGCCTGCTCTTCGGCGTCGGCCTCATCGTCGCCGGCATGTCCGACCCCGCCAAGGTCCTGAACTTCCTCGATGTCGCAGGCACCTGGGATCCGAGCCTCGCCTTCGTCATGGGCGGCGCCGCGCTGACCACCTTCATCGGCTACCGGATCGTCCTGCCGCGCGGCCACCCCTATCTCCTCTCGGAGTTCCAGCTTCCGACACGGAGCGACATCGATCGCAATCTCGTCGTCGGAGCGGCGATCTTCGGCATTGGCTGGGGCATCGGCGGTTTCTGTCCGGGTCCGGCCTGGACTGCACTGGTCCTCGGCGCGCCGGGAACGCTGGTCTTCCTGCCGATGATGCTGGCCGGCATGGTCATCGCAACGCTCGTCGCGAACCGTCGGAACGCCCGGCATTGAGGATGAAACCATAGTCAGCTACAAAAAGTCGGGCCTGGTGAAGGATCGGAATCGGTTCGCGTGCATTGGTCAGATATCGGCGGCACGTTCTCCCTCCCAAATCTTCCCGCGCCGCTGATTGCAGTAAGGCAGTTGGAAGGGGTCCTCCCCCCTTTCCAACTGCCTTTTTCTTTGCAGCAACGAGACCTGCCGCGCCCCGCGGCAGTCGTGGAGAGTTTCCCCATGGCAACGATCGAGCGGGCCCGCGCCATTGCCGAGAGTGCCCATGCTGGGCAGGTCGACAAGGCCGGCGCCGATTACATCACCCATCCGCTGCGGGTCTGTGACGCGGTCACCGGCCACGAGGCCAGGATCGTCGCGCTCCTTCACGACGTCGTGGAGGACAGCGACTGGACTCTGGAGGGGCTGCGCCAGGAAGGATTTTCGGACGCCGTCGTGAATGCCGTCGACGCACTCACGCACCGCGAAGACGAGGATTATTTCGACGCCGTCCGCCGCGCCCGGGACAATGATCTGGCGCGCACCGTCAAGCTGGCGGATCTGGCCGACAATTCCGACCGGACCCGCTTGGGTACGGTGACCGACGACGACGAACGCCGCCTCAGGAAATACGCCGAGGCGCGCGCCATCATTCTCGGCGACGCGACCTGATGTCCTGAGCGCCCCCGCCGGCCTGAACCGACCGGCGGAAGGGCCCCGCGCCCGTTACATCGTCAGGATGGTCGCGCCGGTGGTCTTGCGCGCTTCCAGATCGCGATGCGCCTGGGCGGCTTCGGCGACCGGATAGGTCTGGCCGATGGTGATCTTCACCGCACCCGAACCGACCACGTCGAACAGCGCCTTCGCCGAGGCGTCGAGCTCGTCGCGGCTGGTGTTGTAGCCGAACAGGCTCGGGCGCGTGGCGAAGAGCGACCCCTTCTGGTTCAGGATCCCGATGTCGAACGGCGGGACGTTGCCCGAGGACTGGCCGAAGCTCACCCACAGGCCGCGCGCCTTCAGGCAGTCGAGACTGCCGGGAAACGTGTCCTTGCCGACGGAATCGTACACCACGTCGCATTTGCGGCCGTCGGTGATCTCGCGGACCTTCTCGACGAAATCGGCGTCGCGGTAGTTGATGACGTGGTCGTAGCCGTTCTGCAGCGCCCGCTCGCATTTCTCCGGCGACCCGGCGGTACCGATCACCGTCGCGCCCAGATGCTTGGCCCACTGGCCGGCGATCAGGCCGACCCCGCCGGCGGCGGCATGGAACAGCAGCACCGTCTCCGGTCCGACCTTGAACGTCCGGCGCAGGAGATATTCCGCCGTCATGCCCTTCAGCATGATCGCCGCCGCGGTGTGGTCGTCGATCGTGTCGGGGATCTTCACCGCCTTGTCCGCCGCGACCACGACCTCTTCAGCATAGCTGCCGGCAACGCCGTTATAGGCGATGCGGTCGCCGACCTTGAACCTGTCCGTGCCGGGCCCGATGGCGGTAACGACGCCGGCGCCTTCCTTGCCGAGAGCGAAGGGCATCTGCGGCGCCTTGTAGACGCCGGTCCGGAAATAGACGTCGATGAAGTTGACGCCCGCGGCCGTCTGCCGGACCCGGACCTCGCCCTCACCCGGCTGGCCGGGATCGTGTTCCTCCCACTTCATCACGTCCGGTCCGCCCACCTCGTGGACCATGATAGCCTTGCTCATCCCTGTCTCCCTGATGCGTTCGCTCAGCGGCGTCTGCGATCCAGAAGCTGGACGACGCCGCCGATGGCGAACAGATAGAGGCCGCTGAGCACAAGTCCCCAGCGCACCCATTCCGGACTGTCGAAATTGTTGAACAGGGCGATCAGGCCCAGCACCGACCAGACCGCGAAGATCGACAGATTGACGAGGCGCAGCCGCACGACGCGCACCGGGTGCAGGAACTGGATGGGCAGGAACGTCGCCACGGTACACAGGACGACGAAGCCGAAGGCGACCGCCTGACTCGGCTGCACCGCGAAGAAGGTGAAGACCACCATGTTCCACGCGACGGGGAAGCCCCGGAAGTAATTGGCCTTCGTCTTCATGCGCGTGTCGGCGTAGTAGATCGCGCTGGAGATCACGATGAGCGCGGCCGCGACGCCCGACCAGGGCTCGCCGATCAGGCCGGACAGATAGAGGCCGACCGCGGGGATCATCACGAAGGTCGCATAGTCGATGACGGCGTCAAGCACGTCGCCGGACCAGTTCGGCAGGATCCGCTTGATCTCGATCTTGCGCGCCATCGGCCCGTCGATGCCGTCGACGAACAGCGCCAGGCCCAACCAGCCGAACATGGCCACCCAGCGCCCCTCCCCGGCGGCGATCAGCGACATGAACGCCAGGAAGGCGCCGCTGGCGGTCAGGAGATGCACGCCGAAAGCGCGCCACTTGTCGATATTTCTGACTGCGTCTGCCATCAAATGTCCGGATCGATTCGTCGCATGGCGGCGTGCCGCAGCACGCGGCCATTGTCATCCGCTGTAACGGGCGTATGTGCGAATTCCAAGCGAAACGAACGACAACGGCCTCGATCGGCGGTTTTTGGCCGCATCTGGCACGGATCTGGACCGCAGGCATGGAACGTAGAGAGATAGCCGTCATCGGCGGTGGACTGGCCGGCACCGCCACCGCGCTCGCCCTGGCAAGAGCCGGCTTCGACACGGTGCTGGTCGCGCCGGACGCACCGGCGGACCGGCGCAGCACGGCGCTGATCGGCCGCTCGGTCGCCTTCCTGTCCGATCTCGGCATCTTCGACGCGCTCGGCAGCAAGGCCGAGCCGCTCGCCGTGATGCGCCTGATCGACGACACCCGCCGGCTTCTGCGCGCGCCGACCGTCGAGTTCCGCGCCAGCGAGATCGGTCTGTCGGCCTTCGGCTACAACGTTCTCAACAGCGATCTCCTGGCCGCGCTGAAGGCGCAGGCGGCGGACGCGCAGCAACTCGAGCGTCGCGACACGACCGCGCGCAGCTACCGCATCGAGGGCGAGCGCGCCGTCGTCGAACTGGCCGACGGCAGTAGCCTGGCCGTCGATCTCGTCGTTGCCGCCGATGGCCGTCGCTCGCCAATGCGCGAAGCCGCCGGCATCGGCCTGCGCGAATGGTCCTACCCGCAAAGCGCCATCGTCCTGAATTTCGGCCACCGTATCGACCATCGGTCGATCTCGACGGAATTCCATACCCGCTCCGGTCCGTTCACCCAGGTGCCGCTGCCGGGCCGGCACTCGTCGCTCGTCTGGGTGGAGGAGCCGAAGCTTGCCGAGCTCTACGCCGAACTTGCGCCCGACAAGCTGTCGCGGATGATCGAGGACCGGATGCAGTCGATCCTCGGCGAGGTCACGGTGGAGGAGCCGATCCAGCGCTTCCCGCTCTCAGGCGCCTCGGTGGACCGCTTCACCGGCGACCGGCTGGCCCTGGTCGGGGAAGCCGCCCATGTGTTTCCGCCGATCGGTGCGCAGGGGCTCAATCTCGGGCTGCGCGATTGCGAGGACATCGTGCGGCTGGCCTGCGAGAGCCGCGACGATCCCGGCGCGCGGGTCACGCTCCTGCGCTACGACGCCTCGCGGCGCTCGGACGTGCGCTCGCGCACCATCGGCGTCGATCTTCTCAACCGCTCGCTGCTGGCCGATTTCCTGCCCAGCCAGATGGCCCGCTCGGTCGGGCTCGGCGCCATGCGCGCCCTGCCGCTCCTGCGCCAGTTCGCCATGCGCGAGGGTCTCAGCCCCGGCGCAGGCCTGACCGGCATTCCCCGTTCACTGCGGGAACGGATCGGTCGGCACGAGACCTGAGGACAGGAGAAACAGCAGCAGCGTCACCGTCCCCACCGACAGGACGGTGGTCACCAGCACCGTGGCCGAGGCGCGCTCGACCCAGGCCCCGTATTGCTGCGCCATGACGAAGACGTTGGTGGCAGTCGGCAGGCAGGCGAGAAGGATCGCCGTCTGGACCCAGATCGGGTCGAAATCGCCGAAGACGCCGAGGAGCAGCCAGGCAACCACGGGCTGCACCAGGAGCTTCATCGGCACGATCGTGCTCAGTTCCATGGGAACGCGCTTCAGCGGACGCAGCGCCAGGGTCACGCCCATGGCGAAGAGCGCGCAGGGCGCGGCGGCATTGGCCAGAAGCTCCAGCAGCCGTTCGATCGGCTCGGGCGGGCGAAACTGCACGATGGCCGCCGCGACGCCGACGATCGTCGCCAGGATGAACGGGTGGGTGAAGATCTTCACGAGCACCTCCCGCGCCACGACGCTGGTCGGCCGGCTGCGGTCGCCGCCGACCGCCATCATCAACGGCGCCATGACGAAATGCAGGATGTTGTCGAAGCAGAAGATCAACGCCACCGGCACGGCGGCGGCCGGACCGAAGGCCGCCATCGCGATCCCTGGTCCCATATAGCCGATATTGCCATAGGCGCCCGCCAGCCCCTGAATGGTGGCGACCGGAATGTCGGCGCGGGACCGCATCAGCGCCAAGACGAAGCCGACGACGAAGATGACGAAGGTCGCGAGGGTCGTCGCGGCGATGAAGCCGACGCTGGCCAGTTTCTCGACAGGCGTGCGTGCGAGAAGCTGGAAGAACAGCGCCGGTAGCGCAATGTAGATGACGAAGACATTCAGCCAGGCGAGGCCTTCGAGCGGCCTGTCGACGATTCGTCCCGCCCCGAAGCCGAGGCCGATCAGGACGAAGAATGGCGAGATGAGCCCGATGATCTCGATCACGGTCTCGGCCTGGCAGTGAAACTGGAAAACATGCGGGGACGTTCGTCTCGGCCGGACCTGCGCGCTTGCGCTGCACCGGTCAGATTGGCTATTTCCCGTGCCTTAAGGGAGACTTCACGTCTATGCAAACTGCTCGCTTCTTTATCGGACAGGTCGTCAAGCACCGCGTATTTCCGTTTCGCGGCGTGATCTTCGACGTCGATCCGGAATTCGACAACAGCGACGAGTGGTACGAATCCATTCCCGCCGACGTGCGGCCGCGCAAGGACCAGCCCTTCTACCACCTGTTCGCGGAGAACGCCGAGAGCGAATACATCGCCTATGTCTCGGAGCAGAACCTCCTGCCCGACGAGAGCGGCACCCCGGTGCGGCATCCGCAGATCAGCGAATTGTTCGATGGCCCGGTCGACGGCGCCTATCAGCTGAAGGGCGCCCACCGGAACTGATGCCCGTCGGGCCTGTTGGTCGGAGCATCCGGCAGCAGCGGTGCCGACACTGAGGTCAAACGCAAGACGGCGGCCCTGGGGCCGCCGTCCGCATGTCTGGGGAAGGTCGCGAGAGCCTTACTGGGCGGCGGCGCCGCTCTTGGCCGCGTTCTGCGCTTCCTCGAACTTCTTGCGGCGCTCCTCGGCCTGCTTCTGCAGGGCCTCGTTGAGCTCCTGCTGGCGCTGGGCCAGTTCCGGCTGGGCCTTCGGCGCGCCGTCATAGGCATCCGTGAAGCCAGACAGCGTGATCGGAACCGGATTGGCCTGGCGCTGGAAGTTGATCGAGGTGACGTTCATCTGCTTGCCGGCCTTCATCGAGGCGACCATCGCATCGGTCAGCTCGGCCTCGGCGATGCAGCGGTCCTGGAAGCAGACCGAATAGTTCAGCGTCTGCGGCGCCTTGTCGTCGACCTTCACCTGCACGCCGGCGGGGATCACCCGGCCGGTCGGCACCACGGCCTGGAGAACCTTCTGGTTCACCTTGCCCTTGACGTTGATCAGGTTGACGGCGGTGATCAGCTGCCGCGTGTCGGCGATCAGCGTGTACTGCGTGTTGCAGATCTCGTTCTCGCCCTGGGTCGAGCAGACCTTGAACCATTCGGCGGGTACGGCTTGCGGACGCTGCCCGGCAGCGGGGGCGGCCCCCGAAGGAGCGGCGGTTTGGGCGATCGCGCCGGATACGCCGGCGCCGAGCGTCGCAAATCCGAGCAGCCCGGCGGCGAGCATCCCGGTGGTGGCGTTCATCAGACGGTGCGTCACAGGCCTCAATTCCTTTCGGCATGAATGGTGCGGAAACATGCGTTCCTTAACGAGGCCCGACCTCTTTCGCAAATACGGCAGTTTGAAGACTCCCGGCCGAATGAGCCGCGCGTCCCGCCGGTAGGCAAGCTGATGCTTTCCCGCTAGAATCGCGGCCCTACAGAACTCCAGGAGTCGATCGAACCGTATGCGGATCATTTCTGCCGCCACAGGCCTCAGCGCGCTTCTCGCCCCGTTCTGCGTCGCGGTCGCGCTCGGCGCCGCGTCACCGGCCGTCGCCGAACCGGCCCATGCCATCGCCATGCAGGGCGAACCGACCTTGCCGGCGGATTTCGACCATCTGCCCTACGCCAATCCGGACGCGCCGCAGGGCGGGACCATGCGCTACGGCGTCTTCGGCACCTTCGACAATCTGAACCCCGTCATCGTGCGCGGCGCGCTGACCACGGCCCGCGGCCTGTGGTTCGACAAGCAGTTCGGCAATCTCGTCTTCGAGCCGCTGATGCAGCGCTCCATGGACGAGCCCTTCACCATGTACGGCCTCCTGGCCGAGACCATCGAGACCGACGACGCGCGCAGCTTCGTCGAGTTCCAGCTCAATCCCGAAGCGACCTTCTCGGACGGCAAGCCCGTGCGCCCGGAGGACGTTCTCTTCACCGTCGAGATGCTGCGCGAGCACGGCCGCCCGATGTACGCCAACTGGCTGCGGCCGGCCGTGGAGATAGAGAAAGTCGGCGAGAACGGCGTCCGCTTCACCTTCGACGACACGGCCGACCGCGAGACGCCGATGCTGATCTCGGGCCTGCCGGTCCTGCCCGAACACGCCTTCGACCGCGACACCTTCGAGCAGACGACGCTGGAGCCGGTGATCGGCTCCGGGCCCTACGTGATCGACACGGTCGAGCCGGGCCAGCGCATCGTCTACCGCAAGAACCCCGCCTATTGGGGCAAGGACCTGCCGGTGAAGCAGGGCTTCGACAATTACGAGACCATCGCGATCGAGTATTTCCGCGACGCCAACGCCCAGTTCGAGGCCTTCAAGAAGGGGCTCTCCCACATCTATATCGAGGGCGACCCGAACCACTGGCGCACCGCCTATGACTTCCCGGCGGTGACGAGAGGCGACGTGGTGCTGGAGAGCTTCACCTCCGGCGCCCCCTCCAACATGCTCGGCTTCGTCTTCAACACCCGCCGCGACGTCTTTGCCGACCGCGCGGTCCGCAAGGGCCTGTCGATGCTGTTCGATTTCGAATGGGCAAACCACAACCTCTTCTACGACGCCTATGCGCGCACCGGCAGCTTCTTCCAGAATTCGGAACTGTCGAGCTTCGGCAGGCCTGCCTCCGACGAGGAGCAGACGCTTCTCGGCGACCATGTCGACGCGGTCGATCCGGAGGTCCTGGACGGCAGCTACGCGCCGATGCAGACCGATGGCAGCGGCAGCGACCGGAAGGCGCTGCAGGCGGCCGTGTCGGCCCTGCGCGATGCCGGCTACCAGTTCGAGGGGCGCTCGCTGATCGGCCCCGACGGCAAGCCCCTCGCCTTCGAGATCCTCGTCCAGTCGTCGGAACAGGAGCGCATCGCGCTGGCCTACAAGCGGTCCCTCGACCGGGTCGGCATCCAGGCCACCATCCGGCAGGTGGACGATGCCCAGTATCAGGCGCGCAAGAACGCCTATGACTACGACATGATCCTCGCCACCTATTCGGCGTCGCTCTCGCCCGGCGCCGAACAGGTCTATCGCTGGGGTTCGGTGTCGCGCGATCTGCCCGGCACGTTCAACTATGCCGGCGCCGCCGATCCGGCGCTCGACACCATGATCGGCGAGATCGTCGGGGCGCGCTCGCGCGAGGACTTCGTGACGGCGGTGCGAGCCTACGACCGGCTGCTGATCTCGGGCTATTACGTCCTGCCGCTGTTCCATCTGCCGGAACAATGGCTGGCACGCTGGAAGTTCATCCAGCATCCCGAGACGACGCCGCTCTACGGCTATCAGCTGCCGGCCTTCTGGCGCGATCCGGCCAGCGTCGAATAGCGACGCCGGCCGCTCAGGCAGCAGGCCAGAGCGTCAAGCGATCAGCGGGGCCCGGTCTCGGTCGCCTTGTCGTGCGTCGCGGCCTCTGCGTCGCCGGTCTCAGCAGCCGGCGGCTGGACAGGACCCTCCGGCACCGCCGGTAGTGCATCCGGCTCCGCCAGCGGATCCGCGGCGGCCGGAGCTGTGGTCGCCGCATCCGCCGGCCGCGTCGGACCGAAGGGCGCCACGACCTCGCTGACCGGCACCGCGAGGTTCATCGGCAGCAGCCGCCCGACCTTGGCCGACAGCCCCATCATCGTCTTCGACAGAAACCGGCCGATCCGCCCCTCCGGCGTACAGACGAGGGTCTCCAGGCTGCCGTCCCCGGCCCGTTCGCCGGTACAGGCCACCGCATCCGCCAGCCGCACGTCCTTCGGCTCAAGGCCGATGAATTCCAGCACGGCACCGTTGCTGCCCGGCTGACAGCCCATCTGGAAATCCAGCCGCACCTCGTTCGGCGTCGAGGCAAAGCGCGTCACGGTGTGGCGGCTCTGGTTCCAGCGCAGATTGGTGTCGATGGGGATGAAGCTGGGGATCGGGAATCCGACGAGCGCCGAAACGACCCTCAGATCGAATGCCAGCGACGTACAGACGCCGGCCTCGTTGAGCCGGCCCTCGATGGTCTGCAGGGTTACCGCATCGGCGTCGACCATCTGAGCCCGTACCGGCACGGCGCCTGAGACGGCGGCCACCATGACGGCGGATGCCAGAAGGCGGGCCGGCCGCAGCCGAGGCGATGAGGCGGGGAAGCGAGACATGGCTCGCTTGAAGGACAGTCTCGCGGCAAAATTGTGAGTAGCATCTCCAGCGGCTGAAGCGCCGCCGGAGTCGCGCAGGACCCCGGGAAGACCGCCCTCAGGCGGCCTTCTTCTGCCCCTCTTCGGCAAAGCGCGCGAGCTGGGTGGCGATGGTTGCCGCGCCGTTCAGCCGCTTCTCCGGTGTCGGCCAGTCGCGGATCAGCACCACCGACTGGTCGGCGCGGATCTTGGCCGAGGCGCCCTGCTCCGAAATATAGCGCACCAGCGCGCCCGGATTGGGGAAGCTCTTGTCGCGGAAGGTGACCACCAGGCCCTTCGGCCCGGAATCGAGCTTCTCGATATTCGCCTTGCGGCACAGCGACTTGATGAAGACCACCTTCAACAGATGCTCCACCTCGGTCGGCATCGGCCCGAAGCGGTCGATCATCTCGGCGCCGAAGGCGTCGATCTCGCGGGCGTCCGAGAGATCGGCGATGCGCCGGTACAGCGTCATGCGAAGCTGCAGGTCCGGGACGTAGCTCTCGGGGATCATCACCGAGGTGCCCAGTGCGATCTGCGGCGACCACTGGCCGTCGCCGGCCCTCTCCTCGCCCTTCATCTCGGCCACCGCCTCTTCCAGCATCTGCTGGTAGAGCTCGAAGCCGACTTCCTTGACGTGGCCGGACTGCTCGTCGCCGAGGATGTTGCCGGCGCCGCGCTGGTCGAGATCGTGGGACGCGAGCTGGAAGCCCGCCCCGAGCGTGTCGAGCGACTGCAGCACCTTCAGGCGACGGTCGGCGCCCTTGGTCGGCGTCTTGTTCGCCGGGATCGTCAGGAGCGCATAGGCGCGGACCTTGGACCGGCCGACCCGGCCGCGCAGCTGGTAGAGCTGGGACAGGCCGAACATGTCGGCGCGGTGGACGATCATCGTGTTGGCCGACGGGATGTCGAGGCCCGATTCGACGATCGTCGTCGACAGCAGCACGTCGTACTGGCCCTCGTAGAAGGCGTTCATGATGTCGTCGAGCTCGGTCGCCGCCATCTGGCCGTGCGCGACGGCCACCTTTAGCTCCGGCACCTCGGCATCGAGGAAGGCCTTCACGTCGGCGAGGTCGGAGACCCGCGGGCACACATAGAAGCTCTGGCCACCGCGATAGCGTTCGCGCAGCAGAGTCTCGCGCACCACCAGCGGGTCGAAGGGCGACACGAAGGTCCGAACCGCCATGCGGTCGACCGGCGCCGTGGTGATCAGCGACAATTCCCGCACGCCGGTCAGCGCCAGCTGCAGGGTGCGCGGGATCGGCGTCGCCGACAGGGTCAGGACGTGGACGTCCGACTTCAGCTCCTTCAGCCGCTCCTTGTGCTTGACGCCGAAATGCTGCTCCTCGTCGATGATCAGCAGGCCGAGATTCTTGAAGTCGACCGCCTTGCCGAGGAGCGCATGGGTGCCGACGACGATGTCGACGGTTCCGTCGGTCAGCCCCTTCTTGGTCTGCGAGAGCTCTTTCGACGAGACCAGCCGCGAGGCCTGCGCCACGTTCAGCGGCAGGCCGCGGAAGCGCTCGGAGAAGGTCTTGTAGTGCTGGCGCGCCAGCAGCGTCGTCGGCACCACCACGGCCACCTGCAGCCCGTTCATCGCGCCGATGAAGGCCGAGCGCAGCGCCACCTCGGTCTTGCCGAAGCCGACATCACCGCAGATCAGCCGGTCCATCGGACGGCCCGCCGCCAGATCGTCGGCGACCGCGTCGATGGCGTTGAGCTGGTCCTCGGTCTCCTCATAGGGGAAGCGGGCGGCGAACTCGTCCCACAGCCCTTCCGGCGGCAACAGCCGCGGTGCGCCGCGCATCTGGCGGGCCGCCGCGATCCGGATCAGGCCGTCGGCCATCTCCAGTAGCTGCTTCTTTAGCTTGGCCTTGCGGGCCTGCCAGGCGCCGCCGCCCAGCTTGTCCAGCATCGCCTCGGAGCCTTCGCCGCCATAACGCGACAGAAGCTCGATATTCTCGACCGGCAGGAAAAGGCGGTCGTCGCCCTGGTAGCGCAGCTCCAGGCAATCATGCGGCGCGCCGGCCGCCTCGATCGTCTTCAGGCCGACGAAGCGGCCGATGCCGTGGTCGACATGAACGACGATATCGCCCTCGTCGAGGCCCGAGGCCTCGGCGATGAAATTGGCGGCGCGCTTCTTGCGGCCACGGCGCACCAGGCGGTCGCCCAGGATGTCCTGCTCGCCGACGATGGCGAGATCGGGCGTCTCGAAGCCGGCCTCGACGCCCAGCACCGCCGTCATGACGAGGTTCTTCGGCGCCTCGTTGACCTTCTTCAGGCTGTCGGCGGCCTTGATGTTCTCCAGCCCGTGCTCTTCGACGACCTGGGTCAGGCGCTCGCGCGACCCCTCGGTCCAGGCCGCGAGCACGACCCGCTTGCCGCCGGCGCGCAGCCTTCCGATGTGGTCGACCGCCGCCTGGAAGACGTTGACGTCGCCGCTGGCGCGCTCGGCCGCGAAGCTGCGGCCGCGGGTGATGTCGATGTTGAACACGGCGTGGTTGGCCGCGTCGCTCGCCGCATAGGCCGACAGGCGGATCGGGTCGCTGCTGGCGATGCCGCCCGCCAGTTCGTCCTGCGAAAGATAGAGATCGTCCGGTTCGACCGGATTGTAGGGCACGGCTTCGGCGCTGGATTCGCCGGCACCGCGCTTGCGGGCGTCGTAATGGTCCTCGATCGTCGTGCGTCGTTCGGCCACCGATTCCAGCGTCAGATGGTCGAGGACCATCGGGAACCCGGCGCAATAGTCGAACAGCGTGTCGAGTTTCTCGTAGAACAGCGGCAGCCAGTGCTCCATGCCGGAGAAGCGCTTGCCCTCGCTGATCGATGAGTACAGCGCGTCCGAGCGCAGCGGCGCGCCGAAGCGCTTGACGTAATTGCCGCGGAACCGGCTGATCGTCTCCTCGCGGAGCGTGACCTCGGAGACCGGCGCCAGTTCGAAGCTCTTGAGCTGCCGGATTGTGCGCTGGCTGGCCGGATCGAAGGCGCGAATCGTCTCCAGCGTGTCACCGAAGAAGTCGAGCCGCACCGGCTCTTCCTCGCCGGGCGCGAACAGGTCGAGGATACCGCCGCGCACGGCGAACTCGCCGCGTTCGCGCACGGTCGCCACCCGCTCGAAGCCGCCCCGTTGCAGGGCACGGACGATGTCTTCCATGGCGATGCGGTGGCCCGCCTTGGCGGAGATCATCTCCTCGGCCAGCACATCTGCCGGCGGCATCTTCTGCAGCAGCGCATTGGCCGTCGTCAGGATCAGCGCCCGGTGCGGCGCCAGGCGCAGCGCATTGATCGCCGTCATCGCCGACAGGCGCCGCGCCGCCGCGTCGCCCGACGGGCCGACGCGGTCATAGGGCAGGCAGTCCCAGGCCGGCAGGGTCAGGACCGGCAGGTCGGGCGCGACGAAGCGCAGCGCGTCTTCCAGCGCGGCGACCCGGTTGCCGTCGCGCATGACGAAGACCACCGGCGTCTTGCCGCCGCGCAGACGCACGATGTCGGCGAGCAGGAACGCCTCGTAGCCGTCGATGACGTTGCCGATCTCGACACCGGCACCCTTCTCGATCGCCTTCTTCAGCGACGGAGGCAGGCTCATGGCTGATCCTCCCAGCCGGTGCTGTAGAAGTCGCGGATGCGGCGGAACACCGCCGTGTCATGATTCGGCGGCGTCGGCGCTTCGCCGGTCAGCCACTGGAACAGGTCGCGATCCGGCGCTTCCATCAGCTGCTCGTACTCGGTGAGCTCGTCATCGGTGAGCTTGTCGATCTCGGCATCCGCGAACCGGCCGAGCACCAGGTCCATCTCGCGGATGCCCCGATGCCACGAGCGGAACAACGTCTTGCGGCGGCGGACATCGAGATCGCTCGAGGAGCGCTGCATACCAGTCATGGCAAACCCGTTTTGTGAATTCGGCCTCTATATAGGGAGCGTTCGGGCCTGTCAGCCTTGCCATCGGCATCCATGCGGCTAAACCTGCCGCCCGATGCGCCCTTCGATCCTCGACCCGCTGTTTGCCGCCGTCACCACGCTGGAAGGCGTGGGACCGAAAGTCGCGGCCCAGTTGCAGACCCTGCTCGTCGGCAATGGCGCCGAGGTGCGAGTGCGCGATCTCCTGTTCCATCTGCCGAGCGGGCTGATCGACCGGCGCAAGCGCGCCGAGATCGCCACCGCGCCGGAGGGCGGCATCGTCACCCTGACGGTCCGCATCGACCGGCACCAGGCTCCGGGCCGCGGGCAGAAATCGGTACCCTACCGCGTCTTTGCCCAGGACGAGACCGGCGAGATCGCCCTCACCTATTTCCGCGGCCAGTCGGCGTGGCTGGAAAAGCTGCTGCCGGTCGGCGAGACGATGATCGTCTCCGGCCGCGTCGAGTGGTTCAACGGCCGCCCGTCCATGGTCCACCCCGACTTCGTCGCCACCCTCGAGGAAGCCGAGACCCTGTCGCTGGTAGAGCCGGTCTATCCGATGACCGCCGGGCTCTCGCCCAAGCTCCTGCGCAAGGCGATCGCCCAGACGCTGGACCGTCTGCCGACGCTCGACGAATGGATCGACCCGGCAGTCGTCGCCCGCGAAGCCTATCCGGACATTGGCAGCGCGCTCCGCCGCCTGCACGACCCGGAGGACGAGACCGACATCGCCCAGGCGGGACCGGCCTGGTCGCGCCTTGCCTATGACGAATATCTCGCCAGCCAGCTGGCCCTCGCCTTGTCGCGCCAGCGCATGAAGAAGGCCCGCGGACGGCCGCTCGTCGGGACCGGGCGGATGGCCGGCCTTCTGCGCGCGGCACTGCCCTTCACGCTCACGGAGGGGCAGGAAGCGGCTATCGCCGAGATCCACACGGACATGGCCGCGCCGGACCGCATGCTCCGGCTGCTGCAGGGCGATGTCGGCTCCGGCAAGACCGTCGTCGCGCTGATGGCGATGGCCGCGGCGGCCGAAGCCGGCGCCCAGTCGGCCCTGCTCGCCCCGACCGAGATCCTTGCCCGCCAGCATCACGATGGCCTGTCGAAGCTCTGCGAGGCGGCCGGGCTGTCGATCGTGCTCCTGACCGGCCGCGACACCGGTCGCGCCCGTGCCGCCAAGCTCGCGGCCATCGCCGCCGGCGAAGTGCAGGTTGTCGTCGGCACCCATGCGCTCTTCCAGGAAGGCGTCGACTATGCCGATCTCGGCCTCGTCGTCGTCGACGAGCAGCACCGCTTCGGCGTCCACCAGCGCCTCAGCCTCACAGCCAAGGGACGCGGCGCCGACCTCCTGGTGATGACCGCCACGCCGATCCCGCGCACCCTGGTTCTCGCCGCTTTCGGCGACATGGACGTTTCGCGGCTGAGCGGCAAGCCGGCGGGGCGCAAGCCGATCACCACCGTCGCCGTGCCGATGGAACGCCTTTCCGACATCGTCGGGCGGGCCGCCAGCGCCATGGATGCCGGCGAGCGGCTCTACTGGGTGTGTCCGCTGGTGGAGGAATCGGAAAAGAGCGACCTGATGGCGGCGGAGGAGCGCTTCCGCCAGCTCCAGGCGCATTTCGGCGACCGGATCGGCCTCGTCCATGGCCGCATGAGCGGCGAGGAGAAGGACGCCGCCATGGCCGACTTCAAGGCGGGGCGCACCCAGCTCGTCGTCGCCACCACGGTCATCGAGGTCGGGGTGGACGTGCCGGACGCCACCATCATCGTCATTGAGCATGCCGAGCGTTTCGGCCTCTCGCAGCTCCACCAGCTGCGCGGCCGGGTCGGGCGCGGATCGAAGGCCTCGTCCTGCGTGCTTCTCTACCGGGCGCCGCTCGGCGAGACCGCCAGCGCCCGCATCAAGGTGATGCGCGAGACCGAGGACGGCTTCCGCATCGCCGAGGAGGATCTGAAGCTGCGCGGCGAAGGCGACCTGCTGGGCACCCAGCAATCCGGCATGCCCTATTTCCGCATCGCCTCGATGGAACACCATGCCCGGCTGATGGAGGTTGCGCGCGACGATGCGAGGATGATCCTGACCCGGGATCCAGAACTCACCTCGCCGCGCGGCGAGGCGCTGCGGGCGCTGCTCTATCTGTTCGGCAAGGACGAGGCGATCCGGCTGCTGCGCTCCGGCTGAGGCCGAAGGCGATCCGCGTCCGCGTCAGTCGACCGGCTCTGCCTGGCGATCGGCCGGGGCCGGCTCGGCCCGCACCAGCCGCGACGCCTCGGCCACCGTCATCGGCTTGCCGCGCACCGCGCCGCCCTCTTCGGGCGAGACGAGGCCCGCCGACACGACCAGCTTCAGCGCCGCCTCGATGCTCATGTTGAGAATGCGCACGTCTGCCCGGGGCACGTAGAGCAGGAAGCCCGAGGTCGGGTTGGGCGTCGGCGGCAGGAAGATCGCCAGCATTTCCTCGCCCTGGTCCGACAGGACCGTCTTGATCTCGCCACTGGCCGTGGTCGCCACGAAGACGATCGCCCACATGCCCTTGCGCGGATATTCGACGAGCCCGGCAGTCTTGAAGGACGAGGACCGGTCGGCCAGCACCGTCTCGAAGATCTGCTTCAGGGCGGTGTAGACCGTGCGCACCAGCGGCATCCGGCCGAGCAGATGCTCGCTCCAGTTCACCAGGGTCCGGCCGATGATGTTGGCGGTCAGAAAGCCGATCGCGGTGATCAGGAACAGCGCCACCAGAAGCCCGAAGCCGGGGATGGCGAAGGGCAGATAGGCATCCGGCGTGTATTGCGTCGGGATGTAGGGCTTCACCCAGCCATCGACCCAGCCCATGAAGGACCAGGTGATCCAGGCGGTGATCGCAAGTGGCGCGCAGACGATGAAGCCGGTCAGGAAATAGGTTCGAAGCCGCGTCATGGCCGTTGTCTGCTCCAGCGCCGCTGCGGCGCACCATCAAAGGCCTGCGCCTCGCTCAATCGAGACTCACTTGCCCCCATGGCGAATGCAAGGCAACTCTTTTCGCAGGTGCGAAGAGTGCCGAACCGTCACTCCACGGTGACCGACTTCGCCAGGTTGCGCGGCTGGTCGACATCCGTGCCCATCTGGATCGCCGTGTGATAGGCGAGCAGCTGCAGCGGGATGGCGTAGACGATCGGCGTCAGGATCTCCGGCATGTCCGGCAGGACGATCATCTGCGCGCCCTCCACCGCGCCGCTCGCGGCGCCCGAAGCATCGGTGATCAGGATGATCTCGCCGCCGCGGGCCGCCACTTCCTGCACGTTGGAAATGGTCTTCTCGAAGCTGCGGTCGTGCGGTGCCACGACGACGACGGGCATGGTTTCGTCGATCAGCGCGATCGGTCCGTGCTTCAGTTCGCCCGCTGCATAACCTTCCGCGTGGATGTAGCTGATTTCCTTTAGCTTCAGCGCGCCTTCCAGCGCGAGCGGATAGGAGAAGCCGCGGCCGAGGAACAGCGCATGCGACTTGGTCGCCATGTCCCGTGCCAGCCGCTCGATCGTCTCCTCCAGACGGATCGCCTCGTTGGCGAGCCGCGGCGCCTCGGTTAGCGTGCGGGTCAGCTCCAGCTCGCGCTCGGGGGTGATCACGCCGCGATCGACGCCGGCGCGAATTGCGAGCGCGGCCAGTGCCATAAGCTGGCATGTAAAGGCTTTGGTCGAAGCCACACCGATTTCCGGTCCGGCCAGCGTCGGCAAAACGAAGTCCGATTCCCGCGCGATGGTCGATTCCTGAACGTTGACGATCGCGGCGGTCTTCAGCCCCTGCGACTTGGCGTAGCGCAGCGAGGCCAGCGTGTCCGCCGTCTCGCCGGACTGCGAGACGAACAGGGCCAGGTCGACATCGCCCAGCGGGCTTTCCCGGTAGCGGAACTCGGACGCCACATCGAGGTCGCAGGGAATGCCGGCAAAGCGCTCGAAATAATAGCGCCCGACGAGCGCCGCGTAGAATCCGGTACCGCAGGCCGACAGCGCAATGCGGCGGATCTTCGAGAAGTCGAGATCCTGGCCGTCGGGGATCCGTGTGCGCCCGCTCGACATGTCCACGAAGGCGCCGAGCGTGTGCGACAGCACCTCCGGCTGCTCGTAGATTTCCTTCTGCATGAAGTGCCGGTGGTTGCCCTTGTCGACATAGAAGGCCTTGCCGACCGACTTGCGGATCGGCCGCGTCACCGGGCGCCCGTCCTCGTCGAAGATCGAGACGCTGTCATGGGTGAGGACGGCGAAGTCGCCCTCTTCCAGATAGCGGATGTCGTCGGTGAAGGGCGACAGGGCGATGGCATCGGAGCCGAGATACATCTCGCCCTTGCCCTCGCCGATCGCCAGCGGGCTGCCGCGCCGGGCGCAGATCAGAAGGTCCTCGTTGCCGTTGAACAGGAAGCCCAGCGAGAAGGCGCCTTCCAGGCGCTGCAGCACGGTGTGGACGGCGTCCTTGGGCGACTGGCCGCGCTCCAGCTCGCGCGTCACCAGATGGGCGACCGTCTCCGTGTCGGTCTGGCTTTCGAAGACGATGCCCTCGGCTTCCAGCTCGGTGCGCAGCTCGCGGTAGTTCTCGATGATGCCGTTGTGGACGATCGCCAGCCGCGGCGTCGCATGCGGGTGGGCATTGGCCTCGGTCGCCGCGCCATGGGTCGCCCAGCGGGTGTGGCCGATGCCGATCGTGCCCTTCAGCGGATGGTCGGCGAGCCGTGCCGCCAGATTGACCAGCTTGCCCTCGGCGCGCAGCCGCGTCAGCGCCCCGTCTTCCAGCGTGGCGACGCCGGCGGAATCATAGCCGCGATATTCGAGCCGCTTCAGCGCGTCGACGAGACGGTCGGCCACCTGTTCGCGGCTGATGATGCCGATAATTCCGCACATGGACTGGTTCCCGGATTGGCTGGATGAGGCGGTGGAAATGGGAGCCCGGAGGGCGGGCTACGCAGCGCAACCTAGACGAAATGCGGCGCTGCGGTGATTCACGAATGGTATCGCGAAATTACGAAGCGGTCAGGCCTTGCCGGCGGCCTTTGCGGCCTTGGCTGCCCGGTTGCGCTCGGCGATCTCGCGGCCGCGGCCGGGCTTGGTCACCTGGCGTTCGCGGGCGATGGCCAGGGCCCCGTCCGGCACGTCGTCGGTGACGACGCTGCCGGTGCCCACATAGGCGCCCTCGCCGATGCGCACCGGGGCGACCAGCGCCGAGTTCGACCCGATGAACGAGCCCGCGCCGATCTCGGTCCGGTGCTTCAGCGCGCCGTCGTAATTGCAGGTGATGGTCCCGGCGCCGATATTGGCCGCCGCGCCGACGCTGGTGTCGCCGATATAGCTGAGATGGTTGACCTTGGCGCCGACGCCGATTTCGGCGTTCTTGACCTCGCAGAAATTGCCGACCTTGGCGTCTTGCGAAAGGTCCGCACCCGGCCGCAGCCGTGCGAAGGGGCCGACCGAGGCATCGGGGCCGACATGACACCCTTCCAGATGGCTGAAGGCGTGGATGGTCGCGCCGGCCTCGACCCGGACGCCCGGACCGAAGACCACCTGCGGCTCGACGAAGACGTCGGGTTCCAGCTCCGTGTCGTGGCTGAAGAAGACGCTTGCCGGATCCTGAAGGGTGACGCCGGAGAGCATCACTTGTCGCCGCCGCGCGCCCTGCCAGAGGGCCTCGACCTGCGCCAGCTCCTCGCGGGTGTTGACGCCGAGCACCTCGCTGGCGTCGGCCTCGATGGCGCGGACGCGGCGCCCCGCATTGCGGGCGATCGCGACGAGATCGGTCAGGTAATATTCGCCCTTGGCATTGGCGTTGCCGATCGCGTCGAGCATGGCCAGCGCATTGTCGCCGCGAAACGCCATGACGCCGGCATTGCAGAAGCCGACCCGACGCTCCTCGGCATCGGCGTCCTTTTCCTCGCGAATGGCGACCAGTTCGCCCTCCGCCTCAATCAGTCGGCCATAGCCGGTCGGGTCAGCCGGACGGAAGCCGACGACGCAGACATCGGCCCCGTCGGCCAGCGTCGCCCGGGCTCGCGCCAACGTGTCGGCGCCGATCAGCGGCGTGTCGCCGAAGAGAACGAGGATGTCGCCGAACCCCTTTTCCAGTGCCTCGCGCGCCGCCAAAACGGCGTGGCCGGTGCCCAATCGCTCGGTCTGCTCATGGGCGGCGACGCTGGCGATCTCGCGGCGCGCGGCATCGGCGACGCTCGTTCCGTCCCGCCCGACGACCAGCGCGACATCGTCGGAACCGGCCGCCCGGGCGGCGCGCACCACGTGACGGATCATCTCCAGGCCAGCCACCTTGTGCAGGACCTTGGATTTCGACGACCGCATCCGCGTGCCTTCACCGGCGGCCAGAATGATCGACAGGCAGCGTCTCGCCATCTTGCACTCGCGTTTTTCGCGTGGATCTCGCAGCACGCCTTAGCACGGGGACCGGCGCGCGTTCAGGGGGAACGTTGCGGCAAGGTAAAGCGCGGCACGAGGATGCCCACCGGCAACGCATCGCGACGCAGCGGTGGCGGTCCCGCGCGGGGCCGCTAGCCGATGGTCTGCAGCGCCGGGAAGGTTTCCAGCAGCCAGAACGACATCGTTTGCATGCCACCGGTCAGGAACAGGAGGCCGGTGACGACGAGCAGGCCTCCCATCGCCTTTTCCACGGTCGCCAGATGCGCCCGGAAACCGTGCATCCAGCGGAAGAAGGCTCCGGAAAAGGCTGCGGCCAGGATGAACGGGATGCCGAGGCCGGCCGAATAGAAGCCCAGCATCAGGGCGCCCTCGCCCACCGTGTTCTTCGCGCCCGCCAGTCCGAGAATCGCGCCGAGCACCGGACCGATGCAGGGCGTCCAGCCGAAGGCGAAGGCGAGGCCCATCAGATAGGCGCCGAGAATGCTGCGCGGCTTGTCGGGTGCGCTGATCCGCGCCTCGCGCGACAGGAAGGACAGCCGGAAGACACCGAGGAAATTCAGTCCCATGACGATGATCGCCACGCCGGCGACCATGCCGAGCCAGTCGAGATTCTGCCGCAGCAACTGGCCGATCGTGCTGGCGCCGGCCCCGAGCATGATGAAGACGGTCGAGAAGCCGAGGACGAAGGTCACCGAGGTCGCGATCAGCCGGCCATAGCTGGTCGTTCCCATCTGACGGCCGGCCCGCAGCTCGTCGGCGGAGACGCCGGCCATGTAGCACAGATAGGGCGGCACCAGCGGCAGGACGCAGGGCGACAGGAAGGACAGCGCGCCGGCGAAGACCGCGGTCGGATAGGAAAGTTCGGCGAACAAGGGACCTGCCTTCATTGCGGGAGACGTTCGGCGAGGGCGGCCAGCACGCCCATATGCTCGGCGCGCAGGCTGCAACTTGGTGGCGCCGCCCTGTCCCTTCGGGCGGACGACAACGCCGCCGCCTTCTAGGCGTCCCGCCCGCCTGCGGCAAATCGCAAAACCGTCAGTGAGAGGTCAGAAAGACGGTTGACCGTGAGGGGGCGCCTTTCTATGGTCCGCGCGCTGCTCCCGGGACGCCACCGCCCCGGGGGTCGGAGCGCGTAGCTCAGTTGGTAGAGCAACGGACTTTTAATCTGTAGGTCCAGGGTTCGAGTCCCTGCGCGCTCACCACAATTCTAGCACCGCAATTACTGATGCATCGGACGCAGATTTCGCGCGCCGGTCCTTCGGTCTCCTGAGCCGAAAACATGTTTCTGCTGGTCGTCAGTACACCAGTACGGCGGCCTTTTGCTGTCGTAACAACCCCTGATTGACTCTCGGATAGCTCCGCCACAGTGTCGCCTCGTTCAGAATCGGAGATACATGTGAAGCGAGTTTTATCTATTGTTTGCGTGGGGTTCGCCGTCACAGGCTGCGCAAAGCGGCCCGATGCGATTCTACCTGTCGACGTGCCGATGGCTGCATACGGCAACCTGAATTGCGAGGCTCTCTTGCAAGAGCATCTCCGTGAGCAAAGCGCTCTCGCGACCATCTCACAGCAGCAGAATCAGGCCGCTACCGGCGATGCGGTTGGAGTGTTTATGCTCGGGGTCCCCGTTTCGAGTACGTTCGGCGGCGACAAGGAAGGTCAGGTCGCTGTGAGCAAGGGCAAGGTCAACGCGATCGACGCAAATCTGCGCGCCAAGAATTGCCGCGCTTCAGCCGCGGGTGCGGCGAGTTAGGGATCGAGATGTCGGCGCCGCCCCAAGGCGGCGCCGATCATGCCCATACAGGTCGAGGGCTTCTGCGAGCACCGGTTCCCGGTAAAATTTGTCACTCGCCTCGTTCGGAACCGGCAATCGACCGAGTTCTTTCGCGACCAGCCCAAGCACCGGTCGCATGCCGGGCCGAACAGGCGTAATCGGTACGGTCGAAGGTGATCACCACCGAGGGAACGACCATGTCCGCCAGCAAGCTCTTCATCGTGCAGCAATTCGTCAAGCAGGGCCGCCGCCTCGGCAATGGCCAGACGATGCAGTTCAAGACCGCCGAGGAAGCCCGCCAGCGGGCCGACCGCGACGGAACGCGCCTTGGCCATGTCGTCGGCGTCGTGGCGGTCGAGCAAACCGTGGACGTGGAAACCGGCGAGGTCCTGGAAGAGCCGGTCGTGCTGACCCGCCATGGCGAGGTGCCGGCGGAAGTCGCCGGCGAGTAGCCTCGACAGGTTTCGCAATATCCCATCAGGTGCTGCAGCGGCTGTCTCCATTGCGCGGGCCGCCCGGTGCCAGCGCTGTTCTCGCTTTCCATTGGACCCGAAACGTCGGCTCGCACGTTGCTGCGCGAGAACCGGGGCAACCTGTTCGACGGATCCGTCGGCAGCGCATGGCCCGACATCGTTCGCCAAGGGGGAGCCGACATGGACAATCGCGACGAAAGCCCGCGCGAGCGCAGCCGCAACCACGCCGCGATCGGGTGGCTGGCCGTGATCGTCACCCTGGCCGCGATCGGCGCCTTCGTCCTCGCCGAAGGCAGCGGCGATCCGTCGGATGGATTGCAGCCGGGGGCCGCGGCCCCCGCCCCGACCGAACCGGCGCAGTGACCGCACCCGACGGGCGCGCGAAAAATTCGGCCTGTCTCAGTCCACCCAGACGGACGGGAACAGCAGGATCAGCACGGTCACCAGTTCGAGGCGGCCGAGCAGCATATTGATCGAGAGAATCCACAGCGCCGGATCGGGCAGACTGCCGAAATTGCCGGCCGGCCCGATGATCTGGCCGAAGGCCGGGCCGACATTGGCGACGGTGGCCAGCGACCCGGTAAAGGCGGTGGTGAGGTCCAACCCGCACATCGACAGGGCCACCGTGCCGGTGAGCAGCGTGCCGAAGAACAGGAAGAAGAAGATCGTCACCGTCTGCAGGACGTCGGTCGAGATCACCTGGTTGCCGTAGCGCAGCCGCTGCACCGCATGCGGGCGCACCAGCCGGTGCAGGCTGGCGCGCACCAGGAGATAGAGGATCACCAGCCGGTTGGCTTTCACGCCGCCCGAGGTCGAACCGGCGCAGCCGCCGATGAACATCGCCGTGAAGAAGATGCCGATCGCCGCGTTCGACCAAAGCGTATAATCCTCCGACGCATAGCCGGTGGTGGTGATCACCGAGACCAGGTTGAAGGTGGACGAGATCAGCGCCTCGCCGAAGGGCGTGTCGTTGATCGTCCGCCGGCTGGCCGCCAGCGTCAGGCTGAGCACTGCGCAGATGACCAGAAACACCGGGATCTGCGGATCACGCCAGCGCTGGAAGCGCCGCGGCAGGAAGGCACGGATATAGATGACGAAGGGCAGCGCCCCAAGAATCATGAAGACCGTCGCGGCGATCAGGATGGCGTCGCTCTCGAAATAGCCCATCGAGGCGTCGTGGGTGGAGAAGCCGCCGGTCGCCACGGTCGTCATGGCATGGTTGATCGCGTCGAACGCGCCCATGCCCAGCATCACATAGGTCGCCATGCAGGCGATGGTCAGCGCCACATAAGCGCCGAGCAGTCCGGCGGCGAGCTGGTTGACCCGCGGCAGGACCTTGTCGGAACGGTCGGAGTTTTCCATCTGGAACAGCGACAGGCCGCCGGCGCCCAGCGACGGCAGGATCAGGATCGCCATGCCGATGATGCCGATGCCGCCCATCCACTGCATCAGCGAGCGCCACATCAACAGCCCGCGCGGCAGGACGTCGAGACCGGAGATCGCCGTGCCGCCTGTCGTGGTGAGGCCCGACATCGCCTCGAAGAAGGCGCCGGCGTAGGAGAGCTCAAGCGACGAGAAATACAGCGGCAGCGACGCGACCGTCGGCGCAAAGACCCAGATCGTCGTGACCAGCAGGAAGCCATATCGCTGGCTCAGCCGGGCCTGACTTTTCCTCCGCGTTGCCGTCGCCACGAGGGTGCAGAACGCCCCGATCAGGAAGGCCGAGCCGATGAACACCTGCCAGTCGTCGTTCTCGTCGCCGAGATCGACCAGGGCCGGCACGAGCATGGCGGCCGCCACAGCCAGCCCGAAGATCGCCGCGACATGAAAAATGGACTGAAGAATGCCGGCTCCCCCAAGCAGCTTGCGGCATCCGATCCGGCTGCCGAGCGATAGGATTGTCTAGCCAAGCCTGCGCGGATGAGCAATCTGCCCTGTGCCCGCCCGCCCCCATTGCCGGTCAGCGCCGGAGAAACCCCTTTGCGAAGACGGCCTTGGCTCCGCGCCGCGGCATGGCGCCCCCTTGCTTTGGCGGCCGCAAAGGCCGACACCGTGCATATTCCCAAGAAGGACGAATTCCATGGCGTTGCCACGCATGACCCCCGAGAGCCGCGCGCTGCTCGTTCAGCTCAAGCGCGAGCCGGTCGATCTCCCCGCGACGGGCCTCATTCCCGACCTCAAGCAGCTCGGCTTCATCGAGCACCGCGATTCCAAATGGCGCCCGACCCGCACGGGCAAGGATTATCTCAAGACCCAGCGTTGAGGTCTTCCGGCGGGCGTCGACGCCCGCCGGCCCTGGTCCCGCCGGCTGATCCGACGGTGACCCGGCATCTGCATCGGAAGGGCCGCTCCTTGTCTTGATCCGCGTCTGCGCTCAATTACTGGAGATGACCCTCGCACCCCAAAGCCCAGAGCATCAGCACATTCTCGACCGGATCCAGACCGGCGCGGATGCGCTGAACCGTGCCCTCGAAGACGCCGCAGCCGCCGGGTTACGGATCGACCTGCGCCTGACCGATGCGCCGGTCCGGGTCGTGGCGGCACTGGCCACCCATGAGGAAGGCCGCCGTCCCTGCGACCTCAACTCGGCCAACGACGGCTGAGGCGTCGCCTGACGCAGTGTAGTGGCTAGCCTCACGGTAAGTTGCGTGGCGCCCGCTTCCCCCTTGCGGCGTTCGGGCCGATCCTTTCGGTCCGACGAAAGGAGTGCAAAATGCGACGACGGGTGATTTCGGCCGCAGCGGCGGCATTGGTCTGGACAGCGGCATTTGCCGGGCCGGCCGCGGCCGGCGATGCCGACGACATCCGCGCCGCGATCGGCGCCCAGCTCGACGCCTTTCGCGCCGGCAATGGCGTCGAAGCCTATTCCCATGCAGCCCCGAACGTCCGGGCCCTCTTCCCCTCGCCGCAATCCTTCATGGCGATGGTGAAGCAGGGCTACGACCCGGTCTATCGGTCCGAGAGCGCCGTCTTCGGCGCACTGAAGCCCGAGGGCTCCGGCTTCCGCCAGGAGGTGAACCTCACCGATTCGCGCGGGCGAAGCTGGGTGGCGAGCTATACGCTGGAGCGCCAGCCGGACGGCACGATGAAGATCACCGGCTGCACGATCCGCAAGGGCGACGATCTGGCCGTCTGATTTCGGACCGACAGGCAACCGTCCGCCTGCTTGTGCCGGCTCAGCCGTATGGCGGCAGGTCGCCGCGCGTCCAGCCGGCCTTGGTGGCGGCGGCGAAATCGTCGAAGCCGCCCGCCTCGATCGCCGCGCGCATGCCGGCCATCAGCGACTGGTAATAGGCCAAATTGTTCCAGGTCAGCAGCATCGAGGCCAGCGCCTCGTTGGAGCGCACCAGGTGGTGCAGATAGGCGCGCGAATAATCGCGGGAGGCCGGGCAGTCGGAGGCTTCGTCCAGCGGCCGCGGGTCGTCGGCATGGCGGGCGTTCTTCAGATTGACCTTGCCGAAGCGCGTATAGGCGAGACCGTGGCGACCCGCCCGGGTCGGCATAACGCAATCGAACATGTCGATGCCCCGTGCCACCGACTGCAGGATGTCGTCCGGCGTGCCGACGCCCATCAGGTAGCGCGGCTTTTCCACCGGCATCACCGGCAGCGTCTCGTCGAGGGTCGCCAGCATCACGTCCTGTGGCTCGCCGACCGCCAGTCCGCCGACCGCGTAGCCCTTGAGATCCATCGCCGCCAGCCGTTCGGCCGAACGGACCCGCATGTCGATCAGGTCACCGCCCTGGACGATGCCGAACATCGCCTTGCCCGGCTGGTTGCCGAAGGCCTTCGCCGACCGCTCGGCCCAGCGCAGCGACATTTCCATGGCGCGCTCGATCTCTGCGCGCTCCGCCGGCAGGCGGATGCATTCGTCGAGCTGCATCTGGATGTCGGAATCCAGAAGTCCCTGGATCTCGATCGAGCGTTCGGGTGTCAGCTCGTGCTTCGAGCCGTCGATATGCGAACGGAACCGCACGCCCGTCTCGTCGAGCTCGCGCAGGCTGGCGAGCGACATCACCTGGAAGCCGCCCGAATCGGTCAGGATCGGATGCGGCCAGAGTGCGAAATCGTGAAGGCCGCCCAGCCGGGCGACGCGCTCGGCGCCGGGCCGCAGCATCAGATGGTAGACATTGCCGAGGATGATGTCGGAGCCGAGCTCCCGCACCTGGTCGAGATACATCGCCTTGACCGTGCCGGCGGTGCCGACCGGCATGAAGGCCGGCGTGCGCACCTCGCCGCGCGGCATGGTGATCACGCCGCGCCGGGCCTTGCCGTCGGTGGCGATCAGCTTGAACTGGAAGGTGTCGCTCATGCCGTGGCCCGGTCGAGCAGGCAGGCGTCGCCATACGAATAGAAGCGATACTCATTGGCGATGGCGTGGGCGTAGGCGGATTTCATCGTGTCGATCCCGCTGAATGCGCTGACCAGCATGAACAGGGTCGAGCGCGGCAGGTGGAAATTGGTCATCAGCCGGTCGACGGCCCGGAAGCGGTAGCCCGGCGTGATGAAGATGTCGGTGGGGTCGGAAAAGGGCCGGATCGTGCCCTCGACGTCGGCCGCGCTCTCCAGGAGCCGCAGCGACGTCGTTCCGACGGACACGATGCGCCGGCCCTCGCGGCGCGCCGCGTTCAGCCGTTCGGCGCTCTCCTCGGTGACGCGGCCGATCTCGCTGTGCATGCGATGGTCGGCGGTGTCCTCGGCCTTGACCGGCAGGAACGTGCCCGCGCCCACATGCAGCGTCAGATATTCGGTGGCGATATCGCGGGCGGCAAGGCGCGCGAACAGATCGGGAGTGAAATGCAGTCCCGCCGTGGGCGCCGCGACGGCGCCGTCCTCGCGGGCATAGACGGTCTGGTAGTCGGTGCGGTCCTGGGAATCGTCGGGACGCTTCGAGGCGATATAGGGCGGCAAGGGAATATGCCCGACGGCAGCAATCGCCTCGTCCAGCGCCGGGCCGGACAGGTCGAAACGCAGCGAGGCTTCGCCGCCCTCGCCGCGGGTTTCCACCGTGGCTTCCAGCGTGCCTGCGAGGCAGGCATTGCCGCCATGGCCGAAGGCGATGCGGTCGCCGATCTTGACCCGCTTGCCGGGCCGCACGAAGGCCAGCCAGCGATCCGGCGCCTCGCGCATGTGCAGGGTGGCGGAGATCTGGGCGACGCCCTCGCCCTCCACCGAGCCCGGGCGCCGGCGCAGCCCTTCGAGCTGCGCCGGGATCACCTTCGTGTCGTTGAAGACCAGGACGTCGCCCGGCGTCAGCAGCGACGGCAGGTCGCCGACCGTCTGATCGGCCAGCCCACCGGCCGGATCGACGCAGAGCAGGCGCGCGCTCTCACGCGGAGAGACCGGCCGGAGCGCGATCCGCTCCGGCGGCAGCTCGAAATCGAACAGGTCGACGCGCATGCCGGATCGTGTCGCCGGGCCTAGAGGTCGGCTGCGACGCGCATGGTGGTGATGGAGTCCGGATCTTGGACCGGCTCGCCCTTCTTGATCTTGTCGACGTTGTCCATGCCCTCGATGACCTCGCCCCAGACGCTGTACTGGCGGTCGAGCCACGGCGCGCGGTCGAAGCAGATGTAGAACTGCGAGTTGGCGGAGTTCGGGTTGGCGGTACGGGCCGCGGACACCGTGCCACGCTTGTGCGGCTCGGCGGAGAACTCGGCGCGCAGGTCCGGCTTGTCGGAGCCGCCGGCACCGGTGCCCGTCGGGTCGCCGGTCTGGGCCATGAAGCCGTCGATGACGCGGTGGAAGACGACGCCGTCGTAGAAGCCTTCGCGGGCCAGTTCCTTGACGCGGGCGACATGGTTCGGAGCCAGATCGGGCCGCAGCTTGATGACCACCTGGCCCTTGGTCGTCTCGAGGACCAGCGTATCTTCCGGATTGTCGTAGGCCATCTCGTTCTCCTTCGATTCAAACATGCAAAACAGGCGGCTCCGATCACCGGAACCGCCATTCATGCCCTTACTTGGGCGGATTCGCCTGTTGGCACAAGCCTCGGGCGAACCGCGGGAGCGTCAACCTCAGCCGGCGTCGCCGCCGACGGTGACCTTGACCATCGCGTCGGGCTCGTCGACCGAACCGTTCTGGGCCGGATCGCCCTTCTTGATGGCGTCGACGGTCTCCATGCCCGAGACGACGTCGCCGACCACGGTGTACTGGCCGTCGAGGAAGTCGCCGTCGGCGAGCATGATGAAGAACTGCGAATTGGCCGAGTTCGGGTCCTGCGAGCGCGCCATGCCGACGGTGCCGCGGTCGAAGGTCTCGTCCGAGAACTCCGCCTTCAGGTCAGGCTTGTCGGAGCCGCCCATGCCGGTGCCCGTGGGATCGCCGGTCTGGGCCATGAAGCCGTCGATGACGCGGTGGAAGACGACGCCGTCATAAAAGCCTTCCTTTGCGAGTTCCTTGATCCGCTCGACATGGCTGGGGGCGAGGTCGGGCCGCAGCTGGATGTCGATGTCGCCATTCTTGGTGGTGATCACCAGCATGTTGTCCGGATCGGACGACTGGGCGCCAGCAGGCATGGCAAAGGCGGTGGCGGCCAGGGAAACGGCCAGTCCCAGCGATGCGAAAATCTTCATGTCGGACTTACTCCAGCTCTCGCGCCTGCGCTCGGCGTCAGGCGGTCTTTCCTCGTATCGCCTCGGCGACATTGGCAGGAACGAACGCACTCACGTCCCCTCCCATGCGGGCGATCTGCCGAACCAATGTGGCGGTTATGGGCCTCGTCGCAGGCGACGCGGGAAAGAACACGGTCGTCACCTCGGGCCGCATGACGCCGTTCATGCCCGACATCTGCATCTCGTAATTCAGGTCGGTCCCGTCGCGCAGGCCGCGCACGATCGCCGTCGCGCCGGCCTCGACCGCCGCATCGACAGCCAGGTTGTCGAACGCGACGACATGCAGCTCGGCCTCCGACGTGCCGCCAACGCAGTTGGCGATCAGCCGCGCCCGCTCGTCGAAGCTGAACATCGGCGTCTTGCCCGGATGCACGCCGATGCCGACGATCACCGCGTCGAAGACCGCCAGCGCCTGGCGTAGAATGTCGAGATGGCCGTTGGTCATCGGGTCGAACGACCCCGGATAGAAGGCGCGTGTCATGTCGTCCTGTCCCCTCTCATGCGGCATCCGTAAGACGCCGCGGACCGCCCGCCGATGAACGGATGATGAACCACGGCTTCCGGCATCGTTCAGCGAAACGCTGCTATCTGGAACGAATTGCAACGCGGTCCGTTGTCAAGTCGAATAATGGAGAAACACGATGCTGGTCTTCGCCCTGTCCATCGCCATGGTCGTCACCCTCGCAACGGCGACCGCGATCACCCTGCACAATGAATCCCAGGCGCAGCGCCTCCGCGTGACCGCCAATCGCACCCGCACCATGCGCTGAGCCGGTTCGACCGCCGACGGAGCCGGCTGTCGAAGCACGGGTTCTGGAGCAAGCGAGGAACGGGCCGGCCTGTAGCCGAGCCCCGATGCGAAAAGGACTGCCGCGACACCATCGCGACAGTCCTTTTTTCGTTGGCCAAGTGGCGGCGCTATTCCTGCGGCGGAACATCACCGTCGGGAGCCGCGTCGTCCGGCCCCGCGTCATCCGGCGTCGAACCGTCGATGCCACCGTCTTCGATGTTTCCATCGATCGTGTCCGCCTCGGCTTCACCCGCCTCGTCGGCGCCCTGATCGGGAATGCGCTCGACCGAGACGACGCGCTCTCCGTCGGCCGTCTTGAAGATGGTGACGCCGCGGGTGGCGCGGCCGGCAGTGCGAATGCCCTCGACCGGCACGCGGATGAGCTGGCCACGATCGGTAACCAGCAGGATCTGGTCGCCGCTCTCCACCGGGAAGCCGGCCATGAGCTGGCCGATCTCGGAGGCCCGGCTCGTGTCGGTGGCACGGATGCCCTTGCCGCCACGGCCGATCACCCGGAACTCGTAGGACGACGACCGCTTGCCGTAGCCGAACTCGCTGACCGTGAGGATCATCTCCTCGGCGGCGCTCAGATAGGCGTAGCGCTCCTGATCGATGGCGACGTCACCGGCGCCCTCTTCCTCGACTGTCGGTTCTGCGGTGAGATCGGCGTCGGACGCGCCTTCGACGGCACGGCGCATCTTCAGATAGGAGGCGCGCTCGGCCGGGGTCGCATCGACATGGCGCAGGATCGCCATGGAGATGACCCGGTCGCCCTCGCCCAGCGAGATGCCGCGCACGCCGACCGAGTTACGCCCGGCGAAGACGCGCACGTCTGTCGCCTGGAAGCGGATGCACTGGCCCGATGCCGCGGTCAGAAGAACGTCGTCGTCCTCCGAGCACGTCGCGACGGCAAGGATCTCGTCGCCGTCCTCGTCGAGCTTCATGGCGATCTTGCCGTTGCGGTTGACCTGGGTGAAGTCGGACAGCTTGTTCCGGCGCACCGTGCCGCGGGTGGTGGCGAACATGACGTTCAGCTCGGCGGCCGCGTCCGGATCGCTCGGCAGCGGCAGGATCGAGGTGATCCGCTCGCCCTTTTCCAGCGGCAGCATGTTGATCAGCGCCTTGCCGCGCGACTGCGGCGAGGCCAGCGGCAGCCGCCAGACCTTCTCCTTGTAGACGATGCCGCGCGACGAGAAGAACAGCACCGGCGTATGGGTGTTGGCGACGAACAGCCGGGTGACCGAATCCTCGTCGTTCTTCAGCGACATGCCGGCGCGGCCCTTGCCGCCGCGACGTTGCGACCGGTAGGTCGCCAGCGGTACGCGCTTGATGTAGCCGCCATGGCTCACGGTGACGACCATATCCTCGCGCGGGATCAGGTCCTCGTCGTCCATGTCCGCCGCGCCCTCGGAGAGCTCGGTACGGCGCGGCGTCGCGAATTCGTCGCGGACCGCGATCAGCTCTTCCTTGATGATCTCGCGCACGCGGACGCGCGACGACAGGATCTCCAGATATTCCCGGATCTCCTCGCCGATCTTGTTCAGCTCGTCGCCGATCTCGTCGCGGCCAAGCGCCGTCAGGCGCTGCAAGCGCAGGTCGAGAATGGCGCGCGCCTGTGCCTCAGACAGACGATAGGTGCCCTCTTCGGTGATGCGGTGGCGCGGATCGTCGATCAGCCGGATCAGCGGCGCCACGTCCTTGGCTTCCCAGGCGCGGGTCATCAACTGCTCGCGGGCGGTCGCCGGATCGGGCGCAGCCCGGATCAGCTTGATCACCTCGTCGATATTGGCGACGGCGATGGCCAGGCCAACGAGGACATGGGCGCGCTCGCGCGCCTTGCGCAGCAGGTACTTGGTGCGCCGGTTGACCACTTCCTCGCGGAACGAGATGAAGGCCGACAGCATGTCGGGCAGCGTCATCTGCTCGGGCCGGCCG
Source organism: Aurantimonas sp. NFXS3 (assembly GCF_049132005.1). Taxonomy (NCBI): domain Bacteria; kingdom Pseudomonadati; phylum Pseudomonadota; class Alphaproteobacteria; order Hyphomicrobiales; family Aurantimonadaceae; genus Aurantimonas; species Aurantimonas sp. NFXS3. The sequence continues at coordinate 86,436 of NZ_JAGDDZ010000005.1, forward strand.
CCATTCAGTGCGACCATGTTGGCGCCGAAGGTCGTCTGCAATGGGGTGAAGCGGTAGAGCTGGTTGAGGATGACGTCGGACGACGCGTCGCGCTTCAGCTCGACGACCACGCGGTAGCCGTCGCGGTCACTCTCGTCGCGAATGTCGGAGATGCCCTCGATCCGCTTCTCGCGGACCAGATCGGCCATCTTCTCGATCATCGTCGACTTGTTGACCTGGAACGGCACCTCGGTGATGACGATCGCCTCGCGATCGTTGCGCATCGGCTCGACATGCGCCTTGCCGCGCATCAGGATGGAGCCGCGACCGGTCGAATAGGCCGACAGGATGCCCGCACGGCCCAGGACGATGGCGCCGGTGGGGAAGTCGGGCCCCGGAATGAAGCCCATCAGCTCTTCCAGCGTGATCGCCGGATTGTCGATCATCGCCACGCAGCCATCGACGATCTCGCCGAGATTGTGCGGCGGGATGTTCGTCGCCATGCCGACGGCGATGCCGCCGGAGCCGTTGACGAGGAGGTTCGGGAACCGCGCCGGCAGGACGACCGGCTCCTGCTCGCGACCGTCGTAATTGTCCTGGAAGTTGACGGTTTCCTTGTCGATGTCGGCGAGCAGCGCCTCCGACACCTTGTAGAGACGCGTCTCGGTGTAGCGCATGGCCGCCGGCGGATCGCCGTCGATCGAGCCGAAATTGCCCTGCCCCTCGATGAGCGGCGCGCGCAGCGACCAGTCCTGCGCCATGCGGACCAAGGCGTCGTAGATGGAGGAATCGCCGTGCGGATGGTACTTACCCATCACCTCACCGACGACACCGGCAGACTTGCGGTACGGTCGGTTGAAGGTCAGGCCCATGCCGTGCATCGCGTAGAGGATGCGCCGGTGCACCGGCTTCAGTCCGTCGCGCACATCGGGAAGCGCACGGCTGACGATCACGCTCATGGCGTAATCGAGATAGCTGCGCTGCATTTCCTCGATGATCGAGATGGAATCGATACCGGTGGGTCGCTCCGGCGGCGTCGTGATGTCGTCTTCGGCCAAGACTGTGTCCCGATTGACTCAAAATTCGTGTTCTGCCTATAGCCCGAACAGCCCGCAGGAGCAATTGCAGCGCCCATTTGCGCGGCCTCGAAAGGCCAATGTTGCCAGCCGCTTACGCGCTATCCAAAAGAAACCGCGACACACGTCCGACGGCCAGGCGCCGAAAACCCGGCTGCGCGGCGGGAATCAGCCGATTCGGCGGTTTTCCGGCCGACGGCCTTTGACCGGCTGGCGCCACCTGTTACCGATGGCGAAGGCTTCACGGGATCGCGGAACCCATGTTCGATCTTCTCCTGTCGGGGTTCGTCACCCTCTTCGTCATCATCGACCCGCTCGGGCTGGTGCCGCTGTTCCTCGCCCTGACGCCGGAGATGAACGAGAAGGAGCGCCAGCGGACCGCGCTGCGCGCCTGCCTGATCGCCTTCGCGATCCTGACGATCTTCGCCCTTTTCGGCCTCGGCATCCTGCGCACGCTCGGCATCACGCTCGGCGCCTTCCGGGTGGCGGGCGGCCTGTTCTTGTTCTGGATCGCCTTCGAGCTGGTGTTCGAGAAGCGCAATGAGCGCAAGCAGCGCAGCGCCAACAAGGCCGTGGACGATCCCGACGCCGCCGATGTCGCCGCCTTCCCGATGGCGATCCCGCTGATCGCTGGTCCGGGCGCCATCTCGGCGGTGATCCTGCTCTCGGGCTCGCTGCCCAGTCTCGGTGGTCAGGCGGCGCTGGTCGGGGTGATCTTCACGGCGCTCACCGTCAGCTTCGCCTTCCTTGCCCTCGCCCACCGGGTCGACCGATTTCTCGGCGTCACCGGGCGCGCGGTGATCTCGCGGCTGCTTGGCGTTCTCCTGGCCGCCCTCGCGGTGCAGTTCGTCGCCGACGGCGCCGCCGAACTCATTCGCACCAGCCAGCAAGGCGCGACGGCCCTGAGCTGACCGCGACACGACGCCGGCAGGGCGCCATGGCCCCCGACAGGGCACGCCGGGTGAAGCGCTCCACAATCCGTCGCCACATGCCGTCCGAACCATCCTGACAACGAGAAAGGGCACCCGGCTTTCGCCGGATGCCCTTTCATTCTGCGATCGGCTTGGCGATCAGAACGGGATTTCGTCGTCGAGGTCACGGGACGAGCCGCCACCGCCGCCGCCATAGCCACGGTCACCGCCGCCACCGCCGCCCTGCTCGATACGGCCACCGCCTCCGCCGCCGCCGCCGCGGTCATAACCGCCACCGCCGCTGCCGGCACCACCACCACCGCCGCCGCCTTCGTTGCGGCCATCGAGCATCTGCAGCTCGCCGCGGAACTTCTGCAGCACGACCTCGGTGGTGTAGCGCTTCTGGCCCGACTGGTCTTCCCAGCTGCGGGTCTGCAGGGCACCCTCGATATAGATCTTCGAGCCCTTCTTCAGGAACTGCTCGGCGACCTTCACCAGGTTCTCGTTGAAGATCACGACGTTGTGCCATTCGGTGCGCTCGCGACGCTCGCCCGACTGGCGGTCGCGCCAGGATTCCGAGGTCGCGATCCGCAGATTGACGACGGCGTCGCCGGAATTCAGGCGACGGATCTCGGGGTCGGCCCCGAGATTGCCCACCAGAATGACCTTGTTGACACTGCCTGCCATGACGAAACTCCAAATCTGAAAATCGGCGCGACCCTATCCGACCGCGCCGCCGGACGAAAGCAGCCCGGCCCCGTCGTCCACCGCCTTGTCCGCCGCCGCTGAACCGCGATCTTCGGGCGGCGCCATTGCGCCGGCCCGGCCTTGACTGGAACAAAAAAAGAACATCATCTGACCGGAGTCAAGCAGAACGGTTCGGACCGCGCCTTGGAAGAGTCCGGTCCGGCACCTAAGTAGGGTCCGTTTCCCACCCGCAAGGACTGCATTTCGCGTCATGGCCGAACTCAAGACGATCTCCATTCGCGGCGCGCGCGAACACAATCTCAAGAATGTCGACCTGGAGATTCCGCGCGACAAGCTGATCGTGATGACCGGCCTGTCGGGCTCGGGAAAGTCGTCGCTCGCCTTCGACACCATCTATGCCGAGGGCCAGCGCCGCTATGTCGAGAGCCTGTCCGCCTATGCGCGGCAGTTCCTCGAGATGATGCAGAAGCCCGACGTCGACCAGATCGAGGGTCTGTCGCCGGCCATCTCCATCGAGCAGAAGACGACGTCGAAGAACCCGCGCTCCACCGTCGGCACGGTCACCGAAATCTACGATTATCTGCGCCTGCTCTTCGCGCGCGTCGGCGTGCCCTATTCGCCGGCCACCGGCCTGCCGATCGAGAGCCAGACCGTCAGCCAGATGGTCGACCGGGTCATGGCGCTGGAGGAAGGCACACGGCTCTATCTGCTGGCGCCGATCGTGCGCGGCCGCAAAGGCGAGTACCGCAAGGAACTGGCCGAGCTGCAGAAGAAGGGCTTCCAGCGCGTCCGCATCGACGGTGAGTTCCACGACATCGCCGACGCCCCGGCGCTGGACAAGAAGTACAAGCACGACATCGACGTGGTCGTCGACCGCATCGTCGTGCGTGACGACCTGTCGGCGCGGCTGGCCGATTCCATCGAGACCGCGCTCGGCCTGGCGGACGGTCTGGCGATCGCCGAATTCGCCGATGGCGTCGACGAGAACGGCCATGCCAAACAGCTCGTCTTCTCGGAAAAGTTCGCCTGTCCGGTCTCCGGCTTCACCATCCCCGAGATCGAGCCGCGGCTGTTCTCCTTCAACAATCCCTTCGGCGCCTGCCCGCGCTGCGACGGCATCGGCTCGCAACAGGCCGTCGACCCCAAGCTGGTCGTGCCGAACGACGCTCTGACGCTGAAGGGCGGCGCCATCGCGCCCTGGGCGAAATCCTCCTCGCCCTATTACGGCCAGACCCTCGATGCGCTCGGCCGGCAATATGGATTCAAGCAGACCGATCGCTGGACCGACCTGTCGGAGGAGGCGCGCAACGCCATCCTCCACGGCACCGGCAAGCAGAAGATCGAGTTCCGCTACAATGACGGTTTGCGCTCCTACAAGACCACCAAGGTCTTCGAGGGCGTCGTCACCAATCTGGCGCGTCGCTGGAAGGAGACGGAATCGGCCTGGATGCGCGAGGAGATCGAGCGCTTCATGTCGGCGACCCCCTGCCCGGCCTGCAACGGCTACCGGCTGAAGCCCGAGGCGCTGGCGGTGAAGATTGCCGGCTGTCATGTCGGCGAGATCACCGAACAGTCGATCCGCGCGGCCGCCGGCTGGTTCGAGGAACTGCCGTCAAAGCTCACCGACAAGCAGAACGAGATCGCTGTCCGCATTCTCAAGGAGATCCGCGAGCGGCTGCGCTTCCTCAACGATGTCGGCCTCGACTATCTGACCCTGTCGCGGGCGTCGGGCACACTGTCGGGCGGCGAGAGCCAGCGCATCCGGCTGGCCTCGCAGATCGGCTCGGGGCTGACAGGCGTTCTCTATGTCCTGGACGAGCCCTCGATCGGCCTGCACCAACGCGACAATGCGCGGCTTCTGGAAACGCTGAAGCATCTGCGCGACATCGGCAACACCGTGATCGTCGTCGAGCATGACGAGGACGCGATCCTCACTGCCGACCATGTCGTCGATATCGGCCCGGCCGCCGGCGTCCATGGCGGCGAGATCATCGCCGCCGGCACGCCCGGCGAGGTCATGGCCAATCCGCGCTCGCTGACCGGTCGCTATCTGTCGGGCGATCTCGGCGTACCGGTGCCCGAGAAGCGCCGCAAGCCGCAGAAGGGCAAGCAGCTCAAGGTCGTCGGCGCGCGCGGCAACAATCTCAAGAACGTCTCGGCCGAGATCCCGCTCGGCCTGTTCAACTGCGTCACCGGCGTGTCGGGCGGCGGCAAGTCGACCTTCCTGATCGAGACGCTCTACAAGGCGGCCTCGCGGCGCATCTCCAACGGTCGCGACATTCCCGCCGAGCACGACCGGGTCGAGGGGCTGGAGCATCTCGACAAGGTCATCGACATCGACCAGTCGCCCATCGGCCGCACGCCGCGCTCGAACCCGGCGACCTATACCGGCGCCTTCACGCCGATCCGCGACTGGTTCGCCGGCCTGCCCGAAGCCAAGGCCCGCGGCTACCAGCCCGGCCGCTTCTCCTTCAACGTCAAGGGCGGCCGCTGCGAGGCCTGCCAGGGCGACGGCGTCATCAAGATCGAGATGCACTTCCTGCCAGACGTCTACGTCACCTGCGACGTCTGCCACGGCAAGCGCTACAATCGCGAGACGCTGGAGGTCACCTTCAAGGAGAAGTCGATCGCCGACGTTCTCGACATGACGGTCGAGGAAGGCGTCGACTTCTTCGCCGCCGTCCCGGTTGTCCGCGACAAGCTGGCGACGCTGAAGGAGGTCGGGCTCGGCTACATCAAGGTCGGCCAGCAGGCGACCACCCTGTCGGGCGGCGAGGCGCAGCGCGTCAAGCTGGCCAAGGAGCTGTCGCGCAAGGCGACCGGTCGCACGCTCTATATCCTCGACGAGCCGACCACCGGCCTGCATTTTCACGACGTCGCCAAGCTTCTGGAAGTGCTGCACGACCTTGTGGACCGCGGCAACACGATCGTCGTCATCGAACACAATCTCGAGGTGATCAAGACCGCCGACTGGGTCGTCGATATCGGCCCCGAGGGTGGCGACGGCGGCGGCGAGATCGTCGCCACCGGGACGCCCGAGGACGTGGTCAAGGTCGAGCGCTCCTATACCGGCCATTTCCTGCGCGAGCTGCTGGAGCGGCGGCCGGGCATCAAGCGCGAGGCGGCCGAATAGCGAGCGCGGCTGAGAGGGGACCGACATGGCAGGACGCGGCACGATCCGCACGGGCATCGGCGGCTGGACCTTCGAGCCCTGGGAAGGAAGCTTCTATCCGGACGACCTGCCGAAAAAGCGCCAGCTTGAATATGCCGCGTCGAAGCTGCGGACGATCGAGGTCAATGGCACCTTCTACCGCAGCCAGAAGCCGGAGACCTTCGCCAAATGGGCGAGCGAGGCGCCCGAGGGCTTCGTCTTCTCGCTGAAGGCGCCGCGCTATGCGGTGAACCGCAAGGTCCTGGCCGAGGGCGGCGAATCCATCCAGCGCTTCGTGGAGTCCGGCATTGCCGAACTCGGCGACAAGCTGGGACCGCTGCTGTGGCAGCTGGCCGCCACCAAGCAGTTCGACCCGGACGATTTTGGCGCCTTCCTGAAACTGCTGCCGGCCAGCGCCGGCGGCATTGCCCTGCGCAATGTCGTGGAACTGCGTCACGAGAGTTTTGCCTGCCCGCAGGCCGTGCGGATGTGCCGCGAGGCCGGCGTCGCCATCGTCTATGCCGAGAGCGCCAACTACCCCGAGATCGCCGACGTCACCGCCGATTTCGTCTATGCCCGGCTGCAGAAGGGCGACGCCGGGATCGCGACCGGCTATCCGGCCGACGCGCTCGATGCCTGGGCGGAGCGCGCCAGGCACTGGGCATCGGGCGGCCAGCCCGCCGACCTGCCGCGGCACGATCCCGAGACGGTCGCGGCGGAGACGCCACGCGACGTCTTCGTCTATTTCATCCGCGAGGGAAAAGTCCGCGCACCGCAGGCCGCGATGGCGCTGCAGGAGCGCCTGGACGACTGAACCATCACGAGTTGCGCCACTCTCGTTGATATGCGCGCTGCGCGCTCCGGTCCGTCAGGCTGACGGTTCCGCCGCCAGTTCGGCATGGACCCGCGGCAGCATCGGCGCCAAATCCTCGGCGATCAGGCCGGGCCCGAAATGTTCGGCGGCACGGCCGTGCATCCAGACACCGGCGCAGGCAGCCTCGAAGCTTGGCGCGCCCTGCGCCAGTTGCGCGGCGACGATCCCCGACAGAACGTCGCCGCTGCCGGCGGTCGCCAGCCACGGCGTGCCGTTGGCATTGATCGCGGCGCGCCCGTCCGGCGCGGCGATGACCGTATCGCGCCCCTTCAGGATGATAACGGCACCGGCGCGCCGGGCCGCACTCCGCGTCCGCTCCAGCTTCGACAGGCTTTCGTCGCTCGCAAGGCCGGGAAACAGCGGCTTGAACTCGCCGGCATGGGGCGTCAGCACGAGCGGCGTCTCGTCGTCGCTTGTCGCCGCCTCGGCCGCGGCGAACAGCGTCTCCGGTTCGGCCTGGAACGACGTGATTCCATCGGCATCGAGCACCAGCCGACGGCCCGCCGCGAGAACCGCACTGGCGTAGCGGCGCGCATCCTCGCCGATCCCGAAACCGGGTCCGAGCACGAAGGCGTTGGTGCGCGCATCGCTCAAGAGTGCGTCGAGATCCGCCGGGTCGTTGCAGCGCTCCAGCATGACCGCGGTCAGATGCGCGGCATGGGCCATCAGCGCCGAGCCCGGCGCATAGACGGTGACGAGCCCTGCCCCGCCGCGCAGCGCCGCCATGGCGGCCAGCCGGGCTGCGCCGGTCCGCGCCATGCCGCCGGAAAACACCACGGCATGGCCGCGATCGTATTTGTGACCGGCGTCGCGCGGCGATGTCACCGGGTTGCGGAACAGGCCCGGCGCGTTGGCGAAGACCTGCGGCGCGATCGCCTCGAGGACGGCGTCGGAGATGCCGATGTCGGCAACCGCCACCCGGCCACAAGCGCTTCGGCCCGGCTCCAGCAGATGGCCCGGCTTTCGCCGGAAGAACGTCACCGTGACATCCGCCTCGATCGCCACGCCGAGCGGCTCGCCGCTCGCCCCGGAAATGCCGGACGGCAGATCGATGGCGACGACCGGTGTCTTCGCGGCGTTCACTGCCGCGATGGCCCGCGCCGCTTCCCCCTCCACGGGACGCGCCAGCCCGGCGCCGAACAGACCGTCGACGACGAGGTCGAAACCGCCGTCCGGCGCAAAGGCCTCAAGCGCCTGCCACGGGCCGCCATAGCCGGCGGCCGCCAGTGCCGCATCGCCGTTGAGCGTATCCGGCGCGACGAGGCTGTAGACCGTCGGCTCGCAGCCGGCCTCGCTCAAGAGCCGCGCGGCGGCCCAGGCATCGCCGCCATTGTTGCCGGGACCGGCCAGCACCGCGATGCGCCGCGCCTTCGGGAAGGACCGGCGGATGGCCCCCGCCACCGCGGCCGCCGCCCGCTCCATCAATGCGATGCCGGCCATGCCCCCGGCAATCGTCAGGCGGTCAGCTTCGGCCATCTGCACCGGGTCGAGCAGCGCTAGATTATGTGCAGCAAATTTCGTCATGGAGTGTGCCTAATAAATGGACATTCTGATCACGGGATGTGCAGTCTGGGTGACATGGCGGATGCCCTCGTGTAGCCATTCCGAGCATAGAGCAATCCGCGCTCCTGGGGCCATCCGCCGTGGATCATAGGACAGGAAGGCGCCGGTAACCGAAATTTCCGCTTTCCCGATCGTCCCGGTGGACTATTTCGAAGCGTTCACCGTAGGAGGTCGTCTTTGGCACGCGACCTGCTACAGCGGGTTCGACGGGCCGGCGGCCCGTGACGGGGACAACGTCGAGAAGGAATGTCGATGAAGAAGGTTGAGGCCATCATCAAGCCCTTCAAGCTGGATGAGGTGAAGGAGGCCCTGCAGGAAGTGGGGCTTCAGGGCATCACCGTCACAGAGGCCAAGGGATTCGGGCGGCAGAAGGGCCATACGGAACTCTACCGCGGGGCCGAATACGTCGTCGATTTTCTGCCGAAGGTGAAGGTCGAGATCGTCCTTGCGGACGAGACCGTCGCTGCCGCCGTGGAAGCCATCCGCAAGGCGGCCCAGACCGGCCGCATCGGCGATGGCAAGATCTTCGTCTCCAACATCGAGGAAGCGATCCGCATCCGGACCGGCGAAGCCGGCACCGACGCGATCTGATCCAGCAGCTTCCCACACACAGTCTCAGAGTTCGATAATAGGAAGGACCGCCATGACGAGCGCCAACGACATCCTGAAGCAGGTCAAGGACAACGACGTGAAATTCGTCGACCTGCGCTTCACCGACCCCAAGGGCAAGTCCCAGCACGTGACCATGGACGTCACCCTGGTCGACGAGGACCTGTTCTCCGAGGGCACGATGTTCGACGGTTCGTCGATCGCCGGCTGGAAGGCGATCAACGAGTCCGACATGGTTCTCATGCCGGATCCCGAAACGGCCTACATGGACCCGTTCTTCGCCCAGTCGACCATGGCGATCGTCTGCGACATTCTCGACCCGGTCTCCGGCGAGGCCTACAACCGCGACCCGCGCTCGACCGCCAAGAAGGCCGAAGCCTATCTGACCCAGTCGGGCACCGGCGACACGGCGTTCTTCGGCCCGGAAGCCGAGTTCTTCATCTTCGACGACGTCCGCTACAAGGCCGACCCGTACAACACCGGCTTCAAGCTCGACTCCACCGAGCTGCCGTCGAATGACGACGCCGAATACGAGACCGGCAATCTCGGCCACCGTCCGCGCATCAAGGGCGGCTACTTCCCGCTGCCCCCGATTGATTCCTGCCAGGACATGCGCTCGGAAATGCTCACCGTCATGGCCGAGATGGGCGTCGCGGTCGAGAAGCATCACCATGAGGTCGCCGCGGCCCAGCACGAGCTTGGCATCAAGTTCGACACGCTGACCCGCAACGCCGACAAGATGCAGATCTACAAATACGTCATCCACCAGGTGGCGAACGCCTACGGCAAGACCGCAACCTTCATGCCGAAGCCGGTCTTCGGCGACAACGGCTCGGGCATGCACGTCCACCAGTCGATCTGGAAGAACGGCAAGCCGACCTTCGCCGGCGACGAATATGCCGGTCTGTCGGAGAGCGCGCTGTTCTACATCGGCGGCATCATCAAGCACGCCAAGGCCCTGAACGCCTTCACCAACCCGTCGACCAACTCGTTCAAGCGCCTGGTCCCGGGCTACGAGGCTCCGGTGCTGCTGGCCTATTCGGCCCGCAACCGCTCGGCCTCCTGCCGCATCCCGTTCGGCCAGTCGCCGAAGGCCAAGCGCGTCGAGGTCCGTTTCCCCGATCCGACCGCCAATCCGTATCTCGCCTTCGCGGCGATGCTGATGGCCGGCCTCGACGGCATCAAGAACAAGATCCATCCGGGCTCGGCCATGGACAAGGATCTGTACGACCTGCCGCCGGAAGAGCTGAAGGAAATCCCGACGGTCTGCCGTTCGCTGCGCGAGGCGATGGAAGCGCTGGATACCGACCGCGACTTCCTCAAGGCCGGTGGCGTCTTCGACGACGACCAGATCGACGCCTTCATCGACCTGAAGATGGCCGAGGTCCTGCGTTTCGAGATGACCCCGCATCCGGTCGAGTTCGACATGTACTACTCGGTCTGATCCGAACCGGTCGCCGGCTGCCGGCGGCGACCATCGGGTCTTCACGGACCGAACGGGAGGGGGTGCCATCGGCGCCCCCTTTTCGTTGCAGTGAATACGCTGGTCATGCGGGGCACCGGAGACGCTGCCCCGGAGCCGTTCGGGCGGCGGACATTTCACCTGTCCCGGTCGCAGCGCCGGAAACCGTGGATAAATCCGACAATCGGCGCTTTCCCTGCCCCCGGCAGGACCGGGCGCTTGAAGAACATTTCGTGAAAGTATAGGCATCACGGCATGGTTTACGAGCGCTCGACCCCAACGACGCGCGTCATGTGGCGATCCGCCAGGGAGTTCGCCGCGCGATGAGCGACGATCTGTTTTCCGGCAACGCCGCGCGCCAGCCGCGAGCGCCGAAGCCCAGCGCCAAGCCGCGCCCGGCAGCCAATCTCCAGGAACCGGCCGAATACACCGCGGCGGACATCGAGGTCCTCGAAGGGCTCGAGCCGGTCCGTCGTCGTCCCGGCATGTATATCGGCGGCACCGACGAAAAGGCGCTGCATCACCTGTTCGCCGAGGTCATCGACAATTCGATGGACGAGGCGACCGCGGGGCATGCCAATTTCATCGAGGTGGCGCTGGAAGCCGACGGCACCCTGTCGGTCGCCGACAACGGGCGCGGCATCCCCATCGATCCGCACCCCAAATATCGCGACAAGTCGGCGCTCGAAGTCATCATGACGACGCTGCATGCCGGCGGTAAGTTCGACTCCAAGGTCTACGAGACCTCCGGCGGCCTGCACGGCGTCGGCGTGTCCGTCGTCAACGCCCTGTCCGAGACGCTCGAGGTCGAGGTCGCCCGCAACCGCAGGCTCTATCGCCAGACCTATTCGCGCGGCCACGCCCAGACCGGGCTGGAAGAGATCGGCGACGTCCAGAACCGCCGCGGCACCCGGATCCGGTTCCGGCCCGATCCGGAGATCTTCGGCGCCGGCGCCCGCTTCCGTCCGGAACGGCTGCTCGCGATGGCGCGGTCCAAGGCCTATCTCTTCGGCGGCGTCGAGATCCGCTGGGCCTGCGACCCGTCGCTGCTGCCCGCCGACGGCAGCGTGCCGTCCCGCGACACCTTCCACTTCCCCGGCGGCCTGAAGGACTATCTCGACGGCACGCTCGACAAGCAGGGCCGCGTTACCTCGCAGATTTTCGCCGGTCGCACCGAGAAGGTCTCCGGCCACGGCGCGGTCGAATGGGCGGTGAGCTGGACCGCCGACGACGGCTTCGTCCGCTCCTACTGCAACACCATCCCGACGCCTGAGGGCGGCACCCACGAGGCCGGCCTGCGCTCGGTGCTGCTGCGCGGCCTCAAGGCCTTCGCCGAGGTGTCCGGCAACAAGCGCGCCGCCGTCATCACCGGCGACGACATCATGCTGACGGCCTCGGCAATGCTGTCGGTCTTCATCCGCGAGCCGGAATTCGTCGGCCAGACTAAGGACCGGCTGGCCACGGCCGAGGCCCAACGCATCGTCGAGCAGTCGATGCGCGATTCCTTCGACATCTGGCTCGCCTCCTCGCCGCAGGACGCCGCGCGGCTGATCGACTGGGTCGTCGAGCGCGCCGACGAACGGCTGCGCCGCCGCCAGGAAAAGGAAGTTAGCCGCAAGAGCGCGACGCGCAAGCTGCGCCTGCCGGGCAAGCTGGCCGACTGCTCCCAGAGCGGTTCGGTCAATGCCGAGATCTTCATCGTCGAGGGCGATTCCGCTGGCGGCTCGGCCAAGCAGGCGCGTGACCGCAAGGTGCAGGCGATCCTGCCTTTGCGCGGCAAGATCCTGAATGTCGCCTCGGCGGGACGCGAGAAGTTCGGCGCCAACCAGCAGCTCGCCGATCTCATCCAGGCGCTGGGCTGCGGCACGCGGTCGAAATACCGCGAAGAGGATCTGCGCTACGAGCGCGTGATCATCATGACCGACGCCGACGTCGACGGCGCCCATATCGCCTCGCTGCTGATCACCTTCTTCTACCAGGAGATGCCGGAGCTCATCCGCGGCGGTCACCTCTTCCTCGCGGTGCCGCCGCTCTACAAGCTGACCCAGGGCGGTAAGACCGCCTATGCCCGCGACGACGCCGACCGCGAACGCCTGATCGCCCGCGACTTCAAGGGCCGCGGCAAGGTCGAGATCTCGCGCTTCAAGGGTCTCGGCGAGATGCTGCCCGCGCAGCTCAAGGAAACCACCATGGACCCGCGCAAGCGCACGCTGCTGCGCGTCCACATGGACGAAACGCCTGAGGCCGGCACCTCCGGTGCGGTCAATGCGCTGATGGGCAACAAGCCCGAGGCGCGCTTCCGCTTCCTGCAGGACCGCGCCGCCTTCGTCGAGGATCTGGACATCTGACGGGCACGCCCCGTAAGAGAGCGACCAGATCCGGCACAGGGAGTCCGAAGATGGTCATTCGTTCCGCAAGCACCTTCGCCGGCGTCAGCCTGGCGGCCCTCATGATGGTCCAGAACGCGGCTCTGGCGCAGGCGACCGACGCTGCGCCTGCCGCGGCCCCGGTTGCCGAACAGGCGGCCCCCGCCTCCCCGGCTGCCACGAATGAAGCCGCCCCCTCAGCACCCGCGACCGCTGCACCGGCGGCCGGCGGCGCGGGCGATCCGGCGGCAGCTGCCGAAGCGCTCTCGCCGCTCATCGAGGACGTGCAGATCGTCGGCCCGTGGTCGGACGGCGACGTTCAGGGCGTCTGGCGCACGATCATGGTCCAGTCCCCGGCCGACGAGACGGACTATCATTTCTTCGTCCAGCAGCTCGAAGGAAGCGGCACCAACCTGACGCTGCGCTCCAGCACCGAGATCCGGGAACTCAACCAGATCGAGGGCGCCGTCGTCGGCTACCGCGCCGACGAGCCCAGCGAGACCGAGCCCAACAGCCTGTCGCTGTTCTTCGATCTCCTGCCCTCGGACGGCGAGATCGCCGAGACCTACGAGCTGCACTTCTTCCCGGACCAGCCCTACATGTTCGGCCCGGCGACCAACTGAGCCGACTGCTCAGCCTGCGGCGGCCTCGGCGAGGCTGCGCCGCAGGATTTCGCTGGTGCGGCCCGGCCGCTCCATCGTCACCATGTGCCCGGTCGCCGGCAGCATCTCCAGCCACGCGCCCGGGATCGCCGCGGCCATTTCGAGCGCACGCTCCGGAGGGATGATCGCATCCGCCTCCCCGGCGACGATCGTCACCGGAACATGGATCGTCGGAAGCCGGTCGCTCTGGTCCGGCCGGTCGATGATCGCCTGCTGCTGGCGAACGAAACCCTCGACACCGATCGCCGTGGCCATTTGAACGATGCGCTCCCTGAGCGTCGCACTCGCCGTCTCCGGCGCGACGAGGCGCTCACAGAGCAGACGCGCGACCGGCTCGATCCCCTCTTCCCGTGCCGTCGCGATGAGCTGGTGGCGCATGGCGGTCTGCTCGGGCGTGTCGGCGCGGTGGCTCGTCGCCATCAGCGCCGCAGCCAGCACGCGCTCCGGCGCCAGTCGCAGCACCTCCAGCGCCACATAGCCCCCCATGGACAGACCGCAGAGCGCGAACCTGTCGGGTGCATCGGCAAGGAGCCGCTCGGCCATGGCGGTGACCGACGCGTCGCGCGTGGTATCGGCAATCCGGATCGGATGTCCGGCCAGAGCCGCGATCTGATCGCGATACAGGTCGTCGGTGCACAACAAGCCCGGGATCATGACAATTGAGACGAAATTCACGATTTCTGCCCTGTAAATCCCGGTGAAAAGCCCCATTTGGGGCGTATCGGTTGACTCGCGCTCGTGCTCGCCCTATCGCCCCCATGAGATGGGCTTTCAAACGCTACCGAACGCAACCTCCCATTTACCCAAGAGAACAGCTAGCTTGAAACTCTTTTCCGAACTCGGCCTGAGCGCCAAGGTTCTGGCTGCCGTACATGCAGCCGGATACAATGAACCGACGCCGATTCAGGAACAGGCCATTCCGCATGCGCTTGAGCGCCGCGATGTCCTGGGAATTGCGCAGACGGGAACCGGCAAGACCGCGTCCTTCGTCCTGCCGATGTTGACCATGCTTGAGAAGGGTCGCGCGCGGGCTCGCATGCCCCGCACCCTGATCATCGAGCCGACGCGCGAACTCGCCGCGCAGGTCGCCGAATCCTTCACCCGCTACGGTCTCGACCAGAAGCTCAATGTCGCGTTGCTGATCGGTGGCGTCTCCTTCGCGGACCAGGATCGCAAGATCGACCGCGGCGCCGACGTCCTGATCGCCACGCCGGGCCGCCTGCTCGACCATTTCGAGCGCGGCAAGCTGCTGATGACCGCGGTGGAAGTGCTCGTCATCGACGAAGCCGACCGCATGTTGGACATGGGCTTCATCCCGGACATCGAGCGCATCTGCAAGCTCTTGCCGGTCTCGCGTCAGACCCTGTTCTTCTCGGCCACCATGCCGCCGGAGATCACCCGTCTCACCGAGCAGTTCCTGCAGAACCCGGTTCGCGTCGAGGTCGCCAAGCCGGCCTCGGCGGCGCTGACCGTGACGCAGCGGCTGGTCGCCACCAAGAAGGACGACTTCGAGAAGCGCGATACGTTGCGCCGGGTCATCCGCGACCAGACCGAACTGACCAACGCCATCATCTTCTGCAACCGTAAGCGGGACGTGGCGACACTGTTCCGCTCGCTCGAGCGCCACGGCTTCTCCGCCGGCGCGCTGCATGGCGACATGGACCAGCGTTCGCGCACCGCGATGCTGCAGGGCTTCCGCGACAACAAGATCCAGTTGCTGGTCGCCTCCGACGTCGCCGCGCGCGGCCTCGACATTCCGGCCGTCAGCCACGTTTTCAATTTCGACGTGCCGATCCATGCCGAGGACTATGTCCATCGCATCGGCCGCACCGGCCGGGCCGGACGCTCGGGCGCAGCCTTTACCCTGGCGACCAAGGCCGACAAGAAGCATCTCGACGCCATTGAGAAGCTGATCGGCAACGAGATCGAATGGCTCGGCGAGCCGGTGAGCGCCGTTTCCGACGACGAGACCAGCGAGAAGCCGGCCCGTCGCAGCGGCAGTGGCCGTCGCTCGGGCTCCTCGACACGCCGTCGCGGTGCTGCTGCTGCTGCAGCGGAGCCGGCAAGCGAGACGGCGCCGGAACAGGCGGTCGAAGCGGAACCGGCCGTGGTTCGCGCCGAAGCCGGCGAGCTGGATGTGCCCGTCGAGGCGATCACGCGCGATGCTTCGGTCGAAACCGTCGAAGAGGATGTGGCACCGGTTCAGAAGCCAAGCCGCAGCCGTGCAGCCTCCAGCGATCGGGCCCGTCCCGCCGCATCGTCCTCTCGGACCCGTGGTGCTAAGCCCGCCGCGCCGCGTGGCGGCCGCAACGACGACCACGGCAAGTCGCCGGTCGGTTTCGGCGACGATATTCCCGCCTTCATGCTGATCGGGACCGGCACCTGACGGTGCCGGCCTGACCCGCTCTCAGCGCTGAAACGAAACGCCGGATGCGTGCTCGCTCATCCGGCGTAATTCTGTCCGGGCCTGCTTGGTAATGTCCATGGTCAGCGACACGGCGCCGTCTTCGCGGTCGTCGCGCGCCGTCACCGTGGCGTTCTCGTAGATCCACGGCACGAAGCCCATGGCATCGGGCGCCACGTCCACGGTCAGCGTCACCGTGCCGCCACCGATCCGCCGCTCGATATCCACCAGCAGTGTGTCCACGCCGAAGCCGGTCACCGCTGACACGACATGCACGGCGTCGGTATCCGGCAGGCTCTCGCGCATCGTCGCCAGATGCTGGAGGCCGGCCTCGTCGAGCAGGTCCACCTTGTTCCAGATCTCGACCACGTGGTCGCTGTCATCGACGTCGATGTCGAGGTCGCGCAGGATCTTGCGCACGTCCTCGGCCTGGGCCAGCGTGTCGGGATCGGCCACGTCGCGCACATGTAAAACGATGTCGGCCTCGATCACCTCTTCCAGCGTCGCCCGGAAGGCTGCCACCAGATGCGTCGGCAGGTCCGAGACGAAGCCCACCGTGTCGGAGAAAAGGATCTCGGTGCCGTGCGGCAGCGTCGTGCGACGCAGGGTGGGATCAAGCGTGGCGAAGAGCAGATCCTTCGCCATCACTTCGGCGCCGGTCAGCCGGTTGAACAGCGTCGACTTGCCGGCGTTGGTATAGCCGACGAGGGCGACAACGGGATGCGGCGCCTTCTTGCGCTGGGCGCGGTGAAGCTGCCGTGTCCGCCGGACCTGTTCCAGGTCCTTTTCCAGCCGCTTGATCTTCTCCTGAAGCTGCCGCCGGTCGGATTCGATCTGGGTCTCGCCCGGACCGCCGAGGAAGCCGGCGCCACCGCGCTGACGCTCCAGATGGGTCCAGCTGCGCACGAGCCGGCCGCGCTGATAGTTCAGATGCGCGAGCTCGACCTGCAGACGGCCTTCCTTGGTGCGCGCCCGCTCGCCGAAGATCTCGAGAATGAGACCGGTCCGGTCGAGAACCTTGACGTTCAGCTCCCGTTCCAGATTGCGCTGCTGCACCGGGGTGAGCGGATGGTCGAACACGACCAGCCCGATCTCCTCGCCGGCGATCACGCCTTTCATCTCCTCGACCTTGCCGGTGCCGATCAGCGTCGCCGGACGCGGGCGCTGGCCGCTGACGATACCGCTGGCGACGATGTCGAGCCCGATGGCGGCGGCGAGGCCCATGGCCTCGGCCAGGCGCGCATCGTGGCTCCGGCGCGGCGCCTCGGCTGCACCCGCCACATCGTCCTGCACGGGATATTGCTTGAACACGGGGACATAGACCGCCGCCCGCGTCGGGACGGTCTTGTGTTCGATCGGGCCTCGCGGCCCCACTTCTCTATGTTCGGCCAATCAGTCTTTCCTGTCTTCGTCGCTGCCATCGTACATGTGCACGGGCTGGGACGGCATGATGGTGGAGATTGCGTGCTTGTAGACCAGCTGGGAATGCCCGTCGCGGCGCAGCAGCACGCAGAAATTGTCGAAGGAGGTGACGACGCCGGTCAGCTTGACGCCGTTGACCAGGAAGATCGTCAGCGAAATCTTCTGCTTGCGGACGGTGTTGAGAAAGAGATCCTGAAGGTTCTGCGTGCGTTCGGCCATGTGGTCCTTGTCCTGTTCTTATTGGCGTCGGCTGAACCGGTCTTCGCCGGTCGTTCCGCGCATTGTCCTGCACCCGTCGACCCGGGCAATACGGCTTCGTCGTCTCTCGCAGGTCTCGCCGCCGGACCTGCAGATGCTCACCTCTCCTGCGCGCAGAATCTGACCAGCCGGCGATGGCCGGCTCTGCCGCAGGGAGAACTCCCTTCGGACATGACACCGGCTCAGGCCGGACATCAAGCGCAGTCAGGCTCTCACGCCGACATTTATGTCGGCGCGGCCGTGCGCAACAGGGGGCGTCCCGCGCCGATCAGAAGAATTCGAGGCTGACCCGGAAGAGCTGCTCGACATGGCGTACCGCACCGGCCGCGGCGAAGATCACCACCCGGTCCTTCGCCTTGATCTTGGTCTGGCCGTCCGGGCGCACGAACTGGCCGTTGCGATAGATCGCGCCGACCCGCAGATTGTGCGGAAGGTTCAGGTCGCGCAGCGGCGTGCCGACCAGGGGCGACGTTTCCAGCGCTTCGGCCTCGATTGCTTCGGCAAGGCCGTTCTGGATCGAGTGCACGGCGCGGATGCGTCCGCGGCGCACATGCTGCAGCACCCGCGAGATCGTCACCGAACGCGGATTGATGAAGGCGTCGATGCCCAGCGTGCGGGTGAAGGTCTGGTAGTCGGGGTCGTTCAGCAGCGCGAGATTGCCCTTGCAGCCCAGCCGCTTGGCCATGACGCTGGACAGGATGTTCACCTTGTCGTCATTGGTCAGCGCGACGAGGAGATCGGCCTCGGCGATGTCGGCCTCGTTGAGGATCGTCTGGTCGAGGCCGCTGCCATGCAGGACGATGGTGCGCTTCAGGCTGTCAGCGATGGTCACCGCCCGCTCGTGCTTGGTCTCGAGCACGCGGATCTTCGCCCCGAGGCTGCGCTTTTCCATCTGCTGGGCGACGTAGAAGCCGATATTGCCGCCACCGACGATGACGATCCGCCCGGCTTCCGGCTCCTCGTGGCCGAACAGGCCCAGCGTCCGCTTCACATGGCTGCGCTCCGCCACGACATAGGCGATGTCGCCCGCCACCATCTGGTCCGACGAGGCGGGCACGAACAGCTTGTCGCCGCGCAGGATGCCGACGACGGTCGCCTTCAGGTCGGGAAACAGATCGGTGAGCTGGGCGAGCGGCGTGTCGACCACCGGGCAGTCGTCCCGGCACTCGATGGCGACCATGGCGATGCTGTCGTCGGCGAACCGCACGACATCCATGGCCCCCGGCAGCGCGATCCGGCGCAGTGCCATCTCGCCGACCTCGACTTCCGGCGAAATGATCACGTCGATCGGCATGTTGTCGGTCGAGAACAGATCCTGCCAGTGCGACCGCAGGTAACTCTGCGAGCGGATGCGGGCGATCTTGGTGGGTACGTTGAACAGCGAGTGGGCCACCTGGCAGGCGACCATGTTGACCTCGTCGTGCAGCGTCACAGCGATGATCATGTCGGCCTGTTCGGCACCCGCTTCGGCCAGCACGTCCGGATGGGCGCCGTGGCCGACAAAGCCCCTTGCGTCGAGATTGTCGCGGATGTTCTGGACAAGCGAACGGGAGGTGTCGATCACCGAGACGTCGTTGCGCTCGGACGCCAGCCGTTCGGCAATGCCGTACCCGACCTGGCCTGCACCACAGATCACGACTCTCATCCGTTCCGCCCTTCAAACGCCGAACTCTTCAGAGCCGCGTTCCTAATGCTTCGCGAGGACAAGCGCAAAGGCCGCTCGCGGCACCCTGCCCGCGCGTCCCTCATTGACGGGCCTGGCAGGGCGGATCGGTGGAGCGGAGAACCTAGATGCCGAGCGACTTCAGCTTGCGATGCAATGCCGAGCGCTCCATCCCGACGAACTCGGCGGTGCGCGAGATATTGCCGCCGAAGCGATTGATCTGCGCCACGAGATATTCCTTCTCGAACACCTCGCGGGCGTCGCGCAGCGGCAGGGCCAGGATCTGCCCGTCCGACTGGCTCGGCGTCTGCGGCAGCATCTCGCCGACCTCGCGCGGCAGCATGTCGGCCGAGATCGTCGTCTCGGCGTCGCCCTCGCGCGACAGGATCATCAGCCGCTCGACATTGTTGCGGAGCTGGCGGACGTTGCCCGGCCATTCGCTGGATTGCAGCACCGCCATGGCCTCGGGGCTGATCGCCCGCGGCTTGATGCCGGTCTGCTCGCTGATCTGCGTCATGAAGGCTTCGATCAGCAGCGGGATGTCCTGGCGCCGTTCGGCAAGCGGCGGAACCTGCACCGGGACCACGGCGAGGCGATGGTAGAGGTCCTCGCGGAAGGCGCCCTCGGCGATCATCGATTCCAGGTTCTGGGCCGTCGACGAGACGATGCGGACATCGACCTTCACACGCTTCGATCCGCCGACCCGCTCGAAGGTCTGTTCGGTCAGCACGCGCAGAATCTTGTTCTGGGTCTCGCGCGGCATATCCCCGACCTCGTCGAGGAACAGGACGCCGCCATGGGCCTCCTCCAGCGCGCCGACCTTGCGCTCGACGCCGGGAGGCGCCTCGGTGCCGAAGAGTTCGACCTCCATGCGGTCGGGCGTGATTGCCGCGGCATTCAGTGCCACGAAGGGCGCATCCGCCCGGGCCGACCCGGCATGGATCGCCCGCGCGACCATTTCCTTGCCGGACCCCGACGCGCCGAGGATCATCACGCGGCTGTTGGTCGGCGCAACGCGCTCGATCAGCGTGCGCAGCTGGTTCATCGGATGCGACTTGCCGATCAGTTCGGCAAAGTCGGACGAGCGCCGGCGCAGTTCGGAGACCTCGCGCTTGAGCTTGGAGTTCTCCAGCGCGCGTTCGGCCACCAGGATCAGGCGATCGGCCTTGAACGGCTTCTCGATGTAGTCATAGGCACCGCGCCGGATCGCCGAGACGGCGGTCTCGATATTGCCGTGACCGGAGATCATCACCACCGGCACTTCGGGATGCTGCGCCTTGATGGCATCGAGCAGGTCGAGGCCGTCAAGGCGGCTGCCCTGCAGCCAGATGTCGAGGAAGACCAGGCGCGGCACGCGCTCGGCGATCGACTGCAACGCGGCGTCCGATCCTCCCGCGGTTCGGGTCTCGTGCCCCTCGTCCTCGAGGATTCCCGCCACCAGTTCGCGGATGTCGGCTTCGTCGTCGACGATCAGGATGTCCGATGCCATCGATCTCACCAATCCTTTCTCATGTCCCGGCATTCTCCCGGATGTCCGCGTCTGCAAAGCCATCCGCCGGCAGGGTGATGCGGACCATCGCCCCCTGCGGCTGATCGGGCGCGTCGTCGAGTTCGATCGTCCCGCCGTGTTCCTCGATGATCTTCCGCACGATGGCGAGGCCCAGCCCGGTCCCCTTCTCGCGCGTGGTCATGTAGGGCTCCAGAAGCCGATCTCGATCCTCCCGGGGAAATCCCCGGCCATTGTCGCTGATCTCGACCAGATGCCGCTCTCGGCCCGGCACGGCCCGGATTCGGATCTGACCGTCGGCGACCTCGGCGGTCTCGAGTGATTCCACCGCATTCTTGACGAGATTTCCGAAGGCCTGGGAGAGCAGGCGAATGTCGAAGGAGCCCAGCAGCGGCTCGTCGGGAATCTCGGCAACGAACGAAATACCGTGATCCCCCATTTCCCGCATGAACACCGCTTCCCGCAACGCTTCGCGCAGGTCCTTTGGTTCCATGCGCGGCTTCGGCATGCGGGCGAAGGTGGAGAATTCGTCCACCATCCGGCCGATGTCGGAGACCTGCCGGATGATCGTCTCGATGCACCGGTCGAAGACCTCGCGGTCGTCCTCGATGCGCTTGCCGTAGCGCCGCCGGATGCGCTCGGCCGAAAGCTGGATCGGGGTCAGCGGGTTCTTGATCTCATGCGCGATGCGCCGTGCGACATCGGCCCAGGCTGACGATCGCTGCGCATCGACGAGATCGGTGATGTCGTCGATCGTCACGACGCTGGAGCGAGCGCCCTCGCTCTCCTCGGACGAGGTGATGCGGATGGCCAGAACGCGCTCGCGATCGCGGATGCGCAGCTTCACCTGCTCCTGAAATTCGGGGCGCGACGAGGCCGTTGCAGCCTCGAAGACCTGGCCGATCGTCGGGAACGTCTCGATCAGCGACCGGCCGACGACGGCCTTGGCGTCGACATGCAGGATCCGCTCGGCCGACGGGTTCAGCATCGACACCGAGCCGTCGCGCTCGACACCGATGACGCCCACCGTCACGCCGGACAACACCGCCTCGGTGAAACGGCGGCGCTCGTCGATGACGTCCTTGGCGTGGACCAGTTCGGAGCGCTGGCTGCGCAACTGCAGGATCATGTTGTTGAAGGTGTTGGACAGGGAGCCGACATCGCCATCGGAGGTCCGCACCGGGACCGAGACGGCGAGGTTGCCGCTCGACACCTCGTCCGCAGCGCCCATCAAAAGCCGGATCGGCCGCACCAGCCGGTCGGCGACGCCGATGCCGGTCCAGATCGCCGACAGGAGCACGATCAGCATGATGCCGAGATACAGCAGCGCGAAGGCGACCTGCAGGCCCAGACGGTTGGCCTGGAGGCTGGAATATTCCGCCGAACGCTCCTCCATCAGCCGCAACGCGTCGAGCACTTCCGGATCGACCGCCCGTACCGTGTAGAGATAGCTGTTGGGCAATTGCCGCAGCTTGATGATCGCACCGACGAGATTGGTCACGCCGGGCGGGATGAACACCAGATTGCCGTCCGCCGCGCGCTGCAGCGCGTCCTCCGGCGGCACCGGCAGCGGACGTTCGACCGCCACGTCGGCGCGCAGGAAGGGCGTTCCGTCGGCCCGCAGGATCTGCGCGCCAAGCAGCGAGCGCCCCTTGGCCTGATCGGTCATCAGGTTCTCGAAACCGTTCTGGTCGAGATCGAACAGCCGCCGCTGCTGATCGAGATCGTAGGCCATCGACAGGGTCGAACCCTGCAGATTGCGGGCGTTCTCGTTCACATAGGCCCGGGCGACGCTGATCGACGATTCCACAATGGTGCGCGTGCGGATCTCGAACCAGCGATCCAGTCCGAGATCGAGCGTCACGCCGGCAACGATGGCCACGAGCAGCGCCGGCAGCGCCGCGACGATCGAGAACAGGGCAACGATGCGCACATGCAGGCGGGAGGCCGCCCTGCCCTGGCGACGAGCCCGGACCATGCGCAGCACCTCGCGCCCGATCAAGACGCAGAGCAGCACGACGAAGGCGCCGTTGACGATGGTGGCGATGGTGACGATCGTGTCGGTCGGCGCGATCGGCGTCAGTCCCATCAGGACGACGAAGGAGATGGCGCCGGTGATCAGCGCGCCGACCACGGCGATCAGCCCCGGGACCAGCATGAAGCGACGGCGCTCCATGAGGAACGGAACCTCGGGCGCGCTCTGTTGGGGTGTCGAGCTCATGAATCACTGCAACCGGTCATCACGTTGCTACAATGCAACGGAATGTGGCCAAAGTGCAACGAGGCTGGAAAATGCCGCTCAGCGGATCGCGCGAATCACCGAGATGTCGAGATCGCGGATCTTCTTGCGCAGGGTGTTGCGGTTGACCCCCAGGAGATCGGCCGCCTTCACCTGATTGCCGCGCGTGGCGGCCAGCGCCGCCGCGATCAGCGGATATTCGACCTCGCGCAGGATCCGCCCGTGCAGCCCGGGCGGCGGAAGATCGTCGCCGAACGAGGCGAAGTAGTCGGACAGATAGCGCTCGACCGCGGCACTCAGGTCGATGGGCTTGCCGCCGTCGCCATCGAGACCCGGTGTCTTGGCCACGTCGTTCGACAGCTCGTGCTCGACGAGCTCCGCGGAGATCTCATCCTGCGGATAGAGCGCCGACAGACGCCGGATGAGGTTTTCCAGTTCGCGGACATTGCCCGGCCACGGATAGCGCCGCATCACGTCCAGCGCGCCCTGGCTCAGCACCTTGCGCGGCAGCCCCTGCTTCTCGGCCTCGGTGAAGAAATGGCGCGCGAGATCGGCCAGGTCCTCGATCCGCTCGCGCAGCGGCGGCAGGCGCAGCGGCACCACGTTGAGGCGGTAGAACAGATCCTCGCGGAACAGGCCGCGGGCGATGAGCTGGCGCAGGTCCTTGTTGGTCGCCGCGACGATCCGCACGTCGGTGGCGATGGGCGTGCGTCCGCCGACGACGGTGTATTCGCCCTGCTGCAGCACCCGCAGCAGGCGGGTCTGGGCCTCCATCGGCATGTCGCCGATCTCGTCCAGGAACAGCGTGCCGCCTTCGGCCTGCTCGAAGCGGCCGCTGGTGCGGGCCTGCGCGCCGGTGAAGGCGCCCTTTTCGTGGCCGAAGAGCTCCGACTCGATCAGCTCGCGCGGGATCGCCGCCATGTTGATGGCCACGAAGGGGCCTTTGCGACGGCGGCCGTAATCGTGCAGCGCCCGGGCCACGAGCTCCTTGCCGGTGCCGGATTCGCCGGTGATGGTCACCGTCAGGTCGGTCTGCATCATCCGGGCCAGCGCCCGGTAGATATCCTGCATGGCCGGCGAGCGACCGACCAGCGGCATGGAATCATGCAGTTCGTCGGGCGCGTCGGGGCGCCGGCTCTCCTTCGGCTCCGACAGCGCGCGGCGGACGATCGCGACAAGCTCGGTCAGGTCGAAGGGCTTGGGTATGTAGTCGTAGGCGCCCTTCTCCGACGCCTTGATGGCGGTCATGAAGGTGTTCTGCGCGCTCATCACGATGACCGGCAGATCGGGCCGCGAGTTCTTGATCTTCGGCAGCGTGTCGAAGGCATTGCCGTCGGGCATCAGCACGTCGGTGATGACGAGATCGCCCTCGCCCGCCGCGATCCAGCGCCATAGCGTCGCGATGTTCGAGGTGACCCGGACTTCAAAGCCCGCCCGCATCAGGGCCTGTGAGACCACCGTCCGGATGGCGGAGTCATCGTCGGCAACGAGAATCTGCATGCTCATTCCAATTCCTCAGACTTCCGATGCCGGATGGGGCGCGTCCGCCGGCGTTTCCGCCATCTCGCGCCAGGCCGGCATGAGGATGCGGAAGCTCGTATGCCCTTCGTGGGACTCGCACTCGATGACACCGCCATGGTCGCCGACGATCTTGGCGACGAGGGCAAGGCCCAGTCCCGAGCCGCTCGGCTTGGTGGTCACGAAGGGGTCGAAGATGTGCTCGCGGATGTCGTCGGGGATGCCCGCGCCATTGTCCTCGACGGTGAATTCCAGCGGCAGCGTCACGCGGTCGCGGGTGCCCGGAACCGACAGGCGCACGCCCGGCTTGAAGGCGGTGATCAGGCGGATTTCGCCGCCCTCGCGGTCGCCCACTGCCTCGGCTGCGTTCTTCACGAGGTTCAGGAAGATCTGCACCAGCTGGTCGCGGTTGGCGAAGACCGGCGGCAGCGATGGATCGTAGAGCTCGATGATCTTGATCTTCCGGGCGACGCCCGAACGCGCCAGCGTCTTCACATGTTCGAGCACCGAATGGATGTTCACCGCCGAACGCTCGATTGGTCGCTGGTCCGAGAACACTTCCATCCGGTCGACCAGCTTGACGATCCGGTCGCTCTCTTCCTGGATCAGCCGCGTCAGGCTGCGATCCTCGTCGCTGGCCGAGGTCGCCAGCAATTGCGCCGCCCCCTTGATCCCCGACAGAGGGTTGCGGATCTCATGGGCCAGCATCGCCGCAAGTCCGGTGACCGAGCGCGCCGCCGAGCGGTGGGTGAGCTGGCGGTCCATCTTCTCCGCGATGGAGCGCAGCTGGATCATCACGACCACGAGATCGGGATCGTCGGGCAGGTTCGAGACATAGAGATCCACCAGCCGCTCGCCGCCGAGCCGCGGCGACGACACGTCCACCCGGTACTCGCTGATCCGCCCCTGCTGCTCGCGGACCTGGTCGATCAGCGCAAAGAGCGGGCTGTCGGCCGGCACGAAATCCTGCAGGCGCCGCTTGGCGAGATAGGACATGCCGGCAGAAAAGAACTGCTCGGCATCGGAATTGGCGAAGCGGAACCGGCCGCTTCTGTCGATGACCACCACCGGGTGCGGCAGGGCGTTGAGAATGCGTGTCTGTGTCGCCGCCAGATCCATGGGGGCCGCTTCATCGTTCATGGTTCAGGCTGCTTCCTGCATGGCGGAGGGCGCGAGGCTCGGCTCGACGTCCAGAAGGCGGGTCTCGGCGAAAAGGCGGCGCAGAACGCTCAGCACGGCCTGCGGGTCCCTGCCGGCCATCACCGCCATCCGGTCGGCTTCCGGCACGGGTCCGGCGGCGGCGATGAAGCGGTCGAGATACCAGCCCAGATGCTTACGGGCATGGCGCACGCCGACCCGCGCGCCGTAGTGGTCGAGCATCGCCGCATAGTGCTCGGCCACGAGGTCGCCGAGCGACAAGCGGGCCAGCTCGTCCGCCCCGATCGCCCCGGCCATCAGGCCCGGCAGCCACGGACGCCCCTGCGACCCGCGGCCGACCATCACCGCATCGGCCCCGCTCTGGGCGAGCATCGCCGCGATCTGTTCCGGTGAGACGAGATCGCCATTGGCGACCAGCGGCACCGACACGGCGGCGCGTACGGCGGCGATGGCGGCCCAGTCCGCCTGACCCTCGTAGAAGTCGCTGCGGGTGCGTCCGTGCACCGTGATCATGGCGACACCGGCGGCCTCGGCCGCGGCCGCCAGTTCGGGCGCATTCATCGACTCGCGGTCCCAGCCGAGCCGCATCTTCAGTGTGACCGGTACGCTGCCGGCCCCGGCCACGGTCGCCTCGACGATCCGCAGGGCGAGGTCCGGCTCGCGCATCAGCGCCGAACCCGACAGCCCGCCCACGACCTTCTTGGCGGGGCACCCCATGTTGATATCGATGATATCCGTGCCGTTGGCGACCAGTTGCGCTGAGGCGCGCTGCATCCAGCCGGGATCGCGCCCGGCAAGCTGCACGACGTGCAGTCCCGGCCCGTCGCGCATGGCCCGCAGCGCGCTCTCGTCGCAGCCTTTGACGAACTCGCCGCTGGCAACCATCTCCGACACTACCATGCCGGCGCCGAAGCGCCGCGCCAGCCGCCGGAACGGCACGTCCGAGATCCCCGAAAGCGGCGCGAGGAACACGCGGTTCGCCAGCCTGTGGCCGCCGACACGCAGCGGCATCCGGACGCGGGGCTGGGCCGGGCCGGAATCGCCCAATGTTTGGGCGTCTACTGAATGTGTCGTTTCTTTCGCCATTTGGCTGTAACTTATCCGGGCATGCACAAAAGACAAGCACGTGCCTTGCATAGCTGCTTCCCTCTATGGTTCACGCGGGCGAGGCAAATGTGACGGGGATCGAACGATGAAGCGGAGCGTGGCTGCGGTCATCGTGGCGGCCGGACGCGGCGAACGCGCCGGCCAGTCGGTGGAAGGCCCCAAGCAGTACCGTTCGCTGGCCTCACAGGCGGTGATCGCGCATACCGTCCGCGTCTTTCTCGACCATCCCGGCATCGACCGTATCGTGATCGTCATCCACAGGGATGATCGCGCGCTGCTCGCCGCAGCCCTCGAAACCACCCTCGACCGCGCCCATGTCACCCTCGGTGGCGCGACTCGCCAGGAATCGGTGCGCCGCGGTCTGACCGCGCTGGCGAACCCTGCCCCTGATGTGGTGCTGATTCACGACGCCGTCCGGCCCTTCGTCGACGCCGGTCTGATCGACCGCACGCTTGCCGCCATTGGCGAGACCGAAGGAGCCATCCCGGCGATCGCCGTCCCGGACACGCTGAAGAAGGCGGACCCCGACGGGCATATCGCCGCCACGGTCGACCGGCGCGACCTGTATGCGGCGCAGACGCCGCAGGGTTTTCCCTTCGCAGCCATCTGCGCGGCCCACGAGGCGGCCGCGGCATCCGGGCGCGACGATTTCACCGACGACGCGTCCATTGCGGAATGGGCCGGCCTTCCTGTTCGTCTCGTCGAAGGCCTCGCCGAAAACGTGAAACTGACGACGGCCCGTGATATCGCGCTGGCCGACGAACGGATGCGGGGAATACGGTCGATGATCGATGTCAGGACAGGCAATGGCTACGACGTGCACCGCCTCGTCGCGGGCGACCACGTCACCCTCTGCGGGATCGCCATTCCGCACGACCAGGCGCTGGACGGCCATTCCGACGCCGATGTGGGCCTGCATGCTTTGACCGACGCGTTGCTGGCGACCTGCGGCGCCGGCGATATCGGCGACCATTTCCCGCCCAGCGATCCGCAATGGCGCGGCGCGCCCTCGCGCATTTTCGTCGAGAAGGCTGTGGAGATCGTCCGGGCCAAGGGCGGGCGTATCATGAACGCGGATATCTCGTTGATCTGCGAGGCGCCGAAAATCGCCCCGCACCGCGCTGCCATGTGCGCGGCGATCGCCGCGATGACCGGGCTCGATGCGGAGCGGGTCTCGGTGAAGGCCACGACCAACGAGACCATCGGCTTCGTCGGCCGCCGCGAGGGCATCGCCGCGATCGCGACGGCCAGCGTGTCCTATGGAGAGACCCGGTGAGCGCCGATGCGACGGTGATCGCGGCGAAGGCACGCGGCGTCATCGAGGCCTATGCGAAGGCGGGGCTCACCATTGCGACGGCCGAATCCTGCACGGGCGGCCTGATTGCAGCCGCCCTCACTGACATTGCCGGCTCGTCCGCCGTGCTCGATCGCGGCTATGTCACCTATTCCAATGCCGCGAAAATCGAGATGATCGGCGTCGATGCCGCGACCCTGGCAGAACACGGTGCGGTGTCCGAACCGGTGGCGCGCGAGATGGCCGAGGGGGCGCGCCGCGCCTCCGGCGCGAGCGTCGCAATCTCTGTCACCGGGATCGCGGGCCCGGGCGGCGGCTCGGCCGACAAGCCGGTGGGTCTCGTGCACTTCGCCTGCGCCGGCCCGGCGACCACCCGTCATCGGGAATGCCGCTTCGGCCCGCTTGATCGGGCGGACATCAGGAGCGCCAGCGTCGGTGTCGCGCTGGACATGCTGCTGGACGCGCTCGCGGATCAGCCGGCGCTCTGAGCGCTCCGGGCGCCGTCGCCATAGATCACGTCCGCCCGCGTCTCGAAGGCCTCGGCGAAGCGCCGGAAGGCGTAGTCGAACATCGAGCCCATCAAAAGTCCCAGCGTGCGGCTCTTGAACTCGTATTCGATGTCGAACTTGACGTCGCAGGCATCCTCGCCGACGGGCACGAAATCCCAGCGATTGTCGAGATAGCGGAACGGGCCCTCGACATATTTGACATCGATGCGGCGCTCGTCAGGCTTCAGCAGCACCTGCGTCGAGAAGGTCTCGCGGACCATCTTGTAGGCCACGGTCATGTCGGCCACGAGCAGCGTCTTGCCGTCGCGTTCGCGGCGCGAGCGCACGTTCAGTTGCTGGCAGAGCGGCAGGAACTCTGGATATTTCTCCACGTCGGCGACAAGCGCGAACATCTCGTCGGCGGAGTGGTGCACGCGCCGGGTGGTCTGGAAATGAGCCATGATCGTCGCTGTCAGGCGGCCGCGCGACGGGCGAGACGCGCCGCCTTCAGCCGTTCGAAATCCTCGCCGGCGTGATGCGACGAACGGGTCAGCGGGCTGGCCGACACGACCAGGAAGCCCTTGGACAGCGCCACGGTCTCGAAGGACTGGAACTCCTCCGGCGTGACGAACCGCATCACCGCATGGTGCTTCTTGGTCGGCTGCAGGTACTGCCCGATCGTCAGGAAGTCGACATCGGCCGAGCGCAGATCGTCCATGAGCTGCAGCACCTCGTTCCGCTCCTCGCCGAGGCCGACCATGATGCCGGACTTGGTGAAGATCGTCGGATCGAGCTCCTTCACCCGCTGCAGCAGCCGGATCGAGTGGAAGTAGCGCGCGCCCGGGCGCACCGTCAGATACTTGGACGGCACGGTTTCCAGATTGTGGTTGAAGACGTCGGGCCGGGCCGCGACCACGGCCTCGAGCGCGCCCGGCTTGCGCAGGAAGTCCGGCGTCAGGATCTCGATGGTGGTGCCGGGCGCCGCGGCGCGAATGGCGCGGATCGTCTCGACGAAATGCTGGGCGCCGCCATCGGCCAGATCGTCGCGATCGACCGAGGTGATGACGACATGGTTCAGCCCCATGGCCGCGACGGCTCGGCCGACGCTCTCCGGCTCGCTCTCGTCGAGCGGCTTCGGCATGCCGGTCGCCACATTGCAGAAGGCGCAGGCGCGGGTGCAGATCCCGCCCATGATCATAAAGGTCGCGTGCTTCTTCTCCCAGCAGCCGCCGATATTGGGGCAGCCGGCCTCTTCGCACACGGTGATGAGGTTGTTGGACCGCGCGATCTCGCGCGTTTCCTGGTAGCCCTTCGAGACCGGCGCCTTGACGCGCAACCATTCCGGTTTGCGCAGGGTCGTCGCCTGATCCGGACGATGGGCTTTTTCGGGATGCCGCGGTCGAGGCTTGGCCTCGACCGCAAGGCGGTTATCGAGCACGGTGACCATGGGCTTCAATTAAGCTCCCGGGAGCCCCGGTGCAATCCACCGCGGCGCAGTCATTCGTGCGGGACCGGTGACTAGCGCCGGAACAGACGCACGATGAAGATCAGCAGGCAGGCGCCCACGAATCCGACGATCAGATATTCCCAGGAGAAGGAAGCGCTCGCGCCCGAGCCCAGCCCTGTCAGACG
The DNA here is from genome assembly GCF_049132005.1 of Aurantimonas sp. NFXS3. Classification (NCBI taxonomy): domain Bacteria; kingdom Pseudomonadati; phylum Pseudomonadota; class Alphaproteobacteria; order Hyphomicrobiales; family Aurantimonadaceae; genus Aurantimonas; species Aurantimonas sp. NFXS3. The sequence goes on from NZ_JAGDDZ010000005.1 coordinate 116,487, forward strand.
CAGGATGAGGCTCAGCACGATGGCGCCAACCACGCCGAGGATGATGTTCATGAGAACGCCCATGTCGCTCTTCATGACTTTTTCTGCCAGCCAACCTGCAATGCCGCCAACGATAATGGCTGCGAGAAAACTACCGATCATTCCTGAGACTCCTTGTCGCGTTTGACTTCTCGGACGGTAGCTAGCGCGGGCGAAAACGAGGCAAGAGGGCAGCGGGCGGAATCTACATGTGGATGACGCGGCCATAGGCGTCGAGAACGCTCTCATGCATCATTTCCGACAGGGTCGGATGCGGGAAGACCGTGTGCATGAGCTCTTCCTCGGTCGTCTCCAGCCCCATGGCGATGACGAAGCCCTGGATCAGCTCGGTGACTTCCGCGCCGACCATGTGGGCGCCCAGGAGTTCGCCGGTCTTGGCGTCAAAGACGGTCTTGACCAGCCCCTCCGGCTCGCCGAGCGCGATTGCCTTGCCGTTGCCCTTGAAGTTGAACCGGCCGACCTTGACCGCGTGCCCGGCTTCCTTGGCCTTGGCTTCGGTCAGGCCGACGCTGGCGACCTGCGGCTGGCAATAGGTGCAGCCGGGAATCTCGGTCTTCTTCATCGGGTGGACTTCGAGACCCTTGATCTTCTCGACGCAGATCGTGCCCTCATGCTCGGCCTTGTGCGCCAGCATCGGCGGGCCGGCGACATCGCCGATGGCGTAGACGCCCTCAACATTCGTCTTGCCGTAGCCGTCGATCTTGACGATGCCGCGCTCGATGGCGACGCCGACATCCTCGAGGCCGAGCCCTTCGGTGTTGCCCTGCACGCCGACGGCGGAGATCAGCCGCTCGGCCTTCAGAACCTGCGACTTGCCGTCCTTGGTCTCGACGGTGACGGAGACGCCGTCGCCGCCCTTCTCGACCTTCGCCACCTTGGCGTCGGTGAGGATCTTCAGGCCTTGCTTCTCGAACTGCTTGCGGGCGACGGCGGCGATCTCGGCATCCTCGACCGGCATGATCTGCGGCAGCAGTTCGACCACCGTCACATCGGCGCCCATGGTGCGGTAGAAGGAGGCGAACTCGATGCCGATGGCGCCGGAGCCCATGACGATGAGGCTCTTGGGCATCGCCTTCGGCTTCATCGCCTCGAAATAGGTCCAGATCCGGTCACCGTCCGGCTCGATTCCCGGCAGCACCCGCGGGCGGGCGCCGGTGGCGACGATCACATGCTTGGCCTTGTAGCTGCCCTCGCCGAGAACGCCCTTCGGAACCGGGTTCTGCGGCTCGACGACGGGCTTCTTCATCTTGCCGACCGAGACCTCGACCGGGCCGCCCTTGCCGGCCTTGGTGATCTTCGCCTCACCCCAGATGACGTCGATCTTGTTCTTCTTCATCAGGTAGCCGACACCGCCGTTCAGCTGCGCCGAGACGCCGCGCGAACGCTTGACCACCGCTTCCATGTCGAAATCCGGCTTGGCAATCTTCAGGCCGTAGGCCGTGGCATTCTCGGCATAGTGGAAGATCTCGGCCGAGCGCAGCAGCGCCTTGGTCGGGATGCAGCCCCAGTTGAGGCAGATGCCGCCGAGATGCTCGCGTTCCACGACGGCGGTCTTGAAGCCGAGCTGGGCGGCGCGGATCGCCGCGACATAGCCGCCGGGGCCGCCGCCGATGATGAGGATGTCGTAGGTGTCAGCCATGGGTGGTCTCCTGGGACGCCGAAACTTCGTGGGCCGGGTGTGCGGGCGCAAACCGTGCGTCACCAGGCCGGATGGGTGCGGTCGCGAAGGCTGCCCTGCGCCGGACGCGAGGCAGCGGCGGCCGGCTCATGCCGTCTCGTCGAGCAATGCCTTGACCGGCGCGATCAGCGCCTCGCCGAGCGCGCGGGTATGCTCCGCCGACAGATGGATGCCGTCGAGCGGCGTCGTTTCGCAGACCTCGGACGCGTCGAACATGGCGCATCCATATTCCTCCGCGACCTTCGTGCAGGCCGAACGGAAATGCTGGGATTCCTCGAGCGCATGCCCGAAGAGCAGCGTGAAGTCAGGCTCCGTGGTCGCGCAGAACATCGGCGGCGCGACGATCAGGATCTTCGGTGCGTCATAGCCGCGCTGGTAGGGGAAGGTCAGGATGATCTCGACCAGCCGCTCCATGCCCTGACGCGACTCGAAGACCCGGCCGCCGCCAGTGTGCCGCTTCAGATCGTTGGTGCCCAACATCAGGACGACGAGGTCGAGCGGCTGGTGCGCGCCCAGCGCCGTCGGCAGGGTCTTCACCCCGTTGCGCTCCGCCATCACCATCTGGTCATCGAAGACAGTGGTCCGCCCGTTCAGCGCGTCGGTGATGACCACCACGTCCTCGCCCAGCGCCCTGGCCAGGACGTTCGGCCAGCGGCTGTCGTAGTCGTGGCGCAGCCCGGTCTCGGGGTTGTAGCCCCAGGTCAGCGAGTCGCCGTAGCACAGGACGGTTTTCATCGGCCCGCCCTAGACCAGCATCGACATCGGGTTTTCGATCAGCTGCTTGAACGCCACCGCCAGTTCGGCACCCAGCGCGCCGTCCACCGCCCGGTGGTCGGTCGACAGGGTCACGCTCATCATGGTGGCGACGGTCACGGCGCCGTTCTTGACCACCGCGCGCTGCTCGCCGGCGCCGACTGCCAGGATCGTCGCATGGGGCGGATTGATCACCGCGGCGAAGTCCTTGATGCCGAACATGCCGAGATTGGAGACGGCCGTGGTGCCGCCCTGATATTCCTCGGGCTTCAGCTTGCGGGCCCGGGCGCGCTTGGCCAGGTCCTTCATCTCGTTGGAGATCGCCGAGAGCGTCTTCTCCTCTGCGCGCCGGATGATCGGGGTGATCAGGCCGCCCTCGATCGACACCGCGACGCCGACATCGGCGTGCTTGTGCTGCAGCATGGCCGACTCGGTCCAGGACACGTTGGCCGTCGGCACCGCCTTCAGCGCCAGCGCCATCGCCTTGATGATCATGTCGTTGACCGACAGCTTGTAGGCCGGCTTGTCGCCCGCATCGGTCTTGATCATCGGCGCCGCCTCGTTGAGCTGCTTGCGCAGTGCCAGGAGTGCGTCGAGCTCGCAGTCGAGCGTCAGGTAGAAATGCGGGACCGTGGACTTGGCCTCGACCAGGCGCTTGGCGATGGTCTTGCGCATGCCGTCATGCGGTATCTTCTCGTAGGAGCCCTCTTCGAACAGCTTGAGAACGGCCTCGTCGCTGGTGCCCTTGGCGACAGGCGCCGCTGCCGGGGCCGGCGCGGCCTCGCTCTTGGCAGCCGGCGCATCGGCAGCCTTGCGGGCGCTGCCCGATGCCTTCGCGCTCTCGATGTCGGCCTTGACGATCCTACCGTGCGGACCGGAGCCCTGCACCGCGCCAAGATCGAGCCCGGCATCCTTGGCGAGCCGGCGCGCCAGCGGCGACGCGAAGACGCGATCGCCCGAACCGCCCTGCCCGGACGACGCGCCCTTGGCATCGGCCGCTGGGCGGCTGTCGCCGCGCTTTTCCGCATCCTTCGCGTCGGCTTCCGAACCGGTCACGGCAGCGTCGGCCTTCGGATCGGCAACCATCGCGCCGCCCTTGTCGTCCGACCCCTCAGCCGAGCCGCCGCCCTTGGCCGCATCCTCGACGCTCTCGCCGTCGGCGGCCAGAATGGCGATGACGGCGTTGACCTTCACGCCTTCGGTACCGGCGGGGACGACGATCTTGGCAATTTTGCCCTCGTCGACGGCCTCGACCTCCATGGTCGCCTTGTCGGTCTCGATCTCGGCGATGATGTCACCGGCCGAAACCGTGTCGCCCTCGGCCACCAGCCACTTGGCGAGGTTGCCCTCCTCCATCGTCGGCGAGAGCGCGGGCATCGTCACATTGATGGGCATCCGGAACGTCTCCTCAATGGCCCTTGCGCCGGGCATCATGTTCGTGTGCGTGGTCGGTCAGCCTGGACAGGTGATGCGACCAGCCATTCCTGTGGTCGAGCAGAAGGGCCGCGCGATCCGCTTCGGGCGCAGCCTGCCAGCCCTGATGTTCGATCGTCACCCGCGTGCCGTCCGCCAGCGACTCCAGCGACACCGACACGACGGTGTCGAAGCCCCAGTCCGCGTCGGCCCAGACCATCACCAGTCCGTGCGGCGGGTGATAGGCGGTGACTTCGGCCCGGGTCAGATGCTCGACGCCGTCGGCATCCGTCCACGGCTCCAGCAAATGGCCGCCGAGCCGCGGCTCGAACTCCACGGTCTCGCGCCACCAGCTCCTGAAACAGGCGGGTTCGGTCAGGCACTCCCAGACGGCTGCCGGCGACGCGTCGATATCCTGAACCAGGACAAGGCCCGCATCGTCACCTGCCGCACCGGGATGAGCCGTACCGCTCGCCATGGCATCAGTCCCGATAGGTCACGGCCTTGACCGCATCGATCACGTCCTTGACCGACGGCAGCGCCAGCTTCTCGAGATTGGCCGCATAGGGCATCGGCACGTCCTTGCCGCAGACCTTGAGCACCGGCGCGTCGAGATGGTCGAAGGCGCGGACCATCAGTTCGGAGGCGATATGCTCGCCGACCGAACCCTGCGGCCAGCCTTCCTCGACGGTGACGCAGCGATTGGTCTTCTTGACCGACCGCACGACGCTGTCGATGTCCATCGGACGGATCGTGCGCAGATCGATGACCTCCGCATCGATGCCCTCGGCCGCCAGTTCCTCGGCTGCCTTGACCGCATAGGTCATGCCGATGCCGAAGGAGACGATGGTGACGTCCTTGCCCTTGCGGTGGATGCGGGCCTTGCCGATCGGCACGGTCCAGTCGTCGATCGCCGGAACGTCGAAGCTCTGGCCGTAGAGGATCTCGTTTTCGAGGAAGATAACCGGGTTCGGGTCACGGATCGCCGACTTCAGCAGACCCTTGGCGTCGGCCGCCGTATAGGGCTGCACCACCTTCAGACCCGGAATGTGGCTGTACCACGCGGCGTAGTCCTGGCTGTGCTGGGCCGCGACGCGCGCCGCGGCGCCGTTCGGACCGCGGAACACGATCGGGCAGCCCATCTGGCCACCGGCCATGTACAGCGTCTTGGCCGCCGAATTGATGATCTGGTCGATCGCCTGCATGGCGAAGTTGAAGGTCATGAACTCGACGATCGGCTTCAGGCCACCGAAGGCCGCGCCGACGCCCAGACCGGCAAAGCCGTGCTCGGTGATCGGCGTATCGACGATGCGGCGAGCACCGAATTCGGCCAGCAGGCCCTGGGTGATCTTGTAGGCGCCCTCGTACTCGGCGACTTCCTCGCCCATGACGAAGACATCGTCGTCACGGCGCAGTTCCTCGGCCATGGCGCTGCGCAGCGCCTCGCGCACCGTGGTCGACACCATCTCGGTGCCCTCGGGGATCTCCTGGCCGAACGCGCCGACCTCGTCCTCGGGCTCGGGGTGAACCTTGCCCTCGGCGGGCACCCGGCGCGCCTCCATGTCACCGCCCGAAGACGCGGACGTCTCGGCGGGAGCCGGCGCCTCATCACTCTTCGCCGGCTCGTCGGGCGCGGACTTCGCCGCGGTCGCAGCACCGTCCTCCAGCGCGCTCTCGTCCTCGCCCTCGGCCAGCAGCAGGGCGATCGGGGCGTTCACCCGCACGCCTTCGGTACCGGCCGGGACCAGGATCTTGCCCAGCGTGCCTTCCTCGACAGCTTCGACTTCCATCGTCGCCTTGTCGGTCTCGATCTCGGCGATCACGTCGCCGGGCGATACGGTGTCGCCCTCCTGCTTGATCCACTTGGAGAGGTTGCCCTCCTCCATGGTCGGGGACAGGGCGGGCATCAGGATTTGAATCGGCATGGTCGGTTCCCCTACTCGGCCGCCTGCGGAAGCACGTCCGCATAGATGTCGGTCCACAGCTCGGAGACGTCCGGCTCGGGATCATTCTGGGCGAAATCGGCCGAGTCGGCGACGATCTCGCGGACCTTCTTGTCGATGTCCTTGACGTCGTCCTCGGACATGCCCTGCTCTTCCATGAGCCGGCGCTTGACCTGTTCGATCGGATCGGATTCCGACCGCATCTTCTGGACCTCGTCGCGGCTGCGATACTTGGCCGGATCGGACATGGAATGGCCGCGATAGCGATAGGTCATCATCTCGAGGATGATCGGCCCCTCGCCCGAGCGGCAATGCTCGGCGGCCAGATCGCCGGCGGCCTTGACCGCCCGCACATCCATGCCGTCGACCTGGATGCCAGGAATCTTGAACGACAGGCCGCGATGGGCGAAATTCGTCTCCGCCGAGGCCCGGTTCACCGAGGTGCCCATGGCGTAGCGGTTGTTCTCGATCACGTAGACGACTGGCAGCTTCCACAGCGAGGCCATGTTGAAGCTCTCGTAGACCTGGCCCTGGTTGGCCGCGCCGTCACCGAAATAGGTGATCGCGATCGAATCATTGCCCTTGTAGCGATTGGAGAAGGCCAGCCCGGTGCCGATCGGCACCTGCGCACCGACGATGCCGTGCCCGCCGAAGAACTTCTTCTCCTTCGAGAACATGTGCATCGAGCCGCCCTTGCCCTTGGAATAGCCCGAGCGGCGGCCGGTGAGCTCGGCCATCACGCCGCGCGCTTCCATGCCGGTGGCCAGCATGTGGCCGTGGTCGCGATAGCCGGTGACGACCTCGTCGCCTTCCTTCATCGCCATCTGCATTCCGACGACGACCGCCTCCTGGCCGATATAGAGGTGGCAGAAGCCGCCGATGAAGCCCATGCCGTAAAGCTGGCCGGCCTTTTCCTCGAAGCGCCGGATGAGGAGCATATCGCGATAGGCGCGGATCTCCTCGTCCTTGGAAAAGGTTGCGGGCGCGGGCGCGTCGAAATGCTCGAGCGTCTTGACGATCTCCGCGGACGAATCCGCCGTGGAAACCGCGCCGTCGCCCGAGGGGCCTGCGGCCTTCTTGGATGCGGGTGTCTTGCTCTGCCTGGCCGCCAATGCTGCCTCCGGGTCTTGATCCGCCAATTCGCGGCTACAATTCACCCCGAGTATAGATGCTCCGCACCGCCCATCAAGCGACGCCGCGCTCTTTAATCGAATTCCGGTTTACTTGCTGCAATGCAGCAAATTCAACCGAGATTGCGTTTAAGTCTATGATGGGTCGTTTTCGTGCGCGCAGGCGGTTGTTTGGCGTGCGAATTCGGGTCGGAATACACCGTCCGGCGGCACTGCCGCCGGTCAAACCCGCCATCACTGTGCAGGTGCAATATCGAGCGGCGCCTACCTATCGCAGGATGACGATCTCTTCGGGCGTCGTCACGTTGAGCGCGCGCCGCGCCCGCTCGTCGATCATGTCGCGTTCCAGCGTCCCGTCATGCAGCAGCTGCACCCGGCGTTCGAGACGTTCGCGGCGGCTCTCGAGTTCGTCGAGCCGCGCGCTCTTCACCGCGAGATCGCGTGTCAGTTCGGCCTTCGCCTCGATGCCGTATTTGCCGCTATGGGCGTGGATCGCGAAATAGGCGAGGAAGCTGACGGTGATCGCCGGCACGATGAGGCCGCCGATCCGGCTTTGACGTTTCTGGATGGTGCGCATCGGGCCCTCCTTTTCCCGACCCTTCGCATGTTCCGCTTAAGGCCGCGTAAACCACGGCACGCGCGGTGCAATCCGCACTGGCCAGCGGAATCGAACGCAGGCGCCGCCAGGCGATCTTCCGCAATCGCGCGACGGCGCTAGATGAGCCGCACCGGCGCCCATCCGCCGCGCCCCACTCGAGGATACATGCATGGCTCACGAAGAGGACGACCCGAAGGCGCGCCGCCACGAGGAAGAAGAGGAGGCGATGCGCCGGGCCGATCCGGAGGATTCGCTCGACAACGCGCCGTCCGAGGGCGAGACCCTGTCGGACTTCTTCGCCTTCGAGGAGATTTTCGCGCGGGTGCTGTCCACCGCCGATGACGAACTCGATGCCAACAACCGCTATCTCTTCTGGAGCGGGATCGGCGCCGGCGGCGCGCTCGGCCTGACCTTCCTGGCCCGCGTCGTCTTCACCGACGCCGCCGGCGAGGCGACGCCCGGCCTGTTGGGCAATCTGCTCTATCCGGTCGGCTTCCTGATCATCGTTCTCGGCCGCTATCAGCTCTTCACCGAGAACACGTTGACGCCGGTCGTCCTGGTCCTCACCAAGCTCGCCAGCCTGCGCAACCTCCTGCGCCTGTGGGCTGTGGTGCTGGTCGCCAACATGATCGGCGCCGTCGGCGCCGCCGGCCTCCTCGCCTATTTCGACGTGATGACGCCGGAGCGGCTGGAAAGAGCCCTGGAGATGGGCCACGAGGCCTACGAGACCGGCTGGTTCTCGCTGTTTTCCAAGGGCGTCATCGCCGGCTGGATCGTCGCCGCCATGGTCTGGCTGGTCCATGGCGGCCGCGACACGGTGTCGAAGATCCTGTTCGTCTGGCTGCTGATGTATTTCGTCGGCGTCGGCGGCTTCTTCCACGTCATCACCTCGTCGGTCGAGGTGTTCTTCCTCAGCTTCCGGCTGGAGGAGGTGGCGTTCCTGCCGCTGTTCCCGATGTTCGTGCTGCCGGTCCTGCTCGGCAACACCATCGGCGGCGTCACTTTCGTCGCCGTCCTGAACTACTCCCAGTTCGCCGCCCACGAGGATTCGGCCCTGTTCGAGCGTTATGGCGAGCGCCTGTCCTGGCGCGAATGGATGCTGGGCGCCAAGGGACGGCCGCCCGGCGAGCGTCCCAAGGTGAGCTGACGCAAAGGGCGGTGACCCGCTGTTCACCGCCCGGCTCTGTCGTCGCGGGCGCTCGGCCCCATGTTGGGGACAATGGCCGTCCCGCGGCGGCATCACCGAACGCGAAGATGGACATGGATGAACAGACATCGGCGAAAGCCGTCCATGATGCCGGCAAGCGCCGGCATTCGAACGACGTCACCGAACAGCGGATCGAGAAGGAAGGCTCCACCCTCACCGAGGGCGAACTGCACCAGATCGACGACCGGCTGAAGCTGCGCCCGCTGGCGGTCTACGAGATCGTCCGCCAAGAGGGCGAGGACGAACTGACCCGGCCGACGGCCAGCCTCTGGTGGTCGGGCCTTGCCGCCGGCCTGTCGATCGGCTTTTCGGTCTACACCATGGCGGCGCTCAGGGCGTATCTGCCCGATGCGCCCTGGCGACCGCTGCTGGAATCCTGGGGCTATACGGTCGGTTTCCTGATCGTCATTCTCGGCCGCCAGCAGCTCTTCACCGAGATCACCCTCAGCGCCACCCTGCCCGTCCTGGCGCGGCGACGCTGGAAAGGCGTCGTGGCGCTGGTGCGGCTGTGGACGGTGGTTCTGGCCGCCAACATGGTCGGAACGGCGGTGTTCGGCGCGGGCATCGCCTACGATGTCCTCAATGCGCCGGAGATCCGCGAGGCGGCGCTCACCCTTTCCGCCGAGGCGATGGAGCCGGCCTTCCACTACATGCTGCTGCGCGGCATCGCGGCGGGCTGGCTGATGGCGACGGTCGTCTGGCTGCTGCCCTCGGCCGATCGCTCGGGCTTCCTGGTCATCGCGCTCCTGACCTACCTGATCGCCCTCTTCCACCTCGCCCATGTGGTGGCCGGTTCGGTGGAAGCGATGGCGCTGATGTTCGCGGGCCGGATGTCGGTTGAGGACGCGCTTGTCGGCTTCTACCTGCCGGCCCTGCTCGGCAACGTTCTCGGCGGGTCCGCACTGTTCTCGCTGATCAGCTACGGCCAGGTCGTCAACGAGCTCGATCAGCGCGGCAACTGACCGCGGGACACGAAAAAGGGCGCCGGCTTTCGCTGGCGCCCTTTTTCCATACGTTCTCTGCGCCGCCGAAGCGGCAGGCTTTCAGCCCCGCGCGCGCAGGATCGAGCGACCGGCATAGACCGCCTGGTCGCCCAGTTCCTCTTCGATCCGCAGAAGCTGGTTGTACTTGGCGAGCCGGTCCGAACGGGCGAGCGAACCGGTCTTGATCTGCCCGCAATTGGTCGCGACCGCCAGATCGGCGATGGTCGAATCCTCGGTCTCGCCCGAGCGGTGCGACATCACGGCGGTGTAACCGGCCCGGTGCGCGACATTGACCGCGTCCAGCGTCTCGGTGAGCGTGCCGATCTGGTTGACCTTGACGAGGATCGAATTGGCGACGCCCTTGGCGATACCGTCGCGCAGGCGCTCCGAATTGGTCACGAAGAGATCGTCGCCGACGAGCTGCACGGTGGCGCCGGTCTTCTCGGTCAGCGTCTTCCAGCCGGCCCAGTCGTCCTCGGCCATGCCGTCCTCGATCGAGATGATCGGATAGGCGCCGGCGAGCTCGGCCAGATAGCCGGCCATGTCGTCCGGCGACAGCTTCCGGCCCTCGCCTTCCAGATCATAGACGTCGTTCTTGAAGAACTCGGTCGAGGCGCAGTCGAGCGCCAGGAACATGTCCTCGCCGGGCTTGTAGCCGGCCTTCTCGATCGCCCGCATGACGAAGTCGAGACCGTCCTTCGCCGATGCGAGACCCGGCGCGAAGCCGCCCTCGTCGCCGACATTGGTGTTGTGGCCGGCGTCCTTCAGCATCTTCTTCAGCGTGTGGAAGACTTCCGCGCCCATCCGCAGCGCGTCCGAGAAGCGCTCGGCGCCGACCGGCATGATCATGAATTCCTGGAAGTCGATCGGGTTGTCGGCATGGGCGCCGCCATTGATGATGTTCATCATCGGCACAGGCAGCACATGCGCCGAGGCGCCGCCGACATAGCGGTAGAGCGGCAGCGCCGAGGCATCGGCCGCGGCCTTGGCGACCGCCAGCGACACGCCGAGGATCGCATTGGCGCCGAGCCGGCTCTTGTTCGGGGTGCCGTCGAGCTCGCGCATGGCGGCGTCGATGCGGATCTGGTCCTCGGCCTCGTAGCCGCCGATCGCCTCGAGGATCTCGCCATTCACCGCGTCGACCGCCTTCTGGACGCCCTTGCCCATGTAGCGGCTGCCGCCGTCGCGCAGCTCGACCGCCTCGTGGGCGCCCGTGGAGGCGCCGGACGGCACCGCCGCGCGGGCCAGCGTGCCATCTTCCAGGATGACGTCGACCTCGACCGTGGGGTTGCCCCGGCTGTCGAGAATTTCGCGTCCGATGATGTCGATGATCGCGGTCATGCGGGGTGCCTCCAAATGTGGTTCTGCCAGCCTTCTAGACCAGGCATGTGACGGATTGAACTGATTCTGGTTGCGGTCGGCCGGCGATGGCGCTGACGGCCCTGCCGGCGCCCGGCATGGAGTGTTTCAGTCGAAGCCCTTGGCCACCGCATCCAGGGCCTGCAGGCGCTTCAGGAGCTCTGGCATGCGGTCCAGCGGCACCATGTTGGGGCCGTCCGACGGCGCGTTGTCCGGATCCTCATGGGTCTCGATGAACAGGCCGGCGACGCCGACCGCGACGGCGGCCCGCGACAGCGTCTCGACGAAGCGGCGCTCGCCGCCCGACGAGCCGCCCTGCCCGCCCGGCTGCTGCACCGAGTGGGTGGCGTCGAAGACCACCGGCGCGCCCATCCCCGCCATGATCGGCAAGGCGCGGAAATCGGAAACCAGCGTATTGTAGCCGAAGGACGCGCCGCGCTCGGTCAGGAGCACGTTGGGATTGCCGCTCTCGGTGACCTTGGCGAGCACATTGCTCATGTCCCAGGGTGCCAGGAACTGACCCTTCTTGATGTTGACCACCCGGCCGGTTCCGGCCGCCGCGATCAGAAGATCGGTTTGCCGGCAAAGAAACGCCGGGATCTGCAGGATGTCGCAGACCGTGCCGGCCTCGCGGCACTGTTCCTCGGTGTGGACGTCGGTCAGCACCGGCAGGTCGAAGGTCCGCGCCACTTCCTCGAAGACCGGCAGCGCGTCGGCCAGGCCGATGCCGCGCCGGCCCTTCAGGCTGGTACGGTTGGCCTTGTCGAAGCTTGCCTTGAAGACGTAGCCGATGCCCAGATCGTCGGTGATCCGCTTCATCTTCTCCGCGATCATCATCGCGTGGTCCCGGCTTTCCATCTGGCATGGGCCGGCGATCAGCGCGAAGGGCCGGGAATTGTCGAACACGGTATTGCGAGCCGCGACGGTGCCGTTGGGCGCTGTCATGATGGTCTCTCCTCGAAGGCGATGAAGGGGGTGCTGGCGGGACCGAGCGTGGCGACGATGCGTCCGTCGCGCTCCGTCACGACATCCGGCGCAAGCGCGGCGCGGGCCTGCTCGATATCCGCGACCGCCAGGACCATCCCGGCGAGCCGCAGCCGATCGTCAACGGCCGCGACGCCGTAGCGCGCCTGGGCAAGGGACGGCGTGAGGAACTCCAGAACGACATTTGCCAGGGTCAGTGTCGTGCCGCCGCTGCCGTCGCTTGTCAGCGCCGATCCGGCGATTGTCTCCAGAAGCCGCCGCGTCTCCTCATCCACCGTCCCGACGAGGACGATGCGCAGCAGGCCGTCGGCCCCGTTGGCATGGCGTGACAGCGCCGAGCGATCCGGCGCGACGCTGTGGCGGGCCTCGCAGAAGAACAGCGACGCGACGAATCCGGGCAGCAGGCGGGCGAAGGCGAGACGAAACGACAAGGTCGCCTCGGCGCCATCTCCCTGCCGGAAGGTACGGGAGAAATCGACGGTCGCCGGTTCGGCGAGATCCTGCGCCGTCAGCGCCTCGCGGTCGGCCAGCGCATCGGCAGACCGGAACGCCAGGCCCGAAAAGCCCGGCAGATTGTGTTCGGATCGGAACGCAGCATCCCGCGCGACGAAGACATTCCCCTCCGCCAGCGCTTCGGCCTGCGCCGCCGCGTCCACGACCGCCAGCGGTTCGAGATAGACGCCGTCGGCGAGGAACACGCAGGCATTGCCGGTGCCGAAGGGATGGACGGCGTCCGGTGCAACGGTGAAGCCGAGCGCACCCAGCCGTTCGCGGGCCGTGGCGAGGTCATCGAAGGACAGGACGAGATGATCGATCGCGCGCATGGTCACGGCCTATTCGATCTCCCCCGGCAATTCCAGATGCATGGCGCCCGGCCCGGCCGAGCCCAGATGCCGGACAGCGCCGACAACCGGCATTCCACCAAGGGCGGCATGCTCGTCACGGGGACGCAGCCGCACCGGGTCGGCACGGCCGCAGAGGCCTAGACCAGCCGCGAACGCTCGACGGCGGCGGCGATGAAGCTCGCGAACAGCGGATGCGGCTCGAACGGGCGCGACTTCAGTTCCGGATGGTACTGCACGCCGATGAACCACGGATGGTCGGCCAGTTCGACCGTCTCCGGCAGCAGCCCGTCCGGCGACATGCCGGCAAAGCTCATGCCGACGGCTTCCAGCGGCTCGCGATAGGCGCGGTTGACCTCGTAGCGGTGGCGATGCCGTTCCTCGATGGTGGTGTCGCCGTAGATCTCGGCGATCTTCGAGCCTTCCTTGAGGCTCGCCGCATAGGCACCGAGGCGCATGGTGCCGCCGAGATCGCCCTTCTTGGCGCGCTGCTCCAGCTCGTTGCCCTTCAGCCATTCGGTCATCAGGCCGACGACGGCTTCCTCGGGATCGCCGAATTCCGTCGAGCCGGCGTTCTGGATGCCGGCCAGCGAACGGGCCGCCTCGATCACGGCCATCTGCATGCCGAAGCAGATGCCGAAATACGGCACGTTGCGCTCACGGGCGAACTTGGCCGCGAGGATCTTGCCCTCCGAGCCGCGCTCGCCGAATCCGCCGGGCACCAGAATGCCGTTCACCCGCTCCAGATACGGCGTCGGGTCCTCCTGCTCGAAGACCTCCGATTCGATCCAGTCGAGCTTGACCCGCACCTTGTTGGCGATGCCGCCATGCTGCAGCGCCTCGATCAGCGATTTGTAGGCGTCCTTGAGGCCGGTATATTTGCCGACGATGGCGATGGTGACTTCACCCTCGGGATGGCGAATCCCGTCCGTCACCTGGTGCCAGAGCTGCAGCTGCGGCTTGGGGGCCGGATCGATGCCGAAGGCGGCCAGCACTTCCGTGTCGAGACCTTCGTGGTGATAGGCGATCGGCACATCGTAGATTGTCGCGACGTCCAGCGCCTGGATAACCGCCGTTTCCCGCACATTGCAGAACAGGCTCATCTTGCGGCGCTCTTCCGCCGGCACCTGCCGGTCGGCGCGCACCAGCAGAATGTCCGGCTGGATGCCGATGGCGCGCAGTTCGCGCACCGAATGCTGCGTGGGCTTGGTCTTCAGCTCGCCGGCCGTCGGAATGTACGGCATCAACGTCAGATGGACGTAGATCGCGCCGCCCCGCGGCAGGTCGTTGCCGAGCTGGCGGATCGCCTCGAAGAACGGCAGCGCCTCGATGTCGCCGACCGTGCCGCCGATCTCGCAGAGGACGAAATCGAAATCCTCGTTCCCGTCGAGAACGAATTCCTTGATGGCGTCGGTGACGTGCGGAATGACCTGGACCGTCGCGCCGAGATAGTCGCCGCGGCGCTCCTTGGCGATGATCTCCTGGTAGATCCGCCCGGTGGTGATGTTGTCCATCCGGTTGGCCGAGCGGCCGGTGAAGCGCTCGTAATGGCCGAGATCCAGATCGGTCTCGGCGCCGTCGTCGGTGACGAACACCTCGCCGTGCTGCGTCGGGCTCATCGTGCCCGGATCGACGTTGAGATAGGGGTCGAGCTTCCGCAGCCGCACGCGATAACCGCGTGCCTGCAGGAGTGCACCGAGTGCGGCCGATGCAATGCCCTTGCCGAGAGAAGAGACCACGCCGCCGGTGATGAAGATATATCGCGCCATGGGCCTTCCCGATATCGCGGCGGAGATGATTCCGCCAGTCACTTTTTACACATGCGAAAAACCAGCGGGGCACCCGAAGGTGCCCCGCCGATGACGTTCAATGGGCGAACGAAGCGCTACTGGCCGTTCTGCGGCGTGGCCGGCTCGTCGGACGGACGCGTCGTGCCCGCGGCCGGCTCCTCGACGGGCGGCACGGTCGGCGCGTCTTCGACGCCCGGTGCATCCTCGGCCGGATTGGCGGGAATTTCCTCGACAGGCGCCGCCTCGGTGGCCGGTGCGGGCGCTTCCTCGGCCGCCGGTGCCGGCTGCGCCGGAGCTGCGGTGGTCTCGCCGGTCGGGGCTGCCGGCGCCTCGTCGGGCAGCGACGGAGCCGCGCTCGGTGCGTCGGCGGCGACCGGTGCCGTCTCGGTCGCGGCGCCGCCAGCGGGAGCCTGCGGCTGCTCGGGAAGACCGCCCAGCTGATCCAGCAGGCTGCCACCCTGATCGCTGCCGTCACCGGCCGGCGCACTCTGGCCGCTCTGATTGACCGGCAGGCGGTCCAGGATGTCGGTCGGCTGGGCGCCGTAGCGGGCCAAGATGCCGAGGGAGAGCGAGGTGACGAAGAACGCCGCTGCCAGGATGCCGGTCGTGCGGGTCAGCGCATTGGCGGCACCGCGGGCCGACATCATGCCGCCGCCACCGCCACCGATGCCGAGCGCACCGCCTTCGGAGCGCTGCAACAGAACGACGACGACGAGCGTCACGACGATCATCAAGTGGATGATGATGAGAATGGTTTCCATGGAACTTTCGCAACGCGTCTATTCGATAATTGCGCGCCTTCTACAGAAGCGACGCCCGCTTTCCAACCGTATTCGGCATTTGCGGGCGATTGGGCGCGCGGCCCGTGTCGTTCCGGTCAGGCTGTCGGCGACGCCTGACATATCGCGATGAAGTCCGACGCCTTCAAGCTGGCCCCGCCGACAAGGGCTCCGTCGACATTGTCGATGGCCAGGAGTTCGGCCGCATTGCCCGGTTTCACCGACCCGCCATAGAGGATGCGGACCCCGTTTCCGGCCTCGCCAAAGCGCTCGACCAGCGTCCGGCGGATGAAGTCGTGGATGTGCCGCACGTCGTCCGCCGTCGGCGTCTTGCCGGTGCCGATCGCCCAGACCGGCTCATAGGCGACAACGACGCGGTCGCCGTCCATGTTGTCCGGCAGCGAGCCGGCCAGTTGCCGCGCCAGAACGTCCGTCGTCGCGGCGGCATCGCGTTCCGCCTCGGTCTCGCCGATGCAGATCACCGCGATCAGGCCCGCGGCCATCGCAGCCTCGGCCTTGGCGCGGACCAGTTCGTCGCTCTCGCCATGATCGGCGCGGCGCTCGGAATGGCCGACGATCACGTAGCGCGCGCCGACATCCTTCAGCATCGCAGCGGAAATGTCGCCCGTATGGGCGCCGCTTACGGCCGGATGGCAGTCCTGGCCGCCCACGGCGACATGGTTGCCGAGAATGCCGAAGCTCGCCGACAGCATCGTAGCCGGCGGACAGATCAGGATGTCGCGGCCCTGGTTGAGGCCAGCGCCGGCGGCTTCGGCCAGCGTCTGCAGCTCACCCAGCTCCTTCAGGAGCCCGTTCATCTTCCAGTTTCCGGCAATCAGCGGCGTCGGTGCCATCGTGTATCCTCAGCTCTTTGTCAGGCGCCCAGGGCCCGGCGCGGACCTTACGCATCGAAGGGCGTAAATCAATCGTGCGGGTCGCTTGCGTCCGATGGGCCCGGTTTCCTAAAAGGCACGGAACAGAATGCCCAGGATCGCCTCGCGCGCGACGATCCTTGTCGGGCGAACGGGAGACCATCATGCTCAACACGCTCCGCGGCAGCATTTCCGGCTGGACGGCCAAGATCCTGCTCGGCCTTCTCGTGCTCAGCTTTGCCGTCTGGGGCATCGGCGACGTCTTTCGCGGCGGGGTGGCGAATGCCGTGCTGACCGCCGGCGAGACCGAAGTGTCGCTGCAGGACTATGCGCTGGCCTACAACCGGGCTCAATCCCGCCTCGCCCAGCAGATCGGCCGCCGGCCCACCGCCGAGGAAGCCGAGATGTTCGGCATCGGCCAGTCCGTCATCAGCCAGCTGGTCGCAGGCGCCGTGCTCGATGAGCAGGGCCGCCGCATCGATCTCGGCCTGTCGCAGGACCGCCTCGCCCAGGTGATCGCCGAGGACCCGACCTTCCAGGATGCCTCGGGCAATTTCTCCCGCGCCCAGTTCCAGAATGCGCTCTACAACGCCCGGATCAGCGAGGCCGACTACATTCGCGGCCAGGAGAACCAGGCGGTGCGCAGCCAGATCGTGGACGCGGTCTCGGAAGGCATCGCCATTCCCGACGCCTTCTCCACGGCGCTCGGCCTCTACAATGGCGAGCGGCGCACGATCGAATACGTGACGCTGACCCCCGCCACCATCCCTCCCGTGGCCGACCCGTCGGACGAGGTTCTCGCGACCTATTTCCAGGAGAACAGCGAAACCTACGCCGCGCCGGAATATCGTTCGGTGGCCTACGCGGTGCTGACGCCCGAGGCGATGGCCGACCCGACGACGATCACCGACGAGGCGGTCGCGGCGGATTACGAGCAATACAAGGAGCGCTATACCACCGCCGAGCAGCGCCGGGTGCAGCAGATCGCCTTCCCCGACGAGGCGGCTGCGCAAGGCGCCAAGGCTGAGCTCGAGGCGGGCACCAGCTTTGCCGATGTCGCGAGCGAGGCCGGCCGCAGCGCCGCCGATATCGATCTCGGCCTCGTCACCCGGTCGCAGATTCCCGATGCGACGGTCGCCGAGGCGGCCTTCTCGCTCGCCGAGGGCGAAGTGTCGGACGTGGTCAGCGGCGCCTTCGGGCCGGTGCTTCTGCAGGTCACGGAAATCCAGCCGGAAACCGTGCAGACGCTGGAAGAGGTTTCCGACGAGATTCGCTCGGCACTGGCACTCGTGGCGGCCAGCGATACGGCCAACAGTGCCTACAACGCCTTCGAGGATGCCCGCGCCGGTGGCGCAACCTTCGCCGAAGCGGCGCAGAGTGCCGGCCTGACGGTGCAGACGATCCCGGCCGTCGACCGCGAGGGCAACGGCCCGGACGGCCAGCCCGTCGCCGAACAGCCGTCGGCGCAGGAATTCCTGCCCGGCGTCTTCGAGACCGAGCCCGGCCTCGACAATGTGCCGATCAACTTCCAGTCCAACGGCTACGTCTTCTATGACGTGATCAGCATCGACCCGGCCCGCGACCGCACCCTCGACGAGGTGCGCGACCGGGTGGTGGCCGACTGGAAGGCCGCCGAGACGGACAGGCAGCTCGCCGAGCGCGCCGAGCAGATGAAGACCGAGCTGCAGGCCGGCCAGAGCATGGCCGATGCGGCGGCCGCGGTCGGCGCGGAAGCCCGCACGGCAGCGGCGATCTCGCGCCAGTCCGGCGTGTCGGAACTCGGCCAGGCCGGCGTCAATGCGGCGTTCTCCGGCGGAACCGGCACGGTCGCCACGGCCGCTGGTCGCGAGGCCGGCTCGCAGATCGTCCTGCGCGTCGTCGAGGTTGCGCCCCCGGCTGACCCGGCGGCCAACGTCGCCGCCAACGAGCGCAGCCAGATGACCGGCATGCTGGAGAACGACATTCTGGAGACCTACGTGTCGCTGCTCCAGAACGACACCGCCATCGCCGTTCACCCGGCGGGCATCGAGCGGGCGAAGGCCCTGATCCGTTGAGCCAGAGCCTGAAACCCTTCATCGCCAAGGTCGCGGCGGGCGAGACGCTGGACCGCGCCGAGGCCGGCGAGGCCTTTTCGGTCATGATGTCCGGCGAAGCGACGCCGTCGCAGATCGGCGGCTTCCTGATGGCGCTGCGCGTGCGCGGCGAAACCGTCGACGAGATGGCCGGCGCGGTGGACGTCATGCGCGCCAACATGCTGCGCGTCGAGGCGCCGGCGGGAGCCGTCGACATCGTCGGCACCGGCGGCGACCACGCCGGCACGCTGAACGTGTCCACCTGCTCGGCCTTCGTTCTGGCCGGCTGCGGCCTTGTCGTCGCCAAGCACGGCAACCGTGCCCTGTCGTCCAAATCCGGCGCGGCCGATGTCCTGATGGCGCTCGGCGTCAATGTCGACCTGAAGCCCGACGCCATCTCGCGGGCCCTCGCGGATGCCGGCATCTGCTTCATGTTCGCGCCGACCCACCACGCCGCCATGCGGTTCGTGGGCCCGAGCCGCGTCGAGCTCGGCACCCGCACGATCTTCAACCTGCTCGGACCGATGTCCAACCCCGCTGGCGTCGGCAAGCTGCTCTTGGGCTCGTTCTCGCGGGAATGGCTGGTGCCGATGGCCGAGACGCTGCGCGCGCTCGGTACCGAATCCGCCTGGCTCGTCCATGGCGACGGTCTCGACGAGATGACGGTCTGCGGCACCACCGAAGTCGCGGCGCTGGAGAATGGCGAGATCCGCCAGTTCGCCATCGAGCCGGAGGATGTCGGCCTGCGCCGCTGGCCGCTGGCCGACATCAAGGGCGGCGACGCCGCGACCAACGCGACCGCCTTGCGTGCGGTTCTGGACGGGGCCGACAATGCCTATCGCGAGATCGTTCTTCTGAACGCGGCGGGCGCTCTGGTCATGTCGGGACATTCGGCCGATCTGCGCGAGGGCATCGCCAAGGCCGCCGACGCCATCGACAGCGGCCGCGCCCGCGCCGCGCTGGAGCGGCTGGCCGCGGTCACCCAGGCGATTGCGGGGGAAACCAAATGAGCGATATCCTGCAGCGGATCGAGGCCTACAAGCGCGAGGAGATCGCCGCCGCCAAGCAGCGGATCTCGCAGGCCGATCTCGAAGGCCAGTTCGCCGCCGTCGAGCCGCCGCGTGGCTTTGCGGCGGCGCTCGGCGCGCGCCACCGCGCCGGCGAGTTTGCGCTCATCGCCGAAGTGAAGAAGGCCAGCCCGTCCAAGGGCCTGATCCGCGAGGATTTCGATCCGCCCGCCCTCGCTGCCGCCTATGAGCGCGGTGGCGCCGCCTGTCTCAGCGTCCTCACCGACACGCCGTCCTTCCAGGGCGATCCGTCCTTCCTGACGGCGGCGCGCGCGGCGACCACCCTGCCCGCGCTGCGCAAGGATTTTCACTACGATACCTATCAGGTGGCCGAGGCCCGGGCCTGGGGCGCCGACGCGATCCTGATCATCATGGCCGCGGTCGACGACGCCCTCGCCCGCGACCTCGAAGCCGCGGCCATCGCCTATGGCCTGGACGTGCTGGTCGAGGTGCATGACGAGGCCGAGACCGAGCGGGCGCTTGCGCTCGCATCGCCGCTGCTGGGCATCAACAACCGCAATCTGCGCACCTTCGAGACCTCGCTGGACACCGCCGAGCGGCTCGCCGCCCTCGTGCCCGACGATCGCGTCCTGGTCGGCGAAAGCGGCATCTTCACCCATGCCGACTGCCAGCGCCTCGCCGGACACGGCATCCGCACCTTCCTCGTCGGCGAGAGCCTGATGCGTCAGGACGACGTCGAGGCCGCGACCCGCGCGCTGATCGGCGGCGATCCCGCCGTCACGGTGTCCGCATGAGCGATCCGCGCGACGTCACGCTGACCCATCTCGACGCCACCGGCGCCGCGTCGATGGTCGATGTCGGCGACAAGGAGCGCACGCGCCGCGTCGCCGAGGCCGAAGGCTTCGTGATGATGGAGCCGGCGACGCTCGACTTGATCCTGGCCGGCGAGGCCAAGAAGGGCGACGTCATCGGCATTGCCCGCATTGCCGGAATCATGGGCGCCAAGAAGACCCACGACCTGATCCCGCTCTGTCATCCGCTGATGCTGGAGAAGATCGGCGTCGAGATCACCGCCGAGCCGGCGCTGCCCGGCCTTAGGGTCACGGCGACGGCGCGGGTCGGCGGCAAGACCGGTGTCGAGATGGAGGCGCTGACCGCCGTCTCGGTTGCCTGCCTCACCATCTACGACATGGCCAAGGCGGTCGACCGCTCCATGACCATCAGCGGCATCCGCCTGCTGGCGAAATCCGGCGGCCGCTCCGGCGACTGGTCGGCGGACGCCGCGTCGTGAGTCTCATCCCCGTCGAGGAGGCCTATCGTCTCCTCGTCGAGGACGCCCGGCCCCTCGCCCGAACCGAGACGCTGCCGCTGCGCGACGCCTCGGGCCGCATTCTGGGCGCGGACCTCGCCTCGCTGCGCACCCAGCCGGCCTTCGACGCCTCCGCCATGGACGGCTACGCGGTCCGCGCCGCCGACCTCGGCGACGAAGCGCCCTTCCCCTCCCTGCGGCTCGTCGGCGAATCGGCCGCCGGCCACGCCTATGACGGCACGCTGCAGCCGGGCGAGACCATCCGCATATCCACCGGCGCGCCGGTTCCCGCTGGCGCCGACGCCATCCTGATCCAGGAGAACGCCCACCGTCGGGACAGCACGGTCACCGCGACGGCGCCGGTCGTCGTCGGCCAGCACATCCGCCCGGCGGGAATCGATTTCGCCGCGGGCACGCCGCTTCTCACCGCCGGCACCGTGCTGACCCCGGGCGCCATCGCGCTGGCCGCCAGCGGTGGTCATCCGTCGATCCCGGTACGCGGCCGGCCCCGCGTGGCGATCCTGGCGACCGGCGACGAACTCGTCCTGCCCGGCGAACCCATCGGTCCGTCGCAGATCGTCGCCTCCAACACCTTCGGTGTCGCCGCACTGGTGCGCGAGGCCGGCGGCCTGCCGCTGAATTGCGGGATCGCGCCCGACCGCGAAGCGGCCATCGATGCCCAGCTGACACAGGCGATCGCGGACGGCGCCGACATCTTCGTCACCATCGGCGGCGCATCGGTCGGCGACCACGATCTCGTCGGCAAGGTCTTCGCCGCTCATGGCGTCTCCCTCGACTTCTGGAAGGTGGCCATGCGACCCGGCAAGCCGCTGATGGCCGGCAGGCTGGGCGACATGCGGGTCGTCGGCCTGCCCGGCAACCCCGCCTCCTCCATGGTCGCCGCGACCCTGTTCCTGGCACCGCTGGTTCGGCGCCTCGCAGGCCGTCCCGCGCGTCCGCTGTACCGCCGGGGTATTCTCGCCGCGCCGATGCCGGACAATGGCGACCGCACGGATTTCGTGCGCGCCCGGATCGAACCGGACGGCGCCGGCCCACCCCGCATCGTGCCGTTGTCGCGGCAGGATTCCTCGCTGCTGTCGATCTATGCCGCGGCCGATGCGCTGCTCGTCCGCCCTGTCCGCGCCGCACCGGCCGAAGCGGGCGATCCCTGCGATTACGTCCCCCTGACGGCGCTGGAGCCACTTGCGGAACACAACTAGAACAGATAGGTTTGTTCAGGTTTTGTTTTGAGGAGTCGCCCGGATGCTGACGCGCAAGCAGCACGATCTTCTGGTCTTCGTGAACGATCGGGTGCGCGAGACTGGTGTGCCCCCGTCCTTCGATGAAATGAAGGACGCGCTGGACCTGCGGTCCAAGTCCGGCATTCACCGCCTGATCACCGCGCTCGAGGAGCGGGGCTTCATCCGCCGCCTGCCCAACCGGGCCCGCGCGCTGGAAATCCTGAAACTGCCCGAGTCGATTCAGGGCAACCGCCCGGCCCCAGTCGGGCGCACCGGCTTCAAGCCGAGCGTCATCGAAGGCAGCCGCGACGCGGCCCGGCCCGCACCCGCGGCTCAGCCGGCGCCGGCCAAGGCGTCCGCCTCGACGGCCATTCCTGTCATGGGGCGCATTGCCGCCGGCGTGCCGATCTCGGCCATCCAGCACAACACCCATTCCATCGTCGTTCCGCCGGATATGCTGGGCAGCGGCGAGCATTACGCCCTCGAAGTGAAGGGCGATTCGATGATCGAGGCCGGCATTCTCGACGGCGACACGGTGGTCATCCGCCGGGGGGACACCGCGACTCCGGGCGAGATCGTGGTCGCCCTCGTCGACGACGAGGAAGCGACGCTCAAGCGATTCCGCCGTCGCGGCGACACCATCGCGCTGGAGGCGGCAAATCCGGCCTATGAAACCCGGATCTTTGGCTCGGACAGGGTCAAGGTCCAGGGCAAGCTGATCGGCCTGATCCGCCGCTACTGACCGCTCCGGACGCGACGCGGTCGGCGCAGAACGGGTGATAGGGCCTCGCGACTTGCGCCCGAAGCGTTGAGGCCCGAAACCGGCTCGTCCTCGCTCAGGGCGCAGTCGTCGCGGTTCGGCCTGCGCTGGCCGAGCCGCCATTGCTGACGGTCGCCGACGCGGGTTGCGTGACAGGCACCTGCGGGTCCGGTGCAGCAGGCTTGCGCCAATATTCCGGCCAGGGCGCCAGCCGATGGACGTTCCAGCGTTCGGGTGGATCGCTGATTGCCTGCACGATGCGGGGCCGGCCTGTCGCCGCCTCCCGGCCGATCGCCAGCGAGCCGGTCCGCCGCAGCGTGCGCAGCGTCACCAGAGCCGCGCCGGACCGGCATTCGGCAAGCCGGATCGCCCGTGAGACGATGGCAACATCCGCCTCGTCGCAGGCATTGCCCGTGCGGGCATAATCCTCCGTCCAGACCACCCGCAGGCCGCCGCGCGTGGTGAAGCGGCAGTATTTGGCCGCGCACTCGGCGGGAATCGTCGCACGGATCCGCTCGGTGTCCGTGCCCCGCGGCGCCCGCGCCTCGAAGGCCCGCTCCCATTGTTCCGCGATGAAACCGCTGGGCCTTGCACGAAGGAAAGCAAGCTGGCCCTCCGCCGCGAGAGTCGCGACCTCCTTGCCGTCCTCGAAGATCAGCAGTTCCGGTGGGACCGTCCTGTCGGGCGCTGCGACGAATCCGGCGAGTGCCAGCGGCAGGCCAAGCCAGCGCAACCGGCTTGCCAGACAGGACGCGGTGAGGATCGCCGCCGTCAGCAGCAGAAGTCCCGATGCGGTCATGCGTCCGATCGCCTGGTCCGGCAGCCAGGCATAGACGTTGCGGGCGATCTCGAAGACGAGCCAGAGGCCGGCACCCATCGCCTGGAACGGCCAGGCGTCGAGCCCGAACGGAATCAGCAGCGTTCCCACCAGCGCCAGCGGCATGATCCACAGCGTGAACAGCGGCATGGTCAGGAGATTGGCGACGAAGCCGAAGGCCGCCATCCGGTGGAAGTGATAGGCGGCATAAGGCGCGGTCGCCGATCCCGCGAGAAGCGACGTGACCATGATCGCAGAGAGCGCGACGAGGATCTTGCCGGCGACGCCCCTATCCGTCTCGCGGCCGCGTTCGCGCCCTGCCCGCCATTGCGACAGGGCCGCATAGCCGCCGATCAGCGCCACGGTCGCCGCAAAGCTCATCTGGAAGCTGGCGGTCATCACCGCATGCGGAGCGACGAGGATGACGACGATGGCAGCGATCGCGACGTTGCGAAGCGTCAGGGCGGGGCGGTCGATCAGCACCGCGCCGAGCATGATCGCCAGCATGACGAAGGAGCGCTGGGTCGCGACATTGGCGCCCGAGATCGCCAGATAGATCGCCGCGACCACGAGCGCGACGATGGCGGCGATCTTCTTGGCCGGCAGGCGCAGCGAGATGGCCGGCACGAGCGACAGCGACGACCGCACGGCCAGCATGGCGAAGCCGGCGACGATCGCCATGTGCAGGCCCGAGATCGACAGGACATGGGCGAGCCCCGTGCCGCGCAGCCATTCGCGGGCATCGTCGGGGATACCGGCGCGCTCGCCGGTGATGAGGGCCGCGGCGATGGCGCCCTCGCGGCCTCCGATCACCGTGCTGATCCGCTCGGTCAGGGCGAGGCGCGTCTGCGTCTGCACATGCCGCAGTTCGGCCAGAAGGCCGCCTCCATCGCTGGTCGCCGTGGACGGCATCGGCTCGGCCTCCGGCGCGCCGAGCGAATAGCCATAGGCTCCGATCCCGGCGAAGAACGGCGCCATGGCAAAGTCGTAGCTGCCGGGAAAGGCCGGACCGGACGGCGGCCCGAGCCGAACGAGACCGCGATAGAGGCCGCCGGGCGCGATCGGTTCATGTCGGCTGCCGACGACGATGCGCACACGCTCCGGCGGTCGCGACAGGACCGGCCGCTCGGTTTCCGCGACGGCGATCACATAGCGATAGCGTCCGTCCTCTGTCCGCTCCCGTGAGACGACGGGTCCGGCGATGCGCACCGTGGCCTGGCCGGACAGGATCGTAGTTTTGGTGCGCTGGATCTCGCCGATCGCAAGGGCGGTACCGACGAGGGTGAAGCCAGCCAGGATCAGCATCGGGTGCAGAAAGGGGCGCCCCACCCGGCGCAGCGCGAGGCCGAGGCTGGCGATGGCGGCAAGGACGGTCAGCCAGATACTCGGGGCCCAGCCGGCGCCGTGGACGAGCGCCACGCCGATCATCAGGCCAAGCGGGACCAGCAGGAAACCGGTGCGAGCGCGGGTCTCGGCGGCAAGCTGGTCGGCGAGCCAGTCCCGGCCAAGTCGGCGCCAGCGGGCGCGCGGCGGCAGCACGATCGTCGCCCGCCAGCGCCGGAACGCCGCCCGAACGGCGTCGCGCCGCCCGAAGGCCGCGCCTGCGCGTTCGTCGCGATCGCTGGCGCTGTCCATGCCGTCCGGTCCCGTCGGCTTGTCTCTCCCCTCGCCTATGGTACACAGCCGCCAAGCGAAAGCGATCCATGCCGATCGCTCCCAACACTCAGCGTATCAATATCGGAGAGACCATGACGGACGCCGTCGTGACCCGCTTTGCCCCCTCGCCGACGGGCTTCCTGCATATCGGTGGCGCACGCACGGCGCTGTTCAACTGGCTCTACGCCAGGGCAACGGGCGGCAAGATGCTGCTGCGGATCGAGGACACCGACCGCGCCCGCTCGACCGAGCCGGCGGTCCAGGCTATCATCGACGGCCTCGACTGGATGGGCCTGACCGCCAACGAGCCGCCGGTGTCGCAGTACGAGCGGGCGGACCGCCATCGCGAGGTGGTCGAGGAAATGCTCGCCCGGGGCGAGGCCTATCGCTGCTACGCCAGCCAGGCCGAACTGGAAGAGATGCGCGAGACCGCACGCGCCGAGAAGCGTCCGCCGCGCTATGACGGCCGCTGGCGCGACCGCGACCCGTCCGAGGCCCCCGAGGGCGTCAAGCCGGTGATCCGTCTGCGGGCGCCGCTGGAGGGCGAGACGATCGTCCGCGACAAGGTGCAGGGCGACGTCCGCTTTCCCAACAAGGATCTCGACGATCTGGTGCTGCTGCGCTCCGACGGCAGCCCGACCTACATGCTGGCCGTGGTCGTCGACGACCACGACATGGGCGTCACCCACATCATCCGCGGCGACGACCATTTGACCAATGCCGGGCGCCAGACGCTGATCTACAAGGCGATGGGCTGGGACGTGCCGGTGATGGCGCACATCCCGCTGATCCACGGCGCCGACGGCGCCAAGCTGTCGAAGCGCCACGGCGCGCTGGGCATCGAGGCCTACCAGGCCATGGGCTATCTGCCGGTGGCGCTGCGCAACTACCTCGTGCGCCTCGGCTGGAGCCATGGCGATTCCGAGATCATCTCCACCGAGGAGATGATCGAATGGTTCGATCTGGGCGAGATCAACAAGGGCGCCGCGCGCTTCGACTTCGCCAAGCTGGAAGCGCTCAACGGCCACTGGATCCGGCGCAGCGACGACGCCGATCTCGTCGACATGCTGATGGCCGAGCGCGACGTGCTGCCCAATGGCGGCATCCTGAAGACCCGCTCGGACGACGAGATCCGATCCAAGCTGACCGCGGCCATGCCCGGACTGAAGGAGCGCGCCAAGACCCTCGTCGAGCTGACCGAGAGCACCGCCTATCTGTTCGCCGACCGGCCCTTGTCGTTCGAGGACAAGGCGGCGGCGATTCTCGACGATGGCGGCCGCGAGATCGTCGGCGCGCTCGCCAAGCGCTTCGAGGCGGCCCCGGACTGGTCTGCGGAAGAGCTGGAGGCCATAGTACGCGCCTATGCCGAGGAGAACGGTCTGAAGCTGGGCAAGGCGGCACAGCCCCTGCGGGCGGCCCTGACCGGCCGCACCACCTCGCCGGGCGTGTTCGATGTACTGGCCGTCCTCGGCCGGGACGAATCGCTGGCGCGGCTGGGCGACCAGTCGGCCTGACCAAGGACAGGACTATTGCGGCGCAACACACTGCGTGATCGGAAACTTGTCGCACTCCTGGGTTTGGAGTAGTCAGGCATCTGAACAATCTGTGTGCGCTGCGAGAGGTTGATACCTGAGCGGCTATCATCGAAGGGAAAACGCATGACGGAACAGTCGGCGAAGCTCACATTGGGTCAGAAAGATGCGGATCTGGCCGTTCGCAGCGGCAGCATCGGACCGGACGTCGTCGACGTCACCGCGCTGTACAAGCAGACCGGTCTCTTCACCTACGACCCGGGCTTCTCCTCGACGGCGTCCTGCGAATCCAAGATCACCTACATCGACGGCGACGAGGGCGTGCTGCTGCATCGCGGCTACCCGATCGACCAGCTCGCCGAGCGCGGTGATTTCCTCGAGACCTGCTACCTGCTGCTCTACGGCGAGCTGCCGACGACCCGCGAGAAGGACGATTTCGTCTACCGCGTGACCCGGCACACCATGGTCCACGAGCAGATGAGCCGGTTCTACACGGGCTTCCGCCGCGACGCGCATCCGATGGCCGTGATGGTCGGCTCGGTCGGCGCCCTGTCGGCCTTCTACCACGACTCGACGGATATCGCGGATCCGCACCAGCGGATGGTGGCGAGCCTGCGCATGGTCGCCAAGATGCCAACCATCGCGGCGATGGCCTACAAGTACCATATCGGCCAGCCCTTCGTGTATCCGCGCAACGATCTCGCCTATGCCGAGAACTTCCTGCACATGTGCTTTGCGGTGCCGTGCGAGCCCTACCGGATCAACCCGGTGCTGGCGCGGGCCATGGACCGGATCTTCATCCTCCACGCCGATCACGAGCAGAACGCCTCGACCTCGACGGTCCGGCTGGCCGGCTCTTCGGGCGCCAACCCGTTTGCCTGCGTTGCCGCCGGCATCGCCTGCCTCTGGGGCCCGGCCCATGGCGGCGCCAACGAGGCCGCGCTCAACATGCTGATGGAGATCGGCACCAAGGACCGCATCCCCGAGTTTATCGCGCGGGCCAAGGACAAGAACGATCCGTTCCGCCTGATGGGCTTCGGCCACCGGGTCTACAAGAACTACGATCCGCGCGCCAAGATCATGCAGCAGACCTGCCACGAGGTCCTCGACGAGCTCGGCATCAAGGACGATCCGCTGCTCGAAGTGGCGATGGAGCTCGAGCGCATCGCGCTGACCGACGAGTACTTCATCGAGAAGAAGCTCTACCCGAATGTCGACTTCTACTCCGGCATCACCCTGAAGGCGCTCGGCTTCCCGACCACCATGTTCACGGTGCTCTTCGCCGTGGCGCGCACGGTCGGCTGGATCGCCCAGTGGAAGGAGATGATCGAAGACCCGCATCAGCGGATCGGCCGTCCCCGCCAGCTCTATACGGGCGCCGAGATGCGCGACTACGTCGCGGTCGACGAGCGCGGCTGAGGCGTTTCCGCTTCGAGATCAACGAAAAGCGGGCGCTGCGGCGCCCGTTTCTATGTCTGGATGGACGTCCTGCCGCGCGCAATGCAATCGAGGACGATCGCGGCGGCCGCCTCGCCCGGCGCGACGTCGATCCGCATCATCTCGCGGATGTCGGCAAAGCCAGCGCGCTGCGCCGCCCGCTCCGGCGTCGGCGTCATCAGCCGCTCGAGCCGGCGGGCCAGCATTTCCGGGCGCACGAATTCGTGGAAATGCTCCGGCACCAGCGCGTGCCCGACGATGAAGTTCGGCATCGCCGCCGTCCAGGCCGAGATCAGGTGGCGAAACTGGTAGGCCACCGGGTCGAGCCGGTAGGCCAGCGCCATCGGCACGTCGGCGAGCGCCAGCTCCAGCGATACTGTGCCGGAGGCCGCCAGTGCCGCGTCGGCTTCGGCAAAGGCCGTCCATTTCGCGGTCTCACCGGTGACGATCTCGGGCTTCACCTCCCAGGCGGCGATCTTCTGTTCGATCAGACGACGGTGCCGTACGAGCGCCGGAATGACCGCCGTGACGCCCGGCATACGCCCGCGCAGGACATCGAAGGTACGGCCGAAATCGTCGATCAGCCGGTTGATCTCGCCGCGGCGCGACCCCGGCAGGATCAGGAGACGCGGCGGCGATGCCGGTGTGCGCTCCGGCGCGGTGCGTGCCGGGTCCGCGATCATCTGCGCCAGCGCCGGCACCCGCATCAGCGGATGGCCGACATAGGTCGATGGCGGCCCATCCAGCCGTTCCATGGTGGCCGGCTCGAAGGGCAGGATACAGATGGCGTGGTCCACATAGGCCCGCATCTTCTGGGCCCGCTCCTCGCGCCAGGCCCAGACCGTCGGCGGCACGTAATTGACGATCGGCACGTCAGGCAGCTTTTCGCGCACCCGCTTCGCCACCCGGTGGGAGAAGGTCGGGCTGTCGATGATGACGAGAATATCGGGACGCGCGGCGATCACTGCATCGGCCACTTGAGACAGTCGGCGCATCAGCTGCGGTAGCCGCGCCAGGATCGCGCCGATACCGATGATCGACAATTCGTCGATGTCGAACAGGCTGTCGAGACCCTCGGCCTGCATCGCCTCGCCGCCGAGCCCCACCAGCCGCAATTCGTCGCCGAGTTTCGGACGAAGGGCGCGGATGAGATCGGCGCCGATCCGGTCCCCCGACGCTTCCCCGACCACGAAGGCGATGGTCGTCATGGCCGGTCTCCCCCGTCGTCGCCGTTTGCCATACCGGTATCCTCTTCGAGCCCTACGATGGCGATTCCCGCGGCTTCGGCGGCCTCGAGCACATCGTCGATCCCGAGGACCAGACTGCGCCCGGCCGTCGCCCCGATCACCGTGATGCCGGCTGCGGCCGCCTCCTCGATGGTGGCGCCGCCGATGCTCGGCAGGTCGAAGCGCTCGTCCTGGGTCGGCTTGACGCTCTTCACCAGCACGCAGCGCTCGGAACGTCCGATGCGGCCGCGAATCTTCAGATCGGCGACCCTTTGGAGCATCTCGCGCGTGCCCTCGATCCCTTCCAGCGCGATCACCCGGTCCCGGGACGCAACGACCGCCTGTCCGATGTCGAGCTCGCCCAGCCGCGCCGCGGCCCCGACGGCAAGCACCAGCGCCTGCTGTTCGTCGACATCGGGCATGCGACGGGTCAACGTGCCGCCGGGGGTCAGGAGCTGCGGAACGATGTCCTGCACCGCCAGCATCTCGAAGCCCTGGCGCTCCATGTAGCGCGACAGGGCGCGCAACAGCCGGTCGTCGCCACCCCGCACGATCTTCAGCGCCGCAGGCAGCCGGATCAGGGTCTGGAAACTGGGAATGAGCGAGCGGAAATCGGGACGGTGGCTGACGGTGCCGCAGAACACCATGCGCCGGACCCCGCAGGACTTCATGTAGGCGATCGCGTCGCCGGTACGGCCCCAGGGATAGGCGCCCCCTTCGTAACCCGACCAGTCGCCGGCCATGCCGTCGCCGATACGCACCACGACGACCCGCCAGCCTGAGGCGCGCGCCGCTTCCGCCACCAGTCGCGGCAGCGAGCCGCCCCCCGCCACCAGACCGAGAACGTCGCCCGGCCGATCGGGAGCCAGTCCGGGCATTGTCAGCTTAGCTGGGGATGGCGCGGAAAGCACAGGGCGCGATCGCCGCCCGAGCGGATGAACCCGAGGAGATCCTGCACGAGCGGATCGTTGGGGAACTCGCTCTGCACCTCGTCCATGTTCTCCTTGAACGTCAGATCGAAGGAAAATAGCATCCGATAGGCGCGGCGGACATTGCGGATCGCTTCGCGATCGAAGCCGGCCCGCTTCATGCCGATGACATTCAGGCTCGACAGATAGGCACGGTTGCCCAGCACCATGCCGAAGGGGATGACGTCCCCCTCGACGGCCGCGAGGCCGCCCACATAGGCATGGTGGCCGATCCGGGTGAACTGGTGAATGCCCGAGCCGCCGGCGATCGTGGCATAGTCGCCGATCGTGCAGTGACCGGCGAGCATGACGTTGTTGATCACCGTGACGTTGCGCCCGACGATGCAGTCATGGGCGACATGGGCACCGGTGAAGAAGGCGCAATTGTCGCCGATGGTCGTTTCGGAGCGCCCCTGCACGGTGCCGGGGTTCATCGTCACATGTTCGCGGATCAGGCAGTCGCGGCCGATCACCAGCCTGGTGTCCTCGCCGCGATATTTCAGATGCTGCGGCGCATGGCCGAGCGAGGCGAACGGCCAGATCTGCGCATTCTCGCCGATCACCGTGTTGCCCCACAGCGCCACATGCGAGCGCAGGCGGCTGTTGGCACCAAGCTGCACCTGCGGCCCGACATGGCAGAACGGGCCGATCTCGCAGCCGTCACCGATCACAGCGCCGTCCTCGATGACGGCGCTCGGATGTATGGTCGTCTCGGCCATGATCAGTTCGGGCCGCGGGGCGACAACATTGCGCTGACGACCGCCTCGGCCACCTTGACCCCGTCGACCTGCGCGACGCAGTCGAATTTCCAGATGTTGCCGCGCTTCTTGGACTGGGTCACGTGGTATTCGACCCGGTCGCCCGGAACCACAGGCTTGCGGAACTTGGCGCCGTCGATGGTCATCAGATAGACGAGCTGCGGCGTGCCGCCTCCGGTCGCCCGGGTGCAGATGGCGCCGGCGGTCTGGGCCATTCCCTCGAGAATCAGCACACCCGGCATCACCGGCGCCGTCGGAAAATGTCCCTGGAAATGCGGCTCGTTCGCGGTGACGTTCTTGATCCCGATCGCGCTGCGGTCCCCGTCGATGTCGATGATACGATCGACCAGCAGGAACGGATAGCGGTGGGGTAGAAGCTCCATGATCTCCAGGATATCGGCGCTTTCGAGTACCATCGCGTCGTCACTCATCTGTCTTCCTTGGAGAACGTCCCCGTTGCGCAAGCTCAGATAACGTCATGAGCTCACGAAACCAGTCCCGAACGGGTTTTGCGGGCGTGCCGCCCCAGCGCGCGCCCTTCGGCACGTCGCCGGCGACCGACGATACGGCCGCGATCTGGGCCCCGTCGGCGATGGTCAAATGGCCGTTGATGCCGGTCTGGCCGCCGATCATCACGC
The DNA here is from genome assembly GCF_049132005.1 of Aurantimonas sp. NFXS3. NCBI lineage: Bacteria > Pseudomonadati > Pseudomonadota > Alphaproteobacteria > Hyphomicrobiales > Aurantimonadaceae > Aurantimonas > Aurantimonas sp. NFXS3. The sequence goes on from NZ_JAGDDZ010000005.1 coordinate 148,299, forward strand.
CGTCGCCGAGTGTCGTGCTGCCGGAAATGCCGACCTGCGCGACGATCACGCAGTGCCGCCCGATCCGCACATTGTGGGCAATCTGGACCTGGTTGTCGATTTTGGTGCCTTCGCCGATCACCGTGTCGCGAACGCCGCCCCGATCGACGGTCGTATTGGCGCCGATCTCGACATCGTCCTGGATGATGACACGGCCGATCTGCACCGCCTTGACGAGACCGGTGGGCCCCGCCGTGTAGCCGAACCCGTCCTGCCCGATCCGCACGCCGGGATGCAGGATCACCCGATCGCCGACCAGCGCATGGGTCAAGGTCACGTTCGAGCCGATCCGGCAATTGCGGCCGATACGGCAGCCGGCGCCGATGACGGCGCCCGCACCGACGATCGTCCCGCGGCCGATCTCGACGCCGGGACCGATCGACGCGAAGGCTTCCACCGTCACGCCGTCTTCGAGCTTGGCTTCGCGGTGGATGTCGGCCTTGAGCGAGACACCGTGCGATCCGGTGGCCGGCGTCGGCAGGACGGCGCCGGGAAACAGCGCCCGGCCCGCCTCGGTGAAGGCGATCGCGGCACTGTGGGTCACCAGGGCCGGCATGCCCGACGGCAGCAGCCCGACATTCTTGGGAGAGACGAGAACGCAGCCGGCCCGCGTTGCCGCGAGCTCGGCGCTGTAGCGCTTGCTGTCGAAGAAGGACAGGTCCTGCGGCCCTGCCTCGGACAGGGCAGCGATGCCGGTTATCCGCAGAGCCGGGTCGGCCCCCTCGCCCAGGCTGGTGCCCGTCAGGCTTGCCAGCTCCGCAAGGGTGAGACCGTCGCCGCGCGGGAAGAAAGTCAATTCATGCATCGGGACGGTCTGGGCCGGACAAGCCGGCCCCCACATTGTCGATCAGAAGCGGGACGAGAATCCGAAGGAGAATTCCTGCAGCTCGTCGAAATCTTCCTTGGCCAGCGGATGGGCGTAGTTCACCCGCAGCGGACCGAAGGGCGATGCCCAGATCAGGCCGACGCCCGCAGACGCGCGCAGCGAGGCATCGACGCCGATGACACCCGGATCGTTCTCGTACTCACTGCCCCAGAGCGAACCGGCATCCGCGAAGACCGCACCCCGGAAGCCGAGGTCACGCGAGATACCCGGCAGCGGGAAGGTCGCTTCCGCCGAGGCGTTGGCATAATTGTTGCCGCCGATCGACACGCCGTTCTGGCGCGGGCCGATGCCCTTGTAGTCGAAGCCCCGAACGATGTCCTGGCCCTTGAAGAAGTTGTCGAACACCCGCAGGCCGTCGCCGCCGAAGGAGGTGACGTTGCCGCCGCCCGCATTGAGCGAGCCGATCACGTCGTATTCCTCGTTCAGAAGGTGGAAATAGCTGGCCTTGCCGGTCGTCTTGACGAAGTTCGCATCGCCGCCGACACCGGCAAATTCCTGCCCGGCCTGGATGAAGAAGCCGTTGCGCGGATCGTTGGTGTTGTCGAGCGTGTTGTAGGTCAGCGTGTAGGAGACCGACGACGTCAGATACGGGCTTTCGCAGATCGCCTGGTTGATGATCGGCGAGTCCGTATAGGGCGGCGCCACGGCGGCGTTGCCGTTCAGATCGACGATATTGCTGTTCGGGTTCGGCGTGCCGCAGGTGCTCTCGAAGAGATTGCCGCTTCCATCGATCAGCTGCGCATTGGTGAACTGGTTGTAGGTCGTGCCGTTATCGTCGCCGAACTTTTCCTGCTTGATGTTGTAGGCGATCTGGGCCGTCAGGTCCTCGGTGATCGGCGCCGCGATACGGATGTCGCCACCGGTGCGCTCGGAGTCGTAATCGCCCGAGCTGCTCTCGCTGTGATAGACATCGAAGCCGGCGGCCAGACGACGACCGAGGAAATACGGCTCGGTGAAGGACAGGCTGTAGTTCCGGGTGTCGGCACCGAAGCCGGCGGAGACCTTGATGAACTGGCCGCGGCCGAGGAAGTTGCGCTCGGTGACGCCGATCTCGGCGACCGGACCGGAGCTCTCGCCACCGGTCGTGTAGCCGCCGCCCAGCGACAGCTCACCGGTGGCCTTCTCGACCACGTCGACGATCACGATGACGCGGTCCGGCTCGGCGCCGGGCGCGGTCGAAACCGAGACCTTCTCGAAATACTTCAGGTCCTCGAGGCGCTGCTTGGCGCGCTGCACCAGCACCTGGTTGAAGGCGTCGCCCTCGGACACGTCGAACTCGCGACGAATGACATAGTCGCGGGTCTTGGTGTTGCCGCGGATCTCCAGACGCTCGACATAGGCCCGCGGACCTTGGTCGATGACGTAGTCGATGGCGATCGTGCGGCTGGCGAAGTCGCGGTCGCCGCGCGGGGTGACCTGCGCGAAGGCGAAGCCGGCATTGGCGAGGCTGTTGGTCAGGTTGACCAGCGTGTCCTCGACATCCTTGGCGCTGTAGACCTCGCCCGTCTGGGTCTCGATCTCGCCATAGAGCGACTCGGTGTCGACGCCGGCGACGGTGCTGTCGATCGTCACGTTGCCGAAGCTGTAGCGCTCACCCTCGTCGACGGTGATCGTGATGAAATAGCTGTTCTGGCTCTCGTCGAGCTCGGCCACCGACGACACGATGCGGAAATCCGCATAGCCGCGGTTGTAGTAGAAGCGGCGCAGCGTCTCTTCGTCGGTGCGCAGGCGCTCCGGATCATAGATGTCGTTGCGCTGGATGAAGCTCAGGATGCCGCTCTCGCGCAGCGCGATGACCTGCTTCAGCCGGCTGTCGCCGAAGGCGTTGTTGCCGACGAAGCTGATGCTCTCGATCTTGGTGCGGTCGCCTTCCTGGATGTCGTAGATGACATTGACGCGGTTCTCGCCGATCTCCTGCGTGCGCACGGTGACGATGGCGTCGCTGCGGCCGATGCTGGTGTAGGCGGCCTGGATGGCGTCGACGTCGGCCTGCGTGGTCGCGCTCGAATAGGCTGCGCGCGGCTGCGTCTGGACGGCGGCGATGAGCTGCTCGTCCTTCACCTTGGAATTGCCCTGGAAGAGCACCTGGTTGACGATCTGGTTCTCGTCGACCTGCACGATCAGCGTGCCGCCGGACTGGCTGATACGCACATCCGAGAAGAGGCCGGTGGAGAACAGGCGACGGACCGCCTGATCCTGATCGGCTTCGGAGACGTTCTGGCCGGCCGAGATCTGCATGAAGCCGCGGATCGTGTCCGCCTCCACGCGGCTGTTGCCGCGAACGTCGATGCGATTGACGACAGCCGCCTCGGCGACCGTGACAGCGGCAAGCTGGGCCCCGAGGGTCGCAGCTGCAAGAACCGTCGAGGAAAGCGCGACAGCGGAGACCGCGCGCATGATATTCGTTCCAGCCCTCATTGGCCCAGCCACCTTTTCATCATTGTATCGAGACGCAGTGGGAGCAATGCGCATCGTTGCCTTGTACCGGCTTTCCGAGTCCGTTCAAGCAAACTGGCCCGAGTCCCTTTAGGAATCGGAAAAGCCGTTGCAACGTTGTCACGGACATCGTCGCTTTGGTTAACAGTTTGCAAGCCCCCAAGTCCCCCGACCCGGCGGGACTCATCAGACGAGTCCCGAAATATCGTTCCAGAAGGCGAATACCATAAGCAGCATCACCAGTGCGAGCCCAATTCGGAAGCCGACTTCCTGCACCTGTTCGCTCAGGGGCCGGCCACGGATCGCCTCGAATGCGTAGAACAGCAGATGTCCGCCGTCCAGCATGGGAATCGGCAGAAGGTTGAGCAACCCGATGGAGACCGACAGCAGCGCCGCCAGATTGAGCAGCGCGCCCAGTCCTATCGTCGAAACCTGACTCGACACTTGCGCGATTCGGATCGGACCGCCGATCTGGTCGGCGTTCTGGCGACCGGTGATAACCTCGCCCATGAAGTCCACGGTCCGTGTCGTGACGAACCAGGTCTGCGAAACGCCGTAGGCGACCGCCTCCACCGGCGACAGGCTCTCCACCCGGAACGACGAGCCGTCATTGTTCGCCACTAGTCCGACGACCGGCACCTTGAACTCGTTGCCGAACCCGTCCGTCTGGACCTCGCTGCGCGGTGTCACCGTCAGCTCGACCGGCGAACCGTTCCGCTCTACCGTCATGCGGATCGGCGTGTCGGCCCGCGAGGACACATAGCGCTGCAGGTCGGAGAAATAGCGAATCGTCTCGCCGTCGGCGGACAGCACCTTGTCGCCCGGCTTGAAGCCGGCGGCCGCGGCAGGCGAACCGTCCCTCACCTCGGCAACGACCGGATCGCCGACGACGCGTCCCTCGACATAGGCGACGCCGGCGAAGATCACGATCGCCAGGATGAAGTTGGCGATGGGGCCCGCGGCCACCGTGGCGGCACGGCGCCCGACACTCTTGGCCGGAAAGGCCCCGCTGCGCTCGGCGTCCGACATCGCGTCCACCGCGGCTCTGTCCGGTACCGAGGCCGCGTTCTCGTCCCCGAGGAATTTGACGTAGCCGCCCAGCGGCACCGCCGCGAGCTTCCAGCGCGTGCCGCGCCGGTCGTTGAAGCCGATCAGTTCCGGGCCGAAGCCAACAGAGAAGACCAGCGCCTTGATGCCGCACCAGCGACCGACGAGGAAATGCCCCAGCTCGTGGAAGAAGACGATGATCGTCAGGACGAACAGGAACGGGACGATGTAGATGAGGCCTCCGCTCCAGATCTGGGCGAGCCCGACAGGCGATTCCATTCCGCACCCTTTCGCGTTCCAACCCGGACCGCCGGTTCCGGACCGGCATCGACATCCGGTCGGGACGATGCCGCATTCAAATGATCAGACAATGCCCGTGGCTGCGCGCTCTCGAGCGGCGCCGCGGGACCCTTTCCATAGCAGTTGACGAACAAGTCGCAATGATGACGGCGCCCGCGCTGCAATCGATGCGCTCAGAGGGCAAATATGCCACGGGCCGGTTCGCCGAATCCGGCGATTGCCACGCCGACGGCCCAGGTCACGGCCATCGCCACGACGAGGGCGTCGATACGGTCCATCAGTCCGCCATGGCCGGGAATGAGACGGCCCGAATCCTTCACGCCGAAACGCCGCTTGATCCAGGATTCGAACAGGTCGCCCGCCTGCCCGACCACCGACAGGACCGCCGCCAGGACGATGATGAAGGCCCCGACCTCGCCGCTGACGAAATGGGCATAGACCGCACCGAGGATCGTTCCGGCCAGGAGGCCCCCGGCCGCCCCCGACAGCGTCTTCTTCGGCGACACCGCCGGCAGCAGCTTCGGTCCGCCCAGCGTGCGGCCGGTGAAATAGGCGAAGATGTCCGTCGACCACACGACGACGATGATGAATCCGAGCGTCGCAAGGCCGGCAGGATCGGAGCCGCGCAGCATGCCGGGCGCCAGCGCCGCGGCGCCCGCGTAGAACAGGCCCCAATGCACCCAGCGCGCGCTGCGCTCGTCACGGTCCGTCGCGGCGATGAAGATCATCGCCGCACCGACGATCGCCACCGCCAGCAGGCCGAGATCGAAGACCAGCGCGACGACGGCGACGATCAGGGCACCGCGGGCAAAGTGGTAGATCGGCCGGACGCGCTTGGCGCGGGTCATGCGGGCCCATTCGTCGAAGACGATGATGCCGGTGAGCGCGCACAGCACCCGGAACGGCCAGCCGCCGATGGCGGTCAGGGCGATGACGATGATGCCGAGGATCAGCGCGGAGATGACGCGTGACTTCAGGTCGGACCAGCTGCCGGCGAGAAAGAACCGTCGAAGTTCCAGGCCCATCAGATCAGGAAGCGATTTCGCGCGACAACCCGCCGTAGCGACGATCCCGGCTGAAATAATCGGCGATGGCCTCCTCGAACGCCTTGCGGTCGAAATCGGGCCATAGGCACGGCAGGAAGACGAATTCCGAATAGGCCGCCTGCCAGAGCAGGAAATTCGACAGGCGCAGCTCGCCGCTGGTGCGGATGATCAGGTCGGGATCGGGAATGCCGGCGGTGTCCAAGTGCTCGTCGAGATACTCGGCGGTCAGCCCCTCGAGTTCGACCTCGCCCGCCGCGTATTTGGCGGCGACGCGGCGCATGGCCCGGGCGACCTCGTCGCGGGCGCCGTAATTGAAGGCGACCACCAGGGTCTGGCGCTGGTTGTCGCGCGTCAGGTTCTCGGCTTCCTCGAGCAGCGCGCGGATATCCGACGACAGGTTCTCGCGCTCGCCGATCACCCGGACGCGCACGCCCTCCTTGTGCAGTTCGGCGAGGTCGCGGCGGATGAAGTGCTTCAACAGCCCCATCAGCTCCTCGACCTCGGCCTCGGGGCGACGCCAGTTCTCCGAGGAGAAGGCGAACAGGGTCAGATACTGGATGCCGAGCTCGCCCGCCGCGCGGACCGCCTCGCGCACGGCCTCGACGCCCCGACGGTGCCCCATGCTGCGCGGCAGGCCGCGGGCATTCGCCCAGCGACCATTGCCGTCCATGATGATGGCGACGTGTTGGAGATCCCGCACCGTATCAGCCCTTCCCTCGATCATTCCGCCGCGACGACGAGGTCGACGCCCATGGCAGGCTAGACCTGCATGATTTCCGCTTCCTTGACGGCAAGCGCCGAGTCGATCTCGGCGATCGTCTCGTCGGTCATCTTCTGGACGCGGTCCGACTGCTGACGGCTCTCGTCCTGACCGATATCGCCGTCCTTTTCCAGTTTTTTCAAGGTTTCCATGCCGTCGCGCCGCACATGCCGGACCGCGACCTTGGCGCCCTCGGCATACTGGTGCGCCACCTTGACCAGTTCCTTGCGGCGCTGCTCGTTCAGCTCCGGCAGGGGAATGCGCAGCGTCGCGCCGTCGGTGATCGGGTTCAGGCCGAGATTGCTCTCGCGGATCGCGCGCTCGACCTTGCCCACCATCTGCTTGTCCCAGACGGTGACGGTGACCATGCGCGGCTCCGGCACCGAGACGTTGGCCACCTGGTTGAGCGGCATCTTCGAGCCGTAGGCGTCGACATAGATCGGATCGAGCAGGCTCGGCGAGGCGCGGCCGGTGCGAAGGCCCGTCAGGTCGCCCTTCAGGCTGGCGATGGCGCCATCCATGCGGCGCTTCAGTTCGTTCAGATCCATGTCGGCCATGATGTCCTCTTTTCGGCTCTCGACTGCGCGGACGCAGTTATTCGGTAACGATCGTCGCCCGGCCGCCGCCGGACAGGATCTTGGCGAACTCGCCCTTCTCGTGGATCGAGAAGACGACGATCGGGATGTCGTTCTCGCGCGACAGCGCGACGGCCGCCACGTCCATGACGGCCAGGCCCTTCTGCAGGACCTCGTCATGGGTCAGCGTGTCGTAGCGCACCGCGTCGGGGTGCTTCTTGGGATCGGCGGAATAGATGCCGTCGACCTGGGTGCCCTTGAACAGGGCCGCCGCCCCCATCTCGGCAGCGCGCAGCGCGCCGGCGGAATCGGTGGTGAAGAACGGATTGCCGGTCCCGCCGGCGAAGATGACCACCCGGCCCGCGGCCTGGTGCGCCAGCGCGCTGCGCTGGGAGAAGCTCTCGCAGATCTCGGGCATTGCGATCGCCGAAAGGACGATGGTGTCGACGCCCAGCTTGATCAGCGAGGTGCGCAGGGCCAGCGCGTTGATGACGGTGCCGAGCATTCCCATGTGGTCGCCGGTGACGCGGTCGCCGCCCTTGGAGGCCACCGCCACGCCGCGGAAGATGTTGCCGCCGCCGACGACGACGGAGACCTGGACGCCCAGCCGATGCGCCTCGGCGATGTCGGAGGCGATCCGATCGGCCACCGCGACGTCGATCCCGAAGCCCTGCGACCCCATCAAAGCTTCACCGGACACCTTCAGAAGCACCCGCGGGTATCGTATCTCGGAGGCCATTGCTCACCTTGCCTGCGTCCGGCGGCCCGCCCGTCAAGGCAGCGGCGACGGCAACGACGCCGTGCTGCCGGGAGGGCATCTGCGGACGACGCCGCGCCGGACCGGCGGGCGCATGTGGAAATCCGGCGGCAGGTCGTTCTCGCAAACGCCTGCCACGCTTGGGGGATGCGATACAATAAGGGCGCCCGCTTGTGAAGCGGACGCCCTCGATCGGTCTGTCGTGTCGCCGCCGGACGGGTGTCCGGCGTGCGGGACTTACTTCTTGCCGGCGGCGGCGGCGACTTCGGCTGCGAAGTCGGTCTCTTCCTTCTCGACGCCTTCGCCGAGGGCGAAGCGCACGAAGCCGGTGATCTTGGCCGGCGCGCCGAAGCTACCTTCGGCCTCGGCCAGCGCCTTCTCGACGGTCAGGTCGGGATTGATGACGAAGTTCTGCTTCAGAAGGACGACTTCCTCGTAGAACTTGCGCAGGCGGCCTTCGACCATCTTCTCGATGATGTTCTCCGGCTTGCCCGACTGGCGTGCCGAATCGCTGAAGATCGCCTTCTCGCGCTCGACGGTGGCCGCGTCGACTTCCTCGGCGGTCAGGGCCAGCGGGTTGGTCGCGGCGATGTGCATGGCGACCTGACGGCCGAACTGCGCCAGCGCGGCCTTGTCGCCGGTCGATTCGATCGCGACGAGCACGCCCAGCTTGCCGAGGCCGTCCACGACCTGGTTGTGGATGTAGGACGCCACGACGCCGTCATTGACGGTGAGCATGGCCGAACGGCGCAGGGTCAGGTTCTCGCCGATGGTGCCGATCGTGTCCTTGATCGTGTCGTTGACGCTCTTGGTGCCGCCCGGATAGGCAGCCCCGCCGACCGCCTCGACGCTGCCGTCGGTGGTCAGAGCAACCGATGCGACGTCGCGCACGAGACCCTGGAAGGCGTCGTTGCGGGCGACGAAGTCGGTCTCGGAATTGACTTCGACGACGACGGCCTTGGTGCCCTCGGACGCCGAACCGACGAGACCCTCGGCCGCGGTGCGGCCGGACTTCTTGTCGGCCTTGGCAATGCCCTTGGCGCGCAGCCAGTCGATGGCCTCTTCCATGTTGCCGTCGGTCTCGGACAGCGCGGTCTTGCAGTCCATCATGCCTGCGCCGGTCTTGTCGCGCAGTTCCTTCACCATCGAAGCGGTAATTGCCATTTTTGCCTCTTCAGAAATGATTGGGCGCACCGGCTCGGATGGAACGGGTGCGCCAGAATTGTGACGCCGTGATTACGACGCCGGAGACGGGCGCGGGCGTCGGCCGGGCATCCGCCCGACCGCGCCGTTCGCCGCCTCGCCTCAGGCGGCGGGCGTTGCGTTCTCGGCCGGAGCCTCGGCTGCCGGGGCGTCCGCGGCCGGGGCTTCCTCGGCGACCGGCTCGGCCTCGACGACCTCTTCCACCGGCGCTTCTTCCATCGCACCGACATCCATGCCGGAATCGCCCTGCTGGCGCGCGATGCCGTCGACGGCGGCGCGGGCGATCAGGTCGCAATACAGGGTGATGGCGCGAGCCGCGTCGTCATTGCCCGGGATCGGGTAGTCGATCGGTGCGGGATCGCAGTTCGAATCGACGACGGCGACGATCGGGATGTGCAGGCGCTTGGCTTCCTCGATCGCGATCGACTCCTTGTTGGTGTCGATGATGAAGATCATGTCCGGCACGCCGCCCATGTCCTTGATGCCGCCGAGGGCGCGGTCGAGCTTGTCGCGCTCGCGCTGCAGCGTCAGGCGCTCCTTCTTGGTGAAGCCCTGGGCTTCGCCGGCCAGCATCTCGTCGAGCTTGCGCAGGCGCTGGATCGAGTTGGAGATGGTCTTCCAGTTGGTCAGCATGCCGCCGAGCCAGCGGGCGTTGACGTAGTACTGGGCCGAACGGTTCGCCGCATCGGCGACGATGTCGGATGCCTGGCGCTTGGTGCCGACGAAGAGCACGCGGCCGCCACGGGCCACGGTGTCGGAGACCGCCTGCAGCGCACGATGCAGCAGCGGCACGGTCTGGCCGAGGTCGAGGATGTGTATGTTGTTGCGCGCCCCGAAGATGTAGGACGACATTTTCGGGTTCCAGCGATGCGTCTGGTGACCGAAATGCACGCCTGCCTCGAGCAGCTGGCGCATGGAATAGTCTGGCAATGCCATGGTTTTTTTCCTTTACCGGTTGAGCCTCCACGGAAAAGAAGCGGCCGAATGCCGCCACCGGTGGATCGCGGCGTCGGGACATGCCCGAACGTCGAAACCCGAGTTCCGTGTGTGGAATGGAAGCGCCGATACACCAAAAGCCCACGCGAGGCAACACGGCGACGGCGTTCAGGGTCGATATGGGGATCGTGTGCGCGCGGCGCCAGCCCCGTCAGGGACAGGCGGGTGTGTCCAGAAGATCGAGGCTCGCAAGGCCGCCGGCCAGGCGGTAGCCATCGAAGCTCAGCACCAGGTCGTCCGAGATCCCGTTCTCGTAGAGCGTATAGGCTGTCTCGAAGACCGGCATGCCGTCGGCATCGCTGTCGCTGTCATAGAAGGATTCGCTGATCCGCCAAGAGCGAAGACCCGACAGCTGGCTGGCCGGGGACACCTCGACCGCCATGGGGTTTTCGGCTTCGCCGCGGTCGTCATCGTCGTCGCGCATGTCGCCCTCGGCGGTCTCTGATCGCGTGTCCGCCGCCGGAGCCGCTTCGTCTGCGAGCGGCGCGCGTTCCTCCGCATCCTTGGGTTCTGCCGGGCTGTCCGGTGCCGGCCCGATGATCGCGGTCGTGGACAGGCCCTTTTCCGGTGTCGGGTCGCCATCATAGAGCGGCGACTGGACGATCAGCTCGCCGGCCTCCGCCTTCTCGATCAAAGCCAGCGTATGCTGCATCGGAAAGGCTGCCAGCGGCACGCTCACCGAGCGGCTCTCCGGTTCGACGAAGGCGACATGCGTCTCCTCCGCCGTATTGACGGCGGTGCCCCGCACGACCTGCTGCTCTGTGCCGTCGACCAGCGTCCTTGTCCTGAAGGCGAGCGTTCCGTCCGCGAGGTTTTCCAGCGTCTGGGTCTGCTGGTCGGTGACCACCAGCTCCTGCTCCTGCTGGAACCGCGCCACGAAGCGGTAGTCGATATCGTAGCTGTCGCAATCCGGCCGCGTGATCTCGACCGCTATCCGTGCCTGGGCGTCCACCAGATCGCCGCTGCCGTCCATCGCCAGTTCGTAGGAGGCGCGGTGCGGCGCGATCGTCGCGGCGGCCGCAAGAGCCGGTCCGGCGACAAGGCCGATCGCGAGAGGGGCTACGAGGCTGGCGCGCATGGCGGGACGATCTTTCACTGGGTCTGCGGATGGGCTACGCCTCTGCGGAACGGCGCGTCCGGAACGGGCTTGCGGCCATCTGGCCGGCACAGCCCCTCCCCGGCGCTCCTATCCGTCGAGCTAAAGGAAGACAACAACATGGCCGATACCATCGCAAGCCGCCTCGAAGCCGCCGGCGTCACCCTTCCGGAAGCCGCGGCGCCCGCCGCCAACTACGTGCCGAGCGTCATCTATGGCGGCCTGCTGCAGACCTCGGGCCAGTTGCCCCTCGACGGCGGCAAGCTGGCCGTGTCCGGCAAGCTCGGCGCCGGCGTCTCGCTCGAAGACGGCCAGAAGGCCGCGCGGCTGTGCGCCATCAACATCCTCGCCCAGGCGAAATCGGCCGTCTCCGGCGACTGGAGCCGCCTCGGCCGCCTTCTGAAGCTCACCGTCTTCGTCGCCAGCGACGCCGGCTTCACCGAGCAGCATAAGGTCGCCAACGGCGCGTCGGACTTCCTGGTCGAGATCCTCGGCGAGAACGGCCGCCATTCCCGCTCGGCCGTCGGCGTGCCGGCGCTGCCGATGGATGCCGCCGTCGAGATCGAAGCCTTGTTCGAGGTCGCCTGACATGGTGGCCTTCGATGGCGCGCTCGGCTGGCTGACCGCGAACCCGATCGCCCATCGCGGGCTTCATGACGGCAACAAGACGGTGGCGGAGAATTCGATTCCCGCCGCCGAAGCGGCGATCGCCGCCGGCTTCGCGATCGAATGCGACGTGCAGCTTTCGGCCGACGGCACGCCCTTCATCTTCCACGATCACACGCTGCAACGGCTGACCGGCCGCGAGGCCGATTTTCGCGCGCTGGACGATGAAGCGATCGCCGCCCTGCGGCTCGCCGGCACTGATGCCGTCATCCCGACCGTCGCGGACTTTCTTGCAACGGTCGCCGGGCGCGTGCCGGTGGTCATGGAACTGAAGGGCATCGCGCCGGACGTCGATGCAGAGTATTTCGCCCGCCTGCAGCCGGTTCTCGAATCCTACCGCGGCGAACTGGCCCTGATGTCGTTCGATCCCTGGCTCATCGACCAGATGCTGGCAGCCCGCCCCGGCCGTCCCATCGGGCTGACCGCGACGGGACACACGCCGGACGCCTTCGCCGCCCATCGGCAGGTGTTCGAACGCGGCTGCGATTTCTCTTCCTATGACATCCACCACGTGCCGAACCCGTTCACCGAATGGGTGCGCGGCAAGGGCGCGCCGCTGATCTCCTGGACCGTGCGCACCGAGGCGCAGATCCGCATCAGCCGGGACCATTGCGATCAGATGACCTTCGAAGGCATTGCGCCGCAGCAATGACGCCTTGCGCTGCCGGGGGACCGGCATAAATTCATCGCATGACACGCGAATCCGCCACCGCCCCGACCAGCAGCGAAGAGAGCTTCACGATCCGGGTGGTCGATCGGCTCAGCGCGATCGACGCCGCACGCTGGGACGCGCTGGCCGTGGAGCCCGCGCCGGCGTCTCCCGCTTCTACCGCGACTCCATCGGGCGTCGCCAACCCCTTCGTATCGCACGCCTTTCTTTCCGCGTTGGAGGATAGCGGCTGTGTCGGCGAAGCGACGGGCTGGCTGCCCCAGCATCTGGTTCTGGAAGATCCACAGGGCGCGCCGATCGCAGCCGCCCCAGCCTATCTGAAGGGCCACAGCCAGGGCGAATATGTCTTCGACCAGGGCTGGGCCGACGCCTTCGAGCGGGCCGGCGGTCGCTATTATCCAAAGCTGCAGATGTCGGTGCCCTTTACCCCGGCCACCGGGCCGCGGCTGCTGGTCGGAACCGCACCCGGCACGACGATCCGGCGGCAGGCGCTGGCCGAGGGTGCCAGGACCTATGCGGCCCAGACCGGCGTTTCCTCCGTTCACGCCACCTTCCTCAAGCCCGCGGACCGCGACGTCCTGACCGAGGCCGGCTGGCTGCACCGCACCGACCAGCAGTTCCATTTCCGCAATCGCGGCTATGCGACCTACGAGGAGTTTCTGGAGACGCTGGCGTCGCGCAAGCGCAAGGCGCTGCGCAAGGAGCGCCGCGAGGCGCTGGCCAACGACATCTCCATTTCCTGGCTGACCGGCAGCGACCTCACCGAGGCGGCCTGGGACGCCTTCTACGAATTCTACATGGACACCGGCAGCCGCAAATGGGGCCGGCCCTATCTCAACCGCGCGTTCTTCAGCCTGATCGGCGAGCGCATGGCCGACCAGACGCTGCTCGTCATGGCCTCGCGAAACGGCCGCTACATCGCCGGGGCGCTGAACTTCATCGGCGCCGACACGATCTTCGGCCGCAACTGGGGCTGTATCGAGGACCACCCCTTCCTGCATTTCGAGGTCTGCTACCATCAGGCCATCGACTTCGCGATCGCGCATGGCCTCGGCCTCGTCGAGGCGGGCGCGCAGGGACAGCACAAGCTGGCCCGCGGCTATGAGCCCGTGACCACCCATTCGGCCCACTGGATCGCCCATCCCGGTCTGCGCCGTGCCGTCGACGACTATCTCGACGCCGAGCGCGCCGAAATCGCCCATGTCAGCGACGTCCTGTCCGAGCATACGCCCTACAAGAAGGGTGGCTGACGGCGGGCTCAGCCGTCGACAATCGCGGCAATCTGCCTATCGTCCGGTCTGATTCTGATTGTGAAGGACCGGACACCATGAGCGGCTACGACGACGGCAACATCTTCGCCAAGATCCTGCGCGGCGAGATCCCGAGCCAGAAACTCTACGAGGACGACACGGCGCTGGCGATCATGGACGTGATGCCGGAATCGAAGGGCCATTGCCTCGTCATTCCGAAGGCGCCGTCGCGCAACATCCTCGATGCGTCGGACGAGACGCTCGGCGCGGTGATGCCGGTGGTCGCCAAGCTGGCGCGTGCCGTGAAGAAGGCGTTCGACGCCGACGGCGTCCGCATTGCCCAGTTCAACGAGACCGCCGGCGGGCAGACGGTGTTTCACCTGCATTTCCACGTGCTGCCGGTCTATGCCGGCGTGCCCCTGAAGAAGCATTCCGACGGCATGGCCGATCCGGAGATGCTGGCCGAGCACGCGGCCCTGATCCGCGCCGCCATCGACTGAGTTCGGCCGTGGGGCCCCGGCCCCGCAGCACGATCCGCCACAACGAAGAAGGGCCGCCCCGAGGGCGGCCCTTTCTGTTTCGATCAGCGCGACTTGCGCGGGACCTTGGGAACGGTCCCTGCCCGCTTGGCGGCGGCAGATCCCGTGGAGCCCGCTTCGGGCGCATCACCCGCCGGCTCGTCGTCCTCGATGTCCGAGCCGTCCGGCGCCACCTTGGCGCGCTTCCTGGCTGCGGGCTTCTTGGGCTTCGGCGGCAATTCGTCGGCAATGGCTTCCAGATGCAGCGCCTTGGCGCCGTCCTCGCCGTCGACGACGGACACCTTCACCGTGCCGCCGTTCTTCAGCTTGCCGAAGAGCACTTCGTCGGCCAGCGGCTTCTTGATGTGCTCCTGGATCACCCGGCCCAGCGGCCGCGCGCCCATCGCCTCGTCGTAGCCCTTGTCGGCGAGCCACGTGATCGCGTCCTCCGACAGTTCGAAGGTCACGCCGCGTTCGGACAGCTGCGCCTCGAGCTGCATGACGAACTTCTGGACCACCTGGTGGATGACCGGCGTCGGCAGCGGGCCGAACGGGATCGTCGCATCGAGACGGTTGCGGAATTCCGGCGTGAACAGGCGGTTGATTGCCTCCTCGTCGGCGCCCGTCCGCTTGGAGTGCCCGAAGCCGATCGTCGCCTTGGCCATCTCCGACGCGCCGGCATTGGTCGTCATGATCAGGATGACGTTACGGAAATCGATCTGCTTGCCGTTGTGATCGGTCAGCTTGCCGTGGTCCATCACCTGCAGGAGGATGTTGAACAGATCCGGATGCGCCTTCTCGACCTCGTCCAGCAGCAGCACGCAATGCGGATGCTGGTCGACGCCATCGGTGAGCAGGCCGCCCTGGTCGAAGCCGACATAGCCCGGAGGCGCGCCGATCAGCCGCGAGACGGTGTGCCGCTCCATGTATTCCGACATGTCGAAGCGCAAAAGCTCGACTCCGAGTGCCGCCGCCAGCTGGCGGGCCACCTCGGTCTTGCCGACGCCGGTCGGGCCGGAGAACAGGTACGAGCCGATCGGCTTGTCCGGCTCGCGCAGGCCGGCACGGGCCAGCTTGATCGCCGAGGCAAGGCTGCCGATGGCGGCATCCTGGCCGTAGACGACCCGCTTGAGCTGGGCGTCAAGATGTTCCAGCACCTCGGCATCGTCCTTGGAGACGGCCTTGGGCGGGATCCGCGCCATGGTGGCCACGGTCGCCTCGATCTCCTTGACGCCGATCTGCTTCTTCCGCTTGCCGGCCGCCAGCAGCATCTGCGACGCACCGGTCTCGTCGATCACGTCGATCGCCTTGTCCGGCAGCTTGCGGTCGTTGATGAAGCGGGCCGACAGTTCGACCGCCGACTTGATCGCCTCGTTGGTGTATTTGACCCGGTGGAAATCCTCGAAATAGGGCTTCAGGCCCTTCAGGATCGACACGGCGTCGTCGATGGACGGCTCCTTGACGTCGATCTTCTGGAACCGGCGCACCAGCGCCCGGTCCTTCTCGAAGAACTGCCGGTACTCCTTGTAGGTGGTCGAGCCGATGCAGCGGATCGCGCCGGAAGACAGCGCCGGCTTCAACAGGTTCGACGCGTCCATCGCGCCGCCCGAGGTGGCGCCCGCGCCGATCACCGTGTGGATCTCGTCAATGAACAGGACGGCGCCGGGATATTCCTCGAGCTCCTTCATCACCTGCTTCAGCCGCTCTTCGAAATCGCCGCGATAGCGGGTGCCGGCGAGCAGCGTGCCCATGTCCAGCGCGAAGATCGTCGCATCGGCCAGGACGTCCGGCACGTCGCCTTCGACGACGCGCTTGGCCAGCCCTTCCGCGATCGCCGTCTTGCCGACGCCCGGATCACCCACATAGAGCGGGTTGTTCTTGGACCGGCGGCACAGCACCTGGATCGTGCGGTTGATCTCCTCGGCCCGCCCGATCAGCGGATCGATCTTCCCGTTGCGCGCCTTCTCGTTGAGATTGCTGCAATAGGCCGTGAGCGCATCAGGGGCGTTCTTGCGCTTGCCCTCGTCATCCTGTCCCACTGTCGACTGCTCATCCTCGGCGCCGCGCAGCGGTCTGGTCTCGGAGGCGCCGGGGCGCTTGGAGATTCCGTGCGATATGAAATTCACCGCATCGTAGCGCGTCATCTCCTGTTCCTGCAGGAAATAAGCGGCATGGCTCTCGCGTTCGGCGAAGATTGCCACGAGCACGTTGGCGCCGGTCACCTCTTCGCGGCCGGACGACTGGACATGGATCACCGCACGCTGGATCACCCGATGGAATCCGGCCGTCGGCTTGGAATCCTCGTCATGTCCCGTGACGAGGTTGGAGAGTTCGCTGTCGATGTAGGTCGTCAGATTGCGGCGCAGGATGTCGAGGTCGACACTGCATCCCTGCATCACCGCCGCCGCGTCCTTGTCGTCGAGAAGCGCCAGCAGCAGATGCTCCAGCGTCGCAAATTCCTGTTGCCGGTCGTTTGCGAGCGTCAGGGCCGAGTGCAGCGACTTCTCAAGGCTTTGCGAAAATGTCGGCAAGCTTCACCTCAGTTCTTTTCCATCACGCATTGCAGCGGATGCTGGTGCTGGCGGGCGAAGTCCATGACCTGGGTCACCTTGGTCTCGGCGACCTCGTAGGTGAACACTCCGCATTCGCCAACGCCGTGATTGTGCACATGCAACATGATTCTGGTGGCTGCCTCGCGGTCCTTCTGGAAGAACCGCTCGAGGACGTGGATGACGAACTCCATCGGAGTGTAATCGTCGTTCAGAAGGAGCACTCTGTAAAGGCTCGGCTTCTGGGTTTTGGGTTTCGTTCGCGTGATGACCTCGGTCCCGCGATCGGGGACCTGATCGTCGTCCTTCCCGGCCTGGGACCGCACGGCAGGAGCGCCGTTGCCGGGAAACGCGTGCATGCTCAATTCAACCACCTTCGTCATCGCTCTGTATGTATGTGCCGTGGCACGGATTTTAAGACGCAACGCGGGCATGGCAAAGCATCATCGTGCGGCGTCTCGTCCCTGCCCGCGCCAAGGCATGGCCCGGACACGAAAAAGCCCGGCGGGAGAGCCGGGCTTTTCCTCGTACCGAATATGTGGTGCCCGCGGCCGCGGGACAACCGAGGCGCCGATCAGGCAGCCTTGGTCTCGGCGGCCTGCTTGGCGGCAGCGGCCGGCTTGGTCGCCACGGACGTGCCCGCGGTCGACAGCGTCGCGAGCGAGTGCTCGAACGGCTTGTAGGTCTCCTTGGCGACATCGGTGTAGATCTCGCCCATGCGCGTCGCCTGGCTGACCCAGCCCTGATAGGCGGTCTTGGCGTATTCGCTCTGCAGCGCGATGGCTTTGTCCGGCGAACGCACCTGGAAGAGCTTCTCCATGAATTCGGTCTGCTGCTCATAGGCGCGCTTGGCGAATTCGGACGTCTCCGACGCGACC
The DNA here is from genome assembly GCF_049132005.1 of Aurantimonas sp. NFXS3. Lineage (NCBI taxonomy): Bacteria > Pseudomonadati > Pseudomonadota > Alphaproteobacteria > Hyphomicrobiales > Aurantimonadaceae > Aurantimonas > Aurantimonas sp. NFXS3. Next base: position 165,971 of record NZ_JAGDDZ010000005.1, read on the forward strand.
TGCTGGAAGCCCTTGGTCATGGCCGACACCGACTTCAGCGCGCTGTCCATCGCGTCCTTGGAGAACTTGCTGGCATCTTCATATGCGTTCATCTGGATTTCCCTCGGATTGGTGGTGGTTTGTGGAAGGACGTCCATTCAGCAGGAAGTGCCGGTCCGACCGGTGCCCTGAGCTGCGCCCCGCCCAAAGATATTGCACTGCACAATAAGATTCAAGCGGAATGACGCGCCGCACGCTTCCCATAGGGAATTTCACCTCACTCCTGCCCGTTTCGTTTGGCAGGGTACGAGAAATTTCGATCCGGGATGGGAACGGTCCGGCAACCATAAACCGATTGGTAAGCCCGCCGGCATTAATCTGCGGATCGACACCCGAGGGAGTTGCCCGCTGATATTGCACGGCCTTTCCAAGCGCTGCGACGATATCGACCGGCTTCCTCGCCCATTGCCCGAGCCAGAGAGTTGCTGCGTGCGTAACCCGTTCCCCCGCCTCACCACCGCCGCCAGATCGCTCAGCAGGTTCGCAGGCGTCGTCGCCTTCGGCGCCGGCATGCTGCTGACCGGCGCCGGCCATGCCGAAGCCAACGCCAAATATGCGGGCTTCGTCATCGACGCCAACAATGGCCAGGTCCTCTACAACGACCGGGCCGACGAGTACCGCTACCCGGCGTCGCTCACCAAGATGATGACGCTCTACATGACCTTCGACGCGCTGAAGAGCGGTCGGATTTCCATGAAGGACAAGATGCCGGTGTCGGCCTATGCGGCCGGACGTCCGCCGTCGAAGATCGGCCTGAAGACCGGCTCGACCCTCACCGTCGAGGAAGCCGTCTATTCGCTGGTCACCAAGTCGGCCAACGATGCCGCCGTGGTGCTGGGCGAGTTCCAGGCCGGCTCCGAATCGGCCTTTGCCGCCCGCATGACCGCCAAGGCGCGTCAGATCGGCATGCCGAAGACCACCTTCCGCAATGCCAACGGCCTGCCGGATTCCGGGCAGAAGACCACGGCGCGGGACATGGCGACCCTGGGCATCGCCCTGCGCGAGCATTTTCCGGAATATTACAAGATCTTCTCGACCCGCTCTTACAGCTTCCGTGGCCGCCGGCTCGGCAACCACAACCGGGTCCTGGGCCGGGTGAAGGGCGTCGACGGCATCAAGACCGGCTACATCAACGCTTCCGGCTTCAACCTCGTCACCTCGATCGAGCGAGACGGCAAGAGCCTTGTCGCCGTGGTCATGGGCGGTCGCTCCGGCCGTTCGCGCGACGATCACATGGTCGAGCTGCTCTCGCGCTATCTGCCGAAGGCCAGCACTCGCGATTCCGGCATGCTGCTCGCCGCCCGCTCGGCCAGCCCGGCCATCGTCGCTGCGCTTCCCAAGCAGGGCCCGGTTCCCGATTCCCGCCCGGCCATGACCGAGATCGACCAGCGCATCGCAATGGCCTACGGCTCCGAGGCCGCCCCGGCCGTGGCGCGCATGGTCCAGCCGCAGTCCCGTCCGATCGTCGGCCGTGATGCCCTGAAGGCGGCCCTCGTCGCCGAGCGTCCGTCGGTGCGCATGCCGATCCCGGCCGCCAGCCGCGTGCCGAGCGCAGGCGTCCGCCTGCCGCCGGCAGCCGTCCCGGGTGGACGCGATCTCGATCCCTCGACGACCGGTGCAATAAAGGTTGCCAGCGTCTCGGAGACCGTTCGCACGCCGACCTCCCCCTGGGTGGTCCAGATCGCCGCCACGCCGGAAGCCGATGCCGCCATGGAGATGCTGGCCACCGCCAAGCGCAAGGTCGGCGGCGAGCTGGCGGATGCCGAGCCCTTCACCGAGACGGTGAAGAGCGGTTCGCAGACGCTCTACCGCGCTCGCTTCGCCGGCTTTGCCAGCAAGGACCAGGCCTGGTCGGCCTGTGCCGCGCTCAAGCGCAGCTCGTACAGCTGCTACGCCGTCGCCAACTGACACCGGTCCGGCGGCCCTTGTTCCGGGCCGCCGACCTCCTTGTCGCCGCCGTGCGACCGACCAGCCCGTCCGTTCAGACGGACCCTAAGATGTATCGCGTAGGAAGGGTTCCAGCATGACGACCGAGCACCAGGCAGCCAGCTTCGCCAACACGCTCGCCTTCGCCGGCAGCGCGCGGGCCGCCAATCCCCACCCGCTGCAGCAGGCCGCGCTTCGCCTCGGCGAAGCCCGCGACGGCCGTTCGCGGCTGAAGGCAAAGGATCTCGTGGGGCTGCTTCTGTCCCATGGCGCCCGCGCCTGGCGGGCATCGCAGCCGATCGCCTACACGCGGATCAGGACCATCGCGCCCGAAGGGCACGCGGCGATCCACATGCGCTTCGGCTGACAACGAGACAATATGAGTTTCAGGCGACCGCCGGATTCGGCGTCGCCTCAGAACAGCCCGAGCTCGATGAGTTCGCGCTGCATGTCCACGGGCAGGTCGCCCTCGCCCGCATCGCCGGTTCCGATGTCCCGCGGCACGTCGTCGGGCGTCAGGTAGCGCCAGCCCTGAAACGGGCGGCGCGGCTGGCGGGCGGTCCGCACGAAAGTCGGCTCCAGAACGAGCCGGCAACGCCCGACGCCTTCGGCATCCTTGAACGGCGCGATGGCGACGAGCGGCTGGCGGACCTGGATCTGGCCCTTGATCACCCAGTAGAGCGAGCCGCCATCGAGCAGTTCGTCGATCCGCTTGGGAACCATGCGTGTCACATGCGCCTGTTCGGCAGGCCGACCCTGAAGACGCGCCGCGTCGAGACGCGCGGCGACATGCTCCTCGAGGTCCTCGACGCTGCCGATTCCGACGCATAGCTTGATCAGATGCAAAGGCATGGGTGCTTCTCGAAGCAAACGGCCCGCCGCGTCAAGCCGGATCAGGCACCCGTGGCTGCCACCTCAGGACGCCGCCGGGCGGATTCCCCACCAGACGCCCGACACGCAATGTCCTGCCCGGCCATGCCGAACGAAAGCTTCGGCAAGGTTAAGACGGCCCGGCACTGGCGTGCCGAAGCGAAGCGGATCGGATCTGTCGGAAAAAGGTCTGCGTCGGTGGGCGCCTGGCGCCGACCGGTTCGGTCAGCTGGCGGCGATGGCGACGGTCTCGGGAACCGTGAAGAGGAACCCCAGAACGAGGAGCGTAGAGAAGATCGCGACCGTCCATACGGTCACGCCCCAGCACGACTTGCGCACGCTGTCATCCATGTAACTGAATATCCTGAATCGAGATGGCTTGCGAACCGGTCATGACCCCCGTCCAGCGGTTGCAGCTCTTAAATATCCGTTAAGCGACGACGCCACAAGGCGGGTGCGATGCATATTTCCTCATGGCTGCTATGTTCCACGGCAAGCTTGTCCCGGACTGATGCCGGCGTGTCGCGCGTCATCTGGCCTGCGTCCCGTTGCCGCGCTATGAAAACCTCATGGAAATCCGGCCCCTCGCCGCGAGGGGCGAAGCGGGGCGTGGCATTGTGACGATCGATACGGGGGATGGCGCCGCACTCGCATTCTTTCTGGCGGTGTGGCTCGTCTACAATATCGTGACGGAGCACGGGCCGCTGGCAGCCCGTGGCCTGTCCCAGGCGATGAACCGGCAACGCGAATGCTGGATGCAGGTGATGCTGCTGCGCGATCTGCGGATGATCGACACGGCGATCATGGCGGGGCTCCAGCAGGGCACCGCCTTCTTCGCCTCCGCCTGCATCTTCGCCATCGGCGGCTGCTTCGCCCTGTTCAGCTCGGCCGACCAGATCGCCACCATCGCCGCCGAACTGCCCTTCCACGCCCGGCTCGACCGCGCGCTGGTGGAGATCAAGCTGCTCGGCCTGGTGACGATCTTCGCCTATGCCTTCTTCAAGTTCGGCTGGGCCTACCGGCTGTTCAATTATTGCTCGATCCTGATCGGCGCGATTCCCATGCGGGCGGAAGCCGATCTCGACCCGGACGCCGCCGAGCGAGCCCTCGCCAAGGCCACGCGGCTGAACCAGCTCGCCGGCAAGCACTTCAACTCCGGACTGCGCGCCGTCTTCTTCGCCATCGCCTATCTCGGCTGGTTCCTCGGCCCGACGGCACTCGTCGCTGCGACGATCCTCGTCGTGGTGATTCTCGCCCACCGGCAGTTCATGTCGAATGCCCGTCGGGCGCTGCTGGACTGAACCGGCCGCTTACCTGTCTCAGGGCGTCGGAAACAGCGCGTCGGTGCGTCCGCTCAGACGGTAGGCGACGAGCCCCAGATATTCGCGAATGGCGAAATGCACCTTTTCCAGGTTGCGGGTCGTCGTGCTGGAGGGGCGGTACAGGGCCGGCCCCGACGGCGTGCGGTAATCCACCGGATAGGGCACGATGTCGAAGCCGGCGACGCGAAAGCATCCGACGGCACGCGGCATGTGCGACGCCGACGTCACCAGCACCCACGTCTCGGCCGGCTTCGGCTGCGCAAGCTCCTTGGCGAAGACGGCGTTCTCGAAGGTGTCGCGCGCGCGCCCGTCGAGAAGCAGGCGGTCCGGCGCCAAGCCCAGCCCCCGGTAGAGCGCCTCGGCGGCCTCGGTCTCGGGAATGTCCTCTTCCAGGAGCGCCGCCACGCCGCCGCTGAACAGCAGCTTCGCCTCCGGGTAACGCTGCGCCAGCTCCATGCCGGCGGTGACCCGGTCAGCCGCGTCATTCAGCTCGTTCATGCCCCGCGTGCGCGCCACCCGCGTGTCGAAGGCCCCGCCGAGGACGATGATACCGTCAATCGCCGGCGGCAGGTCGGGACGGGGAAACCGGTCCTCCAGCACCGCCGTCATCACGAGGCCCAGCGGCGTCAGGCTGCACACCGCCAGTGTCGCCGTCGCAACAACGAACAGACCCGCCGCGATGCGTGGCCGGCCGAGCCAGCCGGCCAGAAGCCCGAGAATCGCGACGAGCAGGATGGCGGCCAGCGGCTGCAGCACGAACCAGCCGATCTTGGCGGCATAGAAGAACAATGGCGGCCCTCTCCGGTCAGCTCTCGTCGCCGTCCCGGCGTGCGACCACCGGCGCATCCTCGCGCGGCTCCGTCTGTACGACGACCGGCGTGCGCATGAGGATCTCGCGATGCGGGAACGGAATGGCAATGCCGTTCGCCTTGAAGGCATCCCACAGGGCCAGCAGCACGTCACCCCTGACATTGGTCAAGCCGGCCTGCGGGTCGCGGATCCAGAACCGCACGACAAAGTCGATCGACGATGCCCCGAAGCCGGTCATCCAGCAGACCGCCGGCTTGTGGGAGACCACCCGATTGCAGCTCTCCGCGGCCTCCTTGGCGATCCGGATCACCGCATGCGGATCGCTGTCATAGGCGACGCCGAACTCCACATCGATCCGCACCAAGTCGTTCGAGAACGACCAGTTGATCACCTGGTTGGTGATGAAGTCCTCGTTCGGGATCAGATATTCGCGGCCGTCGCGGGTCACCACCGAGACGAAGCGCGCCCGCAATTCTCGGATCCAGCCGAAGGTATCGTCGAGCGAGATCGTGTCGCCCGGCTTGATCGAACGGTCGAGGAGAATGATAATTCCCGAGATGAAGTTCGACACGACCTTCTGCAGGCCGAAGCCGAGGCCGACGCCGATGGCGCCCGACAGGACGGTCAGCGCCGTCAGGTCGACGCCGATCGAGGCCAGCGCGATGGCCAGCGCCACCAGGATGAGGCCGATCTTGAGGAACTTGCCGATCAGCACCCTGAGGGTCGGCGTCAGTTCCTGATTGCGCTGGACGCGGGTGTCGAGGAAATTGCCGGCGACCGAGGCGAGCCACAAAGTGATGCCGATCACCGCGATCGCCTTGATCACCAGAAGCGCCGAGATCCTGCTCTGGCCGACCGTGATCGCCGACTGGTCCAGCACCGACGCCACCGGTTCCAGGAGGTCGAGGATCGAGAGGCCCGCGAGCAGCGAAGCGACGATGGTAATCAGACGGGCCAGAAGCCGGTTGCGCACGATGCGCGAGGCGACGGCGATCACCAGATAGGCCAGCGCCAGGTCGAAGACGACACCGATGATCTGCGAGCGCGGCCCGCCGGCCGCCAGGTCGATCCGGGTCGCCAGCCACAGAAGCAGCACGAAGAAGATCAGCCCCATGCGGCGGCGTACGGCGACGACCAACCGCAGGATCCGGGGGGCGCCCTTGATCCTGCGCGCCTGGACCTCGATCGGTTCGCGGGTCAGGCGATCGAGCACCCAGGCGAGGCCGAGGCAGGCGACGACAACGGCGATCTGGAACAGCGATGACGGCTCGTAGAAGAAGCCGAGCGCATCGCCCGCCCAGTTGGCGAGCGACTCGCCTGTCCGCCGCAGCGTCGCCTCGTCCATCAGGCGCGGTCCCAGTGGGGCGCGAAGGACGGATCGATCAGGCGTTTGCGCTGCAAGGTCAGCTGGTTCAGCGCCGTCCGCTCGGTCTCGGTCAGCTCGAAGTCGAAGATATCGAGATTCTCGCTGAGCCGCTCCGGCGTGCTCGTGCGCGGGATCGCGCCGACGATGTCCTGCTCGACCTCCCATCGCAGGACGATCTGCGCCGGGCTCTTGCCGTGGGCCTTTGCCGCCTCGGTGATCACCGGATCGGCCAGCAGCTCACCGCCCTTGCCGATCGGCGAATAGGCGATCATCGCCATGTCGTGACGACGGCAGGCGGCCAGGACGTTCTCCTGGCTGAGATAGGGATGGTATTCGACCTGGTTGCAGACCAGCGGGGCCGAGGACATGGCGGCCGCCTCGTCGACCATCGCGCTGGTGAAATTGGCGACGCCGATGTGGCGGGTCAGCCCCTCGCCGATCGTCGCGTTCAGCGCATCGATCGATTCTTCCAGCGGCACGTCGGTGTTGGGCCAATGAATCAGCAGGAGGTCGACCGGCCCCTGCCCGATCGCGTCCACCGCCGCCCGGGCGCTGTCCATCAGCTTGTCTTCGGTGATATCCGTCCACCAGATCTTGGTGGTTACGAACAGCTCCTCGCGGGCGATCCCGCTGGCCGCGATGCCGGCGCCGACTTCCTTTTCGTTCCCATACATGCGGGCGGTATCGATATGGCGGTAACCGGCATCGATCGCCTTTGCCACCATATCGACGCAAGTCTGGCCTTCGAGTGTGAATGTGCCAAATCCGATTGCGGGGATGCGGGCTCCGCCTGCCTCGATGATCTTCATGAACTGCCTTTCCGGATTGCGGCGTGCCGGGTCGCTCCGGCCGCTGTCCGTCCTGAAAGATAGGCGGACGGCAAGTGTGTCCAGCGTCAAGGAATGTGCGTGAGCCAGATAGACAACCCGCCCGTCAGCCGCGGGCGTATCGAGATCATCGACATCACGCGCGCCGTCGCGCTGTTCGCGATGGTGATCTACCACTTCACCTGGGATCTGGAGTACTTCAACTATGTCGAGCGCGGGCTGACGGGCCATGGCGGCTGGCGCATCTTCGCGCGCGCCATCGCGTCGTCCTTCCTGTTCCTGGTCGGCGTCAGCCTGGTGCTGGCCAATGGCCGCGGCATTCGCTGGCAGCCCTTCGGCAAGCGTCTGCTGCAGGTCGTGGCCGGCGCGCTCGCCATCACCGTCGCGACGTACTTCGCCACGCCCAACAGCTTCGTCTATTTCGGCATCCTGCATCACATCGCGGTCGCCAGCGTGCTGGGCCTGCTCTTCCTGCGGCTGCCCTGGTTCGTGACGGCGGCACTGGCGATCGCGGTGGTCGCCCTGCGCAGCTTCGTCGCGACGCCGCTACTCGATCCGAAATGGCTCAACTGGATCGGCCTGTTCCAGACCCCGCCGCTCTCCAACGACTTCGTGCCGCTGTTCCCATTCTTCGGGGCAGTCCTCGCCGGCATCGCGACCGCGCGGCTGGCCGTCGACCACGGTTGGATGGCGCGCATGCGCATGTGGAACGCCGGTCTTGCGCCGTTGTCGCCGCTGGGCGCCATCGGCCGCCATTCGCTGCTGTTCTACCTGTTGCACCAGCCGATCCTCTACGGACTGGTCTTTGTTTTCGCCCAGATCGCGCCGGCCGATCGCACCGCGGGCTTCCACACCGACTGCCAGCGCTCCTGCATTGCCGAGCGCGATGCGGCCTTCTGCGAACGCTATTGCGGCTGCGCGCAACGCGAATTGCAGCGGCGGGACCTGTTCGACGTGTTGATGGGCGGCGATCCGAGCGAGACGCAGATGTCGGCCATCCGCGACGTGACCCGCGAGTGTTCGTTCCGGTCAGAGTGACCGTCAGCCGGTTCGCACGCTCTGGCCGACGCCCAGCTCGGCCATGCGGGTGAGACAGGCTTCCTCGGCGGCGTCGAGTTCGCGCAGCAGGTCCTCAATGTCGCGGCGCTTCTGCTCGAGTTCGCGCCGCTTGTCGCTGACCCGCCCGATGATCGCCTTGAGCTGGCCCGCCTCGCCGGGCGGGCTCTTGTACATGCTCATGATCTCGCGGATTTCCGCGATGGAGAAACCGAGGCGCTTGCCGCGCAGGATGTTCTTCAGGAGCTGGCGGTCGGAATGCCGGAAGAGCCGGGTGCGCCCGCGACGGATCGGCGCCAGCAACCCCTCGTCCTCGTAGAAGCGGATCGTCCGCGTCGAGATGCCGAACTCACGGGTGAGCTCCGTGATCGTATAATAGTCTCGCATTCGACGTTCCGTATCCCTCGGTCGGCGCCCTCAGGGTGATGCATGCCGCCAGATTTACGTAAAAGTCAATCCGGGAACTGCCCCATGGTTACCTGACCGGGGGCATCTCTGACGTCAGCCGAGGCCGAACCAGAAGGCGGCCAGCCCAAGAAAGGCGAAAAAGCCCACCACGTCTGTGACGGTGGTCACGAAGGTACCAGACGCGATTGCCGGATCGGCGCCGAACCGGTCGAGAATCAGCGGAATCAGGATGCCGGCGAGCGCTGCGGCCATCATGTTGACCACCATGGCGACCGCGATCACCCCGCCGAGCCCGGCGCTTTCGAACCAGACGGCGGCGACGAGCCCGATGATCAGGGCGAACAGCACGCCGTTGAGGAGCCCCACCAGCGCCTCGCGCCGGATGATCCGGCCGGCATTGTAGAGGTCGATGTCGCGCGCCGCGAGCGCACGCACCGCGACCGTCATGGTCTGGGTGCCGGCATTGCCGCCCATCGAGGCGACGATGGGCATCAGGATCGCCAGCGCCACCATCTGCTCGATCGTGGCGTCGAACAGGCCGATGACGCAGGACGCCAGGATCGCCGTCGCCAGGTTGATCAGCAGCCAGGAGAAGCGCGACCGCGCCGCCGTCAGCACCGTATCGGAAATCTCTTCGTCGCCGACACCGCCGAGGCGCTTGATGTCCTCGTCGGCCTCCTGTTGCAGGATGTCGATGACGTCGTCGATGGTCAGGATGCCGACGAGACGCTCGTTCTCGTCGACGACCGCGGCCGACAGAAGATCGTACTGCTCGATGATTTGGGCGGCTTCTTCCTGGTCCATCTCGGCCGGGATCGCATGCCGCGTCTCGTGCATGATGTCTTCGATCTTCTCCGGCCGCTTGGCGCGCAGGATGCGGTCGAGATCGACGGCACCCTGCAGCTTGAAGCTGGGATCGATGACGAAGATCTGCGCGAAGGATTCGGGAAGCTCCTCCTCGTCGCGCATGTAGTCGATGGTCTGGCCGACGGTCCAGAACGGCGGCACCGCGACGAATTCCGTCTGCATGCGCCGGCCGGCCGATTCCTCGGGATATTCGAGCGAGCGCCGCAGCCGGATGCGTTCGCGAAACGGCAGCCGGTCGAGGATTTCCTTGCGGTCCTCCTCGTCCAGGTCCTCAAGGATGTAGACGGCGTCGTCGGAATCCAGCTCGCGCAGCGCCTCGGCGACCTGCGCGTTCGGCATCGCGTCGACAATGGACAGGCGGATCGCCTCGTCCACCTCGGTGAGCGCGGTGTAGTCGAACTCGTCGCCCATGAGCCGGACGAGCGACTGCCGGGCGTCGTTGTCGAGCGCTTCGAGAAGGTCGCCGAGCTCGGATTCGTGCAGCCGACCGACTTCCTCGCGCAGATAGGCGGGATTCTCGCCGTCGATCGCCGCTTCGATGCGCTCGAGAAAAGCACCGTCGACGAAGCCGCCCTCATCGTAGATGCCCGACAGTGCTTCGGCCTCGGGCACATCGCTTGTAAGCTGTGTGTCAGCCATGCACCCTCCGATTCTTGGGGTTACCAGAGAAACCCGTCGGCAGGGACGGTCGAGACGCGTCTAGAGGAAATGTCCGTCATTCGGAAGCCGCCCGCGGCAGGCATTCCGACGAATGTCGCAATCGATGCCAGTCGTCAGGTCGCGACCGAGGGTGCCGCAGACCGGGGCGGCAAGGCCGCATGACTGTCCGATTGTCGAAAGAAGGCTGGTGCGGTCGAGAAGACTCGAACTTCCACGGGTTGCCCCACAGCGACCTCAACGCTGCGCGTCTACCAATTCCGCCACGACCGCACGCCGTGTAACCGAGGGCCGGTAATGCCGTCGGTGGCGGGCATGTAACAAGAGTCGCGGAACCGCACAAGGGCTTTTCCAATCGCGACGCCGGCATTTGTCGGATCATCGCACGCCGCCGCCCCGGGCCTGCTTTTCGCGCCCTCCCCGAGCCGCTACATAGCAGCCATGACGACGTCTTCCGAAGCCGCGCCGGCGATCCCCCGCCTTGCCACCGTCACCGAACGATTTGCCGCCAAGGCGGGGTCGGACCCGGTCGAATGGCGCGTCGTCGACGGTCTTCTGCCCTATCCGGAGGCGCTGCAGATGATGGAACGCCGGGTGGCGGAGATCGCCGCCGGCACGGCGCCCGAGACCGTGCTCCTGGTCGAGCATCCGCCGCTCTATACGGCGGGCACCGGCGCCCGGGACGACGATCTCGTCGATGCCCGGCGGTTTCCCGTTTTCAAGGCCGGGCGCGGCGGGGAATACACCTATCACGGCCCCGGCCAGCGGGTGGCCTATGTGCTGCTCGACCTGAAGCGCCGCCGCGAGGACGTCCGCGCTTTCGTCGCCGCACTGGAGGCCTGGATCATTGGCACGCTCGACGGCTTTCAGGTCCGCGGCGAGCGCCGCGAGGACCGCGTCGGCGTCTGGGTGCAACGGCCCGAGCGCGCGCGGGCCGCCGACGGCACGATCGCCGAGGACAAGATCGCCGCCATCGGTATCCGGGTGCGCCGCTGGGTGACCTTCCACGGCATCTCGCTGAACGTCGATCCTGACCTCGACCATTTCACCGGCATCGTGCCCTGCGGCATTCGCGGCCACGGCATCACCAGCCTCGCCGATCTCGGTATCCTGGTGTCCATGCCCAAGGTCGACACCATGCTGCGGGCGCAGTTCGAGGCCGTGTTCGGGGACACGGCGGACGCGCGGCTGTAGGCGGCACGAGGCATCGGGCCTGTTTCCGCCGCTTACTGCCAAGCGGGGGGCCGCCTTTGGGTCGCGGCATGTCGGCCCCGGACAGGCGTGCGGCACACCGCCACCGGACACGCGTTGCGATGTCGAGGCATGGGTCCTCGGGTCAAGCCCGAGGATGACGCGCGGTGGCGTGGGGATCGCCCACACGCACAGGCCGCGGGTGACAGGGACGTCGGAGCGGACGCGGTAGAGGATAGGAACGAGCCCGCACTGACACCGTCTCCGACACGCGCATGTGTCGCGAGCCGGGTGGCCATGCCGACGAGCGAGCATGCCTTCGGCCCGATCCCTGCTACAGCACCCAACTGCTTCGAAGAGACCGATCAAACGCGGCGCACGGTGATTGGCGAAACCCTATATCAAGGTCGTCATCCTCGGGCTTGACCCGAGGACCCATGCCAAACCGGTCCCGCTGCACCGACGGATACAAGCAAGCGACAACATCCTGCCGGATCACGAGAATACGTTCGTACGCCCCCGCCCTACGCCGTCGCGCGCACAGCGAATTCTCCGTCCGGCACCTCATCGCTCTCCGCAACATCGACCGCCGACACGGACGCGCTGGACGGCCCCGTCCACAGCGCAGCGAGCATGTCGTCAACGATCGCGGGCTCGCCAGCGATGACGGCCTCGACGTCGCCGGACGCACGGTTGCGCACCCAGCCGGACAGGCCACGCCGCACCGCCTCGTCGCGGCACCAGGCGCGGTAGCCGACGCCCTGAACCCTTCCGGCGACGGTCAAGTGAACGGATTTCATCGACGCCTCGTCAGTGCTTGCGGATCCGGCCGGCAAGCCAGCCCTATTCGAACTCCATGATCACCGCGTCGACGGCGAGGCTGTCGCCCGGCTTGGCGTTGAGCTTGGTCACCGTCGCGTCGCGCTCGGCCCGCAGGATGTTCTCCATCTTCATCGCCTCGACGACGGCCAGCGTCTCACCGGCCTTGACCTCCTGCCCCTCTGAAACCGCGATCGAGACGACGAGGCCCGGCATCGGGCAGAGCAGCATCTTCGAGGTGTCCGGCGGCGTCTTCTCCGGCATCAGCCGGTCGAGCTCGGCAATGGCCGGGGACAGAACCTTGGCCTCGACCCACAAGCCGTCGACGAAGATCGCCGTCACGTTCTCGCGCGAACGCACCTGTGCGGCGAGTTCCTCGCCGTCGAGCGTCCCGAACCAGGGCGACTGGCCCGGCTCGTAGCCGGTCGCGAGCACGCATTCGGCGCCATCGACGCTCATGCGGTACTGCACCGGGCCGCCCGCGGTGCCGGCCTCCGGCACGACGGTCACCGCCAGATACTTGCCGTCGATCTTGGCGACCCAGTCCCGCTGGATTGCGCCGGAATGGACGCGCAGGCGGTCGATATGCCGGTCGAGCCGGGCCTTGCGGGCCATCTCGATGGTGGTGGCCACCAGCGCGGCCCGGCGAAGCGTTTCCGCTGAAGGGGTCGGCCGCGCGAAGCCATCGGGATATTCCTCGGCGATGAAGGCCGTCGACAGCCGGCCCTCGCGCCAGCGCGGATGCTCCATCAGCGCCGCGAGAAACGGAATGTTGTGTTCGATACCCTCGATCTCGAAACGCGACAGCGCGACGCTCATCGCGTCGATCGCCGCCTCGCGCGTCGCCGCGTGGGTACAGAGCTTGGCGATCATCGGGTCGTAGAACATGGCGATCTCCGAGCCCTCGGTGACGCCGGTATCGTTGCGCACGGTGGCGTCGCCGAGCGGCCCCTCCTGCGGCGGCCGGTAGCGGGCCAGACGCCCGATCGACGGCAGGAAGCCGCGGAACGGGTCTTCGGCGTAGATCCGGCTCTCGACGGCCCAGCCCTCAAGCCGCACCGCGTCCTGCGCGATCTGCAGCGTCTCGCCCGCCGCAACGCGGATCATCTGCTCGACGAGGTCGATGCCGGTGACGAGCTCGGTCACCGGATGCTCGACCTGCAGCCGGGTGTTCATCTCGAGGAAGTAGAAATTGCGCTCGGCATCGACGATGAACTCCACCGTGCCGGCGCTCTGGTAATCGACGGCCTGGGCCAGTGCGACCGCCTGTTCGCCCATGGCGCGCCGCGTCTCGGCGTCGAGATAGGGCGACGGCGCCTCCTCCACGACCTTCTGGTTGCGCCGCTGGATCGAGCATTCCCGCTCACCCAGATGGATCGCGTTGCCGTGCGAATCCGCCAGCACCTGGATTTCGATATGGCGCGGATCGACGATGAACTTCTCGATGAACACCCGGTCGTCGCCGAAGGAGGAACTCGCCTCCGATCGTGCCCGGTCGAATCCATCGCGGCATTCCGCGTCGTTCCAGGCAATCCGCATGCCCTTGCCGCCGCCACCGGCAGACGCCTTGATCATCACCGGGTAGCCGATCTCGCCGGCAATCCGCACCGCCTCAGCCGGGTCCTCGATGATCCCCAGATGGCCGGGGACGATGTTCACGCCGGCCTTCTCGGCGAAGAGCTTCGATTCGATCTTGTCGCCCATCGCCCGGATCGCCCTCGGCTTGGGGCCGATGAAGACGATGCCGTTCTCCTCGAGGAGTTCGCAGAAGCTGGCCCGCTCCGACAGGAAGCCGTAGCCCGGATGCACCGCTTCGGCGCCGGTGGCGCGGCAGGCCTCCAGGATCTTCTCGGCGACGAGATAGCTCTCGCCGGCAGGCGACGGGCCCACATGCACGGCCTCGTCGGCCATCGCCACATGGACGGCACGGCGGTCCGCATCGGAATAGACCGCCACGGTGGCGATGTTCATCGCCCTTGCCGTCTTGATGACCCGGCAGGCGATCTCACCGCGATTGGCGACCAGAATCTTCTTGAACATGATGGGGTGCTACTCCGGAACAGATCGTGCATCCTGCAATCGCGTCCGTTTTGACCTCTGGGCCGTCCGACTGCAAGCCGCATGCCCGTCCGCGCCGCGGACCTCGCCTGCGGCCGGCAGCGCCGCGACGGGTCCGGATGCGAACCGCGCCAGGAAGGAAGCAAGGGCCCGATGACGGATATCATGCAGATGGATGGCGATACGATGGGCGGGCGCATTCAGCGCGGCCGCGAATCGCTGGGCATCACCACCGCCGAACTCGCGGCGCGCCTCGGCGTGAAGCCGGAGACCATGCGCGGTTGGGAGCGCGACCGGTCCGAGCCGCGGGCCAACCGCCTGATCACCCTGTCCGGCATTCTCGGCGTCAGCCCGGCCTGGCTGCTCGGCGGCTATGGCGAGGTTCCCGACACCGTCGATCTCGACGAGAACGGCGTGGCCGCCCGGCTCGACAATCTGCGCGCCCGGCGCGATGTGCTGGACCGCGAGATCGCCCGGCTGGAAACCGCCATGGCAAGCGCATCCGCATGACGATACTCGCTACTTCGATGCGCCGACCGAGTCTCTGCCACGCGGCGCCCATGTCCTCCCGCGGATCCCTGTCCCGATGATCAAGGTTCTGATCGACGCCGACGCCTGTCCGGTCAAGGACGAAGCCATCGAGGTCGCCGGGCGCTACGGCGCCGAAGCCGTGCTGGTGTCGAATGGCGGCATGCGCCCGTCCCGCTATCCCGACGCGCGGATCGTGACGGTGCCCGAGGGCCCCGACGCGGCGGACGACTGGATCGTAGAGGCGATCGAGGCCGGCGACGTCGTCGTCACCGCCGACATTCCGCTTGCGGCGCGGGCTTTGGAGAAGAACGCCGCGGCCCTCGGGCCGACCGGCCGCGAATTCACGCCCGAGTCGATCGGCACGGCGCTGTCGATGCGCGCCTTCAAGCAGCATCTGCGGGAGACCGGCGAGAGCAAGGGCTACAACGCCTCCTTCACCAATGCCGACCGCTCCCGCTTTCTGCAAAGCCTCGACCAGATCCTGCGACGGCCGCCGGCCCGCAACTGACACGGAGCAACAATCGCGGCTGCAAGTACCGCGTGCGAACCGCCTGCCCTGTCAATGGGTTGCGACAACGCCAACCATCCCCAGCCCGGCAAAGAGAACAGCCACGAAAACCGGCGGCGTTTCTTTCAATTTTGCTTCAAATTCAAGCGGATGGCGAGACAAGGGCAGCATTTTGCCTGCAACATGGCAGACCGCAGACTTGCTGCATTGCAAAAGTATTGTGCAGAACAATTAATTCGTCAGGAATCTTTATATTCGACCAAGTTGGTTACCGGTCGTTAGGAAAGGGCCACTATCTTCACTTTACGGAAGTTTCAGGGGCACGAAAAATCGGTGTAGATCATTATGTTGGAGTATCGCGAGCAAGGGTTCGCCGTCCAGTTGATGGAACACCTAGTTGTTCCCACCTTCGTCCTGGATGCCAGCGGACATGTCACGATCTGGAATCGCGCCTGTGAGCGGCTGACCGGCGTGCGCGCCGCGGAGGTGATCGGGACCAAACTGCACTGGAGCGGCTTCTACGAGAGCGCTCGCCCGTGCCTCGCCGATCTGGTCCTCAATGGCGAGGACGATCTGGTCGACGAACTCTATTTGGCCAATCGCAGCGAGACCTACCAGCACGGCGCGCTGTCCGCGGAGAACTGGTGCGTCCTGCCGCAATGCGGCGCCCGCCGCTATCTGGCGATCGACGCCGGTCCGATCTATTCGCCCAGCGGCTCGCTGATCGCCGTCGTCGAAACCCTGCGCGACATCACCTCCCAGAAGGAAGCCCAGACGGCGCTCGAGACCCTCGCCAGCCAGGACGGGCTGACCGGCGTCGCCAATCGCCGCATGTTCGACCAGCGGCTGGCCGCCGAATGGCAGCACCCGGCGCATCTGTCGCTGCTGATGATCGATATCGATCACTTCAAGCCCTACAACGATGCCCTCGGCCATCAGCGCGGCGACGAATGCCTGCGGCGCATCGCCGATCTCATCGTCTCGGAGACCCGGCAGGAATGCGATCTCGTGGCCCGTTACGGCGGCGAGGAATTCGCCGTGATCCTGCCCCATGCCGACATGCAGATCGCCCTTGCGGTTGCCCGGCGAATCCTCGCGGCGCTGAAGCGGGCAGCGATCGAGCATCCCTGCCCGGCCTGCCCGCCCTGGGTCTCGCTGAGCATCGGCGCGGCGTGCCGCAGCGATCGCTCCGTCACGCCCGACGCGCTCATCGCCGCCGCCGACGCCTCGCTCTACCGCGCCAAGCAGCTCGGCCGCGACCGGATCATCATCGGCGAAACCGAGATCGCCGCCTGAGTCCGAGACAGTCTGCGAACATCATCGACCCGCGCGACCCGGTCGCGCGCAGCGCACGACGCAAGATTTTTCAGATGAAGAGAGACGGTCCCTGGTCGGACACGAAAGTGGCCGGCCGGTCTTCGTGCGACGGTACGAGGAAACCGCCATTGCACTAGACCGACCGACCGCCCCACGGGACCCAGGAGATGCGGCGGACCTGAGCATTCCATGGGGTAACTGCGAAGATGCCGGGTTAACCCCTTGACCTTCGGTGTAAAGGCAGGTTCGCGCAGAACCTCGCCAAATGCAACGATGTCACGTGCTCACCGCGCATGAAGTTTTAAACAATGGTTAAGATGCGTGCGTACGCGGCGCTTCGTGGAGCGTCAGGCCTCGCCGCAAAGCGCTGCGGAGGCCCGACTCAGGCGGCTTTCGCCAGCCCGACCCGGTTTCGCCCGTCGCGCTTGGCTTCGTACAGCGCCTGGTCGGCCCGCTCGATCAGCGTGGCGGCATTGTCCCGCCCTGCGTCGAAGACCGCGAGTCCTTCGCTGACCGTCACCGTGAGAAGTTCACCGGCTATCTGGAACGGCATGTCGCACACGCTCCGGCGGATGCGGTCGGCCACCGCCATTGCGGTGGTCTCGTCGGCGCCGATCATCAGCACGGCGAATTCTTCGCCACCGAACCGGCAGGCGAGATCGCTGGCCCGCAGGCAGCCGCTGAGCCGCCGGGCAAAGTCCTTGAGCACGAGGTCTCCGGCCGCATGGCCCCAGCCGTCATTGATGCGCTTGAAATGGTCGATATCCGCCATCAGCACGGAAAAGCTGATCCCGGTCTCCCGCGCCCGCACGACCGCCTTGTCCAGATGCGTCTCCATGAAGCGCCGGTTGTGCAGCCCTGTCAGCGGATCGGACAGCGCCATGGCGAGGGTTTCCTCGACGGAGCGGCGCAGGCAATCGTCATAGCGGCGACGGCGCAGCTGCGTGCGAATGCGCGCGACCAGCTCGTTGCGGTCGAGCGGCCGCTGCAGATAGTCGTTGGCGCCGAGCTCCAGCGCCTTGGCCGCACCGACATCGTCGCCGGCGGCCGCAATGCCGATGACCGGCAGATGCCGGGTCGCCGCATTGGATCGGAACTGCGAGACGAGCCGCAACGGATCGCCCGCGCTGGCCGCCAGATCGACGAGGACGACGTCCACCTGGCCGGCGGTGGCCGCTGCCAGGATCGCCGCCGGATCGTCGGTGACCTCGACGGTCGCGATTCCCTTGAGGTGCTTCTGCAGGCGACGCACCTCGTCGGCGTTGTCGGCGAACAGGGCCAGCCGCGTCGATGGCGGAAAGCCGCCGCCGCGCGCATCGTCCTGGCTCACCAGGCTGGCCGCGGTCTCGGCGCGCCGGCGCAGTTCGTCGGTGGTCAGCTTCAGCCGCGTCAGGCTGCGCACGCGCGAAAACAGCGGCAGGTCACGCACAGGCTTGGTCAGAAAATCGTCGGCGCCGGCCTCCAGCCCCGCCACACGATCGGAGGGCTGGTCCAGCGCCGTGATCAGGACGATCGGAAGATGCATCATCTCCGGATCGTTTTTCATCAGCCGGCACACCTCGAAACCGTCCATCTCTGGCATCATCACATCGAGAAGAACGAGGTCGATGCTCTGGTTGCGGCAGATCTCCAGCGCGGCGGCCCCGCTGGTGGCGGTCACCACGTCGTAATATTCGGCCGTCAGGCGCGCTTCCAGGACCCGGAGATTGATCTCGAGGTCGTCGACGATCAGGATCCGTGCGGTCATGACAACTCCTCAGGCGTCGCCGAGAAACGAGCGGATCGTCTCGATGAACTTGGTCACGGAGATCGGCTTGGAAATATAGGCTTCGCAGCCCCCCTGGCGGATCCGTTCCTCGTCGCCCTTCATCGCGAAGGCGGTGACGGCGATCACGGGGATGCGGAACAGCTCGGGGTCCTCCTTGAGCTGACGAGTCACGTCCAGCCCGGAGATCTCCGGCAGCTGGATGTCCATCAGGATCAGGTCGGGTCGATGTTCGCGGGCCAGCTCCGTGGCGGTCAGCCCGCTGCGGGTCTGGACCGTCCGATAGCCGTGCGCCTCGACCAGGTCGCGGAAGAGCTTCATGTTCAGCTCGTTGTCCTCGACGATCATCACGGTTTTCGCCATTGACGGCACTCCTTGCCTCGACCAGCCCTCATGCTTCGGCTATCGATGGCCTCTTCTACTCGGATTTGATTTAAGAAGTGGGAATGGACAGGTTGCCATCTCTTAACGATAACAAAAGGTTGCGGAACGGCGCGCGAGCGCCTGCAATGGACCGGGCCGCGGCCGAGACACTCGCGGTCACGGCCCTCTCCTTCCTTGCCGCCGACCCGAAGCTCTTCGACCGGTTCCTCGCCCTGACCGGCATAGAGATCGGCGCGATTCGCCAGGTGGCCGCCTCGTCCGGCTTTCTGCTCGGCGTCTTCGACTTCATTCTCGGCCACGAGCCGACGCTGATCGCCTTCGCTGAGGATGCCAAGATCGATCCGGCCCGCGTCGTGGCCGCGCGGCAGGCGCTCGCCGGTCCGGGCGAGTCGACCGAATGAGCCGTCCGCTCGTTACCGCAGGCCCGGCCATCGCCAGTCTCGAGCAGCGAAGCGATTCGCTGTTGATCCTCGACATCGACGAGGTGGTGCTGGAGTTCATCGCGCCCTTCGGGGCCCTGCTGGAGGAACACGGCGCGCGCCTCCACCCGGAAAGCTTCAAGCTGACCGGCAATGTACGCTCGATCTCGACCGGGACCGCGCTCACCGGCCACGAACTCGACCAGCTGACCGTCCGACTCTACGAAGAGCAGGAAACCCGCCAGCGTCCCGTCGCCGGCGTGTCCGACACGCTGCACCAACTGGCCCGCCGCACCGACATCCTGTTCCTCACGGCCATGACGCCGAGCTACTACGATGTCCGCCGCGCCCTTCTCGACCGGGAGGGCCTCGCCTATCCGATGATCGCCACCGAGCGCTCCAAGGGCGCCGTCGTTACCGAACTGCGCGAGCGCTGGCGCGGCACCAGCATCTTCGTCGATGATCTGCCGCCCAATCTCGCCTTGGTCCGCAAGAGCGCACCCGATACCCATCTCCTCCACCTCATGGCCAACGACGTCTTCCGCCAGTATCTGCCGGCCCTGCCGACCGGCGCCCGCGCCGCGACCAACTGGCAGGAGGCGAGCATCATCATCGACGAGATTCTCGGCGCCGTCGCCTGAGGGGTCCGCCCGGCTTCGTCCACCGCGCAGCGGCGAAACGCCACTGCGCGTACTGACCGTCGCGATCCCCGACGATCGCGATCCGCGTCATTACCCCACCAGTTCCGGCCGCCAAGGCCGCGGCGGGCGGGGCCCGTATCCGCCCTCGCCTACAGAAGCTCGACGTCGAGGACGCCGGGCGCCGCCTTCACCACACTCGCCATCTGCGGCGATACCCGGTAGCGGCCCGGCAGCGTGATCTCCACCTCCCGCTCGCCGCCGTCGCGGACCAGAACCAGCGAAATCTCGCTGTCGCCGTCGGCGCGCAACTGGCTCCTGAAGGCCTGCAGCGGGTTGGCGTCCCGCATGAACACGCGCAGCGCCTTCTGCATGCGCACGGCCTCGTCCTCCAGCGACTGCACCGACTGGACGCGGAACGAGACCCCCTCCGGCCGCTCCTCGGCCGACACGCCGACGATCACCGAAGACCCCGGCTCGAGCTGGTCGCGAAAGGCATAGAGCGCTTCGGAGAACAGGACGACCTCGTACTGGCCGCTCGGATCGGACAACTGGATAATGCCGAGCTTGCCGCCGCTCCGGGTCTTGCGCTCCTGGCGGGAGGTCACCGTGCCGGCCAGCTTGCCGGCCGTGGCGCCGCGCTTGACCGCATGGATCACCTCCGCATGGGTCTGCACCCGCAGACGCTTCAGCGTCGTCTTGTACTCGTCCAGCGGATGCGCCGAGAGATAGAAGCCGATCGCCTGGAATTCGCGCAGCAGCTTTTCCGACGAGGTCCAGAGCTGCGCGGGATTGAGATGCAGCGGCTCGGGCTCGCTGCCGGCGCCGCCGAACATGTCGTGCTGGCCGGATGTGCGGCCTTCGTGCACGCGCAGGGCATAGGACGCCATCAGGTCAATATTGGCGCACAGCAGCGCCCGCTCGTGGCCGAAACAATCCAGCGCGCCGGCGGCGATGAGGAATTCGAGCGTCCGCTTGTTGACGATCTTCGGGTCGATGCGGGCGCAGAAGTCCTCGAGCGACTGGAAGCTGCCGTCGCCGCGCGTCGCCACGATGTGGTCGACCGCCTGCTCGCCGACGCCCTTGATGGCGGCCAGCGCGTAGAAAATCTTGTTCTCGCCCACCTCGAACTGCCGGAACGAGGTCTGCACCGACGGCGGCACGATCTTGATGCCCAGCCGCATGGCGTCCATGCGGAAATCGTTGAGCTTTTCCGTATTACCGGCGTCCAGCGTCATCGACGCGGCGAGGAACTCGACCGGGTGGTTCGCCTTCAAATAGGCCGTCTGGTAGGCGACCAGCGCGTAGGCGGCGGCGTGGCTCTTGTTGAAGCCGTAGTCGGCGAACTTCGCCAGAAGGTCGAAGATCATGTTCGACTGGGCCTTGTCGAGGCCGTTGGCGACCGCGCCCTCGACGAAGCGGACGCGCTGCTTGTCCATCTCGGCGCGGATCTTCTTGCCCATTGCGCGGCGCAGGAGATCGGCTTCGCCGAGCGAGTATCCTGACAGGACCTGGGCGATCTGCATCACCTGTTCCTGGTAGATGATGACGCCCTGGGTCTCCTTCAGGATCGGCGCGATCTTGTCGTGGATGAAGTCCGGCTCTTCCTCGCCGTGCTTGCGCGCATTGTAGGTCGGAATGTTCTCCATCGGACCTGGCCGATAGAGCGCCACCAGCGCGATGATGTCCTCGAACCGGTCCGGGCGCATGCCGATCAGCGCCTTGCGCATGCCGACCGATTCCACCTGGAACACGCCCACGGTCTCGCCGCGGGTCATCATCTCGTAGGTCCTGGCGTCGTCCAGCGGGATGGCCGACAGATCGATGGTCGGCCCGGTGCGGGCGATCAGCTCGACCGCCTTCTGCAGCACCGTCAGGGTTTTCAGGCCGAGGAAGTCGAATTTCACCAGACCGGCCGGCTCGACCCATTTCATGTTGAACTGGGTGACCGGCATGTCCGAGCGCGGATCGCGGTACATCGGCACGAGCTGCGACAGTGGCCGGTCGCCGATCACGATACCCGCCGCATGGGTCGAGGCGTGGCGGTAGAGCCCTTCGAGCTTCAGCGCGATCGAGATCAGCCGGTCGACGATCTCTTCCTTCTCGCGCGCCTCCTGCAGGCGGGGCTCTTCGACCAGGGCCTGCGCCAGCGTCACCGGATTGGCCGGGTTCTGCGGCACCAGCTTGCAGAGCTTGTCGACCTGGCCGTAGGACATTTCGAGAACGCGGCCGACGTCGCGCAGCACGGCGCGCGCCTGCAGCGTTCCGAAGGTGATGATCTGGCCGACCTGCTCGCGCCCGTATTTCTCCTGGACGTATCGGATCACCTCCTCGCGCCGGTCCTGGCAGAAGTCGATGTCGAAGTCGGGCATCGACACGCGTTCGGGATTGAGGAAGCGCTCGAACAGCAGTGAGAAGCGCAGCGGATCGAGGTCGGTGACCGTCAGCGCATAGGCGACCAGCGAGCCGGCGCCCGAACCACGGCCGGGGCCGACGGGAATGCCCTGCGCCTTGGCCCATTTGATGAAGTCGGCAACGATCAGGAAGTAGCCCGGGAACTTCATCCGCTCGATGATCGACAGCTCGAATTCCAGCCGCTCACGGTAGCTCTCGGCGGTCTCTCCGGGTGCCAGCCCGTGCGCGGCAAGCCGCGCCTCCAGCCCCTCGATGGCCTGGCGCCGCAATTCGGCAACCTCGGCCGCCTCGGCCTCGGCCGCGTCGGCATCGGCGCCGGCAAAGCGCGGCAGGATCGGCGCACGGGTCCGTGGCCGGTAGCTGCAGCGCTGGGCGATCTCGACCGTGTTGTGCAGGGCTTCCGGCAGGTCGGCGAACAGCACCGACATCTCGTTCTGGGACTTCAGGCTGTGATCGCGCGACAGGCGGCGCCGGTCCTCCTGGCTGACCAGACGGTTGCTGGCGACGGCGATCAGGGCGTCATGGGCTTCGAAATCGTCGGCCTTCAGGAAGAAGGGTTCGTTCGTCGCCACCAGCGGCAGCGCCATGTCGTAGGCGAGTTGCAGCGTGTCGGCCTCGACCTTGCGGCTGCGCCCCTCGTGGCGTTGCAGCTCGACATAGAGCCGGTCGCCGAAGACCGGCACCATCCGCTCCATGCGGCTGCGGGCGAGATCGGACCGGTCCGCCGCGATCGCCGAGCCGATCGGGCCGAGCGGGCCACCGGTCAGGGCGATGATTCCCTCGGACCGCGTTTCCAGCCATTCGAACAGCACATGCGGGCGCGGATTGTCGGCATGCCCGAGATAGGCGAGCGAGACGATCTCCACGAGATTGGCGTAGCCGGCTTCCGTCGCCGCGATCAGCACCAGCGGCGCGATCGAGGACAGGCTCCGTTCGCGGCGCCCGCCCCGGCTCTCCTCGCAATCGGAGAACTCGACGTCGATCTGGCAGCCGGTGATCGGCTGGATGCCGGCCTTCGACGCCTTCTCGGAAAACTCCAGGGCGCCGAACAGATTGTTGGTGTCGCAGATGCCGATCGCCGGCGCGTCGTCACCCTTCGCGAACTTGATGATCTGGTCGAGCTTCAGCGCGCCTTCGAGCAGTGAGAAGGCGCTGTGGACCCGCAGATGGACGAATTTGGGTTTGGTATCCGACGCCATGCTGTTGCTCCATCATTCCCGAGCCGGCCATCCGCCGCGGCCGGCTCCGCCTCCCGGCGCTGGCCGCCGGCCATCATCCATCAAGGCAACCCAACGACTAGGCCGAGTGGCCGCCGGAGGGAACCGCCGACCCGCAACGGTGCACAGGAAAGCGGCGGCTACACCACATGAACGAGAAGGCTGAGACTGAACACGAAACCGGACACGACGGCGAGCGACAACAGGTCCTTGGCGATATCGAGCATGATGTTCCTCCTATGTTCTGTGTTCCTGATATGTTCTCGTTTGTTCCAGATTGTCAACCTCCCGGACGGAACGACCGGCGTGCATCCGTCGCGGCACCTCCCGCAGGCAAGAGACTTGTGTCGCCGCGCCAAACGGTTAGCGTGGACGGACGGCGACCTTCGACATGGTGAGGAAGAGATGACGCGTAGGGCAATCTTGCTGCTGGCCGGCCTTGCCGTCCTTGCGGGCGCGTCGGCAACGGCTGAGACGCTGGACGAGACAACTCGCTACTTCGCCATCCGCGGTACGACGTTGGCGGAGCTCGACCGCGATCTCAATCGCCGCGGTCCCTTCGTCGCCGAAACCGGGCTACGCCATCCCGGCGCAACGGAGGTGAAGTTCGATGGGCACGTCACCTACAAGCGCGTCGCGGAAGGCTGCGCCGTCGACATGGCCAATGTGAAGCTGACGCTCAACATGCTTCTGCCGAAATGGGCGCCGCCCCGCGGTGTCGCGCCGGAGACGATCCTGATCTGGCGAACGCTGGAATCGGATATCGAGCGCCATGAGAAGCATCATGCGGACATCGCCAAGAGCTGGCTGAAACGCATGGAGATGGCGCTGCGCAATTTGCGGCCAGAGCCGAGTTGCGCCCGGATGGAAGCCTTGGTGAACCAGGTGACCCAGCGCTATCTCGCCGGCCACGAGCGGGCCCAGGTCGAGTTCGACACCATCGAGGGGCGCGAGGTCAATTTCCGCCTGCGCCGCGCGCTGAGCCGGGCCGTGTCGGACTACCGGCGCTGATCGCACGCCGGACCGGCTCAACCAGGTTCGGACAAGCGATCACGATAAGGGCCCGCGACCACGAAGCCGCGAGCCCTTATCGTGTCTGAACATGCGGCCGCGTCCGGCGCACCGGCCGCAATGCCGTAAAAAATCGTGATCAGGCCTGCTGTGCCGGGACCGTCAGGACGAGACCGTCCAGTTCGTCGCGCATCTTGATCTGGCAGGAGAGACGGGAATTCGGCTGCGGTTCGTAGGCGAAGTCCAGCATGTCTTCTTCCATCGGCTCCGGCTCGCCGGTCTTCGCCGTCCAGGCCTCGTCGACATAGACATGGCAGGTGGCACAGGCGCAGGCACCGCCGCATTCGGCCTCGATGCCGGGCACGTCGTGCTTGACCGCGTTCTCCATGGCGGTGGTGCCGTTCGGCGCATCGATCTCGAAGCGTTCACCCTCCGGGGTGAGGAAAACGAGCTTGGGCATGAATGAGGCTTTCGGCTTGCGGGGTCGGGTCGGCGGCGGGCGCGTCGTGGCAAGGGCCAACGGCATGGCCCGCGCCGCCGCTGATGGTCGCGCTTGGTTAGAGTTCGCACGGGTCGGAAGTCAACCGGTCGCGGTGCCGCGGCGCCTCTCGAAGAGACGCCGCCGACCTATCGTGCGAGGCCCGTGACGAAGCCGAGCGTCTCGTCCACTTCGGCCCGAAGCGCCGCCAGACTGGCCGCGTCGAAGCCCGATCGCTCGCTCGCCTCGGCGGCGTCGGCCAGCGGAAACGCCCCGACATTGCGGCACGCTCCCTTCAGCGTATGGGCGATCTGCCGCAGCTCCAGCCCGCCGGCGGTCTCCAGCCGGACACCGACCAGCTGCAGGTGCCGCACGAACAGCCCGAGCACCTCCTGCTCCAGGCTGCGATCGCCGGCCGTCTGCCGGGCGAGATGCACCAGATCGATGGGCCGCTGACCGGAGGGGGAGCGCAGTGCGCCCTCGCCTGCCGGGGTGAAGGCGTCGTCGGGAAGTGAATGCGCAAGCGAGACCATGGGACCATCCGAACAATCGAGCGATGCGGTCCGGAGCTCATATATAGAGCTCCGTCCTGGACGCAGCTTCGATCATCCGCCGCCGGAATGGAGGAAGCGTTAAGCGCGCTGACCGGAACCTGCCCCAAAGCGTTGCAGATGTGCCATGTCGGCCTAGAATTGGACTCCAGCGGGCCCGGCGCGAATTTCGGTTTATCGTTAACCTTATGTTTAAACTTGTAGGGATCGGGCCCTTTTACGGTTTCTTTCGACGCGGTCGCTAACTAGCATCAATCGTGCGAAACTGTCCGATGGCCTCTGGCCGGGCGTTGACGGTTGACTGCGTCCGAATTCGGCGAGGCCTGAAAACCTGTCGCCGCTTCGGTGGCCCATATGCCGAGCGGGTCCAGAGTAACGAGTATTGAGGCGCGACGGAAATGTCCCAGACCAAATCCATCGACCAGCTTTCAGACGATACGGTCAACGAGATCGAGGAAGCGCTGCGTGAGGATTTCGAGGCCGGCTCCGACGATGGCGCGACAGTCGCTTCGGGACAGCTCGACCAACCCTCCGCCGCCGACCGCACCGATGTCGAGTTCTCCTTCGATGATTTCGAACGGCAGATCAGCGAGACCGCGGGCGAGCTGAGGACCGAGAGCGCCGAGGCCAGGCCCGCGACGGGTGTGCGCCGCGCCTCGCTGGCCGATTTCGTCGCGTTCGACACACCGACCGAGGAGCAGGCTCCGCGCACCGCTACCGAGTACGAGCCGCATACGGCCCGCCCGGCGCCCCGGCGCAGCCCTGCCCCGACGCCCCGCCAGGCACCGCCGGCCGCATCGCGCCCGGCCCGCCAGCCTGCCGCCGACGTGCCGCGCCAGAAGGCAGCGCCGTCGCCGCAGCCAAGCCCGGCCGCCGCTCCGGCGCGCGAACATCCGGCCGCGCAGGCCGCGCCACGCCCCGAAACCGCCGAGCGCCGCCCCGAGCCGAGCGAAGCGCCCCGCGCCTATTCCCAGCCCGCGGCCAATGACGAGGAGCGCCGCACCTCGGTGATGGCCGACGCCCTTCTCAGCCGTCGCGCGTCGATGCTGCCAATCTGGATCGGTGCCGCCGTCTCGGCCGCCTGGGTCGGCATCGTCGGCTATATCAGCTACGACCTCTACGGCTCGGACATCGCGACCCTGTCGAATGGCATTGCCGACCCGTTCCGCCAGTCGGAACTGGCGGTCATGGCCGCCGTGCTGGTCATTCCGGTGCTGCTGATCATGGCCTTCGTCGTGATGGTCCGCCGGTCGGCCGACATGCGCCTGATGAGCCGGTCCATGGCGGAAGTCGCCCTGCGACTGGCCGAGCCGGAATCCATCGCCACCGAGCGCGTCATGAGCGTCGGCCAGGCCGTGCGCCGCGAGGTCGCCGCCCTCGGCGAAGGCGTTGAGCGCGCCCTGGCGCGCACCGCCGAACTGGAGAATGTCGTCCACAACGAGGTGAGCTCGCTGGAGCGCGCCTATGCCGACAACGAGGCCAAGATCCGCGGCCTCGTCAACGATCTCGGCGCCGAGCGCGACGCGATGCTGTCCCACGCCGAGCGCCTGCGCTCGGCCGTCGTCGGTTCGCATCAGCGTCTCGTCGAGGATGTCGATGGCGCCTCCGACCATATCCTGTCGCGGATCGAGGACGCCTCCCGCCGCTTCACCACGCTGCTCGACGAGCGCGGCGACGCCCTCGCCCGCGACTACACCCGGCGCAGCGACGAGTTCGTCAGCCTGGTGGACGAGCACACCCGCAATGCACGGGAAAGCCTGGCGAAGGACAGCGACAGCCTGATCGCGCGTATCACCAAGAGCGCCGACGACGCGACCGGCCGTCTGAGCGAGAGCGGCGACGAGGTTGCCCGGCTGATCGAACTGCGCACGGCCGATCTCGACGACCGCAGCCGCAATCTGATCGAGCGTATCTCCGCCGCCGGCGAAGCGATCTCCGGCCTGCTGCAGACGCGCGGCGACACG
Source organism: Aurantimonas sp. NFXS3 (assembly GCF_049132005.1). Lineage (NCBI taxonomy): Bacteria > Pseudomonadati > Pseudomonadota > Alphaproteobacteria > Hyphomicrobiales > Aurantimonadaceae > Aurantimonas > Aurantimonas sp. NFXS3. Next base: position 193,385 of record NZ_JAGDDZ010000005.1, read on the forward strand.
CTGGCGGGTGACAGCGAGAAATTCCTCACCGATCTGACCGGCGTTCTCGACGACCGCGCCATCGGCATCGCCATGAATGGCGAGACCTTCCTGTCCAGCCTCGACGGCGCCTTCGAGGAACGCCTGCGCGAGATCGACGAACGCTCCAACGGCTTCGTCGGTCGCCTGTCCGACGTCGGCAACGACATCACCGCCCGCCTCTCCGCATCGGGCGACGCGGTCACTGGTCTCCTCAAGGCCCGCGGCGAAGCGGTCGCCGGCGAGAGCGAGAAGTTCCTCGCCGACCTCACCGGTGTTCTCGACGACCGCGCCATCGGCATCGCCATGAATGGCGAGACCTTCCTGTCCAGCCTCGACGGCGCGTTCGAGGAACGCCTGCGCGAGATCGACGAACGCTCCAACGGCTTCGTCGGCCGCCTCTCCGACGTCGGCAACGACATCACCGCCCGCCTCTCCGCATCCGGCGACGCGGTCACCGGCCTTCTCAAGGCGCAGGGCGACGCGGTCGCCGGCGAGAGCGAGAAGTTCCTCGCCGACCTCACCGGTGTTCTCGACGACCGCGCCATCGGCATCGCCATGAACGGCGAGACCTTCCTGTCCAGCCTCGACGGCGCGTTCGAGGAACGCCTGCGCGAGATCGACGAGCGCTCGAACGGCTTCGTCGGCCGTCTGTCCGACGTCGGCAACGACATCACCGCCCGCCTGTCCGCATCGGGCGATGCGGTCACCGGCCTGCTCAAGGCGCGCGGCGAAGTGGTCGCCGGCGAGAGCGAGAAGTTCCTCGCCGACCTCACCAGCATTCTCGACGACCGTTCGCTCGGTCTCGCGATGGACAGCCAGACCTTCCTGGCGAGCCTCGACGAGGCGTTCGAGACCCGCATGCGCGAGATCGGCGAGAAGAACGGTCTCTTCCTGTCCAGCCTGACGGAGGACATCGACAGCCGCCGCAACCGGCTCGAAGAGGAATCCGGCCGCTTCCTGCAGACGCTGGAATCGAGCCTCGGCGAGCGCACGGAACAGGCCGCGCGGATGCTGTCCGACACGTCCAGCCGCACCCTCGGCGATCTCGACAGCCGCCTCGCGGCGATCGATCACACGCTGACCGAGACCGGCGGCTCGCTCGTTGCCACCATCGAGGCGCGGGCCGAGGCCGTCGACCGGTCGACCGACCGCGTTTCGCAGGTGCTGGCCGAACGTTCACAGGAGTTTGCCGGCGCCCTCGCCGAGCGCTCGCGCGAGATCATGGACGCCTTCGAGCGCGGCCATACCGAACTGACGATGCGCGCCGGCGACGCCGTGACGCTGAGCCAGTCGGCGCTGGAGGAGCGCACCGGCCAGCTCCGCACCCTCTTCGACGAGCGCATTGCGGGCCTCAACGCCATCATGGACGAACGCGCCGGCATGCTTGCCGGAACGCTCGACGATCGCCTTCTCGCCTTCGATCTCGCCAGCGACAGCCGCGTAGAGAACATCCAGGCGCGGGCCGGCGAAATGGATGCCGCGCTCGAGCGGACCGCCGCGCGCCTCGAGGAACTGCTCGGGCAGCGCCGCGAGGAGATCGAGGCCATGGTCGAACGCAGCGCCGAAGGCCTGCGCGCCGCCCTCGACGGACGCGTCGGCGCCATCGAGAAGAGCATCGCCGACCACAGCGAGGACATCGAAGCCGCCTTCGCCTTCTCCCAGCAAAGCCTCATCGGCAGCCTGGACGATCGCGGTGCGTCGCTCACCCAGGCCATCGAGGCGACCGTCGCCAAGATGGAAAGTCTCGTCGGCAGCGCCCAGGGCGCCATGGCCGAGGGCGTCGACGAGAAGACCCGCGAAATGGCCCGTCTCCTCGACGAGCGCCGCGAGGCCATCGAGAGCCTCGTCGCCGACAGCCGTGACGGTCTGGTCAACGGGCTCGACCAGCGTATCGACGCCATTGCCAGCCTTCTGGCCGACCGGGTCGGCCGCTTCCACCAGTCGCTGCAGTCGGAATCCGTCCGCTTCATCAGCGGGCTGGAGGAACAGGGCGGCCGCCTGATCGGCGACATCGACGCCCGGACCGGCAATTTGACCGCCGGCCTCGCCGATCGCATCGCCGCCAACCAGACCCAGATGGCAAGCGCACAGGATGCCCTGCTCGCCGGTCTCGACGACCGCCACGCCGCCATCCGCACCACGCTCGACGAGCGCACCAGCGTCCTGCGCTCGCTGTCGGAGGAAACCCACGGCGCCCTTCTCTCGGCGCTCGACGAGCGCATCGCGGGTATCACCGGCGGGTTCGACGACGCCGTCCGCCAGGTGGCGGACGACCTCTCCGAGCGGGTTCAGGCCCTGCGCAACGTGGTCGAGGAATCGCGCACCGCGATCGTCGGCGACGTCGACAGCCAGACCGAGCGCCTGCGCCAGGAAATGGCCGATCGGACCCAGTCCTTCGGCGACGACATCGCCATCAATGCCGGCGCACAGCTCGTCGCGATCGAGAATGCCCTGTCGATGGTCGTGGAAGGGCTCGAAGAGCGCACCAGCCATCTGCGCAGCGCAGCCGAATCCGTCGAGGCGTCGCTGGGCCAGAGCCTGGACGGCCGCTTCGACCGGATCCGCACCGTCATGGAGCAAGGCCGCGACAGACTGATCGGCGAACTCGACGGCCGCACCTCCACGCTGAACGAGGAAGTCAACGAGCGCGTCATGCGCGTCACCGAGGGCCTCGATGCTCGCACCGCCGCCATGCGCGGATTGCTGGAGGAAGCCCGCACCGTCCTCATCGACGGGCTCGACGAGCGGATGGCCGCCATCCACGGCATGGTCGACGGCTCGCAGAACTCGATCCTCGACGGCCTCGACGAGCGCACCGCGCGGATCAGCCAGGAATTCGAAGCCGGCCGCACGTCGATCGCCGCGGCGATCGAAGAGCGCGTCAACGGCATGACCGAAGCGCTGTTCGAAGCCGACATGCGGCTGTCGGCAGCCCTCGAAGAACGGCGCGACAGCCTCGCCTCGATCGTCGAGGAGGCCGCACGCTCGGCTTCGGCCACCCTGGGCGACCGGGCCGACGACGTGCGCCGGGCCATCGAGCAGAGCGTCGGCGACGTCTCGACCTCGCTGGAAGCGCGCCGCGACGACCTGCTCAGCGCGCTGGAATCGGGTTCCAGCAACCTGACCGGCGCCATCGACCAGCGCTCCGACGCCATCTCGTCGGCACTGGAGCGCGGCCTCGGCAATGTCGAGCGCACCCTCAACACCTCGACGGCCAAGATCGCCGACTCGCTGCGCCATGCGATCGCCGAGGCGACCACGGCCATGAGCCTCGAAGCCAGGCAGGCCCGCGAAGGCCTCGAAGGCGAGACCGCGAAGATCGCCGAGAGCGTCTCCGGCATCGACCGCCTGTTCCAGGCCTCCGGCGAGGAAGCCCGTCTGCGCATTGCCGGCGAGGCCGATCGTCTGGCCGAACGGCTGGCATCCCTCGCCGACGATCTGGCGGGCCGCGCAGCCGAGGCCAGCACCACGCTGGTCGGCGAAGGTGGCCGGATCGCCGAGAACATCAGCGGCGCCGCCGAGGTCATCCGCTCCCTGTCGGAGCAGTCGCGTTCGCGCTTCGCCACCGAAGCGGAGGAACTCGCCCGCTCGATCACCGAGATTTCGGGCACCCTGCGCAGCGAGACCGAAGAGGTCCGCGAGAGCCTGGCGGGGCAGCGCGTTGCGCTCGCCGACAGCCTCTCCGGCATCACCACCACCATCGCCAGCGAGTTCGAGCGCAACACCCGCGACTTCGCCGCCCAGTTCGGCGAGGCCAGCGAGCAGATCCGCTCGGCCGGCGACGAAAGCCGCCAGCGCTTCGTCTCCGATGCCGGCGCGATCGCCGAGCAGGTCGAGGCGGCCACGGCGCGCATGCGCGAGATGACCGAAGCGGCCGAAGTGGCGCTGCGCGAGAACACCGAAGGCTTCACCCGCCGCCTCTCGGGCGCCTCCTACCAGATCCGCGGCGAAACCGAACGGGTCGCCGCGACCCTGGAAGAGCGTGCCGAGCGCTTCAGCGAGGAGCTTGGCGGCGTCACGACGCAGCTCTCGGAGATGCTGGCCAGCAACGCCCTGCGCGGCGAACTCGAAGAGGCGACCCGCCTCATCCGCGACGAGCTGGCCAATGCCTCGCAGTCGATGCGTGACGGCGTCTACGCCGTGGCAACGCAGCTGCGCGGCGATGTCGACAACGCCTCCCAGACCCTCAGCCGCGATGCCGAGAGCGCCCGCGAGCTGATGCTCGCCCAGGGCGGTGAACTGGCCACCCAGTTCGCGTCGATCTCCGCCGCGATCCAGCTCGAGACCGAGCGGGCCCGCCAGGAGCTTCTCGACAGTGCCGGCTCGCTGGGCCAGGACCTGTCGACCCGCATGGGCGAAGCCGACCGCATCATCGCAGCCCGGGCCCGTGTCATGGGCGAGGATATCGACGAGCGGACCCGCACCCTGGCGACCCTGCTCAGCTCGCGCAGCGCCGAAATCAGCCGCATCCTCGACGAGGAAGCTCGGCCGGTATTCGAGCGCCTCGGCGAGAATGGCACCGAACTCGCCCGGATGATCGAGACGACGACGCGCGACGCGTCCGACAAGCTGCGTAGCGAAAATGCGGCGCTGGTCTCGGCCCTCGGCCGCCGTGCGAGCGAAGTGGTGGAAACCCTCAATCGCTCGTCCGGCGACATCATCGGCAGCTTCGAGGAGAAGACCGCCAGCGCCGTCGGCGCCGTGTCGGACATCCGCGACAGCCTGCAGCAGGAGATCGGTTCGCTGGTCGGCCGGCTGTCCCAGACCAGCGGCTCGCTGCGCGGGCTGGTCGACGAGGCCGTCGAGAACCTCGGCGCGATCGATCAAACGCTGCGCGAATCCGGCGCCCGCTTCAGCCAGGAGACGGAGGAAGCGTCCAACTCGATCTCGCTGTCGTCGCGCCTTCTGGAGAGCAACGTCGAACGTCTCGACAAGCTGTCCATGACGGCCTTCTCCAAGGTCTCGGCGATCGCCGACCGCTTCCAGGATCACGGAACGGTTCTCGGCGAGGCAGTCCGCCTCATCGAGACCGGCGAAGCCAACCTCCGCGCGACCCTCGAAGCCGGCCATGGCGGCATCGAGGAATTGTCGGCAGGTCTCGTCAAGCGCTCCGAGGAGATCGGCTCGCTGCTCCATTCCTTCGAGGAACTGATGGGCGGCCTGTTCGATCGCACCGAGCAGCGTTCGCGCCTCATCTCCTCGCGTCTGTCGACCGAGATGGGCGAAACGCTGGTCGAGGCGGACCGTCAGCTGCAGACCACCGAGGAGCGCTCCCGCGCCACCGCCGAGGCCATGCGTCAGGCAATCCAGTCGGTCATCGAGGACGCCAGCGCGCGCTTCGACGGCGCGACCGCGGAGATCCGTCGCACTGCCGAGGAAATCCGCCAGGAGCTGGAAACGGCGCGCGCCGACATCAAGCGCGGCGTGTTCGAGCTGCCGGACGAGGCGCGCGAGAGCACCGAGGCCATGCGCCGTGCTGTCGCCGACCAGATCCGCGCCCTGCGGGACCTGTCGGATGTCGTCTCACATTCGGGCCGTGCCTTCGACGTGTCGAGCCGTGGCCCCGAGCGGAGCCAGGCACCCGCCGAGCCGCGGGCCAGGACCGCGGCGCCGAGCTACAGCCAGTCCGCACCGCGGCAGTCGGCAGCGGCCGCCGTGGCACGCCAGCCCGAGGCTCCGGTGTTCACCGCCGAGGAAGAGCAGGATGTGGAAGACCAGATCGCTGCGTCCTTCATGACCGACGGCAATCTGGCGCATGATCTGCGTGGCTCGAACTACGACACGCCGCCGCGTGCGCAGGCGCCGGCCGCCGAGCCGCGGAGCGAGGCCCCGGCCCGTCCCGCACCGGCACCGGCCCAGCAACGCACCCCCGCGGCACCGCTGCGTGCTCCGGCCCGTCCTGCCGCACCGGCACCGAGCGCTGCGCGCAGCGAACCAGCCGCCGATCGCGGAACAAGTGAGCCCGGCGGTTGGGTCTCCGACCTTCTGCGCCGCGCGTCGCAGGATGAGGACGACAACGCTCCCGTCCAGCCGGCGGCACCTGCCGCGGGCCAGGACCGCAACCCGACGGCGCCGGAAGGCCGTTCGCCCGACCATGTGGTGGAATCCCTGAACTCGCTGTCGGTGGATATCGCCCGGGCGATCGACCACAAGGCGTCGATCGAATTGTGGGAGCGCTATCGCAAGGGTGAGCGCAACGTCTTCACCCGCCGCCTCTACACGATGAAGGGGCAGCAGACCTTCGACGAGATCCGGCGCAAATATCAGCGGGACACCGAGTTCCGTGCCGCGGTCGATCGCTATATTGGCGACTTCGAGACGCTTCTGGCCGACATCGCCAAGAGCGACCCGGACAATGCCCGCAGCCGGACCTACCTCACCTCGGACACCGGCAAGGTCTACACGATGCTGGCCCACGCTTCGGGCCGCTTCGACGCCTGATCCAGACGAACAGGCGGCCGCCATCCGGCGGCTGCTCCCGGCACATCTTCGGCCACGGACGATTTTTTCGTCCGTGGCCGAAGTTTTTTTGGCGGGCGGAAAGCGCTGTGCCGCGCTCCGTTAACAGCCGAGGACACTCTCGAAGGCGCTGACGCGCCTGCAAGCGGCCGGCTGCACCCGTCGCAGGGTCCTGGCGAACATGCACGCACCGACGCGGTTCCTAAGACCGACGACCCTGCCGGCATCCCCAGTGCGGCGTCTCCCATGCGGCCCGGAGCCAGTGCTGTCCCGCTTGCAATCCCCTCGGATTCCGGCTTTCCCGTGCAGATCCCACGATCGAAAGCTCCGACGGGCCCGGCGCCTGGCGACCCGTCCCGGGCGCAGCCACCCCGCTGTCCGCCACCCTGACGCGTCTGCGCAAGTTTCCGGCCCCGCCAGCGTGGTTGCCGAAAGGCAAACGACGACGCTGCAATTTGGCCTGACAGCTTCAGCATCACGAAAGTATACCCGGTAACAAACCGCCTAAAATTCGATGCAAATGCGGTGACTACATTTCGCTTCAAAGTAAAATGGAACGCGCATTGTCTCCTCACGAACGAGGAGAAAGCACATGCAGAACGTCATCAAGCAGGTTGCGATCGCAGCAGGGTTCCTCCTCGCCATGGGCGCGGGGACGACGAGCGCCGCAGCGGCCCCCGCCATGGCCACGACCAGCCAGACCTCCCAGCCGGTCGGCCATTACGAGTTCTGCAAGAGCTACCCCAGCACCTGTACCCGCAACGCCTCTGTTGCCGTGGTCAAGCTGACCCGCGAAGTCTGGGCGCAGATCGTCGAGATCAACACGGCGGTCAACACCAACATCTTCCCGCGCACCGATGCGGAAATGCACGGCGTGCCGGAGCTCTGGTCCTATCCGACCGTCCAGGGCGATTGCGAAGACTTCGTTCTGCTCAAGCAGTACATGCTGGAGCGGGCCGGCATTCCGACCTCGGCGGTGCTGATCACCGTGGTGCGCCAGCCCAACGGCGAAGGCCATGCCGTGCTGACCGTGCGCACCGACCAGGGCGACTACGTTCTCGACAATCTCGACGACCGCGTTCTGGCGTGGACCGACACCGACTACCAGTATCTCAAGCGCCAGTCCGAGCGGAACGCCGGCAAATGGGTGGCCATCGCCGACGACCGCAACCTCCTGGTCGGCAGCGTTCGCTGAGGCGAGCCCGGCGCGGGGCCTGACAGACACAAAAGAGCCGGCCGTTTTCACGGCCGGCTCTTTCGTTTGCCGGGTCGATTCGTCGGGACGTCTACTCGAGGTCGATGTCCAGGATCGTCATGGTGAGGTGGTAGGACAATTCGCCCTCCTCGGTATCCTTCGCGAGCAGTCCGACGAATTCGTCGTTGAGATAGACTTCCGCCGAGTCGGCACTCTTCGGCAGCGCGCGGACCTTGATGTCGGCGGTCTTGAAGCTGCTCCTGAGGTAGGCTTCGAGCTTGCGGATTTCGTCGGGCTTCACAGCATTCTCCTGGATCGTCTGGGACGCCTGTAGCTAGGCGCCGGTCACTCGTTTCAATCCTCGGACGCCGCTCAGTCGTTCCGTTCGAAGCACTGGTCCATCGCCCGGGCCGGCTCGTCGCAATCGCCGGCCGATCCGATGACCCGCGCGGGAATGCCGGCCACGGTGGTGTGCGGCGGCACTTCCTTCAGCACCACCGAACCCGACGCGATCTTCGAGCACTCGCCGACGCGGATATTGCCGAGGATCTTCGCACCTGCCCCGATCAGGACGCCGCTGCCGATCTTCGGATGGCGGTCGCCGAATTCCTTGCCGGTGCCACCGAGCGTGACGTCCTGAAGAATCGAGACGTTGTCGCCTATCACGGCGGTGAAGCCGACGACCAGCCCCGTCGCGTGATCGAGGAAGATCCCGCGGCCCATGCGCGAGGCCGGATGGATGTCGGTCTGGAACACCGCCGAGGAGCGCGCCTGCAGATAGAGCGCGAAGTCGCGCCGCCCGGCGTTCCACAGCCAGTGGGCCAGCCGGTGCGTCTGGATGGCGTGGAAGCCCTTGAAGTAGAGCAGCGGCTCCAGATAGCGCTCGCATGCCGGATCGCGGTCGTAGACCGCCTGGATGTCGGTCCGGAGCGTCGCGCGGAAGCTGTCGTCGGCATCCAGCATGTCGGCGAAGGCCTGGGCGATGGTCACCGCCGGCAGATCCGGATGGTCCAACCGCTGCGAGACGCGGTGAATCAGCGCCGCTTCCAGGCTGCGCTGATTGATGATCGTCGGATAGACGAAGCCGGACAGAACCGGTTCACGCGCCGCGACGTCCTCCGCCTCCAGCCGGACCTGGGCCCAGATCGGATCGACGGCCTGGAGGGTCTCGTGGGAATGCGAGCTCATGCTGCTCATGGAAGTCTCCCGGTCGGGATGCGCCGAAACGGCGCCTGGTCAGTGTCAAAGATAGGCGCGCGAGGCCGTCAGGGGAAGCCGCGGCGGCGGAACGCTGCGTTCCGGCGGCGCGATCGGCCCTTGCGGGGGCTCGGTGCGCGCATCAGCCAGCCGGCGTTGCAAAGCCGTGCCGGGTGAGAAAGTCGAGGATCGCGTCGCCGAAAACGTCGTTGCGGTCGCCCGCCACCATATGCCCCGCACCGGCGATGTCGACGAACTCGGCCGCGGGGACGAGGGCCCGGAATTCGTCGATCTCGGCACTCGTGACCATGTCCGAACGGCCGCCGCGCACCAGAAGCGTTGGAATGGTCAGGGCCTGCGCCGCGGCGATCATTGCCGTGCGCGCCGCGTCCCGGCGCATGGCGACGCTGTTCGGGCCGTCGATGAACGCCGGGTCCCAGTGCCAGCGATAGCGACCATCCGCAGAGCGCCGCAGGTTCTTGGCCAGTCCCTTCGACGATCCCGAGGGCCGCCGGTTCGGCAGATAGGCGGCGACCGCCTCCGCCGCTTCCTCGAGGCTGGCGAAGCCGTCGGCCAGCCGCTCGGTCATGAAGCGGTGGACGCGGGCAACGCCGTCCTCGTTGAGGCTCGGCGTCACGTCGACGAGGATCAGCGCGGCGAAGCGGTCAGCCTCGCCCTGCGCTAGCAGGCTGGCGATGCCACCCAGCGACGCGCCGACCGCCACGGGCTTGGCCCCCGTCTCACGAGCAATGGCATCGGCAAGCGTGCCGGCATCCGCGCCGAAATCGAAGAAGCTGTAGCCGCCACCGGCGATCCATTCGCTGTCGCCATGGCCGCGCTGATCGACGGCGATCGGCGACAGGCCGCGTCCGGCCATAAGGCCCGCGACATGCGACCAGGCCTGCCGGGTCTGCCCGCCGCCATGCAGCAGCAGCACCGGATGGCCGTCCGCCACCGGACGGTCGGCGACGAGACGATGGCCGCCGGCCCCCGCCCATTCCATACGCCGTGTGGTCACGCGGCTGCGCCCAGGAAGCGCAGGACCTCCGCCTTGAAGGTGCGGTCGCCAACCGAGAGCATGTGGTCCCGGCCTTCGATCGCGAAGACCCGGGCGTTCGGCATCAGCGCGGCGAGCGCGTCGGGCGAACCGGCAATGTCGTCGGTGGTGCCGACACCGATCAATGTCGGCTGGGCGATCTGCCCGACCTCGGCCTCGGTCAGTTCCTGCCGCGAGGTGGAGATGCAGGCGGCCAGCGCGTGCCGGTCGCTGCGGGTGCGGTCGGCAAAGGCCCGGAACATGCGCCCGCGCGGATCGGTGACGTCGTCGAGGGACGGTGCCAGCAGCGCCGCGGCGATCGGATCCCAGTCGCCGACACCCTCGACGAGGCCGATGCCGAGACCGCCGAAAACGATCCTCGAGATCCGCTCCGGCGCCGCCAGCGCGGTGAAGGCCGACACGCGCGCCCCCATGGAATAGCCGAAGATCACGGTCTCGCCGATCTCGAGATGATCGAGCAGCTTGACCACGTCGCCGGCCATCTTCTGCGGCGTGTAGGCCGCCTCGTCCTGCGGCTTGGCGCTCTGGCCATGGCCGCGATGGTCGAAGGCGACGACGCGGTAGCCGGCCTCGTTCAGGGTCTTCACCCAGCCCGTGTCGATCCAGTTCACCCGCATCGACGAGGCGAAGCCGTGGACGAGCAGCACGGCGGGCCGGTCGCGCTCGCCGGTATCGGTGAAGGCCAGTTGCAGACCGTCGCTGGTGAAGGTGTCCATGGCTGCCATTCTCGTGTTTTTCCGATCGGACGTCACAGGCGCATTAGAGCCATGACGGAGGTTTCGCCACCCCCTGTTCATTCGCGACCGGCGCCATTATGGTCCGCGCCATAGCGCAACCGAGCCGAGGGCGAGCCGCAATGGCCGGGCACACGATCCCCCATTTCCAGAACGATGCCGGACATGATCTGATCGAGGTCGGCGTCAACGAATTCATGTGCTGCGGCGCCAACCCGCCGCACGACCATCCGCATGTCTATCTCGACATGGGCGACGAGGGTGAGATGGTCTGCAGCTACTGCTCGACCCTCTACCGCTACAATTCCTCGCTGAAGGGCTGGGACACGATTCCCCCCGGCTGCCAGTTCGAAGAGAAGGCCGCCTGACATAGGCGCCATCGACCGGACGCGGCCGGTCGTCATCATCGGTGCCGGCATGGCCGGCCTGACGATGGCGCTGGAACTGGCGCGCCGCGATCGCCCCTCCATCGTCGTCGAGCGTGCCCCCCGGCTGGAAGAGGTCGGGGCTGGCCTGCAATTATCGCCCAATGCGCTCCGGGTTCTCGCCCGTCTCGGCGATCTGGACGATCTGAAGGCGCGCGGCACGGTGGCCGAAACCGTCACCCTGCATGCCGCCCGGACCGGACTTTCAATTGCGTCGGTGCCGGTCAGTTCGGCCGACGGAACGCCCTACCTCTCCATTCACCGCGCCGATCTCCAGGCGTGGCTCGTACGCGCCGCTGCAGCCTCGAGCCGGATCGATCTACGACTCGGCCTAGACATAGGCGCCATCGCACGGGACGGCGCCGATCTACGCGTCGAAGCCATCAGCTCGGGCGGCACCGAAATCCTGCAGGCGCCGCTGGTCATCGCCGCGGACGGCGTGAACTCGCCCACGGCCCTGCGGCTTGGCCTGGGCGGATCGACGACGACGGGCGCCCTCGCCTGGCGCGGCCGTGTTGCCGACGGCGCAACCATGCCGCCTGCCGGTATCGAAGCCTGGCTGGGGCCACGGCGTCATGCGGTGGCCTACCCCATCGCAGGCGGCAGGGAGACGAATCTCGTCCTCATCGAGCCTGCGGGCGCTTCGGCGGACCCGGCAGACCTTCCGGCACGCTTCTCGAAATGGGACCGGCGGCTCGGCGGCCTGATCGCGTCAGTGGACGGTTTCACCGCCTGGCCGCTGAAAGCGGTGCCCGGCGCACGGCCCTGGCGCCATCTCGATGACCGCCTGGTCCTGATCGGCGATGCGGGGCACGCCATGCTGCCCTATGCGGCGCAGGGCGCGGCCATGGCCATCGAGGATGCGGCGGTGCTGGCCGCCCATCTCGACCGCGCCACGGACTTGAGCATCGCGCTTCGCGGCTACGAGACAGAGCGGCGGCCACGGATCGACAAGGTACGGTCGCGGGTCGACTTTCACCGCTTCGTCTATCACCTGCCGTTTCCGCTCAGCCTCGGCCGCAATGCGGTGCTGGCATCGCGCTCGGCGGCCAGCCTCGCCGGCGATCTCGCCTGGCTCTACGACTGGCGCCCGCCCAGGGATTAATCAGCCGGACAGCGCCCGTCGCGGAACAGCGGCACCGGTGGAACGTTCCTGCCTCGCCTCGACATGGGTGCACCGGCCAGCAGGCCGGTAGCCATGGCGGGCGGGAGGACTGGCACCGGACCGCGAAACCGGCCGTGCGACCTCTCAATGCTGCAAGGGACGGTTTCGAAAAGGTCATTTACATGCCGAAAAGTAACAGGACCGGCAGGTTCGTCGGTGTCGCCGCGCTGGCGGCCTCGACAGCCCTCTCAGGGCCCATCGCCGCTTACGCGCAGGAGGCGGCGACTATCCGCGTCGCGCAGGCCGAGGAATTGCTGCCGCAGGACGCGGCCCCTGAGGCCGAAGCTCCGGCTGCACAGGAACCCGCCCCGGTAGAGGAAGCCGCGCCGGTCGAGGAACCCGCCGCCGAGCCGCAGCCCGCTCCCGTCGAGGAGCCGCCGGCCGAGCCGGCACCGGAACCCGAGGCACCGCCGGCCGAAGCGCCGGCAGACCCCGTCGCGCCGGCACCGGAGCCGGCAGCCGAAGCCCCCGCCGATGAACCTCAGGCTGAAGAGCCCCAGGCCGAAGCACCGGAGGCCGAGCCTGAGCCGGCTGTCGAGGAAGCGGCCCCGGTCGAGGCCGAAGTCCCGGCGGAACCCGTCGAGGAAGCGGCTCCTGCAGCCGAGCCGCAGGCCAGCGAACCGACCGCCGAGACGCCGGTAGAGGAGCCCGCCGCCGAACCCGAAGCCCCGTCCGAGCCTGCGGCGGAAGCCGCGCCTCAGGACGTCGCGCCCGAAGCGCCAGCGGCGGAGAATACCGACGCCACGTCGGCCGAGCCGGCCGCCGAGGCACCTGCCGAGGCAGCGGAGCCGGAGACCACGGACGGCGACACCATTGCGCCGACCGATGACGCTGCGCCCGCGGCCGACACCGCCGGACAGCCGGCGGAAACGTCGCCTGACCAGCCGGCCGATGCGGCAACCGGGGAGCAGCCTGCGGCCGACCAGCAGCCCGCTGCCGAAGAACAGCCCGCCGCCGAGACCGCCGCGCAACCCGAGCCGACCGCTCCGGAATCGCAGCCGGAAGCGGTGGACGAATCCGTCCAGACCGAGGCCGTGCCGGAAGGCGGCGTCGCCGCGAGCGATGCCCGCGTCCAGCAGCTCGCCGAGCCGGTCGAGGTGACCCCGATCACCGCCGAGGAAGGCGAACGGATCGAGGCGCCGAACGCCGCGGCGGCGGACGGCAGTGCCGGCAGCACCACGACGAACAATACGGTGATCAACAACAGCACGACCACCAACAACACCGTCGTGAACAACACCACCGTCAACCAGCAGGCGCCGCTGCCGCCAGGCGTCGAAGTCGTCGACCGCGTCGGCAATCGCGACATCCTGTCGATCGTCGGCGCCGGTGCCGTCGGGGCGCTCGCCGGCGGAGCTGCGGCCTATTTCATCCGCGGCAATGACGACGACCGCATCGCGGTCGATGCGCAGGAGCGTTACTATGACCGCCTGCGCGGCGATCGCACCCGCGAGACGGTGGTCCGCCCGAACGGCGTCCAGGTGGTCACGATCACAAACCGCTACGGCGACGTCGTGCGCCGCTCGCGCATCATGCCGGACGGCAGCGAAGTCGTCCTGTTCTACGATCCGTATCAGGATGACGAGCGTCAGGACGACTATTACTACAGCGACGTCGGCGCCGACCTGCCGCCGCTCGATCTGCGCATCCCGCGCGAGGACTATATCGTCGACGTGACTGATCCCGACGAGGAGCTCTACTACCGGACCATCGTCGCCCCGCCGGTCGAGACCGTCGACCGCATCTACTCCCTCAACGAGGTCCGCCGGTCGGAGCGCGTGCGGGACAAGGTGCGCCGCATCGATCTCAGCACGATCAACTTCAACTTCGGGTCGGCGGAGATCACCCAGGAGGAAGTCGGCGACCTGCAGGCCCTGGCCGATGCCATCGCACGGGTCATTGCCGAGAACCCGGACGAGACCTTCCTGATCGAAGGCCATACCGACGCGGTGGGCAGCGAGCGGGCCAATCTCGCCCTCTCCGACCGGCGCGCCGACGGCGTCGCCACGGCACTGACCCAGTATTTCGACGTGCCGCCGGAGAACCTCGTCACCCAGGGCTATGGCGAGCAGGACCTGAAGGTCGATACGCAGGCGGAGAACCGCGAGAACCGGCGGGTCACCGTCCGGCGCATCACTCCGCTGGTCAAGCCGGTCAACACCGCCCAGCGCTAGGCTGAACGGTCACACCCGAACAAAGAAAGGGCGGCCCTCGGGCCGCCCTTTTTCGTATCCGCAATGATGGGATGGGGACGGACCGCCCCGCCGCGAAGCCCGTCAGTCGTCGTCGTCGTTCGTCGGTCGTTTCGAACCGACCGACAGGAAATCGCCGAAGGGTCCGAGCGGCTCGACATAGCTCGCCAGCACCTTGAGAGCGACCATCACCGGCACCGCCAGGAACATGCCGACGACGCCCCAGATCCAGCCCCAGAACGCCACGGAGAGGAAGACCGCGGCTGCGTTCATCTCCAGCCGGCGGCCGACGATCATCGGCGTCACGAGCTGCCCCTCCACCGTCGTGCAGGCGAGATAGACCAGCACCGGCGCCAGCGCGTTGGACAGGCTGCCGAACTCGGCCAGCGCGATGACGCCGACGAGGAACATGCCGATCAGCGCGCCGATATAGGGGATGAAGTTCAACAACGTCGCCAGCGCGCCGAAGATGATCGGCGTCGGCATGCCGACCCACCAGAGCAGCGTGCCGATGGTGAGGCCGAGAGTGACGTTGATCAGCGTGATCGTGAACAGGTAGCGCGACAGCTCGCGCTCGATCTCGTGGGCGATGTTGAGCGCCCGCTTCTTGTCCGACAGGGTCGGCATGGCGCGGACGAGCTTCTGGTAGAAGAGGTCGCCCGACGCCAGCAGGAAGAACAGGAAGACCAGCGAGAAGCCCACCGAGGCGACGATCTGCGGCGCGGCGGTGGTCACATTGTCCAGGAGCCCGGGGTTCTTGACGACGACCTCGTCGGGCTGGCCGTCATTGGGGGCATTCCGCCCCGCGGCCTGCTCGACATTCTGCTGTGCCGCCTCCAGCCGGGCGAACCGCTCCTGCACCGAGCGCAGTTCCTGGTCCACGGCGGCGGCGTAGCGCGGCGCGTCGTTGACGATGTTCGTGATGGGGTCGCTCAGCATGTAGAAGCCGAGCACCATCGTCACCAGTGCGCCGACGACGAGGAAGAAGGCCGAGATCGGCTCCCAGATCTTCAGCCGCCTCCTCATGAACCGCACCACCGGGCTCATCACCAGCGCGAAGAGCAGCGCGATGATCACCGGCAGGACGAAGCTCGCCGTCAGATACAGCGCCCCGAACAACAGGATGAAGAAGATGCCGATCACCGCCCAGCGCGGGCCGGCTTCGATATGCTGGTTGGTGACGAGGCCGATCGTCGGGGACAGGGTGGTGGAACGCTTGTCTTCACGCCCCTCGCTCGATCGTTCAGACAATGGCGCATCCCCTCGGGTCAGATATGCACCAACGGACTGATCACAATCAGGTTCCCTTGCCGTGACGGAGGAACGGCGCCGGGCAGGCCGGCGCCGTCCGCCCTGCTCCATCGGCCCGCTGCGCGGCCGATGCCGGCCGCGCTGTGTCAGGGTGTGTGCTAGTGCAGGATCTGCGACAGGAAGAGCTTGGTGCGCTCGTGCTCGGGATTGGTGAAGAACGCCTCCGGCTCGTTCTGCTCGACGATCTGACCCGCATCCATGAAGATGACGCGATTGGCCACCTGCCGCGCGAAGCCCATTTCGTGGGTGACGCACAGCATCGTCATGCCCTCTTCCGCCAGCCCGACCATGACGTCGAGCACTTCCTTGATCATCTCGGGATCGAGCGCCGAGGTCGGCTCGTCGAACAGCATGATCTTCGGGCTCATGCACAGCGAGCGGGCGATGGCCACGCGCTGCTGCTGGCCGCCGGAGAGCTGGCCCGGATATTTGTGGGCCTGCTCGGGGATCTTGACCCGCGAGAGGTAGTGCATCGCCACCTCCTCGGCCTTCTTCTTGGGCATCTTGCGGACCCAGATCGGCGCCAGCGTGCAGTTTTCCAGGATCGTCAGATGCGGGAAGAGGTTGAAGTGCTGGAACACCATGCCGACCTCGCGGCGCACCTCGTCGATCTTCTTCAGATCGTTGGTCAGCTCGATCCCGTCGACGGTGATGGTGCCCTTCTGGTGTTCCTCCAGCCGGTTGATGCAGCGGATCATCGTCGACTTGCCGGAGCCCGACGGCCCGCAGATGACGATCCGTTCGCCGCGGCGCACGGTCAGGTTGATGTCACGCAGCACGTGGAATTCCCCGTACCACTTGTTGACGCCCAGAAGCTCGACCGCGATCTCGTCGGAGATAGCCATGCGGTCTGCATTGCCCGGCTTGGTGTCGATGTCGACGGCCATGGGAGATTCCTTCAGCTTTTGTGTCCGGTATCCAGTCGCCGCTCGGTGTAGATCGAGTAGCGCGACATGGAGAAGCAGAACAGCCAGTAGATGAACGCGGCGAAGACCAGGCCGGTCGCCGGTGTGGTGGGGGTGATCCAGTCGGGATCGTTGAAGCCGCGCCGGACCGTGCCCAGAAGGTCGGCCAGGCCGATGATGTAGACGAGGCTGGTGTCCTTGAAGAGGCCGATGAAGGTGTTGACGATCCCCGGGATCACCAGCGTCAGCGCCTGCGGCAGGATGATCATCCGCATCTTCTGCCAATAGGTGAGCGCCATGGCATCGGCGCCCTCATACTGTCCCTTCGGGATGGCCTGCAGGCCACCGCGGATGACCTCGGCCATGTAGGCCGCCGAGAACAGCGCCACGCCGACCAGCGCCCGCAGGAGCTGGTTGAAGGTCACGCCCTCCGGCAGGAACAGCGGCAGCATGAAGTTCGCCATGAACAAGACGGTGATCAGCGGCACACCGCGCCAGAACTCGATGAACACGATGCAGAACAGCCGCACCGCCGGCATCGACGACCGCCGGCCGAGCGCCAGCAGGATACCCAGCGGCAGTGACGCGGCAATGCCGCTGACCGCCACGACCAGGGTCACCATCAGGCCGCCCCACAGATTGGTGGGGACCGGCCGGAGCCCGAAGTCGCCGGTCATCAGCACCATGAAGGCCAGCGCCGCAAGGGTCGGAACCAGGAGCCCGAAGACGCCCGCCCCCTCGGACCCGGCACGGAAGCCGGCCCAGACCGCCAGCGCGATCGCCGCCAGCGACGCGAAGAACGCGGCGACCGAGAGGATCGAGAACCGGTAGCCGAGGAAGCGGAACAGATCCGGATCCAACGCCGCCGAAACCAGCAGCAAAAGAAGAGCCAGACCTGCGAGGCCGGCGGCGATCTTGACCGGCATCTGCGAGATGTCGACGTCGGGCTTGGCGAGGACACTGCTCAGCGTGGCAACGGCCGCGACCAGGAAGACCAGCGCCACCGTGCCGCCGGCGAAGCGGAACTCGCCGCCGGTCAGGAGCACCAGCGCCACGAACGGGAACACCGCGAACAGCAGGATCGCGTTCAGGCGCTTGTGGGGCACCCGCGGGATCGCCAGCCCTGCCACCAGCAGTGCCAGGAGCACCACCGTGACGTCGATGCGCCAGCGTTCGCCGAACGGATAGACGCCGTACATGAACTGGCCGAACTTGGCGCTGACGAAGGCCCAGCAGGCGCCGCCATGGCCACCGCCCTCGACCAGGCACGCAGTGCGATCGCTGCCGGTGAAGACGGCGTCGAGCCAGGCCCAGTTGAAGATGTTCATCGCGGCCCAGACGATGAACGCGCCGGCGATCACGCTGAGGACGCTGTCGAGCGGCGTCGCGAAGAGGTTGCGGCGGACATTGCCGATGAACCCGACCTCGCTCGGCGGGGGCGGCAGCGGCAGCTTTTCCTCGGTGGAAACGAAACGGGCGACTTGTTCTTCCATGATCTATTCGCCCCCGATCATCGCTCGACGAGCGCCATTTTGGCGTTGAACCAGTTCATGATGAGCGACACCGTGATGGAGAGGCCGAGATACACCGTCATCCAGATCACCACGACCTCGATGGACTGGCCGGACTGGTTGAGGACGGTCGAGCCGACGGCGACGAGTTCGGGATAGCCGATCGCCAGTCCGAGGGACGAGTTCTTGGTCAGGTTGAGATACTGGCTGGTCAGCGGCGGAATGATCACCCGGAATGCCTGGGGCACGACGACCAGCCGCAGCAGCTTGCCGCGCGTCAGCCCGAGCGCCGAGGCGGCCTCGGTCTGTCCCTTGGAGACGGACAGGATGCCGGCACGCACGATCTCCGCCACGAAGGCCGCGGTGTAGATCGACAAGGCCAGCCACAGGGCGATGAATTCCGGCCGGATCTGGATGCCGCCGGCGAGGTTGAAGCGCGTCGCGGTCGGAAACTCCAGCGTCGCCGGGATACCGGTGGCCACGAAGACCAGCAGCGGCAGGCCGACGATCATGCCGATGGCCGGCCACAGCACCGGCCGGCGCTCGCCCGTGGCCATCTGATGCTTCTTGCTGCGCCGCGCATAGAGGATCGTGGCCGCGGTCCCGACGGCGAAGGCCGCAAGGGTGGCCCAGGCGACCGGTTCGAACAGGATGGCCGGAATCTGCAGGCCGCGATTGGTCAGATAGACGCCGACCGGACTCTCGTCGATGCCGCGCGGACCGCTCAGAACCGACAGCACGCCGAAGTACCAGAACAGGATGACCAGCAGCGGCGGGATGTTGCGGAAGGTCTCGACATAGACGGTCGAGATCGAGCGGACGAGGAAATTGCGCGACAGGCGCCCGATGCCGACGAGAAAGCCGACGATGGTCGCCAGGATGATGCCGCTGATCGCCACGACCAGCGTGTTCGCGATACCGATGAGGATCGCGTCCCCATAGGTGGCATTGCTCGAATAGGTGAAGGGCGTGATGGCGATGTCGAAGCCAGACCGCTCGGCGAGGAAGCCGAAGCCGGACGCGATGTTGGCGGCTGCGAGATTCCGCGCCGTGTTGTCGACGATCCACCACGTGAAGAGCGCGATACCGACCACCAGGGCGACCTGGATGACGATGCTGCGGACGGTCGGATTGTTCAGGAAACTGGCCCCGCCGCCCTGACGCGGCACGGAATGGGTTTCGACGGTCATCTACGCTCCCGGGCGTTGCGGAAGTTGACGATCCCCGGCGGCCGCAAGGGGCAAACGGGCCACGCCGGGCGAGCCGGACGCGAAAGACGCGCCCGGCCCGGCTTGATCAGCTCAGCGGATCGGCATGCCGTACTGCAGGCCGCCCTTGGTCCACAGGGCGTTCTGGCCACGGGCGATTTCCAGCGGCGTATCGACACCGATGTTGCGCTCGAAGATCTCGCCGTAATTGCCGACGGCGTTGATGATGTTCACGGCCCAGTCCTGCGACAGGCCGATGGACTCGCCGAAGTTCTTGTCTTCGCCGAGCAGACGCCGGATCTCGGGATTCTCCGAGGTCTTCATGTCTTCGACGTTCTCCTGGGTGACGCCCAGCTCTTCGGCGTTCAGCAGCGCGTTGTGCGTCCACTTGACGACGTTGAACCATTCGGTGTCGCCCTGGCGCACGGCAGGTCCGAGCGGCTCCTTGGAGATGATCTCCGGCAGGATGGTGTGCTCGTCGGCATTGCCCATTTCGAGGCGCGAGGCCGCCAAGCCCGACGCATCGGTGGTCAGCACGTCGCAACGACCGCTGTCATAGGCCGAGTTCACGTCCGACTGGGACTCGATGACGACCGGGTTGTATTCCATGTTGTTGGTGCGGAAATAATCCGCCAGGTTCAGCTCGGTGGTCGTGCCGCTCTGCACGCAGACCGTCGCGCCGGACAGTTCGAGCGCGGAGTTCACGCCGAGGTCCTTCTTCACCATGAAGCCCTGGCCGTCATAGTAGTTCACGCCGGCGAAGGTCAGGCCCAGCGTGGTGTCGCGGTCCATCGTCCAGGTGGTGTTGCGGGCCAGAACGTCGACTTCGTTGTTCTGCAGCGCCGGGAAGCGCTGAACGGCCGACAGCGGCGAATATTCGACCTTGGACGGGTCGCCGAAGACGGCGGCGGCGATTGCCTTGCAGTAGTCGATGTCGAGACCCTGCCAGGCACCCTGATCGTTCTGCGAGGCGAAGCCCGGCAGACCGGTGTTGACGCCGCAGCGCAGGACGCCGCGATCCTTGACCGTCTGCAGCGTCTGGGCGGACGCACCGCTGACGGCCACTCCGGCGACGGTCAGACCCAGCACGGCAGTCAAAAGTCTCAATTTCATCAGGAAACCTTTCCAGGCATGGTTTTCAGTTCAATTCTTTTCTTTGTCGTTGAGAGACGCACCCATGCAGCCAAGGCCGCATCGCAAACGCATCTTCACGAGGCGGCTTGATCTCATGTCATAAATTTGTGCAGGTCAAGCATGTGACGCTTTTCTCCCGCCGATTTTGACGATTACGGCAATCCACGTCTCGCAAACAATCAGGAAGCCCAACAATTGAGCACTCGATCCGCGCAGCCCGGCAACACGCGTCTGGGGGTGAATACGCAGCTCGCGCACGGCCCGTTCGACCCATCCACGCAGCATGGTTTCGTCAATCCGGCCGTCGTGCACGGCTCCACCGTGCTGTTTCCCACCGCCAAGGAGTTGAAGAACCGAGCCAAGGCACCGTTCAGCTATGCCTTGTCCGGCACCCCCACGACCAAGGTTCTCGAAGATGCGCTGAGCGAACTTGAGGGCGCCGCGGGCACGATCCTTGTGCCGTCAGGGCTGGCCGCCGTCACCGTGCCGTTGCTGGCGTTCCTGTCCGCCGGCGATCACTGCCTGGTGGTCGATTCGGTCTATTTCCCCACCCGCCGCTTCTGCGACGGCACGCTGCGGCGGATGGGCGTCGACGTCGAATATTACGATCCGCATATCGGCGCGGACATCGCCGGGCTGATGCGTCCCGAAACGAAGGTCGTCTTCCTCGAGGCACCCGGCTCCAACACTTTCGAGATCATGGACGTCGCCGCGGTCTGCGAGGCGGCCCATGCCGGCGGCGCCGTGACGATGCTGGACAATACCTGGGCGACGCCGCTGTTCTTCCGGCCGCTCGAGCATGGCGTCGATCTGTCGATCCATGCGCTGACCAAATATCCGGGCGGCCATTCCGACCTGATGATGGGCAGCGTATCGGCGAACGCGGCGACCCTCGCCCAGCTCCGCGACACGCAGATGCAGCTCGGCGTCAACGGCGCGCCCGACGACACCTATCTCGTCCTGCGCGGCCTGAAGACCATGGGCGTTCGGCTGGAGCGGCACCAGTCGTCCGCTTTGGCGCTGGCGCAATGGCTGGAAGGTCGCGACGACGTCCTCGACGTGCTGCACCCGGCCCTGCCCTCCTTCCCCAACCATGCCCTGTGGCAGCGTCAGTTCAGCGGCGCGAGCGGCCTGTTCGGCTTCGTTCTCGACGGGGATACGGATGCGGCCGAGCGCTTTCTCGACGCGCTGCGCGTCTTCGGCCTCGGCTATTCATGGGGCGGGCACGAGAGTCTCGCCGTGCCGGCGTCGCTGGGCGACCGGACTATCGCGAAGGGACCGGCCGCGGGCAGCCTGATCCGGTTGCAGATCGGGCTCGAGGATGTGGCCGACCTGCAGGCGGACATGGAAGCGGGCTTCGCCGCCGTTCACGGCCGCTGATCGTCAAGGCCCCGCGTCGCTATGCCGATGCGGGGCCGGCCTGGCTGAATACCCGGCCTGCGGGCTGGCCGCGGCGCGGCTCAGCCGATGGCGCGGACGTAGGACGGCAGTCCCCGCGGGACGTTCGTGCATCCATGGAAGACGCGGACGTCCACGCGCGGATCGTCCTGCGCGTATTCGTAGTCGATCCCCAGCATGTTCATCACACTGGCCGGATGGCGAAAGTCGCCCGCCATGGCCGCCTTGCAATGATCCACCAGGATCGTCGAGCGTGCCTGTAACATCGTCTGCCTCCAAGCGTGTCTGCCTGTCGATGATGCCCACACCCGCCTCACTAGCCGATGAAGATTGTTGGTGGCTGGAGTGTGAAGGGTGCGAAAACAATCATACGCCCGGATCCGCTTTGCGGCTGTGCCCTTCCCGCCGCAACCGGCGCGGAAACGGTCCCGAGAAGCGGGCGAACGCCGCTGTCCGGGCGATTGGCGTCCCGCATCTCCTTGACCGGACGGCAACCATCCGGCACGCGGTGATGCCACGACGACGTTCGAAACGGGCACTGCCGGCGAACGGAAAAAACCGGCTTGCAGACCGCGCGTTCTGCATCGCCCTTCCAGCGGGTCACGGCCTGCCGACATTGATGGTGCCGACATGGCCGAAACCGAACGTTCCCATGCGCCCAATGTGCGATGGCAGACCTTCGATCTCGACAAGCAGCGCCGTGCGGCCGCCATGGGGCAAAAGCCGGCGGTGATCTGGTTCACGGGGCTCTCCGGCGCCGGCAAGTCAACGATCGCCAATCTCGTGGAGAAGAGCCTCTTTGCGCGCGGCCGGCACACCTATCTTCTCGACGGCGACAATCTGCGCCACGGCCTCAACCGCGACCTGGGCTTCTCCGAAGCCGATCGTGTCGAGAACATTCGCCGCGTGGCGGAAGCGGCACGCCTGTTCGTCGATGCCGGCCTGATCGTCCTCGCCTCCTTCATCTCGCCCTATCGGTCAGACCGCAGGATGGCGCGCAGCCTGTTCGAGGACGGCGAATTCATCGAGGTCTTCGTCGACACCCCGCTGGAGATCGCCGAGCAGCGGGACCCGAAAGGCCTCTACAAGCGCGCCCGCGCCGGGCTGATCAAGGATTTCACCGGCATCGACAGCCCCTATGAGGCACCCGAGCAGGCGGAGATCCGGCTGGAGGCAGGAACACGAGATCCGGACGTTCTGGCCGACCAGATCATGCGCTATCTTGAAACCCACGGATATCTCGCCCCCCGCTAACGAGGCGAGTGATGCGGAGGTCATTCAAGGACCGGACAATCCACGATCTGAAGGTTGAAGTCACCGCGAGGTGTCGGGCAAGGTCGCGGTTCGTGGACACGTCGAAATACGGGCACATCTATTCGCGCCCGGTGAATACGTCACCCTGGCCTGCCACTGGTGGCCTCAGAGCGGATCGAAGAATCGCATGACGACAGAACCGGGAAACACTCCCAACTCCCCCGTTTGTTTCATGCATATCGGCAAAGTGGGTGGCCATTCCATATCGCAGGAGCTTCTGAGCCGGTTTGACCTGTCGGAGGCGGTCAATGCGTCCCCCGAACAGTTCGACAATTTCACGCCCGAGACTTTTGCCGGCAAACGTCTGGTGATCGGCCACTACGCATACAATCACACGCTCCTGCTTCCTCCGAGCCGGTTCCTGTTCTCGATTGTTCGCGAACCGGTCGACCGGGTATTGTCCAACTACTGGTTTCTGCGCGCCCACGCAGACGTGGAGGACACGCGCGCGCAGCAGATGATCGACCTTGCACGCCGATGGCCTATCGAGGAGTTCGTCCGGATCGATGACCCCGCCGTCCGGCAGGTCGCGGACAATCATCAAACCTGCTTCTTCGCGCATGACTGGCGCCATAGCGATCCTGTGACCGAACAGGACTTCAGTCTGGCGATGGCACATCTCGACGATTTCGACCTGATCGGCGTGCATGCCGCCTACGACGATTCGATGCAGATGCTCTGCACGATGCTGGACTGGCTTCCGTGGCCAAGTGACAACCGCTTCAACACGACAGCGAGCCGCGTGGCGACGGACGCCCTCAGTCCGGCGGTCAGGAGGCAACTGGAGGAGCTCAACCGGTTCGACGTCGCTCTGTATCAGGAAGTCCATCGCCGCTTCTGCGCAAAACGCAGCAACTTGCTGCGTACGATGGCGAGGCAGGCCTGGCGCAAACACCGGGAAGCTGTCGGGCAGGCTCCGGAGATGGCGTTGCCCACGGCTGTCGAACTCTACGCCAGTCAGACCGTCGAGGGGGACAACTGGCATGTCCGCCAGATCCAGA
Source organism: Aurantimonas sp. NFXS3 (assembly GCF_049132005.1). NCBI lineage: Bacteria > Pseudomonadati > Pseudomonadota > Alphaproteobacteria > Hyphomicrobiales > Aurantimonadaceae > Aurantimonas > Aurantimonas sp. NFXS3. The sequence goes on from NZ_JAGDDZ010000005.1 coordinate 217,612, forward strand.
ACGGCAGCTATGCACGCTGGCTAGGCCCTGCCACACAGACGCGGCTCTTCACCGCGATCGCCGCATCGCCATGCTACGACGTCGAGATTCATCTCGTCGGCTGGATCGACAGGGAAACGCTCGACAGCCTCACCGTGGCTATGACCGGCTGGGATTGCGAAGAGACAAGCTATCATGTGTCGATGGAGGACATGCGTGCTGTCAAGCGTTGGCGATTGCGGGCGGCGGACAATGCCAAGGCCGGCCCCTTGCTGGAACTGGATATCAACGCGCTGCGCACGGGACGCCTCTCCGATCATGGCGTCGAGAGCACCCATGATCTGACCGCATCGGTCGCCGTAAGCTGCGTCAAGATTTCCGCTGTTTCCGAAGCAGAAGCAACGGCACTCGCCAGCGGTCAGGATCAGACGTCCGCGACCGTATCCGACGATGTTATCGCCAAAGGTGTCTCGCTGCTGCACGGGGCCGCTGGCAAGGTTTCCAAGATCGTCGCTGCGGAACGGCTGTTCCGTTCCGCCGTCGAGGACGATCCGGAGTCCGTGACCGCTCACGTCTGGCTCGGTGAGGCATTGTGCTACCAGGGACGCTCGCCAGAAGCAGTCGGGATCTTCGAGACGGCGTTGGCGCTTGAAAAGGCGTCGGCGACGGTTCAGCTCGACGAGCGGACACGGGCGCATCTGCTTGAGCGACTCGGTGAAGGGCTGATCCTTGCCGAGATGCGCCTGGACGATGCCCGCGCCTATCTGACCGAGTCAGTCAGGCTTGCGCCGGTGACGGAAGCCGAGAGCCACCGCCTGAACGGTGCCGCCTACATGCTCGACGGACTCACACGGCTGGATTCATCGGCGCCGAAGCGCAAAATCGCGCGGTGGCCCGTACAGAATGCCGCATTCCAGGACCTCGATGAGGTCGCACGGCAGTTTGCGGACAATACGAAGGCTGCGGGCACCCGCCCGATCGGCCGCGACACGAGAGTCGTGACCTTGGGTTCATGCTTTGCCGGCAACATTGCCATTGCATTGAAGGATCGAGGGGTCGAGACGACTGCACTCGGCCTCGGCGAACTGATCAACAGCACGTTCGCGAACCGCGCCTTGATCGAATGGGTGAACAATGATCCGCTCGATCGCTACAGCCCGGAAACCATAGAGACGCTGAAAGTCTATTTCGGCGCATCCCCGGACACGCTCCGCGCCACACTGACGAGTGCGAACACCATCATCTACACACTCGGCGTGGCACCGGGTTTCTTCGACAAGCGCACCGGCCTTTTCCACCTCACCCAGGCTGGCAAGAACACGCTGCACCTGCTCAAAACGAACGATTTCAGAACCACGACCGTGGAAGAGAACGCCGACAACATCGAAGCGGTGATCGCAGGCTTGCGTCGGTGCAATCCCAACATCAACATCGTTTTCACCGTATCGCCGGTGCCGCTCTACTCGACTTTCGAGTACGATTCAGCGATTATTGCCGACTGCGTGTCCAAGTCTGTGCTGCGGGCTGCAATCGATGTCGTTTTGAAGCGGGCGCATGCAGGCGTGAACTACTGGCCGGCTTTCGAGATGGTGCGATGGGTCGGCGCATACCACCCAAATCTCTTCGGAGAAGAGGACGGCACGACGCGGCACGTGTCCGAGCGCGCGGTTTCAGCCATCGTCAACGGCTTCATCCACGCTTTTGGCGACGAAGCATTGAAACAGTAAGGCGTATTGTCGGTGGTTCTGGCGACCCCGGCAGGATTCGAACCTGCGACCATCGGCTTAGAAGGCCGGTGCTCTATCCTCTGAGCTACGGGGCCGTAGGCGACCTGGCGCCGGGACGGACGGTTCGACCGTCAGTGTGTCCAGGGCTGGCGCCGGTCATAGCGGAAATTGTCCGCATAGGCGATCTTCGGGCGCCGCGTTTCCTTCGGCTCCTCGACCCGGTACGGAATGTCGTTGCGCTCGGCGTATTCGACGGCCTGCTCGCGGGTCTCGAAGGAGAGTCTGAGCTGGGAGAGCATGTCGCCGGACGAGGTATAGCCCATCAGGGGCTCGACGCGCTTGGGCTGCTCGGGTTCGTAGACCAGCATCCAATCGCGCGTCTTCGCCTTGCCCGACTGCATGGCGGTACGGGTCGGACGATAGATTCTCGCAACCATCTGGGCCTCGTCGGCGGCGGCGCGGCTTCGCCACGCCCGTGTCAAAAACCGGTGTCCGTCGACCATTGGTCGGAGCGGCAGGATTCGAACCTGCGACCCTCTGGTCCCAAACCAGATGCGCTACCAGGCTGCGCTACGCTCCGGACACTGGTGACGTGCCTGTCGATGCGGGGTTTGGCGGGCAATGGTCGGGAAGTCAAGGCTGCGGAATGATCGGGTGACGAAGTCGGTCCCCGGCGGCCACGCCGAAGCGGGCCGCGGCGCCGCCATTCAGCTCCAGAACGTATTTCACCGGCGCCCCGGACGGGATCGTCTCCAGCGACAGCGGCTGGGCGTTGGTCTTCACCCGCTTCACCACCCCGTCCGAATCGATGAACAGCATGTCGAGGGGAATCAGCGTGTTCTTCATCCACATGGCAACCGGGCGGGTCTCGTCGAACTCGAACAGCATGCCCTGGTCCGCCGGCATCGATTCGCGGTTCATCAGTCCGGTGGCACGCGTCTCCGGTGTCTGCGCCAGTTCGACCTTGATGGCATGGCTCCCGGTCGCCGTCTCCAGCGTCGCCGTCGACAGGCCGTTGCCCGCCACCGCGTAATAGGCCGCCCCGACGACGACGGCCGCCGCCGCAAAGCCGGCCGCCAGGATCGCGCGTCTCATTGCCATCGGATCTGCCTCAACTCAGTGGGACGGCGGCTGGACGGGACCCGTCCCGGGATGGATCTCCGCCGCCATGCGTCCCTTGTCGCCCTGCCCGAAACGCACCAGCACGTCCTGGCCGGGCCGCAGCTCGGTCATGCCGAACCGGCGCAGGGTTTCCATGTGAATGAAGATGTCCTCGGTCCCCTCGCCGGTCGTCAGGAATCCGTAGCCCTTGGTGCGGTTGAACCATTTTACCACGGCCGAGACGAGGTCGCTGCTGGCGGTGACGACCGAATGGGTGCGCGGGGCCGGAAGCTGCGAGGGATGGACGGCGGTGGACTGGTCCATCGACAGGACCCGGAACGCCTGCAGGCCGCGCTCGCCCTGCTGCACCTCGCAGACGACGCGGGCGCCCTCGAGCGCCGTCGCATGGCCGTCGCGCCGCAGGCAGGTGACATGAAGGAGAATATCCGCGCCGCCGTCGTCGGGCACGATGAAGCCGAAGCCCTTCGAGACGTCGAACCATTTGATATGGCCCGAGACGACGGACAGGCCGACATCCGCGCTGTCGGACCGACCGGCCCGGTCCTCGGCGTTTTCAGATATTCTGTCCGGCATTCGGGGTTCCGCCTGTACTTCCACCATCCGAATCGCAATGGCCGAACTTAGCATCAATGAGCCCGATCGGGGCAAGGCCACCGGCGGGCTTTTCCAAGGATATGCCGGTTGTCGCCCAGACATGGCGGCGTTCTATTGCCGCGACGACAGCAACAACGGCGCCGGCTGCAGCCACCAACTGACGCCGTCTGCAATGCCGCTCCGACAGACATATCAGCGCCACAGGCTGCCGGCAGCGCCCTGCCCGATCCGGGGCCGAACCCGTCTCCCGTCGTCGCTTTTTCTGCGCCGCAAGGGTTGGCTCACCGGTCAAACACGCTACCATCGGCGCCATCACCACAAGAGAGGCAAGACCGAATGCGCTATCTGCACACGATGGTTCGCGTCAGCGACGTGGACGCGTCGCTCGACTTCTACTGCAACAAGCTGGGAATGGTGGAAACCCGCCGTGTCGAGAGCGAAAAGGGTCGCTTCACCCTGATCTTCCTCGCCGGGCAGGAAGACATGCCGGGCGCCAAGGAGACCCGTGCGCCGCTTCTGGAGCTCACCCACAACTGGGACCCCGAGGAATATTCCGGCGGGCGCAATTTCGGCCACCTCGCCTATGAGGTCGACGACATCTACGCCACCTGCCAGGACCTGATGGACAAGGGCGTCACCATCAACCGCCCGCCCCGCGACGGTTACATGGCCTTCATCAAGTCGCCCGACAACATCTCGATCGAGTTGCTGCAGAAGGGCGAGGCCAAGGAGCCCGCGGAGCCCTGGGCCTCGATGCAGAACACCGGAAGCTGGTAAGCTTCCACCGGGACATGCGGCGACCATCGTGCCGCCGCATTCCCACCATAGACGGCAGAGCGTTATTGAGAGACAATGCTTTCGCCGTGCACGACCTGACGCTTGGTAAGATCATCGAGACTGTCAGTGGCGACACATGGTGGGGACCATGGAGACGCGGCAGGATGGCCGGGTCGTTGCAGGACTGACGTGGCGGGTTCGCGAACACGCCGCCGAGAGGGGAAACGATTGAAAACTGACCGCCCGGGCCACCGCCGCCTTGCGATGACGCCGCATCTCCTGATGCTGGCGCTTCTGTCGACCGCGCCGATCCTGTCAGGATGCGTCTCCGCCATCGACGATACCTCGGCCTTCGGATTTGCCGGGACCGCTACGGCGCCCGAAACCGAAGACGCGGCTGCCGTCGATGTCGCGGCTGCATCCGAAGCCGACGCCGGGACGTCAGCGAGCGGCGAAGCGCAGGGCACCGAGGCTGCGAGCGCAGCGGCCGAGACCAATGCGCCGGCGACCGAGACGGCCGAAGCACAGACGCCGCCGCCCGCCATCGCCGACATGCCGGCCGCCACCCCGCTGATTCCGACCGGCAGCGAGAATAAGGCCATGGTCGCCTATGCGACCGAGGCGTCCACCAGTGGCGCGGCAGGCCGTTCCTCCGACCGTTCGCTGTTTTCCTCGCTCTTCGCCCGCTCGGAGGCCCGCACACCCATCGCCAATGTCGACAAGGGCAAGTCGCGGCGCGTCGTCCTGCAGCGAGAGGGCGCGGCGGCCGGCACCGACGCACTGCCCGGCGTGGACCCCTCCTCGCTGTTCGAGATCGGCCAGCGCGCCTCGGCCGACGAGGACATGATCGAGGACGTCGAGACCTCCTACCGGGTTGCCTCCCTGTCGACCGGCATGGCCCGGCTCGCGCCGAACGGCCTGATGGTTCAGCGGGAGAGCGTCGAGACCTCCTGCTTCCCGTCGAACCTCGTGCGCATCCTGCGCAGTGTCGAGCGGCGCTACGGCACCAAGGTGATCGTCACCTCCGGCTATCGCAGCCCGACCCACAACAAGCGGGTCAACGGTGCGCGCCGCTCCCAGCACATGGGCTGCAAGGCCGCCGACATCATCATCCCCGGCGCCGACAACATGGCCGTTGCCGCCTATGTGCGCTCGCTGCCGGGCCGCGGTGGCGTCGGCACCTATTGTCACACCAAGGCGATCCACGTCGATGTCGGGCACAAGCGCGACTGGAACTGGTCCTGCCGCGGTCGCAAATAGCCAACCCTCTGGTTCCATAGGCGGATGGGCGCCCGGCCAAGGCCGGCGTGGCCAGCTTTTTAAAGCTCCCCGACCGGCAAAGCGCGGAATTCCGGCCTGTCGCAAAAACTTCTCGCAACAGCGAAAAACCCCTTTTCCGGCTCTTGCGGTCGCCGGAGACTCACCGTATACACGCCGTCGCTGCGCCCATCGTCTATCGGTTAGGACGCCACCCTTTCACGGTGGAGAGAGGGGTTCGATTCCCCTTGGGCGTACCATTCCCCCTTTGAATCGCCTGCCACATGGCAGGACCTATCCAGCGCCTCCGGCGTGTCTACGCGACCGCTATGTCAGGGCGCTGACAGATGCCGTGCGCATCGCAACGAACGTGCCGCGTCCGGCCGTCACCCGGATGCCGTTAGCCTAGCGCAAGCGACCTGACGAGCGCATGGCGGCCAGCGACCGATCAGTGCCCTCAACGCTCCCATATCACTCAGCGCGACCGGCGCCCCGCATTCCGAATCCCCACTCACACACTCATCTGCCCTTCGCGCGCGCCAACTGGTCCGTCGCCGCGGCGCTGGCGAACGGATTGACGTAGAGCCGGTCATGGCTCTCGACGCCGACATCGAGGACACAATCCTCCTTCGGCCGCGCCACGCAGAGCAGCACGTAGCCGGCCTCCGACTGGCGCCGGTTGAGCGCCGTGCCATTCGGCTGGCGGACAGAGCCGGATACCAGCCGGGCGGCGCAGGTGATGCAGCCGCCATAGCGGCAGCCGATCGGCAGGACATGGCCGGCCGCCTCGACGGCGTCGATGATCGGCTCGTCCTCGCCCACCGAAAAGACCAGCCCGCCGCGGTTGCGCAACGTGACCATGTGCCTGCGCATGCCGGCGCTCCCAAAAACCGCATCCGGTCCAGCCGGACGCGGATGACCGCCGCCCGTCAGACCCAGATATCCGACGAGCAGTCGCCGCCGGGATAGCGGGTTTCGTGGGCGCGGGCCGGTCCATGCGGTTCGTCGTTGAAATCGATGATGAAATCGTCGCGGATCGTCATGCCGCCCTTTTCGGTGTCGCAATCCACGATCAGCATGATCCCGCCCTTCTCCTTCATCGACGGGTAGAACTGGTTGTCCCAGGTCGAGAAGAGCGACGTCGTCACGTAGAGCCGCTTGCCGTCCAGCGACAGCTGGATCATCTGCGGCGCGCCGTCGACCGTACGGCCGTTCACCTCCGGCGCCTTGCCCAGCATCCCGCCGATCCAGACCTGCCCGGTCAGCTTCGGGTTCGCCGGGTCGGACACGTCGTACTGCCGGAGATCGCCATGCAGCCAGTTCGAAAAATAGAGGAAGCGGTCGTCCATCGACACCAGGATGTCGGTGATCAGGCTGGGCATGGGAACCGGGAAGCCGTCGACATCCACGGTGGGCACGTCGATGATTTTCTCGATCTCGATCGTCCCGTTGTCCTTGTGGTAGTGGAAGATATTCGAGGCCAGGGCCGCCCCTACGAAGCCATGCGTGCTGTCGGGGTTGTGGTGGAACCGGGCCTCCAGCGGGATCATGCCCTCCGCGCCCAGATCGATGCTCTGCTCGACCCTACGATTCGCGAAATCCCAGAAATGCACGTGCTGGCCGTATTTGCCGCGCGCCACGTCCTCCAGATCGAATCCCGGCATGAAGGTGTTGGGCGACGCCCATTCCGTCGAGATCATCATGTTGTGGCGCGGCTGGTACCAGAAGTCGTAATTGTACCGCATCGCGCCGAGATCCTCCTCCCAGCGCCCGATGATGTTGAAATCCTTGTCCAGATGCAGGAAGCCGCCGGGCCCGTTGCCTTCGGCGTCGCCGAGCATCGACACGATGATGTCGGCGCCGAGGCAATGCACCGTGTGCGGCGCCGAGAGGTTCGTCTTCGCCTTGATCTCGCTTCCGTCGATCGTCTTGAACAGCGTCGGCCGGCGCGGATCGGTGGCGGTGTCGACGATGTAGAAATTCGTCGTGCGCACGCCCGGAATGATCAGGTACTTGCGCTCCATGCTGCCGTCGGTGTTGCAGGACGAGCAGGCGTTCCAGCCCATGTGGTGGAGTTCGTCCCCGACATTCGGCATTTCGGTCCGGTGGATCACCTCGCCATAGGTCGCACTGTCCGGATCGACGTCGATGGTGGCCAGGTAGTCGGGCTTCTCGATCCCGGTCCCGGTGTAGATGCAGATCGTGTAGACGACCGTCTCCCGCGGCGCCTTCATCGCCTCCTGCGGCGATGCATAGCCCGGACCTGCACAGCAGCTCCCATTGGTCTTGGACATGACTTCCTCCCTTGGCTCTGTCGTGGTGATGCGTGTCCCTATGCTTGCGTCCGATTAGAGAACGGGAGCTTCCAATCCCGCCAATGGATTATGTTGCCGCACCAAACTGCGGGCCTGTCCTTCGGTAAAAGCGCGTTCGGGACGTGGCCGAGGGGCCTGCGATGCCGGAAAACGCGGATGGGACGCGCGCCGGTCAGGCGATGTGCGTCTGGGGCGGGCTCAAGGAGCCATCGACAATCCGGGGAAATCTGCGACAGCCGGAAGAGCGCGGCGCGTGGCGGACGCTTCGCTGCCTGAACCCGGATGGGCGCCCGACCGCAGCCCGCCATGGCGGCGGCGTCCAGCGTGGTCCCGAGGCGGTCCAGATACACCGGCATGTCTCACGATCCGAGTTCCTGCCGCCCATCCTGACCACTCTTCACCGGTTCGCACAACGAGAGAATCGGCGACCCGGCTCCGGAACCGGCTGCGAACGCGGGCGCCGGGCTGTCGCCGACACGGCGATCCCCTGCCCTGCGCGATCCCGAACACCTCGTCTCGCGGTGGCCGAACGGCAAAGGCCCCGCTGACCCGAGGGTCGCGAGGCAAATGCGCGGAGGTCTGCAGGACTGGGTCTAGAGGCGGTACAGGATCTGGTCGTTCCAGAAGCGGTCCAGCCGCTGCAGCGAACGGTTCATCTTCTGGAATTCCTGCTCGTCGAGGCCGCCGACCTTGTCGATCGAGCCGATATGACGGTCATAGAGCTCGGCGACGATCGCGGCGACTTCGCGGCCCGTGTCGGTCAGCGACACCTTCACCGCGCGGCGGTCGACCCGCGACTTCTGGTGGTTGATGAAGCCCAGATCGACCAGCTTCTTCAGATTGTAGGAGACGTTGGAGCCGAGATAGAAGCCGCGGGTGCGCAGCTCGCCGGCGGTCAGCACCGAGTCGCCGATGTTGAAGAGCAGCAGCGCCTGGACCGCGTTGATGTCGGTGCGGCTGTTGCGGTCGAACTCGTCCTTGATGACGTCCAGCAGGCGGCGGTGCAGCCGCTCGACCAGCTGCAGCGTCTCCAGGTAGAGCGACTTCAGTTCATCCTTCGGACCGACCTGCGGGGCGGCGTCTGCCTTCATCTGAGCGTTCATAGTAGTCTCCGCTGTTGAGCTGATGGATGTTCTCTATCGACCCCATCTTGAGACCCAACATAGGCAGCGCATCTAAAATTCGACTTAAACCGCAGGCTTAATGCGCCCTTACACTTGCGCATTCAAAGTCTTGATTAACAAGACCTATCCCCGATCTGAACAATTCCTTTCGGCCTCCCGGCAGGCCGCGGAGGCGGGGTATGGAGGCCACCTCAATAGCCGCGCAGGCGCCGCCGTTCGTAGAGCCCCACCGCGCGGATCACCGCCAGCATGCCGAGCCCCCACAGATGGAAGCCGAGCCACAGGAGGTTGGGGCCGAACAGTTCCGGAAAGCCGAGATGCATCACCGCTTCGATCAGGGCGATCAGCACCCAGACGACAGCGCCCCAGCCGACCGTGAGCCACAGGCCGATCCCGGCGACCGGATAGAGCACCGCCAGCGCCGGCGCGGCGATCTTCCACCACAAGGGCATCAGGTCGAAGCGGTTGAGCGGCCCCTCGTCGATGCCGACGAGACGGATCCAGTAGCCGACGCCGGCGACGAACATCACGATGGCCGCCAGCCGGTAGAGCCAGACCGCCAGCGCGCGATTGAACGCTTCGGCCTTGGCGCGCTGGGCAAATCCCTTGATCACGAGGCTCCACCTTCCGGACCGTTCGGCGCCCTTGCCGCCTTGCATGCGGTCGCGCGGGGAGACATGGCGTGCGGATGACCGCATGCGGGCCGGGCGAGCGCCCGACGCGCCGGAACCTACGGTGGACGCGAAGAGCGCGTCAATCTTGAAGTCGCGGCGCCGAGGGCATACGCAGAAGCCGACCGCGCGGCGATCGGCCCCGCGCATGATGGACGCCGTTCTCGCCTCTCCATGAAAGGCGCGGGACGGAGGCGCCCGACAGACAGATAGGATGCTGCCGCATGACACGGACCGGCGATTCTGGAGTTTCGATCACCACGCGGATCGATGCGGCGACGGCAGGCCTGCGGATGCGGCGGCTGCGCCAGTCCGACTGGTCGCGCCGGCTGGTGCGCGAGACCAACCTGACCGCCGACGATCTGATCTGGCCAATCTTCGTGCGCGAAGGCGGCGGCGCGCCGGAACCGGTGCCCTCCATGCCGGAGGTCTTCCGCCTCTCGGTCGAGGGCTGCGTGGAAGCCGCCAGGCGGGCGCGGGATCTGGGCATCCCGGTCGTCGCGCTGTTTCCCTATACCGATGCCGACAAGCGCGACGAACTTGGCAGCGAGGCCTTCAACGAGGGCAATCTCGTCTGCCGGGCAAGCCGGGCGATCAAGGCCGCCGTGCCGGAGGTCGGCATCCTCTGCGACGTCGCGCTCGATCCCTATACCTCCCACGGCCACGACGGCATCATGGAGGGCGACCGGATCCTCAACGACGAGACCGTCGAGGCGCTGTGCCGACAGGCCGTCGTGCAGGCCGAGGCCGGCTGCGACATCATCGGCCCCTCCGACATGATGGACGGGCGGGTCGCCTGCATCCGCCAGGCGCTCGACGAGGTCGGCCATCGCGACACGCTGATCATGTCCTATGCGGCGAAATACGCATCGGCCTTCTACGGCCCGTTCCGCGACGCGGTCGGCTCCGGCGGTATGCTCAAGGGCGACAAGCGCACCTACCAGATGGACTACGGCAACAGCGACGAGGCCGTGCGCGAGGCCGCGCAGGACATCGCCGAGGGCGCCGACATGATCATGGTCAAGCCCGGCATGCCCTATCTCGACATCGTCTCGCGCCTGTCGCGCGAATTCGGCGTTCCGACCTTCGCCTACCAGACCTCCGGCGAGTACGCGATGATCATGGCGGCGGCCGGCAATGGCTGGCTCGATGGCGAGCGGGCGATGATCGAGAGCCTGACCGCGTTCAAGCGGGCCGGTGCGTCCGGCATCCTCAGCTACTTCTCGCCGACCATCGCCGCGCGCATGCCCCGCCGCTGACTGGAAGCGTCCCGCGCGACGGGCGCCGCTGCTGCACCGAAGTTGCACGCGGCCGTGATCGTCACCATCTGGAGGACGACAGCAAACCGCGACGAAGGACAGCCCGTGTACGACGACACCATGACCCGGACGGCCGAAACGCGCGCGACGGATCTCGACGCGCCGCGGCTCTATGATGGCGTGCGCACCCGGCGGATGATGTCCTTCGTGGTTGATTACGCGCTGGTGCTGCTTCTGTCGGTGCCGGCGGCCATCGTCGTCTTCATCCTCGGCATCGTCTCCTTCGGCCTCGCCTGGGGCCTCTACGCGATCCTCCTGCCGGTGATCGCCATCGTCTACATCGCCTTCACCATGGGCGGCGCCAAGCAGGCCACGCCGGGCATGCGGGTGGCCGGCCTGCGTGTCGCCCGGCTCGATGGCGCAAGGGTCGACCCGACGCTGGCGGTCCTGCACGGCGTCCTGTTCTGGGCCTCCGTCTCGGTCCTGACACCCTTCGTCCTGCTGGTTGCCCTGTTCACGCGCCGCAAGCAGCTGTTGCACGACCTGTTGCTGGGAACCGCGGTCGTCCGCGACCGCTGAACCCGGCGGCCTCCCAGCCGGACGCCCTCGCCGTTCGCCCTCTCTCCGCTGCTGATCGCGCCGAACTCCGCTTCGGCCGATCCTGTTCGATCGACCCCACGGGTTGCCATTCGCCGCCACGACACGGATAAGGTCAGGCGGACAACGGAACGCGGCGGTTTATGGATTCGCTACACGTCTGGGTCACTTACCTTTTCATCCTGGTGAGTGTGATCGGGTATTCGCTGGAACGCTGGCCGATCGAGGCCGTCGCCGCGGCATCTCTCAGTGCATTCCTGCTGTTCTTCGCCCTGTTCCCCTACCGGGACGCGGCCGGCTTCGCGGTCACCAGCGGCGACCTGCTCGCCGGCTTCGCCAATCCGGCGCTGATCACCGTTCTGGCGCTGCTGATCGTCGGCCAGGGCCTCTTCGCAACCGATGCCATGGCGCAGCCGACGCAATTGCTGTCGCGGATCGGCGGCACGGCCGGCGCCGGTGCGATCGCCGTGGTCCTGCTCACGGCCGCCGTCCTGTCGGCCTTCCTGAACAACACGCCGGTGGTGGTGATCTTCATCCCCATCCTCACCATGCTGGCGACCCAGCGCGGCATCTCGCCCTCGCGGGTGTTCATGCCCCTGTCCTTCCTGTCGATCCTCGGCGGCGTCACGACGCTGATCGGCTCGTCCACCAACCTCCTCGTGGCAGGCGTCGCAGCCCGCTCGGGCATCACCCTCGACTTCTTCGACTTCACCATTCCGGGCCTCGCCATCGCGGTGGTCGGCGGCATCTACGTGATCAAGGTGATGCCGCGCATCCTCACCCCGCGCGAAGGCCCGCAAGGCCGCGTCGTCGATGCGGGCGGCAAGCAGTTCCTCGGCGAGATCGACATCACCGAGGAGCACGCCTTCGTCGGCAGCACGGCGCGGGCCGGCCTGTTCACCGATCTCGGCGATCTGATGCCGCGAATGATCCTGCGCGACGACGAGACCTTCCTGCCGCCCTTCGACGGGGTCTCGCTGCAGCCCGGCGACCGGCTGATCGTCACGGCAACGCGCCGGGCCTTCTCAAAGGCGCTCGCAGCCGGCAATCTGACCATCAAGACGCTCGACCCGTCCGGCTACTCGGCCGAACAGCGCAAGATCGGGCCCGACATGGTGATGGCCGAGGCAGTGGTGGCGCCGGGCTCGCGCTATGCCGGCCGCACGATGCAGTTCTCCGGCCTGCGCACCCAGTTCGGGATCACCCTCTTCGGCCTGCAGCGCAAGAGCCGCATGGCCCGCTCGGCGCTGTCGGAAATTCGGCTCGAGCCCGGCGACACGCTGCTCCTGTGCGGCCGCGAGGCGGCGATCTCGTCGCTCAAGGGCAACCACGATCTGCTGCTCCTGGAATACAGCGCCCAGGCGATCCCGCAGAGCACCAAGGCCAAGCTCGCCGTCGCGATCTTCCTCGGCATCATCGCCGGCTCGGCCACCGGCCTCTTGCCCATCGATGTCCTCGCGGTGACCGGCGCGGTGCTGATGGTCGCCACCGGCTGCCTCACCGTCGGCGAGGCGGCGCGTTCGGTCGATCGCTCGATCTTCATGCTGGTGGGCGCAGCGATCGCTGCGGCGACGGCGCTGGAGCGCACCGGCGGCGCCGCGATGATCGCCGAAGGCACGGTCGCCGCGCTCGACGGCCAGTCGCCGACGATCATCCTCTCGGCCCTGTTCCTCGTCATCGCGATCATGACGAACTTCCTGTCGAACAACGCCACCGCCGTGCTGTTCACGCCCATCGCGCTCGACATCGCCAACCGGCTGGGCGCGCCGCCGCAGGCCTTTCTCGCCTGCGTCATCTTCGCCGCCAACGCATCCTTCGCCACACCGATCGGCTACCAGACGAATCTCATGGTCATGGGCCCGGGACGCTATCGTTTCGTCGACTTCGCCAAGGCCGGTGTTCCCCTCGTGATTCTGGTGTGGTTAACATTTTCGATCGTGGGCCCATGGTATTATTCGTTGTGAGACGGGAGGCTCGGCCTTGACGGTTCATCATCCGCAGACGCCGCAATTCTTCCTCACGTCGCCCTCGCCCTGCCCCTATCTGCCGGGGCAGTCCGAGCGGAAGGTGTTCACCCATCTGACCGGCGAGCGCGCGCCCTCGCTGCTCGACCTCCTCAGCCAGGGCGGTTTCCGCCGCAGCCAGAACATCGCCTACCGGCCCGCCTGCGAGCGCTGCCGCGCCTGCGTGTCGGTGCGCATCCTGGTGGACGAGTTCCAGCCGACGCGCTCCATGCGCCGTGTGGCGACGCGCAACCGCGACCTGATCGGCCGGATGGACCAGGCCGAACCGTCGAGCGAGCAATATTCGCTGTTCCGGCGCTATCTCGACCACCGCCACGCCGAGGGCGGCATGGCCGAGATGAGCGTTCTCGACTACGCCATGATGGTCGAGGACAGCCAGGTCGATACGCGGCTGGTGCAGTACCGCCGACGCGGCGCGGATTCGGCCTTCAGCCCGCATTCCGACGGCGAACTCGTCGCGGTCGCGCTCAGCGACGTCATGGCCGACGGGGTGTCGATGGTCTATTCGTTCTTCGAGCCCGACGAGAGCGAGCGAAGCCTCGGCACCTTCATGATCCTCGACCATATCGAGCGCGCCCGGAAGCTCGGCCTGCCCTATCTCTATCTCGGCTACTGGGTGAACGGCTCGCGCAAGATGGACTACAAGATCCGCTTCCGCCCGCAGGAACACCTGCTGCCCAAGGGCTGGGAACGCTACGAGGGCTGACGCCGGACGTCGCGCCGGTTGCCATGCCGCGCCCGGCACGATAGCCGGTCAGGGTAACTTACCATTCGCAGGTTCCCATGTCCGCCGTTTCGTCGCAGACCGAAGCCGCCGCTTCGGCCCAGTCCTATGGCCAGGGCCTTGCCATCGTCGGCATCGGCGGTCTGGTCCTGTCCTTCGACATTCCGCTGATCCGCATGTCGGAGAGCGCCTTCTGGACCGTGCTGGCGGTCCGTGGCCTGCTGACCGGCCTCGCCGTCCTCCTGATCTGGCAGGTCGACCGGATCCGCAATCCGCGCGGCCAGAAGCTGATCGCCGGCTGGACCGGCCTTTTGATCGTCGCCGTCTTCTCGGTGGCGGCCACCACCTTCGTCTTCGCCGTCTTCAACACCAGCGCGGCGAATGTCGTCTTCATCCTCGCCTTCAACCCGATGTTCGCGGCGATCCAGTCCTGGTGGCTGATCGGCGAGCGTCCGCCCCTGGCCACGGTGCTGGCGATCCCGGCGACGCTCTTCGGCGTGCTCCTGATCATCGGCGCGGGCTTCGAGACAGGCAACTGGACGGGCGACCTCTCCGCGCTGGCGACCGCCTTCCTGATAGCCCTCGCGCTGACCCTGTCACGGCGCTCGCGCACCGACATGCGCTACACCGCAGCGCTCGGCGGTCTGCTGCCGGCCATCATCGCCCTGCCCTTCGTCGCCGGCGAGGGGCTTCATTCCGAGGCGATCATCTGGCTCATCCTGAATGGCGGCGTGCTGATCCCCGTCGCCATGATCTGCCTGGCGATCGGGCCGATGTTCGTACCCGCCCCGGTCGTCTCCATGGCCTTCCTGATCGAAACCGTGCTGGCCCCGGTCTGGGTCTGGCTGATCTTCGGCGAGCGCCCGGTCGATCTGGCGATGGCGGGCGGCGGGGTGGTGATCGCGACGCTGGTCGCCCATTCGGTCGCCGAGTTGCGGCGGGTGCGCGGTCAGCGGCGCCTTGCCGGGCAGAACCGCGTCGACTGAGGCGCGGGGAGCTTCGCGCATCGCCTCGCCCGCATGCCGGGCAAGGCCGGTGACTAGCCGTCGAAGCGGTTGGTCTTGGGGAAGCCCTTCGGCACCAGCCGGCCGGCCTGGGCGCGGTCGCCGCGCCATTCCAGGAGCTCAGTCTCCGAGCGGGTAAAGCTGCGGCCGGCGGAATCGGTCCAGGTCAGCCCGTCCGCCATGGCGAAGACGCGGGCATCCGACAGGCCGCCATCCTTGTAGCGCTGCAGCCGCACGCCCTTGCCGCGGGTCATCTGCGGCACCTGTACCAGCGGGAAGACCAGCAGCTTGCGGTTCTCGCCGACGATGGCCACGTGGTCGCCTGTCCCCACCGGCGCGGCCAGCGCGAGCTTGGTCTTGCCGGCGACATTCATCAGCTGCTTGCCCTTGCGGGTGTTGGCCAGCATGTCGGCCTCGCTGGCGACGAAGCCATTGCCGTCGGAGGAGACCAGCAACCGGCGGCGCTCGGGATCGGCGACGAAGGCCAGCGCGATGTCCTGATCGTCCTCGAGCTCGAAGGCCAGCCGGATCGGCTCGCCCTGCCCGCGCCCGCCCGGCAGCTTGTCGGCGCCATGGGTGAAGGCGCGACCGCCGGTCGACAGGAACAGCAGCTTGTCGGTGGTCATGGCGTGGAAGGCGAGCTGCAGCCCGTCGCCCTCGCGGAAGGCCAGCGACGAGAAGTCGGCCAGATGGCCCTTCATGCCGCGCAGGAAGCCCTTCTTGGACAGGACGACGGTGATCGGCTCCTTCTCGATCAGCGCCACCGTGATGTCGTCGAGCGCCCGGTTCGGCGCGTCGGCGAACAGGGTGCGGCGACGACCGATCTTGGTCTTCTTCGAATAGGTCTCGCGGACCTCGCGTACTTCGGCAGCGATGCCCGCCCACTGGCGTTCGTCCGAAGCCAGCAGCGCTTCCTTCTCGGCCTTTTCCTCGGTCAGCGTGTCGAACTCGCGCTTAAGCTCGAATTCCTCCAGCTTGCGCAGGGAGCGCAGCCGCATGTTGAGGATCGCCTCGGCCTGGGTGTCGCTCAGCTCGAAGGTCCGCATCAGGACGGCCTTGGGCTCGTCCTCCTCGCGGATGATCCGGATCACCTCGTCGAGGTTCAGGAAGGCGATCAGATATCCGGAGAGGATCTCCAGCCGCCGCTCGATCTGCGCCAGCCGGAAGCGCGAGCGCCGCACCAGCACCTCGCGCTGATGCGCCAGCCATTCGGCCAGAACGTCCTTGAGCGACATGACCCGGGGCACCTTGCCGCCGGACAGGACGTTCATGTTGAGCGGGATGCGCGATTCCAGATCGGTCAGCCGGAACAGCGATTCCATCAGGAGTTCGGGATCGACCGTGCGGCTCTTCGGCTCGATGACGATGCGCACGTCCTCGGCCGATTCGTCGCGGATGTCGCCGAGCAGCGGCAGCTTGCGGGCCAGAAGCAGCTCGGCGATCTTCTCGATCAGCCGCGACTTCTGGACCTGATACGGGATCTCGGTGACGACGACCACGTAGCCGCCGCGGCCCTGGTCCTCGGTCTCCCAGCGCGCCCGCACCCGGAACGAGCCCCGCCCGGTGTCGTAGGCCTCGCGGATCTGCGCCTGGTTGTCGACGATGACGCCGCCGGTCGGCAGATCCGGCCCCTGCACGAAGCGCAGCAGCGCGTCGGTGGTGGCGTCCGGGTTCTCGATCAGCTTGAGCGCCGCGTCGCAGAGCTCGGCCGCGTTGTGCGGCGGGATCGACGTGGCCATGCCGACGGCAATGCCCGACGAGCCGTTGGCGAGAAGGTTCGGGAACGCGCCCGGCAGGACGATCGGTTCCTCTTCCTCCTCGTTGTAGGTCTTCTTGAAGTCGACCGCGTCCTCGTCGATGCCGCGCAGCAGCAGCGTCGCGACGTCGGTCATCCGCGCTTCGGTGTAGCGCATGGCCGCCGGGCTATCGCCGTCGATATTGCCGAAATTGCCCTGCCCGTCGATCAGCGGGTAGCGGATGGCGAAATCCTGCGAGAGCCGGACCAGGGCGTCGTAGATCGACGCGTCGCCATGCGGATGGAACTTGCCCATCACGTCGCCGACGATGCGGGCGCATTTCTTGTAGCCCTGGCCGGGATCGAGCCGCAGGATGCGCATGGCATGGACGATGCGCCGATGCACCGGCTTCAGGCCGTCGCGCACATCCGGCAGCGCCCGGCCCATGATGGTCGACAGCGCATAGGCAAGGTAGCGCTCTTCCAGCGCTGCCTTCAGATCGATCGGTTCGATGTCGCCGCCACCAGCCGGCGGTTCGGTAGCCTTGCCCATGCGGTTTCCTCTAGGCCATGCACCGGATGGGAACAACACCGGAACGGGCTTATCCCGAACTTTGTCGGCGCCGGCCAGACGGGCAATTGCCGCATGCCGCCGCGCCCCCCTTTAACGGCGAAGCGACTTGGCCATATGTGTCGCGCAGGGCACGACGACCGGGCACCGGACGGATCGGCTCACCGGCTTCCAGCGAAAGGTTTTCCCATGCGCGCCACGACAGGCATTTCCGCAGCCGCGACAGCCGTGCTGCTTCTCTCCTCGACCTCGGCCTTCGCGGTCGATGCGCAGGCCTTCGGCGAGCGCCTGAAGACCCTCGTGCAGAACGGCGAGCATTCGATGTCCTATTCGAGCGCCGAAGCCGACGGCGAGAACGTCATCCTGAAGGACGTCTCCTTCGGCGAGGACTCCGATGTCGGCGACCTGACCTTCGAGAACGTCGCCGGGTCGACGCCCGAGGGCTGGACGGTCGAGCGCCTGGCCTTTCCCGAGCTCGACCAGACGGAAGACGGCAAGCGCGCCCAGATCAGCGACGTCAGCATCGAGGGCCTGATGCTCGCCGGCACCGATACGGCCAACGCCCCCGCCGCCATGAAGCTCTCCAGCTTCTTTTTCGACAAGGCGACGATCGGCAGCATCAACCTCGCAAGGGACGGCAAGACCGTCTTCGAACTCTCCGACGCGTCGATGGAAAACGAGGTCGGCGACAGCGGCAGCCTGGCCACCGAGGTCAATGTCGGCGCCTTCACCGCCGACCTGACGACGGGCGACTCGCCCGAGGCGACCCAAGCCATCCGCGACGTCGGCTACGAGACCATCAGCGGCTCGCTGAACGGTTCGGCGAACTGGGAGCCCGAGAGCGGCCTCCTGGAGCTCGATCCCTTCCTGCTGTCGGTCGAGGACGCGGGCGAGCTGTCCTTCACCTACGCGATCTCGGGCTACACGACGGCCTTCGCGGATTCGCTGTCGCAGCTGCAGGAGCAGATGGCGAGCAATCCCGACAACCAGCAGGCCACCGGCATGGCGGTGATGGGGCTGATCTCGCAGCTGTCGCTGAACTCGGCCGACATCACCTTCACCGACGAATCCCTGACCGGCAAGCTGCTCGACTATTACGCCAAGGAGAACGGCCAGAGCCGCGAGGAACTGGTGCAGAACCTGACGGCGATGCTGCCGGCGGTTCTCGGCTATCTGCAGAACCCGGAGTTCCAGGAAGAGGTCACCGGCGCCGTGACGACGTTCCTCAACGACCCGCAGGCGCTGTCGATCACCATCGCGCCGGAGAACCCGATCGCCGCCACCCAGATCATGGGCGCCGCGATGGGCGCGCCCCAGACCCTGCCAAAGGTCCTGTCGCTCACCGTCGACGCCAACGCGGACGCGAAGTAACCCGCCGATCCCTGCGGTTAGAACGAGAAAGGCCCCGTGCTGGACGCACGGGGCCTTTTTCATGTCGGCTTGAAGATGCGCCGGACGAAGTGCCCGTCCGGCGGCTTCCTCAACTCTTCGCCTGCGGCGCGATGCGCAGGCCGAGGTCGCGCAGCTGCGCCGGCGAGGCCTCGTTCGGCGCGCCCATCAGAAGGTCGTGCGCCTGCTGGTTCATCGGGAACATGGCGATCTCGCGCAGGTTCTTCGCCCCGCAGAGCAGCATGACGATGCGGTCGACGCCGGCGGCCATGCCGCCATGCGGCGGCGCGCCGTACTGGAAGGCGCGGTAGAGCCCGCCGAAGCGCTCCTCGACCGTCTCCTTCGAATAGCCGGCGATCTCGAACGCCTTCACCATCGTCTCGGGGAGATGGTTGCGGATGCCGCCCGAGGCGATCTCGAAGCCGTTGCAGACGATGTCGTACTGGAACGCCTTGAGCTCCAGCGGCTCTTCGTTCTGCAGCGCGTCCATGCCACCCTGCGGCATCGAGAACGGATTGTGGGCAAAGTCGATCTTCTTTTCCTCTTCCTGCCACTCATAGAAGGGGAAATCGATGATCCAGGCGAGCTCGAACCGGTCGCGATCGACGAGGTTCAGCTCCTCGCCGACCCGCGTGCGCGCAGCGCCGGCAAAGGCCGTGAAGGCCTCCGGACGCCCGGCGACGAAGAAGCAGGCATCGCCCGCCTCGAGGCCGAGCTGGGTGCGGACCGCCTCGGTGCGCTCCTCGCCGATGTTCTTGGCCAACGGCCCGGCGCCGGCGACGGCCCCCGCCTCCTCGCGCCAGAAGATGTAGCCGAGGCCGGGCTGGCCCTCGCCCTGCGCCCAGGAATTCATCCGGTCGCAGAAGGCGCGGCTGCCGCCGGTCTTGGCCGGGATCGCCCAGACCTCGACCGCCGGATCGCCGGCGATCATGTTGGCGAAGACCTTGAAGCCCGAGCCGGCGAAATGCTCGGTCACGGCCTGCATCTCGATCGGGTTGCGCAGGTCGGGCTTGTCGGAGCCGTATTTGCGCATGGATTCGGCGTAGGGAATGCGCCGGAAGCTCTGGCTCACCGGCTTGCCGTCGGCAAACGCCTCGAACACGTCGCGGATCACCGGCTCCATGGTCGACAGGATGTCCTCCTGCTCGACGAAGCTCATCTCCACGTCGAGCTGGTAGAACTCGCCATAGAAGCGGTCGGCGCGCGGGTCCTCGTCGCGGAAGCACGGCGCGATCTGGAAGTACCGGTCGAAGCCGGACATCATGATCAGCTGCTTGTACTGCTGCGGGGCCTGCGGCAGGGCGTAGAACATGCCGTTATGCAGCCGCGACGGCACCAGGAAGTCGCGGGCGCCCTCGGGCGACGAGGCGGTCAGGATCGGCGTCTGGAACTCGAAGAAGCCGGCATCGCCCATCAGCGTGCGCATCTTCGAGACGATCTGCGTGCGCCGCATCATGTTCTTGTGCAGCGTCTCGCGGCGCAGATCGAGGAAGCGGTACTTGAGGCGGATGTCCTCCGGATAGTCCGGCTCGCCGAAGACCGGCAGCGGCAGCTCCTTGGCGGCCGACAGCACCTCGATCTCCTTGGCGAAGACCTCGATCGCGCCGGTCGGCAGCTTCGGGTTGACCGTCTCGGCCGAGCGCGCCTTCACCTCGCCGTCGACCCGGATCACCCACTCGCCGCGCACCGTCTCGGCAATGGCGAAGGCCGGGGAATCGGGATCCACGACGACCTGGGTCAGGCCGTAATGGTCGCGCAGATCGATGAACAGCAGGCCGCCGTGGTCACGAATGCGATGGGCCCAGCCCGACAGGCGAACCGTGTTGCCGACATCCTCCTTGCGGAGGGCGGCGCAGCTGTGACTGCGATAGCGATGCATGGCGTTCTTCCTAATGGCTGGTCCGCGCCGACGCTGCGTCGATGCGCGCGCAGGCGGGTCGTTCTCGATCGGCGGAATCGCCGCGGACAAGCGCATGCGTCATGCCCCATGTCAAGATTCCGTCCGCGCGCGACGCTTCCGGGTTTCGCCCGCGCCGCGGATCGGTCTAAAGGATGGCCATGCATACGATCACCACCACCGCCGAATTGTCCGAAGCCTGTTCGCGGCTCGCCGCCGCCGAATTCGTCACCGTGGACACCGAATTCATCCGCGAGACCACCTTCTGGCCCGAGCTCTGCCTCATCCAGATGGCGTCGGACGATCTGGCCGTGCTGGTCGATCCGCTGGCGGACGGCCTCGACCTGGCGCCGTTCTTCGATCTGATGCGCGACGAGCGCATCGTGAAGGTCTTCCACGCCGCCCGGCAGGACGTCGAGATCATTCACAAGCTCGGCAACATCATCCCGGTGCCGCTGTTCGATACCCAGGTCGCCGCCATGGTCTGCGGCTTCGGCGAGTCGATCGCCTACGACCAGCTCGTGGCGCGCACCACCGACGGCCGCATCGACAAGACGTCGCGCTTCACCGACTGGCGCCGGCGTCCGCTGAGCGACCAGCAGCTCGCCTACGCGCTGGCCGACGTGACCTATCTGCGCGACGTCTACCGCTTCCTCTCCGCGCAGCTCGCCGAAAAGGGTCGCACGCGCTGGGTAGACGAGGAGATGGCCGTCCTCACCGATCCGGCGACCTACGATCTGCATCCCGACGACGCCTGGCGCCGCCTGAAGCTGCGGGTGCGCAAGCCGATCGAACTGCAGATCCTCAAGGAAGTCGCGGCCTGGCGCGAGCGCGAGGCGCGCGAGGCCGACAAGCCGCGCGGCCGCATCCTCAAGGACGACGCGATCTACGAGATTGCCCAGCAGGCGCCGACCGACGAACAGTCGCTGTCGCGGCTGCGGACGATCCCGCGGGGCTTCGAGCGCAGCAATGCCGGCCGCGAGATCGTCGCCGCCGTACAGCGCGCGCAGGCCGTGCCGCGCGCCGACCTGCCGTCGATCCCGCGCCCGCCGCAGCTTCCCGAAGGCACGGCGGCGGCCGTCGAGTTCCTGAAGGTGCTCCTGAAGATCGTCGTCGAGGAGAACGGCGTCGCCGCCAAGATGATCGCCTCGGGCGACGACCTGGAGAAGCTCGCCTGGAAGGGCGACGAGGCCCCCATCGCCGCGATGGACGGCTGGCGCCGCGAAATTTTCGGCGACCGTGCGCTGAACCTCCTGAAGGGCGAAACCGCTCTCGTCTATCGTAACCGCAAGGTAGAGATCGTCGCGCTCTGACGCGGCGATCGGGCCTCTCAGCGCACTTCCATGCGTAGGGTCTTCTCCACGACCTTGGCAAATTGCTGCAGGCGCCCTTCCGGGCGCTCGCCGACGAGATCGGCCAGGTGCTGCGGGATCACCAGTGTAAAGCCGCCACGCGGGTCCTGGGCCCATTTGATCTGGTCGAGGACGCCGGGCATCGAGGCGGTCAGCAGATAGGCCACCCGGAACAGCGAGCCGAGAATGCGCGCCCGGCGCATCAGCCGGTCGTCCACGAGGCGTTCGATCTCCGGCAGGTGCACCTGCTCGAAGCTGCCTTCGTGGCGATAGTAATTGGTCAGTCCAAGATAGACGCGCCCGCGATGATCGACCGCCGGGAACGCGGCATGGGCGATGATCGAGAGCGACTGCTTGCCGCGATAGTCGGGATGCGCCCGCCAGCCGATGTCGGCGAGGAGGCAGGCGGCCTGGCGCAGCCGTTCCTCGGCCGGCGTCTCGTCGATGCCGAAGGCCTCGAAGGTGCGCCGGCTCCACTCCACGAGTTCGCGGGCATGATCGGGCGAGCGTGAGCGCAGGATCGACAATTCGCGGGCCGATTCCAGCAGCGGGTCCTTGGCCCGCTCTTCCGGCGACAGCAGCGAATGCAGGTAGCCCTCGCGCACCCCGAGCGCCGACAGGACGATCTTCGACGGCTTCAGGTGCCGTATGATGCTCTTCAGCGTCACCGCGCCATAGGCCAGCAACGGCCGGCGCGACTTCGAGACCGCGCCGATGCCCGGCAGCTTGTCGGGCGGCGTGCGCACGACCATGTCGAGGAAACCGTCGATGCCGGCCGCGTCGATCTCGTAGCCGTGCATCACATGCAGGGGATATTTCTCCTGCTCCATGTGCAGCTTGGCTAGATTGCGCCAGGTGCCGCCGACGGCGAAGAACGGCCGCCCCTCGCCCTTGCCGGCCAGAGCGCAGGCCGACAGATGGCTCTCGGCCACCGCCTGGGCGCGCGTCAGATCGCCTTCCGAGAGGTCGCGCAGCCGCAGCCCGCCCAGCGGCAGGGTCAGACCGCCCTGGAAGCCGCCTGCGTCGATGTCCACCAGTTCCAGGCTGCCGCCGCCGAGATCGCCGCCGACCCCGCTGGGATTGTGGAACCCCGACAAGACGCCCTCGGCCGCGTAGCGGGCTTCGTCCTCGCCCGACAGGATGACGATCTCGCAGCCGATCGCAGCTTCCGCCGCCGCGATGAAGTCTGGCCCGTTCTGGGCCTCGCGGGCGGCGGCCGTCGCGATGGGATGGATCTCGCGCACATTGGCCTGCGCGGCGAGCCGGCGAAAGCGCGACAGCGCGGCGAGCGCACTGTCGACGGCCTTCGGGTCGAGCCGGTTGGTCCGCGCCAGCCCCTTGCCGAGACCGCTCAGGACCTTCTCGTTGAAGAGCACCGTCAGCGAGCGGCAATTGCCTTCGTAGATGACCAGGCGAACCGAGTTCGACCCGATATCGACGACCGCGACCGGCTGACGGTCCTGCAGCCGTCCCTGCGCGATCGGCTCAGTCGAACCGGGAATGTTCTGCCCGTTGTCTTGCAATGAGTTTTGGAGCATCCGTCTTCAGTGCTTTACCGCGCCCCGACAGACTCGGATTTGTCATGAAATAGCGTTGGGCATTGAACGGCTGTTCGCCCGGCGAGGGTACGATATGGCGCGATGTACCGTCCGCGGCTACCGACCAGCTCTGCTGATTGTCCAGAATATTGCCCAGCATGATCTGGGACAGGATCTGACTGTGGACCGTCGGCGTGGAAATCGGCACCAGCGTCTCGACCCGCCGGTCGAGATTGCGCGGCATCATGTCGGCCGAGCCCAGATACACGATCGCTCCCTCCGAGGGCAGCCCCTGGCCGTTGCCGAAGCAGAAAATGCGGCTGTGCTCCAGGAAACGGCCGACGATGGATTTCACCCGGATGTTGTCGGACAGGCCGGTGACGCGCGGGCGCAGGCAGCAGATGCCGCGCACGATGAGGTCGATCTCCACGCCCACCTGGCTGGCGCGGTAGAGGGCGTCGATGATCGCCGGATCGACCAGCGAGTTCATCTTCATCCAGATCTGGCCGGGCCGCCCGGCCTTGGCATGCTCGGCCTCGGCGCGGATCAGGTCGACGATGCGGTTGCGCATCGTCAGCGGCGAGATCGCCAGCTTCTTGACCTCGGTCGGCTCGGCATAGCCGGTGATGTAGTTGAACACGAGCTGCACGTCGTGGGCGATCGCCGGGTCGGCCGTGAAGTAGGACAGGTCGGTGTAGATGCGCGCCGTGATCGGGTGGTAGTTGCCCGTGCCGATATGGACGAAGTTGACGAGCTTGCCCTCTTCGCGCCGCACCACCAGCGACAGCTTGGCGTGGGTCTTCTTCTCGATGAAGCCGAACACCACCTGCACGCCGGCCCGTTCCAGGTCGCGCGCCCAGCGGATATTGGCCTCCTCGTCGAAGCGGGCCTTCAGCTCGACCAGCGCCGTCACCGACTTGCCGGATTCCGCCGCGTCGATGAGCGCCCGCACGATCGGGGAATCGTTCGAGGTCCGGTAGAGCGTCTGCTTGATCGCGATGACATTGGGGTCCTGCGCCGCCTGGCGCAGGAACTGCACCACCACGTCGAAGGATTCGTACGGGTGGTGGACGATGATGTCCTTCTCGCGGATCGCCGCGAAGCAGTCGCCATTGTGTTCGCGAATGCGCTCGGGAAAGCGCGGGATGTAAGGCGTGAACTTCAGGTCGTCGCGCGGCAGCTTGCAGAGCTGCGACACCGAATCGAGCGCCAGCATGCCGTCGAGCACCGAGACCCGGGAATCGGGCACCTCGAGCTCGTTGGCGACGAAGTTGCGCAGCGATTCCGGCATCACCGAATCGAACTCGATACGGATCACCGAGCCGCGCCGGCGCCGCTTCAGCGCGCTCTCGAACAGCCGCACCAGATCCTCGGCCTCCTCCTCGACCTCGATATCGGAGTCGCGGATGATCCGGAACGTGCCGGCGCCGCTGACCCGGTAGCCGGGGAAGAGCTTGCCGATGAACAGGGCGACGACGCTCTCCAGCGGCACGAAGCGGGTCATGCCCGCCGCGTTCGGCTCCATCTGGATGAAGCGCTGCAGCGCCACGGGCAGCCGCAGCAGGGCGTTCATCTTCTGCGAATCGCGCTCGCGCACCAGCGCCAGCGCGATCGAAAAGCCGAGATTGGGGATGAACGGGAACGGATGCGCCGGATCGACCGACAGCGGCGTCAGCACCGGGAAGATCGTCTCGTTGAAATGGTTCTCCAGCCAGGCGCGGTCCTCGCGCTTGAGATCGCCGGCGCCGACGATCTGGATGCGCTCCTCGCGCAATGTCTTCACCAGTTCGGCGAGCGAGGCCTGCTGCTCTTCCTGCAGATTGTGAACGTCGATCAGGATCTGGTTGAGCTGTTCCTGGGGCGTTAGCCCGTCGATGCTGCGCACCGAGATCTTCTCGCGCACCTGACCGGCGAGGCCGGCGACGCGGACCATGAAGAACTCGTCGAGATTGTCGGCCGAGATCGACAGGAAGCGCACGCGCTCCAGGAGCGGATGCGCCGGATTGAGCGATTCCTCCAGCACACGGCGATTGAACTGCAGCCAGGAAATCTCGCGATTGACGAAGCGGTCGGCCGGCAGCTCGGTCTCGGCCGCCAGGTTCTGCGCCGCCGTGCGGGCCTCGACCTCGGCCGTCGGGGCCTCAAGGATGACCGAGGCTTCGCTGACCCGTGTGTCGGTCGAGGCGGCGGCCGGGGCGCCCTCCTCCGGCTTGTGCGCACCGGAGCCGGCATCCGCCGGCTTCACGCTGTCGGCGGTCCGCTGCTCTGTCAGCGCGGACTTTGCCGGAGCTTTCGCAGGCCTGCGGCGGATCGGCGTGCGCGCCAGATCCTTCGCCTCACCGTTGCCGGGCGCTGTATTTTCAGCGGGCGTCGCCGTGGCGGATGCCCTGGTATTGCTGCGCGGGGTCGCCGTACGGCGCCGCGGCGCGCGCGGCTTGCGTTCCGGTCGGGGCGGTGTGGTGTCGTCCATGCAAACTCCTCCGTCGCCGCCGGTTAGCGGCCGGATGCGACAGTCGCATGACGCATCGCCGCAGTGCCGCGGTCAAGCACCCGTTTGATCAATCGCGTGCCGATCCGCTCGCGCGTCGCCAGCGCCTCCCGGTCGATCTCGGCCACCAGGAAGCCGGCCGCATCCAGCGAGCGCTCCATGCGCTGCACGAGATAGTTCACCGCCCGGGGCGACACGGCGATCTGGCGATCGGCGAAAAGCTTGATCAACACACCGGTCAGCAGCGCGTCGTCGGGCGCGCCGAGTTCGGCGATGGTCGCCGCGGCGAGGCGCGAGCGCAGATCGGCGGTCGCGACGTTCATTGCCTGCGGCATCACCCGCGAGGTCAACAAAAGGCTGCCGCCGCCCAGCCGGGCCGCATTGACGAGGCCGAACAGTTCGGCCTCCGACAGGGCCGTCCGGTCGGCATCGTCCACCACCACGCGAAAATCGGCGGCCGCAAGGCTCGCCTCGGTCGCGCCGGGCCGCGCCACCGTCGCTCCGGCGCGTTCGCTCCACGCATTGGCAAGATGGGTCTTGCCCGATCCCGGCGGCCCGACGATCAGAAGCACCGAATGCCGCCAATGCGGCCAGGAATCGATCGCCTCCACGGCGAGCCGGTTCGACGGCGACATGATCAGGTCCTCGCGGGCGAGCGAGGCCGCATGCGGCAGTTCGAGCGGGATCTGGGTCGGCATCGCGATCGCGTCCTACTCGCCCGCCTCGCCGCGCGGCACGGTGCCGACGGCGGGCGGCGCCGATTGCGTCTCGATCTGGACGGCGGGCTGCTGCGGCTGCGTGCGACCGTAATACATCTCGCTCTGCAGATATTGCGACAGGGCAAAGCGCACCAGCACTCCGACAGCCGCGGCGGCCGGCACGGCAATCAGCAGGCCGACGAAGCCGAACAAGGCGCCGAAGGCGAACAGGGCGAACATCAGCCAGACCGGATGCAGGCCGACCGAGGCTCCGACGAGCTTGGGCTGCAGGATGTTGCCCTCGAAGAACTGGCCGACGAAGAACACCACCGCGACCATCAGGATCGAGACCCAGTCCGGCCAGAACTGCACCAGCGCCACGCCCAGCGCCAGGATCAGGCCGATCGCCGAGCCGACATAGGGGATGAACGAGATCAACCCGGCGAACAGGCCGATCAGCAGGCCGAAATTCAATCCTGTGAGCGTCAGGCCGACGCCATAGATCGTGCCGAGGATCAGGCAGACGCTGCCCTGCCCGCGCACGAAGCCGGCCACCGACCGGTCGATCTCCCGCGCAAGCCGTCGGACCGTGTCGACATGCTGGCGCGGCGTCCAGGCGTCGATCTTGTCGACCATCCGGTCCCAGTCGAGCAGCAAATAGAAGGCAACGACCGGCGCGACGATGAACAGCGAGACAAAATTGACGACGGCGAGCGACGACGACCACAGCCCGCCGAGGAAGGTCGTGACGATGCCGGTCCCTTCACTGGCGAACTGGGCGAAGTCCTGCTTGAAGTTCATCTCCTCCCCGGTGAACAGGAAGGCCAGCGGCCCGCTGCGGGCCGAGACCGCAATCGCCTGCAGGCGATCGAGATAATCGGGGATGCGCTCGACGAAACTGGCGATCTGCGAACCAACCACCGGCACGACGACGAGGATCGCCGCGGCGAAGAACAGGACGAACAGGATCAGGATGACGATGGTCGCCATCAGCCGCGAGAAGCCGCGCCGCTCGAACCAGTCGGCGACCGGATCGAGGAAATAGGCGATCACCATGCCGACCAGGAACGGCAGGAGGATTCCGGAGAATACCCACAGCAGGAGAATGGAGACCAGCGCCGCCACGCTCCAGAACAGGACCTGCCGCCGGATCAGCGCGCTTCGATCGGTCATTGGGGGTCGCCTCTGCGGTCGGACGGATCGTCGTTGGGGTTCATGTGTCGAAGCCAATCAACGAGATAGGCGGCGGCCGACACACCGGTCAAGACCACGGTGACCGCCACCAGAAATTCGATTTCCGCGGTCAGCGACAGGCCGAAGGCCGGCTCGCCGAGGGCCACGCCGGCCAGCACGATCTGCGATACGGTATTGAGCTTGGAGATGAGCAGCGGCCGCACCGTGACCGGCCGCCCCATGACGTAGGACAGGAGCACCGCGGCGACGATCAGCAGGTCGCGGCTGACCACCGCGATCGCCAGCCAGCCCGGCAAGCGCTCCAGCAGCGCCAGGCCAACGAAGACCGAGACCAGCAGCACCTTGTCGGCAATGGGGTCGAGATAGAGGCCGAGTTCGGATTGCTGGTTCCAGCGCCGCGCGATCACGCCGTCGACCGCGTCGGAGAGGCCGGCCACGACGAAGATCGCGAAGGCCAGCGTCCAGTCGCGTTCGATCAGCGCCCAGATCAGCACCGGCACGCCGCAAAGGCGGGCAATCGTGATGATGTTCGGCAGGGTCAGCGGGTGCCCGGGGCCGTGTTTTGGTCCGTCGCCGGTCATTGTCGTACCATGGCGACAATCCTTAGCATTGGAAGCCGGGTCTTGCTCACAGCCGGCGATCATGTCAACTCGACCAAAACGGTGCGGGGACCATGGCCGAAACGACTCCACTGACCTATCGCGACGCGGGCGTCGACATCGACGCGGGCAACGATCTCGTGCAACGCATCAAGCCGCATGTGCGCTCCACGGCGCGGCGCGGTGCCGATGGCGAGATCGGCGGGTTTGGCGGCCTGTTCGACCTGAAGGCCGCCGGCTTTAACGATCCGCTGCTGGTCGCCGCCAATGATGGCGTCGGCACCAAGCTGCGGATCGCCATCGAGACCGGGCTGCACGACACGATCGGCGTCGATCTCGTCGCCATGTGCGTCAACGATCTCGTCGTGCAGGGCGCCGAACCGCTCTTCTTCCTCGACTATTACGCCACCGGAAAGCTCGATCCGAGCGAGGGCGAGGCCATCGTCAAGGGCATCGCCGAGGGCTGCCGGCAGGCCGGTTGCGCGCTGATCGGCGGCGAGACCGCCGAGATGCCCGGCCTCTACGCCGACAAGGATTACGACCTGGCCGGCTTCGCCGTCGGCGCGGTCGAGCGCGACCGCCTCCTGCCGGCCGGCAATATCGAGTCCGGCGACATGATCCTCGGACTCACCTCGTCGGGCGTCCATTCCAACGGCTACTCGCTGGTCCGCCGCATCGTCGAGCGCTCCGGCGCCGGCTATTCCGATCCGGCCCCCTTCGACGCCGATCGCAGCCTCGGCGAGACGCTGATCGCGCCGACCCGCATCTATGTGAAGCCGCTGCTCGCCGCCTTTGCCGAAACCCGCGGCATCAAGGCCCTCGCCCACATCACCGGCGGCGGCTTCGTGGAAAACATTCCGCGCGTCCTGCCCGACACGATGCGCGCCGACATCGACCTCTTCGCGGTTCCCGTGCCGCCGGTCTTCGGCTGGCTCGCCCAGGCGGGCGGCGTCGCCGAAGCCGAGATGCTGCGCACCTTCAACTGCGGCATCGGGATGATCGTGGTGGTCTCCGATGCGGACGCCGCGGCCGTCAGCGCCATTCTCCAGAGCGCTGGCGAGACGGTCGTGCCGCTCGGGCGCATCCGCCCGCGCCAGGACGCCGCGGTGACCTTCAACGGCGCGCTGGCGCTGGCATGAACGCGGTGCGCCGCAAGAAGATCGCGGTCCTCATTTCGGGCCGCGGCTCGAACATGAGTGCGCTGATCGCCGCCTGCATGGACCCGGGCTACCCCGGCCAGATCGCCGGCGTCGTGTCCAACCGGCCGGACGCGCCCGGGCTCGACACCGCGCGGCGCTACGACATTCCGGCCGTCGCCATCGACCAGACCGCCTATGCGGACCGGGCCGCCCACGAGGCAGCGCTGATCCGGGCACTCGACGAGATGGCGCCGGACGTGGTGTGCCTTGCCGGCTACATGCGGCTGCTGTCGGCCGATTTCGTCCGACGCTTCGAGGGCCGGCTGATCAATATCCACCCGTCCCTGCTGCCCCTGTTTCCCGGCCTCGACACCCACAAGCGCGCCATCAATGCCGGCATGCGCATCCATGGCTGCACGGTGCATTTCGTCACCGACCGCATGGACGAGGGCCCGATCATCGCGCAGGCGGCCATCGCCCTCGTGCCGGGCGACACGCCGGAGACCGTCGCCGAGCGGCTGTTGCGGGCCGAGCACCGGCTCTACCCCCACGCCCTGAGGCTCGTTCTGGACGGGGCTGTGCGCATGTCCAACGGACGCGCCATCGTCAAGCCGGCGCCGCCGGTGGAAGACGAGACCATGCGCCTCGGCGATGGCGACCCGATCCTCGTGTCGCCGGATGCCCGCCGCAACGGCTGAACCGTCGCCATAAAACGCTGTGCCGATGACCGTCTGACCCGGCTCGCGCCGGGGCATGCCGGTTGCGATCGACGCTCCGCGGTGCCATATGCGCCGCGAAGGACGACCTTCCTTTTTCCTCCCATCATATCGCCGGGACGACCCGGCACAGGACAAGCAGGGTCGCCATGCGCTCAACTCCCGATCGTATCCGTCACGCCGTCAGCTTCGAGATCGTCGGGCTGGCCCTCGTCACCCCGGCCGGGGCGTGGCTGTTCCACGTGCCCTTCGCCGATATCGGCGTCGTCACGGTCATCGGCGCGACCATCGCGACGCTGTGGAACTACGTCTACAATCTGGGCTTCGACCATCTGATGCAGCGCGTGCGGGGCACCACCCGCAAGACGCCGCTGATCCGGGTCGTCCATGCGATTGTGTTCGAGGCCTGCCTGCTCGCCTTCCTGCTGCCGGTGATCGCGCTGTATCTGGAGATCGGCATCGTTCAGGCCTTCCTGATGGATGCGAGCTTCGCGGCGTTCTATGCGGTCTACGCCTTCGCCTTCAACTGGGCCTATGACCGGATCTTCCCGCTGCCCGAATGGCGGGAAGCGGCGGCCGAAGGCTGAGAGCCGCGGACCGCGCGTCGGACTATTCGCTCGCGGATCGTCCGTGCGACCGCGAGGCGGGATTGCCCCGGCACATCCGTCAGTCCCGACTATTCCCTGAGTTCCCGCCGCGCGACGACGGCGTGAGCATACGGCTGGCCTCGCAGCTCACGTCTTGGACCGCTTGGCCTCCGTTATGCGCCGTCACAATATTTCTTAGGCGGGAACACTTCGCATCACGCCTCGGTAGCAAGAATGTGATCGCCGCTTTACTTTTCTTTTCGGTCTTCCGCCTTAGCGCGCGCCTCGGCATTCGGGTGTTTTATTTCGGCATCACACATCAGTGATGCAAAGATAGTCGGGGAATACGCAGGTGTGGCAGAGCGGGCATAGGCGAACCAAGTACAACGCCGCATAAGCATGGACATCAACAAACGAGGAATTCCATGCGCACCTACCTTCTCTCGATCCTGACCGCCTCCACCGCCCTGACCTTCGCGACCTACGCCCAGGCCGCCGACGTGATCTACGAAGAGCCGATGGCACCGGCGCCGATGGAGATCAGCCCGGTCGCGTCCGGCTGGACCGGCATCTATCTCGGTGTCCAGGGCGGCGGCGCGTTCAACCCGCAGGATCCCGACAATGTCGACCTGCGCACCAACGGCTTCGCCTTCGGCGGTTCGGCCGTGCAGACCGCCTTCGGCTCGAACTTCGACTCGAATGTCGACTCCAGCTTCCTCGGCGGCGCGCATATCGGTTACGACTACCAGATGGACAGCGTCGTCTTCGGTGTCCTCGCCGACATCAACGCCATCGACATCACCCGCTCGTCCAACGCCGATTCCTCGACCCCGGCCTATTACCGGACCGACCGCGAGCTGAACTATCTGGGCACCGTGCGCGCCCGCGTCGGTTACCTCGTGACCCCGGGCGCCCTCGCCTATGTCACCGGTGGTCTGGCCTATGGTGACGTCGACTATTCGTTCTCGACCAACTCCCCGGCCGTGACCGGCGCGACGCCGGCCGTCGTTTCCGAGGACGAGGACAGCTTCGGCTACACCGTCGGCGGCGGCATGGAAGTGAAGTTCACCGACAACATGTCCTTCGGTGCCGAGTATCTCTACACCAACCTCGGTGGTTCGGGTTACACGCGCCTGAACGGCGGCCCCTTCGCCGGTGGCGTCGGTGGCTCGACCGATTTCGCCGTCGACGACGATTTCGACTTCCACACCGTGACCGCCAAGGTCTCCTACAAGTTCAACTGATTTCGGCGGACCGTCCGGTCCGTCCGAACAGGAAAGCCGGCGCTCTTCGCGCCGGCTTTTTTGTGTCCAGACGAAACTGAGTAACGTGCAAAGTGCGCGAAATGTCGGCACTTTCAGCGTCTTACGGGCGCGAACGGACTCTGATTCAGAACCTCAGCTTCACCGCACAAGCCACTGAAGACCGCGTGAGACTCTGGCCTCGACGCCACGCGCCAACCCGGCCGGCTATGCCCGTGCGGTCCGCAGCCAGACCCGGTTGTCGTGGAACGCCGCGCCGCCGAAGGGGGCGACGGGATCGGCTCCGGTCAGGACGTTGATGCCCTCGCCGTCGAGAAAATCCGTATTCGCCCACAGGCCCTCGTGGATCAGCACCCTGGGTTTGACCGTATCGCTGACCTTGACCGGCAGCCGGACGCTGCCGCGGCTGTTGCCGATGGTGACGATCTCGCCGTCGCCGAGGCTCTCGCGCAGCGCATCCTCGGGATGGACGAGCAGCTCCGGCGCCCCCTCGCGCGAGCGCGATCCGCGGGTTTCCGCGAAGGTCGAGTTGAGGAACTGCCGCGCCGGCGACGTCGCCAGCCGGTAGGGGTGCGCATCGTCCACGGTTTCGATCAGCGTGACGTGGTCGGGAAACTCCGGCAGACCGGCAACCGGCCCCTGCGGGCCCATGCTGTCCGGCGGCCGGTTCGGCGCCTGCCCCCCGGTCCAGTCCGGCCTGAAGCGGAACCTGCCGTCCGGCCAGGCGAAGCCGTTCAGGAAATGCGCCTCCTCGAAGGGTGGCTGCCTGTCGATCCAGCGCTCGCGCTGCAGGCCGTCGAAGCCTTCACTGTCGCCCGCGGCCTTCAGCATGTTGTCGATCAGCGTCCGCTCGTCGAGGCCGAAGCCCGGATGATCGGCGACTCCGAGGCGCTTGGCCAGTTCCTCGATGATGAAATGATTGGTGCGCACCGTCTCCGGCGCATCGACCAGCTTGGGCCCGAGAACGATGTGGTTCTGCCCGCCGCCGCGATAGATGTCGTCATGCTCCAGGAACATCGTCGCCGGCAGCACCAGGTCGGCGATCTGCGCCGTGTCGGTCATGAACTGCTCGTGGACGCAGGTGAAGAGATCGTCCCGCAGCAGACCCTGCCGCACCAGCCGCTGCTCGGGGCAGACATTGGCCGGATTGGTGTTCTGGATCAGCATGGCCGCGACCGGCGGACCGCCGGCGAGCGCCTCGGCGTCGCCGGTCAGGACGGCGCCGATGCGCGACTGGTCGAGATAACGGATCGACGGATCGCGGTCGGCAACGCCCATGATCTCGGACTTGTCTAGGCCGAAGATGTCGGAATTGGAGTGGAACGCCCCGCCGCCCTCATGGCGCCAGTGGCCGTAGACGGCCGGCACCGACATGGCGGCGTGCATCGCCACCGCGCCGTTGCGCTGACGGGTGAAGCCGTAGCCGAGGCGAAAATAGCTGCGCGGAGTCCGGCCGACCAGCGCAGCGAAGGCTTCGATGTCGGCGACGTCG
The DNA here is from genome assembly GCF_049132005.1 of Aurantimonas sp. NFXS3. Classification (NCBI taxonomy): domain Bacteria; kingdom Pseudomonadati; phylum Pseudomonadota; class Alphaproteobacteria; order Hyphomicrobiales; family Aurantimonadaceae; genus Aurantimonas; species Aurantimonas sp. NFXS3. Next base: position 251,443 of record NZ_JAGDDZ010000005.1, read on the forward strand.
AGGCCGGTGATCGCGGCCGCCCATTCGGGCGTCCGTGTGGCCAGATGCGCCTCCAGCCCGGCGGGATCGTCGGTGTAGCGGGCGAGATAGTCCCGGTCGGCCGTGCCGTCCCGAAAGGCGATGTGCATCAGCGCGCAGGCGAGCGCCGCGTCGGTGCCCGGACGCAGCTTCAGGGCCATGTCGGCCTGCTTCATCGTGGCGTTGTCGTAGATGTCGATGACGACGATCTTGGCGCCGCGCTCCTTGCGAGCCTTTGCGGCGTGGGTCATCACATTGACCTGGGTGGCGACCGCATTGGTGCCCCAGATGACGATGCAGTCCGACTTCGACAATTCGCGCGGATCGGCGCCGCGCATGGCGCCGGCGCCGACGAACCAGCCGGTCCAGGCCATGTTGGTGCAGATCGAATCGAACTGGCCGGAATAGCGCTTGGCATGGCGCAGCCGGTGAATGCCGTCGCGCTGTACCAGCCCCATCGTGCCGGCATACTGATAGGGCCAGACCGCCTCCGATCCGTGCCTTGCCTCGGCCTTCACGAACTGTTCGGCGACGAGGTCGAGCGCGTCGTCCCAGGAGATCTCGCGCCAGCCACCCTCGCCCTTCGCGCCGACCCGCTGCCGCGGTGTCATCAGCCGGTCGGGATGATGGATGCGCTCGGCATAGCGCGCGACCTTGGCGCAGATGACGCCGGCCGTGTAGTCGTTCGCCGCCGCCCCGCGCACCCGGCCGATCGTCCGGTTTTCGAGGATCTCGACGTCGAGCGCGCAGGTGGAGGGGCAATCATGCGGACAGGCGGAATGTCCGATGGCGACGGGAAGCGGTTTGTTCATGGCGCGACGATACCGCAAGAGCGGTCCCGGCCCCAATTCATTTTCACGATCAAGACCATCGTCCCCGGCGATCGGCTGTACCCCGACGCAAGGAAGGGCCGGACCCCGCCGGCCCGACCCTTCTCTCGTCTACGTTCGCTGTGCTGAGTTCGACGCGATCAGGCCGCCTTTGCCAGTCGCGAGCGCTCGTCCTCGCTCAATGCCGGGTAATCGATGAACCCCTTCTCGTCGCCGCCATACATCGTCGCCTGGTCCCATTCGGCCAGCGGCGCGTCGAGCTTGAGCCGCTCGACGAGATCCGGGTTGGAGATGAACGGCCGGCCGAAGCAGGCGAGATCGGTCTCGCCGTTTGCCACGCGCTCGATCGCCATCGTCCGGTCATAGGCGTTGTTGCCCATGTAGAGACCGTCGAACTTGTCCTTCAGCGACCAGGCCTTGAACTCCTGCGGATCGCGGGCCCCGCCGGTCTCGCCCTCGACGACGTGGAGATAGACCAGCTTGCGCTTCGACAGCTCCTCGACGTAGCGGGTGAACAGCGGCTCGGGATCGCTGTCGGTCAGGTCGTTGGCCGGGCTGACCGGCGAGATGCGGATGCCGACGCGCTCCGCGCCCCAGACGCCGACCACGGCATCGACGACCTCGAGCGGGAAGCGGATGCGGTTCTCGATGGAGCCGCCATATTCGTCCGTGCGCTGGTTGGCGCCGTCCCGCAGGAACTGGTCGAGAAGATAGCCATTCGCCGAATGCACCTCGACGCCGTCGAAGCCGGCGGCCTTGGCGTTCTCGGCGGCCTTCACGTAGTCGGCGACGACACGCGGCAGCTCGTCCTTGTCGAGCGCCCGCGGCGCCGGAATGTCCTTGAAGCCGTCGACCGTGAAGGCCTTCATGTCAGGCTTCACCGCAGAAGGAGCCACCGGCAGCGCTCCGCCCGGCTGCAAATCGGGGTGCGAGATGCGGCCGACATGCCAGAGCTGCAGGAACATCTTGCCGCCCTTCGCGTGGACGGCATCGGTCACCTTCTTCCAGTCCGCCACCTGGCGGTCGGTGAAGATGCCCGGCGTATAGGCATAGCCGCGCGCTTCCGCCGAGATGTTCGTCGCCTCGGTGATGATCAGGCCGGCGCCGGCCCGCTGGCGGTAATATTCGACATGGATGTCGCGCAGATCGCCGTCGTCGGTGGCGCGGCTTCGGGTCAGCGGCGCCATGACGACGCGATTGGCCAGATGGGTGGGGCCGAGATCGAGCGGCTCGAACAGTTTCTCGTCAGCCATTGCGGTGTCCTCTTCCGGATGCAAAGACGGCCGGCATGTGCCGGCGTTGCCGCGAGAGATGGGGACTTGCCGCAGCGCGGTAAGGCGGATGAACACAGCGTTCGCCAGCCGCGATCCGGCATCGCCCCACGCCGCTGGAGAGTGTTCGCGCGCGGGCACCTGCACCGAAGGAACACGACGCCCGATGAACTATCGCCACGCCTATCACGCGGGCAATTTCGCCGACGTGGTCAAGCACGCCCTGCTGACCCGGCTGATCGCCTATCTGAAGCGCAAGGAAAAGCCGTTCCGCGTCTTCGACACCCATGCCGGCCGCGGCAGCTATTCGCTCACATCCGACGAAGCGCAGCGGACAGGCGAGCATGCGGATGGTGTCGGCCGGCTGGTCCAGGCCGCGGCCGACGTCATGGACGATCCGCTCCTGGCCGAATACCGGGAGGCGCTGGCCTCCGATCTCTCCGAAGACCGCTATCCGGGCTCGCCGCTCATCGCGCGGCGCCTGCTGCGGCCGCAGGACCGTCTTTCAGCCTACGAGTTGCACCCTGCCGATGCCGCGGCGCTGAAGACGCTCTTTGCCGGCGACATCCAGACCAAGGCAATCGCCCTTGACGGCTGGCTGGCCCTCGGCTCCCACGTGCCGCCGAAAGAGAAGCGCGGCCTCATCCTGATCGACCCGCCCTTCGAACGCACCGACGAGGTCGACGCCATTGCTGAAGGACTCGCCAAGGCCCTGCAGCGTTGGGCCGGCGGCATCTATGCCGTCTGGTATCCGCTGAAGCGCCCGGCCCTGGTCGCGGCCCTGCACGAACGCCTCGATGCCCTGCCCGTCAGCGAGCGTGTGACCGCGGAATTCTTCCGCGAGCCCTATTCGACCGACGAACGCTTCGTCGGCACCGGCCTGACCGTCATCAATCCGCCTTTCGTCTTCGCCGCCGAGGCCGAAGCGGTGCTGACGACCCTCGCGCCGCTGCTGGGAAGCGGCGCCGCGGCAACATTTTCGGTTTTTACGTCGTCGTCGCCGCGCCCGTGAGGTCGCCCGCAGTGATTTCGTGCTACCGAAACCCAAACGGATCCGACGTGGAAGGCTGTCCCATGTATCGTGCCATCGCTGCCGCCCTTGCCCTGTTCGTCGCCGGTGTGGCGGCCCTGCCCGCCCAGGCGGCCGATCTTCGCTACGGCGAGCCCGCTCCGTTGCGCGCCGCGCTGGTCCCGGCCTGCGACGATGCCGACGTCCTCGGCCAGGTCGAGGACCAGTTCGAATACGGCGCGCCGACCATGGTCGGCGTGAAGCTGGAGATCCTCGAATTCAGCGGCATGTTCGAGAAGGCCTATTTCCCGCAGCGCGCCGGCGAGCCGCTGCCGGCTGAGCCGATCGAGCGCCGCTACTGCCAGGCGACCGCCCTTCTGTCCGACCATGTCAGCCGCACCGTCTACTACGTCATCGAGCATCCGATGGGCTTTGCGGCAGCCGGCGAATATCTCGGCGGCTTCTCGCCGGTGGCGTCCTGGCGGGCCGAGGGCTGCGTTCTGGGTCTCGACGAATGGCACGTCTATGGTGCCAATTGCGAATCGCTGCGCCGCTTCCCGGAGGAGGGACGCACCGGGTATGGCTACGTCTCCAAATAGGATCGTCGAACAGCATGCGTCTCTATTATTCCGCCCCGTCCCCCTTTGCCGCCAAGGTCCGCATGGCCGCCAGCCATTGCGGCATCCCCGTCGAGACCGTGCCGGTCGACACCACTGCCGAGCCCGATGAGCTGCTCAAGGCCAATCCGCTCGGCAAGATCCCCGTGCTGGTCATGGACGATGGCGCGACGGTCTATGACAGCCGCGTGATCTGCGCCCTGTTCGACCGCATGAGCGGCAATCAGATGGTGCCGCAGGCGATCGAGCCGTGGCGCATCGCCGCCACCGTCGAGGCGACGGCCGACGGCATCGTCGATGCGCTGATCCTGTCCGTCTACGAGGTCCGCTACCGGCCCGAGGACAAGCGTCACCAGCCTTGGGTGGACAAGCAGCTGCGCAAGGCCGATCGCGGCCTGGCATCGCTGGAAGAGCAAATTCTGGCGCTTCCCGAAGACCTGACCATCGGCCACTTCGCCGTCGCGGCGCTGCTCGGCTGGGCCACCATGCGCTTCCCGGGCAAGATCGAGGGCGAACGGCCACAGCTGGCAGCCTGGCTGCAGCGCTTTGAGCAGCAGTTCCCGGCCTATGCCGATCTCAAGCCGTCCATGCCGGCGAGCTGATTCCGACCGGGCCGGCCGCTAGAATTTCAGCGCGATGCCGGCCCGGATCGAATGCTCGTCGAAGCCCGACGAGATACTGGTATTGCCGAGATCGTAGGTCTCGCTGCCGAAATCCGAATAGCGATATTCGAGCCGCGTCGTCACATCGTCGCTGACGCGCGCTTCGACACCGGCGCCGAGCGTGTAGCCGATGCTCGTCTGGCTGTCGGAAAAGCCGTTGAGCGACAACTCGTTGCGCGCCGCGGCCACGCCGCCCGTCGCGAACACCAGAAACGGATCGACCGCGACGCCCGCCCGTGCCCGGAACGAGCCGAAGATGTTGCTGTCGGCATCGATCTGCGCACCGGTGGCCGCATTGGTTCCGCTCGCATCGACATCGGACCCGCCGAGATCGGCTTCCAGACCGTAGACGAACTGATCGGTCTGCCAGTTGTAGCCGGTGTAGACGCCGCCGACGAAGCCGTCGCCGTCGAAGCTCGCACCGGCCGACTGGTCGAAATTCGACGTGTTGTAGCCGACGAAGGCGCCCGCATACGGTCCCGACCAGACATAGACCGGCGTGGAGGGAGCGAGCGGCGCCACCACCGGCGGCTGCGGCTCTTCATAGATCACGTCGGCTGCGCGTGCGGCGGGCACCAGGGCAACGGCCGCCGCGGTTCCGACCGCGAGACTGCGAAGCAGGTTCAGCATGCGCCTTCTCCTTCCCGATCCCGCCGGCAAAGGTCCCGGCCGGCGCTCGTGGCGCCCGCGCCCGTTCGGGGCGCGGCAACCACATGACTCTCGATCCGATGTGGGGATCGTTCCAAAAGGAAACAGCCGACATCGCGAATGGCTGCATCGTTTCGGCGCGTTTTCCAGTGATAGTTGCCGAATCGCGACACCTGCCGTGATGCGCTGTCGCCAGATGCGCGGAAGTGATCGCCACCCCCTGCATTCTCGCCGGTGCGGAATCATATAGAAGGGGCGCAACCGCACCGGCATCCCCACGGCCGACGCATGGCGGACCCTGATTCTAGATATCCGGAAGCGGCGCCAAGCCCCGCTCCGGCCAGGATAAAATGATCGACGAGCCTGAAGAGACAGACGACGATTTGATCGACGGCGCCGAGTCCGATCCGTTGGACGAGGGCAGCGAAGCCCCGGACGGTGATGCCGCCGCGGCCAGTGCGGCGCTGCTGGCCTCGATCGACTGGGACGATGCCGGCCAGCAGCTTGCGGGCGACCTCACTGGGGCCGAGCTCATCGCCGCGCTCGCCAAGCGGCTGCCGAACCAGCCGGGCGTCTATCGCATGTTCGGCAAGGACGGCGACGTCCTCTATGTCGGCAAGGCCCGCTCCCTGAAGAAGCGCGTCGCCAATTACACGCGGCTGGGCGGCCACACCCAGCGCATCGCGCGGATGATCCGCGAGACGCGGCAGATGGAATTCGTGACGACGCGCACGGAGACCGAGGCGCTGCTGCTCGAGGCGAACCTCATCAAGCGTCTGCGGCCGCGCTACAACGTGCTGCTGCGCGACGACAAATCCTTCCCCTACATCCTGGTGAGCGAGGATCACGAGGCGCCGGCGATCATGAAGCATCGCGGTGCGCGCTCGCGAAAGGGCAGCTATTTCGGCCCCTTCGCCTCGGCCGGCGCGGTCGGGCGCACGATCAATTCGCTGCAGCGCGCCTTCCTGCTGCGCACCTGCACGGATTCGGTCTACGAGAGCCGCACCCGGCCCTGCCTGCTGCACCAGATCAAGCGCTGCTCGGCGCCCTGCACCGGCGAGATTTCGATCGCCGACTATGACGGCCTCGTGCGCGAGGCCAAAGCGTTCCTGTCCGGACGGTCCAACCAGATCAAGAACGGCATGTCGGCGGCCATGCAGGAGGCCTCCGACGATCTCGATTTCGAGCGCGCCGCGATCTACCGCGACCGCCTCGCCGCCCTCTCCCACGTCCAGAGCCACCAGGGAATCAATCCGACCGGGATCGAGGAAGCCGACGTCTTCGCCATCCACCAGGAAGGCGGCATGACCTGCATCCAGGTGTTCTTCTTCCGCACCGGCCAGAACTGGGGCAACCGCGCCTATTTCCCGAAGGCCGATTCCTCGCTGGAGCCGAGCGAGGTGCTCGGCGCGTTCCTCGCGCAGTTCTACGACGACAAGCCGGTGCCGCGCCTCGTCCTGCTGCCGCTGATGGTCGACGACGGCCCGCTTCTGGCCGAAGCGCTGAGCCTGAAGGCCTCGCACCGGGTGCAGATCGGCGTGCCGGCCCGCGGCCTGAAGCGCGACCTCGTCGACCATGCCACCGCCAATGCCCGCGAGGCGCTGGGGCGCCGGCTGGCCGAGACCTCGTCGCAGGCGCGGCTCCTCAAGGGCGTCGCCGAAACCTTCGGCTTGGCGCGCACGCCGCGTCGGATCGAGGTCTACGACAACTCCCACATCATGGGCACCGCCGCCGTCGGCGGCATGATCGTCGCCGGCCCGCAGGGCTTTGCCAAGAATCACTACCGCAAGTTCAATATCCGCGGCGACGACATCACGCCGGGCGACGATTTCGGCATGATGAAGGAAGTCATGCGCCGGCGCTTCTCGCGGCTGATCAAGGAGCACGGCGACACCCCGGTGGACCTCTCCGCCCAGACCGAAGACGAGGAGGATCCGCAGGATGCCCTGTCCGACTCGTCCATGCCCGCCTGGCCGGACCTCGTCCTGATCGACGGCGGCAAGGGCCAGATCTCCGCCGTCCGCGAAATTCTCGCCGAGCTCGGCATCGCCGACCGGGTTACCACGATCGGCGTCGCCAAGGGTGTCGACCGCGATGCCGGCCGCGAGCGCTTCGTCACTGGCGAGCGCGAGCCCTTCTCGCTGCCGCCCCGCGATCCGGTGCTCTATTTCCTGCAGCGGCTGCGTGACGAGGCCCACCGCTTCGCGATCGGCACCCATCGGGCGCGGCGCAAGAAAGAGCTGGTGAAGAATCCGCTCGACGAGATCGGCGGCATCGGCCCGTCGCGCAAGCGCGCCCTGCTCCACCATTTTGGAACGGCCAAGGCCGTGTCGCGGGCCGCCCTCAGCGATCTGCGCGAGGTCGAGGGCATCTCGGCGGCCATGGCGAAATCGATCTACGACCACTTCCACGAGCGTGGATGAACTGACCGTCATGTGTCATGCCGACAATGGCGGTTGACGAAAGCCCGGCTTGCGGGCTTGTACTGACACGCACAGCCGAAGCGGACTTTCCATGGCATCTCGCGCCTACAGCCTACCCAATCTCCTGACCTATGCGCGCATCGTCTGCGTGCCGCTCGTCGTCCTCTGCTTCTTCCTGGAAGGGACGCTGCGAAGCCCGGACTATGCGCGCTGGTCGGCGCTGTTCATCTTCCTGGCGGCCAGCGTCACCGATTTCCTCGACGGCTATCTGGCGCGCGCCTGGCAGCAGACCTCGACCATCGGCCGCATGCTGGACCCGATCGCCGACAAGCTCCTCGTCGCCGCGGCGCTGCTGCTGCTGGCGGCCGACGGCACCATCGCCGGCTGGAGCCTGTGGGCGGCCATCGTCATCCTGTGCCGCGAGATCCTCGTCTCGGGCCTGCGCGAATATCTCGCCGAACTGAAGGTCTCGGTGCCGGTCACCCAGCTCGCCAAATGGAAGACGACCATCCAGATGGTGGCGATCGGCTTCCTGCTTGCCGGGCCTGCGGCCGACGATATCTACCCCCTCGCCACCGAGACCGGGATCGTGCTCTTGTGGATCTCGGCAATCGTGACGCTCTACACCGGCTATGATTATTTCCGTGCCGGTCTGAAGCACATCGCGGACTGACGACGGCCAAGCCGCGCCCGTCGCGGCCACTCGCGCGCGCCAGCCCGATGTCCATTGCAGGAGGTTCCCCATGAAACTCGCCTATTTCGCATGGGTGCGCGAACGCATCGGCGTCTCCGACGAGGAGGTCGAACTGCCGGCGGGGATCGTCACGGTCGCCGATCTCCTGGCCTGGCTGAAGGGGCGCGGCGAGACCTACGCGGCAGCGCTCCAGTCGCCGGAATTCATCCGCGTCGCCATCGACCAGGAACATGCGGACCATTCCGAACCCGTCGCCGGCGCCCGCGAGATCGCGCTGTTCCCGCCGATGACCGGGGGCTGAAAATGACTGAGGGAACCGCCATCCCGGCCTCGTCCGCCGACATCGAGCCGGTGGTCCGGATCCAGGCGGAGAACATCGACATCGCGGCCGAGATCGCGGCCATGACCGGCGGCGGCGCCGTTGGCGGCCTCGTCACCTTCTCGGGCTATTGCCGCGACGAGGGCGGCCGCCTCGCGGCGCTGGAACTCGAACACTATCCCGGCATGGCCGAACGCGAGATCGCGCGGATCGCCCGCGAGACCCTGGCGCGCTGGCCGTTGTTCGGCTGCCGCGCGATCCACCGCTACGGCCGCGTTGCGCCCGGCGAGGAGATCGTCTTCGTCGCCTGCTCCTCCGCCCATCGCCAGGCCGCCTTCGAGGCCGCGTCCTATCTGATGGACTTCCTGAAGACCCAGGCGCCCTTCTGGAAGCGCGAGCATCTGGTCGACGGCAGCACCGGCGGCTGGATCGAGGCGAAAGACACCGACGACGCCGCAACCGATCGCTGGCACCGGATCTGATGCCCGGGACAACGAGCGCACCCCTGTCCTGAAACGAAAAAAGGGAGGCCATCGGCCTCCCTTCTTCGTTCAGTCACCTGAAGCGTCGGCGATCAGCCGACGATTTCGGTCTCGGAGAACCAGTAGGCGATCTCCTGCGCAGCCGTCTCCGGCGCGTCGGAGCCGTGCACCGAGTTCTCGCCGATCGACAGGGCGAAGGCCTTGCGGATGGTGCCCTCGGCGGCGTCGGCCGGGTTGGTGGCGCCCATGATCTCGCGGTTGCGCGCGATGGCGTTCTCGCCCTGCAGCACCTGGACGACCGTCGGGCCCGACGACATCGACTCGACGAGCTCGCCGAAGAACGGGCGCTCCTTGTGGACGGCGTAGAAGCCCTCGGCCTCGCGGCGGCTCATCCACACGCGGCGCGATGCCACGACCGTCAGGCCGGCCTCTTCCAGCATGGCGGTGATCGCGCCAGTCACGTTGCGACGGGTCGCGTCGGGTTTGATCATAGAGAACGTGCGTTCGACCGCCATGTCCTAGTCCTTTTCGATTGGATCGGGGAAAGTGGGCGACCTATAGCGACGCGCCTTGGCCGGAGCAAGGCGTTGCAGCGCACCCGCCCCGTCCCCGGCGCGATTTCGCAAGCTGCGCCTTGCCAGCTTCGGTCAGGCGCGGAATTCTCGACGGCCATGGTGGCCCTCGCCACTATCTGATGCCGGAGATTCGCGATGCTCTCGACCGACACCGCCCGCCTGCTGGCTGGCTACAATCGCTGGTGCAACGAACGGCTCTATCGCGCCGCCGCCGATCTCACCGCCACGGAACTGCGGGCCGACCGCCGCGTATTCTTCGGCTCCATGCTGGGCACGCTCAACCACCTCCTCGTCGCCGACCGGATCTGGATGCGGCGCTTTACCGGCACCGGCGACGCGCCGGACCGGCTCGATGCCATCCTGTTCGAAGATTTCGCCGAGCTGCAGCAGGCAAGACAGGCCGAGGACGCCCGGATCGCCGACTGGATCGACGGCCTGACCGATCACGACCTCGACAGTCCCATCTCCTACCGCTCGCTTTCCGACCCGCGGGAATTCACCCAGAAGCTCGGCGCCGCGCTCCTCCACGTCTTCAATCATCAGACCCACCATCGCGGTCAGGCCCATGCGATCCTTACCGGATTTGGCCGGGCGGCGCCGGGGTTCGACCTCGTGACCTACCAGCGCGAGACCGGACATTCCTAGCGAGAGAGCCATCGCTGCGGCGATCGCGAACAGCTTGGCGCGCAACTGTCTCCCATCGTCCCCTTCCGCACTGCGTCATGGCGTGGCAAAAGCTGCGCCATGCTTCAGATCACCAATCTTTCCGCTCGCGTCGCCGGGCGCCTTCTCATCGACAATGCCAGCCTGTCGCTGCCGGCCGGCAGCAAGGTCGGCCTCGTCGGCCGCAACGGCGCGGGCAAGTCGACGCTGTTCAAGGTCATCACCGGCGAACTGGCGGCCGAGACAGGCAGCGTGTCGTTCCCGAAGAACACCCGCCTCGGTCAGGTCGCCCAGGAGGCCCCCGGCACCGAGGAGCCGCTGATCGAGATCGTGCTGAAGGCCGACCGCGAGCGCGTCGATCTCCTGGCCGAGGCCGATACGGCCACCGATCCCGGCCGGATCGCCGACATCCACACCCGCCTCGCCGATATCGAGGCCCATTCCGCAGAAGCCCGCGCCTCGTCCATCCTGTCGGGCCTCGGCTTCGACATGGCGGCACAGGCCCGCCCCGCCTCGTCCTTCTCGGGCGGCTGGCGGATGCGCGTCGCGCTGGCCGCGGTGCTGTTCTCGCGGCCCGATCTGCTGCTTCTCGACGAGCCGACGAACTATCTCGATCTGGAAGGCACGCTCTGGCTCGAGAATTTTGTCTCGCGCTATCCCTACACCGTGATCGTCATCAGCCATGACCGCGACGTCCTGAACAACGCGGTGAATGCGATCGTCCATCTCGACCAGAAGAAGCTGGTCTTCTACCGGGGCGACTACGACCAGTTCGAGCGTCAGCGCGCCGAGAAGCTGGAACTCCTGCAGAAGTCGATCGTCAAGCAGGAAGCCGCCAAGAAGCACATGGAGGCCTTCGTCGAGCGCTTCCGCGCCAAGGCGTCCAAGGCCCGGCAGGCCCAGTCGCGCCTGAAGGCGCTGGAACGCATGCAGCCGCTGCAGGGCATCGTCGAGGAGCACGTCACGCCCTTCGTCTTCGAGGGGCCGGAGAAGCAGGCGGCCTCCCCGATCATCCGCATGGAGCATGTGACGGTCGGCTACGAGCCCGGCCGGCCGATCCTGTCGGGTCTCGACCTGCGGATCGACACCGAGGACCGGATCGCCCTCCTCGGCCAGAACGGCAACGGCAAGTCCACCTTCGCCAAGCTCCTGGCCCAGCGGCTGCGCGAGCAGAGCGGCACCATCACCCGCGCGCCGGGGCTGAAGATCGCCTTCTTCGCCCAGCACCAGATCGACGATCTGCGCCCGGCCGAAAGCGCCGTGCAGCATGTGCGCCGGCTGATGCCCGACGCCACCGAGCCGAAGGTGCGCGCCAAGGTGGCGCAGATGGGCCTGCCGACCCAGAAGATGGACACCGCCGCCGAGAAGCTGTCGGGCGGCGAGAAGGCCCGCCTGCTGATGGGTCTTGCCACGCTGGACGCGCCCAACCTTCTCATCCTCGACGAGCCGACCAACCATCTCGACATCGAGGCGCGCGAGAGTCTGGTGCGGGCGCTGAACGACTATCCCGGCGCCGTCATCCTGATCAGCCATGACCGCCACATGGTCGAGGCGACGATGGACCGCCTGTGGATCGTCGCCGACGGCACGGTGTCGCGCTATGACGGCGATCTGGAAGACTACAAGAAGCTGGTCCTGTCCGGCGCGACCAAGGGCAGCGGCGCTCCGGCCGTGGGCAGCGTCGGTGAGGTCGCGCCTGCGCCCGCGCCGGTTTCCAAGGTCGACCAGCGCCGCCAGGCCGCCGAGCGTCGTGAGGCCCTGAAGCCGCTCAGGAAGAAGATCAGCCAGCTCGAGATCCAGATCTCGCGTCTCCAGAAGACCATCGAGGCCTTCGACGAGAAGCTCGGCGATCCGGCGCTCTACACGAGCGATCCGGCCAAGGCGAGCGAGCTCAACAAGCAGCGTGCTGCGGCAGCCAAGACGCTCGCCGCCTGCGAGGAAGACTGGCTCGGCCTGACCGAGGAACACGATTCCGCAATGGCCGCCGAATAACACCATCGACCACCGCGAGCCGCCAGCCGGTGAACGGATAGTCGTTATCGCAAGCAACGTCCCCGGCTTGCGGTGGGCGTCACGAAAATGACATCTTGGCTGCACACGCCTGCAACACGTCGTTGCCGGCGTTCGGTCGGCGCTGGCTGTCCCCGCCGGGCGGCCCCGCCATGTCGAAGCCGCCCTCTGGCCGCCAGTCCTTTCGGACAGTCATGGAGAGCGCTTCAGGAAAGCACCTTGCATGCGCATCTCATATGCCGGCCTGTCAGGCCTCCCCGGAGACATTCTGCATGTCGTGCGACAACGGCTGCATTGGCGTGAGATGGCGGTTTTCGCCGCCATTGCAGCGGGAGCGATTCTGTTCGCTGTCGCCTGCAGCCTCCTGCTGGTGGGCGCCTCCGCCGGCGATGCGACGATCGCCGAGAACAGCCCGCATGAACTGCTGCAGGTCGCAACCGTCGCGCTGGCCGCCGTCGGCTTCCTGATCGCGGCGCTGCGGTTCGACTTCGAGACCTTCTACGTGACGTTGCTCGGCAGCTTCGGCTGCGCCATGGCCAGCATGCGCGAGACGCCGGCCTGCTCCAGCAGCTTCTACGAGGGCGGTCCGTGCCTGACCGGCACATACAAGGATGTCATCCCGTTTGCCCTGGCGCTCGGCGCCGTGGCGCTGCTGCTGTACCGCCGGGTGCCGCTGGCTCGTAGCATCCGCGAGGTCACCCTGTTCTGGCTCGTGCCGGTGGGTGCCAGCACGCTGATGCTCGTCGGCGCCGAATGGGCCGAGGCTCGCAACGCCGTCTGGATCGAGGAAACGCTGGAACTGGCGAGCTTCGCCAATCTCCTCGCCTTCGCCCTGATCGTCCATCTGCGACCAGGCTGGTACCGGGCGACGCTCACCGCGGCGAAGACAGTGCCGACCCATCTGGCGCGGCGGACCGAACCGGCCAATACGCGCGACGAACGCTGGCTCGGTGGCCACAGCAGCGAACGCTGACATCCGGCAGAACCATCGCCGGCTCAGGCCTTCTTGATCCAGCGGCTGTCGTCGTTCTGCTGCCAGTAGGTGACCGCGTGCCCGGCGGCCTTCTCCACCTTCCAGCGCGAGCGCGCCAGATCGAGCTGTTCGGCATCGTGGCCGTCGAAGAGGTAGACCGCCCGCACATAGCCCTCGAGGCTCGCCGGCACGGCCCCGTCGACGAGGAACCGCACCTGCGGATCGTTGGCCTTCTGCTCGGCTTCGACCGTCAGCAGGATCGGCTGCAACGCACCGCTGCTGTCTGAATCGCTGCCATGCGGCAGGAAGCTCTCGTCGCGATAGACCCAGAGATGATGGTCGAGGGCGTCGCGGCGTTCCTCCGAGGAGAACTGCACCACGACGCGCCACCCCCGCCCCAGGCTCTTCTCGAGAAGGTCGGGCAGCGCCTCCTCGAGCCGGCTCTGGGTCAGGTGGTAGAACAGGACCTCGGTCATCGGGCCGCGGTCCCTAGCCGGCCTGGTAGTGGTCGGACACCAGCCGGTCCAGGAGGCGCACACCGAAGCCCGACGCCCAGGACTGGTTGTACTCGTTGGCCGGCGAGCCCATCGCCGTTCCGGCGACGTCGAGATGCGCCCATGGCACGTCGTTGACGAACCGCTGCAGGAACTGCGCCGCAGTGATCGCGCCGGCCGCCCGTCCGCCGCCGATATTCTTGATGTCGGCGAACTTGCCCTCGATCATCTTGTCGTATTCCGGCGCCAGCGGCAGGCGCCAGACCTTCTCGCCGGTGCCGATGCCCGCGGCCAGCAGCCGGTCGGACAATTCGTCATTGTTGGAGAACAGGCCGGCATGCTGGTTGCCGAGCGCCACGATGATGGCCCCCGTCAGCGTCGCCAGATTGACCATGAATTTCGGCTTGAAGCGGTCCTGACAGTACCAGAGCGCGTCGGCCAGAACGAGGCGGCCTTCCGCGTCGGTGTTCAGCACCTCGATCGTCGTGCCGGACATCGCGGTGACGATGTCGCCCGGCCGCTGGGCATTGCCATCCACGGAGTTCTCGACGAGGCCGACAATGCCGATGGCGTTGACCTTGGCGGACCTGCCCGCCAGCGCCCGCATCACGCCGACCACGGCGGCTGCGCCACCCATGTCGCCCTTCATCTCGTCCATCGAGCCCGCCGGTTTGATCGAGATGCCGCCGGTGTCGAAGACGACGCCCTTGCCGACGAAGGCGATCGGCGCCTCGTCGTCGGGACCGCCGTTCCAGCGCATGATGGCGAGGCGCGGCGGCCGCGGCGAGCCCTGTGCGACGCCGAGAAGCGCGTCCATCTTCAGCGCCCGCAATTCCGCCTCGCCGAGGATCTCGACATCGATCCCCTGCTGCGACAGCGCGGCGATGCGGTCGGCGAACTCGACCGGCCCGAGAACATTGGCCGGCTCGTTGACGAGGTCGCGGGCAAGCATCGTGCCGGCGGCGATCGCCTCCTGGACCGTGTAGGCGTCCTTTGCCGCGGCGATGTCGGCGACGGCCAGGGCGATCTTCGAGGCGACCTTGGGCTCGTCGTCGCCGTTCTTGCGGGACGACTTCGTCTTGTAGAGGTCGAAATCATAGGCGCGCAGGCTGGCGCCCGCGGCGAGCATCGCGGCTTCGGCGGCCGAGACGTCGCCGTCGGCGCGCTCGCAGCGGATCGTCACCTCTGGCGCGCCCTTGGTCTTCGCGGCGATGACGCCCCCGAGCTTCAGCCAGTCCTCGTCGGTCAGCGGCTTGTCGGCATGCGTGCCGACGACCAGCAGCCGGTCGGCATCGACATCGGCGGGTGCCAGGACGTCGAGTGTCGCAAGGTGCTTGCCCTTGAACCTCGCGACGCCCGCGGCGCGCGATACGAGGGACCGAACCGCGTCGCCCGCGCTCGCCGCCAGGCCGGCATCCTTGCCGGCGAGGACGACCAGCACACCCTTGGCTGGTGCATCCTTTGCGACGAACTCGATCGAGGGAAGGCTGGCCATGATGTCTCCTGCGGGTCGAATGAAATCGTGTCGCGGCGGGACAGCCGTCCGGGGGCGGCATGCGGCGACGCGGGCAATGATGGTCGGGACGGGCCGCATTGCAAGGCCCGCGGCCGAAGATACGCCCTGTTCACCATCGTTCTTCGCCCTTCTTTAGCCAAGCTGGTGTAATCTTCCTTCCACGACGAGAGCCGGCCGCCGGCTGTTTCTCCAGGCCCGCGCCGGCCGCAAGTGAAAAATCGAGCGAGGCAATGGGCCAATCTGCAGCCGCGGGAACGGGAACCGCATGACGATTCTGGAACGCTACATCTTCAAGCGGGCCTTCGTGTATGCGGCCTCGTCGCTGACCTCGCTGGTGCTGATCGTCTGGATCGTCCAGGCGCTGTCGCGCATCGACGTGGTCAAGACCAGCGCCTCGGCCGCCAGCAACATCTTCTGGATCGCCCTGATGCTGCTGCCGGACCTGTTCGCCGGGGTCCTGCCCTTCGCGCTGCTGATCGGCGCGATCCAGGCGCTGAACTCGCTGAATTCCGATTCCGAACGCGCCGTCATCTCGGCCGCCGGGGCGTCCCAGGCCGTCATCGCGCGTCCCATCGTCGCCCTCGGCCTTCTGGGCGGCCTGATCATGCTCCTGATCGGCAATGTCGTCGGGCCGGCCTCGATGAGTGCGTTCCAGAACGGTATCCGCTCGATCAACGCCGACATGATCACCCTGTTTCTGAAGCCCGGCCGCTTCGAGCAGGTGCAGGACGGCATCGTCATCAGCATCGGCGACGTGAACGGCGCGACGGTCGAGAGCCTCGTGATCGCCGACACCCGCGACCCGGCCAGCGACCTCACCTATTTCGCCCGCGAGGCGAAGATCATCGACGAGGACGCCAATTCGCTGCTGCTCCTGTTCGACGGCCAGCTGCACCGTCGCAACACCGCCGACAACAGCGTCTCGGTGATCCAGTTCCAGACCTATGCCTTCGATCTCGCCGCGCTGCGGCCGGCGACCGATAACAGCTGGGTGCGCGCCTCCGAGCGCAGCACCGCCGCGCTGATATGGCCCGATCCCAATGACGGCCTCTACCAGGAACGGCCGCACAGCTTCACCGAGGAACTGACCGACCGCATGACCAACTGGCTCTTCGCCATCGCCTTCGTCCTGTGGGCGATCGTCGTTGCCGGCCAGCCCTCGACCAACCGCCAGGGTACCGGCCCGGCCATGACCCTCGGTCTGTGCGGCGGGCTGATGCTGAAAGCCGCCGGCTTCGTCACTCTCTCCCAGATCGAGCAGGGCGTCTTCTGGGTGGTGATCTCCTATCTGCTGCCGCTGGCCGCCATCGCTTTGAACAGCGCGCTGATCTGGCGCAATTTCGACCTCGCCGGCTGGGCGCCGCTGCAACAGGCGACGACCGCCCTGCAGGACGGCTATGCCGCCCTGTTCGGCCGGCGCCGGGCCGCGGGGGCCGCCCGATGAGGAACTGGACCCTCAACCGCTATTTCTTCCGCATGTATGTCGTCAGCTTCCTGTCGACGCTGCTGACGGTCTTCGCGCTGATCTACCTGATCGACCTGATCGAGGTCAGCCGTCGCAGCCGCTTCGAGGATCTCGGCTTCGGTGCGACCGCCCTCTTCTCGTTGCTGCGGGTGCCGAGCTTCATCGGCCAGGCCTTCCCCTTCATCGTCCTGTTCTCGTCGATCTACACGCTCCTGACCCTCAACCGGCGTCTGGAACTCGTCGTGGCGCGTGCCTCCGGCGTCTCGATCTGGCAGATCCTCCTGCCCTTCGTGGTGGGCTCGTTCCTGATCGGGATCGTGGCGACCTTCGTCTACAATCCGCTGACCGCCTATACGAAGACCCTGTCCGAGGACATGCAGACCACCATGACCGCCGGCGGCGACGTCTCTAGCTCGGACCGCGTGCCCTGGCTGCGTCAGGAGGGCGACGGCGTCCAGTCGATCCTCGGCGCCAAGACGGTGGCGCGCGGCGGCACGGTTCTCGGCGACATCACCGCCTTCGTTATGAACGACGAGGGCATCGTGAAGGAGCGCATCGACGCGGCGCGCGCGGTTCTCAACGACGAGTACTGGCTTCTGGAGAAGCCGCGGGTGACGCGGGTCGGCTACCGGCCGGAATTCCCGAAGGAATACAAGCTTCCCACCAGCCTGCGCCCCGAATATGTCGAACAGCGGATCGCCGATCCCGAGGCGATCTCCATCTGGCAGCTCGGCTCGAAGATCGACGTTGCCGCAAGTCTGGGCTTCAACACCGACGCCTTCCGGATGCAGTACCACACGCTGGTGGCGCAGCCGGCCCTGTTCATCGCCATGACTTTGCTCGCCGCGACCGTCGCCACGAGGTTTTCGCGCACGGGCCAGTCTGGTAGGACGATTGCGGGCGGTGTAATGGCCGGATTCGTGCTTTACGTCGTCACGTTCTTGGCGAAAGCTCTCGGAAGCAATGACGTGGTACCACCGGTTATGGCAGCGTGGTTTCCGGTCTTGGCGGCAGGATTGTCTGGGGTGACGATCCTGCTCCATCAAGAGGATGGTTGAGTATGGTTGCGAGGGGGGCCAGTCGCGCAGAACGCCGCGACGCGCAGGCCGGCATACGGGCGGTTCTCCTTGCGGGAACAGCCATTTGCGGCCTCGGCTTCGGGGGCCAGGCAGCGTGGGCACAGGCGGTCATTCCGGCCGACATGTCGGTGCCGGACGACGCCCAGATGTTCCTGGAAGCCGATACCGTCACCTACAATACCGACAACTCCATCGTCACCGCTTCCGGCGGTGTGCGGATCGACTATGGCAGCTACAAGCTGGTCGCGCGGAACGTCACCTACGACCAGAACACCCGTCGTCTGGTGGCTTCGGGCGATGTGGAATTGCAACAGCCGGACGGAAATAAGGTCTACGCGGACAGCATCGACATCACCGATGATTTCCGCGACGGCTTCGTCAAGGCGCTGCGGATCGAGACCCCGGACAACACCCGTTTCGCCGCCCGTGACGCCGTGCGTCAGGACGGCAGCGTCACGACTTTCCAGCAGGGTGTCTACACGGCCTGCGAAACCTGCCGCGAGAATCCGGATCGGGCGCCGCTCTGGCAGGTGAAGGCCCGCAGGATCGTCTGGGACCAGACCGAGAAGGAAGTGCGCTACTACGGCGCCAAGTTCGAGCTGCTCGGCGTGCCGATCGCCTACATGCCGTACTTCCAGTCGCCGGACCCGACGGTCAAGCGCAAGACCGGTTTCCTGACCCCGACCTTCAAGTCGTCGAGCAATCTCGGCTACGGCCTGCGCACCCCGTATTTCATCGACATTGCCGACGACAAGGACGTGACCCTGTCCGGCACCTACTACACCAAGCAGGGCTTCCTGGCCGAGGCCGAGTACCGCCAGGCCTTCGAGAACGGCTTCTTCACGCTGCAGGCCGCCGGCATCAGCCAGAACGACCCGGACGCCTTTGCCGGCGACAACGTCTACAACACGACGACCGGCGAACTCACCAGAGCCTCCCCCGACTTCGACAACACCGAACGCGGCATGATCGGCTCGAAGGCGCAGTTCGCCCTCAGCGAGCGCTGGACGCTCGGCTGGGACGTCATGGTGCAGTCGGACGAGAACTTCTCCGCGACCTACGAAATCCCCGGCTACGGCGACACCGTGAAGACGTCGGAGATCTATCTGACCGGTCTCGGCGACCAGAGCTATTTCGACCTGCGCGGCCAGAAGTTCCAGTATCAGTCGGTCAACCCGGATGCCGCCGACACCCAGCCGCTGGTGGCGCCGAGCTTCGACTATGAGCGCATCGAGCAGGAAAGCGTTCTCGGCGGCGAAGTGAAGCTGGAGATGAACGTCGCGTCGCTGCATCGCGACGACGGTTCGGTCGATCCGATCTGCGCGACCTCGCTCTACCTCGTCGACGACATGAACGAGGCCTGCCGGACGCCGATGAACGGCTACCAGTATCGCTCCGACCTTCTGCGCTACAACGCGCTGGAGGGCGACTATACCCGCGCCTCGGCTGATCTTGCCTGGCGTGACTCCTATACGCTGGAGACCGGTCTCGTCCTGTCGCCGACCGCCTCGGTGCGCGGCGATTTCTACACCGCCGACATGCGCTCCGACGGCTTCGCGAACTATTACTACGAGCCCTACACCTATACCGACCCCGCGACCGGCCGGCCGGTGACGATCCCCAATCCGGTGACGCCAGCGGCCTACAATCTGGTCCCGAACGACCAGAAGGGCGACTGGCTGGCCGATTACTACCGTCAGGGCGCCCTGTCGCTGGACGATACCGGCACGCGCGGCATGGCGACCGCGGCGATGGAAGCGCGCTACCCCTATCTGATCGAAACTGCCAATTCCTCGCATGTGATCGAGCCGATCGGCCAGGTCATCCTGCGGCCGGACGAGCAGAAGATCGGCCTTCTGCCCAACGAGGACGCGCAGACGCTGGTGTTCAACACCGCCAATCTGTTCGCGCTCGACAAGTTCTCCGGCTACGACCGGATCGAGGGCGGCTCGCGCGCCAATGTCGGCGTCAAATATGCCGGCAATTTCGACGGCGGCTACTCGGTCAACGCGGTGTTCGGCCAGTCCTACCATCTGGGCGGCGTGAACTCCTTCGCGCAGACCGATCTGGCGCTGGTCGGCTACGATTCCGGTCTGGAGTCCGATCGCTCCGACTATGTCGGCTCGATCGCCGTCGGCACGCCGATCGGCATCACCCTCGGCACCCAGGCCCGCTTCGACGAGGAGAGCTTCGCGGTCCGGCGCACCGACGTCTTCGGAACCTACGGCTCGTCCGATGCCACCGCGACGGTGACCTACACCAACATCGACGCCCAGCCGATCTATGGCTCGATCGAGGATCGCAGCCAGATCACCGGTTCGGGCACGCTGAAATTCGCCGAGAACTGGAGCGCCTTCGGTTCGGTCGGCTACGACATCAAGAACCAGTCGGTGGTCGAGAAGACCTTCGGCATCGGCTATGCCGACGAGTGCTTCAGCCTGCTCGTCTCCTACCAGGATACGGTGAACCGCTATTCGCAGGAATCGGATTCCTCGCGGCTGATGTTCACCATCGGGCTCCGCACGATTTCCGATTTCGGCTATTCCTACGATCTCGGCGACGACGGCTGACATCCGTTCGCCCCGCCGCCGGGCGAACGGCCGACCAGATCACGGTTTCGCCAAAGCTGCACGCTACGAGCAGTCCGGACTTGCAGGCGAAACGGCTTTGCGGGAGCCTTGCCCTGTGCGACATCCGGGCGGATGGTCGCCATGAGCGGGCGAAGGACAGGGCGCGGGAGCGGGACGCGCCGCCATTCAGGGAGTTGAAGCAGTCATGATCGTTGGAAACGTCGCCAGACGCGCGGCCCTCGCATTCGTCCTTGCCGGGTCGGCCGCTGCCACGCTGCCCGCCACCACCGTATCGGTACAGGCCGCCAGCGAGATCAAGGCGGTGGTGAACGGCATGCCGATCACCAGCTACCAGATCCGCCAGCGGGCCGCCTTCCTGAAGCTGCGCCGCGTCGGCGGCAATGCCACGCAGAAGGCGACCGACGAGCTGATCGACGAGGCGCTGAAGAAACAGGAGATCGGGCGCCGCGGCATCGCCATTCCGGACGAGGCGGTCGACGAGGCCTTCGGCCGCTTTGCCGCCGAGAACAAGCTGACCCGCGAGCAGCTCGGGCAGGTGCTGTCGCGCGCCGGTTTCTCGTCGGACGGCTTCAAGGACTACATCCGCGTGCAGATGGGCTGGGGCCAGGCCGTTCAGGCGAACATGCGCAGCACCGAGCGACTGAGCGAGCAGGACGTGGTCCAGCGCATGCTGGCCCAGGGCGGCGAAAAGCCGAGCACCACCGAATACACGCTCCAGCAGGTGATCTTCGTCATCCCCGACGCCCAGCGTTCGGCCCTTATGGCCCAGCGCAAGCGCGAGGCCGAGAGCATGCGCTCGCGCTTCCGCTCCTGCGATTCCACCTACGAATTCGCCAAGGGCCTGCGTGACGTGACCGTGCGCGACCTCGGCCGCGTCGCCCAGCCGGAACTGCCGCCGCGCTGGAAGAAGGACATCCAGGCGACCTCCGTCGGGCGCGCCACCCCCGCCCAGGCCACCGAACGCGGTGTCGAGTTCATCGCCGTGTGCAACACCCGCAACATCTCCGACGACAAGGCCGCCGCCCTCGTCTTCCAGGCACGGGAGATGGAAAAGCTCGGCGAACAGGCCGAACCCGACGCAGCCTATCTGAAGAAGCTGCGCGACAGAGCTCAGATCGTTCGCCGCTAAGGGGCAGCTCATGCGGGATTTTGCGATGGATGCACCGATCGCGGTGACGCTCGGCGATCCGTCGGGTGTGGGCCCGGACATCGTGATCGCCATCCATGGCGACCACCGGGCCGATCTGCCGCCCTTCTTCGTGATCGGCGATCCCGACGTCCTCGCCTCGCGAGCCCGCCGTCTCGGCCGCGAGCTGGCCATCGCGATGATCCACAATCCGGCGGAAGCGCATGATGTGCCTGCCGGCGCCCTGCCCGTCCTGCCGCTGGTCAACCGCCAGTCCGATGCGCCCGGCAAGACAGACCCGGCCAATGCCGCCGGAACGATCGAGGCGATCGACCGGGCGACGGCGCTGGTGCTGGAGGGGAGCGCCGCGGCGGTCGTCACCGGACCGATCGACAAGAAGGCGCTCTACGACGCCGGCTTCCACCATCCGGGCCATACCGAATATCTGGCGCATCTGTGCCAGTTGCGGCTCGGACGTCCCTTTACGCCTGTCATGCTGCTGACCGGTCCGGACCTCTCCTGCGTACCCGTGACCATCCATATCCCCATCGCCGACGTGCCGGCCCAGCTCACCGCGGAGCTGATCGAGACGACCTGCCGGATCGTCGCCGCGGACTACAGCGCCCGCCTCGGCATTGCGCGCCCGCGCCTCGCGATCGCCGGTCTGAACCCGCATGCCGGCGAGAAGGGTGCGATCGGCACCGAGGACGAGACGGTGATCCGCCCGGCCGTCGCGCGCCTTCGCGCCGCCGGCATCGACGCGGTCGGGCCGCTGCCTGCCGACACGATGTTTCATCCCGAGGCCCGGGCCCGCTACGACGTCGCCGTCTGCATGTATCACGACCAGGCGCTGATCCCGGCCAAGACGCTGGCCTTCGACCAGACGGTGAACGCCACCCTCGGCCTGCCGATCATCCGGACCTCTCCCGATCACGGCACGGCCGCCGACATCGCCGGCTCGGGCGACGCCCGACCCGACAGCTTCCTCGCGGCGATCCGGCTGGCCGGTCGCATGGCCGAAATCGGCACGGGTGCAGGCAGCGCCGCGACGGCCAACGCGTGAGCCCCATCGACAGCCTGCCGCCCCTGCGTGCGGTCCTGGAAGAGCATGGTCTCGATCCCAAGCGCAGCCTCGGCCAGAACTTCCTTCTCGATCTTAACCTCACCGGTCGGATCGCCCGCCAGGCACTGCCGCTGGAGGGGGCGACAATCGTCGAGGTCGGCCCCGGCCCCGGCGGCCTGACCCGTGCGCTGCTCGCCGAAGGCGCATCGCGTGTCGTGGTCATCGAGAAGGACAGCCGCTGCATTCCGGCGCTCGAGGCCATCGCCGCGCACTATCCCGGCCGGCTGGAGATCCGCCGCGCCGATGCGCTGGACTTCGATCTGGCGGAGGTTGCACGCCCCGAGGGCGCCGACGCGCTGAAGATCGTCGCGAACCTGCCCTACAATGTCGGAACGCAACTGCTGCTCAACTGGATCGCGACGCCGCAATGGCCGCCGCTCTGGTCGAGCCTGACTTTGATGTTCCAGCGCGAGGTGGCCGAGCGCATCGTCGCGGTGCCCGGCTCGAAGCATTACGGCCGTCTCGGCGTGCTCGCCGGGTGGCGAACGCAGGCGAAGATCCTCTTCGACGTGCCGCCGGAAGCCTTCACGCCGCCGCCCAAGGTCACCTCCTCGGTCATCCAGCTCCGGCCGCGCGTCGAACCCGAGCCGGCGAGCCTGGCAGCCCTCGAACGCGTGACCGCCGCCGCCTTCGGCCAGCGCCGCAAGATGCTGCGCCAGAGCCTGAAGAGCCTTGGCGGCGAAGCGCTTCTCGTGGCGGCGGACATCGATCCGCAGCGCCGGGCCGAAACCCTTTCGATCAGCGAATTCGTTCGCCTTGCCAACGGCCTGGACTAGCCGGCTGACTCAGATTGTCAGCCGGTGACGGGCGCATGCCCCGGTCTCAGCAGACGGTCTGGGAGAGAAGTTCGGCGGTGAAGTCGAACAGGCCCGGCCGCCGGTCGCGGCGCAGCCGCTCGGCATTGATGATCGACCGCACGGCCGAAAACGCCTTGTCCAGATCCTCATTGACGACGACGTAGTCGTAGTCACGCCAGCGCTCGATCTCGACCTTGGCGTTCTTCAGGCGGACCGCGATGGTCTCGCCGGAATCCTCGGCGCGCCGCAGGAGGCGGGTCTTCAGTTCGGTCATGGACGGCGGCAGGATGAACACCGAGACGACGTCCGCCTTGGCCTGCTCCTGCAGCTGCAGCGCGCCCTGATAGTCGATGTCGAACAGCATGTCGCGGCCGTCGCGCATGGCCTTTTCGGCCGCAGCCCGGGGCGTGCCGTAGAAATTGCCGTGGACCTCGGCCCATTCCAGCAGGGCGCCCCCGTCACGCAGCCGCTCGAACTCGGCCCGGTCGATGAAGCGGTAATGCACGCCGTCGATCTCGCTGGCCCGCCGCTTGCGCGTGGTCACGCTGACCGAGAGCTGGAAGCCGGGATCGGACTCCAGGAGATTGCGCGCGATGGTCGACTTGCCGGCGCCGGACGGTGACGACAGCACCAGCATCAGCCCACGGCGTGCGATCGGCGCCCCCGATTCCGTTTCGAAAATCGACGTCATTCTATGTTCTGCACCTGCTCACGGAATTGATCGACCGCCACCTTCAGTTCCAGTCCGATGGCGGTCAGCGAAGTCGCATTCGACTTGGAGCAGACCGTATTCGATTCGCGGTTCAATTCCTGCGACAAAAAATCGAGGCGTCGGCCGATCGGCCCGCCGTTCGACAGCAGCGCCCGCGCCGCCGCCACATGGGTCTGCAGCCGGTCGATCTCCTCGCGGATATCGGCGCGGGCGGCGATCATCGCCGCTTCCTGGTGC
The DNA here is from genome assembly GCF_049132005.1 of Aurantimonas sp. NFXS3. Taxonomy (NCBI): domain Bacteria; kingdom Pseudomonadati; phylum Pseudomonadota; class Alphaproteobacteria; order Hyphomicrobiales; family Aurantimonadaceae; genus Aurantimonas; species Aurantimonas sp. NFXS3. The sequence continues at coordinate 275,777 of NZ_JAGDDZ010000005.1, forward strand.
AGACGCTGTTCGTCGAGCCGCTCGTCGGCGCCCATCAGTTCGGCCACCTGCGCCCGCAGTCGCTCCCGGCAGGCCTCGATGCTGCGGGACGGATCGGCCTCGGCCGCATTGGCCAGCCGTTCGATCTCGGCGAGCCGCTCGGAGAGAATGTCGGCAAGGGCGGCGCCCTCGGCCTGCCGCGCGGCGGCAAGGCTCTCGACCGCGGCGACGAAGGTCGTCCCGGCGGCAGCGAGCTGCGCCTCGCGCTCCTCGGGGTCGAGACGGCTCTCGGCGACCTCGACGATCCCCTTGATCGCCAGGATGCCGTCGGCGCTCGGCGGGCCGGCGTGACCATCGGCGACCAGCCGGCTGGACAGTGCCAGAAGCTGGCCGAGCATCGCATCGTTGATGGTAAAGGCCGGTGCCGTCTCGTCGCGCCGGATCTGGAGATTGGCCTGGATGTTGCCCCGGCTCAGCCATGTGGCGGCCGTTCGCTTCAGATCCGCCTCGATCGCCTCGAAGCCCTGCGGCAGACGCAGCCGCAGGTCGAGCCCCTTGCCGTTGACCGAGCGCAATTCCCAAACGAACTCGGCGCCGGCCTGCGTCGACTCGTGGCGGGCAAAGCCCGTCATGCTCTGCACCGGCATCGCGGTTCTCCCCCTCGCGCCGCCGGGAACGGCGGCGTTGCTACTGCTCGGCCCGGTTCTGGCGCTCCAGCGCACGGTAGTCGCGGACGTTGCGATTGTGCTCGTCCAGCGTCTCGGCGAAGACATGGCCGCCGGTGCCGTCGGCCACGAAGTAGATGTCCTTGGTCTCCAGCGGATTGGCAACGGCCTCCAGCGCGGCCCGGCCGGGCAGCGCGATCGGACCGGGCGGCAGACCCTTGATCTTGTAGGTGTTGTAGGGCGTGTCGCTGTCGATGTCGGACTGGGTCACCGGCTTGCCGGACGGTTTGCCGGCCCCGCCATAGACGCCATAGAGGAATGTCGGATCAGACTGCAGCCGCATGCCCTTGCGCAGCCGGTTGACGAACACCGAGGCGACATGCGGGCGCTCGCCGGCGATGCCGGTCTCGCGCTCGACGATCGAGGCGAGGGTCAGGAACTGGCCGATATCGTCGATCGGCAAATCGTCCGCCCGGGTCTCCCAGATCTCGGCGACGAGCTTGTTCTGCGCCTCGCGCATCCGCCGGACGATTTCCTTGCGGGTCAGGCCCCGCTGGAACAGGTAGGTGTCGGGCATCAGCGTGCCTTCCGGCACCATCTCCGGCATGTCGCCGGTCAGGGACGGCTCGGCGGCAATGCGCTCGAAGGCCCGCTCCGCCGTCCAGCCTTCCGGAATGGTCACCGAATGCATGATGGAGCGTCCCTCGCGGAGCTTTTCCATCACCTCGCGCATCGAGGTGCCTGGCGCGAAGGCGTATTCGCCGGCCTTCAGGTCACCCGCGGTCCCGGCGAAGCGCACGCCGTATTCGAACACGGTGGCGTCGCTGATGACGCCTTCCCGCTCGAGCCCGCTGGCAATCGTCTGCAGACCGCTGTTGCGCGGCACGACATATGTGGTCTCGGCCTGCAGCGGGCCTGCGCCCTCGAACTGGCCGACGCCCCAATAGATCAGCGCACCGGCCGCGAGCATCACGAAGAGCGCGGTCGACAGGCAGAAGTTCAGGAAGATGACGAGCTGGTTGCGGGAAGCCCGCGAGCGTTTGCGCGCCGGAGCCGGACCCCGGCCACGACGGCCCTTGCCTGAGCGAGCGCCCTCGCCGCGTTCGTCGGTCACCGCATACCCCCGAATGAAATTGCCTCGTGGCTGCCGAAGCACCATCGGATTGTGGCGAAAGCCCGAACGGCAGCGGCGGCATCATGCGCCGCCGCCATCGTTGTCAGTCGGCCACGCGTCGCAGCACGAGCGAAGCGTTGGTGCCGCCGAAGCCGAAGGAGTTCGACAGCGCCACGTCGATGCGCTTTTCGCGCTTCTCGTGCGGAACGAGATCGATCTTGGTCTCCACCGACGGATTGTCGAGATTCAGCGTCGGCGGCGCGACATTGTCGCGGATCGCCAGCGCCGAGAAGATCGCCTCGACGGAGCCCGCCGCACCGAGCAGATGCCCGATCGCGGATTTGGTGGACGACATGGTGATGCCGCTGGCGGCATCGCCGACCAGCCGCTCGATCGCCCTGAGCTCGATCTCGTCGCCGAGCGGCGTCGAGGTACCATGCGCGTTGACATAGTCGAGTTCGGACGGCTGCACGCCGGCCCGCTTCATCGCCGCCGACATGCAGCGGAACGCGCCGTCGCCATCGGAGGCCGGAGCCGTGATGTGATAGGCGTCGCCCGACATGCCGTAGCCGATGACCTCGGCGTAGATTTTCGCGCCGCGCGCCTTGGCGTGCTCGTATTCTTCCAGAACGACCACACCGGCGCCCTCGCCCATGACGAAGCCGTCACGGTCGCGGTCGTAAGGCCGTGAACCGGCCGTCGGGTTGTCGTTGAAGTGGGTGGACAGCGCCTTGCAGGCGGCAAAGCCGGCCATAGCGAGGCGGCCGACCGGTGATTCCGCACCGCCTGCCACCATCACGTCGGCATCACCGAGCGCGATCAGTCGCGACGCGTCGCCGATCGCATGCGCGCCGGTCGAGCAGGCCGTGACCACCGAATGATTCGGGCCCTTCAATCCGTTGCGGATCGACACATGGCCGGAGGCCAGGTTGATCAGGCTGCCGGGAATGAAGAACGGGCTGATGCGCCGCGGGCCCTTCTCGGCCAGGATCAGCGACGTGCGCTCGATCCCCTGCAGGCCGCCGATCCCCGAACCGATCAGAACGCCGGAAGCGATCTGGTCCTCGTAGGTCTCGGGATGCCAGTTGGCATCGTCGAGGGCCTCGGACGCAGCTGCGACAGCGTAGATGATGAAGTCATCGACCTTGCGCTGCTCCTTCGGCTCCATCCAGTGGTCCGGATCGAAGGTGCCGTCCTGGCCGTCGCCGCGCGGAATCTGCCCGGCGATCTGACACGCCAGGTCGTCGACCTGGAAGTTGTCGACACGCTTCAGGCCGCTTTCGCCGTTCAGCAGACGTTTCCATGTGACGCCGGCACCCGCCCCGAGGGGCGTGACCATGCCGACGCCTGTAATGACTACTCGTCTCATCAATCGCTCTTCGCCCAGGCGGTTAGGCCGCCCGATTGGGTCAGGCCTGGTTCTTCTCGATGAACTTGACCGCGTCGCCGACCGTCAGGATGGTCTCGGCGGCATCATCGGGAATCTCGACGCCAAACTCTTCCTCGAAAGCCATGACGAGTTCGACCGTATCGAGGCTGTCGGCGCCCAGATCGTCGATGAAGCTCGCGTTGTCCGTGACCTTCTCCTGCTCGACGCCCAGGTGTTCGACGACGATCTTCTTCACTCGCTCAGCGGTATCGCTCATTGTCAGTCCTCTATTGCGATTGGTTTCGCCGCTTTCGTTAGACGTGGCACGACGCATTATCAAGCGTTGTGGTCATCCTCGTCGCGGCCAGTCCGCAGGCAACGACAGCGGAAAATTCGAAGTGCCGGCGCATAGCATGCCCTGCCGCGGGGGCCAAGCGGCCAGCGGCGGGGCAGCCGTGCCCTCAGATCATGGCCATGCCGCCGTTGACGTGCAGGGTCTGGCCGGTGACGTAGCCGGCCTCGTTGGACGCCAGATACACCGCCGATGCGGCGATTTCATCGGCTTCGCCCATGCGCTTCATCGGGATCGCCCCCATGATCGCGTCCTTCTGCTTGTCGTTCAGCTTCTCGGTCATGGCGCTGGCGATGAAGCCGGGCGCGATGCAATTCACCGTCACCGAGCGCGAGGCGATTTCCTGGGCAAGCGATTTCGACAGGCCGATCATGCCCGCCTTCGCCGCACAATAATTCGCCTGGCCGGGATTGCCGGTGACGCCGACGATCGAGGTGATGTTGATGATTCGCCCGAAGCGGCGCCGCATCATCGGATGGGTCACGCCGCGCGTCAGGCGGAACGCCGCCGTCAGGTCGACCTCCAGCACCGCGTCCCAGTCCTCGTCCGACATGCGCACGAACAGCCCGTCGCGGGTGATGCCGGCATTGTTGACCAGGATATCGACGCCCTGCATTTCGGCTTCGGCGGCTTCGGCCAGCCGCTTCTGCTCGGCCCGGTCGGACAGATCGGCGGGAAACACCATCGCCCGCTCGCCCAGCGAAGCGGCCAGGTCGTCCAGCTTCTCGCGTCGGGTGCCGTGCAGGCCCACGGTCGCACCGGCGCCGTGCAGGGCGCGGGCGATCGCCTCGCCGATGCCGCCGCTGGCGCCGGTCACGAGCGCCTTGCGCCCGGTCAGATCGAACATGTCGGATTCCCTCCGTTATGGTCTGCTCCGCAGCGCCAGGCGCCTGCGGCTCTCTCTAGATAGGATGATCAGCCGGCGGTGAAAGCGCGGACATCGTCAGCGGTGCCGATGGCGCGCCCTTCGAGGCTGCGATCGATTCGGCGCGCGAGCCCGGTCAGGACCTTGCCGCTGCCGATCTCGACCAGCGAATTCACGCCGTTGGCCGCCAGCCATTCGATGCTTTCGCGCCAGCGCACCTGGCCCGTCACCTGTCGCACCAGCCGCTCGCGAATCTCGGCGGGATCGGATGTCGGACCGGCCGTCACATTGGTGACGACTGGAACACGCGGAACCAGGATCTCAGCATCGGCCAGCGCCTCGGCCATGCGATCGGCCGCCGGCTGCATCAGCCGGCAATGGAAGGGCGCGGAGACCGACAGCGGCAGCGCCCGCTTGGCGCCCCGCTCCTGCGCCAGCGCAATCGCCCGGTCGATCGCCGCGGCATTGCCGGAGATGACGATCTGGCCGCCGCCATTGTCGTTGGCCGGCTCGCAGACTTCGCCCTCGGCAGCGTCCTCGCAGAGCTTGGCGACCGCCTCGGCATCGAGGCCGATGATCGCTGCCATCGAGCCCGCACCGCTTGGCACCGCCTCCTGCATGGCATTGCCGCGGATGCGCAACAGCTTCGCCGTCTGCCCGATCGACAGCGCGCCGACTGCGGCGAGCGCCGAATATTCGCCGAGCGAGTGGCCGGCGACATACGCCGCCGTCTCGACGGAGAAGCCTTCGGCCTCCAGCGCGCGGATTGCCGCCATCGACACCGCCATCAGGGCCGGCTGGGCATTTTCGGTCAGCGTCAGACGGTCCTCGGGTCCCTCGAAGACCAGCGCCGACAGCTTCTCGCCGAGCGCCTCGTCGACCTCGTCGAAGACGGCACGGCTGGCGTCGAAGCTGTCATAGAGAGTACGGCCCATGCCGACGCTCTGACTGCCCTGTCCCGGAAAGACCAGTGCGGTGGTCATGCGGCTCTCCCTTGTGTTGCTGGTTGCAAAACGAGTGCAGGCAATGGTTTGGTCAAGCCCGTCCTGTCAAGCAGGCGGCCCGATCCGTGCTCGAGCCGGGCGCGACAACCCGGCCGAGGCGCGGCGACCGCGCGGCGAATGGCCGGCGGGACTTGCCAAACGCCGCGCAAGCGGGTAGTGGAACCCTCCTCATTGTCCGGGTCTCAGCTGGGGGCTGAACGGAAAGCTGTCGATGTCGTCGACAACAGATGCCAAAAGGTATCGGTTTCCCGTGTCTCCGCTCTCGACCGTTCTTGTACTGACGCCTTTCCGATCGTCCTGCTTCCCGCGGGTTTCGCACGAAAGTCGTTGAGGCTTAGCCGCTGTACCCGGGCGAATGCGAACGTGAAACGGAAAGGCGATAGCGCATGGCTCTGTACGAGCACGTATTTCTCGCGCGCCAGGATATCTCGAACCAGCAGGTCGAGCAGCTCGTCGAGCAGCTCCGCGGCATTCTCGAGACCAATGGCGGCAAGATCGGCAAGGTGGAAAACTGGGGTCTGAAGACCCTCACCTTCCGCATCAAGAAGAACCGCAAGGCGTATTACACGCTGATGAATATCGACGCCCCGTCGGCGGCGGTGCAGGAGATGGAGCGCCAGATGCGCTTCAACGAAGACATCCTGCGCTACATGACGATCCGCGTGGAAGAGCACGAGGAAGGCCAGTCGGCCATGATGCAGAAGCGCGACGATCGTCCGCGCCGTGGCGATCGTGGCGACCGCCCGCGTCGTGACCGCGAAGACGGCCCGCGCCGCGACCGCGACGACGACCGTCCCCGCCGCCCCCGCGACACCGATTCGGAGTAAGCCAAGATGGTCGATATCGCCCAGCTTCCCACCCGCCGGCCCTTCCATCGCCGTCGCAAGTCCGACCCGTTCGCCGGCACCGATTCGCCGAAGATCGACTACAAGGACGTACGTCTCCTGCAGCGCTACATTTCCGAGCGTGGCAAGATCGTGCCGTCGCGCATCACGGCCGTGTCGCAGAAGAACCAGCGGGCTCTTGCCCAGGCCATCAAGCGCGCGCGCTTCCTTGGCCTTCTGCCCTACGTCCTGAAGTAGGACCGACCACATCTCCGGCGGCGCTCATGGCGCCGCCGGCTTTCCGGACGCATCAGGCGGCGCCGGAATGACGGGACGAAAGCCGGCATGGTGCCGCGACCGTCCGCCAAGCCGAGTTGGGGCATCTGGCCTCTAACTGCCACGAGCAGGACAGCGAACGAGTTCATGCAGCCCACCGCCATCATCATCGCGATCATATCCGGCCTTGCCAGCGCGCTGCTGTTCGCCGGTATCGTGCTGCAGTCGAGCTCCGCCGTCAGCCTTGCGCTGGCCGCCCCCATTCCCATCGCCATTGCCAGCCTCGGCTGGGGATCGACCGCCGGTTTCGTCTCCGCCGCCGTCGCCACAGCAGCCATCTATGCCATCGCCCAGTCCGTGCCGAGCGCGCTGACGCTGCTCGCCTCCATGGCGCTGCCGACGGCCGTCGCCGGTCATCTCGTCGGGCTGGCCCGCCCGCTGGCCGACGATGCGCCGCGCCCGCTGGGGGCAGCGAACGCCGCTCCGCCCCTCGACTGGTATCCGCTGTCGCGCGTGCTCATGGCGATCACGCTGATGGCGATCGGCTCCTGCATCTTTCTCGGCTGGTATCTCGGCTTCGACCCCGAGGACTTCATCCCGGCCGTCGTCGACGCCCTGCGCCAGAGCGGCGGCGCCATGGACACGGCGACCGACGACGAGCGCCGCGCCATCGCGCAGCTGATCATCGGCCTCGTCCCCTTCGTCCAGCCTGCCGTCGTGGCGATCTCGCTGATCGTCGGGCTGTATCTCGGCGCCGCCATCGTGCGCGTCTCGGGCCGCCTGCCGCGGCCGAAGGACGACATTCCGACAAGCGCGCAGCTGCCGCAGATCAGCCTCGTCATCTTCGCGGTGGCCGCCGGCGCCGCTTTCGCGGGCGGCACGATCGGCCTCCTCGGCGACGTGCTCCTCGGTGGCTTCGCCGCCGCCTTCACGCTGGTCGGGCTCGCGGCACTGCATCGCCGAACCCGCGGACGCCAGGGCCGTTTTCTGGTCCTGTTCTCCAGCTATGCGGCGTTGATCCTGCTTTCCTTCCCGATCGTCCTGTTTCTGGCGATGGGGATCTACGAAACCTGGCGGCGCCCGGACGATCCGGCACCGACCGGTCGCAACTGATCCAAGAACCAAACCTCCTGAAAGGACAGACCAATGGACGTCATTCTTCTCGAACGCATCGCAAAGCTCGGCCAGATGGGCGAGACCGTGAAGGTTCGCGACGGCTTCGCCCGCAACTTCCTGCTGCCGTCGGGCCGTGCACTGCGCGCCAACGAAGCCAATGCTGCGCGCTTCGAAGCGCAGAAGGACCAGCTCATCGCCCGCAACGAAGAGCGCAAGGCCGAGGCCCAGGGCGTCGCCTCCTCGCTCAACGGCAAGAGCTTCATCGTCGTGCGCCAGGCCGGTGAGACCGGTCAGCTCTACGGTTCGGTCTCCACCCGCGACATCGCCGACCTGCTCGCAGCGGCCGACTTCAAGGTGAACCGCAACGACATCCAGCTGAACCAGCCGATCAAGACCATCGGCGTGCACCCGATCACGATCGCGCTGCATCCCGAGGTGGACGTCAGCATCTCGATCAACGTCGCCCGTTCGCAGGACGAAGCCGAGCGCCAGGCGCGCGGTGAAGACCTGACCTCCGCCGATGCGATCTACGGCATCGACGAGGAAGAGGAAGAGCTGGACGAGGACGAGCTGGACGGCGAAGAAGTCGAAGCCGGCGAGACCGACGAAGCGACCGCAGAGTCCGACGAGACCAACTGATCGGCAGTCGCCGGCGGGCCCTGCCCGCACCGACGATTCCGCAGCGACCCGTAACGAGAGGGGCCGGCATTGATTGCCGGCCCCTTTTGCGTTGGGATCGGGCCCCCTTCCCATCGCGCCGGTGGCCCATAAGATAAGGAAGGCAGTGCATACCAAGCGATAAGTTCCCGTGACGCCGCGAGCCGTCAGGCTCAGGCCGACGCAGGAGTGGTGACATGAACCGCATACTCGCGACGTATCTGAAGCATCTTCTCGTTTTCGGCGATCTCACCGTGACCGACAGTGACGGCCGCGTGACCCGCTGGGGCGACGGCACCGGTGATCCGGTCCATCTGCGCTTCAACACGGCCGCCGCCGAACGCGGCGTGGCGATCAATCCCGGCCTGAAATTCGGCGAAGCCTACATGAATGGCGGCGTCGACATCACCGAGGGCACGATCTTCGACATGTTGGCGCTGGTCTTCCGCAACGCCGGCAACAAGGCCCAGAACGAGCCGTGGATGCGGGCGATCGCCCGGCTGCGGCTGATCTATCGCCGGGTGATCCAGAACAACACGCCGCAGCGCGCGCGGCGGAACGTCAAGCACCACTACGATCTGTCGTCGGAGCTCTACGACCTGTTCCTCGACGTCGACCGGCAATATTCCTGCGCCTATTTCGACCGGCCCGGCGCCGGGCTCGACGAGGCGCAACTCGCCAAGAAGCGCCATATTGCCGCCAAGCTGGCCTTCGACCGGCCGGGCCTGAAGACACTGGACATCGGCTGCGGCTGGGGTGGCATGGGGCTGTATCTCGCGCGCCATCTGGACGCCGACGTCACCGGCATCACCCTGTCCGACGAGCAACTGGGCATCGCCCGCTCAAGGGCCGATGCGGCCGGGCTCTCCGACCATCTGCGCTTCGAGATCGCAGATTACCGCGACACCGCCGGCCCGTTCGACCGGATTGTCTCGGTCGGCATGTTCGAGCATGTCGGGGTCGACTTCTACGACGATTATTTCCGCCAGTGCGCCCGCCTTTTGGACGAGGACGGGGTGATGCTGCTGCACACGATCGGGCGCTGGGACGAACCGGCCAACACCAACGCCTTCATCAACAAGTACATCTTCCCAGGTGGCTATCTGCCGTCCCTCTCGCAGATCGCCCATTCGGTCGAGCGCGCCGGCCTGATCATCAGCGATGTCGAGGTGCTGCGGCTTCACTACGCCGAGACAATCCGCCACTGGCGCGATCGCTTCGCCGCGCGCCGCGACGAGGCCAGGGCCCTGTATGACGAGCGCTTCTGCCGGATGTGGGAGTTCTACCTCGCCGCGTCGGAAACCGCGTTCCGCTGGCAGGATTGCGTCGTCTTCCAGGTCCAGCTGACGAGGAAGGTCGACACCCTGCCGATTACCCGGGACTACATGCTGGAAGCCGAAGCCAGGCTGCGCGAACTCGAGCAGCGGGACACCGTCCGCCCGATCGCCGCCGGACGGACCGAAATGGACCGGCAGGCCGCGGAATAGTCATTCGGGCCGAAGGGACACCGGCGCACCCGTCAACAGCCGCGCCGGTTATCCCCGATCTTATCCACCGTCACGCCGCCCATCGTGGCGGTTTCGCCGATGCGGATCACTCACCGCCGGATCGGCGTCACGGCCGGTGCGAATCGCTGGCAGCGGACGGCCCTGTGGTGTAGTCAGAACGCTTCCTGAAGCGATGGCAGAGGTGACGCGGCATGGCGGATGCAGCGCGCAAGATGGACGACGACGCGGCGGCGCTCTATCGCGAGGCTCCGAGCAATATCGAGGCCGAGCAGGCGCTGCTGGGCGCCATGCTGGTCAACAACGACGCCTATTACGTCGTCCACGATTTCCTGAAGCCCGACCATTTCTTCGAGCCCCTGCACCGGGAGATCTTCGCCAAGACGTCCGAGATGATCCGGATGGGCAAGATCGCCAATCCGGTGACGATCAAGACGTTCCTCGCCGCCGGCGACAAGGTCGGCGACCTGACCGTGGCGCAGTATCTCGCCCGTCTGGCCGCCGAGGCGACCACGATCATCAACGCCTCCGACTATGGCCGGGCGATCTACGACCTCGCCATCCGGCGCTCGCTGATCCGCATCGGCGAGGATGTCGTCAACATCGCCTTCGACGCGCCGCTGGACATGGAGCCCAAGGCGCAGATCGAGGACGCCGAGCGCCGGCTGTTCGAACTGGCCGAGACCGGCCGCTACGATGGCGGTTTCCAGTCCTTCACCGAAGCCGTGACGCTTGCCGTCGAGATGGCGACCGCCGCCAAGGACCGCGACGGCGGCCTGTCGGGCGTCTCCTCCGGGATCAGCGCCCTCGACCGCAGCATGGGCGGCCTGCAGGCGTCGGATCTGATCATCCTCGCCGGCCGGCCGGCCATGGGCAAGACCTCGCTCGCCACCAACATCGCCTTCAACATCGCCGCCGCCTACGAGCCGGCGGAGCAGGCGGACGGCTCCTTCAAGGCCAAGAACGGCGGCGTCGTCGGCTTCTTCAGCCTGGAAATGTCGGCCGAGCAGCTCGCCACCCGCATCATCTCCGAGCAGACCGAGATCTCCTCCTCGAAGATCCGGCGCGGCAACATCAACGATCAGGAACTGGTCAAGCTCGTCGGCTGCTCCGAGACGATGCAGCGGATCCCGCTCTATATCGACCAGACCGGTGGTATCTCGATCGCCCAGCTCTCGGCGCGGGCCCGGCGCCTCAAGCGCCAGCGCGGCCTCGACGTCATGGTCATCGACTATGTCCAGCTGATGCAGGGCTCGAGCCGCACCCAGGGCAACCGCGTGCAGGAGATCACCGAGATCACCACCGGCCTCAAGGCGCTGGCAAAGGAGCTGGCCGTCCCAATCATCGCCCTGTCGCAGCTCTCGCGTCAGGTGGAAAATCGCGACGACAAGCGCCCGCAGCTCGCCGACCTGCGTGAATCGGGCTCGATCGAGCAGGACGCCGACGTGGTGATGTTCGTGTATCGCGAGGAATATTACCTCGCCAACCGCGAGCCCAAGCCGGGCACGGACGACCATCTGAAATGGGAGCAGGCGCTGAACGAGACCCGTGGCAAGGCCGAGGTGATCATCGCCAAGCAGCGTCACGGCCCGACCGCAACGGTGCCCCTCGCCTTCCAGGCCGAATACACCCGCTTCACCGATCTCGCCGACGACAGCTATCTGCCGGAACGGTTCGAATAGCCGGTGCGGTCGTGACTGCTCCGCACCGTTTCGGGCGCATGCCCGTGGTCGAGATCGACCGCGCAGCGCTCGCCGCCAACTGGACCCTGCTAGCCGCACGCAATCCCGGCGCGCGCACCGGCGCCGCGGTCAAGGCCGACGGCTACGGCCTCGGCGCTGCCGAGACCGCCCGCACGCTCCACGCCGCCGGCTGCCGCGACTTCTTCGTCGCCTGGGCCGAGGAAGGCCGGATCGTGCGGGCAGCGCTTGATGGATTGGCGCGCCCGAATGACGGTACCGCGCCTTCGCGCATCTTCGTCCTGCAGGGGCTCGAACCCGCCAGCGTCCCCCTGCATCTCGAGACCGGTCTGATCCCGGTCCTCTCGACGCCCGGCGACATCGCGGTCTGGCGTGACGGTCTGAAGGCCGCCCGACGGCGCGCGCCGGCGGCGATCCAGCTCGAAACCGGCATGAACCGGCTGGGGCTCGACCGCGCCGACGCCGAAGCCGCAGCTAGCCTCGCCGCATCCGGCGCACTCGATCTGGCTCTGGTGATGAGCCACCTGGCCTCGGCCGACGAGCCGACGGACCAGAGCGCCCGGCAGCATGCCCGGTTCCTGGAACTGGCCGGGCTGTTTCCTGGCGTGCCACGTTCGCTCGCCAATTCCGCCGCGGTGTTTCTCGGCAGCGAATTCGGCTTCGACCTCACCCGTCCCGGCATCACCCTTTACGGCGGCGAGGCGGGGCCGGCTTCGCGCGGCGTCCTGCGGCCGGTCGCGCGCCTCACCGCCGCCATCCTGCAGGTCCGCACCGCCACTGCCGGCGAGGCCGCCGGCTATGGCGCCGCCGCACCGCTCACACGTGAGACGCGGATTGCGACGGTCGGCCTCGGCTATGCCGATGGTTATCACCGCGCCGCCTCGGGCGCCGGGGTGGCCGTGCGCGACGTGCGTCCCGGACCGCAGGCCTTCGTCGCCGGGCAGCGCGTGCCCGTGCTGGGACGCGTCTCGATGGATCTGACCCTTCTCGATGTCACCGATGTCCCGGATGACGCGCTCGCGCCCGGCGACCGGGCCGAGTTCTTCGGCCCGAACCTGTCGATCGACGCGGTGGCCAGTGCGGCCGGGACGATCGCCTATGAATTGCTGACCGGCCTCGGTCCGAGGGTCGAGCGCCGCTGGTTCTAGCCGACCTGCCCCACGATCCACTGCTGCACCGTATCGGCCCCCAGCACGAGAACCGCCATGCCGAACCCCACGATCAGGAGCACCTGCATGGCCGCGATCGCCCAGAGCTGCGTGCGGAACGGTTCCTTGCGGGTCTTGTGGCGGATGATCTGCTGCGCCGCGATGGCCCCGAGGCTGCCGCCCATCAGCGCGTAGCGCAGCAGCGTGCTTTCCGGCGTGCGCCGCACTCCGGCCCGCGCCTTCGTCTTGTCGAACACGAACGCCCAGTAGGCGGCGATATTCACCGCCACGAGATAGAAACCGATGATCAGCATCGTCGCCTCGCGCTCAGGTTGCGGCCACGATCATCGCATCGCGAGATTGCCGAACCCTTGCCGGCCTAACGATAGCGCGCAGCTCCTGAAATCGCCTCTCGATGCTGGGCCGACCGCAGGCTTGTTTTTGTTTTGTTCTTGACTGACGGGCGCGTGGAAACCAAGAAGGCGCCATGGCCAAAGCGAAACCTTCCTTCATCTGCCAGAGCTGCGGCGCGGTCTATACGCGCTGGCAGGGCAAGTGCGAATCCTGCGGCGAATGGAACACCGTCGTCGAGGAGAACGCCTCCGGCGGCATCGGCGGCGGACCCCAGCGCGGTCGCCGCAAGGGCACGCCCTCGGCGCTGCTGCCGCTGTCCGGCGAACTCGAAGAGGCGCCGCGCATTGTCTCCGGCATCGACGAGCTCGACCGGGCGACCGGCGGCGGCATCGTGCGCGGCTCGGCTCTCCTGATCGGCGGCGATCCCGGCATCGGCAAGTCGACGCTCCTGATGCAGACCGCAGCCGCCCTGTCGCGGCGCGGGCACAGCGTCGTCTATGTCTCGGGCGAGGAAGCGGTGGCGCAGGTGCGGCTGCGCGCCCAGCGGCTCAACGCGGCCGATACCGACGTTCAGCTCATGGCCGAGACCAATGTCGAGGACATTCTCGCGACCCTCGCCGAGGCGCGCCGTCCCGACCTCGTCATCATTGATTCGATCCAGACCCTATGGAGCGACCTCGCCGAATCCGCGCCGGGCACGGTGACCCAGGTGCGGGTCGGCGTGCAGGCGATGATCCGCTTCGCCAAGGCCAGCGGCGCCGCCGTCATCCTCGTCGGCCATGTCACCAAGGAAGGCCAGATCGCGGGCCCGCGGGTGGTCGAGCACATGGTCGATGCCGTCCTCTATTTCGAAGGTGAAGGCGGGCATCACTACCGCATCCTGCGCACTGTCAAGAACCGCTTCGGTCCCACCGACGAGATCGGCGTCTTCGAGATGGGCGATCTCGGCCTGCGCGAGGTGCAGAACCCGTCCGAGCTGTTCCTCGGCGAGCGCAACGAGAAGGCCGCCGGCGCCGCCGTCTTCGCCGGCATGGAAGGCACCCGGCCGGTCCTCGTCGAGATCCAGGCCCTCGTCGCCCCCTCGGCCCTCGGCACGCCGCGGCGTGCCGTCCTCGGCTGGGACCAGCCGCGGCTGGCCATGGTGCTGGCGGTGCTGGAAGCTCATTGCGGCGTGCGGCTCGGTCAGCACGACGTCTATCTCAACGTCGCCGGCGGTTTCCGCATTTCCGAGCCGGCGGCCGATCTGGCCGTGGCCGCGGCGCTGGTCTCCTCGCTCAGCGGCGCGCCCCTGCCCGCCGATTGCGTCTATTTCGGCGAGATCAGCCTGTCCGGCTCGGTGCGCCCGGTTGGCCAGGCGGCGCAGCGGCTGAAGGAGGCGGAAAAGCTGGGCTTCCGGCAGGCCGTCCTGCCGTCGGGCAGCCCCGACCTGCCGCGCACCCGCGACATGGTTGCCAATGAGATCGAGGCCCTGCCCGATCTCGTCGCGCGGGTCGCGGCGGGCGGCAATGGGAGCGAGGCTTGATTTTCCGGCAAGTCCCTAGTGTAAAACTGTCATGAAAAGCGCTACAGCGTGGGCGAGCGGGGCAGCCCGGACGATCCCGCGCCCGCCCGCACGATCCATATGCCTACGGGGCCATCCTTCATGACCGTCACGCTTCTCGATGCGATTCTCTTCGCGATCATGCTGGTCTCGGCGCTGCTCGCCATGGTCCGCGGCTTCTCGCGGGAGATCCTGTCGGTCGTCTCATGGCTTGTCGCGGCGGCTGCGGCCTTCTTCTTCTACAAGCCGCTGACCCCCTATGCCGCCGAGTACATAGCCTCCGACACCGTCGCCATGGTGGCGGCCGCCGCAGCGATCTTCCTGGTCGTCCTGATCATCGTCTCCTTCATCACCCTGCGCATCGCCGACTTCATCATCGACAGCCGCATCGGTGCGCTCGACCGCACGCTCGGCTTCATCTTCGGCGCCGTGCGCGGCCTGCTCCTCGTCGTCGTGGCGATGCTGTTCTTCAACTGGCTTGCCCCCGAGAACCAGCCGGACTGGATCGCCGGCGCGCGCTCCAAGCCGTTCCTCGACAATCTCGGCCAGCAGCTCGTGGCCGCCCTGCCCGACAACCCGGAAGAGGTCATCCTCGACAGCATCCGCGGACCGCAGGATGCGGATGGCGTTCCCGAGGGCACGGCGACGCCCGGCGAGCCGACCTCGATCGAAGGTGTCATCGAAGGCACCGACACTCCCGCGCAGCCGGCGAACTAGCCGGCGTTGCGGCCGCGGCATGATCTCTTCGCTCACCGCCTCGCATGCGACGACATAAGCGCGTATAGGGTGGGGCATCTAACGGACGGCCGACCGACAACGGCAAACGGCGGATAAAATCGATGGATGACACGCCTTTCGGCGATGACTCGCTGCACGAAGAGTGCGGCGTTTTCGGCATTTTCAAACGGACCGATGCGGCCGCACTGACCACGCTCGGCCTGCATGCTTTGCAGCACCGGGGCCAGGAGGCGGCCGGCATCGTCTCCTTCGACGGGAGCCAGTTCCATGTCGAGCGCCACGCCGGGCTGATCGGCGATACCTTCACCAAGCAGGCGGTCCTCGAGCGCCTGCCCGGTTCCTCGGCCATCGGCCACACCCGCTACGCCACCACCGGCGGCGGCGGCCTGCGCAACGTCCAGCCCTTCTTTGCCGAATTGTCGGCCGGCGGTTTCGCCGTTGCCCACAACGGCAACATCACCAACGCCATGACCGTGCAGCGCGAATTGCAGCGCCGCGGCTCGATCTTCTCCTCCACCTCCGACACCGAGACGATCCTGCATCTGGTGGCCACCAGCGCCGCCCGGCTGTTCGTGGAAAAGCTCGTCGACGCGCTGACGCGGCTCGAAGGCGCCTTCTCGCTGGTCGGCCTGTCGTCGAAGAAGATGGTCGGCGTGCGTGACCCGCTGGGCATTCGCCCGCTGGTTCTCGGCGATCTCGAAGGCTCGCCGATCCTGGCGTCCGAGACCTGCGCCCTCGACATCATCGGCGCGGATTTCGTGCGCGACATCGAGCCCGGCGAGATGGTCGTCATCAGCGACGACGGCATCGAGAGCATCTTCCCGTTCCAGGCGCGGCGCGCCCGCTTCTGCATCTTCGAATATGTCTATTTCGCCCGGCCCGATTCCACCGTCGAAGGCCGCAACGTCTACGAGATCCGCAAGAAGATCGGCGGCGAACTGGCCCGCGAGAGCCATCCCGAGGCTGATCTCGTCGTGCCGGTTCCCGATTCGGGCGTTCCGGCGGCAATCGGCTACGCGCAGGAATCCAACCTGCCCTTCGAGCTCGGCATCATTCGCAATCACTATGTCGGCCGGACCTTCATCCAGCCGACGGATTCGATCCGCCACATGGGCGTGAAGCTCAAGCACAACGCCAACCGGCGCATGCTGGAGGGCAAGCGGGTCATCCTCGTCGACGATTCGATCGTGCGCGGCACGACCAGCCAGAAGATCGTCCAGATGGTCCGCGAGGCCGGCGCGACCGAGGTGCACATGCGCATCGCCTCGCCGCCGACCCGTGCCAGCTGCTTCTACGGCGTCGACACGCCGGAAAAGGCCAAGCTGCTCGCCTCGCGCATGACGGTCGAGGAGATGGCCGACTTCATCAAGGTCGATTCCCTCGCCTTCCTGTCGATCGACGGGCTCTACCGGGCCACCGACGAGCCGTCGCGCAACAAGATGGCCCCGCAATTCTGCGACGCCTGTTTCACCGGCGACTATCCGACCTCGCTGACCGATCAGGAGGGCGTCGAGAACGTCCGTCCCCTGACGCTGCTCGGCGGCGCCGGCTGAGACCCCAGACCATATCCATTCTACCGGCAGACAGCAGATGACAAAGCAGCTTCAAGATCGCGTCGCACTGGTCACCGGCGCCTCGCGCGGCATCGGCTACCAGATCGCCAAGGGCCTCGCCGCCGAGGGCGCGCATGTGATCGCGGTCGCGCGCACGGTGGGCGGTCTCGAGGAACTCGATGATGAGATCAAGGCACTGGGCAGCTCGGCCACCCTGGTGCCGCTGGACCTGACCGACATGGGCGGCATCGACCGTCTCGGTGGGGCAATCCACGAGCGCTGGGGCAAGCTCGACGTGCTGGTGGCCAATGCCGGCCTCCTGGGCGTCCTCGCGCCCATCGGCCACATCGAGGCGAAGGTCTTCGACAAGACGATGACGGTGAACGTCAACGCCACCTGGCGGCTGATCCGGACCACCGACCCGCTGCTGCGCAAGTCCGATGCAGGGCGCGCCATCATCATGTCGTCGGGCGCAGCGCATTCGGCCAAGGCCTACTGGTCGCTCTACGCGGCCACCAAGGCCGCCTGCGAGGCGCTGGTGAAGTCCTGGGCCAACGAGACCGAGAACCTGCCGCTGCGCGTCAACTCGGTCAATCCGGGCGCCACCCGCACCGCCATGCGCGCACTGGCCATGCCGGGCGAGGACGCCAAGACCCTGCCGACCCCGCGCGAGGTCGCGGCCAAGATCGTGCCCCTCGCCTTCGCCGACGTGACCGCGACGGGCAAGCTGTTCGACGTGCGGCAGGATCGCTTTCTGGATTATCGCGACCCCGCCTGAGGGTCGCCCTAAAGCGACATGCCGGACATGCTGCGTCCGGCTTCGCGGCTCTGCCGCTGCCGATAGGCGCGGACCGAGAAGAAGATCGACGCGCCATAGACCAGCACCGTCAGCGTCGCCGTCGCCCAGAAGAAGCTCAACAGAACCGCGATATAGCAGACGACCGCCAGCATGATCGGGATGGCGTAGTCACGCCGCACCCGGATGCCGGCGCCCTTGCCCGACCAGGTCGGAATGCGGCTGGCCATCAGAAGCCCGATGAAGACCAGATAGACCGAGGCGACGACCGCGGTAACCTCCGGCAGGCCGGATTCGAAGCCCGCGAGACTCAGATAGATCGGGAACATCGCCATTCCTGCCCCCGCCGGCGCCGGCACGCCGACGAAGAAGGCCGACTGCCATTTCGGCCGCTTGGGATCGTCGAGCATGGTGTTGAAGCGGGCCAGCCGCAGCGCGCTGGCACTGGCGTAGAGCAGCGCCGCGATCCAGCCGAGCGAACCGGCATCGTGCAGCATGTAGGCATAGAGCACGAGCCCCGGCGCCACGCCGAAATTGACGATGTCGGCAAGCGAATCCATCTCGGCGCCGAACCGGCTCTGCCCCTTGAGGAGACGCGCCACGCGCCCGTCGATACCGTCGAGCAGCGCCGCACCGAGCACCATGCCGACGGCCAGTTCGAACCGGCCCTCGAAGGCCAGCCGGATGCCGGTCATCCCGGCGCAGATCGCCAGGATGGTGATGAGGTTGGGCACGATATGCCGGAACGGGATGCGCCGGCGAACCTTGTCGTCCTCGGCGTCCGGCTTGCCCGGATCGAAGGGCGGAAACGGCGACTCGATCGCCATCAGTCGCGCCTCGACGGCCACGTCTTCAGGTTCTCGCCGAACTCGGCGATGATCGTCTCACCGGCCACGGCCCGCTGGCCCTCGGCCACCCGCGGCACGAAGCCGTCCGGCAGATAGACGTCGAGGCGCGAGCCGAAGCGGATCAGGCCGAAGCGCTCGCCGGCCTCGATCCGGTCCTCGACATTCGACCAGCAGATGATGCGGCGGGCGACCAGCCCGGCGATCTGCACCACGCCGATCTCCCCGCGCGGTCCCTCGATCACCATCGAGGAGCGCTCGTTGACCTCGCTGGCCTTGTCGAGTTCGGCATTGCGGAACTCACCCTCGCGATAGGAGATCAGCCGCACCCGGCCGCGCATCGGCGCGCGGTTCACGTGGCAGTCGAAGACGTTCATGAACACCGAGATGCGCAGCATCGGCTCGGTGCCGAGGTCGAGCTCCGCCGGCGGCATGACGTGGCCGACCAGCGAGACATGGCCATCGGCCGGGCTGATCACCAGATGCTCCGCGACCGGCGTGACGCGCTCGGGATCGCGGAAGAAATAGGCGCACCATGCGGTCAGGACGAGGCCGGCCCAGAACAACGGCTCCCACAGGAAGCCGAGGACCAGCGAGACGACGAAGAAGCCCGCAATTAACGGATATCCCGCCCGGTGGATCGGCACGAGCGCGTTGCGGATCGAGGTGAAGATGGTCACTGGCTGTCTGGTTCCTTCAAAACTGGCGACGCGGCTGCGCCTGCCGGTCGGATAAGGGGCAATGGCGGCAAAGCAAAGACGGTTCCTCTGCGCCACTTACGAGAACCGATATCACGTCTCCGGCGTGCGCCGGCGATCGACGATCCCGAACTCGTCCGCCTCGCGGGCGCGCCGCAGGGCTTCCTCGGCCTCGCTGGCCTCGCGCTGCATCGCCCACATTTCGGCGTAGAGCCCCGCATTTTCAAGCAGTTCGCGATGGGAACCGCGTTCGACGATCTCCCCGGCCTTCAGGACGATGATCTCGTCGCAGTCGATGATCGTCGACAGGCGGTGGGCGATCGTCAGCGTCGTGCGCTCCCGCGAGACGAGATCGAGCGCCGTCTGGATTTCCTGCTCGGTATGGGTGTCCAGCGCCGAGGTCGCCTCGTCCAGGACGAGGATCGGCGGCGCCTTCAGGATGGTCCGGGCGATGGCGACACGCTGCTTCTCGCCGCCCGACAGCTTCAGGCCGCGCTCGCCCACCATGGAGTTGAAGCCCTCCGGCAGTTCGCGGATGAAGCCGGCGATCTGCGCCAGTTCGGCCGCCCGCAGCACCTCTTCCTCTGTGGCCGTGATCCGGCCGTAGCGGATATTGTAGAGAACGGTGTCGTTGAACAGCACCGTATCCTGCGGGACGATGCCGATGGCGCCGCGCACCGACGCCTGCTGCACCTTGGCAATGTCCTGGCCGTCGATCAGGATGCGGCCGGACTTCACGTCGTAGAAGCGGAACAGCAGTCGCGAGATCGTCGACTTGCCGGCGCCCGACGGTCCGACGATCGCCACCGACTTGCCCGGCGGCACCTCGAAGGAAATGCCCTTCAGGATCTCGCGCGCCGGATCGTAGCCGAAGCGCACGTCCTCGAAGCGGATCGCGCCCTCGGTGACGGTCAGCGCCGGCGCGCCGGCCGGATCCTTCACCTCCGCATCGACCTCGAGCAGGCCGAACATCGCCTCGATGTCGGTGAGCCCCTGCCGGATTTCCCGATAAACGAAGCCGATGAAGTTCAGCGGCACCGAGAGCTGCATCAGCATGGCGTTGATGAAGACGAAGTCGCCCAGCGTCTGGGTGCCGGCCCGCACTTCCAGCGCCGACATCACCATGGCGATTGCCATGCCGACGCCGAAGATCACGCCCTGGCCGAAATTCAGCCAGCCGAGCGAGGTCCAGATACGGGTCGCGGCCGTCTCGTAGCGCGCCATCGAATGGTCGAAGCGCTCTGCCTCCATGCCCTCATTGCCGAAATATTTGACGGTCTCGAAGTTCAGCAGCGAGTCGATCGCCTTGGTGTTGGCGTCGGTGTCGGAATCGTTCATGTCGCGGCGGATCGCGATCCGCCAGTCGCTGGCCTTGATGGTGAACCAGCCATAGAGCCAGACCGTCGCCGCGATGACCGCGAGATAGGACAGGCCGTAGGCGAAGCCGAAGATGATCGCGACCAGCGCGAATTCCAGGATCGTCGGCAGCGTGTTGAGAATGGTGAAGCGGACGATCGCCTCGATGCCCTTGGTGCCGCGCTCGATGATCCGCGACAGGCCGCCGGTGCGCCGTTCCAGATGGAAGCGCAGGGACAGGCGGTGCATGTGCACGAAGGTGCGGTAAGCGAGCCGCCGCACGGCATGCTGGCCGACCCGCGCGAACAGGGCGTCGCGCAACTGGTTGAGCCCGACCGAGATAATCCGCGCGACATTGTAGGAGACGACGAGCGTGATCGCGCCGGTCAGCGCCAGCGGCAGCCATTCCGTCGCCGTATCCGCGCCGTCGAGGGCGTCGGTCGCCCATTTGTAGAAATACGGGACGAGGACGGTCAAAAGCTTGGCAAGGACGAGGAAGATCGTCGCATAGGCGACGCGCATCCGCAGGTCCGGGCGCTCCGACGGCCACATATAGGGCCACAGATTGGCCAGCGTCTCGAAGGTCCGGCCGCTATCGCCGGACACGCGTTTACCGGGGTCTGACGCCACGTCGATCCTTTCCAACGAAGCGGCGCGCCGGGCTGTCCCGCCGCGCCGTCGACGTCTGGTCTGTGTCCGCCCGCGTCTAGATCACCGCCCGGCCGAATACAACGACGCCGCGCATCTTGCGGCCTTGCGCCGCCCTGCGCGTCGCGGCGCGATCAGCCTTCACCTTCGCCCGTCGCCTCGATGGCACCGGCGTCGTCGCCTTCGCCGGCATCGCCGTCCGCCGGCGTCTCCGGCAGGCGGAAGACCTGCGCCGGATAGATCAGGTCCGGATCGCGGATCTGGTCGCCATTGGCAAGGTAGATGACCGTGTAGCGTTGGCCCTCACCATAGGTCCGCCGCGAAATCTCCCACAGCGTATCGCCCTTGCGGATGATCACGCGCCCATCCGCATTGGCGAGCGCCGGCTGCCGGTTGACCGGGACGTCGGCCTCATCGCCATCGGCCGCGGATCCGGTCAAGGGCTGGTCACCCGCGCTGCTACCCGCCGGATCAGTCCGTGGCCTCTGGGCGTCGGCCTGCTCCGGACTGGTGGCAACGACCGCACGCTCGGGAGCCTCGGACGCCACGACTGTCGACGAAGAACCACCGGACTCGCCCGTTGCGCCCGACGCGGCATCGGCGGCGGCGCCGGTTTCCTGACCAGTGGCGTCGCGCCCGGCCTCGCTGCTGTCGCCCGGCCCGCCCGCCGCGGGTTCGGCCAGAGCCGGCGCGGCTGCATCCGGCGTACCGGCAGCAGTCTCATTGGCGTCCGCAACCGTCACTCGACCGGATTTCTCGGTCCCGGCCTCGGGAGAGGTCTCGCTCGTATCCACCAGCCCGGCACTATCCGTCGCCCGGCTCGCATTCTCGGCATTCGCCATCGACGACGCGTCCGGTACGCTTGCCGACGAAGCCTCTTCATTGCTCCCGGCCGCGTTCGAAGCCGAACTGTCCTGCGACGCTTTCTCCTGCGGCGCGCGATCTTGCGCCGGCGCCACGGCCGCGGCGGTCGCGCCCTCGGGGCGCGTGAACGGCACCTCGGCGCGGGCCACGACGCGGCCGTCCGGCGAAATCTGGTCGGCGCGCACCAGATGCTCGCCGACGCTCATGCCGGTGTCGCCGGTGACCAGGAACCGATCGCCGAAGCCGGCCTCGTCCTCGGCCAGGAAGACATTGTCGACATAGACCCGCACCCGCGCCCCGCGCTCGGCGGCGCCGGCGATATAGACCTGCGAACCCTCGACCTCCACCGCCTCGACCCGCAGCAGCGGCACCGTGGACGGGCTCGACGGCACGGCGTCGGCACTCCTGTCGCGCGGCAGCATCACGGCGCCGCCCGGCTGCACCGGCGCATCGCTCGCCGTCACATCCGTTTCGTCCGACGTGCTGGCGGCACTGTCCGCGGAACCCTCCGCCGGGACCGCCACCGACGGGGTACCCTCCGCGGCCGTGTCCGCAGGTGCGGACGCGCCCTCTGCGGGCAGACGTGCAGCCGTCTCGCTCGGCGTGGGAGATGCGCTGGCCGCATCCGCCGGCTCAGGCTTCTCGGCCTCGGACGGCGACCCCGCCTCCGCCGGCAGAGCCGGCTGCGCTGCTTCAGAAGCCGCGCCAGGCGCTGCGGCATCACCACCGGCGGCCGGCATCTCGATGAGCCGGGTCGGCGCATTCGGCGCCTCGACCATCGCCAGCAGTTCGCCCGGGCGGTCGCGCGGCGGAACGCTGACGATCGCGGTTTCCTGCGAGCGCGTGACGCTACCGTCCGGTAACGTCGCGCGAATGGTGATCGCATGATCGCCCGGCGGGAGCGGAGCATCGAGCACCACCGCGAAATCGCCGCCGATCCCGGCCGTATCGCCGCCGAGCACCGTCTTGTCCGACATCAGCGCGATGCTGCTGTCGGCCGGCGCCCGCCCGGCAATGACGGTGGAACCATCGGGCTCGACCCGCAGCAGATCGAAGCGCGGCGCTTGGGAAGCTGCAGCAGCGTCGCCGTCGGCGCGCCCCTCGTCACGATCGCCGGCATTCGCGGCAGCGGCAGCGTCGACCGATTCGGCAGACGCAGGATTCTCAGCGTCGCCGGTCTCATTGGCGGCCGTCACCGGATCGCCGCTTGCCCCGTCCTCCGTACGACCGGCGCCAGGCGTCTCCGAAACATCGGCAACGTCCGCACCGGCTGTCGGGGTCGAGGCCGCGTCGCCATTCTGCGCCGAACCGCTCTCGCTCGCCCCTGCGACCGTTCGATTCTGGCCGTCGGATGCGGTGCCCTCAGGAGGCTCCGTTCCACCCGCATCGTCGCCAGCGCCCGTACTGCCAGCACCGGCCTCGCCCACATTCGCAGACGCATCCGCGACAGTCCCCGCAGCGCTCGCGTCCGAATCGCCGGCATCATCAATGGCCGACGGCGTGGAAGCTGCGTCGGTCGTGACATCCGAACCCGCGACCGCACCGGCTTCGGTGGAAACCGAGGGATCCTCGACAGATCCCTGATCCCCCTCGCCCGCAGTCGCGACCTCCGTCTGCGCCTGTGCCGTCTCCGGCTGTCGCTGCGCCTCGGTGTCTTGCCCAGCCTCTTCGTTCCCCGCGACGGCCGGCGCGACATCGGACGTTGCCGAAGCGGTCGCGTCTCCTTCGGTGACCGACGGTTCGTCCGCAACGTCTGCACCGGGCGACGCAGTCCCTGCATCCGCTTCGGAATCGGTCGCGGCCATTTCCGTCGAATCGTCCGGGACTGGCCCGGCATCCGCCGTCTCGCTGCCAGCGTCCTTACCGGCGACCCCATCCGTCACCTCGGCCGGATCGCCGCGTTGCGCCACCCGCAGCTTTTCACTGCTCAGCATGTCCCAGTAGCCGGCGACGATCGCCGCCAGGAGCACGAGACAGACGAGGACGATTCCGAAAGCTTTTTTCTGCATGATCACACCATTGCCGCCGCCCCGATCGCACGGCCGCTGAACCCCGGGGACAACTCCCTGTGATCTTTAGCGAAGCCCCGACCCGGTCACAAGCGAACCGCGCTGCGGTTCGTCTGCGCAGCCCGGTGCGAAGGCACGCCACCACACGTCGCCCATGTCCGAGAACGAACGAAATTGGCGAAGACGGCGATTCCCCACGAGTTTTCTCGTCCACGCCCTTGCAAGCACGTGCCACGACGGGTAATCCGCGCAACTGGAGAGGTGGCCGAGTGGTCGAAGGCGCTCCCCTGCTAAGGGAGTATACGGGAGACCGTATCGAGGGTTCGAATCCCTTCCTCTCCGCCAGAATATGGGCTTTCGCCCTCCCCCTACATCTACGGCTCAGAACGGCTCGCCCCGGAACATTCCGAGAAAATCCACCTTGTTGCGGGGGAAAATCGGGGGACGGTGTTGTCGGTGCGTTCTCCGTCCACGATTATCGTCCGATGTGGAAAAGCCAATGACCCAAAGCGCACTCACGATCATCCTGACGATGATGCTCTCGCCCGCCCTCGCCGGCACCATCCCGGTTTGCTCGGGCGGCGACCGGGCGGCGCGCAAGCTGACCTGCATCGTCGATGGTGACACCGGATGGGAGCGCGGCGTGAAGTGGCGCGCCCTGAACGTCGACACCCCGGAGATCAGCCAGCCGGAATGCGCCGCTGAAAAGCGGCTCGGGCTCCAGGCTCGGGATCGCCTGCGGCAGTTGATGGCCGGCGGGTATCGGATCGAGTGGACCGGTGGGCGCGGTCGCTACGGGCGCGAGCTTGCCAACGTCATCCTGTCCGATGGACGCGACGCCGGGCAGGTGCTCATCGAGGAAGGGCTTTCGCAGCCATGGCCGAATGAGGGGAATCGGTGGTGCCGGTAGAGCCGTCACCCGACCCCCATACGATCGACACCCTCGGCAAACTCGCCGACGCCGGCATGGGGCTCGCCTGGGCCTGCAATCACTGTCACCGGACGCTTGGCCTGACGCTAGATGAGGCGAGCCGCAGATGGGGGCGAAACCAGGTGTTCGTGCAGTGGAAGCCGCGGATCATCTGTGGCAGCTGTCACAGCCGGGACATCAGCATGCGGGTTCGCGCCAAGGTGCCGGGGCGCTGAAACGACAAATGACCCGGCCACCCAGGAAGGGCGGCCGGGCGGAGTATGACGACGAGAAAATTGGAGTGATCGTCGCGGAGGCGCAGTTGCTGGGCGTAGTGACAGCGCTGAGCCTCAGTGATTTGAAGCCGACGCGAAGGAAATCGGAACGCAATATCGCGTTAACCACTCCAGTTGACGGATTAGAAAACAAGATTCCCTTACGAATACGGAATATCGAACCGACAGTAGCTGTTGGAGGCATGATGCCGCTTCGCTATTCCGGCTGATCCGGACAGTCCCTTCTTCATGTATAAGCGTTTTGGGACACCAGCATGACCTCCACAAACACAAATACGTCTGCCATGACTGCGTTGCAGAGCTTGGCATCAATCAACAGCAATCTCGACCAGACCCAGAACCGCATCTCGACCGGCTACCGTGTGGGTGCCGCCTCAGACAATGCGGCCTACTGGTCAATCGCCACCACCATGCGCTCCGACAACAAGGCGCTCGGCGCAGTCGAGGACGCACTCGGCCTGGGTCAGGCGAAGGTCGACACGGCCTATACCGGCATGAAGGCCGCAATCGACGTCGTCGACGAGATCAAGTCCAAGCTCGTCGCTGCGAAAGAACCCGGCGTCGACAAGACCAAGATCCAGGCGGAAATCACCGAACTGCAGGGTCAACTGACGTCGATCGCGACATCCGCCTCCTTCTCGGGCGAGAACTGGCTGTCGGTCGATTCCACGGCACCCGCCAACGCGACCAAGTCGGTCGTTGCGTCCTTCAACCGCGCCGCCGACGGAACGGTCTCGGTCGGCACTATCCAGATCGACACCTCGAAGACCAAGCTGTTCGACGCGGCGGTGGAAGTGGGTGCGACAGGTACCGGCATTCTCGACGGCCGATACAACGCCGTCGGCGGTTATAACCAAGTAGATCAGACGTCGTCGGATCCACTTAGTTTTACCGTCGCGACCCTCGACATCTCGGCTCTAACGGATTCGATCACTGATGGGTTTACATTGGACGCCTACATCGTTGGCGTCGATGACGCCCTTCAGCGGATGACGACGGCCGCGTCTAACCTCGGCGCTGCCAAAAGCCGCATGGATATTCAGTCGGAGTTCGTCTCGAACCTGCGCGACTCTATTGAGAAAGGCGTGGGCACGCTGGTGGACGCGGACATGACCGAGGAATCGACCCGGCTAAAGGCACTCCAGACGCAGCAGCAGCTGGGTGTGCAGGCACTGTCGATTGCCAACTCGTCCTCGCAGTCGCTGATGTCACTGTTCCGTTAAGACACGGCACTCCGACCCTGATACAGATGGGTCCGACCGCAAGGCCGGACCCATCTGCGTACGGCCCTCAGTTTGCGCGATCGTTTCCATCAGCGACGTCGACTCATCTCGTGGCGGAGCTCCTGCACCTCCTCCTTCAACGCCAGCACTGCCCGCGACGATTCCCGAATGGCCTCGGTCTGGGCTTTCGTTGCAACGCACTGCTCGGTGATGGCGATAGCCTGTCCGGTCACCTCCCCAGACAGTTGCCGCACGGCTGCGCTATCGACGAGCGCGCCGGCCACCTCGACAGTGTGACCATCGTTCTCCTGCGAACGGGACGGAGCGCGAAGCCCCCTGCGAATTCCGAAATAGCCCAGAAGGCCGGTGACGAGAATGAGGATGCCATTGGCCGCCTTCTCGAAGTCGATCACGCTCCAGTCCATGCACTACTCGCCCCGGATGTCTTTGCCGATGTCGGAGCCCGACCGGACGAGGTTCGCGAGCTCCATGGCGCAGAACGTCCCATAGGCGACGACCGCGGACGGGGCGCCCTGGCCGGTGAGCCATGCGATGAGAAAGCCGAGCGTGAACTGCGACCAGAACACGATGCCGGCGAGCGACGCCCCAAACCGCAGATGCGGCGAGAAGCGAAAACCCTTGAAAGTCCCGTTTACCGTCAGCGCCGCCAGTCGAACGACGCCGCAGGCGAGAACGATCAGGCCCCACGTCGCCTCCTCCGCCCATCGTCCGAGCAGATCGAATGACGGCGACACGGCGAACATATCGGGTGACGCCTTGAACGCGGCCGCCATGCCGAAGGTCGGCAGCATCATCACCCACTCGGTGAAGCGGATCGGGAAGTGATCCGCAATCCCTCGGTAGACGCGGAACACGATCATCGCGGCACCCAGAGCGACCACCGGACACAACCGCGCCCGTCCCGCCACGAGACTTCCATCCGCCCCTGCCGATCCAGCCGGATGGCAGGCACGGTTCCGGCGCGGTCACAGTCGAGGTCGGCCAGGCGTAGCGGCTGCCGGGGCGTCGGCGCCGCATGGGCCGGCGTGAACAGCCACAGCACCGCGGCGGCGACCAGAGCGACCCCGACCGCCCATGCCGTCCAGCGCCACGCGCTCACGGCTTCGCCCTGTCCATCTGCCGCTGGATATGGGGCACGACGAGATCGGCGATCTTGCTGTCGGAAAGCCCCAGCTGCCGCACCGTGTCAGGCACGGACGCCTTCACGTAGGCGATCGCCGCGCCGGTGGCGTCCGAGGTCACCGCCGGGATGATGGGCGCACCCCCTGCCCGCGCGATGGCGGTCAGCGCCGCATTCTCCAGCGCCGACTGCAGGAGCTTCGCCCGGGCCTCGTCCTTGATGACGTTGTTCGCCTTCAGCCAGGCGATGGCTGCCGGAATGGCGATCGTCGTCAGTACCGTGGCGAGCAGCGGCAGGACGACGGCGAGCGTGATGTCGATGGCATTTTCCATTGAGGTTCTCCAGTCAGGGATCAGAGGCGAGCGGCTTGGACATGCATCCAGTCGAAGTCCCGGGCGCGGCCGAGCGACATCCAGCCTTCGTCCTCCCAGCACTTCCAGAAAGGCAGCGCGTCCGCTTGAGAGAGACGGGGCCGCGGTGCCTTCCATTTCAGCTGATTGCGGATCGGATCGAAGTCGATGGCGATGCCCCATGAGTGCATCGAATAGGCGGACCCGCCGCGCATCCGACGCACGTTGAGCGAGCCCCCGAACAGGTGGAGCCCCAGGTCTTCGCGCTCGCGGGTGGAGTAGAGGCCGGCGAGCCGCTGGAACACGCGCTCAGCTGACGCCGCGACCTTCTCATGCATGGTGATCCGGCGGATGCGGACGCTCTTGTCCCACGCCAGAACCATGTCGAACGGGATCTCGACCCGGGTCTGCCGGGTGCCGACGGCGCCGTAGAAGCTCGTCACGTCCCGCTGGCGCGGCCATGTGTTCTTTACCGCGCCCGGTGTCTCGTCCGGCTCCGCATTCCGGTCGGGGATGTCGGCCATCGTCGACGGCGATACAGCCGATGCGGAGGCCCGGAGCGCCTTCACCACCTTCGGGTCGGCCATGCCGTCAATAGTCAGGCCATGTGCCCGCTCGAAGGCTTTGAGGGCAGCCAGCGTGACGGGCCCAATGATGCCGTCGATCACCCCGCACGAAAATCCGTGGGCGGTCAGCCGGCTCTGCAGCCACTTCTCAAAAGTCATGGTGGATCTCCGATGCGGGCACGAAAAAGCCCGCCGCGGCTGGACCGGGCGGGCGAAGGGAAGCGGTATGGGTCAGTGAATTGCCAGAATTTGCGATTTCAGCATGCGTGCCTTACGCAGGCCAACATACCTGACAGATAGATCGGCCAGCTTTGTTCACCCTCGCAGTTCTCTACCTTCTCGTTCCGGCGGCCATCGTTCTGCTGGCCTTCAGCAGTTGGCCGATGGTGCTCTTGTCGCTACTAGGGTTAGCCGCTGCGGCATACGCTTATCGCCAACAAGAAAACCTCAGTGGCGACGAAGCTCCCAATCTGAGCTACTACTGGCCGTTGATGATAGTAGCGGCTGGAGCAGTATGGCTTTCGGGGGTCCTGCCGCCATTTCAGCCGAACGGCGATTGGACCAAGCACTACGCGCTTTTCAACACGTTGCGAGATAATGCTTGGCCGCCAACGATCGATATTGGGCAAGGCCCGGCGACGCTGCGTTATTCTCTTGGCTGGTACGTGATGCCTGCGCTCGCCGCGAAGATATTGGGCAAGAGCTTCACAGGCCTTGCCATATTCGCGTGGACAGGTCTGGGCTTGTTCATCGTCTTGCGCTTAGCGTTCAGAGACTTACAGCGACCATCACAATTGTTCTCCGCTGGATTGATTTTCATTTGCTTCAGCGGTGCTGACGTTTTGGGGATGTGGATCACGGGCTACGAGCCGGGCCATTGGCAACATCTGGAATGGTGGGCCGGGTTCGCGTCTCTTCCGTCGAACGTCACCAGTGTGTTCTGGACCCCCCAACACGCGATCCCGGCGTGGATTGGTGCAATGTTATTCCTACGCTACCCCGAGCGCGCTTTGGCGTTTGGAGGACCCTTGGCCGCTGCAATTCTTTTATGGTCCCCTTTCGCGGCGATCGGAATGGCCCCTGTCGCGCTATGGGCGATGTGGCACTCTGGCTGGCGTCATGCCCTCACGACCGCAAACTACGTCGCTGGCCCCGCACTCGTCATTCCCGCAATACTGTACTTGGGCGAGGGGACTGGCGATATTCCAGTAGGACTTTCCATTGGCTACCCGGGTTTTTCTTGGCCCGTATGGGGTTGGTTTGTTTTTTTGGAGATCGCGGCAATCGGCGCGGCCATCTCTATTTCGAGACCCTCCACAACCCCTCTGCTGCTAATCTGCGGGGGGTTCGTGATCGCGCTTACCCTTACGAGGGTCGGTGCCTTCAACGACCTGACGATGCGCGGGTGCTTGCCCGCAATCGGGATTTTTGCGGCCCTCGCCGCCGGAACGCTCATCCAAACCGGCTACCGGCGCACGCTTATGGTCGCATGCTTCGTCGCTGGGCTCCCCACCGCGGGGGGCGAGATCATGCGAGGTCTGGTCACGCCACCCTTTGCCGACCCTTACGACCTCACGCTCCAAGATGTCCTACTCGGACAGGAGACACTCGCTACGCAATATCTGGTGCCTCTCCGGTAGGCTGTCGGCGCAGTTCATCCGGGCCAGCCGGCATCAATATCAATTGCTTCGAGATCGGTCTCGTCGGCAGCCTCCCTGATCGCGTCCTTCAACGCCCATGCCCTTGCCATGACGGCACCGCGCCACTGGCCCATCGCCACCATCGCGCTCGAAACCACATTGGCCGAGGCATCGAAGGTGTCGTCGTTGGCGTCACGGATGGCGATCGGTGCCGAACCATGTCCGGCAGCGATGGCGCTGTCGGCGATGCCTTTGAGGCCGAGCCAGTTGATGGCGTCCAGTTCGGTGCGCTGATCGAGTGTTCGGCTCCCGGCGGAGCCGCCGAAATTGTGCCGGTAGCCGCTGGCGATTGTGGCGTCGCGCTTAGCGTTGACGGCACTTGATGCCGAATCTTTCAGAGCCTTAAGACCGGGACCTGACGGCGCCAATACCGCACCGCCACGTAGCACCCAACCGGCCTCAGCAATAAGTGGAACTTCGATTAGCGCTGCAAAGACGTCCGGGTGAAGGCTCTCCTGCAGTGTGAACCCTTCCGGGGGCTTAGGGAACTCGCTGATTACATCATCAACGACAAGAGCTTTCTTCATCGGTCAATACTCCAAAACGAGCTGGCCGGGACCGCCGGCGCCGCCCGTAGCTGCACCGCCGCCATTGCCTCCTATACCCGGCAATCCGCCATTGATGCCTGTCCCGCTGCCGCTGGCTGGCAGATTGCATGCACCCTGTCCGTACGATCCTCCGCCAGTACCTCCGACAAGCGAACTGCTGACAATCGAACCGCCACTGCCAGTACCTCCAGGCCAGTTAATTAGGCCACCTGTTGCGGGCGCTGTACCGGCCCCGCCACCAGTGGGTGAAGTAGTCGCACCGCTGCCGCCATTGCCTCCAGGGGCCGTAGCAAAGGTGCTGAATGACGTCACACCGCCTGCGCCGCCGGCCACACCACCTTGACCGCCCGATCCACCGGCTCCGACTACGACAGCGTAGGAAACGCCCGGTACGACAGGATAAACCCCAATAAAGACTGCCCCGCCCGATCCGCCACCACCCGCACCGGATCCGGTTGATGATCCACCGCCGCCACCGCCTCCGCCGCATCCTGTTGCTTTGACACTGGTGACGTTAGGTGGGCACACCCATGATGTTGAACCCGGCCCAAAAACCGTGATCAGACCAAGCGTCCTAGCGGGCTGCTGCCAGATCGACCCGTCGAACCAGATGACGACGAAGTCCGTTCCAGAAATATAGTTTGCCTGCAGCCCCGTAGCCGGATCGGCGAACACCCAATTATCGCCGGTCCAGATGGCGATCTGGTCGTCATGCCCACTCCACGCGCCCGTTCCGGTCGTCTTGACGATGTATCGATCACCATCCGTGGGCGAGCCCGGAGGCGCCGATTGCCAGCCGTTGACGGGAATGTCGGTGCGGCCGTTTCCGAGAGACAGAGCATTGATCGCCTGCTGCAGATCCTGGAACAGGCGATTGTGCAGTTCCCGCAGCCCGGTGGCACCGCACTCGAATCCCTGATCCTGCTCGGAGACTGTCGGATTGCGCAGGTTTTCACTGTTCTCCGCCCATACGATTGGGAACGGTAGCTCATATGCCATGAGGCACCTCGTCAGTTGGCATGATGTCGGGAGGCGCCGTCAGGCGCAGACGAAGGGATCAACGCGGGTCGGGCAGAAGTAGCCCGCGTCTTCGCAGTAGCCGGCCCAGCCGGCGCCGTAGCCGAATATGAGCCCGTCACCGTCGTGGACATAGGTTGTGATGCCCGACGCAAACGGCAGGACGCGGAAGGCGAGTGGAAGCTCCCGGGTTTCCGCATCGGTCAGGGCTCGGCCGGGCGCTACACACGCCCTCGCCTGCTCCATATTTACGGCATAGGCATCCTCGCCCCAGATATGCCGGGCCGCCGCCTGCAGGTCATCGATGCTGTATCGCTGCAGAGCCTGGTAACGCCGCGCCTTGACGTATCCGCGGTAGACCTCGTCGTCGTTCAGGCAGAGATCGCCGGACCCGGCCGCATAACAGCCGTAGAAGACCGCATCCTCGCAGTAGCCGACGATCGTCAGGTTGGGGTTGGCTGGCTCGCAGGGATAGCCGAACAACGGCGGGATGACGCAGACGCAGTGGCAACGCGGCCAGCCGAGGCGGGCTCCGATGAGGGTCAGCTGGTCGCCGACTGCCGTGTCGATGTCGAAGAAAGACGGAATGCTGTCAATCTCGGCCGCGACGTCCGCGATCTGCCCGACGTCATACCGGACGATACCGAGGAGGTTTGAGCTTTCCCTGTATTGCGTCAGGACGCGGTCAGTTGCCGCCTCTACGAAGTCATCACGGTTCAAGGACATTGATCGTCACGTTCGCCAGGGTGATGAGCGGGATCTCATTGAAGGTGAAGGCCAGCGGCAGGGAGACGGGAGTGCCGTCGTTCTTCGCGCCGCGCACAGCGACGACCTCGACATTCGGCTTGGTGCAGAGCGCCTGGGCGATGGTGTGCCGGGTCAAGGTCACGCCGTTGCGCGGCCGGGCGGCACCGGTCAGGTTCAGCACCAACTCCTCGGCGATCGCCTGCGTCGGGTCGGGCGGACAACCGCCGGCATCGGCCCACTTGTAGATGTCCACCTCGAGCGTGGTCGGGATTTCAGCGGGGCGCTCGATGTATATGGTCCGGCAGAAGCCATCGATCTCGGTCTCGACGCGGGTGTTT
The DNA here is from genome assembly GCF_049132005.1 of Aurantimonas sp. NFXS3. Classification (NCBI taxonomy): domain Bacteria; kingdom Pseudomonadati; phylum Pseudomonadota; class Alphaproteobacteria; order Hyphomicrobiales; family Aurantimonadaceae; genus Aurantimonas; species Aurantimonas sp. NFXS3. The sequence continues at coordinate 308,588 of NZ_JAGDDZ010000005.1, forward strand.
CCGAACGCCGTGATCCCCGGCACGATGTACCGTCGGGCCACCAGTGCGATTTCCTCGTCAACTCCGCCGAGGGCAACGACAGCGACCGAATGGGCATCGAGGCCATTGTCGTCCACCACGGTCCCGTCGTTGGTGTAGACCTTCGCCCATGAGACGCCGGTCACACCGATGATGGCGCGATAGAAGTCCGCGTCTCGAGTGTTGGCCACGCCGGCATTGGTGATGGCTTGCGCCAGGTCGGCATCGGTCTCGCCAGGCTGGCGGGTGATCAGCCGGAGCGCAGCCAAGCGTTCCAGCGGGATGCCTTCGGACTGGTTCGGGTCGTAGGACTGGTAGGCCGCGAGCGCGACCTCCCACAGCACCCGTTCCCGTTCGGCCCGCAGCCCGTTCAACTGTCCCATCGGCGACTGTGGCGTCTGGACGAGGCCGGGCCCGAGGATGGCGATGTTCTCCTGCTCGATCTGGTCGAGGATTTCCGCCAGCGTCGGGAGGATGAAGCCGGTCGGCTGAACACCTGTCGCCATTACACGGTCACCTCTTCATCGTATTCGGTTGCGAGCGTGGCGCGGGTGACGTTGAGCCCGCGGAGGGTGCGGTTGAACGAGAGCGAGAAGGCCTCGATCGCCGTCACGCCGTCGGTCTCGATCAGCTCTTTCTTGATGACGCTCTCCGACAGCGCCGGATCGAACTGCCGGCCCATGATCTGGTCCAGCCAGGGCACGCCGCAGGTCGTGTCCAGGTACCATTCTGCGAGATGCGTCATCACCCTTTGACGCGCGTGCTGGCCGATGGCCTCGGCGTCCGTCACCATGTCGAGGTTGCCGTCGGCGGTCAGTGCGATGTCGTGGATGCCGTTCTCGTTCGGGCGCAGCGCGAGGCCGATGCGGGAGACCGTCATAGCGCCATCGCCCTCACCTTGGCCGCGAGATCCATCAGCGCCGCGCGGTTCTGCAGCGCGTGTCCGGTGCCGGCTGACGAGCCGTAGGCGATCGCCAGTTGATCGGAAGCGACGAGCTCCATGAAGGTCGCGAGGATGTCGTAGAGGTTGCCCTCGCTGCCCTCGATCTTGAACTTGCCGTCGGCCGAGCCGCGCAAACCGAACGATCCATCCTCGCTGAACCGGATGTGGGTGTTCGCAGGGTCGAAGTTCTGGATCGGGCTCGAGATGCTGTCGCCGCCGACGACCGTGGCCGTCATGTCCGACAGGTTGAACGACCGCTCGGACGCCGCATCGTAGGCGCCGCCATCGACGTCATAGCTCGTGCTGTCACGCATCTTCGGGGTGAGCCGGACGCGGTCCCCGACTTTCACCGGATGCGTGATGGCGCCCGATCCTGCCCGCGGGAACTCGATCGGCACTTCCTGCAGGTCTGCCACCTGAGTGGGAACACCCGCGAGGTTCTTGCGATAGAATGGCCTCACGGTGGCGGTCTGCTTGGCCGGGTCAAAGGCGACGATCTCGCCGTCCATCGGTCCCCATTGGTCCTCGCGGTCGTTCCTGATGCGCGTATCGATCAGATCTTCCAGCAGCGTATTGGTCTTTGAGACGTAGCCAAATCCGCTCATCGCTTCAGCTTCTCCTTCGCCACGCCCTCGTCGACCTTGCCGCCCGCCACGCGCTCGCCGTGGATCGACACCTTGAAGTCGCCGTTCCGGTTGTTGCCCTGGAAGTCGCAGGAGCCGACGCGGTACATCCCGCCTTCGGCATTCATCTCCAGCGTCTCGCTCTCGATCTGCACCCGGCGGCCGGGCCTGATCTGCGGGTTGAGGAAGGCATCAGCCTTCACTCCGTTGTCGGTGATGGACGGCACGCCGATGAGGCCGGTCGATGGCGTCAGGAGCGCGATACCGCCGAGGTAGCCATCGCCGGGCACCACCTCGAACGTCTCGTTCTGGATCGACCAGTGCAGCTTGTTGCTGCGGCCGATCCTGTCCATCTCTCGTGAGCAATCCCCGCAGGCCGAATAGGGGCGCTTGAACGCCGGGAGACCGTCCAGCCCCTTCACCTCGCCGCGGGCAATGCCTTCCTTTTCGAACTGCGCCTGCAGCTCGTCCACGACCTCGCCGACCTTTGTCCCGGCCGGGAAGGTCTTGTTGATCGTCGCCCGGCGGATCGCGGCGTCCCCATCGCCGCACTGGACGGTGCTGATGATGTCGTCGCCGTCGCGCTTGTGCTCGACGTCCCGAAGGTTGCCCGCGAAGATCACGCCGACGTTCGATCCGCCCGAAGGCGGGATGTAGCCGGCCTCCAAGATGATCCCGTCGAACTCCTTGCCCATCGCGTTCCGTGTGCCTTCGGCGAGGTTCCAGATATCGATCAGTGCGGTGTTCGCGGTCGAGGACAGGCTCTTGGATATCGCGAACTGGACCTGGATCTGCTCATCCGTCTCGTCGCCCGGGTTGATCGTGTGCACGACCTTGCCGTTCTTGCGGAGATAGATGCGGACCTTCCTGAGATAGAACTCGGCCATCAGCCCCTCGCCGCAATGGCCGTTGCGATATCCACGTCGGTGAAGTGGTAGAGCCGCACGACGCCGTTCGGCAGTTCGTTCCGGCCGGGAACCGCAGTGCCGCCCTCCTGCGCCGTCGCGGCCACCAGATGCCCGAGCCCGAAGTTGAACGCGGCCAGAAGATCGACCCCCAGCACGATCCGGCGCCCATGCAGCACCGGTTCGTCATCGAGGGACAGATCCAGCGACCAGCGATCCGAGAACGGCGCATAGCGCAGCCGGAACGTCGCCCGCCGGTTCATAAGCACGACCGAGAACTCCTGGTCTGCCGCGTCGATCACTGGAAGCTCGATCATTGGGTGAGCCCATAGATGATGGATGAGCCCCGGCCGCTATCGGCAGGGACCGGAGTGGTGCGCGCGTCGCCGCGGTTGACCGTGCCCGATGCCCGATCGACCGTTGCCGGCCCGGATGCTCGGGAAGCCGCAGGCGTGGCCGCACGGCGCGATTTCGCCCCGCCGGGGTTCTTGCCCCCACCGGAAGATGCTTCGCTGCCCCTGCGCCCGCTCTCGCCAATGGCGGATGCATCGCCGGGCACTGAGGCCGACGAGAGGATCAGCACCTTCTGGAACTCGACCTTGCCGCGGAACACCCGGCTGAACTGCGAGGTCCGCTCCGGGGCAATGCGCTTGATCAGCAGATCGGTGTGGACATCGAAGCCGGAGACGACCGTGAACGGAATGCGCGCCGCCTGCCATGCCTTCAGCGCCTGCCAGGTCACTGCTGCATTGTCCGTGACGACGTTCCAGGTCAGCCGCTCCGGTTCCATGTGGGCATGGTCTGTACAAACAGCGCCATTTTCGAGCGGGATCTCCGTGATCGACAGAACGCTTTCCGGCTGCTCGGATTCCACGACCGCGATCGGCACCGGCCCGATGGCTCGGGAGAAGAGGATCGCGCTCATGGGGCTGCTGCCGATTGTGCGACCTGGGGACGGGACCGGACGGCGCCCGATGCCCCGCCGGCTGCTGCCTGCAGGTTCCGAAGACGCGTCTCGGCCCGGTCAGCGTTCGCCATCCACTGCGAAATATCGAGATTGGCGACTGCGTTGACGCCACGGGACAGGTCAGCCTGGATCGCCAGAGCCTGATTGGCCGGCGCAAGGAACTGCGACAGATCGAGCGCCACCTTCATGATGGCCTCCTCGGTCAGCCCGTATTCCGCCTTCATGCCTTCAACGGTCTGAGCGCCAGATCGAATGAGATCGACCATGCCCGTGGAGCCGCCAGACGATGAAGGAGCGCGAGTGGTCTGGCCCGTGGTCGCGACCTTGCCGGCGCCGGGGTTGGCCTGCGCCGTCCCGCCCGCGCCCGGCAGCATCGCGTCGAGCGAAGCCAGCGTGGCCTTCAGGCTCTCGATGGCCGACTTGATGGATTCGATCGGCGACGACAGCGCGGTCAGCACCGACGCCACGTTTTCCATCGCGGCGGACAGGTTGTTGACGCCCGTCGTCATCAGGTCGATGGCGTACTGGCCGGGATCGGTCACCAGTTGCTCAAAGCTCTTGAGCGTCCGGTCGATCATCTCGGCCGGGCGCGCAAGGATGCCCTCCATCTGCACGCCGAGATCCGGCATGTCTGGCAGGGTCAGGGCTTCTGCAATGCGGTCGCGCACCGAGCCGAGGCTGTCCGCGAAGCCGGTCGCCGCGGTCTGCAGCGCCGTGAACTTCTCCTTCAGCCCGTCGAGCGCCTGCTGGCCTGCCTCCGTGGATCCGACGAGGCTGTTGTCGCCGTTCAGGCCGGAGATGATGTCGTCCATCGCCAGCGCGGCCGCAACGAACGGCACCCGGCGAGCTACCGCCATGAGGATGCCGCGGCCCATGGCCGACGATGCGAGGAGCCCGGCGCCGAGACCAGCGGCGGACATGCCCTTGGAAAGCCCGGTGACGCGGGACGTGAGGTCGAGAACACCGTCAGCAGCATGGAAGAATGCCGCGCCGACGCGCCATGCCTGGGTCGCGAGATGCGTGGTGGTGTTCAAGGCCGCGATCAGGCCGCGAGAGATGCCGCCTGCGACGTCAGCGACCATGCCGCTTTCAAATGCCGTGTTCACGAAGTCCAGCGTGCCCTGCAGCCGGCGCTTGATGTCGTCGTAGTAGCCGGCGTCACCGATCTCGCGGAGGAATTCCGTCCAGCTATCGGACAGGTTCGACGTCATGCCGACCCAGGTCTTCGACTGCTCGTCCATCGCGCCGTTGAACCGGCCGAAGATGCCCATCAGGGCCTTCTGGATCTGAACGGCGTCCTTCTTGACCGTCTTGGTGAGGACCTTCCCGTTCTCGGTCCAGGTGTAGGTGATGTTCTCGCCTTCGGCACTGGCGCGGACGCCGAATTCCTTCAGGCGCTCGTTCTCGCCGGTCACCGCATCCGCGATGGCCTCGACGCCCGACATGAGCGACTTGCCCATGGCCGATGCCGCATCGCCGACCGTCCGAAGTGAGCCGTCCATCGGATCGATGCCGTAGGACTTCAGACGGACGAAGGCTTCCGTGACCTGTCCAGCCTCGTAGGGCGTGGTGCGGCCGAACTCGGTGATCCAGTCCATCGACCGGCGGGCTTCTTCTGCCGACCCGGTGATGGTCTTGAGCGTGGCTTCGTAGGTTTCAAACTGCGCGTTGACCGTGGCGATCGAACTGACGAATTCGCCGACCTGCCGGCCAATCGCGAGACCGCCAAGTGCTCCAATCGCGGCCCCGCCGAGCGCCACCAGCGTCTTCGAGAAGCTACGCGCCTTTCGCTCGGCGCCGTCCAAGCCCTGATTGAACTTCCGGAGCTCGCCCTCGCCGCGGACGTCGAACCCGAGGATGGCGACTAGTTCGTCAACGATCATGCGTTGATCCTTCGGACGCGGACGCCGATATTCGGGCGATGAATCGAGGAGGATGACCGATGCGGAGCCTGATCACCGCGGCTGCGATGCTGCTTTCGACCGCTGCCCATGCCGATTGGAAAGACGCCGCACTGGAAGAGATCCGTGCGGAGCCGAAGGTCGTTGAGGCGATGTTTCAGAACGGCGGCCGCACGCTGTGGGTGTCCATGCAAGATGATGGCTCGTCCAGAGACGGCTACGCCAACTATCTCTGCCTGGTCATGTCAGATGCAGGCTTGCCCGCCGGGGATCGTGTGCGGATCCGCATCTGGGATGCCGCAGTCATGCGGGACGAACTGCGCCAGATCGGCGAAGGCTCATGCGAGAGCGGCAGCTAGTCCTTCTCCATCGCCCGTTGCTGCATCGCGCCCTTGAGGTCCAGCGCCTCGTGCATGTCGATCAGATCGGTCAGCGTCACCCACTGATTGAGGTCGCCGGGCGTGCACAGCGGCGGCTCGGAAATCACCGGCCGCCACAAGAACAGGTTCAGGTTCGGCGCGATCTTGCCAATCTCGGCTTCACTCAGGGTTTTGCCGGAAGCTTTCGCGCTCCATTCGCCGTGAGTGCGGTAAAAAAATCACCGAACTGCTCCTGAAGCACGAAGCCGACGACCGGGAGAATGCCCTGCAGGTTGCCGGTGAAGTCCTGATCCATGATGACCCGGCGATACCGCCCGCCTTCCTGCACCTCGGCGAGTTGGACGATGTCCTCGATGAGGTTGCCGAACGCTTCCGGGTCGATACTCTCGGAGATGTCCCGCAGCGCCTGTAGGCCCGCCTCCATCGCAATGCGGTCGGCCTCGGCCTTCTGAGCGTCAGTCGCCGTCTTCGGGTCGACGCGGGAGGCGAAGGCCTTGACCATCGCAGGCATCGCCGGGCCCAGCACCTTCGTCAGACGGGCCTGGAGAACCAGCGCGCGCTTGGCGAGGATCGGCGTCACCGAGTAGAGGACGCCGTCGATCTTCTTTTCAGCCACGGGTCACCTCAACCGTTCGGGATGCTTCGGTCATACTGCGACGTCCACAGTACCCATTCCCGCATGGTCGCGGCCTTGCCCTTCTCGGTAGCCGGCGCCTGCATGATGAAGCACTTGTCGGCCGTGCCGCCCTCGCCCGAGCGCCGGTCCTGGACGGTGAACGGCACGCCATTGAGCCCGCCTTCCCGCTGCTGTTCAAGAAGCTGCGTCAGGTAGCGGTGCGTCGGCGACGTGTGCTGCAGCTTGATCGAGATCTGCGCGCCCTTGCCGGCGTGCTGGGAGAAGATGCCCGAGCCGTCGGCGCCGATCAGGCCGGTGCCGATGTCCTCGCCCTCGGAGACGGCGATCGCATCGTCGCCCTCCCACATGCCGAGGATAGACCGCTGATTGATCGTCGCGGTGACGTCGATGTAGCTGTACGCGGAGGTCTGTGCCATTTTCCGAGGCCCCTATCAGTAGCGGACGTTGATCTGGGCCTGCGCGTAATGCACAGCGCCGGCAGCGCGATAGTTGACGACGATCGGCGGTGCGATGCGCGCCTTGCGCTGCGAGGCCGGGACCGAGAAGACGTCCGGGACGGTGATCTCATAGGGCGGCAGACGCTCGCCGGTCTCCTCGTCGTAGTCCACCGCCACCAGCCCGGCCCGGTCGGCCTGCTGCATGACCGTGCGGGCGCCGGAGGCCAGAAGGTTCAGGCCCGGATTGTCGAACGAGACCCGGGCGTTGTTCAGGAGGACGCCGAGGATCTCCTCCTCCATGCGCGCCACCATCCAGTCGCCCGAATGGATCTCGTCGATGAAGACGTTGGGCGTCAGGGTCGTGCCGAACTGGGTATGGTTACGGCCGCCGATATCGACATAGGCATTGGCGACGTGGCCGCTGATCTTGTCCTCGCCCAGCGCCGGCACGAAGCCGGTGATCGCCTGGAGCGCTGCGGAACCGATATTGGACGCCGGCAGGCCACGGATGAACTTGAAGGCGCCGGTGTAGGCCGAGTTGGCGCTGTCGAAGCTGTAGGTGCCGAGAAAGGCTGCCAGAGCGAAGCCGGGGAAGTATGCGGCGTTGTCGTGCCAGAAGATCGCCGTGCGCTCCACGGTGCCCTTGTAGCGGGCCGCGACGTTGGTCGTGTCGGCCTCGTCCTTCATCAGCGCGTCGTTGGACGTGATCAGCGCCATCTTCCGATGTGCCTCGATCCACGGAATGACGCCATCGAGCAGCGGGCTGTCGCGGAGATCGGTCTCGACATCGAGCCAGTACCAGCCCGGGTCGACGTCCTGGATGGCGTCCAACGCATCGGTCAGCAGCGCGGCCTTGGCGGCTGCATCGGCGCCGGCGTCGACCGCGGCGGCATCGTAGTAGCCGGCCTTGATCTGAAGCGGCGACGGGCGCTGCGAGAACGCCTGCTGGGCGGCCAGATAGAAATCGTCGGCGGCATCCCAATCGGCGGCGACCTCTTCCATCGATCCGTAGACCTTGGTGAGGTTCGTCGCGTCCAGTTCGCCGGCGACTGCCGTGGAGGTCAGGAACAGCGGAACGCCGAAGCCGCGCCGGCTCGGGAATGCGTCCTGCCGGGTGAGCTGCACGTTGACGACACGGGAATACGGGAGTCGTGCCATGGAGGGAACCTCATGGTTGAAGCCCTAACCGGGCCAGGCTTGATGATGGGAGGGCGGTTGCCCGGTTAGACCCGGCTCGCTTCGACCGGGGCAGTCTCGGCGACGTCGATGACGAGGCCATCGCGGACGATGCCGCGGATTTCCAGATCCATCTGCGCGCGTGCCTGCCACTCTTCGTTCAGGAGCTCGGTCGCGTCGCGGATCTGCGATGTCTCGAACAGGGACAGCGGAGCGAGGCTTTCCAGCGCCGTGGGCACGTGCTGCGCCGTCTTGATCTTGCGTAGGAGCGTCTTGCCGCCGTCGCCGTAGACGTTCAGCGAGAACATCCAGAACCAGTCGCGCACCGGCGCCTGGCGGATCGTCTCGTCCTCGGTGCCTTCGTCCGTCACCGGATATTCGTATTCGCTCGGGTGCTCGTGTACCGCGTCCGCCATCGTCAGGTTGATGACGCCGTAGGGTTCTGCCGGCTCCGGCCCACCCTGGTAACTGTCGATCCAGAGAATGCCCGTCGCGTCGGCGATCCAGTTGCGGGTGGCGTCCAGGACCTCGACCTCGGTCATCGCAGAGCCCCGAGAATGGCCCGCGTGTAGCCGCCGAGCTTCTGCCAGTTGTCAATGTGGAGCACCTTGTGGCTGGCATTGCCGTCAATGATCCGATCGCCGGATTTCAGCTCGTGGCGGGTGATGATCTTGTCTTTTGCCTCACTGCGAATCCCCGACGGGAGGTTGGCGAACTCATCGCCCGAGAGAGGCTGGATAGAGGCACGGATGGTCGTCGTGGTCGTCGCGCCCGGCACCCACTTGCCGTTCACATAGGCACCTTCGGCATCGCGCTCGTGCGTGACGCTGGTGGTCGTGTGGCCGTTGAAGGCGGAGGCGAGGTTGAGCATTGTCAGTCCTCGATTTTCCAAGATATCGAAGACCGGAGGCGGCCGGTGTCGATGAGCGGATTCGAGCTGCCCTTCTGCCGGATGGTCGACGGCGCGTTCGGAGGACTGTCGAGAGCCGTAATTTCGGCTTGGATTTTGCCTTGGAAGTAGATGCCGAGGCGGGCCATAGCGGCCTGCATCGAAATCTCTCCGCGCATGATCTGCGCCGCCGCTTTGCCGGTCACGCTGCGGATGCCGTGGTCGTTCCCGCGAACGGCATTTCTGATGAACGGCCGCTCTGGAATGGTGCGAGTCCCGAACTCGTTATAGATGCCAATCGCGACGAGATCGCCGGGCGCCTGGCCGGAGGGCAGCCCGACTTTCACGGTCGAAGGGCCGCGCAAGGCAGCCGCGACCTTGTTCACGTCGAGATATGTGGTCCGAACAACTTTCCCGGTGAACATCAGGCGACCATTGGCCCGCCGAAATTGGCTCGCCGTAGCGCCAGGAAGCGCTTCCCGTATTCGGTGGCGGAAAGCCCCGACAGATCGCCCGACGCGGCTCCTGCCCCCTCGCCTGTTCCGGCGTAGCTCACCTGCACCTCGCCGACGCGATAGGACTTCACTGCCCCCGTCGTCGTCATGCTGGACGCGCCGTCGCCGTCCGGGTTGGCCCGCTCGACCGCGCCTTCCGTGACCAGCATGTGCGCAGTCAGCAGCATGATGGCTGGGGCATAGTCCCGCTCCAGCCATGAGGTTGAAACCGACCGCTGTGCGTCCTCGATCACCGCCGAAACGGTCTCCGTGGGCACATTCGCGAATTCGGCGTACCGAGCTTTCAGGGCGGCAGCGGTCGGCACGGTGTAGGCCATGATCAGTCCTCGGCCTTGTTCGCCTCGACGAAGGCGGTCTTGTCCTCGCGGGAGAACTCGTCGAACCCGGACACGTCGTCCTTGCGCAGACCCTTGGTGACCTGCTCGTCGCCCTGGAAGACGGCGAACCAGCCGGGCGAGGTCGCCTTGACCTCGTAGGCGGCGGTGGGCGCGCTCTCCGTCTCGGACGGGCCCGCTGCGAAGCCGCGAAGCTCATCCCGCTTCAGGCCGGCAAGGGCGCGCTCTGCGGGCTCCTCGTCGGCCTCGATGACGCCCAGCTTCAGCCAAGTCCGCACGGCATTGCCGCCGGAGACCATCCGCCAGTTTTCGATCTTCGCCGTCTTGCCCGGCTGGACCGTGACGCCGCCCATCGTGAGCGGCGCCGTATGCTTGTTCGTGACATTGGCAGCGGTCATGCCGCGCTCCTTTTGCTGAAGGCGAACTCGCCATAGTGGTGTTTTTCGGCCTCGTCGCGGGCGGCGATTGCTTCCTGAAGCTCATGGAAATCGCCGAGCAACAGCGTCCGTCCGTCAACGACAATCCGCGCGTGCCACTTCTGCGTATCTTTGCGCCACGACACACCCTTCCGTCCGGACTTGTTGTTTCGGTGCGGACCGGAATTGATGTTGTTCTGCGACCGGGTGGCCTCGCGAAGATTATCCCAGCGATTATCATCACGACTGCGGTTCTCGTGATCGATATCGAAGCCTGTAGGCCACTCCCCCGTCATGATGAGCCATGCGAGGTGCTGCGCGCGATACTGCCGCCCGAACAGGATGATGTGACGATACCCGTCCTTTATCGTGCCAGCCTCATCCCCCGGATGGATGGCGCCGCCGTGACCATGGGTTTCGATCTTCCACCGGAAGATGCCCGTGACGGGATCGTAGGACAGGAGCGCGAGCACTTCCTCACGCGTGAAATCTCGTCTATTACGACGATCAGCCATCTTGACCTCCGAACAGGTTGGGCTGGTTAGAAAGGCCGGGGTGTTGAAGCACCTTCGGCCTTTCGTTCTTAGCATGTTCCGCTCAGGAACTATATGCCGTCGCCGTAGCGAACTTCCTTCGGGCGACGGATATCGAGGCCGCCCAGCCGGAAGACGCCCGGAACGACCCAGTGCAGCGGGCCATCCTGGAACACCGGCAAGAACCGGTGCGGCATCGGGATATGCAGCTTCAGCACCGAAGGATCGCGGCGGTAGGCCACCATGCGCGCCGTATCGCCGGCACCAGCCGTGGAGAGGCCGCGCACCGTGCGGATCGTCAGTTCCTGGCCCGTCATCGCGGTGACGACGTTGTTGCGGCGCAGGAAGTCGAGGATCGTGCCCTGGGTATCGCCGAGACGGTTGGAGGCGAGGATGCTCAGCTTCTCGTAGGGAAGCAGGAGCGTGTTCGCCATCGCCGTTTCCTTCGTGTCGGTGGTGATGCCGAGCAGCACCTCGTTCACGTCGGCGAGGATCTGATCCTCGGTGGCAGTCGCCCAGGCACCGGTCGTCACGCTCGCGGCGGTGACCGCCGCATTGTCGATCAGGCCCTTGAAGTTCTTGGTCGCGTCGCCGGCCAGAGCCACACGATCGACCATCTCCTCGTAGGCCCGACGTGCCGCCATGGCATCGTCGTTGGAGAGATTGCGGCCGGTCATCATGGCCACGTTGATCTCTTCCCAGCCGTAGCCGTAGCCGATCGCCGCAGTGTAGACGGCGGTCTTGTGCTCGTTCAGCTCGGAGCCGGCCATCGGGATGTCATCGGCATTGCCGTTGATCCAGTCGGCCCGACCGACCTTGTCGCTCGAGTAGTAGGTGACCGTCTGGGCGAAGGGGTTCGCCGAGGTGTCCACCGGGATGAGCGACGGATACTGGATGTCGGGGTAGACGGTCTCGTTGACCCCCTGCTCGACATGGGTGGTCTGCGAGCGGACGAAGCCGGTTGCAGCCTGGGCGTCAAAGACGTGCTGGTTCATGATCGGGTCTCCTTAGCCCAGACGGAGCATGGCGAGGCCGGCACCAGAGGTGCTGGATTCCCACCGCGCATTCGGAATGGCCACGACGCCCGCGCCGACGGCAGTCTTGCCGATGACGCCAGAGGCGAGCGTGACAGTGACGATGTCGGCCGGGGTCACCGCGACCGCGACCTCGACCCAGATGACGCCCTTGCGCATGATCAGCGCGGACTCGTACTGGGCGAAGGCGTTCGGCGTTTCCGGCCGCACACCGCGCTCGCGCATGGTGATGCCGACGTAGGTCTGCGCCGTCATGCCGGTGAGATCGGACTTGCAGCCCTTGTCAGCGGTGCCCTGCTGGACGACCTTGCCGAAGCCGACCCCGGCAGCCGTCTCGACGGTGCGGGAGATCAGATCGACCGGCTCCATGTTGGCCCGCATACCGGCGCGGGCCGCATCCATGGTCTCGTTGTAGGTGGACTGGACAGCCATTTACTTCGCTCCCTTCCAGGCGTCGCCGAGGCGCGCTTCGTAGGCCGACTGGCCGTTGTCGGTGACCGGGGCCGGCTTGCCGTCGGCGAGTGCGCGGGCGACCGGATCGGTGCCCTTCTTGGCGTCCTCGGCGAGGATGTCGAAGCGAGCATCGACGTAGGCGGCAGACTTGCCCTCGACCGCAGCATCGCCGAGCTTGGCGACCACGACGGCCTTGCGGATGTCGGCATCGGAGACGCCGGTCGTCTTCACGTCCTTGGCGATGGCGCCGGCCAGCGCGACGAGATCGCCGCGGTCCTGGACGCGCTTGTCGAGATCGGCGTCGGACAGGATCTTGCCCTTCGCGTCGTCGAGGGCAGCATGTGCCTTCGCGATTTCCTCGTCCTTCGCAGCAACCGCGACGGTATGGGCGTTCTCGGCATCTGCGAGAGCCCGCGTCATGGAAGCCTTGAAGGCCTCCAGCTTTGCGGCGTCGGACGCGGCGATCTGCACCGCGCTATCCCCGACGACCACGGTGGTCAGATCAGCCATGGGTGGCTCCTTTGGAGTGTGGTCTTGGAGGGGCGTGGCGCCCCAGGTGGTAGTGCGGTTGCCCGCGTCGTCCGCACTGTCGCCAATGCGAGCCTCGTCACCTGCGCGCGCTCGATCGACGAGGGCGAGGTGGTTGATCTTGATGCCGACCTGGCGGCCGTCATACGCCTCGCCTTCGGGCGTGGTGCCGGGCGTCATGTCGAGCTGGCAGACATAGCCTGCCGAAAGCTGCCGCTTGCCGCTGTCCAGCGCAGCGATGGCCTTCGCGTCCTTCAGGATGAGGGGCAGGGAAACCCACTTGCCATCGACCTGTGCGGCCGTGGACACCTCGCCGACGGCCAATTCGCGCCAGTTGTCAGCCGATACCTGCTCGCTGGGATGATCGATCGTGACCGGAGCGTGGGAGAACGACTGGAGGCTGTCCTGCGAGAAAACTTCCTCGGGGCTGCGATAGATGCTGACGATGGCCTTGTCCGCCACGCCGCACTCGTGGCCGGCATAGTGCTGAATCCCGACGCGGACACTCTTGGCCGTGGCGACGAGAAAGCCATCGGCCGTCCGGCGGGTTGCGCCAGACACCGTTACGGCGTCGATGAACTGCATCAGACGATTCCCCATGCGATGAGCGCCAGCCACAGCGCCTTGCAGACGATGTGCAGTGCCTGATCCTGCGCGAAGGTCGTGGCACCGCGCGTCTTTGCCTCGTCGATCATCGTGTGCAGAACCCATTCGGCGATGCCGAGGGCGACCGAGCCGGTGACGAGGAAGACGGCGCCGCCCTGGATGCCTGCGTGGGCGATCAGGTGGTAGGCGCGCAGCGGGCCCTTCTGCTTTGCCGAGGACAGGAAGTCGCCCTGCAACGGATAGTCGGCGATCCAGTGGGCGACGAGTAGCATCAGCGCCAGCGAGGCAAGCCCGCCGTCGATCAGCATGTGCATGGGCTTTGCCCTCGATTGTGGTATGTTTGCCGGCGTTACTATTGGAGCCGGCGTGCAATGACCTCGGAGCGTGAACTGCGCGAAGCCGTGCGACGGTTGTTGGATTCACTCGCTCCGATAGTCGAAACCTACGGAGGGCTTGATCCCAACGTGCTCGTCGACTTGATCTCCGACGACTTCGATACGTCGAACGAGGCGATCGAAGCCGCGATCAGAGACGAGGCGAACAAGCGAGAGATTCCATTGGTCCCCGTTCACCACCACACCGAGCACTGATGACGACCGACCGCGAACTCAAAACCCTGATCCTCGACCTCACCCTCAAGGTGATGGACTTGCAGGCTCAGGTCCGGCGCTTGGAAGAGGCACATGAGCGTCATCACCGGGCGACGTTCGACTGGTGCGCCCCGCAGTCCCTCAAGGCCGAGATCGCGTCGATTGATGGCGTCGGGTTCGATGAAACGGTGCCGCCGGACGATGTGGCCGGCTCGCTTGATGAATGGCTGAAGCGCGGGCGCTAGAACCGCTCCCCGTCGATCTCGACGATGCCGCGCGCGACACATCGGCACTGAATAGGCTGGCCCGGCGGAAGCCCCTGCTCCGCGCCCGTGGGCTCGCCGTATTTGTATTCCTTGCCGTCCAGCTTCCGGTGGCGCTCGCGAACTCTCTCGTCTCGGCTGCTCATCCAGACGTAGGAGGTGACGCCGGCTTGCTCATGCCGGCGGCGGTTGAGATCGGAGGTCAGCTTCGACACCTGATCTCTGGCGATGAGCTTGGCCCGGCTGTCGAGCACACCGAACTCTTCCGTCATTCGCTTGCGCAGTTGCGCCGCCGTCTGGCCCTGCAGGATCGCCTGGTAGGTTGCCTGCTCGACCCGCTTCACAGCGTCGTCGCCGAGCGACTTGATCAGGCTCGCGTTACGCGCCGCCGCCGTGGTCAGGTAGTCAGCAAGGTCCTCCTGGCTCACCACCGCGGCGAGATCGATCCCGATGGTCGACCGGACCGAGGCCATCCACTTCTTGGTGTGCCGCTCGCTCTCCAGCCGAAGGATGCGCCCGACCATTCCCTCGGCAATGACACCGAGCCGGACGGCCAACTGCTTCAGCCCCTCGAACACGAACTCCCCCAGCGCGTCCTGCGTCATGGCTGACCGCTGACGGGCGATCTCGGCTTCTGCGGCCGGAAGCACGTCGGATCGCACCGCGGCCGCCAGTGACCGCAGCATGGCGCGGAGGGCGCGGAGGTATTCGGTCTGGGCGCCCTTGCTGTCGGTGATCGGTGGCAGGGTGATCGTTGGGCGCTTGGTCTTCGTCGCGGCCATGCGGGAGAGGCTGTAGGACTGCACGTCAGCGCTGCGGAAGGACCAGACCCATCGCCTTCAGACGATCCCGGGCCGCCATCTCGCGATCCTGACGCATGGCGCGATCCTCGAGGTCCGCAACCCGGCGCTCAAGGTCGGCGTAATCCGGCTTTGGCAGCAGGTACGGCGAGGAGTCGCGCAGGAATGCCGACGTCTCGGCGGTGGCGCCCATCGTCTTCATCATGTCCGGTGACGGCATTTCAGTCCTCCTTGACCTCTTCCCAGATTTCCGGTCCCAGCACGATCTTGCCGCGGTACGGCTCGACCGTGGACAGATCGATCGGCGCTTTCGTCAGAGAGACGTGCGTCTGATAGTCGGGGAACCCGTGCTCGGCCCCCGCCCGGATGATGTCGGCGTGGCGCCATGCGAGGCGTGACGATGCGAACATGAGCACCGCCGCCATACCGCCAAGCGGCTCGACCACGCGGGGCCCACCCTCGGGGATCACCATTTGATCCTTGCCGTCGGAACCATACTCGCTGTCGTTGCCGGCCTTGATCCAGTCCAGTGGCTGCCGGCTGTAGATGATCGTGACATGCAGGTCGGGCACGATGTCGGTCATGCCCTGCGACTTCGCCCATGCGATGATGTCGGCAGCGTTCAAGACGTCCCGGCGCACATACAGCGTCCGGGGCGCCGCATCGTTCGCCGCCGCCTGCATCCGGGTGACGTTGGCCGCTGCCGGTGCCTGCTGTGCTGCTCGTGCCGCCTCTTCCTTGCGGGCCTCTGCCTCGAAATCGATCTCGGGCGCATCCGACATCGCGTCCTCGAAGCCGGGCAGGAAGCCATCCTCGATGATGCGGTTGGCGGCAGCCTTGGCCAGCGCCTCTTGCGGGAACAGCCCCATCATATCGTAGCGCTGGATGCTCTCAGAGACCTTGGACGCGACATCGGCGGCGTCCTTCTCCGATAGCTGCCACAGAGGGGCCCAGCGGTAGTGAATGGATGGCGGCCGTTTGCCCAGCGCCGACCAGATCAGGCACTCGTCGAGGACCGACATGGCCGGACGTAGCTCGAGCTCCTGGCCGGCGGAGATGCGGTCGTAATAGTTCCTGAGATCGCTCTCACCCGTCGCGTTCATGCCTGCCGGGCTCTGCCCCAGAAGCCGCGTCACCGGGATATCAGCCGCGCCGGCTGCGATCTGCATGAAGCGGTCCATCACGTCCGGCAGCGTGGCGAAGGTGATTTCCTTCTGCTCGTACTCCTCGTCGGCGTCCATGATCAGGGCATTGTAGAGCCCCTTGATCATCATGGACGTGGACACGCGCTTCTGCAGCCGCGCTTCATAATCCGGGTCCGACGCCATCGCCGTCAGGTTCGGGATTTTGATGATGTCGAGCTTTCCCTCGTGGGTCATCTCCGACACGTTCGCCGCGGTCGCCTCGGCATCCTTCAGCGCGCGAGACACAGCATCGAGGACGCTGTCGCCCCACGTCGTCGCGACGGTGGTTTCCACGTTCGGCAGCGGGGCGCCGATGAACCGCACCAGGCGCGACGGATGAACGATCACCTGAGCGCCCGTGCCTGTCTGCAGGGTGTAGATCTTGGGCGTGCCGTACCAGGGCGAGGTGACGTCGGTTTCCAGTTCGCCGGCTGCCAGCCGGGTGCAGGTCAGGACCGGCAGATACCGAAGCCCCCCTCCGGCCAGCCGCTCGGGCCGCAGTTCCTCGGACTGGTTCGTCGTGCCATCGCCGATGAACATCGCAGCGCCGCCATACAGCCGCGCCTTCGTCTTGGCCTCCAGCGCCTTGCCGCGGACGTTCAGCCGCTTTTCCTCGGCCTCGATCTTCTCGATCTGGTCGTTCTCGGCCTGCCAGTCGCGCCATTCCCGGCACATATCCATGGCGGGGATGTCGATGACCTTCCGGGTCAGCCACGAGCCCCGATAGGCCGCTTCCAGCTCCATCGGGTCCATGGGGGCGAAGTTATAAGTCGCGCCCTGCGATTTCCCCTTACCAAGCCCCTGGCCGGTGAAGATGTTGACGATGGAATCGAGAAACCGCACCGGCTACTTTCCTTTTTTCGGTGGGTTCTGGATCAGGTGGCGGCCGACTGCGGGAAGGGTTTTGGCGACTGCCATAGCGCCCTTCTTCCGGGCCTCGGACAACATGGCGCGACGCTGGGCGCATGATTTGCAGGGCATGGGTGTTGCCCTCCGGACTCTTTTCAGGATCCAAACACCGGCGTACCGTGCCGGCATGGCTGACGATCGCTACACCCTCAGGATGGACGACAACTGCACGTGGTCGGTCGTCGACATCTTCACGAATTTCCCCGCTGAGGTGGGCGACAAGATTTTGGTCCGCATGGACATGGAAGAGGCTGACGACATGGTCGACCTACTCAATACGCTGGACCGAAAGCGGCGAGCCGCTCAGTCTGAAGCCTGACCCCATGCCTCACGATCGATATACTATCAGGTGGAACGCCGTCGGCCGATGCAGCATCATTGACATCTTCACCGATGAGGCCGCCACCATCGGACGCTTCCACATGGTCAACCTGCTCCCCGGCGAGGCTGCCGATATGGCGGAGGTCTTGAATGACGCGGATCGACTGAAGCGTCGCCGGTGGTCTATGGCTGACGACTAGAGCCCCTGCCGTTTCACAGCTCGCATCAACAGGATGGCGAGCAATGTTCCGATGGCGTTCATGATTTGCCGCTTCAGCCATCCGACCATCATCACCCCCATGCGGCGAGGTTGTAGTTCGAGCCGGTGAGCATCAGGTCCGTCATCGCCCAGACCAGCGCGTCGGCCCGGTCCGGTGATCCACTGCCCTGGTATCCATCCGTCGTGAACATCGCCATCTGGTCTTCGAGCTCGACGAAGGTCCCGACGTGGTGCGCCCGGGCGGGGTAGCCGTCGCGATCCTCATACAGGCCGGCAATGGGCTCGGCCCGGACATGCTTGCCTCTGGAGGCCGTCACCAGTTGGACCGGCACCGTGTTGTCGGCCAGTTTGATGGTGCTCTCGACCATCGCGCCGCCGTAGTTCGCTTCCGCAACCACCTTGTCGGCACGCCACTTGGCATGCATCTCGACAACGCGGCGCCCCCAGCCGGCAGGCGACAGGCGACACGTCGCGTCTTCCAGCACGTAGGCGTGACCATCGACACCCTTGCCGACGACGATGATGCCCTGGCTGTCGCCGCCCATGCCGTCCGAACCCGATGGGTCGACGCCGATCACGATGCGGGTCAGATCTGGCGGTGAAGCTCCACGCCCGGCGTCGATGCGATCCTGCGGCCAGAGCGTACCGGGTACCTCGGAGAGATACTTGCCCTCCTTGAAGCGCTGACGCTGCCGCTCTGGTAGCGTGTCGAGCTCCTCGAGGTAGGCAGCCGGCAGGTGCGGATTGTCATCCGGGTTCAGCGTGACGTAGGCGCGGGTGCCGGCCGGAAGTGGAAGCCTGTTCTCTGGCCTCACGCCCTCAACGAACTCGCGATAGGTCCAGTGGGACCGGCCGACCGGGTTCAGATCGTAATAGGCCTTGAGCGGGAGGTCTCGACCGTCGCGCCGCTTCACGTTCTGCGCGAGGCGGGTACGGAGCGTCAGGATGGTTTCGTAGGCGATCTGCGAACACTCGTTCGAATAGATCGTCGCGAATTCCTTGCCGAGGATCTTCTCGACCCGCTCCTTGTCGTCGAGGCCTCCGAACCAGATCTCGGCGCCATCCGGCATCGTGATGAACTGGTCCTGCTTGTTCTGGGTGTACGGGACGCCGGGATAGGCTGCCCGCATCATCGCCGGCCAGGTGTCCATCATCACGGCCTGCCGAACGTCGATGTTGTGCAGCCGGGCGATGAGGTGGCGTGAGCTGGGAGCGGCGAGCGCACGCGTCGCGACGCAGTAGCAGAACCCGAACGTCTTCCCCGACCGCGACCCGCCATAGCCGAGAATATGGCGGGATGGCCCAGCGGCGGCGTTGCGCAGTTCCTGCTGTTTCGCCGTGAGGCTAAAGGTCAGCATCCGGGCCAGCGATGTTGACCGTCACATTCCCGCTTGTCTCGACCTGGTCCTTGAACGCCTGTACCTCGACGTGCTTGCCGATCAGTTCGAGGCGCTTGACGCGATCGGACAGCTTCAGCTTCCGGATCACGCCAACAGTCACGCCCTCCTCCTTCACCTCCTCGACATCGAGGCCGGCAACAAGGCCCTTGCGCCAAATCGGGGGCCAATCCTGGACCGGCCGGAGTGATCCGTTCTCGTCATAGAGATCGGCCACGTCGGCCTCGGCTTCGTCGGCGAGGCGGCGGAGCAACCAATCGGCGTCGACCCGGGTGCGGGTGGAGCGGGCGGTCTTGGCTTCGGCGATGGCGGCCGAAACCTCAACATCCTTCAACAGCCGCTGGCCTTGCGAATAGGCCGTCTTCTGGCTGTAGCCGGCCCTGATGGCCGCCTGGGTCGCGTTCAAGTCGTGGAGATATTCCTCGACGAAGCGTCCCCGCTTCTCGCCGAGCGCCATGACCATGTCCTTGGGTGATGAAAAAGAAAAGGGCCAGCTTCCGCTGACCCATAAGACCCCATCCGTGCCGCCTAGCTATCGCTGGGGCTGGGTCCGAGCGTGCGCGTCATCATGCGCATCAAACGGGGGGCGTCCTGCGTGGATGGTTGGCATGATAGTGAGGGACAGTCAATACGGTTTCATACCGTTTCATACCGTTGCACACCCCTCGTCACTAGGCAGCCTCCAGCACGTCCAGCGGCACCCGGATATCATCTACAGCACCACCGAACAGCGTCATGCCCAATCTGGCGAACCCGCCCCCGATCGCTACGACCGGCACGACCATGCCATCGAAGGGGCCGTCCATGACCCGAACATCATCCCCTACTGAAAATTCCCTATGGGTGCGCATGTGCTTCTGCGCCTCGGGAGCGTTTAGGCCGGTCGCGGTGCGCCGGATCAGACGGCGCACCTCCTTGTTCGGAAGCAGCATGGGCCTTCCGTCCAAGCCGGCTACGACTCCCGTGATGCATGGTAGGTTGAACAACCTGAACCAGAGCGGCCTTCCCCTCTCGAACCCTGCCAGCACGTAACGTGGAGCAACCGCCATGCGGACTTCGCGTTTCGGCAGCCGAAGCTGTCGGGATTTTTTGCTGGAGTGCCGGTATTCCACACGCACCGGGACAAACGTCCGGAGCCCATACCGACGCAGGATCTTCTGCGCGACGAACTCCTTCTGTGGCGGCACCTGCAGCGCATACCAGTTCAGATCTGCGGCGACTTCGAGAATGTCGGGGGAGACGTCATAGTCTGACATCCGGTCCCGCATTGGTGGCATGGATGTGGGGCTGGTCTTGTCCTGCATCATGGCTCCTCGTGTGGCGGCGAGGAGCCCGGAACGGGGCGTCGTGAGCGGGGGTGATTGTGTGGTGTGTTCGCTATCGGGTCAACTCGTTTTCAGGGCGAGCGTGTAGAAGATCGAGGGTCTGCCGCGGCGCCCCTCACCCTCCCTGCGGATCCACACCTCGCCATCCTCCGCAAGCGACGTCATCACAGTCGTGATCTGCGCCGACTTCGCCCTGCCCTTCAGGCTGCGCACCAGGTCCGCATGGCTTACCTCTCCGCCAGCCCGGATCAGCCGGACTGCCTCAACCGTGACTACCCTGCGGATGTCCGGATCGATATCCCCATGGGGATGAGGATCGAAGGCGTTGGCGAGGTTCCGGATTGCCCTAGCCCCACGCTCCCGACGCGCATCATCGACGATGGCACCAGCGAAACCTGCGAGCAAGGCTTCAAGCCTCTCGATGCGTGCCTCTAGCTGCGATACCCGGTCCATGTTCCCCTCGCGCGCGTGAATATCTGTTCTGGGACCCGATATTACTGGTAAATCTGATAAACGGCAATAAGCGGTTATGAGAAGGATAGGACGGGAAAAAGCGGGAACACCGTGAACACTGAATAAATATATATATAGAATAGGTACTTAGACCCAGAACGGTGTTCACACCGGTGTTCACGGTGTTCACAAAATTTCCGGCCGGTGTTCACGGTGTTCACGTCGATTTGGGAACACCGTGTGAACACCGACTTGGACACGAAAAAGCCGCCCCGGAGGGCGGCTCTCGTGGCGTGAGTGTGGGGCAGTCAGGCTGCCTGCGGCGGTGCCGGAAGCAGCCTCGGGAGATACGCAAGGGCAGCGCTGTCCTTCCCGGAGAAATAGGCGATCGACCTGTTCGGCAGCCACTCGTCACGGAAGTGGCGGCGCCAGTCGGCCAAGAGGCTCTCCGGATAGGCCTTCGCCTGAACCCGTCGACCATCTTCGAACACGTGAGTGTACGTCGGCAGCGTGTCGGTATCGATGCCATGCTTATCCCGCAGCCATTTGCAGAACATCCGCCCATGGGAGATGTCCGGCATCAACCGCTCCGGCAGCGTGTAGCCCATTATCTCCAACGGGGCGATGAGAGCTTGGGTCATCTCCGTCAGAAGCGAGAAATGGCCGACCGGCACATTCCTCTGGTTCGCGACATACCGCCGGAGGTGATAAGGGACCGAGGGAGTGGCTGGTTTGGCTCTGCCAGCCATCCAGTCATAGACCCACTGGCTGACCTTGACGGCAAACTCCCCGGAGAGCCACTGGGCAAGATTGATTGCCACTTGGGGGTGGACCCAAGTGCCTTGGATGCGCACATCCCCACCCTTGATCGACTGGACAAGCGTCGAAGCCGGAATACCGGTTTCGATAGCCAGAGCGTCCAAAAAAGCTCTCGTGGAACTCACGACGGAGTAGTGGTTCCACCGCTTGCCTGCGGCCTGGCACATCGCTGTAGCGTTGATATAGCCGTCACCGGGTCGCTGATAGATGGTCGATCCCTGGGCCTGGTGAGGGATCAGTTCGAGATGCTGTTGCACTGAAATATCGCTCCTTGGCGAATGGAGCGGAGGCTTCAAAGATCGGTTGACATAATCCGGTGTTGCCCGACATATGGTCTCGTGATCACAACGAAGCCCCCGCAAGGTGGTTTGAAATACGGGCCGCACCTGTTGACGCAGGGCGGCCCGCCCCTTTTGACCTCGACGAATCGGGGCCAGAGACCAACATCACCGATTCCGTGCTGTTCGGCAACGGCCACACCTCATCCGTGCACGTATTCAGAGTCGGTCTCCGTCAGAACGCGGTCGGCGCTATGCGGCTGTGTATAACTTTGGGGATAAGCTTCTCACTCGAGTGTCCGGTACCACGTCACTGGCGTGCCACCCGCGCCCGGCTCGATCTTCTGCAGCTCGAGTTCCTCGGCGTCGACCATTGAGCCCAGCAGGTCTCGCAGATCCCTCGCCTTCATTGAGTGCTGCATTGCCCGTAGCAGCACCTTGTGCTGCACCCGACCGCCGCGCTCTTTGATGATGCGACGGACCCGCTGGGCGGCTGCCTGGTTATCCGTGTCGGCCATATAGTCCGCGGCGCCGACGATCATCGTCTCGGCACTACCGAGCGCGACCGCCTTCCCGAATTCCATGTCCTCGACCGAAACGGAATTCAGGCTGTTGAAAGGGTGGCGGCCGACGGCGACGATCGTCGCGATCCGCAACGCCATCTCGGCCGTCCTGGCATAGAAGCTCGCGCTGTCAGGGTCGGAAAGCTTCGCCTCCACCCGCTTGCTGAACTGGTCGTAGGTGGTTTTCGCATTGGGCCCAGACCATGAAACCACCTGCCGGTTCGGTGTCGGATCCATGTCGGACTGGTTGCGCAGAGTCGCCTGCATAGCGCCGGACCGCTCATAGATGGCGAGCAGCGCGTCTACGATCGAAGCGGGGACTGTCGCAGGATCATGGGTCGGGTCCCGCTCCTCTGGCCGGCCAGCGCCGCCCACGAGCAGGAAGCGGTTCAGGGTGCCATCCTCAACGCTCCCGCCCTCCATGGCTCGCCAGAACTGCTCCGGCGTCGACGCGCCGTAGATCGAGATGGCCGGCGCGTGGATCGTCGCAGCCTCCTTCCCCGCCCATTCCGGCGTGGTGTAGTTGGCGAAGGACTTTCCCCACATCGTCCGCAGAACCTTCGAGATCGAGCGCTCGAAGCCCGACGCCCGCTTGTTGCCGATGCGCGCCATGAAGTCGCCGAACTCGTCCATGGCGCATAGGGACAGCGGTGACCGGACGAGGAAGTTGACGACCGCCGGCATCGAGATGAACTCGGACGGTCCGATGTGATGCGACATCCTGGCGGCCGCGAGGATCCGCTCGATCTGCTGCAAGGCGAAATCCTTGCCGGCGCCCGTCGGCGCCAGGCCGAGAACATAGAGGTGCGTGGCCGATCCGGTCGGACCGACGAACTGCCGCCCGGCCGCGGTACCGACGATCGTCAGCGCGGCGCCCAGGGCAAGCCCCGGCTGCGGCCGCCGGGATGTGTCGCAGATCCATTGGGCGATGTCGCCCACCAGGCCGGGTGGGAATACGGGGTGTGGCGGCTCCGCGGAAGTGGTGGCAAGGGCCACCGTCCCTCCCCCCTGCCCACCGACATCGACAATCACCCCATCCTCATCCGTGACGGTACCGTCGGAGTGTTCGATCAGGCGGCGCGCACGTGAGAGGGCCGCAACGACCTTCCGACCATGGGCCAGCGCCTGCGGATCCTCCGGGGGCATGTGGGCGATTCTGATGGCGCTGAGGTCAGCGCCGTACTGCTTTGCCAGCGCGGCGAGCGTCGCGCCGTTGACGCCGGTGGAGCGGAACGACTTCCATTTCCGGGCGACCTCGCCCGCCTTGTACTTCGACCCGCCAGAGCTCCAGGCGTCCGCCATGGCAAGGCCCTGACTGGATCCGCCCGTCGCAGCATGGACAGCCATGAGCGCCTGCACCCATTCGTCATAGCCGCAGTCGGCCGGGATGTGTCCGAGAAGGTCGGCGATCTCTTCGGGGGTGGTATCGGTCGAGGGCGCAGATGGCGGAGCTAAACCGGCCGGGTCTGGAGCCTTGCGTTGCAGGGGTTCGACGGCTCCACCGCCTCCCTCGCCGGCCACCCCCTCAAGCCACCCGGCCAGCCAGTCAGGGACCGGCGGCGCCTCGGCAGGATCGCCGTCGCACTCGTACTGCCGCCCGTCGGCCATGATCGCGCCGGGCGCAACGATGTAGCCACCATCACCACGGACGTCGACGCCCTTCGGCAGCCGGCCCTTGCGATTGCCGAGGCCACCCGCCTGCCGGAAGATCCAGTGGTTGCCCTCGTTTGGCGTGGCCACAATGGGAATGCCATAAGGCGATGCGCCCGCCCCCTCCATGACAGCCGCCCATGCCTCGACGCCGTCATGCTCCGGATCGTGCCGGTCTGCATCAATGACGAAGAGACCCGACTTGCCGACGTCCAGTGCCGGCGCCGCATCGGGCCACTTCCGCCACCACTCGCGGATGACGGTTGGGTCCGAGCAGGACTGATCCCGCCAGCGGAAGAACGGCATCGGCGCCTTGGCCTTCGGCCCGCCGGACTGCACCGGGAACACGGCGAAGCCCTTGGCGGCAAGCGAAAGCGCGACAGCGAGATTGGCCGGTTCGCCGGTTGGTGGAGGTGTGTCGATACCCACGGTCAGAATGGCGCCTCGTCCCGGAGTTTCACCTTCAGCGCGGTCCGGTAGCCGGCCACGACCTGGCGGGCGAACTCGCAACGCTGCGCGTCCGTCATGTCGGCGAGGTCGGCCGTGCCGATGCTGATGGCGAACGCCTTGCCTTGCTCCAGCCCCTCCTGCGCCGCAAGGCTCTCGATGCGGTTGAAGTCTTCGGATGACATTCCGTAGGTCTCCCTTGCGATGGCGAGGCAATCGGGGTCGTCACACACCCACATGACCGGCAGCGCCGGCTGGCCCCAGCGGGCCTTCGGCGCGTAGCCGTAGCCGACAGCCTGCCGGGCGCAGACGCCGCAGCACTGGTCGTCGAATCGGGTTGGTGCTTGTGCGTCACAAGTCGCGGACATGGCGGCCCATCTCCCTGCGCTTGCCGGGATAGGCCCGGACGCCGTGCAGCACGGTCGTGTGGTCACGGTCGCCACAGAACCGGCCGATCTGCGGGAGCGACTTCGAGGTCAGGCGGCGCGCCCAGTAGAAGAAGGCGTGCCGAGGAAGTGCAATCTTGCGATCACGACTTGGTCCGAGGATCTCCTTCGGCTTGACCTCGTAGGCCTTCGCCACCCGTTCTAGGATGCGCCGAAGTGCTGGTCGGTATGGAGCGGGCGGCAGGAACGGCCGCTCGATCTGCCGCTCGTAGACGAGGCGGTATCTGAGATTGAGGTGGGTGGCGGGTGCGCGTGTCAGGGGCGCGGGATCGGCGCGCAAGGCCCTGCCCTGCGTCCCGGCCAACCGCTGGCGTTCCGCGATACCCCGGGCGGTGAATGTGGAATGTGCCGCGATACCCATCAGGCTGCCCTCCTGGTGGCGGTTGCAGGAACGCGCTGCCGCAGGACGTGGCAGACCATCGCCGTGACGGCATGCCCTGTCAGAGTCCGGGCGAGATGATCGATGACGGCTTCTGAGGGGATGTCAGCGCCCGGGCCAAGACCCCGCAGTTCCGCGGCCGTCAGCAGGCGGAGCATCCGCAACGGCCATGGCGGTGTCGGGGTGGGGAGTTGCCAATGATTGTGCGGCCAACCTCCAACCGGCCACTGCCAGAGGGTCCCGGCGCCATGGAACTGGATGACCTTGCGGACATCGCAGTTCGGGTAGTTGGCGGCGCGGCCGCACCACTTCTCGTCTGCCACGATCACGAGACCATGGCAGGCCGGATGGAACAGCTGCACCTGCCGGGAAAGACGGTGCAGCTTGTCCCGGCCGCTCTTGATTTCGAAGAGCCACAACTGGTCGACGGTTACAGCCGCAACGTCGGCTCGCCCCGCGCCGCCTTCGACATCCAGTTCATGAATTACGTGTGCTGATGGCAGCAACGTGTTGATCCGGTTGACGACAGCTTCACGGATTGGTCGTTCGTCTGTGGTGGGGTGAGGGGTCATGCCGCCACCTCAGCAACCGGGTAATCGCCCTCACGCTCCAGCTTGCGCCGACACGGCGGTATCCAGACGAAGCGCGTATTCGGTTCGCCATCGATCCAGACGAGCCAGCAGTAGGCGGTCGCCGTGGATCCGGTAGCCGTCAGCCGTCCCTTCACCATCGGGACGCGCTCCGAAAACTGAGCGATGATCGACGGCGGATTCTTGCTGAAGAGGTTCGTGTAGCGCCCGACGCCCTCCAAAAACGAGGTGCGAACGATCATCGCGAAGCCAACCTTCGCCACGTTGCTCGCGCGCTCGATGAACTGCTCAGCCAGCCGGAAAGGCGGGTTGGTGATGATCCAGTCCGGCACAGAGCCGCACCACTCCATGACGCGCGGAGTGACGGGGAACAGGAAGTCGTGCTGGAACGCGCCATCAAGGCCGTAGTCGTGGATATCGGAACACCAGACCGCGCTGAAATACTCGCCCAACGGGTCAACCATGTGACCTCGGTTACAGGCCGGCTCCCATACCTCGCACCGCTTCAGATCGGCGGGCGACAGGACGTGTTCGCAGAGAGCGCGTGTTGCCCATGGCTGCGTGGGGAAATCGTCGAGGCTGTCGTGCACTTCGTGCCGCTGGGCCATCACCGCGTGGGAGGTGTTCTGCGCCATCAAGCGGCCCTCCCCATTTCGTTGGCCGCGTAGCCGCCCCATTGGTCGGCCGCGGCGGCCATCATGCCGGGATACGAGCGGCTCCGAAGTCGCGTCCTGTCAGGGCCCGGCGGCATCCTGTGAACAGCGTTCCAGCGTTTCCATTCGTCAGAGCCTCGCTCGGGCTCCGGCAGAAAGTCCGTCGCTGCCAGCAGGGGAAGGCCGCGTAGATACCAGCCCGTGCCCTTGTAGGCCGGCTCCCCGAACCAGAACGGCTGCACCATCTGAGGGCGCGGAAGATCCGCTGGCATCCGGTCCCGGGCGAGGTCGTTCATCTCCGGGTTCTCGATTGCCACCCGGTCGATCGGCGCATCCCAGCACGCAGTGAAAACGCTCACGCCTTCCTCGAACTCTGCGCGCATGTCGTTGAGCGTGCGGCCCTTGGGGAGTTGGCGAGGCTCGGTCCATTTCCCGGCGCCGCTCATCCACCGTCGGCCGGACCGGCATAGCCTGGTGCATGGCGGGTGCATGACCGCCAGCAGGTCCCATCCTTCCGAAAGGATGCCGCCTCGCACGTCGCAGCGGATATGCCGGTTGCTGCCGTCCTCGGCGGGGAGGATGTCGCAGGACCAGACGTCGTGCCCGAGTTCACTAAAGGCACGACGGGCGATCCCGCTCGTCTCACAAGCGACCAAAACCCGCATCACGCCGCCTCCCGCTCAGGAAATGTCCGCCCGACGATGTCGGTGAACTTCGGGTTCTGCTTCGACGGCCGCACCGAGATCGTCACGGGCGGGACAAGCTCTGACTTGCGTGCAAGCATCTCGTCCGCGCTCACCGGGAATGGCGACGCGCCGCCATGCATGACCCACCACTCGGCAGCCTTCCTGCCGGCATAACCGTCATGTTCGGGGCAGACCCATTCCGGGTAGCGCTGCAGGCCGGCCAGATAGTCGATCCGGACGGAGTCCGGCGCTCCCGCCTTCGTCCAGCGGCGGAACTGCCAGTCGACGACCGGGACCATCTGCGGCGGTACCGCCTCGGTGGAGAGGATGCCGGTCGTGCCGTCGGCTTCGGCCTCGTGCCGTGGCTTCTCCTCCCGTGGCCACTCGTGGCCGCATGTCTTGCACGACTGGGCATTCAGGGCCGCGAGCGTCTCGCACTCGGGGCATGCCTTGGCGCGAATGTCTGAGACTTCGGCCTTGCCCCTATCACCGGCACCCCCGCCCTTCGGCATAACCGATACTGCATCGACCGGGCCGTGGCGTCGGACGTTGCCGGCGAAGTCCAGCACCAGACAGTTCTCTTTCCCGGGGGCCAGCCTTGTTCCGCGCCCGACGATCTGGACGTAGAGGCCGGTCGAAAGCGTCGGGCGGAGCATGACGACGAGGTCCGTGGCCGGCGCGTCGAAGCCAGTTGTCAGGACATTCGCATTGGTGAGACACCGAATGCGACCGGCGCGGAAATCGCGGATAATCCGATCCCGCTCGCCGTTGGGCGTCTCGCCCGACACCATCTCGGCGATGATACCCCTCGCCCGCATCGCGTCCCTGACGGCCGCGGCGTGTTTCACCCCGGCGCAGAATACGAGCCACGACCGGCGGTCCTGCCCGTAGCGGATCGTCTCCTCCACGGCGGCCGTGGTCAGGCGATGCTCCATCGCCGCGGATTCCAGCGAGCCGGCCACGAACTCGCCACCCCGGCGCTGGACGTTCGAGACATCGATCTCGGAGGCCGACGCCTTCGAGATGAGAGGCGTGAGGAAACCATCCTCAATCCCTCGGCCAATGCCGTAGGAATAGACCGTCTCGTCGAACAGCCGATCCGTGCCGTCGTCCAGACGCCCCGTGTCGAGCCGGAACGGGGTGGCAGTGAAGCCGCACACCCGCATGTCTGCCATCTCGCCGAGATCGTCGAGGAGCTTGCGATACATGCCGGCGCCCTTCGCTCCGTTCGGGACGAGATGCGCCTCGTCGATGATGACGAGATCGCGGGGGCCCAGCGCCCTCGCCTTCCGGTAAACGGACTGGATCGAGGCGAAGGTGACGCGGTGATGCGTGTCGCGCTTGCCCAGCCCGGCGGAGTAGAGGCCGATCGGCGCGTCCGGCCATGTCCGGAGCACGGCGCCATGGTTCTGGGCGACCAGCTCCTTGACGTGGACGAGCATCAGGACGCGCATCTGCGGCCAGGTCGTGAGGAGCCGACGGACCACGTTGGCGATGACAACCGACTTGCCGGTACCGGTGGCGAGATCGACGAGCGCATTGCCGCCGCCGCCAGCCCAGTAATCGAACACGGCGTTCTCGGCCTCGGTCTGGTAATATCTGGGTTGAATGCTCATCCCTGCCGCTCCTCGATCATGCTGACGATCTTGCCGGCCAAGCCTTCGGGAGCGCCGATCTCGGTGGTGGTCAGGGATCGCCGCAGGACGCCGGGCGTGACGCCGTATTGGAGCGCGATGGACAGAAGGACGGCCATGTCGCGGACCGCCGTATCCATGGCGGTGCCGATCTTGCGGGTGGAGAGGAACACCTCGCCGATCCTGCCGTCGTCGTAGTAGCCGAACGTCACGGACACGGTGATACCGCCGAAGACGATGTCTTCGTTCTCGCAACAGCGGCGCTGGAGAAGGGCTTCGCGGGTCATGCTGCCCTCCGCGGCGATGGCAGCGCCATGCGTTGCGGGAAAGCCTTGTCGAGCCCCTCACCTATTTCGGCCGTCGCGATATCGTATCGGGAGATCCCCGTCGCACCCTCGCGGCGCTTGCGCTTGGCGAAGTCGGCGGCGCGGTCGAGCGCGGCCCAGATATCGAAGTTGTCCATGAAGGGCGCGAGGTCGATGCCGGCCTTAGCCAGCCATGGCCGATCGCAGACGGCAGTGATCAGCGGCTTCAGGATTTCGTTGCTATAGGCCTCGGAGTCGGCACCGAACTCCGACCGACGCACGCCCGAGAGCGCCATGGTGACGCTGGCGGCGTGACCCGCCTGCACGGGCCCCCGGATCAGAGCGATGGCGTAGATCTCGCCCGCCTTCTTCGTGTCGGTCGTCCCGTTCGTGGTCATCAGCCGGCAGCCCGCATCCGTGCAGGCCTTGTCGCATGCCACCGCCCATGCCTCGCCGGCAGTGAGCGCGGCCTTGAAGATGTTCCAGAGCGTGACCTTGGTCACGGCGCCGTTGACGGTGGCAAAGCTCGCGGCCTGCTCCTGCCGGTCCATCTGGACGATCTGGCAGGGCACCTGCTCGAAGCCGCAGATCGCCGCCGCATGGGTGCGGTGCTGGCCGTCGATGATGGCGAACCGGCCGCCCTCCACCGGCGCTACGAACACCGGCGAGAAGCGGGACCAGGAGAAGCCGTTCGCGATGCGACGGATGGCCGCCCAGTTGCCGCGCTTCAGATCCCGCTGATAGCTGTCGTCGATGACCAGCTGCTCGATGTCGATCCACTGGAGGATCGGCGCCGCGCCCGGATCGATGGTGTCGGGCTTGTCGACTGGCGAGACTTCGATCTTGCGCATCATGCCTTCATCTCCTTCTTGAACCGTCAGCCGCGGCGGTAAGGCGCGGGCGGCAGGTCGGATTGGTCGAAGAACCGGCACGCGCCGGCGTCCGCCGGAATGAGCCGGTCGGCTTTGTTGAGGATGGGGTGGACGCACTTGGCCGGCCCGATCGCGAGCCATCCGCGACGGTCGCCGCCTGTGTAGCGGTAGGCGGTGCGCTGATCGTCCATGTCGCGCATCTGCCACTTCGTGCATTCGCGGCAGGTCTTGGCCCTAAGGCCGGTACCGGCGAAGTGCGCCTGTCCGAGATGCGTCTGGCGGATCGAGAGGAGGTTCTCGCCCGCCGTCAGGTGATCGGTGAAGAGTGGTTTCTCGGGCTCAATCATGATGCTCCCCCGTTGGCGGGGAGAACCGTCACCTCTTGTCGGCCCAGGCGACCTCTGCCAGCCTGCTCGTTCAGATGGAGGGATTCGAGTTGAATGAGCTGGTCGGCGACTGCCCTAGGTGCAAAGCGAGACAGGTCACATTCGATGTCTTCGCCGCCACGCCGACAAAGGTCGAACACGGCTGGATGCGATATTATGAAGGTTTCGGGGTTTGTCGCCGATGCTTGAGGTCCACCACGTTCATCCTGAAGCAGAGAAACTATGCGGACAGCGTGCACTTCGAGCGTGGTTTCCCGCTCGATGCTCGCCGCTCCCTCGATCACCTCGTGGAGATTGATACTTACATCAGCATTCGGGACATGGCTGCGGAGGCTCCGCCCGAACACGTCGCTCCTGAAATCGAGAAGATTTTCAGAGAGGGCGCCACCGCCGTAGCAGTTCAATGCTGGAACGCTGCAGGCGCGATGTTCCGAGCCAGTGTCGACCTGGCCACTCGACCGCTTCTGCCGCCAGAGGACGAAGAGGGAGGGCCGAACCGACGAATTCGCCGCGATCTCGGGCTTCGTCTTCCGTGGCTTTTTGATAACGGCAGACTGCCCCGCGATCTGGAGGGGTTGTCCCATTGTATTCGCGAGGATGGAAACGACGGCGTGCATCAAGGAACGCTGACGAAGCCGGACGCCGAAGATCTTCTTGATTTCACGCGCGCACTGCTCGAACGACTCTATACTCAACCCGAGCGCCTGCGGCTGGCCGAGATACGGCGAGCTCAGCGACGTGCCGGGGATTAATAGGGCACCCATCACGCCGCCCTCCCATCGACCCAAGTGCTGCCGCCCGCGAGCTGATAGGTCACCGACGACCCGTCACTCGCGGCATCGACCTGCTCACCCGGCACCAGGTCCGGAATGAACAAATGCTCGCCGCAGCCCGCCTGCTGATCTTGAACGCTGAGTTCCCGCCCATGACGCTCGCAGCGCCATGCGGCGTCGCCGCCCATCACCGGGGTGCTATGGAGGCAGGTCCGGCAATTGCGGAGGGCCATCGCGCCACCGTGGCAGACGGTTTGGGAGGGGCACCGCCTGCAGATCCAGTGATCGGGATCGTCGCTGATGCGAGGCAGAGGACGGGCAGCGTCGAGAACGCGCTCCGCCTTCGCCATCAGCGCCCCGGCCTGCGCCGCATCGTACCGAATACGCTCGCCGTGAAACTCGTTGCTGTCCTTGTTCTCGACGACGTAGAAGGCGCGCTCCAGACCGAACAGGTGCATCCCGAGCTGGATGGCCGGCATGCGCGCCGGCGCGGCTTCGGCAAGGCCGGCCTTCCTGATCTGCTGAAAGGCCTTGTCCCGCTGCCGGTCGGCATAGAGCAGGTGGACGCGCTTCGGCGCCTCTAGGATGCCGGTCACCTTCCCCTGCAGCCTCTGGAAGAAGTGTCCGTCCAGCGCCGATGCCTCGAACGGCCGAAAGGTCTGGCTGTCGGCTTGCTCGACCACTAGACCCGGGACGGACTGGCGAAGATCGGAGAGCGCCTGGACGATCTCTTGCACTGCCTGGTCGCGGGTGAAGTTCGCCCGGACGGTATGCCCCTTGAATTCAGACGGCGTGGCCGCCCAACGGAATTCGAGCCAGACGCGCCGGTCGCACTCGGCGGCAAGCATGCGCCCCGTGAGGCGCAGATTATGTCGCGCGTCCTGGTGCGCCTCGTAGTGGGCGTCGATCGCGGCGATCGTTGGCGACAGAAGGGTGGTGGGAAGGGCGACCATCAGGCGGCCCACCCGTCAAGGAACTTGCACAGCGCGGCGTGCAGATGGCCGGTCTCGCCGCTGGGGTCGCCGACCATCAGTTCGACCTCGATCAGGATCTTCGCCGCGTCGGCGAGCTTTTCCAGCGTCTCTTCGTCGAGATCGCCGCCCTCGCCAACAGCGCGGATCAGCGCATCGGTGGCGACGTTCGCTTGGTGTGCCGCCGCGATCAGCTTCTCGCGGCGGGTGTTCCACCCTTGATCGACGCCACCCATCACGCCGCCTCCGCCATCGCGGCAACAGCCGGCATGCAGACACTTTCGGCGACGCCGACCACGTCGAAGCGATATCCGGGGTTGGCGATGGCGAGTGCCAAAGCCTGCTGGGCAGCGGCCTCACGGCACGCATACTCGAACGGCCACCATGCGGGCCGGATCCGGCCAGTGTCGTCGCCCCTGCGGAAGACGAACCAGCCGCCGCCGATCGTCTCGCCCTTGCGGGCCAGCTTGGGGTTCTTGAGCCAGCCGGTGCGGCGCGGGCGTTTTCCCTTTTCAGGGCACACGTTTCCTGTCATCGCTGAAATCTCCTTCGAGCGACGTTGAAGATGTTGGTCGATGGGAGTGCCGGGTGGCGTCGGTTCCTAGGCCTTTGCCGCCACCCGGCCGTCAGCTATGCGCGCTTGGGCCAGCCATTGGGCGATGAGGCACCAGTGTTGGCTGCCGCAGCCTGGCCGCCGCAGACCCCGGACCTGGCACCAGCACCGCCGCCCGCACCTGCCACCGCGCCGCCGCCGTTCAGGGTCTTCACGCCCTTCACCTCGTCGTACTGCGGGTTCTTCTTCTGCGGCCCGTAGCTGACCTCGCAGGGGATGTGGTGCAGCTCCTCGGTGTCCTTCGGAGCGAGCTTGCCGACGGCGTGGCACACCGCCGAAAGCTGGCGGGCCGCGATGTCGCGAGTCTTGTCGCCCTTCTCGCCCTGAACGTTGTAGCCATGCAGGATGTCCTGCCAGATCAGGCGGCCTTCGAGCGGACCGGTGATGATCTTCCATGTCAGCGAGAGCTTGAAGCCGCTGCCGCCATTCTCGCCGATGCCCTTCTCTTCCGAGTTGACGATTTCGGCGTGATAGCGCCCCTCGGGGATCCGCTCGAACTCGCCAGACGGCTCGTGATCGGCGGCGTTGTAACCTGCGATGTTGACCATGATGACGTTCCTTTATGCCGCGGCCTTGGCCGGCTCTGCGTTTCCGATCTGGGGGAAGTACTGGGCGAGCGCCTGGTAGCCGGCGCCGCGGTCGAACCGCATGCTCTCCGGCAGGCCATAGCGGTTCTTCGCCACGTAGGCCGGCTTGCCGACGCCGTGCATCAGCACCGTCGATGCCGAGCCCTCGGCGCGGGTCCGAGCCGTGGTCTTGTCCGTCTTGGACAGGGCGCCCTGCTTCGTCTCGCCCTTTACATTGACCGGCTTTTTGAGCAGCAGAATCGCGTCCAGGTCGCGGGTGATCTCGCCGTTCAGGTGCTTGTGCAGGTCGATCTCGTACCGGTCGTAGGACGCCGTCTCCGGGTCGTCGAACTTCGTCACGACGCTATGCGCGATCATGACGATCGCCATGCCGCGATCCCGGCGAAGCAGATTGCAGCCGTCCAGGAACTCGCGGAGGACCACCTTCGCGTTGACGTATCCCTTGCCGTAACCGAAGTCCTCGATCCGTGCCTTGGCCGAGCCATGCTCGTCGCCGCGCCGGCAGGTCTCGTCGAAGATGAGCCGCTGCAGCGCCGTGACGCTGTCCAGCACCATCGTCTGGAAACTGTGGTCGTCGTTGTAGAGGGCCTCCATGGCTTCCATGACCGAGGTGAATGTCGGCAACACCCCGAAGGACTGGAGCTCGAGCTCGCCCGGCGTGCCTTCCTCGGCCTGCAGGAAGACGGGGTTGGGGAATTCGGACGCGAGTGTCGTCTTCCCGACGCCCTCGTTTCCGTAGATGAGGACACGCGGGGGCTGGTCGGCCCGAACGGTCCTGAGGTCACTGAGGCTGATCGCCATCGTGGTCTCCTTCGTCACAAGGCGCTTCGATAAACCACCCGCCGGTCGCGCCGTTGGTCGAGGGGTGGAAGCTCACATCAAGTCGCTGCACCGGCAGCAGGCGGATGTGGGACATGCCGTTGGCTGATGGCAGCCAGGAAATTGCGAGGGCAGTCACGAAGCGGTCGTCGTCGATGGTCTTCGCCTCGACGATCGCGTCGAGCATCGCCTTGATGCGGTTATCGATGTCGGCACGATCGGACATGCGCTCGACGCCGAAGATCGCGATCACAGGACCGGAGATTGGCACGATGTCCTGCCGACGAATTGCAGTGACGGCCATCCGGACGAAGTCGTCGTAGTGCTTGGCCTTGACCCGGCCGACGCCCTTCACGTTCTTAAAAAGGGCATTCGCCGATGGCGGGGTCGGAATGGTGAAAGCGACCGGGGCGGGCTGGGAGGTGCCCTCCCCGGCCACTCGCTCACGGCGCCCCGCCACGGGCTCCGATTTGGTGATCTGGATCACGGTCATTCAGGCTCGCTCCTGTCCCGCTCGGCAAAGCGGCGACGACGCCTGCGGAACAGGCCGACCAGCCAGTAGACGATCGCCTTCCACGCCGCTCTCGCGCCGCTCTTCGCCATGCGCTTCATTCAGGAGATCCTTCGTTTTGCGGTCGAAGTGGTCGCCCACCTCGTCAAGGCGGTCGCATTGGGCGTGATAGGCGATCAGTAGCGAGCGATAGGCGCCGCCGGACACGTCCTTCATGTCCTGCCAGCGCTGCCACAGGCGGCGCGCATAGGACTGATCGAGGCCGATCTTGCGAGCAGTGCGATCCCGCGCGGCCGTCCAGGTATCGGTCGGGCCGCGGTGCTCGCATCTCGTCAGGAAGACGAGCCGATCCCTCGCTTCCATTACAGCGACTTCACTCATGTCGCCCTCGTCACGCTTGATGTCGCGCGCGACACGTCTGGTGTCGGACATGCCAGTCCCTCCATGCCAAGTTCTTGGTCATGGACGGAGCAACCAAACAGGAGCGAGCGATTGAAGGGACCGAGAGGGCCACCATGCTGGGGAGCATTTTGGAAGGCCCGAGAAGCATCGGCGAAATCGCCGAGAGAATAGTCAGAAGACTGCGGATGGTGGACGGCGAAAGCCGGGCCACCACGCCGCGCGTCGAGAAAGAAGCGAACAAGAGTCGCCCCCGCGCACACAGCCGATAGAGTGAGAGCAAAACCCTCGATCATGCTGCCGCCTCGACATCGCTTCGGTCGGACAGGCGGGAGAGGAGTTGACGGATCGGACCACTGATCCGGCCGCCGTTTTCAAGGCGCGAAACAGTGGACTGATCACAGCCGAGGTATTCGGCCAGACGGCCCTGCGACCAGCCGAGACTGGTGCGGACAGAACGGACATCGATTTCCTGGCGAGATTCCATGATCTGCGACGAGCTCTCTTGTTGGCACCCCCTCATAATGCGTTACGCATAATGCATCGTCAATGCCATCCGCATAATTTTTCCATGCATTCTGCCGATATGGAAAAATCAGATCGCTTGAGGATGGCCCGGGAGGCCGCCGGGTTCGCCACCGGAACAGACGCCGCCAGCGCGCTCGGGATGAAGGTTGCGACCTATCTCGGGCATGAGAACGGATCGCGCGGCTACGGTGCGGTTGCAGCGGCAACATATGGGCGCCGCTTCAAGGTGGACCCGTCCTGGCTACTCTTCGGCACAGGCAAAGGCCCGAGCGGCGATGCATCGATGACGATGGGGTTTACCACTCACCTCGAGTCGCCGCCCAACGCCGTCATCGATCCCAAGCCGGTCACGTTCGATCCCAACGAAAAGATCCCGGTGTACGGCCACGCCGTGGGCGGCAGTGAGGGACAATTCCCGCTCAACGGCAACAAGATCGAGGACGTCCTGGCGCCACCCGCCCTTCGCGGGGTTCGCAATGCTTATGGTGTGATGGTGGCCGGCGACAGCATGGAGCCGCGCTACTATGCCGGAGAGACGGTCTACGTGAATCCCGGCGTTTCAGTGCGTCGCGGCGATTTCGTGGTCGCGCAAATCCGGGGCGACGACCCGGCCACTCCTGACGCATATGTGAAGCGCTTTGTTCGGAAGAACGTCCAGAGCCTTACGCTCAGCCAGTTTAACCCCGAGCAGGAACTGACCTTCGATGCCGACCGCGTCGTGTCGGTCCATCGCATCGTGATGGGCGGCTAAGCCCACCTCGGCCATACCAGGACGTTCGCCGCCTCCCCGCCCAAGGACAGACAGTAGCGACACCGCAGTCGCCGCCCCAGCTCGTTGACGGTGGCATGCGGAGGCAAGGCGCCGGCCAGGATTTCGGCCGCGGCGATTTCCCGCTCCCGTCCGCAATCATCGCATGAGATGCGCAGCGTAGAGACATACGCGATACACCGGTCTCCGTGCCTCAGCAGCATCCCCGCTTCCCCTTAGTTCATGTTTTGTTCTTTTAGGCCCTCGCCCGGATCGGAGTCGAGTCCCGTCGGAGGGTGATTCGTCCGCGCTCAACAATTTTATGCGTTATGCATTGACAGCGAGTTATGCGTTACGCATTATCGGTCCATCGCAATTGATGGAGCCCGGAAATGCCAACCCCCACCAAGAACCGTCACCCGGTCGACGAGCTGGCCGACATCAAAGCGCAGAAGTCTGAGCTCGACGAGCGAGAGAAGGCGCTCAAGGCGCAGATCATCGAGATGGCCGGCCCGCGTGATGCCGTTAGCGGCGATGAATTCATCGCTCTGGTCTCCCTGCAGTCCCGCAAATCCCTGAACCGGAAGGCGCTCGAAGAGCGCTTCGGCAAGGCGGCCGTCGCCGCATGCGACCGCGAAGGCGAGCCTTTCTTCGTCGTGAAGACCCAGCCGCGAGCCGTCGAGGCCGCGTGACGCCTGATCATTCACCCCGCCAATCGAAACGCACCGAACCCGGAGCCAGCAGATGACCCGAAGCCGAACTCAAGCCGCCAGCGTGTTCAAGACGCCGTATGAGGTCGTCGGTGAAGGATTCCAGATCGCCAAGGCTTTCTATGCCGAGTGCGACAGGGTCCGGGAAGTGCAGTGGGCCATCGCAAAGTCTTTCGGAGCGAAGGGCTACCGACCGAGCCACAACGGCGGAATGCGGTCCCTGTTCTTCAAGGAACTGCCCGAAGGCTTTCGCGAGATAGGACGCGACGGCGATAACATTGAGGCCGTGCCGCGCAAGACGACGAAGGTTGGCAAGGCTGCGCAGGCCAAGCTCGACGCCGCCCCAAGGTCACCTCAGAACGACGAACTCGCAAGGCGTCTCGGCTGGGATGTCGGCATGGTGATCAGCGGATCGACCATCTACCACGCGACCGCTTCCCGGATCGGGCTCCCCACCCTTCGATACCTCATCATGGTTCCTCGCCACGAGGACGATGAATGGACGCCGCCGGCCTCGCTCAAGGAACTGACGCAGAGCGAATACCGCCTCGCCTTCCATGAGCACAACGCCGAGGTCGAGCGACGCAAACGCGCCGCCTGAGCCCCTCGGGGCCAAGTGCCCCGCCCCTCCCCATAGAACGCCACACGGAGAGACAGATGAGCGACGAAACCGCGATGCCAATGCAGCCATGCGGCTCTCCCGGATGCCACTGCCACATCGTCATTCCTGCCATCGGCGCCTGCAAGCAGGTCCTGCGCGGCATGGAAGTTGAGGACGTGATGAACACGCTCGAATGCGTGATCTGCGAACTGGTGATGGATGTCGCGAAGTCCCGCCCGGCGCAACGCGAGATGCTTCGGACGCACGCCGACCGTCTGAATCAGAAGGCCTACGAGTACCGCGTCGCTAGGCGCAAAGCACTCGCTGCGGCCTGACCCCAACCCCCACCCCCAGCAGCCAAGCGCTGCCAACCGGAGGACAGAGCATGACGACGAACGATGGCGGGGCCGCATTCCCCGAAGCAATCGCGATCACTCCAGCAGGCGACGTGTTCTACGGCATGGCTGGAATGACGCTCCGTGATTGGCTCGCTGGGCAGGCGCTGGCCGGCATTCTCTCTGGTGGCTTTGCCGACACCATTCCCCACGACGACATCAACGGCGGAAGCGATGCGGCGCATTTCGCCTACCTGTACGCCGACGCGATGCTCAAGGCTCGCGGCGCATGACCTCCCGCACCATCACCGCCTACACCGCCACCGCCCTTGTCGGCTTTGCGCTGATCTTCGGCTCCCTCTCCAGCCTTGAGGCGATCTACGCCGCCGAGGACCGGGACCATCAAGAGCGGTTCGCCAGCATCCGAGGAATTGAGCAATGAGCGCAACGAAGCACACCGAAGGTCCTTGGGAAGTGGACGGTTTTGCCATCGTAGGCAGCGGTCAGACCATCTGCCTGATGGGCGAAATCGACGGGTTCGAGCGGGGATACACGCCCTGCAAGAACGACGGCCCGAACGGCAGGCTTATAGCCGCCGCGCCTGATCTGGCAGACGAGCTTGCCCGCATGATCAAGGCCTACGTCAGTCTTCTGGAGACTGGCCGCGACCGGATCGTCTCGGCGGGCGGCCAATGTGATCCTGTTGACGTGATGGAGGCAGGCAGCCCGAACCTGCGCTCGGCCAAAGCCGCCCTCGCCAAGGCTCGCTCCTAATGCGCCGCCTCCTCCTGATCCTCCTCGACCGTGACGGTTTCGTCCTGGCGATGGAGCGCGAACAGCAGAAGGCCGTCGCGGTCGCGAACGAACTGCGCCGGCAACTCGCCAGCATCCGATCAATCGAGCACTGAGGACAAGACGATGGCCGACGCGAAGACGACGCTAAACGCCCTAGCAGAGCGGTATTGCGAAGGATGGTGCAAGGGCAACGGCGGACGAGGCTCGTTCAAGGACTGCACCGGCTGTGACATCGCAGCGGCAACCCCCCAGCCCGCCGCATCCGACGTGCCCCATGACGTGGTGCGGGCGCTGGAGGAAGCGGAGCAGGCAATCTCAGAATACTACCGCTATTGGACTGGCGGCGAGACGCGCGGCTCCTACGACGGGAAACCAGAGCGAGCCGGGCTGTGGAAGGCCATGTATGGCGCCCGCGCCGCCCTCGTCACCACCGCCCCATCCACCTCGACAGAGGAAGCGCTGAGGGCAGAGAACGCGCGGCTTCGCGCTGCTTTGGAGCCGTTCGCTTATCGCGTTCCGAAGTCAGCGATCAACAACTCCGCACTCAACGCCGATTACCTCGTCGCGACGGCTGGCATCGAGATCAAATACTTCCGCACCGCCCTTTCCGCCCTATCCCGCTGAACGCCAGAGGAAGGAACCCGACCATGGCACAGGAACAGCGGCTCTATCGCGGCTTTCCCGATCAGGCCGCCTACTACGACTGGAAGCGGCGCCATGAGGCCGATCTGATCGACGCCGAACGCGATGGCTCCGCAGAACGGGAGCGTCAACGCGAAGACGCGGCACGGTTCAACGCCCTGCCGTCTCTGGATCAGATCGAGCGCCGCCACGGCAAGGCCGCTCGCGACCGCATTGCAGCCCTGAACCTTCCCCAGCACCGCGCGGATTTCGCGCAAGCAGCGGAGTAGCGCCACCATGGACGATTTCGACTTCATTCGCGAGACCATGCGCGCCATCGGCGAACAGTCTCTCAGCATAGCACAGGAAGCGGCGATCATGGCCGCGCCGGCAGTCACCGCGCCGATCATCGATGACGTGGATCAGGCTCTGCATCGGCACGCGATCGTCAGGGAGACGCTCAAGGCATTCGGCCGCCAGGACGAAGAATGGCGCGACATCTACAGCACCGTCTGGATCGCCTGCCGCAACATCAAGGAGGGCTGGGATCAGGTCACTCCGTACGCAGACATCAACCGCGCAGAGGCCGTCCTACGGGATGCCGAGATGCGCGAACGGAGGGCAGCGTAATGGACCTGTCGAAGTTCATCACCACCATTGTTCGGCGAACTGTTCTGGACACCATCGACGCCAGACTGCCGGCGATGATCGAAAGCCACCTCAGCAAACGCTTCGCAGAAGAGCCGAACCTGCCGCTTACGAACACCGGTTTCCGCTGGGCTTTCTTCCTCGCGTTGCGGTCGCACTGGCCGGACATCGATCTCGCGACTTCGAGCCGCTGGCTTGTCGATTACATCGGCGGCGAAACGGTCGGAAGCGACGCCGAGCAGACCCCCGCTGCCGCTGCGATCATCGCCCGCGATTACGTCAATGAGTTTGGGGAGCGTCAGCCATGATCGACCTGTCGAATCTCAGCAATGCAGAGTTGGCCGAGCGGCTGAGGGCAGAAGCTGGCGACGCCCGGCTCGGATGGGTCAGAACATCGCTTGTCCGCGAAGCCGCCTCTCGCCTCCAGGCACCGGCAGTAGCCGAGTGGCAGCCGATGGATACCGCGCCGAAGGATGGGAAGCACTGCATCCTGTCTGTGCCGGAGCCAAGCGGCTTCATCTACTCGGTTCAGGGCGCGTTCCAAGAGGGGCGATGGAACGCTGCCCACCGCGACAACGTGGAGCCGATCGCATGGATGCCGAACGTCCTCCTGCCTGAGAGCATCCGTTCCGCTCTCCGCACGGGAGGCTCCGAATGAGCGCCGAGGGAAAGACCCAAGACCTTGTCACACGGCTTCGCAATCTCGCGAACTGGATCCGGCTCATCGCGAGAACGGAAGTGCGGAACACCGCCGACGATGCGGCAGACGAGATCGAGCGTCTGCGGGCTAGGCAGCGGGAGGAGTAGCGGATGGGTGAGACCATTCTTGACCGCGCCATCAGCCCGGCGGATGCTGTGGAAAAGCTGTTGATGCGCGGTGTGAAAGTCACCGAGCGCTCGCTCCGGGAGAAGGCCCGCCAGATCGGGGCTTATCGTAAGGTCGGCCGGGAGGTGTTCTTTCTGCCCGAGGACCTTGAGAAGATCGTGGAGCCTGCATGCTCGAACCGAAGCGTCGCCCGAAAAGTCCGTACTGGGTCCTCCGTGGGACCGTCGACGGCAAGCGGGTCGAAGTCAGCCGGAAGTGGACAACCGCGGCGGCAGCGCGCCGTGCCCTCCCCGGCGTCCTCGCCGAGCTATCCTCCGATCAGATTGGTGAACGGGGACTGACCTTCACCCAGGCGACGAACCTCTACCTGACCGCGAAGCCAACGGCCCGGTTCATCGCCCCTCTCCTGCGCTACTTCGCCGACACGCTCGTCTCCGAGATCACCAATGCCGAGATGCGTCGTGCTGCCAATGCGCTTTACCCGGGCGCCGCGCCGGCCACCATCCGGCGGCAGCTCTACACTCCGGTCAAAGCGATCCTGAACCTCGCAGCCGAGGATGACCTCTGCACCGTGCCGAAGATGCGGGCCCCTGCCGGCGGGAACAAGCGCACCGTCTTCTTCCTCCCCGAGCAAGCCGATGCCGTGATTACGGAGCTCGGCCGGGACCGCAACGGTTTCCTCGCCCCTATGGTGACGTTCCTGTTCGGCCAAGGCTGCCGGATGAGCGAGGCGATCACACTGGACGGTCACGACATCTCGCTCGAGCATCGCTTCGCCATCCTGCGGGACACGAAGAACGGCGAGGAACGGCGCGTCTCGCTGATCCCCCGCGTCGTGGCCGCGCTTTCCACCCTGCCGACGATCGGCCAGACCGGGCCCGTCTTCCGCCGCGCTGACGGTCTCGGCTTTCGCCATGGCAAGGCCAGCGGCGGCCAGATCAAGAAGTCCTTCGACCGCGCCGTGGAGGCCGCGGAACTGGACCCGGCCCGCTTCACGCCGCATGTCTGCAGGCACTCGTGGGCGACCTGGTTTCACGCGCAGACGAAGGACGTGCGCCGCCTGCAGGACGAAGGCGGAT
Source organism: Aurantimonas sp. NFXS3 (assembly GCF_049132005.1). Classification (NCBI taxonomy): domain Bacteria; kingdom Pseudomonadati; phylum Pseudomonadota; class Alphaproteobacteria; order Hyphomicrobiales; family Aurantimonadaceae; genus Aurantimonas; species Aurantimonas sp. NFXS3. The sequence goes on from NZ_JAGDDZ010000005.1 coordinate 350,618, forward strand.
GGAAGTCGGGGGAATGGCAGCGCTACACGAAGATCGGCACTCCGACGCTCGGCGCCGATGCTCTCAAGAGAGGCTGGGATTTCCGAGAACCGGGGGAAATTCGGGGGAACGCCGAAGCCAATGCATACGCATCAAGGGCTTAGGACGGGAAATGCGCCCCTGCTAAGGGAGTATACGGGAGACCGTATCGAGGGTTCGAATCCCTTCCTCTCCGCCATCCAGCGTTTAAGCCATTGATCTTCCTGATGCTTCATAGATTGCGGTATTAGCAACCGCCCCGTAGCACGCATGGTCTTGCGGGTGGTTCGCATCTAAGAACACAACTAACGGTGTTCTCTGTCCAAGCATTCGGGCACCAATCGATTTCATCAGCCTTGCCGGGCGCGCGCCCGACAAACGCTCGCTGCGGACGAGGGATGTCGGCTAAGCGCGCGGGCTGTCTTCGGAGTCGATGGTCCTCGGCGGAAAGGTAGCTGAGTTTCGCGAGAGTCGCCGTCGCAGCGGCCTTGGCCTCGCTCTCGGCGGCCACTGCAGATGCTTTTACCGCGTCGGGCGGATCGACCAGTGCGCGAGCGCACCCCTCAGATCGTTGAGGTCAGCCGGTCCGTTAGCCCCACAACAGCCATCCGATAAGCGAACGCTTCGAAGGAGCCCGTATCAGACGTCGGCGAGAGGTCGAAGATTGCTCTGCAAATCATTGTCCATCTCGCCAACCCCGCGCCCAGTTCTGGGCTATTGCATCGACGAACCCATTACGACTCTTGAGGCTTAGCGCCAGCTTGCATCGCTGGTGATCGTCAATGGCGTTCGCATCCCAAGTCAAGCCAGACAAACTCGAAGACTTTGCTCTGGCGCTCGGGATGTCCGGCGCCGGGATTCTGCCGAAGTGCTCCTCGGCCAAAGTTCAGCCCGGGGGCTACTCTAACCGCAGCCATCATGGAGCAGCCTCCTGAGGCGCCTGGGCGCACAGTAGCCGAGCGACATCAGTCGAAGGTCTGAAACCCTGTCTTGTTGTGCGCCAGAACCGCGCGCCGGTCGAACTCTTCATGAATTCGATTTGTTCGGCGGGCCGATCCTGATGATCGACGCGTTTGCGAATGACGTATCTGATCTCGCCGAGCGGCCCGAGGATGATCGTCGCGCCGCCGTGGAATTCAAACGGGCGATGGCCTGGAAGCTTGATGCGCCGTTTCTGGACGACCTCGGCGATGATGTCGAAGATCACCTGTTTGTCGGGTCCGATGCGTCGCGCGGAGCGGATCGATTCCACCACGGGAAGGCTATACTCGCCGGTTGCGAACTCGGCGCTTTCAGGGCTGACGAGTCCGAATTCACGTGCGCAATGCGGACGCGTCACGAGGCGGCCGAGCACCCCGGCCTGGCGGCACATCTCCTTGATGCTGACAGGCTTGGCCGGATCTCCCTCAAACGCCATGGATCCGAAACCAAGGCTTTTCTCGGGATCGATCTGGATCTGGGGCCCTTGCCAAAGAAGCGTATCCTCCGTCATCGACCGGATGTCGTCGGGATAGATCCCCCGCTTGGCAAAAGCCTGGATGAGCGTTTCGCGATAAGCCCACCGGTCGTCCGCAACCACATCATGATCGGCGGTAATCAGCGCGCGAAGATAGTCGCCAAATCGCACGTCGACGGGTGGGCAATAGTCGATGGCCCGAATGCAGATAGAGAGGAACTGACCAGCCAGCTTGCGCACCTCGGAGACGAGAAGGTTCTGCAACCCCGTCGAGATATCGCCATCCGGCAATTTTCCGGTTCCACCGGTGGCGAGCTTGACGTAGCGCTGGGACTTTCTGCGATACAATGTGATGAAGGCGGCAAAGACGGCTCGCGCGAGCACGCGCCCCAGGTTGTGGGGCTCGTGCCCGTTGTCTTCCCGCAGAGCGGAGTCGTAGGTCAGAATCTGCCGGGTCGGCTGATCCTGCGAGCTGTCCAGAAAATCTGCGAAGTCGCTCTCGAGGTCGTTGAGGGTTCGCAGCGCCGCTTTGCCCTCACCCAGGCCTTTGCCGAATTCCTGCGCAATCGAAACCAGGTTCTCTGCCTTGTCGAGGTTGCCCCGGGTCAGGTTCACGGCCGAGCGCACGACGTCCTCGTAGGTGAAATGCTGGAAGAAGGCGATCAGGTCGGCGAATGCCTCGTGGAAGGCGAGCACGTCGTGGTGGCTCGGGATGAGGAATGCCGCCCGCAGCCCGTCGAGCAGGGCGTGGCTCATCTCGTGCGCGATGATGTCATGCGAGGTGCATGTAAAGATGTGACCCCGGCCGGGCGGGACCGTCGACGTGGCGTTCTTCGGCGTGAAGTACCCGAAGACGATTTCTCCGCTGGCATTGTCGTACCAAGCGTTTGCCGCGTTCGCCCCATGGGGTTTCAGGAGGACCCGGTTCCGCTGATGCGGTTCCGCCGGATCGACTCGGTCGAACGACCAGGCAACGTTACGGCCCAGGGCAGCCTTGAAGCTGTCATAGGTTGTCATCGCAACGGCGTAGACCATTTGCTGGTGGAAGCGCGGGTCGGATAGCGATGGCGCGTAGCCTCCCTCGATCAGCACCAGCGGATTTTCAAGATCCGCCGCCGCCCAATCATTGCCATCGCCGTCCGACGTGGACACTTCCACGACCGAACCCCGCGGCCCCGGCTTTAGTGGCTCGTACTGCACGCGCGTCCGCGCGATGCCGCCCTCAAGGCGCGAGATGGATGGGTCGCGCGTGTAGATGGACAACGGGCGATAAACCGGATCCCCGCTCCGACGCTCATAGAGCCGCGTATGGAACGCCAGCTTGACGCGCTTGCTGATCCGGAAGAGCGTGTCTTCTCCTTCTTCGGACGCGACGGGTTCGTGCATCGAGCCGAGTTCCTCGCCAGACCGGGTCTGGGCGACAGACTGGACGGCGTCCGGTGCCGGCGCAGCAGGAGTTGCAGGATCGGCCATCGGACTCGTCCACCATCAGGTCAAAGGCTCAAGAAATACGCGCTACGTTTCTCGGGCGCGCAGTCGAGGACCGGGCTCTGACGTCGCACCTCTCCGAATCTTTGAAGAATGCGATCGAGAAAGGCGCTGTTCGACGTCACCCCGATGCCTTCGCTGATGATACTCGTGGCCTGCAGTGTGAATTCGCCCTGACCATTGCTCTCGTACGCGAGTTCCTGAGACGTGCAGGCGCTGAAGGAAACGTCCCTCTGGATGAAGGGCGCACGGCTGCCCGACCGTCGCAGCTGGGCCGAGCGCCTGGCGTATGCGTGTTTCATCGCAGGGGTCGGGTCGACGTAGCGTGCGCGCAGATCGCTCTCTGCTGTCCCGCCCCTCGCGCCAAGGCGCGTCGCGGATAGGGCGCGCGCATGCACACGGCTTATCGTGCCTGAGTGGCAGCAGTCGAAGAAGCAGGTCAGGGACGCGCCATCCGCCAGGCCACTGAAGATGATCCGCAGTTCGTCATCGATCACCAGGCCGTCGTCATCCGAACCACAGTCGATGGCGCACAGGCACTCGTCCTTGATCTCCCCGACCGCAGCCCCCTCCTCGGCTTCATCCCCGCTCAGATCCTCGAGTTGGGTGCCATGTCCGGCAAACTGCAGGACCAGATCGTCCCCCGCCCGGGCCGCGGCCACGAAGCTGGTGACCCTGGCTCGGATTCCTGCCGCAGTCGCTGCTTCCTGGGGTAGGATCTGCGCGGTATAGCCCAGTGCCTCAAGTGTCTGGGCCCACAACTTTGCGTCCGCGAGGCATCCCCTGAGCGGACTGATGTAGCGGTAGTCATTGATCCCGATGCAGAGCGCTCGCCGCGCGCCGACAACCGGCCTGGTGGCAACCGGGGTCGCTGGCTGCACCGAGGTGCCGGCCGGAGACGATCCGATCGGGGTGAAGGACAGCCGAGCCAGCGCCTCCTCGACCTGCGCAGAGACATCGAGCTGGCCATCCCATAGATCGTTGCTCGCCACGCGCGCGCCGCCGTCTTCAAGGGGAAAGATCGGCTCCCCGTTTCGACGGTCGAGGACCCGGCGCACGACGCTGTTCATTGTCGCAGCGTCATCGTCGAACCCACCATGGGTGCAAGAATCGCTCGCGCTGCCAAAGTCGCTGCCATTGCTCGGGGCCCAGACCACTTCGCCCAGCTCGGAAGGCATCCCCCGTAGCCCAAAAATATCGCTGGCCAGCTTGTCGCCGCGCAGCGAGATTTCGAGGCCGAGAATGTCGGTCTTCCGCCTTTCTTCAAGAGCCTCGTAGATGAGGTACAGCAGGGACTGACGATAAACTGGCGTTACCGTGTCGTCTTTCTCGCGCTGCTTCCTCATCGTGAAGATGGTCAGCGGCCCGACGTTCTTGCCGAGCAGCGGCGCCACACGCTGGTGAAACAGGTCGTTGCGGATTGCCGGCGCAAGGAAATGCGCCGTCTTGACGCTGGCGCCGGAGTTGGCCAGTGCCGATAGGAAATAGGCATGGAAGATCGATCCGGCGCTGTGGCCCACAACGTGGATCTCCAGGTCGTCGCCGTGTTTCTTGGCGAGAGCTGCGGCTTTGGCGGCAACGTAAGCCGCTCCGCCACCGTCGCCGCTCGCGCGCTCCGCGCTCGACTTCATTCCGTCCCATACGATCCGCCCCCCAGCCCCGCGAACCAGCTCCTCGATCGGGGCGTTGAGCAGAAAGTCGAACGGACCTCGAGCCCCGCCGCGGATTCGATCCACTGTGCCCGTCATGAGCTGCCGTATCGTCTCGGCGAGACCGGTCTCCCAGATAAAAAAGACCGGATAGACTTTATTCTCACGCCAGAAACGCAGTTGCTTGAAGGCGCCGTGCAAGGCGTTCTTCTCCGATACAAGACCACCATGCGCATAGAACAGAAGCCGCGCTGGCTCCTTGCGCGCCTTGGCCGCTGCGATTTCCTTGGGGATACGCTCCTCGAACAAGCGATCGACATCGGCCTTCGTCGTCCCGATCCGGCCGGAATCCGAGAAGCTACCCCTCTCCAGGTTCACGACGTGATCGGAGAGCGCCTCGATCATCTGCGGGGACGGCTCGGCGCCGCTCAGGCTGCCACCCCGTCCGCCGGGCTCTTCCGCCTCGAACATCTCGTAGCCGACGACATGTTCGGCCGTTGCCATATCGTCCACGGCCTGCGGCAGGGCGAGAAGGTCCTGGATCAGGCTGGCGCCACGCCGGAACTGATCCGCAAAGAGCGCTTTGCTTGAACGCGGGTTTCCGCCAGCCGCGGTCATGGCTGCGACTTCGCCGATCCATTCAGCCTTGTCGAAGCTCGTGCCCGGACAGGTCTTGCCCGACATCTCGCTGTGGAATTTCATATCCTGCGGTGCGAGATTGAACCGCATCTGGATGGCGCTGATGACACCCAGCGTCGCCTGCTTCTGCTCCTTCGTGATCGTTTCCTGTCCAACATCGAAGTCGCCGATCATTTCGATCATGAAGGGCCCAGCGCTGGCATTGCCGTTGAAGCCGCTGGAACTCGCCGGCGCCGCGTTGAAATTGCGGCAGAGCCAGATCTCGCCTCTTGGCGCGATGGTGACGTGCTGGGCGATGTCGCTCCAACCGTTGTTCTGCGTATGGTGTCGCCACATGGACTGGATGGTCGCCAGACCGCGATAATCGCTCTGCCGGGGACGCCAGGTGTGATGGAGATGCACTTCCGTGATGCGACGCGTGAATGGGAACGCACTTGCGATCTCGCGGAACGCGTTCAAGTCAACAGAGTGAAAAGATCGAGCCATTGCAAACAACCATTATCTGTTGAAGCAATTTGATGAGGTTGAACAGAATTTGTCAACTGACTTTACGTCATTCGACCGATTTAGTTGACGTATGTCAACAGACAACCTGATGTCGTCCCTTCCTTCACAGAAGGCGCGCAGGCCTTGCACCTCCCGCATTCGTGCGATTCTGTAGCAGAGACGATCGTCGTCATCCTCGGCACCTGTCGCGCGGATGGTAATGCGGGCCCCGTCCAGTTCTTGCGCGACAAGAGCCGGAAGGAAAACGGGGTCATGTCGTCGCAATCCAATTCGTTTCTCAGCGGACCGCTTGGCCCGATCTACCTCCGTACCGCGCTTCCGATCATCTTCGTGATGGGCATGAACGGTCTGCTGGCGGTCGCCGATGCGCTGTTCCTGGGCGTTTCGTGGGCGCGCAGGCGCTGGCTGCCCTCACCCTGATGTTCCCGCTCTAAATGCTGATCGTGGCGCTCTCGACGCTGGTCTCGTCGGGCATGTCGAGTATCCTCACCGCCACACCGGCGCGCGGCAGGTCGACGTGGCCGGCGGTGTCTATGCGGGCGCGCACGGCCTTACCGCCTGCATGGGGCTGATCCTGATCGCGCTGTTTCTCGGCTTTGGCGCCCCGGTCGCGCTGCTGGCGGCAGGCGGGTCCGCGGTGCTGGCCGAAATGGGCTTCAACTACGTCCTGATCGGCGTGCTGGACGGGGGCGTGGCGGGCTCGGCCTATGGCATCATCACGCGGCTGCTCACCTTCGCCTTCCTGCCGTTGCTGGGCCTGGCTTATGCGATGCAGACCATCACCGGTAACAATTTCGGTGCCGGGAGTTATCAGCGCAGCGATGCCAGCCTTTAGGACTGGCGTTCTTGCGGCCCTCGGCTACCGTCTCACCCTGCAGATCGGCATGAGTGTTTTCGCGGCCCCGATCGGAACCGCCTTCGTGTCCGACCCTGTCGTCGTTACTGAGGTCGCGCGCATCCTGCCGGTGATCTCGGCGGGCTTCTTTGCCGCGGGGCCGCTGATGATGATCGCCATGCATTTCCAGGCGATCGGCGACGCCGGGCGCGCGGCGATCCTCGGGCTTTCGAAATCCTACATCCTCGCGATGCCGCTGACTTATCTGCTGGCCGGGACGATGGGCGAGCCCGGCATCTGGCTCGCCTCCCCTCTGTCAGAGGTCTTGCTTCTCGCGCTGACGGCCTTCGTTCTGATGCAACTGGCGAAGCAGCGATCCCTGCGATGGGGCCTCTTCCTGCGCGCCGAAAAGGTGGGAACATGACACGCGGCCTGCCGACATTCGCGGAGGCCAGGGACATGGCAAGGCGGGCTGCGTGAAGAGCTCGCCGCCGCGAGGACCGCGGTCAGCCACGCCCAGGCGCTCGAATTGATCGCCCGCCGGCATGGCTTCCGCGATTGGAACGCGCTGCATGTGGCAGTTCGGGACCGGCCGCCGGAAGGCTGGAATGTCGGCGGGCGGGTGACGGGCCGCTACCTCTCGCAAGAGGTCACGGTGATCGTCCTTCCTGCCGAACAGTTGCGGCCGGGGCAGGTTCCGGCTCGTGCTCGATTTCGACGCGGCGGTGGACGTGGTGCGCTACGATCGTTCGCCTGGCTGAGTCAGTCGGCCGGCGCCTTCGTTGCGAGAAGGGTCGCCAATGCGGTCACATCCGCGGCCTCGCTAAGGCTGTCGACCGCCTGCAGGAGGGCGCCCGACAGGTCGTGGCCGAGGAGCGTGGCGGATTTTGCGGCAAGCCGCGTCTCGATGGTGTCGGGGTCGGCGGCGGCCAGAAGGTCGTGGCTGGCGGTCAGTTGCCGGCCGTCCCCCGTCTCCACGGACACGCGGGACTGCGTGTCGGTCAGCGACGGGTCTGCCTCGACCGTGACCCGGTCGCGCAGCGCCACGAGATCGGGGCGCACGCAGTTGGCCGCGTCGTAGACGGCAAGGTCCGCCGTATCGAGCCCGTGAAGGGCCATGGCGGTAACGAGGCGATAGCTAAACTTTGCTTCCAGACCCGTCGCGGGTTCCGGCTTGTTGCAGACGTCGAACCAGCGGGGGTTGGTGGAGATCGTCACGCTGCGAATGGCGTCGGGCGCCAGGCCGTCGTCGCGCAGGCTTCGCAATGCCTCGAGTGTCGCGTGGAGGCCGTGGCAGCAGGCGTGGAACTTGTAGGAAATGTCGGGGAAGACCCAGGTTTCGCCGAGCCCGTCGAAGGCTGCCATGTGTCCGGTTCCTGCATGGGTCGGCCCGAACCCCTGGCGGTCCTCGAACCCGTTCGGATTGGAGGCGACGCCGGCCCGCGCGAGGAGCGCGCAGGTGACGCCGGCTTCGGCGGCAAAGCCCGCGTTGAGCGGTTTCGCCATCGTCCCCATCTGGCTCTTCAGCCCCGATGCGCGTGTCGTCGCGAGGCCCAATGCGAAGATCATCGCGGCCTCGTCGAGCCCGGCAAGGCGCCCGGCCGCCACGGTCGCGCCGAAGGCGCCGGCGGTGCCGGTCTGGTGGAACCCCGCCTCGTAATGCGACCGCCCCAGCCAGTCGCCCACCCGGCACGTCGCTTCGAGCCCGACGACCAGCGCGTCGAGAAAGGCCTGGCCGGACGAACCTTCCATCTCCGCCATCGCAAGGGCTGCCGACATCACGACGACGCTCGGATGGCCGATATGCAGGAAATGCGTGTCGTCGCAATCCAGCGCGTGGCTGGTCGTGCCATTGGCAAGCGCCGCCGCGCGCGGGGTCGCCGTCCCGCCGCCGATGAGGCTTGCGCCGGCGCCTGCCTCACTCGCGGCCATGCGCCGGGCCGCGATCGCCACCGGCTCGCTGCGCCCGGCCAGTCCCGCCGTCGCCCAGTCGAAGAGCGAGAGCCTGGCAAAGCGGCGGGCCGCCGGCGAACCGGGATCTTCGGTGAGCGCGAAACGGGCGAGACGGGCGGCGATCGACATCAATAGCTCCGCGGCATGCCGAGCACGTGCTCGGCGAGGTAGGAGAGGATGAGATTGGTGGAGATCGGCGCCACCTGATAGAGGCGCGTCTCGCGGAACTTGCGCTCCACGTCGTATTCCTCGGCGAAGCCGAAGCCGCCATGGGTCTGGACGCAGGCCTCGGCCGCCTCCCAGCTCGCCTCGGCCGCCAGCATCTTGGCCATGTTCGCCTCGGCGCCCGGATTCTCGTTCGCCTCGTAGAGCCGGATCGCCTCGTGCAGCATCAGCTCGGCCGCGCGCATGCGCGCATAGGCCTTGGCGATCGGGAACTGGATGCCCTGGTTCTGGCCGATCGGCCGGCCGAAGACGACCCGCTCGCCGGCATAGGCGGCGGCCTTGTCGATGAACCATTTGGCGTCGCCGATACATTCGGCGGCGATCAGGATCCGCTCGGCGTTCATGCCGGAGAGGATGTAGCGGAACCCCTTCCCTTCCTCGCCGATCATGTTGGTGGCCGGCACCGGCACGTCGTCGAAGAAGAGCTCCGTCGTGGCGTGGTTCATCATCGTGCGGATCGGCCGGATGGTCAGGCCGTTCGCCTTGGCCTCGCGCATGTCGACGAGGAAGACCGACAGCCCTTGCGTCTTCTTCTCGACCTGATCGAGCGGCGTCGTGCGGCAGAGGAGAATCATCAGGTCGGAATGCTCGGACCGGGAAATCCAGATCTTCTGGCCGTTGATCCGGTAGACGTCGCCGTCGCGGCGGGCGGTGGTGCGCAGCGACCCAGTGTCGGTGCCGCTGGTCGGCTCGGTGACGCCGAAGGACTGCAGCCGCAGCGTCCCCTCGGCGATCTGCGGCAGATAGGCCTGCTTCTGGGCGTCCGAGCCATGCCGGAGCAGCGTGCCCATCGTGTACATCTGCGCGTGACAGGCGCCGGCATTGCCGCCCTGGCGGTGGATTTCCTCGAGGATGACAGCGGCAGCCGAAAGCGGCAGTCCCGATCCGCCGAATTCTTCCGGGATCAGCGCCGAGAGGAAACCGGCCTCGGTCAGCGCCTTCACGAAATCGGTCGGATAGGCGCGGCGCTCGTCCAGCTCGCGCCAGTAGCTGCCCGGGAAATCCTGGCAGAGCCGGCCCACCGCTTCGCGGATCTCGTCATGGGTGTCGATCGTGGTCATGCTGCGCTCCTGTGCTCGGGACAGCATAGCGTCCGGCACGGAAACCGGCAGACCGCACGGGCGATGGAGGCGATAGCCAACTCCTATGGAAGTCGCACGATTGTCCGCGATTGAGGCTCGCCGTTTCCAGTTCTGATCGAACCGGCTGAATCACTGTCGCAAGGGTTGGCGACAAGCCCCTGACGTCACTCACGATGGAGGGACCGCGCCATCTGCCCGGCCGTCAGCGGGTGGATAGGGCCGGACTATCGGGTCGATAGACGCCCAGTCCGTTCCGAACGACGGTTTGGCCGGCTAGGATCAGCCATCAGATGAGGCCGCATCATGCCAGCGGCCCGTCCTGCCCGCCATTGTCGAGACGAGACCTTTCATGCGCGATCCCGCCAATTCCCGCAGCTTCCTCTTCGTCCCGGCGACCCGCCCGGAGCGGATCTCGAAGGCGTTCGCCTCGGGCGCGGATGCAGTCATCGTCGATCTCGAGGATGCGGTCGCGCCGGCGGACAAGGAGGTGGCACGGGCCGGCCTGCTCGCCGCGCTCGCCGGCGACGCCGGTGTGTTCGTGCGGATCAACGCCGCCGGCACGCCATGGCATGATGCCGACATGGAGTGTCTCGACCATCCGGGCGTCGCCGGCGTGATGCTGGCCAAGGCCGAAACGGCGGATGACGTCGCCCGGATGCCGAAGCCGGTCATTCCACTGATCGAGACCGCGCGCGGCCTGGCGGCAGCGCGCACCATTGCAGAGGTCGCCGGGGTCGTGCGGCTGGCCTTCGGCACCATCGATTTCATGCTCGATCTCGGCCTGCCCGAGGACGCGGAGGCCATGGCGATCTACCGCGCCGAACTGGCGCTGGCCTCCCGGCTTGCCGGTCTCGCGCCGGCCATCGACGGGGTGACCCCGGCGATCGACGATGTCGAGCGGGTCATCGCGGAAACCCGCCGGGCCCTTGCCTTCGGTTTCGGTGCGCGGCTCTGCATCCACCCGGCGCAGATCGGTCCTGTCCACGACACGATGCGGCCCGGTGACGACGCGATCCGCCGGGCCCGCCGCATCGTCGCCGCGGCGGAGGCGGCCGGCGGCGGCGCGATCCAGCTCGACGGCGCCATGCTGGATCGGCCACTGGTCGCCCAGGCCGAGGCACTTCTCGCCCGCGCCGGAGAGCAGGAGGGCCGCTAAAGGAGGTCGTTGGTCAGGCGGTTTCGAGCGTCGCCTGCATGGAGATCACCCCGTCGGAGCGCTCGATGCGCCCCTCGCCGCCGGTGCCGGCGGCCGGGTGAACCAGCCGGATCGGCGTCGTGTCGAAAACCGGCGCCAGCGCCCGGAAGGCGAACCGGCGGACGGACGCGGTGCCCGCCATGGCGTCGCAGAGCTTGGTCGCCATCAGCGGGCCGTGGACGATTAGCCCCGGATAGCCCTCGACCTCACGGCAGAAGTTCCGGTCCCAGTGAATCCGGTGGCCGTTATGGGTGAGTGCCGAATAGAAGAACAGCTCCATGTCCGGATGGACGACATAGCCGTCCGGGACCGGATCGCCGGGAGCGCGCAGCGCCTTTTCCGGCAGCCCGCGGTCGCGGTAGACGATGGTCTGCCGCTCGGCGACCCCGAGCCCGCCATCCTGTTCGATCGCATGGTCGACGGTCACGAAGCAGAGGTCGCCGGTCCGCCCGCTCTTGAAGGCGACATCCGTGATGGTCGAGCGCCGCGTCGCCGGCACGCCGATGCGCAGGGGACGATGCACCGTCACGTCGCCGGCCGCCCACATGCGGCGGTGGAACGGCGCCGGCGGCAGGAACAGGCCCAGCCGCTCATGGCCGTCCTCGCCCTGGTTCGAAATGGGAAAGCCGTGGTTGAAATAGGCCCAGTGCCAGGTCGCCGGCAGTTCGGCCTCCGGCGCCGCGACGCCAAGGGCATGCGCCTGCTTCGCCGCCGTCTCGGGCGCCATGCTGTCGGTCGCTTCACGCTGGCGCCCGACATAGGCCATGCATTCCTTGCGGATCGCCTCGTCCATCGATCGTCTGCCTTTCCTGCCGCCGGACCGCCAGCGCGACTTGCGCAAACCGGTGATCTTCCGCCCTGGCGGTGCCTCGAAGGGACCGCCCCGTGAGGAGGCAAACTAGAGCGCGCTGCGGATCGCCGTCCAATAGGCCGTCGTCGCGGCTGTCATAGGCTCGCGCTCTGACTGTCGGGGAACTCGGCCTGCCAGATCCCGCGCCGCACCAGATCCTCGATGACCCGGATGCAGTGGGTTTCGATGGCCCGGGTCGCCGCCGAGACGGGCCGCCTGGCCGAGCGCACCAGATAGACCGGGCGGCGCATGCGGGGCGAGACGATCTGGCTGCCCAAGAGCCGGCCGGTCTCGGCCAGATCATGCACCGCCGCCGGGGACAGGATGGTGTGGCCGCTGCCGCGGGCGACCAGCGCCTTGATCTGCTGCAGCGAATCCATCTCGGTGACAACCCGCGTCTGCAGCCGTTCGGCCTTGACCACCCGGTCGATCAACCGTCGCAGCCCGTGACGCTGCGACGGCAGGACGAGATCGAGCGCCATCACCTCGGCCAGCGGCACCGGAACGCCGGGCGGCGTCGCAAACGGCCAGTCGTCCGGCGCGGCGTAGAACCAGAGATCCTCCATCAGGATCAGCCGCGAGGGGCAATCGCCGATCCCGTCCTGGTCGTAGAGCAGTGCCAGGTCGATCTCGCCGCTGGTGACGAGTTCGCGGATATGACCGCTCATCGCCTCGGTGGCGCAGAAGCGCACCTGCGGCATCTCCACCCGCACCGTCTCGGCGAGCGGAATCGACAGCGCCATGGACACCGAGGCCGGCATGCCGAACTCGACCCGGCCCGACGGTTCGGCCCCGATCGCCCGCACCGCGTCCTCGGCCTCGGCCATGAGGCTGCCGATCCGGCAGGAATGGTCGTAGAGCACCTGCCCCGCCTCGGTCGGCACCACGCCCCGTGCGGTCCGCGACAGGAGTTCGGTGCCGAGGTGAGTTTCCAGATTGCGGGTCTGCTGCGACAGCGACGGCTGGGCGATGCCGAGCACCCGCGCGGCCGCGCTCATCGATCCGCTGTCGACGATCTGGCGGAAATAGGCAAGCTGGCGTGAGTCCAAGGAAGGCTCCGGGAAATAGGAACATCCTATTGGTAGCGCCCGCGCGCCGCATCTGTACAGGGCCCGCTTCCGCCGGCCGCGTCGCTGCTCTCTAATGCCCCCATGCGAAACCACGACCTCTTCTCCCTCGCGCTCTTCGTGAACATCTGCGAGACGCGCAGCATCAGCCGGGCCGCCGAGCGGATGAACATCGTCGCCTCGGCCGCCAGCCGGCGCGTCGGCCTCCTGGAGCACGAGGCCGGCCTGCCGCTGCTGCTGCGCCGGCCGCATGGGGTGGAGCCGACCGCCGCCGGCATGATCGTGCTGCGCTATGCCCGCGACGTCATGCACCTTGGCCAGCAGGTGGAGGCGGCGTTGGAGGATCATCGCTCCGGGGCGAGCGGCATCGTCCGCGTCTTCGCCTCCAGCTCGGTGCTGGTGGAGTGCCTCGCCTCGCATCTGGCGGAATTCGCCAAGGCGCATCCCGGCATCAAGATCGATCTGGAGGAGCGGCCGACCAGCGACACGCTGCAGGCGCTCTATCACAAGCAGGCGGATGTCGGCGTCGTGGTGGCCGGCAGCGAGATGTCGGGCCTGTCCAGCTATCCCTATGCCAGCGACATGCTGGCCGTCGCCGTCCCCTGCGACCATCGCCTTGCGGCCGCGCGCCGGCTGAAATTCGACGAGCTCTTCGAGGACGACCACATCGCTCTGGAGCCGGGTACGGCGGTGCATCGCCTTCTGTCCGAGCAGTCACGGGTGCACGGCCGGGCGCCCCGGGTCCGGGTCCAGGTCCGCAGCTTCGAGGTGATGTGCCAGATGATCGGGCGCGGGCTCGGCATCGGCATCATGCCGCGGCGGGCGATCGGACCGCTAGCGGCAGCCCTGCGGCTGTCGCTGGTGCCGCTCGACGAGCCCTGGGCGCTGCGCCGCTTCACCATCTGTGCCCAGCCCTCCGACACGCCCAATGCGTCGACCCAGCGCCTCATCGCCTTCTTGCGCGAGCGCGCCTCGACCGCCGGTTAATCGGCCCTCCGGCAAGTCGCGACCAGACGAAAGCAACCGGCACCCACGGTTTCACCAAATTCGAAACCAGACGACGCTGAATTCTCATTCCCCGAACCAGATTTCGCACATAGGCTGAACAGGCTTAAGAAACAGGCATCCGAAAGGCGCCTCGTTGATGTCCCTGCCGACGCTTCCCCAATGGACCGCTTTGACGCCGCAGCGCCGCGTCGCCGAGGCGGAGCGTTGCCGGGCCGCGCGGGACAAACTCGACGCGGCGTTCAGCCTGTTCGTCGCGGATGGCATGACTTGCACCTCCGGGGCCGCCCCTTCCACCGACGGGCCTCTGGCCGGCCTGCCCTATGCCGCGAAGGACATGTTCGACAGGCCCGGCCGCGCGCCGTCCTGCGGCATGGCAGAACCCTTGGCGGCCCCACCCAAGCGATCAGCCGCGATCCTCGACCGCATGGACGCGGCTGGGGCCGACTGCATCGGCTTCGCACGGATGGCAAAACTCGCCTACGAGCCCTCGGGCTTTGCCACCGCCCGCAATCCCCGGAACCCGGCCTTCGCACCCGGCGGCTCGTCATCGGGCTCCGCCGCTGCCGTCGCCAGCGGCGCCGCCTTCGTCGCCCTCGGTTCCGATACCGGCGGCTCGGTGCGCATCCCCGCCCATTGCTGCGGTGTCACCGGCTGGAAGCCCTCCGCCGGCCTCGTGCCGGCCGACGGCGCCATGGTGCTGGCTCCGAGCCTCGATACGATCGGCATTCTTGCCCGCGGCGCCGCCGACATCCTGATGGTCGCCGAAGCGACAGGCCTTCTGCCGTCCGGCGATGCTGGCACGCCCCACCGCGGCATCGCGGTCGCCGAAGACCTTCTGCAGCGCGCGGAGCCGTCTATCCGCGTCGCCTGCGAGGCCGGCATCGACCACTTTCTCGAACTCGGCTACCCGCTGGAAGGTCGTTCGGCCGGCCCTGCGGTCGACGCCAATGGCGACGCCGCCCTGCGGGTTCTGCAAGCCGAAGCCGCACGCGGTCTCGGCGCCTCGACCGCACTGGCCGAACAGGACCCGGAACTGGCGCGCCGGCTGGCGAGCGGCGGCCGGATCGACGACGCCACGCTCAGACGCGACCTTGATGGGCGCGAAGCGGCCCGGGCGGCCTTCCTCGCATCGGTGTTCGGCGACAGCGCGTTTCTTCTGACGCCGGTCATGGCGATCCGCACCCCCACGCTGGCGGAGATCGATCCTGCCGCGCCGGGCTTTTCCGGTCGCACGCTCTACGCCCTCAGCGCCTTCCTGCGCTTTGCCAATTATCTCGGCCTGCCCGCCCTCGCGCTGCCGACCGGCATCGACGATCGCGGCATGCCCGTCGGGCTTCAGCTCGTCGGCCGGCCGGGCAGCGACCGCGCGCTTCTGGAACTCGGCGCCGCCTTCCAGGCGACATCCTCCTGGCACGGCCGGATGCCGCCGCTCGCCCAACCGATCCTGCAATCTACCGAGAGTCTCGTCGCATGAGCTCCGCCCTCTCCCATCTCCGCGTGCTCGACCTGACCCGGGTGCGCGCCGGGCCGACCTGCTGCCGGATTCTGGCCGATTTCGGCGCCGACGTGGTCAAGGTCGAGGCCCCGGTGGGGGTGGATCCGAACGCCAATATGAGCGGCGCGCGGCATGGCTACGACATGCTCAATCTGCACCGCAACAAGCGCTCGCTCACCCTCAACCTCAAGACCCCCGAGGGTCATGCCGTGTTCATGCGGCTGGTGCGCGATGCCGACGTGGTGGTCGAGAATTTCCGTCCCGACGTGAAGGACCGGCTGAAGGTCGCCTATGACGACCTGAAGGCGGTCAATCCGCGCATCATCCTCGCCTCGATCTCGGGCTTCGGCCAGACAGGCCCCTACAGCATGCGCGCCGGCTTCGATCAGATCGCCCAGGGCATGGGCGGCCTGATGGGCGTTACCGGCCTGCCGGGCCAGGGTCCGGTGCGCGCCGGCATCGCGGTCGCCGATTCCTCCGCGGGCGTGTTCGCCGCCTGCGGCATTCTCCTGGCGCTGCAGGAGCGCGAGACATCCGGCGAAGGCCAGTGGCTTCACACCTCGCTTCTGGAAGCGATGATCTCGATGATGGACTTCCAGGCTGCGCGCTACCTCATCGACGGCGAGGAACCGGCCCAGGCCGGCAACGACCACCCCTATGTCACGCCGATGGGCGTGGTGCAGACCGCCGATGGCCACATCAATATCGCCGTCGGCGGCGAGAACCAGTGGCGCCCCTTCTGCGAGGCGATCGACCGACCCGCACTGGCCGACGATCCGCGCTTTCGCACCCAGCCGGACCGCTTCGCTAACCGCCCGGCGCTGAATGGTTTGCTGCAGGAGATCTTCACGAGCCGCAACTCGGCCGAATGGCTCGATCTTCTCGACCGCCACGGCGTGCCCTGCGGCCCGATCAACGGCCTCGCCGACGTCTTTGCCGACGAGCAGGTCCGCCACCTCAACATCGCGGTTCCCCTGGAGCATCCCGCCCGTGGCCCGATCAGGGTCGTCGGCCAGCCGATCACCATGACCCGCACGCCCGCCGCCTTCCACAGCGCCGCCCCCGATGCCGGCGAACACAGCGACGCCATTCTCGGCGAAGCCGGGCTGTCGGCGGACGAGATCTCCACCCTGCGCGCCAAGGGAGTGGTCTGAGCCATGGCCGGTACGATCGACCTTCGCCGCGCCGGCCACGCCGCCATCCTGACGATCAGCCATGAGGCGCGCCGCAATGCGCTCAGCCTCGCCATGTGGCGGATGCTGCCGACCCTCGTCGCCGAGGCATCGGCCGATCCGGACATTCGCGTCATCGTCCTCGAAGGCGCCGGACCGAAGGCATTTTGTGCCGGAGCCGACATCTCGGAATTCGCCACCCTGCGCGACACGCCGGAGCAGGTCGCGGCCTACGAAGTCGCGGTCGACCGGGCACTGACGACGTTGGCCGCCTGCCCCAAGCCGGCCATCGCCGCCATTCGCGGCGTCTGTTTCGGCGGGGGGCTGGAACTTGCGCTCGCCTGCGACCTCCGGCTGGCCGACGACAGCGCGCTCTTCCGCATGCCGGGGGCCCAGCTCGGGCTCGGCTATACGCTCTCCGCAATCGAGATGTTCGTGCAGCGGATCGGCCAGGCTGCCACCGCGGAGATCATGTTCGCCGGTCGCGCCTTCGGCGCCGCCGACGCGCTGCGCTTCGGCGTCGTCCAGAACGTCCATCCGCGGGCCAGCTTCGAGACCGAGCGCGACGCCTTCGTCGACACCATCGCCGGCAACGCGCCGCTGACCCTCATCGCCACCAAGCGGGCCCTCATCGAGCTGGCCCGCCCGGCCGGCGCGCGCGACCCCGCGGCGGTCGATGCCCTCGTCGCGGCCTGCTTTGCCAGCTCCGACTACGCCGAAGGCCGCAAGGCCTTCAGCGAGAAACGCCGTCCGCTCTTCAAGGCCGCTGCCGAGACGGCCCCGATTGAGCGAAAATGACCTCTTCCTCGGCGCGATAGGTGACGACATGAACAGACGCAGCATTATACGCCACTCCCTCGCAGTGGCGGCCAGCCTCGCGGTCGGCCTCGTGCCGCTCCGGGCCTTCGCGCTCGGACCGGCTCCCGAGGCTCTCACCGATCCGGTGGAGCTGACGGTCGGCTATCAGAAGGTCGGGCATCTGGCGCCGATCACCCTGATCTCGGACGAGCTCGAAAAGCTCGGCGTGACCCTGAAGACCGTCGAATTCGCGCGCTACGCCGACGCCCGGACGGCGCTTCTGTCCGGCTCCCTCGACATGGCCACCGTCGGCCCCGCCGACCTCGCGATCTCGCTGTCGCAGGGCTCCAAGAACGTCGTCGGCCTGATGGGCGTCGGCTCCTCCAAGAAATACGTCATCGGCCGCAAGGGCGTCGAACTGAACTCCTGGGAAGACCTGAAGGGCAAGAAGGTCGGCATCGCGCCGGGCTCGGCTGTCTGGTTCCAGTTCGCCGCGACGGTCACCGAGAAGAACATCCCCTATGACAGCTTCACCGCGGTCAACATCCAGGGTGGCGGCGCCAATTTCGACCAGGCGCTCAAGCGCGGCGAAGTCGATGCCATCGTCACATGGGAGCCCTTCGAATCCGTGCCGGTGATCGAGGATTACGGCTACTTCGCCAAGAACCTCGAATACAGCGCATCGGAAGCCGTCGGGGCCGAACTCGGCATGCTGATGGCGACGAAGGATGCGCTGGAGGAAAAGCGCGGCGCCGTCGAGCGCTTCGTCTGGGCCTATCTGAGCTCGCAGGAAAAGCTCGCCGCCGACCCGGCAGCCTTTGCCGCGGCCTATGCCGACCTCACCGGTCTCGCACCGGACGTGGCGGCGGAAGCTGCCAAGCCGATCACCCTCGGCTCGGTGGTCGACCAGGAGCAGATCGAGCGCCAGGCCAAGGCCTTCGCCGAACTCGGCGTGATCCAGCAGGACGTCTCGGACCAGATCGCCGATCACTGGGATCCGTCCATCGTCGAAGCCGCCAAGGGTCAGTAATCCTTGCCGCCTCGCCCCGCGATCCGACGCGGGGCGAGGCACCCGTCCCGCAGCCAGGAGACCGCCATGTCCGATACCTCCGTCAAGCAGCCCGTTCCGGACGGTGCCGGACTCGCCGCCCCGGGCGCGCGAACGCTGGGCAGCACGTTGCCCCAGCTCATTCTCGCCAGCAGTGTCGGCCAGTTGCTGCTCGGTCTGCTG
The DNA here is from genome assembly GCF_049132005.1 of Aurantimonas sp. NFXS3. Lineage (NCBI taxonomy): Bacteria > Pseudomonadati > Pseudomonadota > Alphaproteobacteria > Hyphomicrobiales > Aurantimonadaceae > Aurantimonas > Aurantimonas sp. NFXS3. Next base: position 369,286 of record NZ_JAGDDZ010000005.1, read on the forward strand.
CTGCCGGTCGCGATCATTGCCATCTGGCAGTTCGCCGGCACCGACGGCTCGCTCTTCGGCGGTGTCCTACCGACCCCCGACCGGGTCGTCTCGGCCTGGTGGGTCTGGGCCTTCGGCGAGGCCGGCATGGGGCTGAATCCCTATAGCGGCACGTGGTTCGCCAATGTCGTCTTCTCCACGCAGCGCGTCGCCCAGGGCTTCTTCGTGGCCATCGCCGTCGGCGTGCCCGCCGGTATCCTGATCGGCTGGAGCCGCCTCGGCGCCCAGATTCTCGACCCGACGGTCCAGATCATGCGCCCGGTGCCGATCACCGCCTGGCTGCCCTTCTCCGTCGCCGTCTTCGGCATCAGCGGCTTCAGCGCCATCTTCCTGATCGCCCTCGGCGCCTTCTATCCGATCGTCATCAACACCACCCAGGGGGCCCGCCATGTCGAGCGCAATCTGATCCGCGCCGCGCTGATGATGGGCGCCAACCGCTTCGACATCCTGCGGCGCGTCGTCCTGCCCGCCGCCCTGCCCTCGATCTTCACCGGCCTACGGATCGGCCTCGGCATTGGCTGGACCGCCGTCATCGTCTCCGAGATGATCGCGGTGAAGTCCGGTCTCGGCTACGTCCTGTGGGACGCCTATTATGTCGGCCGCATGGACGTGGTCATCGCCGACATGGTGTCGATCGGCGTCATGGGCCTCCTGAGCGACCAGCTCATCCTCCTCGCCGAACGCTGGGCCCTGTCCTGGCGCCTCGCGCAGACCCGCTGAGAAGGAATTCCCGATGGCCGAAATCAAGCTTCGCCAGGTCGCCAAGGTCTATCATGCGGCCACCCCGATCCGGGCACTGGACTGCGTCGATCTGGATATCGCCGAGGGCGAGTTCGTCGCCCTGCTCGGCCCCTCGGGCTGCGGCAAGTCCACCCTCCTCAACATCCTCGCGGGCTTCGAGAACAACAGCGAGGGCAGCGCGCTGATCGATGGCAGCACCATCGGCCGGCCCGGCCCCGATCGCGGCGTCGTCTTCCAGGAAGCGGCGCTGTTTCCGTGGCTGACGGTCTGGGAGAACGTCGTCTTCGGCCCCAAGATGCAGGGCGTGGCCCGCGCCGACTACGAGGAGCGCGCCCGCGAGCTTCTGGAGATCGTCGGCCTGCAGGATTTCGCCAAGGCCTATCCCTCGCAGCTCTCCGGCGGCATGCGCCAGCGCGTCGGCATTGCCCGGGTGCTGGTCATGCGGCCGCGCGCCCTCCTGATGGACGAACCCTTCGGCGCGCTCGACGCCCAGACGCGGCTGGCCATGCAGGAATTGCTGCTGAAGGTCTGGGAGAAGCTGAACACCACCGTCGTCTTCGTCACCCACGACATCGACGAGGCAATCCTGCTCGCCGACCGGGTCTGCGTGATGACCGCGCGGCCGGCGCGGATCGGCCGCGAGATCCCGATCGAACTCGCGCGTCCGCGCTCCATCGACGACCTGATCACCCCCGACTTCACGCGCTACAAGGCCGAGATCATGGCCGAGATGCGCAGCGCCCACAGACAGGCAGAGACGCAGGCCGCATGAGCAATCCCCGCATCCCCTACCGCATGTCGTCCGAGCGACCGTCCCTGCCGCCGATGCAGGGCCGGAAGATCCTCGTCAATCTGGTGGTCAATGTCGAAAACTGGCAGTTCGACCAGCCGATGCCGCGCACCATCATCACCCCGCCGCACGGCAAGGAGACGGTGCCGGATGTGCCGAACTTCAGCTGGGCCGATTACGGCATGCGCGCCGGCCTGCCGCGCATCCTGAAACTGTTCGCCGATCTCGGCCTGCCGGCTTCCACCTCGATCAATGCCGGCGTCATCGCCGCCTATCCGCAGGCGGCCCGCGCCATGCGCGACGCCGGCTGGGAGTTCGTCGGCCACGGCCTGCACCAGCGCGCGCTGAACCATGCCGGCGCCAGCGAGGAGGCGCTGGTCATCGAGACCCTGCGGCTGATCGAGCAATTCACCGGCACGCCGGCGCGCGGCTGGCTCAGCCCAGGCCTGCGCGAGAGCCTGGAGACCCCGGACATCCTGCGCCGCGCCGGCGTCGATCACGTCTTCGACTGGGTGGTGGACGACCTTCCGTCCTGGATCGCCACGCCGGACGGGCCGCTGATCGCGATGCCCTACAATCTCGAGATCAACGATTCCATCGTCTACGCCATCGAGAAGCACGCGACCGGCGAGATGCTGAACCGGCTGCAGCGCACGCTTGCCCTCTTCCGCCGCGAGATCGACACCAATCCGCGCGTTCTCGCCATCGGCCTGCATCCGCATCTGATGGGCGTGCCGCATCGCCTGCAGGAACTGCGCGACATGGTGGAGCTGCTGAAGGCCAGCGACGACGTGCTGTTCACCAGCGGCTCCGAGATCGCCGACTGGTACGCCGCGGCCGAGCCCTTTGGCGCAGGTGCCGGCTGATGGACCTGCATCTGTCCGGCAAGCATGTGCTGATCACCGGCGGCACAAAGGGCATCGGCTTCGCCATCGCCGATCTCGTCGCCGCGGAAGGCGCCGCCGTGACGATCGTCGGTCGCGATGCCGATCGCCTGGCCGATGCGAAAGCGCGGCTGGCGCCCCACGGCACGGCGGTCACCGCGATCGTCAGCGACCTCGCCGAGGCCGGCGCCCGGGCGGCTCTGGTCGCGGAAGCCGGCGACGTCGACATCCTGGTCAATTGCGCCGGCGCCATTCCCGGCGGCGACCTCTTCGCCCTGCCGATCGAGACCTGGCAGGAATCCTGGCAGCTCAAGGTGTTCGGCTATATCGACCTGACGCGGCTCTATCTGGAGCGGATGAAGGCGCGCGAGAGCGGCACCATCGTCAACATCATCGGCGATCTCGGCCGGTCTCCGCGCTTCGACTATGTCTGCGGCTCGACAGCCAATGCCGCGCTCATCGCCTTCACCGAGGCGGTCGGCGCCAAGAGCCCCGACTGGAACGTCCGCGTCTTCGGCGTCAATCCGACCGCCACGCGAACCGAGCGCATCGTCACCGTCGCCCGCGGCCGTGCCGAGAGCGCGCTGGGCGATCCCGAGCGCTGGCGCGAGATGATCTCTAACCGTCCCTTCGGCCGCCTGTCGGAACCGGAAGAAGTCGCCCGCATCGTCGCCATGCTCGCCTCGCCGGCGGCCGCCTATCTGTCCGGAACGGTGGTCGATGTGGATGGCGGCATGCGTCATCGAGGCTAAGCGCTCCCGTGAGCGGCCATCCCGGTCCGCGGCTCAGAGCGCCGCGGGACGATCCCGCCGTGTCGCCAGATAGGAGCGGTCGCGGCTGCGGTACTGGCCGTCGCCCTTGCGGCCGACGAGGGCCCCGTCGGACACCATCAGCTTGCCCCCCAGAACCACGATCGTCGGCCAGCCGGTGAGCTCCAGCCCCTCATAGGGCGTGTAGTCGGCGCCGTCGTGCATCTCGGCGTGCCGGACCGTGCGGGTCATCGCCGGATCCCAGATCGCGATATCCGCATCGGCGCCGATGGCGATCGTACCCTTGCGGGGATAGAGGCCATAGGTCTTGGCCTGGTTGGTCGCCGTCAGCGCCACGAAGCGCGGCAGGTCGATCCGGCCCTTGTTCACCCCTTCCGAGAACAGGATGGGCAGCCGCAATTCGACGCCCGGAATGCCGTTCGGAATGTGCCGGAAGCTGGTCATGCCCTTCGGATTGCGCTTCCCGGCCGGGTCGTCGTAGCGGAACGGGCAATGGTCGGATGAGAACAGGTCGAAGACGCCGCGTTCGAGCCCGTCCCAGCAGGCCTCCTGGCTCTCCGCGTCCCGCGGCGGCGGCGAGCAGACGAACTTGGCGCCTTCCCAGTCCATCCCGTCCAGATCGTCGGCGGTCAGCATCAGATATTGCGGGCAGGTCTCGCCGATCACCTTGCGGCCGCGGCGGCGCGCCCGCTCGATCTCTTCCATGGACTCCCGGTTCGACACATGGACGATCACCAGCGGCACGTCGGCGACCTCGGCCAGCGACACGGCGCGATGGGTCGCCTCGCGCTCCACCGCCATCGGCCGGGTCGACGCATGGGCGCGCGGCGCGACATCGCCCTCGGCCTCGTGGCGGCCGATGAGATAGCGGATCGCGTCCTCGTTCTCGCAATGGACCATGACGAGGGCGCCGGTGCGGCGGGCCACATCCATCGTGTCGAGGATCTGGCCGTCGCTGAGCCGCAGATCCTCGTAGGTCATGAACACCTTGAAGGAAGTGTAGCCGTCCTCCACCAGCGCCGGCAGTTCCTGGCCGAGCACCGCGTCAGACGGGTCCGAGACGATCAGATGGAAGCTGACATCGGTGTAGCAATTGCCGTCGGCCAGCGCGTGATAGGCCTTCAGCGCCTCGCGCAGCGGCCGGCCCTTCTCCTGCAGGCAGAACGGCAGGATGGTGGTGTTGCCGCCGAACAAAGCCGAGCGGGTGCCGCTCTCGAAATCGTCGGCCATGACGATCCCCTCGCCCGACGGCTGGGCGATATGTACATGGCTGTCGATCCCGCCCGGCAGGACATAGCGCCCGGTGGCGTCGATGGTCTCGACCGCCTCACCGAGGTCGCGGCCGATCTGCACGATCACGCCGTCGCGGATGCCGATATCCGCCTGGAACACGTCGGACGCGGTGGCGATCGTGCCGTTCTGGATGACGAGGTCGTAGGGCATGGGCGGTCCGGATCGATGAAACGAAGGAAGGGCTACCCAGTGCGATCTCGGCCGGGCAGCGGGATAGGACAAGCGCGGCTAGAGCGCCGGTTCGAGCGCGGCGATCAGCCGGTCGACCTCGTCCAGCGTGTTGTAGTGGACCATCGATACCCGCACGACGCCGTTCTGCGGCGCAAGGCCGAGATCCTGGATCAGGCGCTTGGCGTAGAAATCCCCGTGCCGGATGCCGATCATGTGCGGATCGACCTGATCGACGATCGCCTTGGAATCCCGATCGCCGGCAATGAAGCTGATCGTCGCCACCCGGTCCTCGACGGCGCTCGAATTGCGACCGACGATGCGGATCGAGTTGCGGCTGCCGAGGAAGTCGAGAAGCCGCGCGGTGATCGCCCGCTCCTGTTCGGCAATGTCGCGGAAACCGGCCTCGATCGCCGCGCGGCCCGCCGTGGCGCCAGCCATGACACCCAGTTCCTCGACATAGTCGATGGCGCCGACCGAGCCATGGGCGAGCTCGTAATTGATGTTGCCCGGCTCCAGCTTGTGCGGCACGGCGTCCTTCCCGAAGAAGAAATGATAGATGTTGTCGAGCTCGAGGAGCCGGTCCCGCCGGCCCCACATCACCCCGACATGCGGGCCGAAGACCTTGTAGGCGCTGAAGATGTAGTAGTCGGCGCCGAGCGCCTGGACGTCCACGGCGCGGTGCGGCGCATAGGCGACGCCGTCGACGCAGACCTGCGCGCCGCCCGCATGGGCGATCTCCGAGATCTCGGCGATCGGGTTGATGGTGCCGAAGATGTTCGAGGCATGGGTGACGCAGACGAGCTTCGTGCGCTCGCTCATCAAGGCCTTCAGGTCGTCGAGATCGAGCTCCAGCGTTTCCGGATTGCAGTTCCAGAACCTGATGACGATGCCGCGGGCATCGTGCTTCAGCCACGGGCCGATATTGGCCTCGTGATCGGTGTTGGTCACGATGATCTCGTCGCCGGCGGACAGGCTGCCACTCATCGCCTCCGACAGCACCCGGATCAGCATGGTGGTCGAGGCGCCCATGACGATCTCGCCGGCATCGGCGGCGTTCAGATAGCGGGCGAAGGCGTTGCGCGCCTCGCGCACCCGTTCCGTCGAGCGCTGGCTCGGCGCGTAGGTCGCCCCGGTCTGGACGTTGGACGTCAGGAGGTAGTCGGAGATCCGGTCGGCAACCCGCGACAGCACCTGGCTGCCGCCAGCATTGTCCATGAAGACCCAGTCGCCGGAAAGCGCCGGAAACTGCCGGCGGACGAAGTCCATGTCGAGTGCCATCGGATGTGCCTTTCGGTCTCTGCCAGAATGTGCGGGATTGCCCGCGCGTCAGTGGTTGAGGACGGCGTCGAGGAAGGCGCGGGCGCGCTCGTTCCGGGTCGCCGTGAAGAAGGTTTCAGGCGTCGAGATCTCCTTGATCTCGCCGGCTTCCATGAAGACGATGCGATCGGCCACCTGCCTGGCAAAGCCCATCTCGTGGGTCACCAGCATCATGGTCACCCCCTCGCCCGCCAGTCCCTTGATGACGTCGAGCACCTCGCCGACCATTTCCGGGTCGAGCGCCGAGGTCGGTTCGTCGAAGAGCAGGATGCGCGGCTCCATGGCCAGCGCCCTAGCAATGCCGACGCGCTGCTGCTGGCCGCCGGAAAGCTGCACCGGATATTTCTCCGCCTGTTCGGCAATGCCGACCCGTTCGAGCAGGCGTCGGGCGCGGGCGCGGCTCTCCTGCCAGCTGAGACCGCGCACCCGCACCGGACCGAGCGCGACATTGTCGAGGACGGTATGGTTGGGAAACAAATTGAAGGCCTGGAAGACCATGGCGACTTCCTGGCGCACGCTCTGCAGCCTGCGGCCGGCCTCGACCCGCGTGCCGTCGACAACGACGTCGCCGGCATCACATTGCTCGAGAAGATTGATGCAGCGGATCAGCGTCGACTTGCCGGAGCCCGAGGGCCCGAGCAGCACCACGACCTCGCCGGCGGCGACCTCGAGGTCAATGTCCTTCAACGCCTCGAACTTGCCGAAGCGCTTGCCGACGCCACGCATCTCGATGATCGGCCGGGTCGCCTCCATCAGCGGGCTCCCTTCTTGGCATGGCGCGCCTCGAAGACGGCGACGAGACGCACCAGCGGCAACAGCAGCAGGAGATAGAGGATCGCCGCGCCGATCAGCGGCGTCGGATTGGCCGCCAGCGCCTGTGCCTGCGTCGCCTGCTTCAGAAGGTCCGGCAGCGCCACCACGGAGGCGAGCGCAGTGTCCTTCATGACGTTGATCGAATTGTTCGTCAGCGGCGGAATGACGATGCGGATCGCCTGCGGCAGCACCACGTCGCGCATCAGGAACCACTGGCTGAGCCCGATCGACTGGGCCGCCTCGAACTGGCCCCGCGGGATCGCCTCGATGCCGGCGCGGTAGATTTCCGCCGTATAGGCGCTGGAGATCATCGTCAGCGCCGTCGTCGCCGAGGCGAAGGCCGAAAGCCGGATGCCGACGAAGGGCAGCGCGTAATAGACGATGACCAGCCAGACCAGCACAGGCAGCGCCCGGAACACGTCGACATAGGCAACGACCAGGAATTTCAGGATCGGGTGCCCGTAGATCCGCATCATCGCCAGAGCGAGGCCGCCGACCAGGCCGAGCACGATGGACAGGGCTCCCAGCGCAATCGTCCGCCACAAGCCTTCCAGGAGCAGCGGGTAATAGCGCAGGAGAACGTCGATATTGAAGAAGGTGTGGACGATATCCATCAAGCCGCCGACTGTTCCGGGAGAGGCGTCGGGGCCGGACGCAAAGCGCCCGGCCCTTCGGTCAAATTACGACTTCGGCTTCGGCATCTCGCGCACTTCCACCGTGCTCGTCGTGGCTTCCGGCTGCATGCCGAACCATTTCTCGTGCAGATCGGCGATGTAGCCTTCGTCCTTGAGGGTCGTCAGCACCTCGTTGGCCTTGCCGGCCAGCTCGCTGTCCTTGGCGAACATCATCGAATATTGCTCGCCCGTGGCCAGCCGCTCGACGACCTTCATCTCGGGCTTGTCCTTGAGATAGTAGGCGACCGCCGGAATGTCGGAGACATAGGCGTCGATGCGCCCCGCCGCGAGATCGAGCATGGCCGGGCTCAGGCCTTCGTAGCGGCTGATGCCGGCCAGACCCCACTCGCTCTCGCGCTCGGTCGAATAGATGTCGCCGGTCGAACCCGTATCGACGCCGACGGTCTTGCCCTTCAAGTCGCCGCTGCCGGCGATGCCGGAATCGGCGCGGGTCGAGAGCGACTGGTCGCTGTCGTAATAGGGCTGCGCGAAGGACACCGACTGGAGCCGCTCGTCAGTGATGGTGATCGAGGAGATCGCCACGTCGATGCGGCCGGACTGGACGGCGGAGAACAGGCCATTGAACGGCACGTTCTGGATGTCGACCTCGTCATAGCCAAGGCGGTCGGCGACCTCCTTGAGCAGATCGACCTCGAAGCCGACGATCTCGGAATTCTCGTCCTGGAACTCCCAGGGCACGTTGCCGATATTGGCGCCCGCGGTCAGCGTTTCGGCGAGCGAGGGACCGGCGACCAGAAGGAGCGCGGTGGTGGCGGCGGCGATCATGTGGGTCCGGATCATGCAAGTCTTCCCTGTCTCGTTGGTGGAGCACACCGGCACGCGGCCGGCCTGGAGATCGAACTGGATGGCGTGACGTCCCGCAGCACCTGCTTCTACCGTCGGCATGCAGGTGCCTATATTTTTCGCATGCACTTTAGAGCACAAAGTGTATGCGAATTATCCCGGCGCGCAATCCCGCAGGGCGATTTTCTCCAGATTCTGGGAATGATCGGCGAAAGCACCTCCAGGATGCGGTCCGGGCTCGAACGTCGCGATGGCGACAGGGAAGCGTCCGGGGCCTGCTCACAGGGAGGTCCGGCGACGGGCGAACCCGCGCTCAATGTTGGCGCTCCGGCTGCCGGGAGCCTTGAGGCGGCGGGTCGCCACTTCGAAGCCAATCTGCTCCGCGCCGGTGGCCCTCGGGGACAGAAAACGAGTGAGCGCGGCCTGCACGAGATCGCACGACCTCTCCAACCGGGCTCGCCATCAGGCCCGCCGCGCCAGCATCTGCGTTCGAACGCCGACCGGCTGACGCAGTCGCGCCGCGTCAGTCCTCGACGTAGGGCGCCAGAATATCGACGAGGTTCTTCGTGCCCCGGTCGGCATCGGGCAGGAACGCCCGATCGGCCACGGCTTCCAGATGCCCGGCCATCAGCCGCATGGCCGCGTCGCGATCGCCCTTGGCCAGCGCCTCCACCAGCGAGCGATGCTCGTTGACGGCGCATTCGGGCGAATGCGGGCGGCCATAGGCCGAGAGCGACAGGCCGCTGCGATAGGCCACCTCGCTGACATAGCGGATGAGGATCGGCTTGCCGGTCATCCGGGCCAGCAGCACGTGGAAATCCGTCGCGAGCCGGATCGACGCCGCTTCGGGACCACCGGCGGCCTTGTCCTGCGCCGCAATATGGGCGTTGAGCTCGGCGATCTGCTCCGGGCTGAGCGCGCCGGCCAGATGCCGGACCACCAGCCGCTCCAGTTCGACGCGGATGTCGAAAGTGTCCCGCGCCTCCTCGAAGGTGGGAGTCGCCACCACCGCGATCCGGTTGCGGCGGAGATCGACCAGTCCTTCGCCGGCCAATTGGCCCAGCGCCTGCCGCGCGATGGTACGACTGACGCCGAAGCGTTCGCCGAGCGCGTCCTCGGGCAGCTTGTCGCCCGGCGCCAGAGCGCGTTCGATGATCGCCCGCCGAATGGCGAGGCAGATCCGATCGACGCGGCTGGCGGAATCGCGTGACAATGCCATCGGCGGATGATGCTCCTCTTCGCGGTTCCCACCCGATCGCATACCACACGGCATCGAAAGTCCATACGTGTTGCCGCGCGGGAAGCCGCCTGTCCTCACGCGATGCCGGATCGGTTCACGGGTCCGGGCTATCTCCGAAACCGCAGAATGTCACGCATCGACGCCTACGCGCCAAGTGAAGTCGCGGCTGGCGCCGGGCGGCAGGACCAGGATCCCCGGCTTGTCGATGAAGGCACCATCCCAGCCGATCGGGCTCGCCATCGAGAACCAGGGCTCGATGCACACGAACGGCGCACCGCCGGATCGCGACCAGATGCCGAGATCCTTGTAGCCCTCCCAACCGATGGTGATCGAACGGACAATCTCCCCGTCCGGCGCCTGCGCGGCGTAGGTCACGCTGCGGCTGGCGACATCCGGCATCACCAGCGCGTCCCGCGCAAACAGCGCCTCCGACAAGGGCAGCGTCCGGCAATCGAAAGGCAGCGGCTTTTCGGCGCCGAGCAGCGCATCGCTGACCGACAGGGCGACGCCCGTCTCCTGGCGGTCGAAGTGAATTGCATGGTCCGTCTTGGCCACGCCGTCGACCAGTGGCCAGCGAAACCCCGGATGCGCGCCGACGCCGCAGGGCAGCGGCTCCTCACCGGGATTGCTCACCCGGGTCCTTACGGTCAGGGTCGCCCCGGTCACCTCGTAGATGAGCTCCAGCACGAAGGGATAGGGATAGACGCGTCGGGTCACCGCGTCGTCGGCGAGGCGGAGCACGCACCGCCGAGACGATTGCTCGATCCAGTTGAAGCGGCAATCCCGGGCGAAGCCATGCTGCCCGACTGTGTACGTCTTGCCACCGTCGCGCAGGACATCGCCCGCGAGCTTGCCGACGATGGGGAACAGGACCGGCGCCTGCCGCGGCCATTCGGGGCCGCCCTGCCAGAGGAGTTCCTCCCCTGCCGCGTCACGCAGGCTGACCAGTTCGGCCCCGGCGTCGCGGATCACGGCGCGAACGCCCTCGGCTGCGATCTCATGCGTTTCCATCATCGTCGTCACCGCCTTCGCCACTCTCGGAGCCCCTGAACGCAAAAAGCCCCTCGGCTGTGGAGCGCGAGGGGCTTTGCGTGGTGTGGTGTGAAGAAGATTTTATCGGACAACTTGCGATTTGCAGACCTGGCGGCGACCGACTTTCCCGCGTCTTGAGACGAAGTATCATGGGCGCTGGGGCGTTTCACGGCCGAGTTCGGAATGGGATCG